>CAVQKW010000010.1:0-144994 GCA_963713175.1 uncultured Gammaproteobacteria bacterium | reverse complement strand
TTTTGCCAACTTACTCAACTCGTCGTCTTGTACGTACAGCCATTCGATGAACCGCCCGGGAGGATCGGCCGGGTTCCCATCGTCCAGATACCGCCCAGCAACGCCACGTGCTCACGCGAGAACAGGTACGTGGCCGTCGCCGACGAGCGTCGGCTGCGGCGAGGTGCTGGGCTTCTCCACGAGGCCGACGACCGGTCGTCGGCGTGCGAGCTCGACGACGCCGTAACAGGCGTGCGAGTCCGGTCCGCGAGTCGTGGACCGCGAGCGCGCTCGCGGTCCGCTTCTGCGCCAGAACGCGACGTAGGTCGGCGAGTGAGAACGCGAAGAGGTTGTCGCCCGCCGACCACGAGCAGGTCGTCGTCGAGGCCGGCCCGCTCCACCGGTCGAGTCGGATGTCTCCGGTCGCGCCGCAGGCGGTCCTCGTTCGACTCGTCAGGTCGTCGTGCACGATCACGTCGCGGCCTTGCCGCCCACGCTGCGAACGCGTGCACTTGCGGGTTCGTGACCACGTGCACCTCGTCCACCGTCGCGGCCACCTCGGCGACGCGATCGAGGATCCTGTCGATGATCGGGCGGCCGCCGACCGGGGGCAGCTCCTTGGTACGTGTCGGTGAGCGGGCGGAGGCGCGTGGCGTAACCGGCGGCGAGGATGATCGCCTTCATCGGCGACGAGGCGCCACGAGCGACTCGTCGATACGCAGACGGTGGACCCGTGCCTCGGTGACGATGGCGGCGATCAGAGCGGGCGGGCGTCACGTCGAACGCGGGGTTGCGCACGCGCACGCCGGCCGGCGCCAGCAAGCGCCGCCGTGGTGGGTGACCTCGTCGGCCTCGCGCTCCTCGATCGGGATGGCCGCGCCGTCGGCGTCGCGAGGTCGACGGTGGACCAGGGCGCCGACGACGTAGAACGGGATGCCGTGGTGCGCGCGGCCAGCACCGCCACGCCAGTAGGTGCCGATCTTGTTCGCGGTGTCGCCGTTGGCCGCGATGCGGTCGGCGCCGACGACCACGCGCTGCACCTCGCCCGCGCGCCATCACCTGCGCCGCCATGTTGTCGCAGATGAGCGTGACGTCGATGCCGGCGCTGCGCGAGCTCCCACGCGGTGAGCCGCGCGCCCTGCAGCAGCGGCCGCGTCTCGTCGACGAACACGCGGAGCTGCGACCGGCGCCCTTCACCGCGAGGAGCACGCCGAGCGCGGTGCCGTAGCCGCCGGTGGCGAGCGCGCCCGCGTTGCAGTGGGTGAGCACGCGCGTGCCGGGCAGGAGCGGCGCGGTCGACGTGAGCGGACATCTGCCGGCATCAGGCGGACCTCGTCGTGGTACGGGGAGCCGGGCGAGTTCGCCCCGCCGCGGCGAGCGGCAGATGCACCGCGTCCGCGGACAGCGCCGTGGTCGGCACGTCATCGCCAGCGAGCGTCAGGCCGTGCCGGCGCCAGGTCGAGCTCGCGCATCAACGCCGCCGGCATCAGGTGCAGCAGGTGCGCGCAGGCCGATACGCGAGAAGCCGGGGGCGAACTCGCGCGTCACCGCCGCGCCGCCCAGCCGCTCGGCCGCCTCCAGCACCAGCACCGAGCGCCCGCCGCGCGCCAGGTAGGTCGCGCAGACGAGCCCGTTGTGGCCGCCGCCGACGACGATGCAGTCGTAGCGGTGCGGCGCGTGCCGGGTGGCGCTCATTGCCGGCGCCCCAGGTCGCGCAGGATCGCGTCGCGCGGCGTTGGCGCCGGGCGCACCCATGACGCCGCCGCCGGGGTGGGTGCTCGAGCCGCACATGTACATGCCCCTCGAGCGGCGCGCGGTACTGCGCGTAGCCCGGGATCGGGCGGTTGAACAGCAGCTGATCGAAGGTCAGCTCGCCCTGGAAGATGTTGCCCTCGGTCAGGCCCACCTCGTTCTCGATGTCCCGCGGCGTGCGGATCTCGGCGTGCAGGATCAGGTCGCTGGAAGTTCGGGCTGTGGCGCGCGATCGCATCGATCACGGTGTTGCCGAATGCCTGGCGGCGCTCGGCGCGTCCACTCCCCGTCGGCCAGCTGGTACGGGCAGTACTGCACGAACACCGACATGTAGTGCTTGCCGTCCGGGGCCATGGTGGGATCGATCTGCGACGGAATCAGCATGTCGACGTACGGCGCGCGCGACCAGCGGCCCTCCTTCCAGTCGTCGTAGGCGCGCTCCATCATCTCGAGGGTATCGGTGACGTGCATGTCGCCGCGCAGTGCAGGGCGAGCCCTGCGGAATCGCCGGGAACTGCGGCAGGCCGTCGAGCGCGATGTTGAGCTTGCCGGAGGAGCCGCGGATCTTGAAGTTCCGCACCTGCTCGAGGAACTCCGCCGGCAGGTGCTCGGGCGCGATGCTCTCGAGGAAGGTGCGGCGCACGTCGAGGTTCGAGACCACGACCGGCGCGCGGATCTCCTCGCCGCTCTCGAGCACCACCCCGGTCGCGCGGCCGTCGCGCACGAGGATCTGCGCGCACCGGCGCGCTGGCGCGCATCGCGCCGCCGCTCGCCGTCGAGCGAGGCGGCGAGCGCCTGCGTGATCGCGCCCATGCCGCCGCGCGCGAAACCCCAGGCGCCGACCGCGCCGTCGATGCTGCCCATGTAGTGGTGCAGCAGCACGTAGGCCGATCCCGGCGAGCGCGGCCCGAGCGCCGTGCCGATGATGGAGCTGCCCGCCAGGTGCGCCTTGACGATCTCGCTCTCGAAGTACTCGTCGAGCATGTCGGCGCAGCTCATGGTGAAGAAGCGCAGCGTGTCGTACATGCGCGCCTCGCCGAGCTTGCGAAGTGCCGCCCGAGGAACAGGCAGCTCGCGGAGGTCGCGCGGCCTGAACGAGGTCGGGATCGGGCGGCTCGCGCAGCAGCAGCGGCTTGATGAAGCGGCAGTGCCGCAGCATGTCGCGCACGTAGCGGTCGTAGGCCTCCGCGTCGCGGCGCGAATGGCGCGCGAGCTCGCGGCGCATGGCGTCGTGGTTGTCGTAGATCGCCAGGTGCTCGCCGTTGCGCATCATGCGTGCAGCCACCCTCGTAGGGGATGATCTGCAGCCCGTGGCGCGGCAGCTCGAGGCCGCGGATGATCTCGGTGCGCAGCAGGCTGCACACGTACGAGCAGTTCGAGTACGTGAAGCCCTCGTACAGGCTGCGGCTGACGGCCGCGCCGCCGACGTAGGCGTTGCGCTCCAGCACCAGCACCTTGAGGCCGGCGCGCGCCAGATAGCACGCCGCCACCAGCCCGTTGTGGCCGGCGCCCACCACGATGGCGTCGTGCTGCTTGCTGCCCACGCCCCCGCCTCCCCGCGCGCGTCTCAGGCGGGGACGCGGCGCGTCGTGCGCAGCGCGCTCGAGCGTGCGGTCGATCGCGACCTCGAAGCCCGCGCAGCGTATCGGCGAGGCACGCATCGTCGTGCGCCTCGCACACGAACCACGGTTCGCGCGAGTCCGGCTCGCACAGGACGCGCTCGTCGTGCAGCACCCTGGCGGCGGCATCGTAGAAGGTGTAGTCGCTGCCCTTCCAGTCGCGGTAGGTGCGCGGCGGCTCGTGCGCGAAGTACAGGCCGCTCATCGACGGATGGCCGACGAAGCTGTGGGCGATGCCGCGCGACTTGAGGATCGCGCTCTTGCCGCTGCGCAGCCGCGTGCCGTAGGCGGCGATGCTCTCGAGCGCATCCGTCTCAGCGAGGATCTCCAGGGTCTTTTCGGCCGCGGCCAGCGACACCGGGTGCGCGGTGTAGGTGCCGCCGTGCGCCACGCCCTTGCCGAGCTTGCGCATGATGTCCTCGCGCCCGGCGAGCACCGAGATCGGGTAGCCGTTGCCGATGGCCTTGGCGAAGGTGCACAGGTCGGCACGCACGCCGTACAGCTCCTGCACGCCGCCGCGCGCCACGCGGAACCCGGTCTTCACCTCGTCGATGATCATCACCACGCCGTAGCGGTCGCACAGCTCGCGCGCCGCGCGCATGTAGGCGGGCTCGGCGGCGATGCCCAGGCAGTTGCCCATGATGGGCTCGACCAGCAGGCAGGCGATCGCGTGACCGTGGCGCTTGAACACGTCCTCGAGCTGGTTGGCGTCGTTCGCCTGCACGAAGTGCGCGAAGTTGCGCGTCGACGAGCGGCACGCCCTCGCTGTACGGGTAGACCTCCGGGATCGCCGACCTGCTTCCACTTGTCCATGGGCGTGTACCACATGGCCGCATCGAACAGGCCGTGGTAGCTGCCCTCGAGGATCACGTAGTTGTCCTTCTTGGTGTAGGCGCGCGCCAGGCGCAGCGCCGCCATCACCGCCTCGGTGCCGGAGTTGGAGAAGCGCACCAGCTCCGCGGCCGGCACCATCTGCGCGATGCGCTCGGCGACCTCGTACTCGCGCTTCGGTCGACAGCGCGAACACGCCGCCGACCTCCATGCCGGCGCGCGCCGCCGCGTCCACGCGCGGATCCGCGTAGCCGAGGATCGCCGGCCCGTAGCCCATGCGGTAGTCGACGTACACGTTGCCGTCGAGGTCGGTGATGCGCGCGCCGCGCCCCTGTTTCACGTAGATGGTGCGGTCCTCGCCCCAGTAGCGGAAATTCGAGGCCACCCCGAGCGGCAGGCGCGTGAGCGCGCGCCGGAAGTGCTCGTTGTTCCGGGTCATAGTTCTCGCCATGGCAGCGCGCTCCTCCGGATTTAAGGCAGGGACAGTTGCAGTGCCATGACAACTATATGATCATATAGTTTTTTGGGGTAAAATTAAACAATCATATAAATCCAGCGGGACCCCTCTCATGAACTCCCCTGCCGCCCGCCCGGCCGACACGCCCCCGCGCCCTGCCCGCTCCCTGCCGGCCTGGGTCTACAACCACCCGGAGATGACCCGCCTCGAGTACGAGCGGATCCTGAAGCCGAGCTGGCAGATCGCCTGCCATGTCAGCCAGATCCCGAGCGCCGGGGACTACGTCACCTTCGAGCTGGGCCGCGACAGCGTCATCGTGCTGCGCGAGCCGGGCGGCACCATCCGGGCACTGCGCAACGTCTGCCGCCACCGCGGCACGCGGCTGCTCGAGGGCGCCGGCCACTGCCCCGGGCGCATCACCTGCCCGTACCACGGCTGGACCTATCGTTACGACGGCTCGCTGCTCGCCACGCCGGCCCGCGACAGCTTCCCCGACCTCGAACCTGCGCGAGCACGGACTGGATCAGGTGCGCGCCGAGATCGCGCTGGGTTTCGTGTGGGTATGCCTCGCCGCGGAGGCCCCGCCACCGCCCTCGCAGATGTGGGCGCCGATGCTGGAGGAGCTGGCACCGTACCGGCTCGAGGAGCTCGTCCCGACGCAGCCGCTGTACCGTCGAAGAGTGGGATGTCGACTGGAAGATCGCGATGGACAACTACCTCGAGTCCTATCACGTGCCGATCGGCCATCCCGGGCTCAACCGCCTGTTCACGCCCGACTACGAGGATCAGCGTGGGGTTCCCGGCATCGCGCGCGGCATCAGCTGGATGCGCGACGCGCCCTCCTCGCGCTGGAGCGAGCGGATCTACCAGAAGTACGTCGCCGCGGTCACCGCGCCGCATCTGCCGGAGCCACAGCGCCGCAGCTGGCGCTTCTACAGCTGCCTGCCGAACCTCGGGCATCGACATCATGCCCGAGCAGATCGACTTCTTTCAGGTGCTGCCGCGCGGACCCGGCAAGGCACTGATCAGGGGCGCGGCCTTCGGCCGGCCCGACGAGCGGCGCGAGATGCGTCTCATACGCTGGCTCGGTAACCGCATCAACATGCAGGTCAACAGCGAGGACCGGATGCTGTGCGAGCGCCTGCAGCGCGGCCTCGCCGACAGCCACTACCGGCCCGGGCCCCTGTCGCAGCTCGAGACCTGGATGCTCGAGTTCCACGATCTGCTGCGGGCGCGCATTCCCGAGGTGCGGCTGCCGAGCGCGCCCGCGCGCTTCGCTTGAGTCCTCGAATCGCAACGGCGCGCGTGGTGAAACCGGCGGCGCACGGGCCGGGGCCCGAGGCCGGCCGGCGCCCCGGACGGCAGCGCGCGCGCCAGCTGCTGATCGATGCCTGCATCTCCGCGCTGCACATCTATGGTCCCTCGCGCACCACCGTCAGCCGGGTAGTGGCGTTCGCCGGGCTGTCGCCCGGCATCGTGCGCTTCTACTTCAATTCCAAGGCGGCGATGCTCATCGCCGCCCTCGAGTACCTGGCGACGGAATTCGACGAGCGGGTCCTGAAGCCGGTGGCCGCACTGCGGCATTCGCCGGTGGCGGCGCTGGGACTGCTGATCGGGCTGTACCTCGACGCCGACATCGCCAGCCCCCGCAAGGTATCGGTCTGGTACTCGTTCTGGGGCGAGGCGAGCTCGCGCCAGGAGTACCTGGAGATCTGCGGCAAGAAGGACGAGGAGTTCGCAGCGCTGGTGCGCGACCTCATCGAGCGGCTCATCGCCCAGACCGGCGCCCGGCACCTCGACGCCGACGGAGTCACGCTCGGGCTCATCGGCGTGCTCGAGGTGCTGTGGCAGGGCATCGCGTTCCAGAGCGAGACGAACCTCAACCGGCGGGCCTGTGTGGCGCGCGCCCTCTCCTATCTGCGCTCGGTATTCCCCGGACAGTTCCCGGATGCCGGCCGCGAACCCGGCCGGGGTGCGGCTGCAACGCGCCGCCTCGGCGGCCGCCGGGCGTGAGCTGAGCGTTCTACCGGGCGCCGCCGTTATCGCGCACAATAGCGGCGCATCATGAAATCGACCGGGCGCCCGGGCCGCTGGCTCATCATCCTGCCGCCGCTGCTGTTCCTGCTGCTGTTCTTCCTGATCCCGTTCGCCTTCGCCCTCAAGATCAGCTTCGCGGAAGCCGCGGCGCGCGTTCCGCCGTTCACAGACGTGGTGTGGTTCTCGCCCGAGAACCACCTGCACGTGTCGCTGAGCTTCGCCAACTACCGCTACCTGTTCACCGACGAGGTCTATGGGGTCGCGTACCTGTTCTCGCTGAAAACCGCCTTCTTCTCGACGCTCGTGTGCCTGGCGCTCGGCTATCCGATGGCCTACGCCATCGCGCGCGCGCCACGCAGCACACAGGGCGTGCTGCTGCTCATCATCATGCTGCCGTTCTGGACTTCGTTCCTGCTGCGGGTGTACGCGCTCGAAGGGATCATCCGCGACAACGGGCTGCTCAACACGCTGCTGCTGCACCTCGGCGTCATTCACCAGCCGCTGCGCATCATGCGCACCAATCTCGCGGTATACCTCGGCATCATCTACTCCTACCTGCCATTCATGGTGCTGCCGCTGTTCGCCACCCTGGAGAAGCTCGATCCGACGCTGCTGGAAGCGGCCGCCGATCTCGGCAGCCCGCCGTGGCGGGCCTTCCTCGACGTCACGCTGCCGCTGTCCGTGCCCGGAGTCATCGCCGGCTCGATGCTGGTGTTCATCCCGGCGGTGGGTGAGTTCGTCATCCCCTCGCTCCTCGGCGGCCCCAACAACCTGATGATCGGGCGGGTACTGTGGGACGAGTTCTTCGGCAACCACGACTGGCCGGTTGCCGCCGCAGTGGCGATCGCGTTCCTCCTGCTGCTGGTCGGGCCGATCGCCGTCTACCAGTACTACAACGTGCGGCAGCTCGAGGCCTGAGGCGCGATGGAACGACGCTCCTCGGCGTTCCTGCTCACGGTGCTGTGCTTCGGCATCGCGGTGCTCTACATCCCGATCCTGGTACTGATCGGCTATTCCTTCAACGCCTCACCGCTGGTGAACGTGTGGGGCGGATTCTCGACCGCCTGGTACGGCAGGCTCTGGCACAACCGCGAGCTCCTGGAGGCGGCGCTCCTGTCGCTCGAGGTCGCGGTCAGCGCCTCCACGGTGGCGGTGGTCCTCGGCACGCTGGCGGCCATCGCGCTGGTGCGCTTCGTGCGCTTCCCCGGGCGGCTGCTGCTCACCGGAATGGTGAACGCGCCGCTGGTCATGCCCGAGATCATCACCGGCATCACGCAGCTGCTGCTGTTCGTCTCGATGATGCAGCTGTTCGCCTGGCCGCACCGCGGCTTCATCACCATCGTCATCTCGCACGTGACCTTCTGCACCGCCTACGTGACCATCACGGTACAGGCACGCCTGCAGAGCGCCGACCGCTCGCTCGAGGAGGCGGCCATGGACCTCGGGGCGGGCCCGGCGCGCGCCTTCCTCGAGATCACGCTGCCGATCATCGCCCCGGCAATCATCTCGAGCTGGCTGCTGTGCTTCACGCTGTCGCTCGATGACCTGGTGATCTCGAGCTTCGTCTCCGGGCCGGGCGCGAGCACGCTGCCCATGGTCATCTACTCGAAAGTGAAGCTCGGCGTGAGCCCCGATATCAACGCGCTCGCGAGTCTCATCGTGTCCGTCGTCGGTGTATGCATCCTCGCGGCCGGCTGGCTCATGGGACGCAGCGAGCGCCGCCGCACACTCGAGATGCAGCTCGCGCAGCGCTGAAGCGCTACAGATCGGTCTTGATGCGCGTCCAGGTGCGCGTGCGCAGCCGCTCGAGCGCGGGCGCCACCTCGCGGGCGTAATAGAGCCGCGCCTCGACCGCGGAGGTTGGATAGATCGTCGGGTCGTGCAGAATCTGCGGATCGACGTACGGGTCGGCCGCGCGATTGTCGTTGCCGTAGTGGATCTCGTTGGTGATCGCGGCGATCACCTTCGGCTCGAGAATGAAGTTCAGGAACTTCAGCGCGTTCTGCGGGTGCGGCGCGTCGGCCGGGATCAAGAGCGCATCGAAGGAGCCGTTGGCCCCCTCCTTCGGCACGGTGAAGGCGAGGTGCACGTCGACTCCGGCCGCCCGGGCCCGCGCCTGCGAGGTGGAGTAGTCGGCGGAAAAAGACATGGAGATGCAGAACTCGCCGTTGATGAGCCCGTTCATGTACTCGGACGAGTCGAAGGCCTTGATGTAGGGCCGCACCGCGAGCAGCAGCTTCTCGGCCCGGGCGTAGTCCGCGGCGCTAGTGGTGTTGGGGTCGAGATGCAGGTAGTTGAGCGCCAGCTGCAGGACGTCCTCCGGCGAATCGAGGAACGAAACGCCGCAGTCGGCGAAGCGCCGGATGATCTCGGGCTTGAAGATCATGTCCAGGCTGTCGACCGGCGCGTCCGGCATGCGCGGGCGGATCATGTCGACGTTGTAGGCGAAGCCATTGACGGCGCGCAGATACGGCATCGCGTAGCGATTTCCCGGGTCCGCCTGCGCCTCGATCGCGAGCACGTGCGGATCGAGGTTCTTCCAGTTGGGGAGCTTGGCGCGATCGAGCCTCTGGTAGATGCCGGCCTTGATCTGGCGGCCGAAGTAGTCGGTCGAAGTGCTGACGACGTCGTAGCCGGAGTCCCCTGCCATCATCTTCGCTTCGAGCGTCTCGTCGGAATCGTAGGTGTCGTAGACCACCTCGATCCCGGTGCGGCGCTCGAACTCCGCGATGGTGTCCTTGCCGATGTAGTCGGCCCAGTTGTAGATGTGCAGCACCGTGCTCCTCGCCGCCATGGCGAGCCGAACCGCAGGCGGCGAACCCCAGGGCGCAGAGCAGCGCCGCGGCGGCGCGCGCCCGCGGAGTCACTTGAGCCTCACCATCACGTGGCGCACCACGGTGTAGTCCTCGAACGCGTACACCGACAGGTCCTTGCCGTAGCCGGAGCGCTTGAAGCCGCCGTGCGGCATCTCGCTCACGGTCGCAAAATGGGTGTTGATCCAGGTGGCGCCGTACTGCAGCCGCGCAGCGACCTGCATGGCCCGCCCCACATCGCGGTCCAGACCGAGGAGGCGAGGCCGTACTCGGAGTCATTGGCCCAGCGCACCGCCTCGGCGGCATCCGTGAAGGGGGTGAGCGAGACTACCGGCCCGAACACCTCGCGCTGCACGATCTCATCGGTCTGCCGGGCTCCGGCGATAACGGTCGGCTCGTAGAAGAAGCCGCTCCCGGGGCGTTGCCTGCCGCCGGTGGTGACCTCGATGTGCGGCGCCGCCTGCGCGCGCGCCACCATGCCCGCCACGCGCTCGCGCTGCCGCGCGGAGATCAGCGGCCCCATCTCCACCCCGGGCTCCTGCTGCGTGCCGACGCGGATGCTGCCCACCGCGCGGGTCAGATCCGCCACCACGCGCTCGTAGATCTTCGCCCCGACATACATGCGGCAGGCGGCGGTGCAGTCCTGACCGGCGTTGTAGAACGCGAAGGTGCGCACCCCGGCAACCACCGCCTCGATGTCCGCGTCATCGAACACGATCACCGGGGCCTTGCCACCGAGCTCGAGATGCGTGCGCTTGAGATTGCCGGCGGCGGCGGCCAGCACCTTCTGCCCGGTCGCGACATCCCCGGTCAGCGACACCATGCGCACCCGCGGATGGGCGGCGAGCGTCGTGCCGACCGGCTCGCCGCGGCCGCACACGACATTCACTACGCCCGGGGGCAGCAGCTCCGCGAGCGCTTCTGCGAGCTTCAGCGCCGTGAGCGGGGTCTGCTCCGAGGGCTTGAGCACCAGGGTGTTCCCGGCGGCGATCGCCGGGGCGATCTTCCACGCCGCCATCATCAACGGGTAATTCCAGGGTGCGATGGACCCCACCACTCCCACCGGGTCGCGGCGGATCATGCTGGTGTGTCCCGGCAGGTATTCCCCCGCGGCGAGTCCCTGCGGCAGGCGGCAGGCGGCGGCGAAGTAGCGAAACACGTCCGCGATCGCCGGCAGCTCGTCGGTGAGTGCGGCGCTGAGCGGTTTGCCGGTGTTGCGCGACTCGAGGCTCGCGTAGTCGGCGGCCCGTGCATCCAGATGATCGGCGATCCTGAGCAGCAGCGCCGAGCGGTCCTTGGGCGCCGTGCCCGCCCAACCCTCGAAAGCGGCCTGCGCCGCCGCCACCGCCGATTCGACCTGCGCCACGCTCGCCGCGCGCACTGCGGCCAGCTGCGCGCCGCTCGCCGCGTCCAGCACGGACTCCAGCTCGCCCTCGCCCGTGACGAGCTTCCCCGCGATCATCATCTGCGTCTGCATGCTCATCCTCCGCACCGCGGCTTGCCGTGCTGTGCCGGCCCGTTATATTATTATAGCCATAATATTACCATTCGCAGCAGTGCTTAAGCGTAAGGCCCGCCATGAACTCCGACGTCATCATCACCTGTGCCATCACCGGTGATGACACCAAGGTTACCAAGAGTCCGCACTGTCCGATCACCCCGGCAGAGATCGCCGCGTCCGCCATCGCGGCGGCACGTGCCGGGGCTGCCATCGTGCACATCCACGTGCGCGACCCGGAGAGCGGCGCGTTCAGCATGGCCACCCGCCACTACCGCGAGGTGGTGAAGCTCATCCGTGAGAGCAAGGTCGACGTGCTGGTGAATCTCACCTGCGGCATGGGCGGCTACATCTGCGTCGGCGATAACGGGCTCAAGGACACGCCAGCCGAAGGGACCGACTTCGTCAGCCAGGAGGATCGCATGCGGCACGTGATCGACCTGTGCCAGGAGGGTCTCTACCGCCCGGACATCGCCACCCTCGACTGCGGCTCGCTCAACTTCGGCGATGGCAACCGCGCCTACGTCTCCACGCCCAGCTACCTGCGCCGCGGGGCGCAGATCCTGCGCGACCTGCGCGTCAAGGCCGAGCTCGAGGTGTTCGACACCGGGAACCTGTGGTTCGTGAGGCAGCTGATCAAGGAGCAGCTCATCGCGGCCCCGGCGCTCATCCAGCTGTGCTGCGGGATTGCCTACGGGGTGCCCGCTGACGTCGGGCACCTCATCGCCATGGTCAACACCGTGCCGGCCGACTCGGTGTGGACCTCGTTCGCCATCAGCCGCATGCAGATGCCCTGGGTGGCGCAGTCGGTGCTCCTCGGGGGCAACGTCCGGGTCGGGCTCGAGGACAACCTGTACCTCAGTCGCGGCGTATACGCGAGCAACGCGCAGCTGGTGGAGAAGGCCCGCACGATCATCGAGGCGATGGGCGCCCGGATCGCCACGCCGGCGCAGGCCCGCGAGCGTCTGCAGCTGAGCTGAGGCCGGCAGCGGCGCTCAGGAGGGGGTGACGTGGCGGGGGTTCCCATCTACGAGACCGCGATCCTCCCGGAGTGGATCGACTATAACGCTCATCTGCGCGATGCCTACTATGGCGTGATCGTCAGTCTGGCGGCGGACGCCCTGATGGATCGAGTGGGGATGGATGGCGCCTACCGCGCACGCACCGCCTGCACCTTGTATACGGTGGAACTGCACATCCATTACCTGCACGAGCTCAAGGGGAGCGATACGGTCACGGTGAGCGTCCACATCCTCGGTGCCGACCACAAGCGCATCCACGCGGCCTTCGAGCTGCGGTGCGTGGGCGCGGCGCAGCCCGCGGCAACCGCAGAGCTGATGCTGATCCACGTGCACCAGGGCGCTACTGCCGCGACCGTGCCCTTCCCCACCGAGGTTGCATCCGCTCTCGCCGCGCTGGCGGCGGCGGCGCCCGCGCAGGGCTTCCCCGGTCCGGGTTCGCGGGCTCTTGGCCTGCGCGGCGGCGGGCGCTGCGGATGAGCAGCGTATCCCTGCAGCGGCTCCTCGCGCCGCGCAGTGTCGCGCTCTTCGGCGGCACCTGGGCGGACGCGGTGGCCGCGGCCAGCCGCGCGATCGACTACCGGGGGGAGCTGTGGCGGGTGCACCCGTCACGCGCCTCGACGCGCGAGCAGCCCTACTTCCGCTCGGTCGCGGAGCTGCCGGGTGTGCCGGATGCCGCCTTCATCGCCGCGCCGAATCGTGAGGTCCCGGGCATCGCCGCCGCCCTGGAGCGCCGCGGCGCCGGGGGCTTCGTGTGCTTCGCGTCGGGCTTCGCGGAAGCCGCCGACGATGAGGGCCGGCGGCTCACCCGCGAGCTCATCGCGAGCGCGGGCGAGCTGCCGTTCTTCGGCCCCAATTGCTACGGCTTCATCAATTTCTTCGACGCGGTCGCGCTCTGGCCGGACCAGGTGGTGGGCGCGCGCCGCGAGCGCGGGGTGGCGCTGATCTGCCAGAGCGGCACCATTGCGCTCAACCTGCTCTTCAACGCCCGCTCATTACCGATCGGGCTTCTGCTCACCGTCGGCAACCAGACGCGACTTGCGGCCGAGGAGCTCATAGAGCGGCTCTGCCCCGACCCGCGCATCAGCGCGTTCGGGCTGTACCTCGAGGGCGTGCGCGACCTCGGCCGCTTCGCGCGGGCTGCGGCCCAGGCACGCGCTGCCGGCAAGCCGATTGCGCTCGTGAAGGCCGGGCGTACGGAGGCCGCAGCGCGTACTGCCCACACCCATACGGGCGCGCTCGCCGGTACCGACGCCGCCTTCGATGCCTTCTGCCGCCAGGCGGGAATCGCCCGCTGCGAGTCGCTCGCGACCCTGTGCGAGACGCTCAAGGTGTTTCACTGCGGCGGACCGCTGCCGGGCAAGCGCCTGCTGGTGATGGGTGCTTCCGGGGGCGACATGGCGATGACGGCGGATGCGGCGCGCAACCTGGCGCTCGAATTCGCACCGCTGCCGCCGGCGAGCGCGGCGCACCTGACGCAGATTCTCGGCGAGCGGGTGCAGATCGCCAACCCGTTCGATTTCCAGACGCACGCCTGGTTCGACCGCCCGCGGCTGCGGTCGATGTTCTCCACGGTGCAGCGCGCGGGCTACGACGCCGTCGGGTTCATGATCGACTGCCCGCCCGCGGACGAGGCCGACCCGAGTGCCTACCTCGACGTGATCGCGGAGTTTTCCGCGGCGCTGCCGGGCGCGAGTGCGCGCGGCGCGATCATCTCCTCGCTCCCGGAGTCGCTCCCGAGGGCGACACGCGAGCAGTGCCTCGCCGCGGGCATCGTCCCGTTGCAGGGGCAGCGCGAGGGGCTCGAGGCGCTGGAGCTGGCCGGCGGCGTCGGTCAGACCTGGGCCGCCGGGGCCCGGGTCGAGCTGCGGCGGCCGCGCTGCGCTCCTGCCCGCGTGCGCGCCCTGAGCGAACCCGACGGCAAGGCGGCGCTCGCTGCCTTCGGGGTGCGCGTACCGCGCGCCGCGCTGGTGCGGCCCCAGGACGCGGCCGCAGCCGCCGAAGCGCTCGGCTTTCCGGTAGTGATCAAGGCGGCCGGAGCATCCCTCGAACACAAGTCCGAAGTCGGCGGCGTGGTGCTCAACGTGCGCAGCACAGCCGCCGCCGCACAGGCCGCCCAGCAGCTGTCACGCCTCTGCGAGCAGCTCCTGGTCGAGGAGATGGTGACCGACGGCGTAGCCGAGATATTGGTGGGTATCACGGTCGATGCGCAGTTCGGGCAGCTGCTGGTGCTCGGAGCCGGGGGCGTACTGACCGAGCTGCTGCGCGACAGCGCGACGCTCCTGCCGCCGTTCGATGCGGCGGGGATCCAGGCCGCCCTCGCGGGCCTCAAAGTCGGTAGATTGCTCGCCGGGTTGCGGGGCCGCCCGCCGGGGGATGTGCCGGCGCTCGTGGAGACGGTGCTGTGCTGCACACGTTACGCTGACGCCAACCTCGAGGCTCTCGTGGAGCTCGACATCAACCCCGTCATCGTGCGGCCGGCAGGCTCGGGCGCGGTGGCGGTCGACACGCTGATCCGCCTGGCGGAGGAACACTGACATGTCCGACGGCATCAAGACCGCCGAGAGCGGCGCGATCCTCGAAGTGACGCTCGACCGGCCGAAGGCCAACGCCATCGACCTCCCCGCCAGCCGGCGCCTCAACGAGGTGTTCGAGCGGTTCCGCGACGACCCGAAGCTGCGCATCGCGATCGTCACCGGCGCCGGAGAGCGCTTCTTCTGCGCCGGCTGGGACTTAAAAGGCGCCGCGGAGGGCGAGGAATCCGATGAGGACTGGGGCGCGGCCGGGTTCGGCGGACTCAACTATCCACGCAACCTCGACAAGCCGATCATCTCGGCCGTCAACGGCATCGCCTGCGGCGGGGGCTTCGAGATCGTTCTTGGGAGCGACATCATCGTCATGGAGGAGCATGCGCGCTTCGCGCTGCCGGAGATCAACGTCGGCGTGCTGGCCGATGCCGGCACGATCAAGCTGCGCCGGCGCATTCCCTATCACGTGGCGGTCGAGTTCCTCATGACCGGCCGCTGGATGGATGCCGAGGAGGCCAGGCACTGGGGACTGGCGAATCACGTGGTGCCCAAAGGGGCGGGACTGGCCAAGGCGCGCGAGATCGCCCAGGCGCTCGCCGCGGGTCCGCCGCTACTGTTCCCGGCGATCAAACAGCTGCTGCGTCACACCGAGATGACACCCGAGCACCAGGCGTTCGAAGTCCACGACGCACTGAGCGCGGTGCAGAAGGTGATCCGCTCGGAGGACCTGAAGGAAGGCGCGCGCGCGTTCTCCGAGAAGCGCAAGCCGGTCTGGAAAGGCAAATAGACCCCGAAAGGGTTGCCCCTCAGCTTAACCCTCAGCCCCCGAGCGGCCGCAGCAGCGCCCGCGAGATGATATGACGCTGCACTTCGCTGGTGCCGTCCCAGATGCGCTCGATGCGGGCATCGCGCCAGATGCGCTCGAGCGGCAGCTCGCTCATGAGACCCATGCCGCCGTGAATCTGCAGCGCCTCGTCCGCCACCATGGCCAGCATCTCGGTTGCCTTGAGCTTGGCGATCGCCATGTCGGTCTCGGTAGCGCTCTTCTGCTCGAGCTTCCACGCCGCCTCCAGCGTCAGCAGCTGCGCCGCGCGTAGCTCCATCGCCATGTCGGCGAGCTTGAAGGCGACGCCCTGAAACTTGCCGATCTGCTGCCCGAACTGGCGCCGGTCGACCGCCCACTGCTTGGCGAGCTCGAGCGCACGCTCGGCACGACCCAGGCAGTTGGCCGCGACCTGCAGCCGCGTGGCACCGAGCCAGGTGTTGGCCACCTCGAAGCCCTGGTGCACTTCCCCGAGCACCGCGGACTTTGGCACCCGGCAGTCGCTGAACTGGAGGATGCTGTTGGTATAGCCGCGGTGTGAGACGTTGCGGTAGCCCGGCAGCACCTCGAAGCCGGGGATCCCGGTATCCACCAGGAACGCGGTGATGAGCTTCCTGCGCCCGCGGGGGGTCTGCTCCTCGCCGCTCGCCGCAAACAGGATCACGAAGTCCGAGTGATCCGCGTGGCTGATGAAGTGCTTGGTGCCGTTGATGATGAAGTCCCCGCCCTGCTCGGTTGCGGTGGTCTTCATGCTGCGCAGATCCGAGCCCGCGCCCGGCTCGGTCATCGCCAGGCACTCGGTACGCTCGCCGCGAACCGCCGGCAGCAGGTAGCGCTCGCGCTGCTCGTCCTCGCAGGCCAGGAGGATATTGGACGGCCGGCCCACGCAGGCAAAATGCAGCACGTAGCTCGTGTGTCCGAGCTCCTTCTCGTACAGCACCCAGCTCACCGCGTCGAGGCCCGCGCCGCCGACTTCGGCCGGCATGTTGGCGGCGTACAGGCCGGCGGCTATCGCTTTCGCCTTGAGCTCATGGTGCAGCTCGGGGCGCAGCTGACCGGTGTCCTCCACCTCCCGCTCGTGGGGAACGAGCTCCCCGCGCACGAATTTGCGCGTCGTGCTGATGATCAGCTGCTGCTCTTCGGTGAGACTGAAGTCCACGGATGACTCTCCCTTGGGCAGTATATCGTTGCGGTGAGGCATGCTGCGCGGCAACACCGGCGGGGCCCGCCGCGCGCCCGAGACGGACGTCGCACTCTCGGACCGCGACACCTTGCCGGACCGGGTCTTTTGCCGTTAACTCAAGCGGCGGAACCGCGGCCGCACTCCCGCGTGGCAGGCAGGATTCCCGGTGCCGGAACGCAAAGCGCCCAAAGCAGCTCCTGCCCGCAAGGCCGCAGCGTCGGCCGCGGCGCAAGCGGTCAATCGCAGCCTGCGCGTGTTGAGCGCCTGCAACGCGGCGCTCACGCGCGCGAGCGACGAGAACGAGCTGCTGCAGCGCATCTGTCAGATCATCATCGAGGTCGGCGGCTACCGCTTCGCCTGGGTGGGCTATGCCGAGCATTCCCTTGAGAGGCGCGTGTTGCCCAAGGCCTATGCCGGTCACGAGGCCGGGTACATCGAGCAGCTGCAGGTGACCTGGGACGACTCGCCACGCGGCCTCGGACCGACCGGCTGCGCGATCCGCACCGGGGAGCCGCAGCGCGCGCGCCGCATCGAGAGCGAGGCCCGGTTCGAGCCCTGGCGCAGCGCCTCGCTCGAGCGCGGCTACGCCTCCTCGATCGCCATTCCACTCACGGTCGGCGCTGAGTGCATCGGCGCGCTCAGCATCTACTCGGGCGTGCCGGAGGACTTCGGCGACCCTGAAGAGTCGCAGCTGCTGCAGCTCGCGGCGGATCTGGCCTACGGCATCGAGGCACTGCGCACCCGCGCCCGGCACGAGCACGCCGAGCGGGAGGTCCATACCTTCCGCAATCTCCTCGATCGCACCAGCGACCTGCTCTACGTGGTCGACGCCGCGAGCGGTGCGATCCTGGACGTCAATGGGGCGGTCGAACGCCGCCTCGGCTACAGCCGCGACGAGCTCCTGAAGATGAAGCTGGCGGACATCTCCGTGACCGCACGCGCGGCTCCCTGGCCCGACGCGATCGAGTTCGTGCGCAACTCGGGCTCGGCGGTCATCGAGGGCCAGCACCGCTGCAAGGACGGCACGCTGGTCGCGGTCGAAGTGAGCCTCAGCTACGTCGAGCAGGACGGGCGGCGCTATCTCATCAGCGTCGCGCGCGACATCACCGAACGCAAGAGCCAGCAGGCGATGATCACGCGCCTGGCGCGCGTGCTGCGCATGCAGAGCGCGATCAACGCAGCGCTGCTGCGCATCCCCGACCGCGACGAGCTGCTGCAGGAGGCCTGCCGGATCGCCACCCAGGTGGGCGGCTACGACCGCGCGGTACTCTCCCTCATGAATGCCGACGGCCGCAGTGCCACCCCCTCGTTCCGCTCCGGCGAGGGCACGGACTTCCCGGTGCCGGAGGTCGTGCCGATCGCGCAAGGCGACGAGCCCGACGCCACGCTCACCAGCCGCGCACTGCGCACCGGCGAGGTGGTGGTGGTGAGCGATGTCACCCAGTCGGAGCCGCCGGTGGCGATGCGCGAGATGCTCATGAAGACCGGTTTCAAGTCCCTGGTAGCACTGCCGCTCATCGTCGAGGGAGCCAAGGTCGGCGCGCTGATGCTGGCGTCGCGCGAGGCCAACCGGGTGCGCGACGAGGAGCTGGCGCTGCTGCGCGATGTCACCCAGAGCCTGTCGTTCGCGCTGCGCTCGCAGCGCCACGCCCACGTGGCGCGCTTCCTCGAAGCCTACGATCCGACCACCGGGCTCGCCCGCAGGGCACTGTTCTGCCAGCGCATCGACCGGCTGCTGCAGGAACGCATCGGCCGGGAGCTCACTCCGGCGCTCGCAGTCGTCGACCTGCATCAGTTGACCAACATCAACGATGGATTCGGCCGCCCGTTCGGCGACCTGCTGCTGCAGAACGTAGCCGAGCGCCTGAAGAGCACGGTGCAGAGCGACGACTGCATCGGCTCCCTCGGCGGTGGCACCTTCGCGCTGCTGCTGCCCACTCCCAGCACCTCCGAGGAAAGCGTCAATTCGTTCCTCGACAGCACGGTGTTCGGCGAGCCGTTCTCCATCGAAGGCCGCATCATCCGCGTATCGTGCCGTTCGGGGGTGGCGCGCTTTCCCACCGACGGGCGCGACTGCAACCTGCTGCTCGAGAAGGCGGAAGCGGCACTCAAGCGCGCCAAGGATACCGGCGAGCAGTACCTGCACTACCAGATGCAGATGCACAGCGAGCTCGCCGAGCGGCTGTCCCTCGAGCACCGCCTGCGCATCGCACTCGACCAGGAGCAGTTCGAGCTGTACTACCAACAGCAGGTGAGCCTGACCTCGGGCGAGGTCGAGTCGGTGGAGGCGCTGTTGCGCTGGAACGACCCGACACGGGGCGTGGTGACTCCGGCCGGGTTCCTCAGGGTGCTGGAGAGCTCCGGCATGATCATCAACGTAGGCAACTGGGTGCTGGATCGCGCGGCGCGCGACTGCGCGGGGTGGCGCGCGCAGGGCGTGGCGCCGACGCGCGTGGCGGTCAACGTCTCGGCGTTGCAGCTGCGGCGGCGCGACTTCGTTGCACGGGTGCTGGATCTGCTGGCGCGTGGGCCGCTCGCCGAAGCGGGCTTCCGCATCGATCTGGAGATTACCGAGACCGCGCTGCTGCAGGACCTCGAGGGCACGAGCCGCAAGCTGCGCGAGCTGCGCGCCGCGGGCGTGCGCATCGCACTCGATGACTTCGGTACCGGCTACTCCTCGCTCGGACTCCTCTCCAAGCTCCCGGTCGACTCTCTGAAGATCGATCGCTCGTTCATCATGGGTCTGCCCGCCGAGGCGGCCAGCGTGAGCCTGACCTCCAACATCATCGGCCTGGCGCTCGCCTTCGGACTCGTGACGGTAGCCGAAGGGGTCGAGACGCTCGCGCAGCTCGAGCTCCTGAAGGCGATGCGCTGCGATCAGTCGCAAGGCTATCTGCATGGCCATCCGGTCAACGCACAGCAAATGGGCACCCTGCTGCTGCAGTCCTCGCGGACCGCACTAGCCTGAGGCTGCCGTCCCGCGCGCGCGGCGTGTGGTCCCGGCGGCGCTCATCGACCAGGCATGCAACATCGTAAGCTGCAGCCGCAGCTGCCCCACCTGCCGCGCCGCCGGCCAGTCGCCCGGGCTGGCCACGGCGCTGGCGGTTAGTCCGTTGATGAAAGTGACCACCGAGCGCAGCGCCTGCTCGCGCGTCGCCGGCGGCCATTGCAGCCACTCGGGCCAGCCGCGCGCCAGGCAGCGCTCGAAGAGCCGCAGGTACTCACGGTGCACCCAGGCATTGATGCGCTTCAGGCGCCTGTCGGTGGGCACCTGCCCCCAGAACGCGGTCCAGAAGGCGCACTCGGTGAAGCGCGTGGCATCCACCGGCAGCGCCTCGGCGAGCAGCGCGAGCAGCTCAACCCCGTCGTCCTGCGCCGCGGCGGTGAGGCGCTCCTCGATGCGACGCAGGATGAGCCGCAACGCCGCGATGACGATCTCCTGCTTGCTGTCAAAGTAATGCGCCACCATGCCCGTGGTGTAGCCCGCCTCGCGCGCGATGCGCACGATCGTCGCCTGGTCGAAACCGTATTCGGCCACGACCCGGCAGGCGACCAGGGCGATCTGGTCGCGGCGCTCGTCATGATCGACGATCTTGGGCACCGCTTCAGGCCTTGGCGGCGAGCCGCCCGGCCTGTGGCGGCACCGGCAGTCGCCCCTGGGCCGCCTGCAGCGCCACGAGCCGCGCATTCACCGCCGCATCCATCGCGGTGGCTCGCGCGGCCGCGGTATCCACGTGCAGGTAGAGCTGCTCAGCGCTCGCGACCTGCACGTCGTCGTGCCGGCGATGCAGGGCATGGAATAGCCGCACCCGCTTCTCGTCGACCTCCAGCACCCGGCTGGTGACGTACAGCGGCTCCAGCGCCCGCGCCTGCGCCTGGTGGGTAACGTGCGTCTCCACCGTGTAAAGGGCCCGCCCGGTGCCGCGGTAGGCCTCGTCGACCCCGGCATAGCGCAACAGTGCGTCGGTGGCGTCACCGAAAACCTGCAGGTAGCGCGAGTCGGTCATGTGGCCGTTGTAGTCAACCCACTCGGGGCGCACCTGCGTCTCGAGCATCCGCAGCGGCTCGGCATCGGCGGCACCCGCGGCGGCCGCTATGCGGGGGTGCGCGGCGGCGGCGCCCTCCTCGTACAACCGCTCCTCGAGCGCGCGCAGCGTTGCGCCCGCGCCGATGTTGAACTGGCGCAGCACCTGCTGGATCGCGACCAGATAGTCGTCGCGCAGCCGCTCGAGCTCACGGATCGAACGGCCCGCGGCCTGCGCCTGGGTTCCCTCGACCATGCGGTCGATCAGCTGCTCGGTGAGCTCGGGTGCCTCGAGCTTGGTCCACGGCCATTTGAGGCAGGGGCCGAACTGCCGCAGCATGTGGCGCATGCCGGTCTCACCGCCGGCGAGATGGTAGATGAGGTTGGTGCCCATTCCCGCCCAGCGCAGCCCGGGCCCGTAGACGATCGAGTCATCGAGCTCCCCGGTGGTGGCGACACCCTCGTTCACCATGTGCAGGATCTCGCGCCATAGCGCCTCCTGCAGCCGGTCGGTCAGGTGACCCGGCACCTCGCGGCGCACTTTGAGCGCGTGCATGCCGATGTACGTGAAGAAGCGGCTGGCCGCATCGATGGCCTCGGCGGAGGTCTCTTTGCCGCCCACCAGCTCCACCAGCGGCAACAGGTACACGGGGTTGAACGGATGGGCGACCAGGAAACGCTCGGGAAACTTAATGTCACGCTGCAGGTCCGAGGGCATGAGCCCGGAGGTGCTGGAAGCGATCACGACGTCGCGCGGCGCGTGGCGGCTGACGTCGCCCAGGATGCGCTGCTTGAGCTCGAGCTGTTCGGGGATGTTCTCCTGGATGAAGTCGGCCTGGCGCGCCATGGCCTGCAGGTCGGTGGTGAACGTCAGCTTGCCCTTGGGCGGGAGCGGCGCGAAGGTGAGCCGCGCCAGGGCCCCTTCGGCATTCGCCACCGCGCCGCGGATCCAGGCCTCCATCTCGGATTTCACGTCCGCGGCAACGACGTCGATGCCGAAGTGCAGCGCGCGCGCCGCCCAGCCGCCGCCGATCACTCCGGTGCCGAGAAGACCCAGCGTTCTCACCTGTCTCATGATCCGGGCACCACTGCGGGTTTTAATGTCGTCGTAATAATATAATAAACCGGCGCCGCGTGCACCGTCACGGCGCCGCTTCAGCTCGTGGAGACGGCCGCGCGGCGGCCAAAACCCGGCGCCGGTCGCGCCTCTTGAGCCCGGGTCGCGCCCACGGGCACAATCCAGCCACAGCCAGCAGGTTGGCTCGCGAATGGGAGGGGATATGGGACTGTTCGATGGATTGCTGGGCGGAATCGTCGGCGCCGAGATGGCCACCGTCGTGAACTCGCTCATCCAGCAGCACGGCGGCGTGCAGGGTCTTGTCAATCAGCTCGAGCAGCAGGGCCTGGGCGGGGTGGCGCGCTCGTGGGTCTCGACCGGCGCCAATCAGACGATCTCGCCGACGCAGATCAGCCAGGTGTTCGGCAGCGGCATGCTCGGCCAGCTCGCCGCCAAGACGGGCATGAATCCGCAGGAGCTGGCGCAGAAGCTCTCGCAGGCGTTGCCCACCGCGATCGACAAGCTCACCCCGGACGGAAACATTCCGCAGCACTAGCGTGCACTGAAGCGCGGGCCGGGAACGCACCGCGTCCCTCGAGCGCTTATGTCAAACATGTGACGGCGGAATCGCGTTCGCTTACACGCGTGGTCTCTTGCAATGACTCGTGCGCCGGCGCATCGTTGCGCTTGCCTGCAAACATCACAACAACGGGCACTCGCACCAAGGGGATCTGTAATGACACTCAGCAAGTATCTGCTTGCCGCGGCACTCGTCGTGGCAGGGGCCGCGAGCGCTGCGCCCTTCCCGCACCGGGGTGCACCCGCCGCGGTTGATCTGGGCGAAGCGGCGGCGATCGAGGGGAACGCACAGATCAGCGTCACCGTTTCGCTGAAACTCAACAACGCCGAGCAGCTCGAGCCGCTCCTTGAAGCGGTTTACACGCAGGGCTCGCCGCAGTATCACCAGTTCCTCACCACGCAGCAGTTCCAGGAGCGCTTCGCGCCGAGCGCTGCGACGATCGCGGCAGTGACCCGGCACTTCGAAGCCGCGGGCCTCACGGTGAGCCGCTCGGCGACCGCTCAGCTCAAGGTGTCGGGCAGCGCCGCGGCGATCGAGCGCGCCTTTGCCGTGCAGCTGCACCACTTCCAGGTGGCGGCGGTGGGCAGCGAGCCGGCGTACGCGTTCCGCGCGCCGCTCGCCGAGCCGCAGCTGCCCTCCGCGGTGGCTGGAATGGTACGCGGGGTGTTCGGCCTCGACACGCGGCCGCGCTTCTTCCCGCACGCGCAACAGTCGCTGCACCCGCTGCACAGTGGCGGCGGCAGCATGCCCAACACGCCCGATCCGCCCGGCGCCTGGACGGTGACCGACTTCGCCGACTGGTACCACGTCAACCCGGTGTACCAGGAGGGGATCGACGGCCGCGGGCGCACCATCGGCATCGTCAGCCTGGCCGCTTTCACCCCGACTGACGCGTTCGCCTACTGGAACTCGCTCGGACTCAACGTCAACCCGAAGCGCCTCACCGTGCTGAACGTCGATGGGGGACCGGGCGCGATATGCGATGCCTGCGGCTCGCTCGAGACCACGCTCGACGTCGAGCAGTCGGGCGGTATCGCCCCGGGCGCAAAGATGCGCGTCTATCTCGCGCCCAACACCAACCAGGCATTCATCGATGCGTTCGCCATGGCCATCGACGAGAACGAGGTCGACACCCTCTCCACCAGCTGGGGTGAGTGGGAGCTGTTCGACTCGAACAATCCGTTCGGCAACGGTCCGGTGAGCAACCCGGTCAACGGCCGCATGACCAGCATCCTCGACGCCTTCAACGACATGATGCTGCAGGCCGCTCTGCAGGGTCAGAGCCTGTTCGCTGCGGCCGGCGACAACGGTGCGTACGATGAGCAGGACGAGCTGCCGCCGAACTACAGCCAGGTGCTGTCGGTCGACGATCCGGCAACTCAACCCTTCCTGACGGCGGCCGGCGGCACGACACTGCCCGGCACGCAGACCTTCAGCAATCCGCCCGGCGCGAGTGTCACCCTGCCCACCGAGCAGGCCTGGACCTGGGATTACCTGATTCCGCTCTGCAACTCGCTCGGGGCGGATCCCGTGGCCTGCGGGATTTACCCGGTCGGCACCGGCGGGGGAGTGAGCATCTACTTCCCGCGGCCGTTCTATCAGTGGTTTGTGCCGGGCATGGCCAATACCCAGCCTGGTCAGGCGCTGTACGACAACTCGCAGGCCCCGCCCGCGCTGATCGCCGCGCTCCCGGGCCGTTTCCCCGGCCGCAACCTGCCCGACCTGTCGGTGAACTCCGATCCCGACACCGGCTACGCCGTGTGGTACACCTCATCCGCCGGCGGGGGTATGAGCGTGCAGGACTTCTGGGGCGGCACCAGCTTCGCCGCGCCGCAGCTGAACGGCGTCACCTCGCTCCTGGCGGCGGGCACGCATCACCGCATCGGCCTCCTGAACGCGCCGCTCTACCAGCTGGTGCGCTCGGGGCTCGCCTACCACGGCCGCCACGCGCCGCTGCGCGACATCAAGACCGGCGACAACTGGTTCTGGGTCGCGCACTCGGGCTACGACCAGACCACCGGAGTCGGGGTCCCGGACGTGGCGAACCTCCTCGACGCGCTGCGCGACCTCGAGTTCTGATCAGGCCGACAGTCGTGTAACACTGCGGGGCGGCGTATGCCGCCCCGTTTTTTTGCCGTCGGAGTCTCGATGGGCGTCTGGTCGCGCAAGAGTGTCGCACTGTGCATCGAGGAGGCCCTCGGGGAGCGCGGCCCGCATCTGCAGCGCTCACTCGGCGTCTGGGCGCTCACCGCCTTCGGTGTCGGCTGCACGATCGGCGCGGGCATCTTCTCCCTCACCGGGGATGTCGCCGCCCACCAGGCGGGGCCGGCGGTGTCGCTCGCCTTCGTGCTCGCCAGCATTGCCTGCTTCTTCGCCGGGCTGTGCTACGCGGAGTTCGCCGCGATGGTGCCGATCTCCGGCAGCGCCTACTCCTACGCCTACGTCACGCTCGGTGAGCTCGTCGCCTGGATCATCGGCTGGAGCCTGGTACTCGAGTGGCTGTTCTCGGCGTCCCTGGTCGCCATCAGCTGGTCGGGCTACGTGCGCGCCGGCGCTCGCCGACCTGGGCGTCGGCCTTCCCGGCGGCGCTCGGCCAGGCGCCCTTCACGGTCGACCCGGGCGCGGCATGGTCGCCACCGGTGCCCTGCTGGATCTGCCGGCGGTGCTGGTGGTCCTCGGGCTGTACCGCGCTCATGCTCGCCGGGACCCGCACTTCGGCCGCGGTCAATACCGCGATCGTGCTGGCCAAGGTATTCGCGCTCATCGTGCTGGTGGTCGTGGGTGTGCGCTACGTGCACCCGGCGCACTGGCAGCCGTTCATCCCCGCACAACACCGGCAGCTTCGGCGCATTTCGGCTGGTCGGGCCTGGCGCAGGGCGCCGGCATCCTGTTCTTCGCCTACATCGGCTTCGATGGCGTGTCGACGCTCGCCGAGGAGGCGCGCAACCCGCAGCGCACGCTGCCCTGGAGCCTGTTCGCCTCGCTCCTCGTCTGCACGGTGCTGTACGTCGCCGTGAGCATCGTGGTCACCGGGCTCGCGGACTACCGCTCGCTCGACGTCGCCGATCCTCTCTACTACGCGCTCTCCGCCGCGCACGTGCCGCTCGGGTCCGTCAAGGCGCTGGTGAGCGTCGTGGCGATCGTCGGACTCGTGTCGGTGGTGCTCGCCAGCATCGTCGGCCAGGTGCGGATCTTCTACTCGATGGCGCGCGACGGCCTGCTGCCGCCGGCGCTCGGCCGCGTGAGCGGCCGCGCAGCAGACGCCGGTCATCGGCACGCTCGTCACCGGCGGCATCGCCGCGCGTCATCGCCGGCGCTCGTGCCCGCTCGGTGCGCTCGGCGAGCTGATCTCGATCGGCACCCTGCTGGCCTTTGCGATGGTTTGCGTCGGGGTCGTCGTCCTCCGCCGCATCGCCCCGCAGGCGCGGCGGCCGTTTCGCACTCCCGTGGGTCCCGCTGGTCCCCGCGCTCGGGCATCGCGAGCTGCGTGGCTCCTGATGCTGAGCCTGCCTGCTGGGCACCTGGCTGCGGCTCATCGTCTGGGTCGTGCTCGGACTCATCGTCTATGCCGCTCTACGGGCGGCGACACTCGCGCGCTGCGCGCGCGCGTTGCGTCCTAGCGTCCGGCCGCCCGCGGCGCGCGCACCTGACAGGTCGCTGGCGCAAAAGCGCCGGATGCGCGCAGCAGGCCGCGTCGATGCTCGCCTCGTCGGTTGCGAAGCACACGCGTACGCAGGCGGCGGGCGGCAGCCCCGAACGCCGCGCCATCCATGACCGATACTTTCTGCGAGGCGTACAGCGCACGCACGAACTCCCCGCCCAACAGCCCGCGTGCCGCTCACGTCGATCAGCATGAACATGCCCGCTTCCGGCTCGATGATCCGCAGCCCCGGGATCCCGCCGATGCCGCGCCGCGAAGCGCTGCTGGCGGCAGGCGGCAGTATTCCCGCATGCGCGCTCGCTCGGCCTCCGGCGCGACCTCGAGCGCGGTGATCGCTGCCTCCTGGACGAAGCCCGGCAGGCCGAACAGCATGCACATCGCCAGCAGCTCCGCGTTCGCGGCCAGCTCGCGCGGGCCGACGAGCCAGCCGGCACGCCAGCCGGTCATGGCATGCGACTTCGACAGGCTCCCGAGCGTCACCACCTGCTCCGGCAGGCGCGCTCGCGAGCCCCGGCACCCGCCCGCCGGGCGCCAGGCCCGCGTAGACCTCGTCCACCACCAGCCACAGCTCGTACCGGCGCGCCAGCTCGCCGATGACGGTGAGCTCCTCCTCGTTGAAGCATGAGGCCGCTCGGATTGTTGGGACTCGCCCAGACGATCGCGCGCGTGCGCGCGGGTGATCGAGCTTCGCGAGCGCCGCGAGGTCGGGTCGCAGGTCCGGTCCCGCGCGGGCGCGCGCACCAGCCGCGCGCCCGACACCTCGAGGGTCGCCGGGTAAGTCGGGTACATCGGCTCGAAGCTCACGACCTCGTCGCCCGGCGCCGGCGAGAATCATGCGACGCGGCGAACAGCGCGTTCTGCGCGCCGGCCAGGTAGACCACGTTGTCGGCGGTGACCTCCTGGCCGGTACGCGCGCGGTGGCTGCGCGCGATCGCCTCGCGCAGCGCCGGCCGGCCGGCCGCCGCCACGTAATGAGTATCCCCGCGGCGCAGCTGCTCGATGGCGCGCTCCAGCAACCGGTGCGGGAGTGTCCAGGTCCGGATCGCCGACACTCAAGATGATCACGTCCTCGCCGCGGGTGCGCGCCGCGGCCGCCTGGTAGTGCGTCAGCCAGGCGTCGGCGCCCTCGCCGGCGATGCGTTCGGTGAGCGAGGAGAATTTCACGCAAGCTAACTGTGCGTGGGCAGTGCTAACATTTCAAGCACATGAGCGCCGTCCCCCGGACCGTCGGACGCTACGTCGCCGAGACGCTCGCGGCCAACGGTATCGATACCGTGTTCGGCATTCCTGGCGTGCACAACATCGAGCTGTACCGCGGCCTGTCTGCCGGCCGCGCCTGCGCCACGTGCTGGCGCGCCACGAGCAGAACGCCGCGTTCGCCGCCGACGGCTTCGCGCGCGCCGGCGGCCGCGCGCCGCGGTGTTCGTCATCTCCGGCCCCGGCCTCAGCAACGCACTCACCGCGGTGGCACAGGCCGCACTCGGACTCGGTGCCGATGCTCGTCATCGCCAGCACCCCGGTGCGCGCCTCGCTCGGCCGGCACTGGGGCGTGCTGCACGAGCTCGCCGATCAGCGCGCGCTGGCCGCCGGCGCCACCGGCTTCGCCTGGCACGCGATCGAGCGCCGCCGAAGTGCGCGAGCACCTGCGGAGGCGTTCGCGTACCTACGGCGCCCGCGCCAGCGTCCGGCCTACCTCGGGTTCCGCTCGACCTTCTCGCGGAGCCGACCGCGCTGCGCCCCGAGCGCTTCGAGCCCGCGCCGCGCCGCCCCAGCCCGCGCCGGCGGTCGCTCGCCGAGGCGCGCGCGCTCCTCGCCACGGCGCGCAGCGCCCGCTCATCATCGCCGGCGGAGGCGCGCGGCACGCCGGCGCGGCGTTGGCGCGGCTCCTCGACACGCTCGACGGCTACCTCGTGACTACCGTCGCGGGCAAGGGCGTGCTCGCCGAGGCTCACCCGGCAACCTCGGCGCGAGCCTGCCGTATCGCGCCACGCAGGAGTTGATCGCCGCGGCCGACGTGGTGCTCGCGGCCGGCACCGAGCTTTCCGGAGACCGACGTCTACACCACGACCCGCCTCTGCGATTCCGGGGCGCGTGATCCGCATCGACGTCGACGAGTCGCGGCTCGCCGATCACTACCACAGCGCAGCTCGCCATGCACGGCGATGCGCGCCCCGCTCTCGAGGCACTCGCCGCGGCGCTCACGCCGCGCCGTGGCTGGCGCAGCGCCGCCGGCGTCGCGGCCGGCACCGGCCCGGATCGAGGCCCAGATCGCCGCTCGCGCGCGCACCTGCCTCGCCGCCGTGCGGGCGCTGCGCGCGGCCGTCCCGCCGGACGGTGTCGTGTTCAGCGATATGACCCAGATCGCCTACATTGGCAATTATGCGTTCCCCGCCGAACGCCCCGGGACGTGGTTTCACCCTTGCGGCTACGGGACGCTCGGCTATCGCCCTGCCGGCAGCGATCGGCGCAAAGATCGCGCAACCCGCGCGCCCGGTCGTGGCGCTCGCCGGGGACTTCGGCGTGCAATTCACGCTGCAGGAGCTGCTCAGCGCGGTGGAGCTGCGTCTGCCGCTGCCGATCATCGTGTGGAACAACGAGGCGCTCGCGCAGATCCGCGATGACATGCTCGCGGCCGGGATCGAGCCGCTCGGCGTCGCGGGACGCAATCCCGACTTTGTGGCGTTCGCGGCTGCCTGCGGCGCCGCCGCCGTGCGCGTGCACGGGCCCGGAGAGCTCAGGACGGCGGTGAGCGCAGCTCTCACGGCCCCGGGTCCGACGCTGCTGGAAGCCCGCGCCGCGGACTTTTAGCTGAAGCGACTCACGCCCCCGGTCGGCCTACAGATAGCTCAGCCACCAGTCACGGCGCCGTTGTCGCACGCCCGCATACCAGCGGCATAGCGGGTACAGCGCCGCCACCACCACGATCCACACCGCATACACCATCGGCAGGCCGAGATCCCAACCGGGGGGCGCACTGAAGGGGAAGTGCCGCAGATCCGGCGACTCGAACACCTCGCGTACCTCACCGTAGCGCACCCAGCTCGAGGCGAGCGCCAGCAGGTGGATGAGATAGAAATGCAGGACGTAGAAGAACAGCGGCACCTTGCCGAAGACGAGCGCCGGGCGCAGCGGCGCCGGAATCTTCGCATCGAAGGCGCGCAGCAGGAGCAGCGCCGGCCCGAGGGTCATCATGAGGAATAGCAGCGAGGGCGGGTACTTGTTGGTATTGAGAAACGACACCAGCGTCATGAGCGGCGTCTTCTGCGGCGACCACGGCAGCGGGTCGCCGTAGCCGTTGGCCAGGCGCAGGATGATGAATCCGGCGATGAGTCCCAGGCCGAGCCACAGCAGCAGGCGCTGGCGCGAAGCGGCGCTCCAGCGATACGCCTCGCCGAGCGCGAACCCTGAGGCCGTCACCCCCACCCAGGGAATCAGCACGTAGGACACCAGCACCAGCGAGTGGCCGTTCCGGTACACGACGCCAAGCTGGTGCAGCAGGAGCCACAGCGGCCTGAATGCGCCCAGTGTGTCGGCCCGGACGCCGTCGAGTGCGTTGTGTCCGGCGATGAGCACGATGCCGAACCCGGCGATCGCCCACGGTGGCAGCCAGATGAGCCCCGCCAGCACGATCATCGCCCACCCCAGACCCCACAGCACGGTGATGATCGTCACGTGGTAGTCGAGATTGAACTGCAGCGCGAAGCGCATGACCACGAGATCGAGGAAGATCAGCCACAGCCCGCGGGTCACGAGGTAACGCGCCAGTGCGCTCCGGGACATCCGGCCGAGGGACAGGCTCGCCCCGGTTCCGGTCAGAAGAAAGAAGATCGGGGCGCAGATGTGCGTGACCCAGCGCGTGAAGAACAGCGGCGCCGTGGTCGTGGCGAGGTCGGTGGGGTTCGCCGCGAAGTTGCCGAAGAAATCACGCGAGTGATCGAGCGCCATGATCACCACGATGAGTCCGCGCACGAGGTCGATGGACTCGATGCGCGGGCCCCGTTGCGCATCCCTCGCCGTGCTCACAAGCTGCCTCCCCTGTGATCCAACGGTCGCGAACGGGAGCGCTGCGCCCGTCAGCGGGACCGCGCGCAGCCTCTTCGCGCCGCTAGGCTATCTCCGTACGTGGAGTTTGCCAACCGGGCAGATGAGCCCCTCGGCGCCTCTGGCGTGGCGCGCCGCGGCGCGCAACACTAGCCCCACAAGCAATTAGAAAATCGGGGGGCGAAGATGCGTACCATCCTCGTCTGGATGCTGATCCTGATCGGCATCGCGGCTTTTTTTCCGCCGTTCTTCACGCACGGAGCCTGCTCTGCGGAATTCGACGCGGTGGGCAATCTGCTCGAGCGGGCGCGCCCGCAATTGCTCACGCAGGCGCAGGCGCAGGAGTTCCTCGAGGCCCACGCGATGGCGTACGTGGCGCTGACCGCCGGGAGCTGCGAATCCCGGCACCCACCGGACGTGCTCGAGTGTCCGTCGGGTGTCCTGCTGTTCGGCGTGGTGCCGGTGAAAGACCCTATCTGCCGCTTCTACCGCGACACGAATGTGCGCTTTCAGCTCGGCTACAACAATCACTCCCAGCTGATCCGCATCCAGACCGACATGAATCCGTACCGGATCCTCAGGGTGCCGATCTGGGGATTTGAGCTCGACGTAGCGAAGTAACGCTTCTAACGCGCCGCGGGACGTCCGGTCGCCCGGGAGCGCACGGTCGCCTCGGCGAGGTAGTCCCCGTCGGAACCGGCCCGCGCGCGCCGTTCGCTGACGGTGGTCTCGAGGCGAGGATCGCTCGCCCCCGCGCGGCGGGCCGCGGCCAGCGCCAGCTCACCAGCGACCCGCTTGGCCTCCTCGATCGCAGCTTCCGCCTCGGCGTAATCGCGATTGCCGGCCGGATCGTGTACCCGGAATACCTTGAACACGGGCTGATTCACCAGGATCTCGCAGGCTTCGGACACCACGCCCACCGCGGCACCGACCGCATTGCACACCGCGGCATGCTCGGGAACCAGGAGCCGCGCGCCGAGGCGACGCGCAACTTCGGGGAAATACGCACCGACCGGTGCCCCGATCGCAACCAGCGGGGTCGTGAGGCGGATGCCGGCCTCCACCGTCCGTGAGAACGAATGCCCGGCGACGATCTGCTCGATCAGCACACCCAGGGGTCCCCAGCGCCCGTCCGGCGCCTCGACGCCCGGGTCGTGCGCGAGCGCACACTCGAGTACCAGCCGCGCAGCCTGACGGATGACGTATTGCCAGATGCGCTCGCACAAGCCTTGCGGACTATCGGCTTGATTGCGTGCGCTCGCGTTACGCTCCTCGGTGGCGAGCACGACCGCTCCCAACCGCGCCGCCTCGACGTTCCAATCGCTCTGCCGTCCGAGGACGTGCAGCGCATCGCTCGGCGTGAAGCCCGCGAGGGTGACCAGTCCGCGGTCCACGAGGCGACGTACCGCTTCCACGCCCGCCGCGGTGCGCGCGACGTCCGCGAGCGGGCGCGGCGTCTCATCGAGGGCGCTCCAGACACGTTGCTCCAGCCGGTCGAGGCCGCCCGCCATGTCGCGACCCGGATTGCGCCAGGCGAAGCGGCCGGGGAAGTGCGGCAGGGGCTCGGCAGCGGCGAGCGCGCCGAGCTTCGCGAGCAGACCGGGGAAGCGCACCGCGAGCAGGCTCAGCGGCATGACCCGCCGCGGCCCAACACTCAGGCGCACTTCACGGTCCAGGCCCACCTCGCTGTCGCCGCCGAGTCCGCAGGTGCGCACGTCGATCGCCTCGACCATGGTGCGCCAGCCCCCGATGACCGCACCCTCGGCGCGTACCACCGGGCGCCCGGCGGCGACGATCGCGACGTCGGTCGTGGTGCCGCCCATGTCCGCCACGGCGAAGTCGGACAAGCCGCTGAGGAATCCCGCACCCACGACACTCGCGGCCGGCCCCGACAGCACCGTCTCCACGGGGTACTCGAGGGCGACCTCGGCGCGGATCAGCGTGCCATCGCCCCTGGCGACCATCACGGGAGCCGCGATGGCTTCCCGCCCGAGAACACTCCCGAGTGCATCCAGCAGATGGCGGATCTGCGGCGTCAGGCGTGCGTTCAACGCCGCGGTGAGGGCCCGCTTCGGGGCATCGAGCCGCGAGCTCAGCTCATAGCTGCAGGTAACGGGTTTCGCACACAGCGCCCGGATCAGCTCGCGCGCGCGGCGCTCGTGCTGCGGATTGCGCACCGAGAACATCGCCGCCACCGCAAAGGCCTCGACCTGCCCGCCGTGCTCGCGCACCGCGGCATCAACCGCGGCCTCATCGAGCGCCTCGGACTCCTCCCCGGTCGCCTCATGCCCGCCGCGCACCCGCACCACAACCCCCCCGCCCGCGCGGCGGATGCCCGAGCGCTCGACCATCTGCTCGTCGAAGCCGATGAGGAGCGTGCAGATCGGACTGAACCGGCTCTCGACGACCGCGTTGGTCGCGAGCGTGGTCGACACGGACACGAGCGCGATCTGCTCGCGTCGCAGGTCCGCCGGGAGCTTGCCGAGCAGCGCGCGGATTGCCTCGTCGAGCCCGATCGACAGATCCCAGTGGGTGGTGAGCGCCTTGGCGCTCGCGACGACGCGCTGGCGCTCATCCAGTGCGACCGCGTCGGTATAGGTGCCGCCGGTGTCCAGTCCGATCCAGAAACGCCCGGCTCCTGTCACGGTGGAGTCAGGTCCACTCGGTGAGCTTGTTTCCAGCCTTGTCGGTAAAGGCGCCGACGATGATCATGATGAAGTCGATGAGCCACAGCACGCCGAAGACACCGCCCGTGAACAGCATGAGAATTCCGGTTCCCACCTTACCCACGTAATAGCGATGTGCACCGGTCCAGCCGAGAAAAAAGCACAACAGGAACGCCGGCAATATCCTCTTGTCCGATCCCGTGCCGCCCTGCGGGGCGCCGCATTGCGGGCACACCTTGGCGAGCTCGTGGATCTCCTTGCCGCACGCTCTGCAATGCACCATGGACTGAATCTCCCGTTGGGGGCGGTGCGCCCTTGCGCACATTATCGCCCGGAGCATGGCGGCGAGTCACATGCGTTCTTTGACTGCGCAGCAACGCTGGACGTCGGGACTCATCGACGGCCGCGGTCCATCCGGAGTGTTTCATCCGGTGATCCAGTCGGAGGATAATCGCAGCCATCATGCCGAATCCCTCGGGGACCGACACCGCCACGGACTCGCCCTCGCGAGCCGATCGACCCATATGGGTGGACCTGGTCAATCCGACGCCGGATGAGGCGGCGAAAGTCTCCGCAGAATATCGGGTCCGTGTCCCCTCGCGCGAGTCTCTGCGGGAGGTTGAAACCTCGAGCCGAGTCAGAGCGGAGGGTCAGGTTCTGTACGTGAACATGCCACTGGCAATGCAGGACGCGTCCGCAGGCTTCGCGCCTCTGCCGCTCGGCTTCATTCTCTCGCCAGGGCTACTGGTCACCGTCCGTTACTCCGACGTGCATGCCTTCGCCAACGTCAAGGCCCAGGTGGAAAAGGATCCGCGCCTGAGCAGCGCAGCGGTGTTCGTCGCGCTGATAGAGGGCATGGTGGACTTCGCCGCCGATATGCTCGAGTCCTCGAGCAACACCCTGGCGGCCCTGTCGGCAAACACCTTCGGCCAAAGCACGGCCGCTTCGTCAGTTCGTCACAAACGTGTGACACACGCGCTGCGTGACAGCCTCAAGGCCGTGGGCAGCGCGGGAGATCAATTGTCACGCATCCGCGAGAGTCTGCTCGGCTTGCAGCGAATCGTTGGATTTGTCTCTGAGGCGGCGGCGGATTGGTTGCTGCCAGAATTGAAGACTCACCTGAAAACGGCGCAGCAGGACCTGCTCTCGTTGGTCGATTTCGAAACGCATCTGAGCGGTAAGACGCAGTTTCTGCTGGACGCGGTTCTTGGCTTTATCAATACCGAGCAAAACGAAATCTTCAAAGTGCTCACGATCGTCTCGGTAGTCGGAATTCCCCCGACATTGATCGCCAGCATGTACGGCATGAACTTCCACAACATGCCGGAGTTAGGGTGGCGTTGGGGCTATCCGTACGGATTGGCGTTGATCGCATTGAGTACACTGCTGCCGATCCTCTGGTTCAAACGCCGCGGATGGTGGTAAAAGGCGATACCGCCGTCACGCACGAAGACCTGCACATGGTGCCCGTGCCCGCGGCAGCGCGCAGCGAAAACGGATCTTCTCCGAGGCCCCCAACTGATCCGCCGACATCACCATCGCCGCGTCGTCTCGGGGTGCGTGCCGCGCCCAAAGTGATGTAAGGTTGACGTCCCTTACCCTCCGGTGGGAGCTGCAGGCGATGCGCAAGCGAACGATTTCCCGGCATTGGCTCGTCACGATCGCAATGCTCGGTGCCGCGGCCGCCGCCGCCGCCGCGCCGCGCCCCGGCCGCTCCGGCGCCCGACTCGGGAAAGGAGAGCGCGTTCAGATTCCGCTTCGTGGGACCGCGGGTCGGCAACCGCATCGCGGCGATCGCCGGAGTGCCGGGCGATCCGCGCACCTACTACGCCGGTGCGGCTTCCGGCGGGGTGTGGAAATCTTCCGACGGTGGTAACCGCTGGCACCCGATCTTCGACAAAGAGAATGTCGCAGCCATCGGTGCGCTCGCGGTAGCGCCCTCGCAGCCGGCCACGGTATGGGCGGGAACCGGGGAGGCCTGGGCCATTCGCGACAGCGACGTGATGGGCAACGGTATCTACAAGTCCACCGACGCCGGCCGGACCTGGAAGAACATGGGCCTGCCCGAATCGGGTCGCATCGGGCGGATCGTCATCGATCCGTCGAACCCGGACATCGTTTTTGCCTGTGTGCTCGGCCGCACCACCGGACCCGAGCAGCAGCGCGGTGTCTTCCGCACCACCGACGGCGGTGACCATTGGGTACGCGTGCTGTTCGCGGGCGAGAACGTCGGCTGCTCGGGGCTCTCGCTCGACGCCCATGACCCGCACACACTGATCGCCGGCATGTGGCAGGTCGAGATGCATCACCTGGGGCGAATACAGCGGCGGCCCCGGCAGCGGCCTGTATCTCTCGCACGACGGCGGCACGACGTGGAAGCGCCTGCAGAAGCAGGGCCTGCCCGAGCCTCCTGTGGGCAAGATCGATGTGGCCATTGCGCCGACCAATTCCCAGCGCATCTATGCCCTGATCCAGACCAGTGATCAGGGCTCGGTGTGGCGGTCCGACGACGCCGGGGAGCACTGGCAGCGCGTCAACTCGCAGCGCGCGCTGACCGGGCGCGCGGGCTACTACATCCGCATCGCCGTATCGACGGGGAGCGATAACGAGGTCTACGTCGCGAACAGCTCCTTTCACCAGTCGCTCGACTCGGGTGAGAGCTTCCACGAGGTCCACTGGGGCGGCGACACGCACGACATATGGGTCGACCCGCGCAATCCCGATCGCTTCGTCATCACCGACGACGGCGGCATGATCATCACCACGGTCCACGGCCGCGGATTCCACCGCGTCACGCTGCCGATCGGCCAGATGTACCACGTCGCGGTGGACGACCAGATCCCCTACTACTTCTACAGCAACATGCAGGACGACGGGAACATGCGCGGTCCGAGCGTCCCCCTCGAGGGGGAAACGGGCTGGGATCGTCACATGGGCGGCTGCGAGTCCGGATTCACCGTCCCGGACACCGTCGATCCGAACGTCGTGTGGGCGACGTGCTACGGCGACACCGTCACCCGCTGGGATGCCCGCTACAAGGAAGCGCACTCGGTGAGTCCCTGGAAGCACACCCTCGACTACCCGCCCGACGCGATCAAGTACCGCTGCCACTGGACGCCACCGCTCGCCATCGACCCCTTCGACCACAACACGGTGTACTACGGTTGCCAGGTGATCTTCAGAACCACCGATGCAGGCCAGACCTGGTCGGTCGTGAGCCCGGACCTGTCCACCCGGGACCCGGCGCACATCAAGCCCTCGGGAGGCATCGTCGGCGACAACCTCGGCCAGTTCTATGGCGAGGTGGTGTTCGCGATCGCGCCCTCGAAGGTGCAGAAGGGAGTCATCTGGGCAGGCACCAATGACGGTCAGGTCTGGTACACCCAGGACGCGGCGGCGAACTGGGTCAACGTGACGAGCCACATCCACGGGCTTCCGCCCGGGGGCACGATCACGAGCATCGCGCCCTCGAGCTTCGATGGCGCCGCGGCCTACGTCAGCATCGACCTGCATCTCGCCGACAACCGCGACCCCTTCATCTACAAGACGAGCGATTTCGGCAAGACCTGGAAACGCATCGACGCCGATCTGCCGCGCGGCGAGCTCGCCTATGTGCGCACCGTCACCGACGATCCGAACTGTCGGGGACTCCTGTTCGCCGGCACCGGCAACGCTCTGCACTACTCCCTCGATGACGGCGCGCACTGGACCGCGCTGCAGACCGGCCTGCCGCCCGCGCCCGTGACCTGGGCGGTGGTGCAGAAGGAATTTCACGACCTGGTCGTGTCGACCTACGGCCGCGGGCTCTACATTCTCGATGACATCACGCCGCTCGAGCAGCTGGCGCGCAACCGCGCCGCAGCCCCGGTGGTCTTCTTCGAGCCGCGCCCGGCGTACCGCTTCGTGCAGGGCGGCGCCGCGTTTGCCAATTTCTCGCTGGCCGAGGAACCGAAAGGCCCGGTGAAGCTCGAGGTCCTCGATGCCGAGGGCAACATCGTGCGCAAGCTCGAGGCCAGGAAGGTGGTTGTCGGCATCAACCGCATCCGCTGGAATCTGCATTACGACTCTCCAAGGCTCGTCGCGCTGCGCACGGTGGCGCCCGACAATCCGCGCATCTGGCAGGAGCCGCGCTTCTGGGACGAGGACTCGCGGCCCATCACGCACTGGGGGGTGAAGCCGGCCGAGGTCGGCCCCGTCGTCGCCCCGGGCAGCTACTCACTGCATCTGACGGTGGATGGCCACACCTATGTACAGCCGGTCACCGTGGTGCGCGATCCGCGCGCCCCGGGCTCGGACGCGGACATCCAGCTCTCGGTCAAGACGCTGCTCAAGATCCGCGACGACATCAGCCACGTGTCCGACTCGGTCAATCAGATCGAGTGGCTGCGCAAGCAGCTCGAGGTCGTCGAGACCATGCTGCGACCGGAGAAGGCGCACAAGAAGTCGCAGGCGCCGCTCGCAGAGGAAGGGGACGAGCGGGAACCGGAACCTGCGAGCGCCCCGCCGCGCGTCTGGACCCCTGCCGAGGAGCAGCAGCGAACGCAGCTGCTCACGGCGGCCGAGGGCCTGGACAAGAAGCTGGAGACGGTCGAATCGCGCCTGGTCTCACCGGGGTTGCGCGACAGCGACGACAAGTACTTTGACGGCGCCGATGGCGACTATCTCGATCTCATCTGGCTCAACGCCGAGGTCGGTACCGGCGGAGGCGACGTCGCCGGGAGTGCCGATTTCGCGCCTACCACGGCGCAGCTGAATACGCTTGAGACGCTCGAGGCCGACCAGTCGGCGGTCGACGCGGATCTGCAGGGCATTTTGCAGCACGATCTGCCCGCACTCGACCAGGAACTCGAGCACGCGAGCCTCGCCCCGCTCGCGGGCGACGGGCACGCCATGTAACGCCGCCCTGATTTCACTGGGTGGTCCGAGCAAAGAAACCGGACATCCGCGTTTCCCGTTTTCGCAGGCTCCTGCGGGCCTGCGCGGCAGGTGGGCGACTTCACTGGAGCCCTACCCCATTCTCTCGAGAACCTCGCATGCCTAAGCATTCCAAACTCTGGAAGAACAAACCCGACAGAAAGGATTTTGCGGCGGCACAGTGCTATCTGTCGCTGATCTATCCGCGATCGCACGCCGAAAGGCTGGTGCAAGCACTGCGCTCGGCCAACACCATCGAACACGCCGCCAAGGACCTGTTACGCGCGAGTGCTCTGCCGCTCCTGCCCCGTGACGACTCGCATGTTGCGGATGATCTGAAAAGGATCAACAAAAGCAAGCCGCTGTCACCCGTGCTCCTCATAGAGGGTGACATGGCGAGGAGCGTCCCCTTGATCATCGCCGACGGTTATCACCGCGTCTGCGCTGTCTGTTATTACGACGAGGATGCGCCAATCGCGTGCCGGCAGACCCGGATGCTCGCGGGAGCAGCGACTCGGAAATAGCGTCATATGCAGAGCCGGGGAAATATCTGCTTTCACCGCTGCAGCTCGCCCGACCAATTGCGGAACGCGCCGCAGATGCCGCGGCATAGCTGTTTTGGCGCCCTACAGATAGGGTGATAGTAGCCACGCTAGGCTGTTGCGGATGCGGCTCGCCCACGACTGACCACGCGCCCGCTCCAGGGTATAGGGCGTGGACTTCTCACGCGCGACGCTCACGTACTCGACCAGCGGGCGACAGGTGTCAGCGCAGTAGATCTCGACCGCAATCTCGAAGTTCAGTCGCAGGCTGCGGGGATCGAGGTTTGCCGACCCGATCTGCGCGTAGGCGCCGTCCACCACCAGCAGCTTCGTGTGAGAGAACGGACTTGGTTGCATGAATATCCGAACACCCCTCTCGAGCAAGGGCATGAGCCAGCGCCTCGAAGCCCAGTCGACGTAGCTCAGGTTGCTGCGCTCGGGGATCATGAGGCAGACATCGACCCCGCGCAGCGCCGCCGCCTGCAGCGCCGAGGTCAGCTCCGGTTGCGGTATGAAGTACGGCGTCATGATGAGTATCTGGTGCCGTGCCACCGACAGCGCCCCTACGATGACATACAGCAGCTTGTCGTTGTCCTCGTCCGGCCCGTCGGTAATGACGCGGCACACGGCGCTGCCGGCACCGGCATGCGACTGAGCGGTCGCCCGCGCTCCCGAAGGAGCCTTGCGAGGCGCTATTAGCCGCCGCCTGCCCGCTCATCCGTGTACGGCCGGATGGTTTCGAATATCCGGCGACGCCGCGCACTAAGCCGCGAAGGGCGGAATTTATGGGGCGGGGACCTGGGGCGTGACGGAAGCGAAACCGATATCCACGTATTGATCGCCTTCGAGCGCACCTTCCGCTGCAGCCAGGAGCGGAAGTTGGCCGGCTGATTTAGTATCCCCCCAGTGAACCCGGACGAGCGCATGACAAACGCTCGAGGAAGCGCCCATGAAGTTCTGGAGATCGCCCTTCCTGACCACGGTGACCTTATTTTGCGCACTGCTACTCCCAGTGCGCCTCGCCGCGCAGACCGTAAGCTCGGCAATCATCAGCTTCGATGCTCCCGGTGCGATCTCCGTCGAGGGCGGATTCGACGGGACCTTTCCTGGCAGCATCAATAACGAGGGGACGATCACAGGGATCTACATTGCTGCGAACACCTTGTACCACGGCTTCTTACGCAGTCCCGACGGCAAGTTCATCACGGTAGATGCCCCCGGCGCGGGCGCGAGTGTAGGTACGCGCTTCAGGACCTTTCTCAGCAGCATCAATATCAGTGCCAACAGCATCAATATCAACAACCGCGGGACTCTCACGGGGAACTACATTGATTCAAACAATGTAAGCCACGGTTTCCTGCGCAGTCCCGGGGGGGAGTTCCTCACGTTCGATGCTCCCGGCGCGAGCTCCACGGCAGGGACATTCGACGGGACCTTCCCCAGCGGCATCAATAGCGGGGGCGCTATTACCGGGAACTACATTGACTCGAGAGAGCTGAACCACGCGTTCCTGCGTAATCCCAAGGGCGAATTCACTACGTTCGATGCGCCTGGCGCGACCTCCGTCGCTGCGTTTGGCTACGGAACCTTTCCCAGGAGCATCAATTTCGCGGGGTCTGTCACGGGACACTACTCCGGCGCGCACAATGTGATCCACGGTTTTGTGCGCAGCCCCAGCGGCCAGTTCACTACGTTCGAAGCTCCCGGCGCGAGTATCGTTGCAGGTTCAGGCTTGGGGACGTTCCCTGAAAGCATCAACGATGCGGGGTCTGTCACCGGACGGTACGCTGACGCGAATGGCTTGTACCACGGCTTCCTGCGCAGCCCCCGGGGTGAATTCACTACGTTCGATGCTCCAGGCGCGAGCACCGATTCGGGTGGAGGCGACGGAACCCTTCCCAAAAGCATCAATGCAGCGGGGGCTATCACCGGACACTACGCTGACGCGCAGGGCCTCATCCACGGTTTTGTACGCAGTCCGAGCGGCAAGTTCACCACGTTCGATGCTCCCGGCCCGACCGGGAGTGCGGGCTGGGGGATCTTTCCCGAGAGCATCAATGACGCGGGGGCTATTACCGGTCACTACACTGACGCGGTCGGTATGAACCACGGTTTCCTGCGGGTTCCATGACCGCGTGCCCGCGGGACTCGATTCCACTCGCGCTTACTCATGCGCGTGAGGCGAAGGCCCAGGGGCGGTTTCTCAAAGAGGTTGCGACAATCCACGCGGAGGCGGCCAGCATCAAAGTCCCGAGTAACTCTGCCCATTGATTTTGGGGCGGCGTCGCCCATGGGGGCCGGGGCTGCGCCAAATAGCTGGGCACCCAGACCAGAAGGCCAAACAAGCTCATCATGATGGCTTCGAGGGTGGCCGCAAGACGGGGGAGAAGTCCGGCAATGATGGCGACTCCAGCGGCAAGGTGAGCGAGCCCCGTGAAGTAAGCGAGGCCCAGGCGACCAGGTAACCAGGCAGGCACCATACTGGCGGTGTAGTCGGCGTAGACGAAGTGCGACCATCCGTAGAAGACGCAAGTGAGGCCAAACAAAACCTGTGCCGCGCGTACGGCGCGCTTGCTGACGATTGGCATCACCAATCCTCGCGACTGCCATCGCAACACGGCGTAAAGGATCCAGGCCGCCGCAAGGTACGTCAGTGCTTCGCAAGAGCCGTACCACGCTTCAACGCTGAGCGGTTTGGAGAGGATCGGCCGCGCGAAAATTACAGCCGAGACCGCTTGGTACGCGCCGATCGCCAGCGCGCTTGGCAGGGCCGTGCGCGAGAAGCAAAGACCCGCGCCAGCGGCCAACATAAGTAGCGCGAATCCATAATGCCAAGTTTCCCGCCACGGAATCCAGGCGGGCAAGGACTGCCCGTCGCCGTAAGCGAGGCTGAAGATTGCGAGACTCGCTGATGCGATAGCGAACAAGACATGACCGGGTCCAACAATGCGCATGGGCACTTACCTGCGAGCAGCCGCGGCTGCGTTAGATGATCATCGGGAGCCATAGCTTATCGGACCACTTGTTACGCCGGCCAGGTACGCACTCAGCTCCGTCCAGGCGTCGCCCTCGGCCATGAAACCGACGTAACCATCGGGCCGCACCAGCACCAATGCTATGGAGGTGACGCCGTAGGCTCGCGCCGCATGGCCATTGCGATCGATGAAGGCGTCGTCCCCTGCGATCTCCCGCGCTTGAGCGATGCGAACCAGTCGCACCGTCGGCGACCAATGAGAGAGCGTTGGAGAAGGAAGTGCGTTCGGCTCAAATCCAAAGGCAAGCAGGGACCAATGATGCCCTTCGAGCAGCTCGAATAGACGCACTCGCCGTCCGCTGATGTCTTCGCCGGTAGCGTCTGGAGCGCGATCGCCCGCGCGTAGCTTGCCCGGTTTCGCCCGGTGGTCCTCAGCGAGGGGGCTGGCCCTGTAATTGAGATCGAGCTGCTGTGTCTTACTGCCACGCCCGATACCTTTGTCGCGCAGAAGCTTCTTGCTGAGACCGAGAACAGAGGCTGCGATCGGCAAGCGCTCGGCCTCATAGGTGTCGAGCAGGGCCTGTGGAGCGCCGCCCAGGGTTGCTGCGAGCTTCCAGCCCAGGTTGTAGGCGTCCTGAACGCCGGTATTGAGGCCCTGACCGCCCGAAGGTGGATGAACGTGAGCCGCGTCGCCCGCCACGAAGACGCGGCCGACGCGGTAGTGCCGGGCCATGCGTGCGTGCAGAGTCCGGTACAGGCTCCACCAAAGTACTCGCCCCAGCCGCAGCCTGCCGGAACCCACGGCCCGGTGAACCAGGTCGAGAATGCCGGGCTCGTTCAGCTCCAGTGGCGCTGTTCGCGGACGCAGTCCGGCCTGAAGCTGAAAGCACGATGTGCCTGGCAGTGGGCAGAGGCTGAGAATACAGCCTTTCGCCACGGGCCAGAGGTGCCAGAAACGTCGATCCAACCCCTCGACCTCCACATCACCGACAACGACCGGACCTCCCTTCAGCTCCTCTCCGACGAGCGGCAGACCCAAGGTCTTTCGCGTCGTGCTCTGGCCGCCGTCGCAGCCAACGAGATAGGCGGCGCGGCAAAGACCGGGCCCGTCCGGCCCGATCAGCTTCACCGCGACTTCGGTGGAAGTCTGCTCGAATCCGGTGACCCTGACGCCGAACTCAACCCGGCCGCCGAGATCGGCGAGGCGAGCCGACAGCAGCTCCCCGGTGCGCCGTTGGGGCAGCAGCCAGAGATTGGGATAGGGGACATCCGGTGTGGCCGAGCGCATCTTGTTGATACGTCCGGCGGAAACGGAAATTGGCCCCAAATGGACACGAAACGGCGGATAGTCGGCGCCCGACGCGAGCACTTCCTCGATGATTCCCAGGTCCTCGAATACCTCCAGCGTGCGTGGTTGCAGGCCTTTCGCTCGGGAACCCTCGAACAAATGGAGTGCCTCATCAACCAGGCGGAACGGCACCTTGCGCCGGGCCAGATCGCAGGCCAGCGTCAGTCCAGTCGGCCCCGCTCCTGCGATCAGGACTCCTGTTTCCGAGACCATATGCGGCTCCTCATCAATCGTACGTTGTATAAAGTTATCGTACAGCGTACAAATACAGTTTAGAAATAAGCTCCAACCATGTCAAAGCGTGATACGGATACCTCGATATGGCTGCGGCCGGAGCCCGGCGAACGCCGCGGCCGCCTGACTCGCGAGAAGATCGCCGTGACCGCGCTGTCCGTCGCGGACGCCGCGGGCTTCGATGCCGTTTCGATGCGGCGTGTGGCGGCTCTCCTGGGAGCGAGCACGATGAGCCTGTATTACTACGTCCGCACCAAGGCTGAGCTGGTAGCGCTGATGGACGATGCCCTCATGGGGCAGATGCTCGTTGCGGAAGGCAAGCTACCCCGCCGGTGGCGCGCAGCCATATCGACAATTGCGCGCCGCACCCGCGAGGTTTTCGTCCGCCACCCCTGGGCGCTTCAGGCGATGCAAGGGGCGCCCCCGGGCCCGAACGCGATGCGCCATTTCGAGCAGTGCCTCGAAGCTCTGGAGGACGCCCCGCTGAGCCATGGGGACAAGCTGGCGCTCCTGCAGCTCGTAGACGACTTCGTCTTCGGTCACTCGCTACGTGCTACGGAAGCCAAGACCTGGCTCAGCGACGACTCCAATCCGTGGCGGTCCGCCGAGGCGCTCAGCCACCAACTCTGCAAGACGGGCGCCTTTCCTCGGACGGCCGCGTTGCTCGCACGGGCAAGTCCCCAGGATAGAGCACGGCAATGGCTGCCGGAGGGTCGGTTCGAACGCGCTCTCGCGGCGGTGCTGGATGGAGCTGCGGAACGCTTCGCGAGAAACGTGTATCGCGGCCACCGCGCTTCGCCGAGGCGCGTCAGACGAGCCTCGCCAAGAAACACCTAGTGGTGTGCACGCGCCTAGGGCATCCGCTACCCTGAAGAGGGCGTTGCCATCTGCCTGCGGCCTTCGGCAGACAGTGCATTCATCATCGTATCGGCAACCGTGTGCGAAGCTTCGTGGAAGAGCAGCTCAAATCCGCTGAGCTCCTGGTTGGATGGGTCGCTGCTGGAGAATGTAGTATGCGGCGGGAGACTCGTATCGATCGCCGCGAAGCCCTCGGGCGCGAAAAGGTACTGAAACGAAAGGGCGAGAAGGAATGACGTCTGCTGGCCACCCGATGAGTTCGATTGAAGGTCAGGTAGGTAGCCCGCGACCCCGCCTCTTAACTAACCTCATCCTCGCATGCAGCGCACTCGCGTTTACAGTGCTGGCCGATGTTCCGGCGACCGCGGAGCCGGCAAAGCAGGCCACTGCGCCGGCTGCGACCAAAGCACCGGAGACGGAGCAGCCGGATATTGCCGATCCCCAACCGGAAGGTGTGCGGATCAACGAGGCCGGCGTGTTCGCCAACTATTTCCGTGCTCCGGGCCCGGGCAAGCACCCGGCGATCATCGAACTCGGCGGTTCCGAAGGGGGACTCGGGCGGGCGTCGGTGCGCGAGGCCAAGGCGCTGCAGGCGCATGGCTTCAATGTTCTGCAGCTCGGCTATTTCGCCGTGCCCGGCCAACCCGACCAGGGCATGAACTATTGGCGAGCGCCGGTCGACGTCATCATGGATGGCTGGCGGCAAGATATTTCCCTATCTGCCTTACATTCCCGATCCCGGTCGCCACGATATTCGTGCTGGATTTGAGAATGGACTGAAGACGCTCCCCCAGCATCCGGAGGCGATCATCCCGGCGGAAAAGATCAATGGCCCAGTGATGCTGATTTGCGGGGGCGAGGATAAGATTTGGCCGTCCTGCCCGATGTCGGAGCAGATTGCGGCGCGCCTCAAAGCGAAGCACTTTCGATTTCCGGTCTACTTGTTGGCATATAAGAATGCGGGGCACAATGCGTTTGGTCTCCCGGTCGACCCGAAAAATCCGAATTTTTCAAGTCTTGGCGATCCCTTCTGGTCTGGTGGCAGCGCGGCGGACAACAATGCTGCGCGCATGGCGAGCTGGCCGCGCGTCCTTGCCTTTTTTGATGAGGCGCTCAAGTCCCAAGAAAAGTAGAGCGCCTTGGGCGGCCGTAGGCCTCGGCCAAGGTGATCATTCGATCCATAGTTAACTTATTTATTTTAAACGTTTTGATTGTGGGGCGTGACGGGATCGAACCGTCGACCAGCGGATTAAAAGTCCGATGCTCTACCGACTGAGCTAACGCCCCACCGAAGCTGCGCCTGCGATCGAGCACCCGTGCGGGGGCCCGCCGCGCGGGGGCGGGATGATACTACAGGCCCTGATAGCGGGTTGGATCGGGGAGGCCCGCCGCCTCGAACCCCGCACGCCGGAGCCGGCACGCGTCGCAGCGCCCGCAGGCGCGCCCTGCCCCGTCGGCCTGATAACAGGACACCGTCGCGCCGTAGTTCACTCCCAGCCGCGTGCCCTCGCGGATGATCCCGGCCTTGGTCAGCGCGATGAGCGGTGCCTCGATACGGCACGGGCTTCCCTCGACGCCGGCCCGGGTGGCGAGTGCTGCGAGGTGTGCAAACGCGCTCACGTACTCCGGGCGGCAATCGGGGTAGCCGCTCGAATCCAGCACGTTGACGCCGATGAAGATGTGGTCCGCGCCGAGCACCTCGGCCCAGGCGAGCGCCAGCGCGAGCATGATGGTGTTGCGCGCCGGGACATACGTGACCGGAATGCCCGCGGTCGGCTGCTCGGGCACCGCGATCGAGGGGTCGGTGAGCGCGGAGCCGCCGATGCGCGCAAGGTCCACCTGCATGGTCCGATGCTCACGCGCCCCGCCGGCGTGGGCCACGCGGCGCGCGGCGTCGAGCTCGGCGGCATGGCGCTGCCCGTAGTCGACCGAGAGCGCGTAGCAGGCGAAGCCCTGCTCGCGCGCCAGGGCGAGCACGGTCGCGGAGTCGAGTCCGCCCGAGAGCAGCACCACCGCGGGTGGTGCGTCTGTCGCTGCTCGCTCTGGCATGCGGGCTACTTCCCCGGCACGTTGCCCCACAGATACTTGTGGAGCTGGACCTGGAAGCGCACCGGCAGACGGTCCTCGAGGACCCAGTCGGCAAGCTCACGCGCCGGCAGCTGCTCGTGGCTCGGCGAGAACAGCACCGTGCAGCCCGCGGGCAGCGACAGCTCGCGCAGCCGCGCGCAGCTCCACTCGTAGTCCTCGCGGTGGCAGATCACGAACTTGACGAGGTCCTGTCGCCTCAAGGCCGCGAGTTGCGCGTACAGGTTGCGGCGCTCCTCGCCCGAGCCCGGGGTCTTTACGTCCACCACCCGCACTACGCGCGCATCGACCGCGGCGAGCGGCATGGCGCCGCTCGTCTCGAGGGAGACCCGAAAGCCCGCGTCGCACAACTGCGCGAGGAGCTCGGGGCACCCCTTCTGTGCCAGCGGCTCTCCACCCGTCACGCACACGAACCGGGTGCCGAACTCACGCACGCGGGCGAGAATGGCCTCCGTCTCCCACCATTCTCCACCGTAGAAGGCGTACTCGGTGTCGCAGTAGCGGCAGCGCAGCGGGCAGCCGGTCAGCCGCACGAACACCGTGGGATATCCCACCGTGTCGGCTTCCCCCTGCAGGGAATGGAAGATCTCGGTGACTTTGAGGCGGGACACGGCCGCGCCGCGCCTACTGCGCGGGAATGCGGCGCAGGTAGTCGGCGGCGAGCTTGGCGGAATCGGTGCCGGGGTACTTGCGGCTCACGTCGGTAAGCGTGGCGCGCGCCGCGGCGTACTGCTTCTGCTCGTACTGGGTGTAGCCCAGTTTCAGGAGCGCATCGGGCGCCTTGCGCGAGTCAGGCCATTTCCTGAGCACCGCGCGAAACGCCTCGGCCGCGGCGTCGTACTCATGATTCACGTAGTGCGCTTCACCCAGCCAGTATTGGGCGTTGCTCGCGAGCGGGCTCTGTGGGTAGTTGGTGAGGAAGTCCTTGAAACCGGTGATGGCGGTCGAGAAACTGCCGGCCTTGAGCGCATCGAAGGACTGGTTGTAGACCGCCTGCTCGACGGATGAGGGCTGCCCGCTAGCCTCCCCCTCCCCGCCACCTCCTGCCGCACCACTGCCCGCATCGGCCGGCGCACTGCCGGCGGCACCAGCGGCTCCCGCAGGCCCCGGCGCGGCCGCCGCTGCGTTTGCGCCGGATCCGGAGCCGCTCTCCAGCGCCTTCACGCGCTTGTCGAGATCGGCATACAGATCGTGCTGTTGTTTGCGCAGCTCGGCATTCTCGTGCTGCAATTCCTCGATCTGGCCGCGCAGCTCGCGCACGTCGGTCTGCACCGCCTCCAGATGCTGCGCCATCTCGACCGTACTCTGATTGGCGCGCTCGATGCGCGAAAGACGCGCATCCAGATCATTGAGCTTGATCTGCACCGGGTCTTCCTCGGGCGGCGTGCTGGCGCATCCGCCCGCGATCAGCGCGAGTGCCACGACGACCATGGCCGCTTTCATTGAGCGCATCACGAGCTCTTCGAGACTACTGCTTCGGCGCCGGCGCCGGCAGCTGGCTCGCCGGCGTCAGGTAGACAATGTCGACGCGCCGATTCTTGGCCCACGAGGCCTCGGTATGCCCGGGGTCGGCAGGGCGCTCCTCCCCGTAGCTCACGGTGGTGATCTGGCCGTCGGCGACCCCCTGCAGGAGCATGGCGCGCCGTACCGCCTGCGCACGGCGCTCACCCAGCCCGATGTTGTACTCACGCGAGCCGCGCTCGTCGGTGTTGCCCTCGAGCCGCACGCGGGCATCGGAGTGGGCGGCGAGATACTTGGCATGCGCCGCCAGCACCTCGACTCCCTGGCCTTCGATCACCGCGCTGTCGAAATCGAAGTAGATGGTGCGGTTCGCGAGCGTCCCGGACTGCGGTCCAGGGGTCTCCTCCTGGCTCATGTTGGCGCCGGTGGCGCCGGCACCGCCGGCCGCCCCTTCGCTCTGGGCTCCGGAGTTGGCCCCCGCCGGAGGTGCGGCGGGCGTGGGCTTGGGACGCTTACTGGCGCAGCCTCCGGCCGCGAGGAACACCGCCATCAACACGACAACCGCTATCCGAGGCATACACCGTTGCTCCGCCATTCGAAGTTCTCCGAAGATTAACCGCCCGCCAACGTGAACACAGCATGAACTCACTGGGTGAACGGTCCCCACGCGGGCTCCGCCACGTCGCCGTGCTGCGCCCGCAGGCGCAACCCCGTGAGTCCGTCCACCGACACCGTCGCGAGCGAGCCGCGGCCTCCCTCGCGTTCCGAATACATGAGTGTAGCGCCATTGGGCGCGAAGCTCGGCGATTCGTCGAGGTGACCATGCGACAGTACGCGCACCGCCCCGCTCGTCAGGTCCTGCACGCCGATGCGGTAGTTGCCCGAATCGAGCGTCACCATGGCGAGCTGGCTGCCGTCGGCCGACACCCTCGGGCGCGCATTATAGTTGCCCTCGAAGGTGATCCGCTTGGGCCGTCCCCCGCCCTCGGAGCTCATCTGGTAGATCTGCGGAGAGCCGGCGCGGTCCGAGGTGAAATACAGCGTTCGGCCATCCGGCGACCACTCCGGCTCCGTGTCGATCGCCGGGTCGTCGGTGATGCGGGTCAGGTGCTGGCTCGCCAGGTCGAGAACGTAGACGTCCGGGTTGCCGCTGCTGCCGCTCAGGGTCAGCGCCAGCTTCTTGCCGTCGGGCGACCAGGCTGGCGCCCCGTTGACCCCGGCACGCGCCGATACCAGCCGCCGCTCGCCGGTGCGCACCAGCTGCACGTAGACGCCCGAGAGCTTGCTCTCGAAGGACACATAGGCAAGCCACTGGCCGTCGGGCGACCAGGCGGGCGACATGATGGGGAAGCGCGATTCCAGGATCAGGTGGGCGTTCTCACCGTCCGCGTCCGCGACGATCAGCTGGTAGCGCTGGGTCGGGGGAACCCCGTCGACCGCCACGTAGGCAATGCGGGTGGCGAAGGCGCCGCGCACGCCGAGGATCTTCTGGTAGATCGCATCGCTCACCCGGTGCGCGGCGTTGCGTAGCGCGCTCGCCGGACCCGTGAACCGCGCGCTCGCCAGGCGCTGGCCGGTGAGCGTGTTGACCAGGTCGAAATCGACCGCTAACGCACCGTTGTCGAGTGTCGAGACGCGGCCGACCGCCACGTAGTCGCTGCCGGCGCTCTTCCAGGCGGGTGGCGTGACCTGGTCGGCGCGGGTCGGCGTGCCCGGCATCCGCTCGCGCGGCAACGCGCGGAAGCGCCCGCTGCCCTGCAGGTCGTGCTGCACCACGCCGGCGACGTCCAGGCCGCCGTCGGCAGGGGGTGAGGGCGCGAACGGCACAATCGCGATCGGGATCGGGTCGCGCACGCCGGAGGTGATCTCGATCTGCAACGAGGCGTGCGCGGGGCGCAACACCGCGAGCGTGATGGCGATTGCAAGCACGGCAGCCCGCGCCAGGTTTGATCCAATGGATTTCACTTGCAGCATGATCCTCAGTCTGGTTTGAACCTGATCTGCAGGTTGCGATCGAACAGTGACGGGTCCGGCGGCGCGGGCAGCGGGGAGGCGCGGTAGACCGCCGCCTCGATCGACTCACGTACCGCCTCGTCGCCGTTACACTGACCGATGCTCACCTGCGTCACCTCGCCCCCCGGCACCTGGGTTACGTTCAACATACAGTCTATCCCGACCCGGGCGGTCGGCGGGCGCAGCCAGGCGCGGGTGATCTTCGCCGCGATCTGCGACTCCCAGCTCGCAAGCGCCGCGCTGTCGCGGGTCGCATCGGCGCGCTCCTCCGCCGCAAGACTGCGCTGCAGGTCTGCCTCCCGCGCCTTCTGATCGGCGGTGGCCGCCTGGGCGGCGGCCTTCTGTGCCGCCGCCTTCTCCGCCGCAGCCTTCTGCGCGGCGGCTTTTTCGGCCGCGGCCTTTTCCGCCGCCGCTTTGTCCGCCGCGGCCTTCTCGGCCAGCGCTTTTTGCTCAGCGGCCCGCTCGGCGGCCTCCTTCTCTTCCTGGGCGCGCCGCTGGTCCGCTTGCTGCTGCTCGCGCCGTGCGCGCTCCTCGGGCGTCGGCGGCGGTGGTCCGACCGGCTCCGGGGGCGGCGGCGCCACGGCCGGTGCCGGTGCGGGCGTCGGCGCCGCAGCCGGCCGCGGCGCGGGCTCCTCGGCACCGCGCAGCGCACGCGAGCTGATCACGGTCGCCTGGATCGGCGGGGTGGGCGCCGCAGGCGGCTGCTGCCGGTACATCCACCACCCGTACGCGAGCGCGGCCAGCAGCGCGCCGTGCAGCAGTACCGACAGTGTGATCGAGATCCAACGGTCGCTCGGCCGACGCACCATTGCTGCGCGCGACGCCTCAGCCGGTACGCGGCGCGTGCGGCGGCAACGGGTCCGTCACCAACCCGACCTGGCGCGCGCCGGCCTGCTGCAGAATCACCATCGCCTGAACCACCCGCCCATAAGGGATCGCAGCGTCGGCCTTCACCAGCACCGGACGGTCCGGGTTACCGCGCAGCGCCGCGGTGGCGCGCTCCGCTACCGTCTGTACATCGAGCGCGACACGCGGGTCGCCCCCGAGATTCATGTACAGGCGCCCCTGCCGGTCGATCGACAACACTAACGGTTTGAGCTGTTGGGCCTTGAGAGGTTCCGCGCCCGCCTTGGGCAGGTCCACCTTGACGCCCTGAGTCAACAGCGGTGCCGTAATCATGAAGATGATCAGCAGCACCAACATGACATCGATGTAAGGGACCACGTTGATATCGGCCATCAGGCGCCGGCCGCGGCTCGTCTGTGCCATGCTCAGCGCTCCTGTCCGAGTCGGGGTTCTGCCGCCTTCCCCGTGGAAGCGACCACTCCCGGGGGCGTTGCCCGGGCCGCATGGCGCTGCAGAATGGTGGAAAACTCCTCGATGAAGGCATCGAAGCGCATCTCCAGACGCGTCACCTGGTCGGCGAAGCGGTTGTAGGCGACCACGGCGGGAATCGCAGCGAACAGTCCGATCGCGGTCGCGACGAGGGCCTCGGAGATGCCGGGGGCGACCTGCGCGAGGGTCGCCTGCTGCACGTTACCGAGCGAGGAGAACGCGCTCATGATGCCCCACACCGTGCCGAACAGGCCGACGTACGGGCTGGTGCTCCCCACCGTCGCGAGCGTCGCCAGATTGTGCTCGAGCCGGTCGATCTCCTTCAGCTGCGCCACGCGCATGGCACGCCGCGAGCCCTCCAGCAGCTGCTCCTGCGCGGTGGCTCCCTGGCGCAGTCGGGCGAACTCGCGGAAGCCGAATTCGAAGATACCGGCCATGCCCGTGGCGCCGCCATGGGCCTCGATCGCGCGGTACAGCTGCGCCAGATCGTCGCCCGACCAGAAGCGGGCCTCGAAGCGGTCGGCCTCGCGCCGGGCGCGCGCGATGACGCTTCGCTTGCTGAAGATGATCGCCCAGGAGGTGAGCGATGCCAGCAGCAGAATGCCGATCACTATCTGCACCGGCACGCTCGCCTGAGCGATCAGCCGCAGGATCGAAAGTTGCTCACCCATGCGCGGATACCTCCGTGTCAAGCGCCTCGGTCAGGAACACCGGCAGCCGTTTCGGGCGCAGCGTGCGTGCATCCACGCACGCCACCCGCACGTCGGCTTCGACCAGCAGCTGCCGGCGGGCGCCGACGCGATGGATGCGCTGCGCAAAGCGCAGCGAGGCCGCCCCTTGCACCCGCGGCTGGCAGCTGATGTGCAGCTCGTCATCGAGCCGCGCCGGCGCGCGATACGAGATCTCGAGGCTCACGACCGCGAATACGAGACCATCGCGCGTCGCGAGCTCGCGCTGTGAATGTCCGAGCTGGCGCAGCCATTCGGTCCGCGCCCGCTCGAGGAAGCGCAGATAGTTCGCGTAGTAGACGATGCCGCCGCCATCGGTGTCTTCCCAGTACACGCGCGCCGGCCACGAGAAAGCGCTCACCGCGGGTCCTCGAACAGCGGCAGGCTGCCCGCCGGGCGCTCGGGCGGTTTCAGCCCGAAGTGCAGGTACGAGGCGCGCGTCACCATGCGTCCGCGGGCCGTGCGCAGCAGGAATCCCTGTTGGATGAGGAACGGCTCGATCACGTCCTCGAGCGTGCCGCGCTCCTCGCCCAACGCAGCCGCCAGGCTGTCGATTCCGACCGGGCCGCCGTCGAAGCGCTCGATGATCGCGCCGAGGAGCTTGCGGTCGAGGGTGTCGAAGCCCTGGCCGTCGACCTCGAGCATCTCGAGCGCCGCGTCTGCCACGCGCTCATCGATGCGCCCGTCGGAGCGTACCTGGGCGTAATCGCGCACCCGCCGCAGCAGGCGATTGGCGATGCGCGGGGTACCGCGCGAGCGCTGCGCGATGCGGCGCGCGCCGGCCTCATCGATCGCGACCTCGAGGATCGAGGCCGAGCGGGTCACGATGCGCTCCAGGTCTGCGACCGCGTAGAACTCCAGCCGCTGCACGATGCCGAAACGATCGCGCAGCGGAGAGGTCAAAAGACCCGCGCGGGTAGTCGCGCCCACCAGTGTGAAAGGCGGCAGGTTCAGCTTGATGGAGCGGGCCGCCGGCCCCTCGCCGATCATGATGTCCAGCTGGTAATCCTCCAGCGCCGGATACAGCACCTCCTCGACGACCGGGGGCAGGCGATGGATCTCATCCACGAACAACACGTCGCGGGGCTGCAGGTTGGTGAGGATCGCCGCGAGGTCCCCGGGGCGCTCCAGCACGGGACCGGAGGTCTGGCGCAGATTCACGCCGAGCTCCGCGGCGATGATGTGCGCGAGCGTCGTCTTGCCGAGCCCGGGGGGACCGAAGATGAGCACGTGGTCGAGCGCCTCGCCGCGCTGGCGCGCCGCACTGATGAAGATCTCCAGCTGGGTCTTCACCGGCGTCTGGCCGACGTATTCCTCGAGCCGCCGCGGCCGGATGGCGCGCTCGACGGCCTCCTCGTCCGCACCGGCTGCCTCACTGATGATGCGTTCCGCGGTCACTGTGTTCTCTACTCCCGCGCCGCGCCCTGCAACGCACGGCGGATCAGTTCCTCGGTCGAATGCGTTCCCGGCCCGGCGGCCTTCAGCAGTCGCGTCGCCTCAGCCGGACGATAGCCGAGCGCCACCAGTGCGCCGTAGGCCTCACCTTCAGGGCTGGCGCCGGCCGGCACCGCCCCGGCAGGACCGGCAACCGGCGGAGCCGCGAGCCGGTCGCGCATCTCGACGATCAGCCGCTCGGCGGTCTTGCGTCCCACGCCCGGCACCCGCGTCAGGGTGGCGATATCCTCGCTCTCGACACAGCGCACGAAGGCCTGGACGCTGATCCCGGAGAGCAGCGCGAGCGCGATCTTCGGCCCCACTCCGGATACCTTGATGAGGCTGCGGAACAGCCGGCGCTCCTCTTCGGTGGCGAAGGCGTACAGCACGTGCGCATCCTCGCGCACCACCAGATGCGTCAGCAGCCGCACCTCCTCGCCGACCGCCGGCAGATGGAAAAACGTCGACATCGGTGCTTCGAGCTCGTAGCCGAGGCCGCCGACATCGACCGTGAGCTGCGGCGGTGTCTTGGAAGCGATCCTGCCGCGCACCGCGCCGATCATCGCTGTGCCCGTCGCGCGGGCGAGCCGTTGCCGGACTGCACGAGTGCCGCGAGCCGTCGGGCGTGCGCGTGGCACACCGCCACGGCGAGCGCATCCGCCGCATCCGCCGACAACGTCCCGGCGACGCCGAGCAGCGCCCGAACCATGTGAGCCACCTGGAACTTCTCCGCCGCCCCGGATCCCACCAACGCCAGCTTGATGGCCCGCGGCGCGTATTCGAATACCGGCACCCCGCTCGGGACCGCGCACAGCGCAGCGCCGCGGGCCTGCCCGAGCTTGAGCGCGCTGTCGGCGTTGCGGCTGACGAACACCCGCTCCACGGCCACCTCGCCGGGCTGATGCTCGGCCACGAGGGCCTGCAGGCCCTCAAAGATCAGGCGCAGCCGCGCGGCGGGGGCCGCCGCGCTGACATCCAGGCAGCCGCGCGCGAGCAGCACCAGCTCGTTCCCGCGGCATTCCAGCACCCCGAACCCGGTACGCCGCGACCCCGGATCAAGCCCCAGGATGCGGACATTCGCTGCCGCAGTCACGCGGGCGACGGTCACGGAGGCGGCGGCGGCCGCCGGATCAAAAGCGCGCCAGGACCTCGTCCGGTATCTCGACATTCGCGGTCGTTCCAGGCTCCCGCCGGTCGTGCTCGGTGACTGCTTAAGCCTAGCGGAAAACAACGGCTTACGCATGCCCGCCGCGCCGCCGCGGGAGCGCCCGGAAGCACCGCCCTCAGGCGTGGGTCAGCGCTTCGTCCGGGATCTCGACGTTGGAGTAGACCTCACGCACGTCCTCGAGCCGCTCGAGCGCTCCCAGCAGTTGCACCATGAGCTCGGCCGATCGCCCCGAGAGCTCCATGGAGCTCGCCGCGCGCTGCGTCACCTCGACGGTAGAAGGAGCGAAGCCGCCATGCGTCAGCACCGCGCACACGGTCTCGAGCTCGAGCGGATCGGCCAGCACTTCCATCGAGCGGTCGCCGTTCGGCACGACGTCCTCGGCACCGGCCTCGAGCGCCACCTGCATGAGCCGCTCCTCGTCGGTGCCCGGCGGATAGGTCATGACACCGACCGTGTTGAAGAGATAGCTCACCGAGCCGTCGGCGCCGAGATTGCCCCCGTGCTGGGTGAAGGCGCGCCTGCACCTCGGCGACCGTGCGCCCCCGGTCCCCGGTGAGGCACTCGACCATGACCGCGGCGCCGCCCGGGCCGTAGCCCTCGTAGCGCAGCCGCTGCAGGCCCGGTGCTCCGCGCTCAGCCTCTGTCGGTCACGCCTGGCCGCCAGCGCACTGTTACGGCGCTGGATACTGGCCCATCTGCTGTGTCCTGGCATCGACTCTTCACGCCGCAGGTCCGTAGAAAACGCCCCGGTATGATAGCCGTAACTGCCCGGAACGACACGCCGCCGGGGGCGCGCCGGCGCACCGCCCGCGAGCGACACTTTTCGTGGAAACGAGTCAACTCTGTCCGCCCGCCGTCCGCAGCGCCATCATCGGCGCACGCGCGGCGCTCGAGCGAGCCAGCGCACGCACGCCGGCGGATCTCGGCTTCGCGACCGAAGCCGCCGAGATCATGGGCGGGCTCACCGAGAGCACCGAGCTCGCGCACGCGCTGCTCGCGCGTCCGGTGCTCGGCCGCTGCGCCCTCACGCCCGAGCAGACGGCGGGCATCGTCGGCCAGCCCGCCACCGACATCGCCGTAGCGCTGCTCAAGCTCGGCAGCGCTCGGGCTGCCGCGCGACTGGTCGCCGGCGCAGGGCCTCGATACACGCCAGGCCGAGACGCTGCGCAAGATGCTGCTCGCGGTGGTGAGCGACCCGCGCCTGGTGCTGGCGCGGCTCGCCGAGGAGCTGGTGGGACTGCGCCACGCGCGCGAGCTGCCCGCCGCAGAGCGCGAGCGGCGCGCGCTCGAGGCGCGCGCCATCTACGCACCGCTCGCCAACCGCCTGGGCGTGTGGCAGCTCAAGTGGGAGCTCGAGGACCTGGCGTTCCGCTACCTCGAGCCCGACGAGTACCGGCGCATCGCCGCGGCGCTCAACGAGCGGCGCGCCGACCGCGAGCGCTACATCGAGACGCTGTGCGCGGAGCTGCGCACCGCGCTTGCAGGCCGCCGGCATCGCCGCCGAGGTCTACGGCCGCCCGAAGCACATCTACAGCATCTACCGCAAGATGCAGCGCAAGCAGCTCGCATTCGAGCAGCTGTTCGACGTGCGCGCGGTGCGCGTCGTGGTCGGCTCGCTCCCCGAGTGCTACGCCGCGCTCGGCATCGTGCACGGGCACTGGCACTACATCCCCGGGGAATTCGACGACTACATCGCGACCCCGAAGGGCAACGGCTACCGCTCGATCCACACCGCCGTGATCGGACCGCAGGCGAGGAGCGTCGAGGTGCAGATCCGCACCCGCGAGATGCACGAGCACGCCGAGCTCGGCGTCGCGGCGCACTGGACCTACAAGGAAGGCGGGCCGCGCGGACGCGCACTACCAGCGCAAGATCGAGTGGGTGCGACGGCTGCTCGAGCCGGGCGACGGCGGCGATAGCCGGATGCCGAACGCGACTTCGTCGAGGGCATGCGCAGCGAGCTGTTCGAGGACCGTGTCTACGCGCTCACGCCCAAGGGCGAGGTGATCGACCTGCCGCGCGGCGCCACGCCGCTCGACTTCGCCTACCACGTCCACACCTCCCTCGGTCATCGCTGCCGCGGCGCCAAGGTCAACGGGCGCATCGTGCCGCTGACGCGCGCGCTCGCCAACGGCGAGATCGTCGAGATCATCACCGGCAAGCACGACGCGCCCAGCCGCGACTGGCTCGCCCCGGAGCTGGGCTATCCTCGCCTCGCCGCGCAACCGCGGCAAGGTGCGCGCCTGGTTCCGCCGGCAGGACGTCGGCGACAACCGCGCGGCCGGCGCACGCATCGCCGAACGCGAGCTGGCGCGCATCGGCGCCCGCGCGGAGCAGCTGGCGGCTCTCGCCCAGGAGCTCAAGGCGCGCGACCCCGAGCACTTCTACCAGCTGCTGGGCGAGGGTGAGATCACGGTGACGCAGCTGATGCACGCGGCGGCGCGCCTCTTCGAGCCGCCCCGCCGCCCGTGCGACGCGCGGCGCGCGGCGGGCCGCGCCGGCGCGCCTCCCCGGTCGAGATCGAGGGCGTCGGGGATCTGCCGACTACGCTGGCACGCTGCTGCGCGCCGCTGCGCCCGCAGCCGATCACCGGCTACGTCACGCTCGGGCGCGGGGTGACCGTGCACCGCAGCGACTGTGCCAGCCTGCAACGCATGAGCGCCTTCAAACCCGATCGCGTCCTGACAGTCGAATGGACCGCGGCCGAGGCGGGCGCGCTTGGCGTGGAGCTCGCCGTCAGCGCCTACGACCGGCGCGGACTGCTGCGCGACCTGACCGACGTGGTCGCGATCGAGCGCCTGAGCATCGACTCGCTCGCTTCGCGCACCGACCACGAGGCGGGCATCGCGCACTTCGCGCTTCAGGATCGCGGTCACTGATCTGGAGCAGCTGGCGCGCGTGCTGCGCCGCCTCGCCGCAGTTCCCAACGTGATCGAGACCCGCCGGCGGCAGTAGCCGATGGGAAAAAATCGCCGCGCGTCCCCTCAGCGGTTGAGGTTGTCGATCGAGCGCTTGTCGGCGCCGAGCGCCGCCTCGTGCACCGCTTCCGAGAGCGTCGGGTGCGCGTGGATGGTGCGCTGCAGATCCTCGCTGCTCGCCGAGTACTCCATGGCGAGTACCGCCTCGGCGATCAGCTCGCCGGCCATCGGACCGACGATGTGCACGCCCAGGATCTCGTCGTCATCGCGCGCCGCCACGATCTTGGCAAATCCGCCCGCCTGCTCCATGGCGCGCGCCCGGCCGCTGGCGAGGAAGGGGAAACTGCCGGTCTTGTACGCTCGCCCGCTCGCCTTCACCTGCTCCTCGGTGAGCCCGACCCAGGCGATCTCCGGGGCGGTATAGATCACCGCCGGGATCACCTTGTAGTTCATCTCGCCGTAGCGGCCGGCGATCAGGTCCGCCACCATGACGCCCTCCTCCTTGCCCTTGTGCGCGAGCATCGGGCCGCGCACGCAGTCCCCGATCGCCCACACGCCCTCGACGCCGGTGCGGCAGTGCTCGTCCACCTGGATGAAGCCGCGCTCATCGAGCCGTACTCCGGTGCCGGCGGCGAACAGGTCCTTGCGTATAAGGCCGGCGGCCGATCGCGACCACCAGCCGGTCGACCGTGAGGCGCTGCTCGCCCTTGGCGTCGGCATAGCTGACCTCGACCGCGTCGCCACTGACCTTCGCCGCGCTGACCTTGGCGCCCAGGCGGACGTCGAGCCCCTGCTTCTTGAAATGGCGCAGCGCCTCCTTCGCGAGCTGCTGATCGGCGAAGGCAAGAAACTCAGGCAGCGCCTCGAGCACCGTGACCTCGGCCCCGAGCCGTCGCCACACGCTCCCCAGCTCCAGTCCGATGACCCCGGCGCCGATGACGCCGAGCCGCTTGGGCACCGCCGTCGAGGTCGAGCGCGCCCCAGGAATCGACGATGTGCGGCGCCTTGAAGGGCGCCGAGCGCAGCTCGATCGGAGCCGAGCCCGAGGCGAGCACCACCTGCTGCGCGCTCAGCTCGCGGCGCGCGCCGTCGTGCGCCGTGAACTCCACCCGGCGGCCGGACAGCAGCCGGCCATGGCCCTGCAGTCCCGTGACGCCCGCACCCTTGAAAAGCGCGACGATCCCCTGGGTCATGGCCCTGCACGATGCCGGCCTTGCGCTTCTGCATCTGTGCCAGATCGAGCGTGACGCCGGAGACCCGGATGCCGTGGGCGGCGAACTCCTCGTGCGCGCGGTGGTAGAGCTCGGTTGATTCCAGCAGCGCCTTGGAAGGTATGCAGCCGGCGTTGAGGCACGTGCCACCGAAGGCGGGCGCTGCCGTCGCGGTTCTTCCACTCGTCGATGCAGGCGACGCGCAGCTGGTTCTGCGCGGCGCGGATTGCCGCCGGATAGCCCGCAGGTCCCGCGCCGATGACGATGACGTCGAAACTGTCGGGGGAGCTTTCGGTTGTTTGTCGTTGGGCATGGAAGTGGTTGTATGCAAAGGGGTTAGGGGAGCGGAAGGCCGGCAAAAGTATCACAAAGAGGAGCTGAGCTGCGCACCCGCCGGGCACCCCCGGTGCGAGCGCCGTCATAAATCTGAAATGCATACGTCATAGGGTCGGTGTCTTTCCAGCCGAAGAAGAGCTCGACCCATGAGCAGCGCCGCCGAATCCCTTCTCGCTCCCTCCACCTCGCGCCCGCATGCTGGACCGCAAGCCCGGGCGCGGCACGAGTCTCCTTTTTCTCTTGCTGCTGCTCGTCGGGGTGCTGCTATACCGGCTACAGCCTGGTCACCGACATCAGCGGCGCCGCCACCGCAGACGCTGAGCTGCTGCCCTTCCTCCTGCTGGGCGTCGCGCTGCTCATCGCGCTCGGCTTCGAGTTCGTCAACGGCTTCCACGACACCGCCAACGCGGTCGCCACCGTCATCTACACCCACTCGCTCCCGCCGCACGTGGCGGTGGTGTACTCCGGGCGCGCTGAACTTCCTCGGCGTGCTGGTCTCCAGCGGCGCGGTCGCCTTCGGCATCATCACGCTGCTGCCGGTGGAGCTGATCCTGCAGGTGGGCTCGAGCGCCGGCTTCGCCATGGTGTTCGCGCTGCTGATCGCCGCCATCATCTGGAACCTGGGCACCTGGTGGCTGGGGCTGCCGGCCTCCTCCTCCCACACGCTGATCGGCTCGATCATCGGCGTCGGCGTCGCCAACGCGCTGATGCACGGCCGCGACGGCACGAGCGGGGTCGACTGGGGCCAGGCGACCAAGGTCGGCTACTCGCTGCTGTTCTCGCCGCTGGTCGGCTTCGTCTGCGCCGGCGCTGCTGCTGCTGGTGCTCAAGGCGCTGGTCAAGAACCGCGAGCTCTACCAGGAGCCCAAGGGCGACGCCGCCCCGCCGTGGTGGATCCGCGGGCTGCTGATCCTCACCTGCGGCGGGGTGTCCTTCGCGCACGGCTCGAACGACGGCCAGAAGGGCATGGGCCTCATCATGCTGATCCTGATCGGCACCGTGCCCATGGCCTATGCGCTCAATCGCGCCATGCCGGTCGCGCGAGATGACCCCGTTCGTCGCCATGGCGACCACGCACGCAGCAGGACCTCGGCGAGGTATCGCCACCGCGCGCGGCCCCCGCCGACCCGCGCGGCCACGCTCTGCGACCTACGTACGCACGCACGCCTGGAACGAGGACGGTCGTGCCGGCGCTCGCCGCCATCACCGGCAACATCGCCGAGCAGGTCAAGACAGCGGCACCTTTGCGCCACATGCCGGCAGCGACCGTCACCAACGTGCGCAACGACATGTACCTGACCTCCGAGGCGGTGCGCCTGTTGGCCAAGGACCCGCACGGCGCCTCGCCTTCGATGCCGAGACGCAGAAGGCAATCTGACGGCGCTTCAAGAAGCAGATCGATAGCGCCACCAAGTTCATCCCGCTGTGGGTCAAGGTGGCCGTCGCGATCGCGCTCGGACTGGGCACCATGGTGGGCTGGAAGCGCATCGTCGTGACCATCGGGGAGAAGATCGGCAAGACCCACCTCACCTACGCGCAGGGCGCCTCGCGCGGAGCTGGTGGCGATGGCCACCATCGGCGCCGCCGACATGTTCGGGCTGCCGGTCTCGACCACGCACGTGCTGTCCTCGGGCGTCGCCGGCACCATGGCCGCGAACCGCTCCGGGCCTGCAGATGGCGACGCTGCGCAACTCTGGCCGTGGCCTGGGTGCTGACGCTGCCGGCCGCGATCATGCTGTCGGGCGCGCTCTACTGGCTGTTCCGCCACTCTTCTGAAGAGCGAGGCGAGCCCGCTGGCGCTTCAGATCCCGAGCAGCATGCGCCCCGGATCCTCGAGCGCATCCTTGATCGCGACCAGGAACTGCACCGCCTCGCGGCCGTCGATGATGCGGTGATCGTAGGTCACCGCCAGGTACATCATCGGCCGCACCGCGATCTGCCCGTTCACCACCATCGGCCGCTCCTGGATCTTGTGCATGCCGAGGATGGCGCTCTGCGGGCGCGTTGACGATCGGCGTCGACATGAGCGAGCCGAACACCCCGCCGTTGGTGATGGTGAAGGTGCCGCCGGTGAGGTCCTCGAGCGCGATCGTGCCCTCGCGCGCCTTGCGCGCGTAGCTCGCCGATCTCCTTCTCGATGAGCGCGAAGCTCTTGCCGTCCGCATCGCGCACGATCGGCACCACCAGGCCGCGGTCGGTGGAGACCGCGACGCCGATGTCGTAGTACTCGTGATAGATGATGTCGTTGCCGTCGACCGAGGCGTTGACGACCGGGAACTTCTTCAGCGCCTCGATCGCACGCCTTGACGAAGAACGACATGAAGCCGAGCTTCACGCCGTGCTCCTTCTCGAAGCGGTCCTTGTAGCGCGCGCGCAGCTCCTGCACCGCGGTCAGGTCCACCTCGTTGAAGGTCGTGAGCAGCGCCTGGGTCGACTGCGCCTCGATCAGGCGCTGCGCGATGCGCGCGCGCAGGCGCGTCATCGGCACGCGCTGCTCGGCGCGGGTGCCGCCGGCACGGCGGCCGAGCGGTGCCGCGGGGCGCAGCGCCGGAGCGGCGCGGTCGGCCGGCGCCGCCGCGGGCTTCTTGTCGAGGAAGCCGACGACGTCGCGACTTGGTGAGGCGCCCATCGCGGCCGGAGGCGGGAATCGGCGCCGGGTCGAGCTGGTTCTCCTCCACCAGGCGGCGCACCGACGGGCTCAGCTTGCCTGCCTCGCGGCCCGCCTCGGCATCGGTCGCTGCGGCGGGCTTGGGCGGCGCGGCCCTCAAGGCAGGCACCGCGGCGGGTGGCGCGGCAGCGGCGGTCGCGGGCGCCGCGGCGGCAGGCGGCGGTGCCGCGGCAGCCACCGGCTTGGCCGGGGCCGCGGCGCCCTCCTCGATCACCGCCAGCACCTGGCCGCTGGTCACCACCGTGCCGCTCTGCACCCGCAGCTCGCGCACCACGCCGTTGGCGGGCGCGGGCACTTCCAGCACCACCTTGTCGGTCTCGAGGTCGGCGAGATTCTCGTCGCGGCGGATCGCATCCCCCGGCTGCTTGTGCCAGGCGACCAGCGTCGCATCGGCGACCGACTCGGGCAGCTGCGGAACGCGGATCTCGGTGCTCATGAGCGCTTTCTCAACGGCGTTGCGGGCGCGGCTCCCTGGGCCGGCGCAGCGGGGACCGGTGCGCCGGTCACGGCGGCGGTCAGGCGGGTGGTCTCGCGCGCCGACTCTTCGGTGGCGGTGGCGTGCAGTGCGGCGTCGACCAGGGCCTGCTGCTCGAGCTCGTGGATCTTGCCGATGCCGGTGGCCGGCGCGGCCGCCGGAGCGCGCCCCGCGTACAGCACCGGGCGGCGGCCCAGGACCAGCTCCTGCAGGCGGTGGCGGATCTGGTACCAGGCGCCCTGGTTCTGCGGCTCTTCCTGGCACCACACGACCTCGCGCGCGTTCGGGTAGCGGTTGAGGACCGCCTGGTACTCCTCGGTCGGGAACGGATACAGCTGCTCGATGCGCACCAGCGCGACGTCGCGCAGATTCTCCTTGCGGCGCGCCTTGAGCAGATCGAAGTACACCTTGCCGCTGCAGAACACCACGCGCCGCACCTGCGGCGGCGGCAGCTCGTCGATCTCGCCGATGACGCGCGCGAAGCCGCCGCGGGTCAGGTCCTCGAGCGGCGACACCGACAGCTCGTGGCGCAGCAGGCTCTTCGGGCGTCATGACGATCAGCGGCTTGCGGAAGGACTGGCGCATCTGCCGCCGCAGCATGTGGAACATCTGCGCCGGGGTCGACGGCACGCACACCTGCATGTTGTTCTCGGCGCACAGCTGCAGGAAGCGCTCCAGGCGCGCCGAGGAGTGCTCGGGACCCGCGCCCTCGTAGCCGTGCGGCAGCAGCAGCACCAGCCCGCAGAAGCGCTCCCACTTGGCCTCGCCGGAGCTGATGAACTGGTCGATGATCACCTGCGCGCCGTTGGCGAAGTCGCCGTACTGCGCTTCCCAGATGACCAGCGTGTTCGGGTCGGTGGTCGAGTAGCCGTACTCGAAGCCCATCACGGCCTCTTCCGACAGCACCGAGTCGATGACCTGCACGCGCGGCTGAGGCTCGCGCGATGTGCTGCAGCGGGATCCACGTCGCATCGGTGTTCTGGTCGTGCAGCACCGCGTGGCGATGGAAGAAGGTGCCGCGGCCGCTGTCCTGGCCGGTGAGGCGCACCGCGAAGCCGTCCTCGACCAGCGCCGCATAGGCGAGGGTCTCGGCGCAGCCCCAGTCGAGCGGCAGCTCGCCCTGCGATCATCTTCCTGCGGTTGCGCCATCACCTGCGCGACGCGCGGGTGCAGCGTGAAGCCCGCGGGCACGTCGGTGATGCGCTCGCCGAGTGCGCGCAGCCGCGCGCAGCTCGACGCCGGTGGGCACGCGCTCGGTCCAGTCCACCTGCGCGTAGGCGCTCCAGTCCACGGTGTACTTGTTGCCGATCATGCCGAGCGAGGCGCGCGCCTGCGGCCGCCCCTCGATCCAGCCCGTTGCGGTACTGCTCGAGCATCGCCTCGGCGTCCGCCTCGGCCAGCACCCCGGCCGCGATCAGCTGGTCGGCGTACAGGCGCCGCGCGGTCGGGTGCTGGCGGATGACCTGGTACATGCCCGGCTGCGTGGCGGCCGGCTCGTCGGCCTCGTTGTGGCCGTGGCGGCGGTAGCACACCAGGTCGATGACCACGTCCTTGCGGAAGCGCATGCGGTACTTGAGCGCCAGGCGCGTCGACGAACACCACCGCCTCCGGAGTCGTCCGCGTTGACGTGGAAGATCGGCACTTCCAGCATCTTGGCGACGTCGCTGCAGTACATGGTGGAGCGCGCATCGCGCGGCTCGGAGGTGGTGAAGCCGACCTGGTTGTTGATGATGATGTGGAGCGTGCCGCCGGTGAAGAAGCCGCGCGCCTGCGACAGCTGCAGCGTCTCCATGACCACGCCCTGGCCGGCGAAGGCCGCATCGCCGTGGATCAGCACCGGCAGCACCGCGCCCGCCGCGTTCATCGCCGCGGCGCTCCTGGCGCGCGCGCACCGAGCCCTCGACCACCGGGTTCACGACCTCCAGGTGCGAGGGATTGAAGGCCAGCACCGTGTGCACGTTGCCGCTGGCGGTGCGCAGGTCGGCCGAGAAGCCCTTGTGGTACTTGACGTCGCCCGAGCCCTTGAGCCGCGCCGGGTCGTAGACCGCCCTCGAACTCGGAGAACAGCGCCGCGCGGGGACTTGCCCAGCAGGTTCACCAGCACGTTGAGGCGGCCGCGGTGCGCCATGCCGATGACCACTTCCTCGACGCCGGCCGCGCCGCAGTTCTGGATCAGGTCATCCAGCAGCGGGATGAGCGCATCGCCGCCTTCGAGCGAGAAGCGCTTCTGGCCGACGTACTTGGTGTGCAGGTAGCGCTCCAGGCCCTCCGCGGCGGTGAGCTGCCAGAGGATGTTGCGCTGCTCCTCGCGCGCTGAAGCGCCCCGTGAGGCGCCCCTCCTGGAACTCGTCCTGCAGCCACAGCCGCTCTTCCGAGTCCGAGACGTGCGCGAACTCCGCGCCGACGTTGCCGGCGTAGATGTACTCCAGCTGCGCGAGGATCTCGCGCAGCTTCATGCGCTTGGGCACCGCATCGGTGCGGCTGCCGGTGAAGAACTCGCTGCTCGAGGTCGGCCGGCGACAGCCCGAAGTAGCCAAGCTCGAGCACGCGCGGGCGCGGGCGCGGCATGAGCGCGAGCGGATCGATGTTCGCCATCAGGTGCCCGCGGTTGATCCACACCTGGATGAGGCGCGAGACGGCCGCCTGGCGCGCATCGCCACCGCGGGCGCCGGCACCTGCAGCCGCCGCCGGGCGCCTGCGCCGCGCGCTGCGACGATACCGGCGCGGATCGGCCCGTGCGCGCGCTCGCCGGCTGCGGCGGATGCGAGCTGCGCGAAATACTCGCGCCAGTGCTCCTCCACGCTCCCTGGGTCGCGCAGGTACTGCTCGTAGAGCGCGTCGAGAAACTCGGCGTTGCCGCCGTAGAGGGGTGTCGGTTCGAGCATGGGGGAAAAGAGCGGCGCAGCCAATAGTTTAGCGGAAAGCCCGCCGGCGGGTGAAAAGCCCGCACCTCGCATCCGCCGCTACCGCCAACCCTATGGGTGGGTCCGGGCGGGCGCTTTCTAGAGGCGTTCGAGCAGGCCGATCTCGTAGGCGATGAGCGCCCCGTAGGCGGCCAGCACCAGGTACAGGAAACGCCCGACCGGAATGCGCCCGAAGGCCCGGATGCGCGCGATTTCCGTCAGCAGCACCACGCCGCCGGCGGTGAGCCCCACCTTCACCAGCGCGAAGGCGAGCGCCGAGCCGCCCACCAGGGGCGCCATCAGGGGGTTGACCTCGTAGGCACCCCGCTCCATCAGCATCAGGGTGAGCAGCGCATCCGCGCTGGAGAACACCACGATCAGCATCGCCATCGCGAGCCACTGCGGGTGATGCCAGTCGACGGCGCCGACCGTGCGCTCGCCGGCGCGGCGCGGGCGGCGCCGCCGCGGCCGGAAGCTGCCGATCATCAGGGCGCGCAGCACCTGCGGCGGCGTCGGTCCGCCGGCGCCGCTCGGTGCGCGCCGCGGGAGAGGTTCGTGATCGCTGGACATCTTCGTTGTTCTTGTTGCCCCCGGTGCCATTCATTCTAGCCGCGAGCCGCCGCTCCGCAGCGTCGCAGCGAACGTGACGTGCATCACAGCGCGTGTGCCGCCGCATTATGTCCACCCCGCGCCCGGCGCCGACTTATGACACACCGCGCCACTCCTCTATATGATGGGCAGATGCCGAGCCCGAGCACCGGCGCCCGCCGATCACCCGCACAGCGCCCGACGGCCTGCCCGTACCGCGCCGCTACTGGGCGATCGCCGCGATCCTGCTCGCGATCAGCATGTCGGTGCTCGACAGCACCATCATCAACGTCGCCCTGCCCACCATCGCGCGCGACTTCGGCGCGGGCCCCGCCGCGTCCATCTGGGTCATCAACGCCTACCAGCTCGCGATCCTGATGGTGCTGCTGCCGCTCGCCTCGCTCGGCGAGATCGTCGGCTACCGGCGCGTCTCGCAGGCCGGACTCGCGGTGTTCACCCTCGCCTCGCTCGCCTGCGCTCTGGCGCCCTCGCTCCTCACCTTGAGCATCGCGCGCGTCATCCAGGGCCTGGGTGCCGCCGGCATCATGAGCGTGAACGCCGCGCTGGTGCGCTTCACCTATCCGCAGCGCTACCTCGGGCGCGCTATCGGCATCAACGCCTTCGTCGTCGCAACCTCCGCCGCGCTCGGCCCGACCATCGCCTCGGCGGTGCTGGCGGTGGCACACTGGCGCTGGCTGTTCGGCATCAACGTGCCGCTCGGCATCCTCACGATCGCTCATCGCCCGCTACTCGCTGCCGGACGTCGAGCGCACTCGCCGGCCGCTCAATCCCCTGGGAGCGCTGCTGTACGCCGGCACGTTCGGTCTGTTGCTGAGCGGACTGCAGTCCCTTGCTCACCATTCCGCGACGCCGTTTGCGCTCGCGCAGATCCTCGCGGGCGCGGCGCTCGGCGTGGGTGCTGGTGCGCCACGAGCTGCCGCGTGCCGGGCCGCTCATCCCCTTCGACCTGTTGCGGGTGCGGCTCTTTACGCTGTCGCTGGCAGCCTCGGTGTGCGCCTTCATGGCGCAGATGAGCGCCCTCGTGGCGCTGCCGTTCGAGATCCAGCGACTCGGCCACAGCGCGGTGGAAACCGGGCTCTTCATGACACCCTGGCCGCTGGCGCTGGCGGTCGCCGCGCCGGTCGCCGGCCGGCTCGCGGACCGCTACCCCGCCGGTATCCTCGGCGGCCTCGGGCTGCTGGTGATGTCGGCGGGCCTCGCGCTGCTCGCCTACTTCCCCGGCGGCAGCAGCGCACTCGGCTTCGTGTGGCGCATGGCGGTCTGTGGCCTCGGATTCGGATTGTTCCAGGCCCCTAACAACCGCGCCATCCTGTCGTCGGCTCCGCGCGCGCGTAGCGGCGCCGCCGGCGGCATGCTGAGCACCTCGCGCCTCATCGGTCAGACCATAGGAGCCGCCACGGTCGCGATTCTGTTTCGCGCTTACCCGGCGAACGGATCAAACTTGGCGCTGAGCGCCGCCGCCGCGCTGGCGCTCGCCGCAGCGCTGGTCAGTGCCGTACGGTTGAATGCCCGACACGGAGCAAGCCCATGAGCGAACCGACGCCCCCTCAAGGCGGCGCGGCAGTTGCACCGCCCATCAAGCCCCCGTTCACGCTGGCGGCCGCCATCTGGGAGTTCGACGATGCCGGGCTCATGCGCCGCCGCCACGCCTCGATCAACGACGTGCAGATCCGCGAGGCTGACCGCAAGTACCGCTGGGCGGCGCCCGCCCCGCGGCCGAAGGATCATCCGGGACTGAGCGATCTCGGGCTGTAGCGCTCGACGAGCCGAGGGGGCGACGAGGTGAGTGCCGCGTGCGCCGGGCCGGCTGCGACGGGCGCATGAGATACTGACTCTCCCATGAAGGCCGCGCTGCTCGCCGTGGTTGCGCTCCTGAACGCCTGTGCTCACACACCCGTGGTCGAGGTGGGCAGTGGCCAGCACTCTCTCACCGCCACCGCGCCCTCGGGCGGCTACGACGGCAGCCGCGAAGGGGCGGTCGAGCAGGCGCACGCATACTGCGCGCGTCAGGGCCTCGCGGCGGTTACCGACGGCTTCTACGACAAAAGCGAGCTCGGCCCGCAGGGTGAGCACACGAGCACCGTGCTCTTCCGCTGCGCGCCACCCAAAGCGCTTGTGTTCTGAGGATCCGCTTGATCCTAAGCGTCCCGGGGCGCACGTCTTAACCAGCGGCGCAACGACATCGGCGCTCACCGCCCAGAGTCGACCGTTACGATCGAACGCCACCTTCCACAGCGAGGTGTGACTCTCGTGCTCGACTCGGTAGAGCTGCCAGCTCACCACGACGGCCCGCTGCCGTGAGTGATCCTGGGGCTTGATGGCGTAGCGTCTCCACTCAGGGTTGCCGACGACACCCAGATACTTAAGGTCCTTCACCGGGCCCCAGTCGCGAGCGGCGCTGGTGAGTGCCTGCAGCTCAGTTGCCATGCGTGGATCCCCGGATGAGAGCTCGGGCCGACCCGACAGCAAGCCCTCGATCAGGCCCCGGACCTCGGACTCTCGCTTGCTTTCGCCCTCGGCGCGCTTTCTGCGGTCGGGGTTGGCGGATAAAGCTTTCGTGACCGGCTCATCCAGCCGTGAGAAAGCGAATCTGAAGAAATTGAACCGCAACTCGACCTGGGCCTGCACCTCGACCGGCTGTGACTTCCACAGGGGAGGTGCGAATCTCCAGAAACGGGCAGCGCGCAGGGCTGCTGCATCGAGCCGCGGCGATCCCGAGCTTTGCGCCACCGTGATCTGGATCGGTTGACCGCGCGGATCTATCCGCAGGTCAAGCCGCATCGAACCCTCCATGTCACCCAGAGCCCAGTCAATCGGGTACACCGGGCGCAGCCAGCGAATCATGCGCAGCCTCGAGGGCCCGGGCGACTTGGGCGGCGGGCCGCCCTGAAGGAGACTCTGCGCATCCGGAGGATCCGGCTGTGCGTCGGTGACGGGCGTGAACTCGGACCCTGTCGGGCACCACCCTTGCGCACTCGGCCAGAGATCGATGGGCGGGAACCTCCAGCGCCGAGGCGGAGGCGTCCGCTCACCGGCGGACGTCGGCACCCAGGGTTTGGATGTCATCGGGCGCTGATGTGACGGCCCCCACGCGTCGGATTTTATGGCCGTGAACATCGGCGGACCCTCTTTGCCGGAGGTTCGCGACGCGCGGGTGCGCGCGATACCGTAGAAAAGAGCGGCGTGACAGATGAGAACGATCAGGAGCGCGAGCGCGTAGAAGCGCCAGGATCGCGGTAGCCTCGGGCCCCTCGCCCCCGCGCCCTCTCTCGTTCGGCGCATCGAAAGGCCGGCGGCGCGCCGTCAGCGGTCGCTCAAACGCATGACGCGTGCGGCAGCGGCGTGGTGCGCGGCCCGGCGGGCTTTCCCGGAAATTCCCCTGAAGGCGGCGCGCGCCCGCACCTGCGTGTCTTCCTCAAATGCGCGGTACTGGCTGATCAGCGTGAGCCCGAAGCGTGTGAGCCGGGCGCCCCCTCCACCGCGGCCACCCTTGGCGGTGACCACTACCGCCTCCTTGAACGACCCGTTGAGACTGGCGAGCAGCTCCCACGCCCGCCGGTAACTCATCCCGAGGTCGCGCGCCGCCTGCGACAGCGACCCGGCACGATGGATGCACTCAAGGAGCGCGATCTTGCCGGGGCCCACCGAACAGGGAGCCCCGAAGTCGATCCGAAAACGCACGACGGGTGCAATCACAACATTCGCCTCATGGCAGCGATCTTAGCGCAGACCGAGTTGCCCCGGTGTCGTCACTTGTAATGGCCGCGCAAAGCTGCTATCGCTGGATACACACAAATTCGAGGCTCTTACGCTCATGGCTCGCATCTTGTTCACCCTCGGTCTGCTGTGGCTCGCGGTCAACTCCGCCCCGGTCTCGGCTGCGGAATCTGCGCCGCGGCCACTCCTCATCTACGCAGCCTCCTCCCTGACGGACGCGATGCAGGAGATCGGCGCGGACTACGAGAAGACGGCCCACGTGAAGGTCCAGATGTCCTTCGACGCGAGCTCGGTCCTGGCGCGACAGATCCAAGCCGGAGCCCCGGCGGACGTGTTTTTTTCCGCCGACAGCGCCTGGATGGACTATCTGCAGAAGCGCAACCTGATCCAACCGGCCAGCCGTCGCAATCTCCTGGCGAATGAACTGGTTCTGATAGCCCCCGCGCAGAGTCAGATCAAGCTGAAGATTGCACCGCACTTCGCGCTGGCTGCGGCGCTCGGCAGCGGGCACCTGGCAACGGGTGATCCCGACTCGGTTCCGGTCGGTCGTTATGCGCACTCGGCGCTGATGAGGCTCGGCGTATGGGACGAGGTCGCACCGAAAATCGTCCGTGCGGAGAACGTCCGCGTCGCGCTGTTATACGTCGCGCGCGGCGAGGCACCGCTCGGCATCGTGTATTCGAGCGATGCGCTCATCGACAAGAGTGTACGCGTGGTCGATACGTTTCCCGCGGACACTCACCCACCGATCGTCTACCCGATCGCCCTGACGAAGTCGGCTCAGGCCGACGCCGCTCTTTTCCTGGCATATGTCGTGCACCAGGGGCATGACGTCTTCGCCAGGTATGGTTTCACGGAGCTCGCGCCATGAGCAGCGTTCGTCAAGCTCCCCTCAATCAGAAGGTGAAGGTCGCCCTGACGTAGTAGAAGCCCCCATCGATGCCGAACGGAGAGAAGGACGGGTATTGCTGCACGCCCAGGTTGTCGTTGTACGTGAGGTTGTCGTAATGCGACCTCAGCACGCTGTTGAGCTTGTCCGGATAGCGGTCAAAGAGATTCAGTGCCCCGATGTTGATGCGGAAATACTCCGCCAGCTGATAACCCAGATCGAGGTTCGTGATCGGGGTCACGCCGACGTCGGTACGGAAATACTCGGGAACATTCGTCGCCCGCACCCTCGGTACCCGTCCGGACTAACCGGCCGCCAGAGCGATCGCCCGCTCGAACACCGGATCGCGCCGCGCCATGTAGTCGGCGAAGGTCGTGGTGATCGTCTCGTCCGGAGCCAGCGATTTGACTTGCACCGGAAAGATCCAGTTCAGCCAAAAGCACCTGTCCCAGTCGTCGCAGCGGTGCGCGTAGTCATGCATTCCGGTTGCGTAGTGCAGGCAAAGGCCTGCATGCGGAAGACATCCCGCATTGCCCTCACCATAAAAGGTCAGCCGATCCCCGACCGGTTCGCCCAGGATGATCGCGCGAGCACCCGCCGCCTGCTTCACGAAGGCGGCGGTCGTAATGGCGGCGGAAAAGGTCTGCGGGCCCGTCAGAAGGTAGATTCGTCCGCCGGGCGGCAGGAAATCCGGCAGGTGCGATGCAAAATGAGCCGCCTTCGTATAGTCGCCTCCGGTATTGAAGCGCAGGTCAAGAATGATGTTGCAGGGCCGATGCGCGCGCATCTCATCCTGCGTGGCGCTGAGGAAGTCGCCGATATGCTGCGGGCCTGCATCCGCGATCGCCTTGAGCTGTATAAAAAGTGCGCAACCGTGATCGATCCATGCCCGCCGGAAAGTGCTGTTGAAGTCGCGCAGCGGCAATGGTAACTGGGCGTCACTTGACATGAGCGCGCGCCAGCTCGAGGGCTCGCCTGTCATCTTTTGCGGGGATAGCCAGCGCGACATCTGTGCCTGCGGCTCCTGCTCGCCGGAGATCTCCCCTGGCAGCGTGCGCGTCAGCTCGCTGCCGTTTGGCAGACGGAACGTCCATTGCGTCTGCTCGGGGCGCGAACCGATTCGGTCGCCGTAAAGAATCTCGGGCGACTGGACGTAGAGGACGGCCTCGGTGCGCCGCCAGCCGGGAGCCCCCCCATGCAGCTGCTCGAGCGTTGCGATCACCTCAGGTGTCGGCCTGCCTTCGATGCTCTCGACGCGCGCCCCCAGAAGATCGGCATAGGCCTCCTTCGCACGCAGGACATAAAGCCCGTCGGCAAACTGCACCACGCGCAGTGGTATGTAGTTCTCCGGGGCGCCTTTCGCCGCGTAGAGGTCCGTGTGACCGTTGTCGGCGAGCGCGGTGATGCGCAGCAGCGCCACATGGAACCGGCCCGCATCGAGCGGTGCTCGCTCGGACTTCAATCGGCCGAGCTGGCGGTTGGCTTGGGCACGTGCAGCCGGGGAAAACGATCGATCCATGGCGAGCAGGCGCGCAAACTGTTCGATGTCCTGCTGTTGTGCTTCGAGTGCATTGCCAGGCTCGGGGAAATTACTGGACGGAGGATCGGGGCTGAATTTATGCACGAAGCACAGCGTCAAACCTCCGACCCCCCCGATGACCAGGGCAACCGCCGCCAGGGCCCAGAGGGCTGCCCGCAGAATCCCGCGTTTCGTCATTGCCCTCCCCCGGTACCGCGCCGTGCATCGACACGGCGCCTTGGGCTATTGTAGGGCTGCGGAATTCATAAGGGATCAGCGATAAGCCATGCCTGCAAGATTTACAACTCTGCTGCCCCGCGCCGCGGTGATCTGTGCGATGGGGTTGGCGATCGCGTCGGCGCAAGCCGCCAGTCCGCGGGACAGCGTGCGCGTCTGGCGCAAGGCGCACGAGAAGGCCATCGTTACCGATTTCGTTACCTTCCTCTCGATGCCGGACGTCGCGACCAATGTCGCCGATGTCGAGAAGAACGCCGCCTACATCGAACAGCAGCTGCGGGCGCGAGGGTTCAAGACCCGCCTCCTGACCGCCGAGCCTGGCACGCCGCCCTCGGTATTCGCCGAGATGAGGGTCCAGGGCGCGAAGCGCACCGTAATCTTCTACGCGCACTATGACGGCCAGCCGGTCGGCCAGAAGGGCTGGATCGCAAATCCGTTTCAGCCCTCGATGCGCACCGCCCTTCCCGAGGCGAGGCCCGTCGACTGGCAGGATGCGGCCAACCTCGACCCGGACTGGCGGCTCTTCGCCCGCGCAGCGGGCGACGACAAGGCCTCGATCCAGGCCATGCTCTCGGCACTGGATGCGCTCAAGGCCGCCCGCATCAAGCCGACGGTCAACATCAAGCTGCTGTACGAGGGTGAAGAGGAACAGGGCTCCCCGCACTTCTCCAGGCTGGTCGCCCGGAACCTCGACCTGCTGAAGGGCGATCTGCTGATCATGGGCGACGGGCCGATGCACCAGAGCGGCAAGCAGATGGTCAACTTCGGCAACCGCGGCATTGCGAGCCTCACCATGACCGTCTACGGTGCGACCAGGCCGCTGCACGACGGCCACTACGGCAGCTGGGCGCCGAGTCCCGCGGTGATGATTGCCAGGCTCATCGCCAGCCTGCGCGATGACGACGGCCACATCCTCATTCCGCACTTCTACGACGATGTCGCGCCGGTCTCGGCGGCGGACAAGGCGGCGTTTGCGGCCATGCCGCCCGTCGAGGAGCAGCTGAAGCGCGCGCTGGGTCTGGCCCGCAACGTCGGTCCCGCGCGCCTGGCCGACGGTTATCTCGCCCCCACGCTGAACGTGCGCGCGATCCATGTGGGCGATGAGGGCCCGTCCGCTGCCAACGCCATAGCGACCCAGGCGGATGCCTCCTTCGACTTCCGCCTCGCTCCCGGCGAGACGCCCGGGCACACGCGCGAGCTGCTCGAGAACTATCTGACCCAGCAGGGCTGGTTCATCGTGCGCGAGGAGCCGGATCTGAAGACCCGTCTCGCGCACGCGCGAATCGTCAAGGTCGTCTGGGACCCAGGTGGCGCGCTCGCCACCAAGACAGCGCTCGACCTGCCCGCCTCGCGCGCCGTGGTCGCCTCGATTGGTCGCACGGTTGGTTATCCGCCGATCGAGCTGCCGATCGTGGGTGCCAGCTCCGGCATGGCCGATATCGTCGGCCGCTCCACGTGCCCATGGCCGGCGTCAGCATCGCCAACTATGACGACAACCAGCACGCGCAAAACGAGAACCTGCGGCTCGGGAACCTGTGGGATGGAATCGAGGTCTACGCGGGACTGCTGGCGGATCTGAACTGGTAATCGGTTACCTCGCACGCCGAGCGGACACGCTATGACGGGACAAAGGCGCATGGCAGCGGGCGCTGCCCTCCTGGTGTTGGCAGCTTTACTCGCGTCGGACGCCAGCGGCGCGAACGCCGCAACGGCTGCCCAATTGCCAACCTTTGCGTGCACGCTTCCAGGTATCGTCAGGGCGGTCCGCTGCGGTGTGCTCGAGGTCCTTGAGAACCCTGAGCAGCCCAATGGTCGTCGGTTGCCGATCCACGTGGCCGTGATCCCCGCCGCCTCCGGCAAGGCGCTCTCCGATCCAATCGCCGTGCTGATGGGCGGGCCGGGCGAGAGCGCGATCAGTTCGGCCTCATACTATGTCGCGTGGTTGGGCCCCCTGCTCGGGGACCGCGACCTCCTGCTGGTGGACCAGCGGGGAACGGGCACGTCAGCCCCACTGAACTGCACTCTTTTCCGGCCCGCGGCGCCCGCCGAGAGCCTGCGCGAGTTCTTCCCACCCGCCGCAGTCGCAAGCTGCAGGCATCGCCTCGAGGCCGTGGCGGACTTGACGCGATACACCTATCCCTATTTCGCGCAAGACCTCGAGCAGGTCCGACGCGCCCTGGGCTACGGGCCTTTGAATCTCTTTGCCGGGTCCTATGGAACCCGCGCCGCACAGGCCTACCTGCGGGCCTACCCGCAAAGTGTGCGGACGGCTTATCTCGGCAGCGTCGTGCCCATTGATCTTGAAGGCGTGCTCGACTTCGCGCAGACGGGGCAGACAGCTCTGCAGCACATGATGGAAAATTGCGCACGCGATTCGGCGTGCCACGGCGCCTTTCCGGATCTGCCCGGTGAGTTCAGTCAGATCCTCGAGCGGCTGGCGTCCGGAAAGGTGCGCGTCACCCTCCCAGGTTATCCCCATCCGGTGCCGCTGGATCGCGGGCGCGTCGCGGAGTGGTTTCGCTCGAAGCTCTATAGACCGCACGACGCGGCAGCACTGCCGTGGACCATTCATCGCGCCTACACGGGAGACTGGAACCCGATCGTTGATGGCATCCTCTCGGACGCGCGCGACCTCGGTAAGGACATAAGCCTCGGTCTGTTCTTTTCGATCACCTGCAGCGAGGATATGCCGTTCGTGCGCGAGCAGGATGTCACCGCGCAGACGCGCGGCACGTTCCTCGGAAACTACCGCCTGCGTCAGCAGCAGGCTGCGTGCCGAGAATGGCCAAGGAGCACATTGCCCGAGGGCTATCGCGAGCCGATACACTCCGACGTTCCAACGTTATTCGTTACTGGTGATCTGGATGGCGGCACCCCGCTGTCCTTTACGGATCGGGTGGCTCAGGGCTTCTCCCATCACGCCACGGTCGTGGCTCACGGACAAGGTCACACGGAGTGGAACGACTGCATTGCAGAGAAGTACCAGCAGCTCGTGCGCAGCGCTTCGGTACGGGGACTTGACTCGCGCTCCTGCCCCGCGATACCGCTGCCGCCATTCAAGGCTTAGTGGAGTGTGACGGCACGCCCGGTCGTCCCATCACGGCTGAAGTCGAACTGAATCTGCATGAGACGCCGGGCCGGAGTGTCCACGGGCGCAAATGTCCACCTCCTGGCCGCCTCCAGCGCGAGTCGCTGGAAATACCGGCTGGGACCGCTGCGATCAGCGACGGCGGCGAACACCGAGCCGTCCTGCCCGACGACGACTCGCACCCAGACTTTGATGTGTCCGCGGATGGTTCGGCGGGCGCTCGACGGCATATCAGGAATCACCTGATGGAGTGCTGCCTGTGGAGTGGACAGGCCACTTGGACCCGTCTTCGTGGTGGAGTCCGCCGTGACAGGGGCTGCCACCCCAGGAGCCTGTGACACGGGTCCAGCGGGCGCCTGAAGCCGCGGCGGCGGTGGCGGAGCCGGGCGGGTGCCGAGCACGTGAACGAGGGTCCAGGCCAGCGCGAGAACCACGACCACCCCGAGCAGCACGGCACGCCAGGCCCGCGCCTTCGGGGATGGTGCCATGGGCGGCGTGGGGGCCGCCGCATCCGGAGCGACTTGGACCTGAGGGGACACGCTCTGCGGCGGTACGAGCGCCGCGGGCTGACGCGTGGCGGCCGGCCCAGGCTCTGCCGATCCCCCCTCGGACCAGGCCGCGAGCTCCGTCACGCGGGGGCGCTCCTGCGGGTTGGGGCTCAGGCAGCGGCTCACGACGTCGCGAAAAGCCGTGGGGAAATCTGGCGGCAGCGCGAGGGCTTCCCCGGGCTCTCCCAACCCGGCAGGCACGCGGCGCGTGAGCGCTTCGAACAGGCTGACACCGAGCGCCCAGATGTCAGTGGCAGGGGAACTACGGCCCTGCCGGGCTTCCGGAGGGTCGTACGCGCCGAGCGTATCGGTGCTCATCGTGCCATCACTGGCGCGGCGGATGGTGTCGGTCGCCAGCTTGAGCCGATCCCCTACTACCAGGATGTTTGCGGGCTTCAACTCCCCTTGCACCAGGTCCTGACCGTGCAGAAACGCCAGTGCGTTCAATGTCGGCACCAGCATTTCCCGCGCTTCAGCCTCCGTCAGGGCGCGCTGCAGCAACAGCTGCGCCAGAGTCTGGTCGGCGTACTCCATCACGGCGTACAGATACGGCAGCCCGTCCAACTGGCATCCGCCCCACTCCAGCAGGCGAAGCAGATGAGGGTGCGCGAGGGTGCCAGCCTTCTTCCACCGCGGCAGCTGTAGTTCCGCCAGGGCCCGATTGGCGGGAATGAGCTTGATCGCTACTTCCGCAAGGCCGCGCGCCGCGGACCGGGTCAGAAAGACCCCGCTGTGATCCGAGCAACCAAGACAGCGCCCTAAAGGGAATGCGCCGTTGACGACGTGTCCCTGCCACCGGGTCCACACTTCGCCTATCGAGTTGCTCGGCTCCACGCTCATGGGCCGCCACTCTACGCTCCGTCAATGTGCGCTGGAACGATAGTGAACCGCCACGTCCGCGAACAGCCACGTCCGTGCTTCGGCTGGCTCTTTTCCTGTCGGCTCCGCAAGAAAAGAAATCCCAACATCCAAAAAGCGAGCGCATAATTAAAACGACTGCTGGCATGGAACGCCGACCTATGAAAGGAATAGCAATGGAACACCGATGGGGGCAGCGTCATCGTCTCGAGTACGTGGTGTCCGTCAACGCGGGCAGCTGGAGGGCCATCGCGCAGATAATGGACATCAGTGTGAGTGGCGCACTGCTGCGCTGCCGCGCGCCGCGCAATCGCATCAAGCGCATCTGCGTTGAATTCCCGAACTCTCCCGACAGCGAGGTGTTGATGGCGCAGGTCGTGCGTCGAACCAACGACAGCGTCGGTGTCGAGTGGCTCGAGTTCGCACCGGATCTCGTGCTGCGAATGCTGGAAGGCGTCAAAGCGGCGCCCTCGCAGCCGGCGCACGGAGGTCGCGCCGCGGCCTGACCCGCGCGAACGTCGGGCTGCTGCGCCGCACGCACCGCGCGCTGTCCGGGCTCTACAGGGAGCTGAGGATCAGCCCGCCTGCAGCGATCGCCATCACGCCGGTGGCAACCCAGCCGAGTCGCGACCACCACCCGGAGATCCTGAAGACGCCCATGATCTTCGGATTCGCGCCCATCAGCATCAGGAGCGCCATCAGCGGCACGGCCACGACGCCGTTGATCACCGCCGACCAGACCAGCACCGACACGGGATTCAATCGGGCCACGTTCTCGAGCGCTCCCAGCAGTGTCGCCGCCATGATCGTCGCGTAGAAGGCCTTCGCCTGCAGAGGTTTGCGCGCAAAGCCCACCGGCCAGCGCCGCGCCTCTCCGAGGGCATACGCCGCAGATCCGGCCAGCACCGGAACGGCCAGCAGACCCGTGCCGATGATCCCGAGTGCAAAGAGGGCGAACGCAAAGGCGCCCGCGACCGGCCGCAGGGCCTCGGCGGCCTGGGCAGCCGTAGTCACCTGGTGAACACCGGCGCGATGCAGCGTTGCCGCGGTCGTCACCAGGATGGCGAGGGCCACCAGATTGGAGATTCCCATGCCGATCAGCGTGTCGATGCGGATACGTCTCAATTCCGAGGAGCCCTGTCGGGGGCTGCGGCGCAGGGGAACACGAGTGGGGTGCGCCTTCGTGTCCTCGACCTCCTGAGCGGCCTGCCAGAAAAACAGATACGGACTGATGGTCGTGCCCAGGATCGCCACCACCATCGTCCAGAACGAGGAGCTCGTGGAGATGCGTGGCAGCAGCAAACCCTGCAGCACCGACAACCAGGGCACCTTGATGGCAAGGAGCGAAGCGAAGTACGAGAAGAGCACCAGGGTGAGCCACTTGAGGACCGCGACGTAGCGGCGATGGTCGAGAAGGATCTGAGCCCCCGTGCACAGCGCGGCAAACACGACGATCCACGCCCAGCCCGGGGAATGCGGCAGCAGCAACCGCGTGGCTGCGGCCATCGCGCCGAGGTCGGCGCCAATGTTGAGCGTGTTGGCGATGAAAAGAAGCGCGACCGTCGCCTGCAACACCCAATTGGGATAGTGCTGGCGCAGGTTACCTGCGAGCCCGCGGCCCGTGGTTCGACCGATGCGGGCGCAGATCCCCTGGATGGCCACCATCAGCGGGTAGGAGAAGAGCAGCGTCCACCCGAGCTCGAAGCCGTAGGTGGCCCCGGCCTGCGCATAGGTGCCGATGCCACTCGGATCATCATCGGAAGCCCCGGTGATGAGCCCGGCCCCGAGCAGGCCCCACAAGCGACGCGGGCGGCGCGCGCGGCGCGTTGGCTTCGCGCCGTCGACGACCGGCGCCGCCACCGCGCTGTCACGCCTCATCGGCAGCGGTGCTCTCCCTGCATGTTTACCTGAGGGGCGAGGTCGAGCGTGACGTTAGACGCTTCGACGTCCCAGCAGAAACATGACCACGGCGCCAATGAGAAAGAGAATGAAAAGGATCTTGGCGATGCTCGCCGCGCCGGCTGCAAGCCCGGCGAAGCCGAGCACGCCGGCGATGATCGCGATCACCAGGAATACGGCTGCGTAGTAAAGCATTGCTCCTCCGGCTGTGACTCACTATGAGTGCTGAGCCCATTTGGCCCGCTTGGCCGTTGCAATACGGTCGGGACAGCACCCCACAAGCCGTAGGCTGGAGCCTACGCTTCGCGCGAGCACGGTAGCCGACGTTGCACGCGCGCCGACGCGTGTGCCGCGGCGGTGTCAACTACTCCAGCGCCAGTCGCGGATCTCCGGCATGTCCTCGCCGTGGAGGCGGATGTATTCACGATGCGTGGTCAGCTTGTCGCGCAGGTGCTGCACCGCGGTCCACGCCTTCGATTCGAGCTGCGGCAGGCGCTCGATCGTGTCAATGGCCAGGTGGAAGCGATCGAGGTCATTCAGTACCGTCATGTCGAAGGGAGTCGTGATCGTGCCCTCCTCCTTGTAACCGCGCACGTGGAGGTTGGCGTGGTTGGTGCGCCGATAACTCAGCCGGTGTATGAGCCACGGGTAGCCGTGGAACGCGAAAATGATCGGGCGATCGCGCGTGAACAACGCATCGAAGTCGCGGTCCGGCAGCCCGTGCGGGTGCTCGCTCGCCGGTTGCAGCTTCATGAGATCGACCACGTTGACGACTCTGACCCGCAGCTGCGGAAAATGCTCGCGCAGCAACATGACGGTGGCCAGTATCTCGCGTGTCGGCACATCCCCGGCGCAGGCCAGCACCACGTCCGGCTCCGTCCCGCCCTCGGTGCTCGCCCACTCCCAGACGCCGATGCCGCGCGCGCAGTGGCGGATGGCGGCCTCCATGTCGAGCCACTGCGGAGCGGGTTGCTTGCCGGCGATGATCACGTTCACGTAGTGGCGGCTGCGCAGGCAGTGATCGGCCACCGACAGCAGGCAGTTGGCGTCCGGCGGGAGATAGACCCGTACGACGTCCGCCTTCTTGTTCACGACGTTGTCGATGAACCCCGGGTCCTGGTGTGTGAAGCCGTTGTGGTCCTGCTGCCAGACGTGCGAGCTCAGCAGGTAGTTGAGCGATGCCAGCGGCCGTCGCCACGGGATCTCGCGCGTCACCTTCAACCATTTGGCATGCTGGTTGAACATCGAATCCACGATGTGGATGAAGGCTTCGTAGGAGTTGAAGAGCCCGTGCCGGCCGGTCAGGAGATACCCCTCGAGCCACCCCTGGCACAGATGCTCGCTCAGCACCTCGACCACGCTGCCGGCCGCGGCGAGATGATCGTCTCCCTCGACCGTCAGGGCCATCCATTGCCGATCAGTGGCTTCGAATACCGCGTTCAGGCGGTTGGAGTTCGTCTCATCCGCACCGAACAGCCGGAAGTTCCTCGGCGCCTGATTCAGCTTGATGACATCGCGCAGCAGTGTCCCGAGGACGCGCGTGTCTTCCGCCTGGACGCTTCCGGGCTTTTCCACCGCCACCGCGTAATCCCGGAAATCCGGCATGCGCAGTTCCCGCAGCAACGCCCCGCCGTTAGCTGTGCGGGTTCGCGCCCATGCGGCGCGTACCCCGCGGCGCGAGCGCCGCAAGCTCCGGGCGCAACCGGCCATCGGCATCGAACAGTTCCTCCGGCCGGTAGCTGCGCAGCCACTGCTCGAGGAGCCGCAGGTGCTGCGGATTGGAGCGCACCTGCGCGAGTGGCACCTGATGGGCGCGGAAGGTGCCCTCGACCCGCAGCCCGTCGACCATCTTCGGCCCCGTCCAGCCTTTGGGCGTCGCGAGCACGATCATCGGCCAGCGCGGGCGGGACGTGTCTGCCTCAGCGCGCGCTCTCGCCTGAATGCCGCGGATCTCGGCCATGACGGTGTCGAGCGTCTGCGCCATCAGCCGGTGCATCGGTAGCGGCTCATCGCCTTCGACGAAGTACGGCTGGTAACCGTTGCCCCGCAGGTAGTCGCGCAGCTCCTCCCGATCGACCCGCGCCGTCAGTGTCGGGTTCGCGATCTTGTAGCCGTTAAGATGCAGGATCGGCAGCACCGCGCCGTCGCTGGCGGGGTTGACAAACTTATTGCCGTTCCAGCTTGCCGCCAGCGGCCCGGTCTCGGCCTCGCCATCACCAATGACGCACGCGACCATGAGGTCCGGGTTGTCGAACACCGCACCGTACGCGTGGCTGAGGGAGTACCCGAGCTCGCCGCCCTCATGAATGGACCCGGGGGTCTCGGGGGCCACGTGGCTCGGAATGCCGCCGGGAAAGGAGAACTGCTTGAACAGCCGCTGCATGCCCTGCGCATCCTGCGAGACCTCCGGATACACCTCGCTGTACGTCCCCTCCAGATAGGTGTTGGCAACCAGCGCCGGGCCTCCGTGCCCCGGGCCCGCGACGTAGATCATGTCGAGATCGAACTTGCGGATGATGCGATTCAGGTGCACGTAGATGAAGTTCTGTCCGGGCGTCGTGCCCCAATGCCCGAGAAGGCGCGGCTTGATGTGCTCGGGCGCGAGCGGCTCGCGCAGCAGCGGATTGTCGTAAAGGTAGATCTGCCCGATGGAGAGGTAATTGGCCGCGCGCCAATACGCGTCCATGCGCTGCAGAAGCTGGGGCTCGAGAACTTCATCCATGTAGGAATCTCCCGACGGATGCGCGTGCGCGGTAACCTCTCTTATATACGCCGCGCGTGACATTCACGCACGCGCGTGAATATGCTCGGACATGACGGTCCTGACGGTCAACAGCGGCAGCACCTCGGTCAAGCTCGCGCTTTACGAGGTGTCATCCGCGCAGGACCCCGAGCGCCTTGCGATACAACATCACTCCGGCAGTCACCTTGACCCCGCGGCGCTGCTGGGCGCTCTGGCTGCGCAGCTGCCCGCGCCCCCCGAAGCCATCGCGCATCGCATCGTCCATGGCGGAACCCGCTTCGTCCGTCCCACGCCGATCGATCTGGAGGTTCTCGCCGGTATTGAAGCGCTCTCGCCGCTCGCCCCGCTGCACAATCCCGAGGCGCTGCGCTGGATCACTGCCGCGCGCGAGCTCTGGGGCGAGGAGCTCCCGCAGGTGGGTGTCTTCGACACGGCGTACTTTGCACGCTTGCCGCGGGTGGCGGCCGAATATGCACTCGCTGCGCGCTTTGGCACCGAACAGGGTGTACGGCGCTACGGTTTCCACGGTCTCGCGCACCAAGCCATGTGGGAGCGCTGGTCGAGCTGGCACCCGCAGCTGCCCGGCGGCGGCCGGCTCATCACGTTGCAGCTGGGGGGCGGCTGCTCGATCGCGGCGATTGAGGCTGGCACACCGCTCGACACCAGCATGGGCTTCTCGCCCCTCGAGGGACTCGTAATGGCGAGCCGCGCGGGCGATGTGGACGCGGCCATCGTCCCGCACCTGCAGCGGCAGTTGGGCAGGACCAGCGACGAGGTCATCGAGCTGCTCAATGGCGGCTCGGGGCTCGCGGGTATCTCGGGCTCCGAGGCCAATCCCGCGGAGCTGCTCGCCGACCCCTCGCCGCAGGCACAGTTTGCCCTCGAGCTCTACTGCTACCGGATCAGGAAGTACGTGGGCGCCTACCTTGCGGTGCTCGGCGGCTGCGATGGCATCGTATTCGGCGGCGGTGTGGGAGAGCACGTGCCTGAGGTCCGCGCGCGCGCGCTGGCCCATCTCGCGTGGGCCGGGATCGGGCTCGATGCCGGGCGCAATGACGCGGCACGGGGCGGCGATGCGGTGATTGGGGATGGGACGCAGCCGGTGAAGATCTGCGTGGCTGCCGTGGATGAGGAGCTCGCGCTGGCCCGTGCGGCCTCGGCGCTCCTGCACCCCCCGGCGCCGCTTCCTCCCCAGGGTTGAGCGAGCCGTCAGTCCGGCGAGCGGCGAAAGTAACGCCGCAGCCGCCGTCCGAAGTGGGTTGGCTTTTCTGCATACGCCCGCACGCCGAGCGCCAGAGCCTTGCGTTGCAGGCTGGCTCGGCGGCGCGCGATCACGCGCTGCAGCACCGAGCTCGCATCCTCCTCGAGCGAGCCGCCCGCCCGCTCGCTCAGGACCGCCAGATCGTGCTCCTCACCGAGCCGGTTCGCGAGGCGATGCAGGCGGCTTGCCAGCCGGATCAGGGAGGCGTGTTGCATCGGTGCGATGACCAGCAGCTGACTATGGAGGCTCTTGGTCCTCTTGCGCCATTCGTGCAGTGATCGCCCGTCCGCCTGCCGCGCATTGCCGCGGGCCGCCTTCCTCGCCCTGCGGTAGCTGTCCGTGAGAGACCGACGTACCGCGCCCCAGCCTTCGGCCGAATTGGAACACCCGTGCAGTCGACTCTGCGCGCCTCTCAATTTCGCGGCGGCCCTGCACAGTCCCTCGCGGCGTGTCCAGGCACCCGACCGGGTCGCACCGCGGCGCAGCTGAGCCTCGAAGGCCGCGAGCGGCCCACGGCCGATCTCACGGACGAGCTCGGCCATGAGGGCATCGAGAGTCCCGACGAGCACGGTGTCATCGCGCGCCGTCTGCAGCTGACGCGCCGCATCGCGCAGCAGCCGGTGCAGCGCCCGATAGGCCCGTTCGCTCAGCGAACCACGCAATAGTCGTAAGGTGGCGCGAGCGGCCTTGAGCTGCTTGCGCACCTGATGAATCCTCCGGGCGCTCAGACGACGATCGGCCGTGGCACGCTCAGCTGACTCGATCTGCCGCATCAGGATCTCGTGCACCCGCCGGGCGCCGGAGTGCCCGTGACCGAATTTCCGCGTTCTCGCCACGGCGCGCAGCGCGATCGCTCGACGCACGGGCCGGGCGATCACCCGATTTCAGATGTATCCCAGAAGGAGCAGCAGCACCAGCACGATGACGAGCAGACCCAGACCGCTGCTCGGGTAGTACCCCCAGCCGCGGCTATAGGGCCACGCGGGCAGCGCCCCGATGAGCACCAGAACCAACACAACGAGCAGTATGGTCGTCAGCATAGAACACCTCCCTCAGCGGCCGCGTCTCTTGGGAAACTTTTTTCGTGCCTTCCGGGGCACCTTCTTGCCCTCGCGCCGGGCCTCGGAAAGCCCGATGGCGATCGCCTGCTTGCGACTTCGAACCGTCTTTCCGGAGCGGCCGCTCTTCAGCTCACCGCGCTTCATCTCGTGCAGTGCGCGCCCCACCTTACGGCCGGAGGCCTTGCTGTATCTGCGCACCATCGCCTCACCTCCGTGGTTACGTCCGTGTGCTTTCAGCCGATCCAGTCTCCCAAAGACGGTATTCCCGCAGTGGGTAGTCTTGCTGTAGGTCCGCGGTCACACCGTGTGTCGGCGAAGTCCGCGCATCGGGCCGCCCTCTCGCATCAGCCTCTCGCCGACAGCGACGCGCGGCCGATTCGGGGACACTGCGGACTGTGTTACCGCGAGCGACACCGCCCCGGACGCGTCGCTGGCGCATGATCGCCGTGCGCACCTTCAACCGGATGCAGCAGCACAACTCGGCGCTGCTCGCGGGCGGGGTTGCAATGTACGGATTGCTGTCCGTGTTTCCGGGCCTCGCCGCCTCGGTCCTGATCTACGGACTGTTCGCCACGCCCGCGGAAGTAGCCGGCCACATGGGCGTCTTCGGCGGCGTGCTGCCACCCGGCGTCTGGGACATCTTCAACGCCCAACTGCAGGCGGTTGCAGCCCATGACCATCGCACACTCACCGTGGCGGCGGTCGTGAGCCTGCTCGTCGCGCTGTGGAGTGCTCGTCTGACGATGAGCGGGCTCATGACCGCCACCAACATTGCCTACGACGCCGAGGGCGAGCGCGGCTACGTCGCACATACCGTGATGTCGCTGCTTCTCACGATCGCAGCCGTGCTCGGCTTCCTCGCGATGCTGCTGGTCGGCGTGATCGTACCGCTCGCTCTTGCGGTTCTCGGCACCAGTCCCTGGGTGCAGGCCGCGGTGGCCGTCGTTCGCTGGCTGATGCTTTGGGGCTTCGCCGTCGTCGGCGTCGCCCTGGTCTATCATTACGCACCGGCACGATCCCATCCGCGCTGGCGCTGCCTGACCTCCGGCTCGGTCCTCGCCGCCTCTTTGTGGCTCGCTCTGAGCGGACTCTTCACCGCCTACGTGCGCGTGTTCGCCAGCTACGACGCAACCTACGGCGCGTTCGCCGGAGTGGTCGTGCTGCTCATGTGGTTCTACCTGTTGAGTCTCGTGGTTCTGCTCGGGGCGGAGCTCAACGCCGCGATTCAGCACGTCGACCAAAACGAAGTGCCGTAAAGGTGTAGGCATGCGCCCACGCAGCGCTGCGCCGCAGTCCCATTGCGGTGCGAAGCGTTCGGGTGAAGTCTGAGGCACCAATGGAGTCAACGACTCGGCGGCAGGAGTGGACCTATGGACAGGGTACGAAGCTTCGATTTCCAAAAGACGGTAGCGTGTGCCAGCGCGCTTGCGGCGTGCCTGCTGCTGGGACTCGGGGGGTGCGTCGATACACGCGGCTCGCTCGCAACCTCGGCCGAGAGTCTCGAGCACAATGCCGCGGAGCTCGCGCGCGATGCGCCGGTCGGCCGCGACTTTCCGACCGACTACCCGAGTGAAGCCCGTGATCTCGCCGACGAGGCGCGGGAGTTTCGCCATGTGGTGGAAGACCACGCGGCACACAGCGACGACGTGCGCGCGGAGTTCGAGCGCCTCTCGCACCGCTACCACGCGCTGCGCGATGAAGTCGAGCGTTCCGACAGCCACGAGGCCCGGGCCGATCTGAGACCGGTCACCGACTCGTATCTGGATGTCGAGCGGGCGATGGGCGGCTATCCCGAGCGACCCTATCGCGTGTCGGAGAATCCCTGAGGAACGGCTGCCGATGCGGTGAGACGTCGCGACTCGCCTGCATCGTCGGCGTACACGTCGTGCACCTGACCCATCCGAACCGCGTGCTGTTTCGCGATCCGCGCATTACCAAGGGTACCCTGGCGGAGTTCTACCGGCGCCTCGCCGATTTCATCCTGCCAGGACTCATCGGGCGGCCGCTGATGCTGCTGCGCTGTCCGCAGGGGGTGCAGGGCGCATGTTTCTTCCAGAAGCATGGCGGACGCGGTTTACCTTCGGCCGTTCACGAGGTCGCCGACCGCAGTACCCGCCAGCGCTGGATCTACCTCAAGGATCTCGAGGGCCTCATCGCCCTGGTGCAGATGAATTGCATCGAGTATCACGCCTGGGGTTCGACCATTGCCGATCTGAACCGGGCCGATCGGGTGGTGATCGACCTCGACCCCGGCCCCGGCGTGCCGTGGAAACGCGTGATCGAGGCCGCCCAGGCGCTGCACACGCGCCTCGAACAGCTCGGGCTGCGCTCCTTTGTGCGAACCTCGGGCGGCAAGGGGCTGCACGTCGTCATCCCGGTACGGCCTGCCGTGCCATGGGACAGTGCGCGGGAATTTGCACGCGCTCTGTCCGAGAGCATCGCACGCGACGCGCCCCATCTCTACCTGACGGTCGCCGCCCGCAAGGAGCGCCGCGGCCGGATCTATCTCGACTACCTGCGCAATGGGCGCGGCTCCACGGCGATATGTTCGTATTCGTTGCGCAACCGCCGTGGGGCACCGCTTGCAACCCCACTCACCTGGGAGGAGCTGCCGTCCGTGCGCGGGCCCGAGCAGTTTCGCTTCGCAAACATGGCACGACGCCTGACGCGCCTCCCCACCGATCCATGGGCTGACATCGAGCGCGCAGCGCAGAAGCTGCCGCGGCTCGAGCGATTCGGTACGTAGGAATGATCATCCAACACGATGTCGGACAGACACCGGCGCGTGAGAATCCACGCGCGGCAGCGCTTACGGACGCGCTTGATCGGCCGATAGCGCTGTGCAACTCTCAACTCAAGTTTGCCACGCCTCGCACGGAACACACTGGGTCTGCCCTGGTCTGTTGGAAACCAACCGTGCTTCATGTTGAGTTCACATGACCACCATCCGCCGCCGCGATCTGTTGACGGGCACTGCGCTCGTTCTGGTCGGGGAGACGTTGGCGCACGCCGAAGTGGTGACGGGCAAACTTCCCTGGCACCCGGATGCGGGCGAGCCCCCGGAGCCGGTACAGCCGCAAGGTTGGAAGTTCTTCACTGCGGCCGAAGCGGCCGCGATCGAAGCGGCAGTCGATCGGCTCATTCCTCCCGACCCGCAAACCCCGGGTGGCAAGGGCGCAGGTTGCGCGGTGTTCATCGACCGCCAGCTCGCCGGTGGCTACGGCCGGGCGCAGGGACTGTATGAGCAACCGCCGTTTCACAAAGGCGCCAAGAATCAGGGGCCGCAGTCGCAGAGTCCGCCTGCCGAGCAGTATCGCGCGGCGCTGGCGGCGATCGATCAGTACTGCCGAGGAACCTCGAGCTACGGCAAGCCGTTTGCGGAGTTGAGCGCGGCTCAGCAGGATGAGCTCCTGCACGGGATCGAAAGCGGCGCCGTGAAGCTCGAGGGTGCGGACGGCCAGGCGTTCTTCGAGTTGTTCCTCAAGGACACGCAGCAGGGATTCTTCGCCGACCCGATCTACGGCGGCAACCGCAACATGTGCGCCTGGAAGATGATCGGCTTCCCGGGCGCCCGTTACGACTACCGCGACTGGGTCGGTCGACACAACGAGCGTTACCCCCATCCGCCGGTCAGCATCGCGGGTCGTCCGGACTGGACCCCGACATAGGAAGACGCACGTGGCACGGAAGCTTTCCCACAAGGATGTGGCGATCGTCGGACTGGGCTGGACCGGCTCGATCCTTGCCAATGAGCTGACGGACGCCGGCCTCGACGTGGTCGCGATCGAGCGCGGGCCGTGGCGTGATACCGCAACCGACTTCGCTCCGAGCTACGCGCAGGACGAGCTCCGCTATCGGATCCGCCACGAGCTGTTCCTGCGACCCGACCAGATGACCTTCACGTTCCGCAACAAACCCGACGGCACGGCGTTGCCGATCCGCACCTGGGGATCGTTCATGCCGGGCAACGGCGTCGGCGGCGGCGGTCTGCACTGGAATGCCGAGACCTGGCGGTTCCTGCCGAGCGATTTCGTGCTGCGCAGCCACCTCACGCAGCGTTATGGCGCCCGCTTCCTGCCCGCCGACATGACGATCCAGGACTGGGGCATCACTTATGCGGATCTCGAGCCGCACTACGACCGCTTCGAGTACCTGTGTGGCACGTGCGGCACGGCCGGTAACCTGCGCGGCACGATCCAGGAGGGCGGCAATCCCTTCGAGGGCGCGCGCTCACGGCCGTATCCCAACCCCGCGCAGGAGCAGCCCTTTGGGCCCACGCTATGGGCCAAGGCGGCGCGCGAGCTCGGCTACAAGCCCTTCCCGCAGCCCTCCGGCAACATGTCACGTGCCTATACGAACCCGCTGGGCGTGCGGCTGGGACCCTGCACCTACTGTGGCTTCTGCGAGTGGTTCGGCTGTGCCAACTATTCCAAGGCAAGCCCGCAGACGACGATCCTGCCGGTGCTGGTACGCAAGCCCAACTTCCAGGCGCGCGACCGGTCCGAGGTCACGCGTATCAACACCGATTCAGCCGGCCGACGTGCAACCGGTGTCACGTTCGTGGACAGCGGCGGTGTGGAGTGGGAGCAGCCCGCCGATCTGGTCATCCTGTCCGCGTTTACGATCTTCAACGTGCAGCTGCTCTTGCTCTCAGGCATCGGCAAGCCCTACGACCCGCAGGCGAACCAGGGAGTGATCGGCCGTAACTTCACGCATCAGACGATCTCCGACGTTACCGCATTCTTCGACAAGGACAAGTACGTATTCAATCCGTTCATCGCCTCCGGGGCGATCGGCATGTGCATCGATGAATTCAACGGCGACAACTTCGATCACGCGGCCCACGGCTTTGTGGGCGGCGGCTACCTGGGCCACATCCAGACCAACGGACGCCCTATCGAGACCACGCCCGTTCCGCCGGAAACACCCCGCTGGGGTGCGCAATGGAAGCGCGCCGTACGCGACAACTACCTGAGCACCATCAAGCCGGGGACCGGCGTGCACGGCAGCATGTACAGCTATCGCGACGTGTACGTCGACCTTGACTCTGCCTACCACGACCGCTTCGGACGGCCGCTGGCGCGCATCACGATGGATTTTCACGACAACGAGCTGAAGCAGAACCGCTTTCTGACCGACAAATTCGCGGAAATTTTCCACGCCATGGGAGCGCGGCAGGTCATGAAGGAGTATCGCAAGGGTCCCTACGACATCACCAAGTATCAGACCACGCACCTGTGCGGCGGAGCGGTAATGGGGACCGACCCGCACACCAGCGCGCTCAACCGCTACCTGCAGAGCTGGGATGTGCCCAACCTGTTCGTGATGGGCGCAACCGCCTTTCCGCAGAACGCCGGCTACAACCCGACCGACACGGTAGGGGCCCTCGCCTTCTGGGCAGCGGACGCGATTCGCACCCGCTACCTCAAGAACCCGGGCCCGCTCGTTCATGCGTGACCCGATCGGCATGACGGCGGTCGTCGCGGCTGCGGCCTGGCTCCTCACGGCGTGCACCCCGCATCTCTCGCCCGCCGACTCGCGCGTGTCACCGCAGGCCTTCGCCCAGGCCGACCGGGGTCGCTACCTCGCCATCGCCGCCGACTGTGCCGCCTGCCACGCCGATCCCGGCGGCAGCGGTGCGCTATCCGGCGGGCGGCCAATCCAGACACCCTTCGGCACCGTGGTCGCATCCAACATCACACCCGACCGCGCCACCGGCATCGGTGGCTGGAGCGATGCGCAATTCGACACGGCGGTGCGGCTCGGACGCGCACCCGCTGACAAGTGGCTCTATCCGGCGATGCCCTACCCCTACTACAGCCACATGACGGCGGGGGATGTGCTGGCGATCCATGCGTACCTGAAGACACTCCCTCCGGTGCACCACGAGGTGAAGGAGGACCGGCTGCCGTTCCCGTATGACATCCGTGCCGGCATGCGCTTGTGGGATGCCATGTACTTCAATCCCGGAACATTCCACGCGGACCCGAAGAAATCTGCCGACTGGAATCGCGGTGCCTATCTCGTCAACGGCCCGGGGCACTGCGCCGCCTGCCACACTCCCAAATCACACCTCGGAGGAGACTCCACACGGGAGCCTCTCGAGGGATACGCGCTGCAGGGCTGGTTTGCCCCGGACATCACCGGCGGCGTGCAGCTCGGCCTGGGGGACTGGTCGACCGACGATGTGGTCGCGTACCTGCAGAGCGGGCACAACCGGGTCGCGGCCGCCTCCGGTCCCATGGCCGAGGAAGTCGCTGACTCGACCTCCCGCTTGACGGCGCAAGACCTGAAATCGATCGCCATCTTCCTCAAGGACGAACCGGACCGTACGTACGAGGCACGCGCGCTCGACCTGCACGATCCGGCGATGGTCACCGGGGCGGCCGTCTACGCGGATATGTGCTCCGCCTGCCACGCGCGCAACGGCACCGGTGTCCCCTACCTGATCCCCGATCTCGCTCACTCCTCATCGGTGGCCGCACAGGATCCGGCGAGTGTGTTACGCGTGCTGGTTCACGGCGGACAGAGCGTTGCGACCGCGCGCGAGCCGACCGGCCCGTCGATGCCGGCCTTCGGCCGTCAACTTAGCGATGAGGACATCGCCGCGGTCGCGACCTATATCCGCAACAGCTGGGGGCATGCCGGGCCGGCCGTCGCGGCGAGCACAGTGCACCGGGTTCGCGAGTCGAGCGGGTGAAGTAGCACGGGCGATGTGACGGAACGTCCGACGTGGCGCAACTCTTCAGCGTGGGCTTCGGGTTCCGCGTTCGCCTGGTCATGATCCTCGCAGCGGTGTTCGTGGTCGGCACCGTCCTGCTGTGGCGGTCGCTCACCGCGTATCCGGGCGGGATCGGGGATCCGCTGCAGCAGCCGGTTCCGTTCAGCCACAAGCATCACGTGGGGGATGACGGTATCGACTGCCGCTACTGCCACAGCGCCGTCGAGACCTCTGCGTTTGCCGGCATTCCGCCGCTCTCGACCTGCATGAGCTGCCACTCGCAGCTCTACACCGAGCAGCAGGCGCTCGCTCCGCTCGTCAGCGCGTACCTTTCCGGAACCTCGCTGCACTGGCAGCGCGTTCACAAGCTCCCGGACTTCGTCTACTTCAACCACAGCATCCACGTCGCCAAGGGCGTGGGCTGTGTGAGCTGTCACGGGCCGGTGGACCGGATGCCGCTCACCTGGCGCGTCGCACCACTCACCATGCGCTGGTGCCTCGACTGTCACCGCGACCCGGCGAAGGTCCTGCGGCCCCGCGAGGAAGTCTTCAACCTGCATTGGCAGCCGCGCGACCAGGCCGCGCTCGGACAGCGCCTGCTGCGGGAATATCACATCGACACACGACGATTGACGGATTGCTCGGTATGCCACCGCTGAAACCTGCAGATGGCAACGACGTTCCGCCCCTGTGGCGCAGCCTCGAGGAGCTTGCGGCCGCATCCTCCGGGACGTCAGCTCGCAGCCATGAGCCCGCCGACTGCGCGTACAACTTCGATCGACGGGAGTTCCTCAGGAACCTCGGTGCTTCGCTTGCGCTCGGGGGATTGGGCGCCTGCAGCCGCCCGCCTCAGGGTGAGATCGTCCCCTACGTACGGGCGCCGACGGGTCAGGTGGACGGGCTGCCGCGCTTCTTTGCCACGACGCTCACGCGCAACGGTTATGCACGCGGGGTGCTGGTCGAGAACCACATGGGGCGTCCGACCAAGGTCGAGGGAAACCCCCTGCATCCTGCGAATCTCGGGGCGACCGACATCTTCGCGCAGGCCGCGGTACTGCAGCTCTGGGACCCGGATCGCTCGCAGAGCGTCATGCATCACGGAGACAACGCCACCTGGGACGATGTCGCGGCGGCCCTGCTCGCGATGACGCAGCGACTGGCCGCGCGCCGCGGCGCGGGGTTGCATCTGCTCACCGGTGCAGTCACCTCGCCGACGCTCGCGGCCCAGATCGACTCCCTGATGGCGAAGTATCCTCGGGCGCGCTGGTACGTTCACGAGCCCGCTGGTGATCAGGCGGCGATCGCAGGCTCACAACTCGCCTTCGGTGCGCCGCTGTCCACGCGACTGCATCTGGATCGGGCCACGGTGATCCTGGCACTCGATGCGGATTTCCTGAGCGATCCGGCGGCCGGGGTGCGCTACGCGCGGGATTTCATCGTCGACGCGTACCCCCGAGTCGCGCTCGCGTGCCGCGAGCCGTCTGTACGTGGTGGAGCCCACGCCGTCCCTGACCGGTGCCATGGCCGACCACCGGCTGCCGCTCGAGCACGGTCGCATGGAAGGCTTCGCGCGGCAGCTCGCCCGGCGTCTCGGGGTGACGATCGAGGCTCCCGCCGAGAGCGACGCCGCTCAGACGCGCTGGCTTAAGGCCGTTGCCGCCGATCTCCAGGCGAATCGCGGCTCGGCCCTCGTCGTCGTGGGCGTGACTCAGCCGCCCTGGCTGCACGCGCTCGGTTGTCAGCTCAACGCAGCGCTCGGTGCCGGCGGGACCACGGTGAGCTATGGCGATGCGGTGCAGAAGCTGCCCGGCGAGGGCGCGACGATCGCCGAACTCGTGGGTGCCATGCGCGAGCGCGCCGTCGACACGCTGCTCGTCATGGGCGCTAATCCCCTGTATGACGCGCCCGGCGACCTGAGCTTCGCCCAGGCGCTGACCCGCGTCCCGCACCTGCTGCACCTCGGGTTATACCGCGACGAGACCGGGGCGCAGGCGGAATGGCATATGCCGCAGGCGCATCCCCTGGAAGCCTGGTCGGATGCGCGCGCTTTCGATGGGACGGCGAGCGTGGCGCAGCCCCTCATCGCGCCGCTCTATGACGGGCGCTCCGCGCACGAGTTGCTGGCAATGCTCCTGGGAGACGAGATCACCGACGGCCGCGCGCTGGTGCGACGGCAGTGGGAGAGCCGGCTACCGACCGATGAGGCCTGGTACGCGGCGCTGCGGTCGGGGATGGTCCCCGGCAGCGCTCTGCCTGCCATCGAGCGCGCGATCGCCCCCGACTTCCTTGCCCAGACGCCACCCGCAGCCGACGGCACGGGCCTCGAGCTGCTGTTCCGTCCCGACCCGACGATCGGCGATGGTGCGTGGTCCAACAACGGCTGGCTGCAGGAGCTCCCCAAGCCGCTCACCCAGATGACCTGGGACAACCCCGCGCTGGTGAGCCCCAGGCTCGCCGCCCAGCACGGACTTGCGGATGGCGAGGTGATCGAGCTGCGCCTCCGCGACCGGATCCTGCACGTACCGGCCTGGATCATGCCGGGACAGGCCGAGCACAGCATCACCTTGCATCTGGGTTACGGCCGGCGGCGCGTGGGACAGGTGGGGGATGGGCGCGGCTTTGACGTCTACCCGCTGCGCTCGCACGAGACTCCGTGGCGTGCGGCGGGTGTGCAGCTCGCGCGCAGCGGACAACGCTACGCGCTCGCGGGTACGCAGCAGCATTTCGTCATGGAGGGGCGCGCCCCGGTGCGCACCGGCACCTTCGAAGAGTTTGGCGCCGATCCGCGGTTCGCCGTGCGGGTCGATGAGTTCCGCGGCAATCCGCCGAGCCTGTATCCGGACTACCCGCGCGGCGAATACGCCTGGGGCATGAGCATCGATCTCAATGCGTGCATCGGTTGCAAGGCCTGCACCATCGCCTGCCAGGCGGAGAACAACATCCCGGTGGTCGGCAAGGACCAGGTCCGTCGCGGGCGCGAGATGCACTGGATCCGGGTGGACGAATATCACCAAGGCGATGCCGCCAATCCGCGCCGCTACCCGCAGCCCGTGCCCTGCATGATGTGCGAACACGCCCCCTGTGAGCTCGTGTGTCCCGTGGATGCCACGGTGCACGACTCCGAAGGCCTCAATGTCCAGGTCTACAACCGCTGTGTCGGCACGCGATTCTGTTCCAACAACTGCCCTTACAAGGTGCGGCGCTTCAATTTCCTCCAGTACATCGATACCACCGCCGAGACCCTCAAGGCGCAGCGCAATCCCGAAGTGACCGTGCGCCGCCGGGGCGTGATGGAGAAATGCACTTATTGCATCCAGCGCATCGAGGCCGCGCATATCGAGGCGGACCGCGAGAGCCGTCGCATCCGGGACGGCGAGGTGCTCACGGCCTGCCAGGCCGTGTGTCCGACCCAGGCGATCCGTTTCGGGGATATTGCGGATCCGCACACCCGGGTTGCACAGGCGAAAGCCTCGCCGCGCAATTACCAGTTGCTCGGTGAGCTCAATACCCGGCCGAGGACCAGCTATCTCGCCCGCCTGAGAAATCCCAACCCCGCGCTGGAAGACACCTGAGTTGGCGGCCCCCGCGGACAAAGCCGTGACCTTCCCGCCGACCCTTCCGGCGGGCGAGACGCATGCCTCGATTACGGAGCGTATCAGCACCCTCGCCGTGCGACGCACCGGTCGCCTGTGGCTCGGCGGCTTCGTCGTCGCACTGTCTCTGGCGCTACTGCTCTTCTTTGGCATCGGCTGGTTGCTCGCCCGCGGGGTGGGCATCTGGGGACTCAACGTCCCGGTGGCCTGGAGCTTCGCGATCGCCGACTACGTCTGGTGGATCGCGATTGGCATGGGCGGGACCTTCATCTCCGCGGCCTTGTACCTCACGCGCAAGGACTGGCGCTGCTCCCTGAGCCGCTACGCCGAGGCCATGACCGTGCTGGCCGTATCGGTCTCCGGACTCTTCCCCATCCTGCACTTGGGTCGGCCCTGGTTCTTCTATTGGCTGTTCCCCTATCCCAACATCATGAGTGCGTGGCCGCAGTGGCGCAGCGCGCTCGAGTGGGACTTCTTCGCGATTCTCGCTTACCTGCTGGTCTCGATCCTCTACCTCTACGTCGGACTGGTTCCGGACCTTGCCACCCTGCGCGACCGCTCGCAGAGCGGCCGCAGAGCCTGGGTGTATGGCTTGCTCGCCCTGGGCTGGCGCGGGGAGGCGCGCCATTGGCGGCGCTTCGAAACCCTGAGCCTGCTGCTCGCCGGGCTCGCGGTGCCTCTGGTCTTCTCGGTACACAGCATGGTGGCGCTGGACTTCTCGGAAGGGCTGCTGCCCGGCTGGCACTCCACGATCTTCCCGCCCTTTTTCGTGGCTGGCGCGTTGTTCTCGGGCTTTGCGATGGTGCTGGTGCTGGGCATCCCGATGCGCCGCTGTCTGGGACTCGAGGCCTACATCACCGAGCGGCACCTCGCCAACATGGCGAAGATGATGCTGGCGGCGGGACTGGTGGTCGACTACAGCTACGTCGCGGAGATTTTCACTGCCTTCTACAGCATGGATCGCTACGAGGTGGCGCTCACGCTGCACCGCCTGGTCGGCGCCTACGCGGGGGTGTTCTGGGCGACGATCTTCTGCAACGTGCTGCTCATCCAGTTGCTGTGGTCGCCGCGCGTGCGGGCCAACCACGCGGCGCTGTTCCTGATCAGCGTCGGGGTGCTCATCGGCATGTGGCTCGAGCGCTTCATGCTCATCGTGACCGCACTCTACGAGGACTATCTTCCTTCGAGCTGGGGCATGTTCTACCCGACGGCGTGGGATCTTGCGTTCCTCGCCGGCTCCATCGGCCTGTTCTTCGCGCTCTATCTCCTGTTCGCACGCCGGCTACCGGTGGTATCGATGTTCGAGCTGCGCAAGCTCCTGCACCGCCGCACGGCGCCCGCCGACGGGAGTGCGCGATGAGCGCCAGGCCCCTCTACGGGCTGCTGGCGGAGTTCGCCGGCGCCGAGCAACTGCTTGCCGCCGCGGTGCGGGTGCGCGCGGCCAGCGGCGACGCCAGGATCGAGGCCTTCTCGCCCTTCCCGATCGAGGGACTGGCCGAGGCACTCGGCATGCGCGGCGATCGCGTGCCGCTGTGGATGCTGCTCGGTGCGCTGGCCGGGGGACTGGGTACCTATGCGCTCGAGTGTTATGCAGCGGTCATCGACTACCCGATCAACGTCGGCGGCCGACCGCTCCTGAGCTGGCCTGCGTTCCTGCCCCCGGCCATCGAGATGACGCTGCTCGGCGCGGCGCTCCTCGGCGTGCTCGCCATGCTGGTCGGCAATGGGCTGCCGCGGTTGCATCACCCGCTCTTTGACGTTCCCGCCTTCGACCGGGCGAGTGCCGATCGATTCTTTCTCCTGCTGCGCGCGAATCACGCGGGCTTCGATGAGGTGCTGGCGTGGGCGCTCCTCGAGAGCCTCTCGCCGCTGACGATCAGCGAGGTGCCGGCGTGAGCCGGCTCCTGGCAATCGCCTGCAGCACCCTCGCGCTCTGCGGCTGCGAGCGGGCCATGCATCAGATGTATGACCAGCCCAAGTATCAGCCGCTTGCTCCCAGCACGCTCTTTGCCGACGGCAGCTCGTCGCGGCCCCAGGCCGCCGGCACCGAGCCCTATTCCACAGGCACGGCAGCGCAGAGCAGCAGCGGCCGCTACGGCCGGGAGGCTCTGGTCCGGCCCCCGGCGGCGGACGGCAGCGGCGCCACCGGCTTCAGGATCCCGGTGCGCATCACCGCCGCGCTGCTCGCGCGCGGTCGCGAGCGCTTCGATATCTACTGTGCCCCGTGCCACAGCCGCACCGGCGATGGGGACGGCATGATCGTGCGTCGCGGCTTTCCTGCACCGCCCAGCTTCCACACCGATCGACTGCGCAATGCGCCCGACAGTCATTTCTATGAGGTCATGACGCGCGGTTACGGTGTCATGTACCCCTACGCCGACCGCATCACGCCCGAGGACCGCTGGGCCATCACCGCCTACATCCGCGCGCTGCAGCTCAGCCAGCACGCTCCGGTCGCGGCACTCAGCCCGGCGGATCTTCAGCACCTGCGGACCGCGCCGCGATGAACGCCGCGGTCGAGCCGGCCGGCAAGCACTGGATCCAGATGCTGGCGGGTGCGGTGCTGCTCGCACTGTGCATTCCGCTCGGCTGGGCCTCCTCGCAGCAAGCGCTCCTGTCATACCTCGTCGCGTTCATGTTTTTCACCGGCCTCTCGATCGGGAGCCTCGCGCTGCTGCTGGTGCACGTGCTCACGGGCGGTGAATGGGGAAACCGACTGCGCCCGCCGCTGCTCGCCGCGGCGCAGGCGCTGCCGCTTCAGGCGCTGCTCGTCGTGCCGATCCTCTTCGGCCTGCGCGCCCTCTACCCGTGGGCGGATTCAGCCCTGCGCGCTCACGATGCGCTGCTGCGTGCCCAGGGCTGGTACCTCGAACCCGCGTTCTTCGTGCTGCGAGCGATCGCCTACTTCGTGCTCTGGCTGACGCTGCTGGTCGTCTTCGGCCGCTGGAGCACCAGCCCGGCGCGAGGCGGCCGCGCTTGCACCGCTCGCCGCCGGCGGCCTCATCGTGTACGCGCTCTCGACGCTGCTCGCGGCGACCGACTGGGCCATGTCGCTCCTGCCCCACTGGCACTCCTCGACCTTTGGCCTGATGGTGGCGACCGGGTGGATGCTGAGCGCGGCGGCGCTTGCAGTGCTGCGCGTGATGAGCACGAGCGATGCCGCCGAAGTCCACGCCCCGGACGTACGGCACGACCTCGGCAATCTGCTGCTGATGTTCGTACTGGCGTGGTCGTATCTGGCCTTCATGCAATACCTGACGATCTGGGTCGCCGATCAGCCCGCGGAGATTGCCTGGTACATTCCCCGCACCCTGAGCAGCTGGCGTTGGCTTGCCGGGTTACTGATCGCCTTGCATTTCGCCGTGCCGTTTGCGGTGCTGTTGTCGCGCCGCGCCAAGCACCGCCGCTCGTGGCTCGGTTGCATCGCCGCCCTGCTGCTCTTCGCTCAGCTCGCCGATGCGCTGTGGCTGATCGTGCCCACGTTTCGTGCCCAGGGCTTGAGCCTTCGCTGGACCGATCTCACAGCGGTCGCCGGGATGGGCCTCTTGTGGACGGGCCTGTATCGGACGAGGCTGCGCTCGATCGCGCGCATCACGCGGCCGCCTCTCTACGAGCAACTGGAGGGGGCGCATGGCTGAGCCACCGTATGGCCATGAATCTTCGGCCATCGCCGTCCGGCGGCTGCTCGCCATCAGCGCAATCCTCGGGGTGGCCGTGCTCCTCACCGTCATCGTGGTCTGCATCGCCCTGCGCTATCGGCTCGAGCCGAAGCGCAGCCAGGTCACGGCACGCATCGGAACCATCCCTCCTCCGCCCCGGCTGCAGGCACACCCGGACGCCGACCTCGAGGCCCTGCGCCGACAGAAGGAGGCCCAGCTCGAGAGTTGGGGATGGACCGACCGCTCACGGCAGTTTGCCCACATTCCAATCCAACACGCGCTGGCGATCTACCTCCTCAAACAGCCTGACCGCGAGGCCCGAAACAGCCCCGCCCCTCCCCAGGAGTCGGCGCGATGAGGCACCGCCTCGCGTGGGTGCTGCTCGCGTGCGTCAACGCCGTCTCGGTCGGCGTGCCCTCCGCCGCGTCGCTTCCGCCACCGCGCGAGCTCCTCGCCCGCGTCGGCTTCGAGCAGCGGCTTGGCGCGCCGCTGCCACTCACGCTCGAGTTTCACGACGCCCACAGTGCCCTGCGACCGCTCGCGAGCCTGCTGGCGGGCCGGCCGACGCTCCTGGTGCCGGGGTACTATCGATGCATCAACCTCTGTGACGTCGTACGCGCCGGCGTTGCCCGGGCGGTCGCCGCTGCCGGACTGACCCCGGGTGAGCAGTTCAACCTGGTGCTCTTCAGCATCGATCCGCGCGAAACACCCGCCGACGCCGCGGCAGCCCAGCGTGAGGATGCCCGCGCGCACCCGGGTGCGCGCGTGATGCGCTGGCAGTACCTCACCGGTGGGCCGCAGCCTGACGCTGCGCTCGCCCGCAGCGTCGGCTTTCACTATTTTCTGGATCCCCGTACCGATCAGTACGCCCATACGGCCGGGGTCGTCGTGCTCAGCCCGCAGGGCCGGGTCACCCAATACCTCCTGGGCGTGCAGTTCGCGCCGCGAACGCTGCGCCTGGCACTCGTCAACGCGTCACAGGGACACCTCGGCACCATTGCCGACCGACTGCTGCTGCTGTGTTGCGACTACGACTTCATGACCGGGCACTACACCCTGCTCGTCCGCCGCGTGCTTCAGGGGCTGGGCCTGCTCACCGCTCTCACCCTGGCAGGCCTCCTCCTCACGCTGCGCCGGGCGGAGTTGCGCCGTGCCGCGCCGGGGCGGTCATGAGTGCATTTCACATGCTGCTGCCGCAGGCCTCGAGCCTGGCGCCGCGCATCGACCTGCTCTTCTGGTCGATGGTCGCGCTGTGCGCGCTGGTCGCGATCGGGGTGTTCGTCGCGATCATCTTCTACGGAATTCGCTATCGGCGCGGCAGCGCGGCGGATCGCAGTGGACGCCACCGTGAGAACCTGGCCGTGGAGCTCACCTGGATCCTGCTTCCCTTCGGGCTCTTTGTGATCGCCTTCATCTGGAGCCTGTCGCTGTTTGCTCTCGCCCGCACACCGCCGGCAGGCGCGCGCACCGTGTATGTTGTCGCCAAGCAGTGGATGTGGAAGGTGGAACACTCCGGCGGCCAGCGCGAGATCAACGCGCTCCACGTACCGATCGGGGAGCCGATCCGCCTGACCCTGACCTCTCAGGATGTGATCCACAGCTTTTATGTGCCTGCGTTCCGCGTGAAACAGGACGTGCTGCCGGGGCGGTACACGCAGCTGTGGTTCACGCCGACCGAACTCGGCACCTTTCCCCTGATGTGCACGCAGTACTGCGGTATGGATCACGCGCACATGGGCGGCGCGGTCACCGTGATGCCGCCGGCTGCCTATGCGCGCTGGCTCGAGGGCCATGCGAGCGCCGGCGGAATGGTCGCGCAGGGCGCGCAGCTCTTCCGCAGCCACGGCTGTAGTGGCTGTCACGGGTCGAACGCCTCGGTGCACGCCCCCGACCTGAAGGGACTGTACGGCCTCCCGGTGCATCTGGCGGACGGGCGCACCGTGGTCGCGGACGAGCGCTACCTGCGCGACTGCATCCTGCTGCCGCGCAGCCAGGTGGTTGCCGGGTACCCGGCGGTGATGCCCTCGTTCACCGGGCAGCTGAGCGAGGAAGACCTGCTCGCTCTCATCGCCTACATCAAGTCCCTCTCCGGCCCCGACCGCCCGCAGGACGACGATGAGCGCCGTTGAAGCCCCCACGCCGCAGTCGCGCAGCTTCTTCGCCGGTGAGCACAGCCTCGGCGCCTGGCTCACGACCCGCGATCACAAGCGCATCGCGATCCTCTACGGCATTGGAATCACCTTCTTCTTCCTGCTCGGCGGCGCGGCAGCCACCCTCATCCGCCTGAACCTCGTGACTCCCCAGGGCGCGCTCATGGGCGCCGAGACCTACAACAAGGCGTTCACCTTTCACGGCGTCGTGATGGTGTGGTTCTTTCTCATCCCGTCCATTCCGGCGACGCTCGGCAACTTCCTCATACCCCTCATGATCGGCGCCCGCGATGTCGCGTTTCCGCGGCTGAATCTCGCCAGCTGGTACCTGTACGTGGCGGGCGGTGCGTTCACCGTCGCGGCGCTCCTCGCCGGCGGCGTCGACACGGGCTGGACGTTCTACGTGCCTTTCTCGACGCTGTTCTCCAACAGCAACGTGTTCCTGGTCGTGACCGGGGTCTTCGTGACGGGCTTTTCCTCGATCCTGACGGGGCTCAACTTCATCGTAACCATCCACAGCCTGCGCATGCCCGGCATGAGCTGGTTCCGGTTGCCGCTCTTCGTCTGGGCCATGTATGCGGTCTCCCTCGTCATGGTGCTGGCGACCCCGGTGCTCGCCATGACTCTCGCCCTCATCGCGCTCGAGCGCGGCCTCGGGGTGGGTGTCTTTGATCCGGCGCTTGGCGGGGATCCACTCCTGTTCCAGCACCTGTTCTGGTTCTACTCGCACCCGGCGGTGTACATCATGATCCTGCCGGCAATGGGGGTGGTGAGCGAGATCATCGCCTGCTTTGCGCGGCGACGCGTGTTCGGCTACCGCTTCATGACCTACTCGATGCTCGGCATTGCCGTCATCGGCTTCCTCGTGTGGGGTCACCACATGTTCGTCTCCGGGCAGTCGCTGTACGCGAGCCTGGTGTTCTCGCTCCTGAGCTTCGTGGTTGCGGTGCCCATCCGCCATCAAGGTCTTCAACTGGACCGCGACGCTGCGCAAGGGCGACATCAGCTTCGAGGCGCCGATGCTCTACGCTCTGGGGTTCGTCGGGCTGTTCATGCTCGGCGGACTCACCGGTCTGATGCTCGCAGCTCCCGCGCTCGACATGCCGCTGCACGACACCTACTTCGTCGTCGCGCATTTCCACTACGTCATGGTCGGCGGGTCGGTAATGGCCTACCTCGGCGGTATTCACTTCTGGTGGCCGAAGCTGACCGGACGACGCTACCCCGAGGGCTGGGCGCGCTTTGCCGCGATCCTCATGTTCTTCGGCTTCAATCTCACGTTTTTTCCGCAGTACATCCTCGGCTACGAGGGGATGCCGCGCCGCTACCACTCCTACCCGCCGCAGTTCCAGGCGCTCAACGTCCTCTCCTCCGGAGGCGCCTCGATCCTCGCGATCGCCTATCTCCTGCCGGTGGTCTATCTGCTCTGGTCGATCCGCTACGGCCCGGCCGCGGGCAACAACCCCTGGGGAGCGCGCGGGCTGGAGTGGCAGACGAGTTCGCCCCCACCTGCGGAGAACTTCCGGCAACCCCCCGTAGTGCGCGATGCCTACGCGTACGATGAGGTAGCGCCATGAGCGCGCACGCTGCGGGCCTTCGACTGCGCGCGCAAGGCGCGCATGTCGAGGAGCAGTTCGATGATCCCGTACAACAGCGTGAAGCCGCAACGCTTGGCATGTGGGTGTTCCTCGCGACTGAAATCCTGTTCTTTGGAGTGCTGTTTGCCAGCTACACGGTCTGCCGCGTCCTGTACCCGGATGGCTTCGCGGCAGCCAGCCGGCGCACGGACATGCTGCTCGGCACGATCGAGACCGCGGTACTCCTGACGAGCAGCAGCCTCATTGCGCTCGGCGTGCGCGCACTGCGACTGAATCAACGTGCCTGGACGGTCTCCCTGCTCGCAGGCACCGCGGGCCTCGGCATCAGCTTCCTCGTGATGCACGGCGCTGAGTATTACAAGGAGTACACCGAGCACCTGGTTCCGGGTGTCGACTTCCTGCAATCCGGCGCGCTGGCGCGTTCCGAGGAGCTCTTCTTCTGCCTCTACTACTTCATCACGGGATTTCATTCCCTGCACGTTCTGATCGGTGTCGCCGTCATCGCAGTGCTCGCCGTGCGGATCGCGCGGGGTGCCTTCGGGCCTGAGCGCTACACGACGCTCGAGCTCACAGCCCTCTACTGGCATCTGGTCGACATCGTGTGGATCTTCGTCTATCCGCTGATCTACCTGGTCGGGCGGTCCGGATGAGCGCACCAGAGACCCCGCAGGTGGCCCCCCTGGGTCGCTACGTCTGGGTGCTGGCCGCGCTCCTCGCCCTGCTGGCGCTCAGCGCCGGGAGTGCACTGCTGAGGCTCGGCGCGCTGAATCCCATTATCAATGTGGCGGTTTCGGTGGCGAAGACACTCTTGGTCATGGCGGTCTTCATGCACGAAACCAGCGCCCGCAATCTCACCCGCCTGGTCTCGGCTCTTGGGTTCATCTGGCTCGCGATGCTGCTGGGGCTCTCCTTGCTCGATTTCCTGACGCGAGCCGCCGTGCCCGCCCCCTGGTAGCCGCCGTGAGCCATCCGGATACGCTCGTTACGGCCGCCAGCCTCAGCGCCGGGTTCGGGTCGGCGTTGATTGCCTTTCGCCTGCAACGCGAGCTCAGCATCGAGGAAAAGAACGAAGAGCGGCCTGAGCATCGCCGCGAAGAGCACTGGTTTCCGGCCTCCGATTGGCTGATCGGGCTAACCCAGGAGCGCACCAATCCGACTTTCCGGGGCGCTCACGGGATTCATCATTTCGTACCGCGTCGCGTGAGTTCGCCTCCGGCGCGATGGGTCCCGGAACCATCGCCGCGCTCGTGCATCCAACTTTTCATCATGGCAGCAAGAACGCGGCGACGTCGCTGGTCGGCTCGGGTGCTCGCGACGAGCGCTGCGCTGGATCTTGAGGAGGGGGTCTTCCGGCAGCGTTCCGCGCGCGCCATTGCTGCCTCCCTCAAGCGGTCGGCCCTGGCGAGTCGCCGGCGCAAGGCGACGCCCTACCAATCCGCCATGTCGATGCTCAATTTCCACATCAACCGCAGCGGTCGCGGCCTTGCCGCGGAGCGCCGGCGCACGCTCGAGCGCGCCAAGGCGGAGCTACGCAAGCTGTTTCGCCGGCCGGAAAGTTCTCGGCGAACAACCGAGCGAAAGGCCTCGCACGCTCCGCGGCGCAGGACACGCTGACGCATGAAACGCGTCCGCCAGACAGGCAATGCTTGAGTGACCCACAGTGAATCCACACTCACGGAGGAGTAGCCAATGACGACGAGCAGCGGACACACCACGGCCATTCGCGCGACCAAGGTGCTGGGAACCAAGGTGCAGGATCCGGCCGGAACGAAGATTGGCGAGGTCGAAGACGTCATCCTGGACAAGCAGTCCAATCACATCATGTTCGCGGTGTTGAGTTTCGGGGGGTTTCTCGGAGTCTCCGAGAAGTATCACCCGGTCCCGTGGTCCACTCTCGACTACGACGAGAAGGAGAAATCCTACGTCGTGAGCTTCACGAAGGAGCTGCTGCAGGCCGCCCCGGTGGGCTCCGTCGAGGAGTTGACCAAGAACGATGGGCTCAATTTCCGCGATCGCACGTACGCCTACTACAAAGCGGAGCGCTACTGGGAGTAGCCGAAGCGCCCCGGTGGCGCACCCCACTCGGGGCTCATGATGTCGCCTGGTGACCTCGGGGAGTACCCCTCCCCGAGGCCTTCAGTTGAGCATATACAAGGCTAAGCCAACGTTTCCGGAGTGCTTTGTAGGACAGTTCGGCCGCGGCAATAGTGCCGCCTGGGATGAAGAGCCGGGCTCTCTGGGGTATCCCTGAGCCGTTGCGCCAGTGGGCGCTATGCTACGCTCCCGCAAAAGGGGGAGCGGGCCACATGCCCAGCACAGCGCCGCCGGCCAATACGACCGCGGAAGTGTTCCAGCTGATCTGGACTACGCTTGTAGGCGTGCTTGGTGCCACCGCCTCCGCTACGCTTATCCGCCGGGCGGCGCGGCACGCCGTAGCGACGCACCCGCGATGCGAGACACTTCGTATGCTCGGCGTCACGCGCGAGGGCATGCAGTATCGCTGCGACTTGCCGCCGTCGTGGGATAAGGATCAGGGAGCCCATCTGAACGAGCTACGCTACCTCTTCCAAAGCGCGCTCTGTCCCTTGCTCGAGGAGCTGACGGGGACGGTCGTGATTCGCTTGCTCGAACGCCACCCCGATCTGCAGCGTCAGGGTTTTGTGCATGACGAGGAAGGGCTGTCATGAGTCGGGCACCGGCCGACCGAACCATTACGCGCCTCGAAACCGGCATCGCGGGATTGGACGTCGTGCTGGGTGGGGGCATTCCTTCGCACTCGGTCACGATCTTCGCCGGGCGCCCTGGGAGCGGGAAGACCGTTCTTGCCCTGCAGATGGTGTGTGAAGCCGCGAGCCGAGGCGTGAAATGCATCTACTTCACGACCCTCTCCGAACCCGCGCCGAAATTGATTCGCTTCATGCAGCTCTTCGAGTTCTTCGATCCACGGCTGGTCGAGAGACAGATCGTTCTCGCCGACCTGGGCTCCAGCCTGCGCGCCGATGGCGCAGAGGCGGCGCTTGCCGAGCTGACCGCGCGGGTGGAAGCAGAGGAGCCCGGGCTCGTGGTGGTAGACAGCTTCAAGGCTTTTCACGATCTGCTCGACGAGAGCCGTCGTCGTACGTTCATCTATGACCTTGTGGTGACCATGGCGGGATGGGGCGCCACGACGCTCCTGCTGGGCGAATACACTGACGAGGAGATCGCCGAGTTGCCGGAGTTTGCGATCGCGGACGGCATCCTGCGGCTCGGCAGCAGTCGCGCCCAGCTGGCCGCGGTGCGAGAGCTCGAAATCACAAAACTGCGCGGCTCGGCGTTCGTCACGGGCATACACTTTTTTGATATCACCTCCCGGGGTATCGACTTCGTACCGCGCGTGCGTGCGCCGGAGACCGAAGCCGAGCCCCCCGCAGCCGACGCCGCCCGCATTCCTACCGGAGTCGCGGGGCTGGATGCTCTGTTGCGCGGAGGTTGGCCCGCGAGGAGTACCTCCATCGTCATCGGCGGGACGGGCACGGGCAAGACGATCCTGAGCCTGGCGTTCTTGCTCGAAGGCGCGCGCCGCGGTGAGCCGAGCATTTTCCTGGCACTCGAGGAGACACCCGAGCAGATCAGAGCCACGGCGCACGGCTTCGGCTGGGATCTCGAATCGTTCGAGGCCAAAGGGCTGATTGCAATTCATTATGCCGCGCCGATCGAGCTCTCGACCGACCGCTTTCTTCATACCACGCGCCAGCTCGTCAATAGGACTGGCGCGCGGCGCCTCGTGCTCGATAGTCTGAGCAGCCTGTCCCTGGGCTCGATTACCGACCGACGATTCCGCGAGATCGTCTACTCGCTGACCAAGCACCTCAGGGCCGCCGGCGTCACCGTGGTCATGAACCTGGAAGTGTCCGAATTGCTTGGCTCTGCGCAATTGTCTGGACACGGGATCTCATTCGCCGCCGATAATGTCCTGTATTTGCGTTACATCGAATCCGCGGGTCGTCTGGAGCGCGCCATCACCGTCATTAAGGCCCGTGGAATCGAGCATGGCACCGAGCTGTGCGAGCTACACATTAGCCACGATGGGATCGCAGTCGGACGACCGCTGAAGCACTTGCAAGGTATTCTCTCCGGATTGCCCGCGCCATATCGCGGCTCCATTTCATCCGAGCCATAATGTCACGAGGGTCCCATGCTGCCCTGGACACCCATTCTTTACGACATCGCTCAGACCTTCGAATCGGTCGCTGACCCGGAAACACGCATCGATCGGGTGCTCGGGCTCGTGGGAAGCTATGTCCCTTACGATCGGTGTGTCCTCCTGGAAGTCTCGCCGGTACTGGCACGAACGATCACGGTCATCCCGACGCCTGCATCCCACGGCGATGCCGAGCGACTCACGCATCGGGCGGAAGCACTACTGGCGAGGCTCATCGAGCGTTCTGCGCACGCGCACCGCACTGCGGCCGTGCAGGATGCGCAAGGAGCCCGGCCGCACCTGGCTGTTCCGATCTTCAGCCTCGGCGATGTCATCGCGCTACTGCTCGTTGAGCAGCAGCACTCTTCATATGACGAAACTCACCTGGCATTCTTGTCGATTGTTGCCTCAGAAGTCGGCGCGTACCTGAGTGCGCTGAAGTCACATCGTGAAGTGCGCATGCTGACCGACAACAGCCCCAATGTTCTTGGCCGGTTCGACCGGAATCTGCGGCACGTCTTCGTGAATGCGGCGGTTGAATCCGCCATGGGCGTCAAGCGTGACGCGATAATCGGTCGCACCATCGCCGAGGTGGGAATACCGCAGGATCTGGCTGAGCTCTGGACCCAACAGATATCCCGTGTCTTCGATACCGGTGATCCCTCTTCGCTGGAGTTCAGCTTGACTGGTCCCCACGGCCTGCGGCACTATGCCGCCCGTCTGGTACCCGAGCGCAACGCCACGAACGAGGTTCACTACGTGCTCGCGGTGACGACCGACTGTACGGTGCAGCGGGAGGCCGAAGCCGCCCTGCGTGCCGCAGACCGGCAGAAGGACCTGTTCCTCGCAACGCTGGCGCATGAATTGCGCAACCTGCTCGCACCGATCAGCAGCGCTGCAAAAGTCATCGAGCTACAGGTGTCCGATCTGCCGAAGCTGCAACCGGCAAGCCAGGTCATCGGTCGCCAGGTCCAGCACATGAGCCGGCTCCTCGATGACCTCTTGGATATCAGCCGCATCACGCACAACACCCTGGAGCTGCGCAAAACGCCCGCCGACCTGGCCGGCATCGTCGCGATGGCGGTCGAGACCAGCCGGCCCCTGATCGACGCTCGCGCACATCGGTTGACCGTTTCCTCGCCGGAGGAATCGATTGTCGTCGATGCCGATCCGACACGTTTGGCGCAGGTGTTTGCCAATTTGCTCACCAATGCAGCCAAATACACGGCACCGCACGGGAACCTTCGAGTCACCCTCGCGCAACAAGGCGGCGAGGGGCGGGTGTCCTTTGCCGACAACGGCGCGGGGCTTACGGCTGAACAGCTCACAAAAGTGTTCCAACTCTTCGTGCGGGGCAATCAGTGGCCCCAGTCATCGCAGGATGGACTGGGCATTGGTCTCGCGCTCGCTGAACACCTGGTCAAGCTGCATGGCGGCACGATCGAGGCGCACAGCGACGGACCCGGTCAGGGCACTGAATTCGTGGTTCGCTTACCGCTCAGTATCGATTCCCGTCGTGGGCGCGAGAGCACTCCGGCAACCGCAGTTGATGCACGGCGGATGCGCATCGCGGATGACAATCGCGAGTGGCGGTAGTCTTGCGCCACCCGTGCTGCTCGCGGGCAGCATGGGAGTCACTGAACTCAGCGCACCGCTTGCTTCACAAGCGCGCAGATCCTTGCCTCTTCGGTGGCGGTCAGCTGCTTTAGCGCGAAGGCGGTCGGCCACATGTGGCCTTCCTCGAGGTTCGCCTTGTCGCTGAAGCCGAGCGTCGCGTACCGCGTCTTGAATTTCTGGACGCTTTGGAAGAAGCACACGACATTGCCATCCCTGGCATAGGCGGGCATCCCGTACCAGGTTCGCGCCGAGAGAACCGGCGCGTTGGCTTTGATGATCGCATGGAGGCGCTCGCCCAGGGCAGGATCCGGCTGCGGCAGCGCGGCAAGCTTCGCGAGCACGGCGCTTTCCCCGTCCGTTTTGTCCGCGCGCCGGCCACGGCGCGCGTTCGCCTTCAGCTCTTCGACGCGCTCCCGCATCGCGAGTCGTTCCTCGTCCGTAAATGCCTTCGGCTGTGCGCTCTTCTTTGCAGGTTTCATCAGCGCTTTCCTTTGACCGGCCCCTACCAAGGCGACTTTGCACCGGTTGCGCCGCGGAAGATCATGTAGAGCGCGACCAGGAAGACCGCCGCCGCGTATACCCGATTCAGCGCACCCTGCCTCGCCGCCAGGCGCCGCGCGAGACGCGTACCGGCGACACTGCCCAGCGCGCCGCCCCCGATGAACACCCCCGCCAGGGGCCAGTCGATCCAGCCCGAGCGCGCGTAGTTTACCGCGGTGGTGAGTCCAAAGGCCGCCACCGCAACGAGTGCGGAGCCGACGGCCTCGAGAATCGGCAGGTGTGCGGCATACATAAGGCCGGGCACGATCAGAAAGCCGCCGCCGATCCCGAAGAATCCGCTCACCGTCCCCGCCAGGACGCCGATGATGAGGAGTCTCGGCGTGCTGACCCGACCGGGCTCGGCATCCGGGTTGCCGCGCGCCGGGCCGCGCAGCATCACGACGCCGACCAGGAGCATCAGCGCGGCGAAGCAGGTGAGGAGCTTGGGGCCCGCGAGTGCCTTGCCGCCGAGCGACCCGATCCATGCACCGGCGACCCCCGCCACGGCAAACAGACCCGCAATCCTCCAGCGCACGGTGCCGAGCCGTGCGTGGCTCGCGAGGCCTGCAAGCGCGTTGGCGGCGACGGCGAGCGCGCTGGTGCCGACGGCGAGGTGCGCGTCACTCACCCCTACGGCATACACGATGAGCGGGACGGCGAGGATGGAGCCACCGCCGCCGACCAGCCCGAGCGAAAAGCCGACGATCACCCCGGCTGCGGCGCCGATGAGGTACTGCAAGGGACCCTAGCTGCCCCCGGAAGCTGACCTGTGTTCGCGCGGGCGGTGGCCCGGGGTCACCGAGCCGCTGCCGAGGACGTAGCCGTCCACAGGCTGCCCGTACATGGAGTTGTCGCCTTCGTGAAACCGGGCGCGTGTCGCAGCCACCGAGCCCGTGTAGCGTGGATCCTGCGGGCGCTCGTGGCTATCGACGAACAGCGCGACGTCCCACGCCTCCTGATCCGTGAGAGTGCCGCCGAGACTAAACGGCATGTTGCTCTTGATGAAGGCGGCCGCGTTGGTCACGTTGACCATGCCGGCGCCCCAGTTGTAAGAGTCCGCGCCCCAGAGTGCCGGGAACCCGGGGCTGTGGTCGTTGGCGCTCTGCCCCTCGCCGCTCTCAGCGTGGCACAGCGCGCATTTCTGCTCGTATACCACCGCACCCCTCGCCCTGTCCGGAGTCAGTGCGGGCTTCGGCGGCTTGAGGTAACCGCGGCCGGCGATGTTCGGATCGAGCGGCGCACCGCGCGCCATCCAGTAAGAGTAGCTCTCCAGCGCGACCAGCACCGGATCCCCGAGGGGCGGTGCGTGGCCATTCATGCTGTAGCGAAAACAGCCCTGCAGTCGCTCCGCAAAGGTGTTCACGTGCCCATTCTTCGCGCGGTATGCGGGATAGGAGACGTATGCCGCCCACATCGGCGCCGAGCCGACCCGGCGTCCCTCATCGAGGTGACAGCTGGTGCAGCGCAGATCGTTGCCCACATAGCGCCCCGCGTACGTGTCCGGGGTCGTCGAATATCTGCCGTCCGAGCTGCACCACTTTGCCGAAGTCGTCATCGGGGATCGGGACATCGGCGGGCGCGAAGCACCGCGTTGCCCGATCCGCGGCGAGAGACTCCGGCCGCTTGGCAGGACGCGGCGCAGCCTCCTGCGCGCGAGGGATGACGGGTGCCGCGGTCGGTGCGCCAGCCCCTGCGGGGATGGCGGCGAAGTAATCGGCCACGGCCCGCACGTCCGCATCGGAGAGCCGGCTGGCAATCCTCTGCATCAGGGCGAGCGGGTCACCACGTCGGGTGCCGTGCTGCCAGGAGCGCAGCTGGGCGGCGAGATACGCCGCGGGCTGGCGCGGCGAGCGCAGGAAACGCAGCACCGATGCCGCTGCCGTTCTCTCCGTGGCATTGGACGCAGGCGGGAATCTCCTCGGACCAGCGCCCGTAGAGAGCGAGCCGGTCATCACCCCTGGCGGGGACGTTGCCCGGTTGGCGCGGACGTGCCCCGAGTGTGGCGTAGTAGTCCGCAAGCTGTGCTCGTTCGCGCGCACCGAGGGATCGGGCGAGCGGCGCCATGACCGCGCTCTGGCGCGTTCCGTCCGCGAACGCGGCGAGTTGCCTGATCTGGTAGGCAGCGGGCAGCCCCTGCAGTCGCGGAAACCCGGCCGTGGCGTTGCCCTCGCCCGCCTGTCCGTGGCAGGACGCGCAGGACGCCGCGGCGGCGGGAGCCGAACGCCGGGCGTGCCCGGAGTCCTCCGCGTTTGCGGTCGGCAGCTGTGACAGGGACGCGAGCAGAACGAGCAGCGTCGTGCGAACCGCCGCGTCAGCGCGTCGCGGAAGCATACGGTTTGAATCCATAGCGCTCGAAGATCGCAAGTGCTGCCGGCGAGCGGATGAAATCCAGCCACTCCTGCGCGGCTTGCGCGTGAGCTGCGCCGCGCACCAGCGCCCCGGCGTACACCCCGGTGGCGTTCTGGGAATCGGGAATATCGACGTGTCCGATCGCATGGCCTATCTGCTCCTGAAACAGCGCCTCGGATCTCCAGGTCACGCCGGCCTCGACCCGGCACTGCATGAGCCACAGGGGGGTCTGTCGGTGATGGATGCGAGTGAGCCGTGTGGTCCCGTCGCGCACCTTGGTTGTGTAGACCGCCTGCACCAGAGCCGCACCGCCTGCCTTCTCGAGTGAGGCGCGGATCTGCCGCGCCACACCCTCGAACTCAGGGTCCGGCATGGCAAGGCGAATACCGGCTTTGCCGAGATCGGCCAGCCCCGCGATGTGCGCCGGATTACCCCTGGGCACCATGATGGTCAGGGTGTTGGTGACGTACGGCACCGCCGGCGCGGTGAGCAGACCCGCCTCGATCTGTCTCCTCACGGCCTCGAGCCCGGCGAGATACACGTCGGGCTTGACCGTCCAGGTCATGTTGCCGACGGTTACCCGGCCGCCGGCCTGGATCTGGCGCACCAGGAGACCCGGTGGAATCGTCTCCCAGAAGAGCCGGCCGCGGTACTGCGGGCGGCCTGCCTCGAAAGCCTGAACGAGCGGCGCCATGGCAAAAAAGTAATTGCCACCAACGTACAGAACGAGCAGCGGATCGGTCGGGTCGCCGTGAAAGTCGGCCAGGACATCCGCCTCGGGCACCGTGAACTCGAGACCCCGATCGGCTGCATCGTTGTTGGCGCCGTGCTGCCACGGAGGAAAGATCGAATCATCCCATCGTCCGGGACAGTCGCTGCGCCCAGGAGCCTCCCGTGCGGGCGCCTGCGCTGCGGGCTGCGCGCAGGCCACGGTCGCGGCGAGTGCGCTCAGCGCGAGCAGCGCTGCGGCAGCGCGACACCTCAGGGGACTCACCTTCCTTCGAGGCCGAAGCACGAGCGGCACGCGGACTGCCGACGGTGCCTCTAGAAAAGCGGCATCAGGTGGTAACCCTGGTCCTCGAGCGAGGTGATCGTGGTGAGGGCGGAGAGCGCGACGGTGACCGATGGATCGATCCACTCATACTGGTACTTGTGCTCCAGCACCGCCTGGCCGCACACCGCAACGTCTACGCCCGCCTTGCGCAATCGGGCGATCACCGCAAGATTGGGATTGGCGACGCCGTAGGCGCTCTTGTAGTGAGCGTCGTCGAGGGCAATCGCAGTGGCCCCGCCGTACGCGACGGCGACGAACTTGAGGTGACTCAGCGGCACGCCGGCCGAGACGTACAGATTCACCGCGCGCGCGACGCGCTCAATCGGCAGGATTGACCTCCTCGGGGGCCTTCGAGGCAGCCGTCATCGCAAACACGACTTTGTAGGTCGCCTTGGGATCGGGCTGGTAGGCCGACTTCGGCAGCGGATGCATCTTGCCGTAGCCCTCGATCGCAGGCGCGCTCCACAGGCCCGATTCATCCACGGCCCTCGCCGGAAGCGCAGCGATTGCTCCGAGGACGGCGATCAGCACGGCAATTCGATGCATGCTCTTCTCCCAGTGGCTCGAGCGGAGCCAGTTGCACAACTCTAGCCCTTGACCGGAGAGCTTGCCACGGCAGCCTCACCGGGCCGAACTGGGCCCGAGGCCGTGTCCAGCACCAGGACGTATCCGCACGCCTCATCGTTCGTACGCTGACGCACAGACCAGTGGGAAGCGAATCCGATAGCCTGCCGCCGCGAAGGGCCTGGAGCCACAGACAATGCGCTCAGCACTCATCACAGCCAGCATGCTCCTTATTGGTGCATACGCTCCCAGCGTAAATCTTCGTCAGTTCCAGCACGCGCCTGCTCACCCTGAAGTGGCGCTGCCACAGCGCCAGGCGCAGATCGAGCATGACCGCCAACGCATGCCGCGGCCGCAGATCCGTCGCGACAATGCCTCGGTGGCCGCTGCCGCGCGCAGATGGATAGAGTCGCATCGATCCTCAGGCGGCCCCGCAACCGATGTACCGCCACACGGCAACCGGCAATTGTCAGGAGCCATGGGCCTGCTGCTTGCACTCGCGCTGCTGAACAATGCGGGCGCGGCACCTCCGGCTGTTCCGCACGGACAGCAATTAACGACTGACCAACCCCATTGACGGAAGGCCAGCGACGGCCGGCAACCTCACGTTCGCATTCGCGCGCTTCGGACCTACGCCCTCCGCTCACGTGGCCCAAGGAAATACCACAGAATCAGACCCAGCAGCGGCAGGAGCACCACGACCAGTATCCAAATCAATTTCCTTTCGTTGGAGACGGAACTCTGAACGATATTGATTACCGCCCAGATGTCGCCGGCAAGTACCAGCAGGCCCCACAGGCCATTGTATCCAATGTACATCCTGGATCCTCCCCTTGTGCGACGTCGCCACCGCTGCAGCATCGCCCGTTTGTCCAAAGGTCACGCACAGTGTCGCACGACCGGTTGACCACGGAGAGTCTGCACCGCGATAAACTCACAACCAGATCCCTCATCGTTATCTAAGCGTTTCGCACGCCTGCTCCCCCCGGGGGGCCATCCGTGGCAGATCTCCTCGTCGTCCTTGAAGTCATCCTTGACGGCCCCGACAGCCTCCGCTCCCGTCAGCCGACGCCGCAGACAGCGCACTCAGGCGGACGACGCATTGACTCTAAGCTGGATGAGTGGGGAACTCGGTGCGCTTCCGCACACAGGTCCGACCGACCAAGGTCGTGACGCTTGGTTCAAACGGATGCGGCTTGTACCGCGTGACGCAGTTTCAACGGTGCGCTGACCAGCCTGAAAGCTTCCCTGGTGCCACCCGTTCCCGTGACAAGAATGTCACCGTAGCCCAGAATCCGGGCACCGATTCCCTGACTCACCGCTACCGTCTCGATCTTCTGCACCTGCATTTCGAGCGTACGCCGCTTAAGGAAGCCGACCTTGATGATGATCCTCTTGGTCGTTACGGCGAACTCCGAGGTGGCGTAGTCGGAGTATTTCACCGCCCCGACCGCGAGCGCACCAAGCAGGAAGAGGTGCCCAACCAGCCGCGTCCCCGGGAAAAGCAGATAAAAGGCCACTGCCAGGAGCGCGAGAACCACCGGCACGGTGAAGATAACAAGCGAAAGGTGCGTGCGAAAGGTCACCTGTTCGCCCGGCAAGAGATTGCTATCGACGTAGCTCATCTCGTGGCTGCGGTGCCGCTGCCGGTGGCCCCCATCATGTCAAGCAATGCCGTTATATCGACTCGGGCGTCCCGCAGAGCCGCGGCCGCCTTGGGATTGGTGACCTGTTCAACCCCACTCTGGATCTCGGCGACCCACACCGGTCCCTGGGTCGAATTACGCATGTCGCCCGCGAACATATTCATGAGGTCATCCGCCCGCCGCGCCGCCGGCTCCAGCTTGTCTCGGTCAAGGCGATCGTCTTTGAAATGCATGAGCGCATCGCGCGCCTGCGCAAGACTCCTACGGAGCGTTTGGAGGTGAGCTCGAACCTTCGCGTGCTCCGCACTCGTCAAGCCTGCACCGACTCTCATGGATACCTCCGGACATCGACCCCGCGGCCGGGTATTGTAGCTCAGCGCCTGGCCTCAGTTGCATGACCGCGTCCGTCACGCTCTTCGTTTCCCTTGAAGTGATCTTTGTCCACGCGCTTCGCTGGCTCGGCCCGCTCGCCACGGCTTGGCAGCGCGCCCTTGTACCCATGATCCGGGTGAAAGGCGTTATTCACGTTCCCCCGGAAATCGCTGCTGCCATGAAACCACGGGCCAGCGCCAATGAAGACCGTCCCGCTAAACCATTCCGGTCCGTAGTACCCTGAAGGAGCACAACTATACGGAGCAACGTCATAGTAGCCGTAGGGACATTCGGGAGCTGCGCCGATATTGATACTGACCTGAGCCTCTGTGCCGGGACTCGCTGTCGCGAGAGCGCCCCCGGCGACGGCTGCCAACACTAGGAACTTGATGCCACGCATAAAGGTACCTCTGCAATGCCACGGTGCTGCCCGTGGGCGTTTGGTCGCGTTTGATTCTCACTAAAAAGGAGATACGGCAGCAGCGCGGCGCAGTCTGTACGCCACCACACGCAGAGCATCGATGCACCGACCCGCGCCACCGCCGTATGGTTCTCACCCCATGTGGGAGAAGCACTTACCGCTGTACGGCGTACGCTAGCGCACAGACGCCCTCGCACACGGTTCGTTACCCTGCAACCGAAGTTGATATCTCAAGCTGCGGCAGGTACGACGCGACTGTGGCGCCAGGTCGGTCGTCGTTCATGCCTCCTCGAGCCAGAGCACGAAGAATGAAATCCGTCGCCCTTGTGCCAGTTGGCGCGCGCAAACGCTCTTTCGCCATACTACTGACCGCGGTCCTCGGCGGCTGCGCGTCGCTCCCGCCCGGCGCAGATTTCCCCAAAGTTGCCTCTGCCGCGCTCGCTCATCCGGAAACCACCCGCCTCGGAGACCAGTTTGCGATCGCCGCGCGCGAACACGGCGGACTTTCCGGCTTCCGCATCATCACGGTCGGGGTCGACGGATTTCTGGCCCGCGCGCAAATGATCGATGCCGCCGAACGCACCCTGGATCTTCAGTACTTCATATTTCGTGGCGACGAAACCGGCCGGCTGCTGACCGACGCCCTGCTGCGCGCGGCCGACCGCGGCGTGCGCGTGCGCGTCCTCGTCGACGATGGCGACACCGTGGCCGGGGACGAGCAGATCCTCGCGCTGGCACGCGCTATCCGGGCGTCGAGGTCCGGGTCTTCAATCCGTTCGCCTATCGCGGCCATCATCAACTGCTGCGGCGCACTCGAATTCATGTTCCACTCGTCCAGACTCGACTATCGCATGCACAACAAGCTGCTGGTCGTCGACAACTCCGTGGCGCTGATCGGCGGACGCAATATCGGCAATCAGTACTTTCAGATCGACCCGGAATCCCAGTTCGCCGATTACGACGTGTTTTCGGCCGGTCCGATTGTCGAGCAGCTCTCCGCCACCTTCGATGAATTCTGGAACAGCCGGTTTGCGATCCCGGCCGAGCTTAACGAGCGGCAAACGACGCGCCGCGATCCATTCGGCGCACGAGCGAGCGCACGAGCGTCCCGCGCAGCAGTTGCTTCCCTTGCAGACCGACGGAATCGACTACGCGAAGCGGATTGCGACCGGCGAGCCCTACGCCGGGATGATCTCCGGTCGCCTGCCGCTCGTTTGGGCACCGGCGCAGCTAGTCTGCGATAGCCCCGACAAGAAGGACGTGGTGAGCGGTGCGCGCGCGGGTCGGCTGATGACCCAAACGGTCATCAGTACCGCCGGCGACCGTGCAGTCCGAACTCTTGATGGTGACACCTTACTTCGTTCCGACGGACGGTGAAGCTGCAGATTCTGAAGGATCTGCGCCAGCGCAACGTTCGCGTCCGCGTTATGACCAATTCTCTCGAGTCCGCGACCGACGTCGCTCGCCCACGCCGGCTATCGGCAGCTCGCGCGTGCCGCTGCTCAAGGAGGGCGTGGAGCTCTATGAAGTACGGTCGCTGCTCGGCACCACCCGCGGCAGCGGCCAGACGGCCGCGGTGTCGCGCTACGGCAATTACTCGCTGCATGCGAAACTGTTCGTCTTCGACCGCCAGAAGCTCTTCATTGGCTCGATGAACTTCGACCAACGATCGAGGCACCTGAACACCGAGATCGGATTGATCATCGACAGCCCGGAGCTTGCGCAGCAAACCGCGACACGGTTCGAGGCCATGGCACGCCCGGAGAACTCGTATTTGCCGACGTTAGCTGCCGCGGGCCCCAGCCTCACCCCGCGATTGGTATGGCGTACCGAGGAAGATGGGCAAGCCGTTGAGTATTCCCGGGAACCGTCGAGGAACGCCCTGGAGGCATGGGAGCTCAGCTTCTTTTCCCTGCTCCCGCTCGACAAGGAACTGTGATCGTGCGCCGTGCCGCGGTATTGACTGCTGCCCTGGGCCTGGCCCTCCTCTCCCCCGCACGTTCCGCAGTCCCCCCCATCGCACAGGCCGAGATCAACTATCTGCTCGAGTACGTGGGAAACTCCCATTGCGAGTTCTATCGTAACGGCACCTGGTATGACTCGAAGCAGGCGCGAGCGCACCTGCAGTCTAAGTTCGAGATACTCGCGGCGAGGGGCCAAATGAAGACCGCTGAGGAATTCATCGACCGCGCCGCAACGAGTAGCAGCCTGACCGGGCGTCCGTATCAGGTCAGGTGCGGCGGTGCGCCGATTGCGAGCAACCAATGGCTGCACAGCGAACTGCAACGCTACCGATCACATGGCGCACCACGCGAGCCGCAGGGCGTGCCGGCATCGCCTCGAGGCTGACCATCGAATGGCGCCTCAGACTTCCGCTGGCAGTGAATCCGCGCTTGTGGTCAGTGTGTGCGACGCCAGTGTGCCGATGTGGTGGCGGCCTTTCACGGCGTACCACCACAGACCCACTCCGAGAATCACCGCGATGTACACGAACGCACCCCAGGTGTTGTACCAAGGTGCGCCGTAGATGGCTTCGCGCGGCCACGCCAGGTTGATCGCCATCCCCACGCCCCACAACACCGCAACGATGTTGACGAACATTCCCCATCTGCCCATGGTGAAGTAGCCGCCGGCCACGAGATCGGCGGGGGGCCACTGGCCTTGCAGGCGCTTCTTCAGCAGTGGGCCCGTCACCATCAAGTAAGCCAGGTAGATCATGATGACGGCAATCGAGGTCAGTACGGTGAAGATTTTAGGCTGCCCGATGTTGAGGATCAGGATCAGCTCGGCAATCACGCCGATCGCGACGGCAGGAACAATGGGCGTCTGCGTCTGTGAATTGACCCGGGCAAGCCTCTCCCCGAACGGCAGGGCGTTGTCGCGCGCCATGGCGAAGGTCAAGCGGATGGCCGCGGTATGCACGGCCAGCGAGCACACCGTCACCGCGACCACGATGCACACCAGAAAGATCTTGCCCAGCGGACCCCACATCACCTGCTCGACGATGTATTGCAAGCCGCCACTGCTGCTGCCGATCCTCGGATCATGCAGATTGGGCGCCGCCATGACCGCGAACACCAGGATTGCACCACCAATCACGAACGAGGCCAGGATAGCTCGCAGAATGGCCAGCGGAGCCGTGCGCCGAGGTTCCAGGGTCTCCTCACCTAGTGAACTGGCGGTGTCGAAGCCGTACATCACGTAACCGGAGGCCAGCGACGCCACCAGGAAGTCGCTGAGAAAGCCCCAGCTCTTGCCTGCACCGTAGCCGTTGGTGGAGAAGAAGACTTCGGGACCTCGCTTGAGGTTGAGCGCCAGGAAGATCGCTATGAGACAGGCAGCGATCAGCTCGACAAAAACACCCGCGCTGTTGATCATTGCCATCAACCGCACGCCGAGCGCATTCACGACGGTGGTGAACAGGATCAAGACCGTACCGAGAGTCACGGCGTTCGTGGCTAAATCGTAAGTGCCATTGCCGTCACCGACGATCTGGAAGCCGCTCCACAGCCGCGGCAGGTTCAGTTGCAGCGCCAACACCACGGCGGACAGGGTAACAATCGACGCAGTAAGCATCAGCCAGCCCGAAGACCAACCTACGATTCCGCTGCCCAGTAGCTTGGACCAGTTATAGACCGACCCGGCAATGGGGTACTTGGCAGCGAGTTCCATAAAGCACAGCGCGACTGCCAACTGACCGATGAGCACCATCGGCCAGGACCACAGATAGGCCGGCCCGGCAGTGCTGAACCCGAAGTAGAACAGCTGGAAGGTACCGGTGAGTATTGAGATATAGCTGACCCCGGCAGCGAAGCTGCCGAACGACCCGATGCTGCGAGCAAGCGATTCTTTGTAGCCGAAGTGCTCCATGCCGCTGTCGATCCGACCGCTAGCCTTGTTCTTAGTCACGCCCTGTCCTCTTTAGAAATGGGTCTTCTGCAGCGACATTAGCAGTGCCAACGGTCGAACCGGTAGTGTTGGCCCGAGCCGCGCGTCGCCGATCCGTCGGCTAGTGTGCGAGGGCCGCGTCCACCATTCCAATGGTCCCCAACCACGTTTCCACCAACCGCGGCCATTGCGCGATCGGCAACTTGCCCGCCCGCAGGCCGAAGGCGTGGCCGCCTTGCGCGTACAGGTGCATTTCAGCGGGGACGCCGGCCTTCTGCAGCGCGACGTAGTAGGCCAGCGACTGCTCCACGCCGTCGACGTGGTCGTCCTCGGCTTGCAGCAGGAAGGTGGGCGGCGTGTCGGCGCGTACGAGGATGTCCGGGCGAAGGCTCAAGTCCGTCTCGTCGCGGGTGGCGCGGTCCTCGTCCTCGTGCGCCCACAGGTGGCCGGGATAGACGGCGATGGCGAAGTCCGGGCGGCAGCTCGAGCTTGTCGGCGGCATCCACCGGCGGATAGGTCCGCTGCGCGAAATGCGTGCTGACCGCGGCGACCAAGTGCCCGCCGGCAGAAAAGCCGATCACGCCGACTTTGTGCGGATCGACATGCCACTGCGCCGCGTGCTGGCGCACCAGCCCCAACGTGCGCTGCGCGTCCTGCAGCGCTGTCTGCACTTTCGGGTATACGCGTCGTTTGTTCTCCTCGTCCCACCACGGACCCGAGTCCGGCACGCGGTACTTCAGCAGCACGCAGGTGATGCCGCGCGAGGTCAGCCAGTCGCAGATCTCCGTGCCCTCCAAGTCCATGGCCAGGAACCTGGTAACCCCCGCCGGGGAACACCACCACTGCCACGCCGGTGTTGCGGCCCTTGGCCGCATACACCGTCATCGTCGGCCGGCTGACATCGTTAGCCCTGGGCCACCACTCGCGTCCTGCGCGGCGGACCGACAGACTCCGGTTTCGGGTTGGGTATCGCATCGGGTACCGCGCCGGGCCAGATCGGAGTCTGCACATGGCCAGGTGCTGGTTGCCAGCCCTCCGCCTGTGCCCAAGAGTGGGCAAGCAGAATTGCAACTGCCAAAGAGAAGTGGATGAGTTTGCGCATTCTTTGGAATCGGCAGGTGGCTGTGCCAGCAATAATGTGGTGCCGAAGGTGGCTGCGGATTGGGCAAGTGGAAGCACATGTTCTCCGACCCGCGGGTCCAGCCGTACGGACGCAGCCCCTGGAACTCACCTTCCGACGTGGTAACTCGTCCGCTTGCCGGTATTCACTCGGAAGCCCCAGCCTGCCACCTCGACGGCCGTTCGCTTCGGCAAATTACTTGCCGAATAAGTCCCACAATTTGCTGAAGAAGGAGCGAGAGCGCATATGTCTTAAAGTCTTGGCCCACCTGTCCTCAACGAGAAGCTTCCTTTGAAGGTTCGCTTCCTCCCTCTTCATCAGCTCCAGGACTCTTGTGTCCTCATCATCCTCCAGCCAGTAACCGTGTTGATTCGGGCAGAATTCCATCTCCAGCTCGTAGAACCTGTACTTGAACCTCTGCAACTGAGTGCCGCATTCAGGGCACTTATCAGTAGAAGCGGTTGAACTGAAGACCAGCGTTCCCTTCCAGCGATCCCCAAAGTCAAAGACCTCATCCTCCAACTCGTCCAGCTCAACTTGCTCGAGCCACATCCCTTTGCAGGACCGACAGTAGTTGACCTGAAGGTTGTGTCGCGTCGTAGGCACTAGGGGGACGCCGCATCTGGGACAATCCACGGTAGCCTCCCGCTTTGGTCAGGTTTCGACTGGGCTCAATCCCGGCGCTCTTGCGGCCAACCTATACGACATTGGCAGAATGCTCAAGCGAGCCGAGTTCTTTGGGATTCGGTCGCAACCAACGACCGCTTCAGGCAAACCCGCGCCGCTGCCGCTCGCCCTTATCACTGCGACGTCAGGGTGCCGCGGCGGTCGAATTTCAACCTCAATGTTCGAGCGATTTTATCGCGCTGAGGGCCGAGCACACCTGCAGCTCTTCGCATAGCGCGGCCACTCTTTGACCGTCTTCATCACCTCGGCTGAGGATGGATTCAGGTCTTCCATGCTTGAGTCCCGCCACTTGCGCGACCGCCTTGAAATCCTCGCGGGTGAAGTCGTCGGTTTTGCCGTTGATCGTCATCTGGTGGCGCTTGGTCCACAGGCCCGTCGGGTTGTATGCGTAGGTGACATCGAACGCGGGTGAAAGTGACCAGTGCGCCCGCCTTGTCCATCAGGAACGCGATGTTCTTTACATGATCGTCCTGGTTGCGGGCGACAACGTTGAAGATCATCCGCCGAAACTGTTGTTCGCAGGCACGCATGGAGAGCCCGAGTCGCTTGATCACGTCGAAGGCCTGCTCGTAGGAGTGAGTGCCGGCGGAGTTGAAATCGAAGTGTGCGAGCGCGGCCAGGGACTGCATGTGCAGCTTGCCGCCGTCACTCCGGCGATCGAACCGTCGCGTCATGAAATGGCGCCTGCCGCCCTCCTCCAGCAGACGGCATTCGGACATTTCGATGCGGGCAGCGGCTGGCCATGAGCGCGTACGCATACTCGATGACTGTGTAGCCTTTGGAGTCCTCGAGCTCTTTGTCCTTGTTTGCGTTGATCCCGTCGAACTTGAGCAGCCAGTAATCAAAGCCGGCCGGCGCCTTCACCTGCCCCGAGCGCACTTCGTTCGTGTCCCGGTTCCACGCGACGATGGCCTTCGCCCGCGCACCTCCGGCTGAGGTGCCCACCCGCAGTATTTCCTGCAGCCCATCGTGACGCCGACCGGGGGCAAATGACACTTGGAGTGAGGCGCGATGCGTGAGCACCTCGGAAGCGATCTTGACCAGCTCATCCACCTGTACCTTGGCCGATCGCCTCAGCGGCGGCCCCTTCGCGGGCGCGAACTCAATGGCACCCATTCCGCGAACTCCGATGTAGCAGAGCCGCTCAATCGAGTTGAAGGTCTCGGGCCGCCTGCCCTGAGTGGCGAGCCAGGCATCGATGAGCGCATTGCCGAACTTGTCGGGCAGCGAATCGGCGAGCAGCCCCGGCAGGCCGTGAAAGGACACCTGCGGCAAGGCAGGAAACTGATAGACCCTGCGCGACAGGGGCACCGTGATCGGCGAAAGCTCGATGCCGCTGGCGAGAAAGGCGGGGTCATACTGGAATGCGGCGCTGCGCTCTCCCTCCTCCAGAGAAACCGCTCCGATCGTCCGGCCCCACAGCCGCACTTCCGCTACGGTGGCCACACGCTACTCCCGCCACTTCCAGGGCGGAGCCGCCTTGGGCGCCGCGGTGCCCTCCTGCGGCCGACGCGAATGCCCCACGCGCTGGCGGGTGCGGCCTCGGCCTTTGAGGAGAGTGAGGGGGCTTTGCGGCAGATCGGGTACCAACTGATCCAGGGCCTCCAGGAGTCTCAGCACCCGCAGAACGCGCAGCAGCATGACGAAGTCAGTGCTGTGACCCGCCTCTATCCGCTCCACTGTGCGCTTTGAGACGCCGGCTTCCTCAGCCAGCTGGGCTTTGCGTCATATCCCGCATCGATCCGGCGACTCTCCAGGCGGTCGCCCATCTCATGCAGAACTGCCATATCTGTCAGCTCAGAAGTGATCTTCATAATTCGTCCTTATGGGCGATTTATGATATAAAGCCCTTATATTTCGCCTATTGGCGAATATAACACAGTTACATTGCTTTACTACATCGCCTTATACGACGATTTATGAGACCAGCGTTCGCAGATGAGACCCAAAGTTGTCCGGCTACACGGCGCGCTACTTCTGCGGGCCGACGAATCCCTCCAGCACCGCTTTGCGCATCAGGTCCGGCGGCAGCAGTCCCTGGGCGAGGATGAAGTCGTGGAACTTCTTCTGGTCGAATTTGGCGCCCAGCGCGGCCTCGGTCTCCTTGCGCAGCGACAGCAGCCGCGTATAGCCGTAGAAGTAGCTGTTGGCCTGACCGGGCGAGCGGAAGGTAAACCGCTCGACCTCCTCCTTGGCGAAGGCGTGGCTCAGCACCACGTCCTTCTCCAGCACCTCGTAGGCGCGCTCGGGCGTGATCGCGCCGCTTTGCAGCTCGGGATCGAGGAATGCGCGCGCAGCACGCAGCAGGCGCAGCTGCAGGGTCAGCAGCTGCCCGTCGGCCGGCTCGTAGGGCTGCATGATGTACTCGGAGTACAGCCCCCAGCCTTCCACGTTGGTGCAGTTGAAGGCGTACAGCGCGCGCGCCAGGCTCACGCCGTGCTCGACCATCGAGTCGAACTGCAGCTCGTGGCCGGGGCGCGCCTCGTGCGCGGTCAGGGTCCAGGCGACGGCATCGAAGGTGAAGTCGTCGTACTTGTCGCCGGTCGCCGCCCGTGGCCGAGGGGATGTTCAGCGGCAGCACGAACTCGCCGCGCTGGCCGGTGTTGTGCAGAAACGGCGGCGGCGACATGTGCGGCGCCGGCTGCTGCGCGGTCTCGGCCGGGGTCGCCAGACGAATGATGGCCGGGCGGCTCGGCAGCGTCACGAGATTGTGCGCGACGATGATCTTCTCGATCTCGTGCAGGCGGTTGTTGAAGAACGGCAGGATCGCATCGCCGGTGATCTGCTTCTTCTTCAGCTCGCGAATCACGTCGCGGTAATCGCTCGACGGATAGCCGTTGGCCTTGGCAATCTCGGCCGCCAGCGGTGCCATCTGCTTCTGGTAGTCGGTAAAGGCGGAGTGCGCCATCGCGGCGATCTTCGCCGGCGGCAGATCGATGCCGTACTGCTCGAATGCCAGCGCATACTTCTCCTTGGGCAGCCGGAAGTCGGTGCGTGCCTTGGGCAGAATGTTCTCGCGTACCCAGGCGTCATAGTCGGCGAGCTGCGTCTTCAGCGTCGCGTAAGCGTCCTCCCAACCCTTCAGGCCATACTTGGTGAACAACGCACCGATGCCGTCGACGTAGTTGGAATTGCGCCCGAGCTCGGTCTCCACTTCACCCTTCGAGGGATAAAGCACGCCCGGCTTGGCGATCTGCTCGAGCTCGCGTTGCTTGAGCACCTCAGTGATCGGCTGGTAGCCGCCCTCCAGTCCCGTATATTCGCGCAGCCGTGTGACTGCGGCCTGACGGCGCTCCGGGGCGACCTGATCATCGAGCAGCACGCGCAGCCCCTGAAAAACCGCCGCGCTGGCGTTGATGAAAGGGCACCTCGTGCTGCAGCTCGTAGTCCTCCTGCCGAAACTGCAGGTCGAACGCCTTGTGCAGGATCTCCAGATCCTCCTGCACCCTCTTGTCCGACTCCTCGGAGCGCGCAGCGTCGATGCCGGCCAGCACCTTCTCCAGCTCGTGTCGCTCGCGCCATCTCGTCGGCCAGGGTCGGCTTGGAGATGAGCGTATCGAACTTCGCCAGCCCCTCCCGCGAACCTCTTTCGGGACGGTGCTGCAGCTCAACATCCAAGAGCTGGCTGGTGTAGGAATTGCTGCGCTCGATCCAGCTCCTGTCGGGTTGTTCAGGACTGGCTGTGCCTTGGGCCAATGCCACGGACGACAGCATGATCGAAAGGAGTGCAATGGTCGGACAGCGCATTTCGGCCCCAGTAAGCGACGCAAGAGGTCGCGCATTATACGCACGCTCGCGTCGCCGTCTGACGCCCCCATCGTACCCGTCATCCTGCAGCGATGGCCGGCCCGAGGCAGCGGCCGTGATGTGACCGGCGTACCACCTGCTGACGGCCGGTCCGCTGCGCTCGCAGTCGCGCCTGTCTCAGTCGCTGAACGTACTGTCGGGGCGGCCTTCGCTCCTCCCCGCCGACTCCATAGCGAAGAGAAATCTCCCCACCCAGAGCGCCAGAGCTGCGCCCGCCAGCTGCGCGAGGATGAAGCCCGGCACATCAAGCGGACGGATGCCCGAGAAGGTGTCCGAGAGCGAGCGGGCGATCGTGATCGCGGGGTTTGCAAAGGAGGTCGAGGCGGTGAACCAGTAGGCCGCGCCGATCCAGGCGGCCACCATCCATGCGGCATCCTCGGACCGTTGGTGTCCGAGCACGACCAGGATCAGCCCGAACGTCGCAACAGCCTCGGCAAGCCATTGTCCGGGCCCGGTTCGGACGTGCACAGACGCCTGCAGCCAGGGAAGCTGGAACATCGCGTGCGCGAGGACCGCGCCGAGGCAGCATCCGAGCACTTGAACGATCGCGTAGGCGCCGGCGTCCGACCAGGACATCGAACGACGCAGAGCCTCGATGAGGGAGACCGCCGGATTGAAGTGAGCGCCGCTCACGCGACCCAAGAGCGCAATGAGGGTCGCCAGCACCGCAACCGTCGCTCCCGTATTGGCGAGGAGCGCGACGGCCGTGTTGCCGGCCGCCAGGCGCTCGGCCATGACGCCTGATCCGATGACCGTCGCGGCGAGCAGCACTGAGCCGATCCCCTCGGCCACCAGCCGCCGCAGAAGGCTCACCCCGCAGGCCTCGGGCGGCCGCGACTTGCCAATCGCAGTGAGCTGCTCCTGCAACCTGATGCGATCGAGCGAGGCGAGCGGGAGACTGGTGAAGATCTTGACGCGGTTCTCGAGCGCCGTGAAAGTCGATCGGAAGGCGGCCCACTTGTCTGCCTCGGAACCCTCGACGGCGGCCGGGTCCGGCAACGCCCCAATGCGCGGTCATCGGTTGCCCGGGCCAGTACGGGCAGACCTCGCCCGCTGCGTTGTCACAGACCGTGAACACAAAGTCGAGGGGCGCAGCACCCGGCACCGCCAATTCGTCCCAACTCTTGCTCCGCAGTCCCGCCGTCGGCATCTTCATTCGCTGCAGCAGTTCGAGTGCGATCGGGTGTACCACGCCCTTGGGGTGACTGCCGGCGCTCAAGCCGTGGAACTTCCCGCGACCCCAATGGTTGATCAGCGCCTCACCCAGGATGCTGCGCGCGGAATTGCCGGTGCACAGGAACAGCACGTTGTAGGGTCGAGCGGCGATCTCGCCCTCCTACGGTAAGTCCGCGAGTATCTTCGCCATGCAGGTGGCCGAGGCGGGACAGAGCAGGCGAAACTCCTCGCACCCCTGCACATCCGTCGGCGCCTCATGCCGCTCGATGACGCGATAACCCTGCTGCTCGAAGAAGCGCTTCGCGGTTTGCGTAAGGAGTACGAGCTGCGTGATTCGGGCGTTGCTCGCCATCTGCTCGAGCTCTCGCAGGATCCTCCGGCCGAGGCCCGAACCGCGCAGCTCGGCTGCCACCACAACCGAGCGCAACAGCGCCACTGTGCCGTAGGTCTCAAGCGCCCCGGCGCCGACAATGCGGGTCCCCTCACACGCGACGATGAACACCGGCATGGAGCTCTCAAGATCGCTCGTCGGAAGACCGCCACTTTCGAGGAGCGCGCGAACGCTCGTCATGTCCTTCTCGGAAGCGCGCCCGTAGCCCGAACACGTAACCGTCCTCTAGTAGGCAGCCGCCGATGAACAACCCTCCGGGCCGCAGCACGGCGTCTCGGCGGTCATCAGAGGATCGCGGCCGTACGCCGTGCTTTCTCCCGTCGTGAGAAAGGCCTCCCACTGAACACCCTGGGGGTCGCCGATCCAGCGCTTCTCGCTCTGCGCATAGCAGCAGGTGGTCACACCCTCCTCGCGCACCGCTCCGCCAGCGCCAGCGAGACGGGCGTAGACCTCATCCAGCTCGGCGCGCCCCTCTACCTGGATGCCGAGGTGCTCCACCCCCGGGGTCGCTCCGCGCTGGCTGATCGCAAAGTTCACACGCGGGTCTTCGAGCAGCCATCTGGCGTAATCGGACTTTCGCACCGTGGGATCCGTGGCAAAAAGCTGCGAATAGAAGCGGACGGATGTCTCGAGATCCTTGACGGCAACGTGCACGTGCAGTCGTTTCATGCGCTCTTCCTCCTTTGTGAGGCCGGGGCGGCGACCGGCTGACAGTTGGCGTCGCAGGGCGCGCTCGCGAGACTGCAACAGTTCTCGGTCAGAAAGCCGACCAGGGCGTTCATGATCTGTAGATTCGGGCTGTAGTGGAGATGGCGGCCCTGGCGGCGGCTGACCACAAGACCCGCGTGCACGAGGCCCTTCAGGTGAAAAGACAGGGTGGGCGCCGGAACCTTCAGTCGCTCAACGAGTTCCGAGGGCGTATAGCCCTCGGGCCCGCGTTTCACGAGAAGGCGGAACACCGTGAGCCTCGCTTGCGAGGCCAGCGCGCTCAGAGCTCCGATCGCATCCTTAGATTTCATTCTTCCAATTATATGGAACTATTTGCATGACAGCAACGCCTCCAGCAAGCCAGCGACTTCCCGAGACCCTTCCCCTCGGCCCTGGTGCGCACGCCGCGCTCGGGAGCGGTGCGCGGCTCGGTTCAGGCGCTGCGGGGTACTTACCTTTGACGTGCCACACCACTAGACATATGGTCCTCAAGCGGCCATGCTTATGACAGCGCGATCTTGGGATCGAACACGTCCTGAGACCGAGCTAGGCACCGATTAAGGGCAAACCCGTTCGAAAGGCGGGGACGCAAAGCCACCGGTCTAAGGGCGCAACGGCCTAAGACAGCGGGGTTGCCACTCCACCCTGGGTGTGAGCGTGCAAGCTCGCCTGCTTTAGATCTAGCGCTCCCCCGACCGTGACTCGAACGATCGTTTCAGGGAGAGCTCATGACATCCATATCGGCAAAGCCCACCGGGTGGTCGAACCCACATCCGGCGCAGGCTGCTACTGGCCATTTCATGCTCACGCTGTGCCGGCTGGCAGCACCGGCGTCCATTCGGCCGCCCCAGTCACCGCAGCTACAGCCTTTCACCTTCTTCATGAGTCGTGCGCGTCAGCCGGATGGTAGTGAGCGGTTCTACCTCCACATGGGGTACTTCGAGACGCTGGCGGATGCCGAGAGATGGGCAGAAGCCGTACGGGCCCGTTATCCCAACGCGTTCGCGACCGTCGCACCAATGGTACCTTTGCCGCCGGCTCAATTCCCGAGCATTCTCCTGCCCGGTCAAAGCTGAATCTTTGACCGACACACAGGTGCTGAGGATTCTGGAAACGCGCGGTGTCTCCACACCTCAGGACGCCGTTGATCAGGGGAATTACGATCAGATCGCGCTGCTTCGCCCCGATGACACCAGTACGCGGCAGGCATTGAAGGAAGCTGTCGTTCAGGGTGCACCGGTTTCCTTTGCCGTGCAGCTCCACTGGTCAGCGCAGCCGATCGACCTGAGCCGCGTACCGTCGCTCGCTACATTCAAGGGACTTACGCTCTACGCGACAGAAAGTCCGCGGGAGGGGCGTTCCCGCCATTTTCTTCGGCTGGGCTTTTTCGCAGATCCGATCTCTGCGAAGCAAGCCGCCGTCGAAGTGCGTTCGACCTTCGCCTCCTCAGCTGTGGTGCCCGTTGTCGAGGAGGAGGTCACGCGCGCACGCGAAGCCGTCACGGTCACCTCGGCAATCCCGTATCTCGTGCAGCAAGGAGACCATCTGGGGATCGCTTCCGATGCCACGCCAGGACTGCCAACACACCCAAAGCCTTTGAGTGACGCAGCCCGCCGCGTCTCCCGAGGCGCCGAGGCAGGCGAACGGTCAGCCGAGCCGCTTGCCGAGAGGGAAATGTGGACTGACCCCGACTCACTGAGCGAAAGCGGCGTGCGCCACCTGCGAGTCGAGGTGCAAGAGCACTCGACGGGCCGCTGGAAAATTATCCGTTTGGGCGCCACACCTTCGAACATGGCGCCTGTCTACTCCTGATCCGTCCGGGACTCTGCCCGCACTGAGCGGCCCAGGCACAATGGCAACAACTGTTAAGGATTGCTCGACGCCTACCCCCATGCACAAGTCTATCCCGACCCGATGGGGCTGGCGGGTAGGCGTTGGGCAATCCTCAAGGGAGGAAACCGCGAGGGTTAGCAGACGCCGGTCAGTGATCGGGCAGGGCTATGGGGATTTGAGGGGGTGTAGCGCGGTGTGAGAGGAGCGCCGGGGCGGTATGCGCAGCGGCGAGGATCGAGGGAGTCTGCTGCGGCGGGGCGAGGCAGCGTGTTGAGGGGGGTGTGGGGGTGTAATCGATACGCTGTGCGTGCCGTGCGGACACGGGCGGTGGCGCCGGTGCGGGAGTGTGCGGTGCCAGCGGAGCGGTAGCGAGCGCAGAGCGGCGCGCGATCATGGTACGGCGCTCAAAGCCGGTGGTCCGCGAATGTGCGGAGCGCGGGCGAAGGTCTCGATGATGAGCATGGGCGCGCCGCAGTGCCGGCACAGGAACGTGGGGGGACTGGATCGGTTTGCGTTGTGAGTGTCGGGCTCGAGCGGCGCCGCGGGCGGCGGTGCCTGCAACAGCGCGCGTGCGGCGTCGATGTGCTTCTTGCGGGTCGGGTTGGCGAGTAGCCCGTAGTGGCGGATGCGATGGAAGCCGCTGGGGAGCACGTGGAGTAAGAAGCGGCGCATGAATTCCCCGGCACTCAAGGTCATGGTCTTGTGGCGTGTACGGCCCTCGGCCCGATAGTCCTTCCAGCGGAACGTGACGCCACGTTCATCGAGTGCGAGGAGCCGGGAGTTGGAGATGGCGACCCGGTGGGTGTAGCGCGAGAGATAGGCGAGTACGGCTTGAGGTCCTGCGAAGGGGCGCTTGGCGTAGACGACCCACTCGCACTGACGCAGCGGTGCGAGCCAGTTGGCGAAGGCGGTCGGGTCAGCCAGATCGGTGTGCTCACCGAAGAAGTGCAGCTGTCCGCAGCCATGGGCCGCGGACAGTGCTTCCAGGAAGCGACGGCGGAAGAGGCGCGAGAGCACGCGGACCGGGAGGAAGAACCCCGGCTTGCAGGGGATCCAGCGGTCGGCATCGAGCGCAAGACCGCCGCCGGGGACGATGCCGTGCACATGCGGATGGTGAGTGAGGGCCGAGCCCCAGGTGTGCAGCACCAGGGTGATGCCGATGCGGGCGCCGAGGTGCTTGGGATCGGCGGCGATCGTGCGCAGGGTGTCGGCCGCGACATCGAACAATAGTCCATACATCAGCTCCTTGTTGGTATAGGCCAGCGCGCTCAAGGGCGCCGGCAGGGTGAAGACCACGTGGTAGTAATCGACCGGCAGGAGATCGGCCGAGCGAGCGTCCAGCCAGCGCTGCGCGGCGCTCCCCTGGCACTTGGGACAATGCCGGTTGCGGCAGGAGTTGTAGGCCACTTGAGGCTGCGCGCAAGAGGAACAACGCAGGGCGTGACCGCCCAGCGCCGCACTGCGGCAGTTCTCGACGGCCGACATGACCTTGAGCTGGCCGAGGCTCAAGTGGCCACGCTCTTGGTGCCGCCAGGTCGGCCCGTGGCCGCGGAAGATATCCGCGACCTCCAGGCGTGACACGCCTCGGTGCTACGTCGGTCGGGTACTGTCGAGCGGACTGATCACCTGGCTCAGCGTGGCCGTGGCCACGTGGGTATAGAGGGCCGTGGTCTCGAGCTTCTTGTGGCCGAGCAGCACCTGGATGGTGCGGATGTCTTCCTTCTGCTCGAGCAGATGGGTGGCGAAGGCATGGCGCAGCGAGTGCATGGAGACGCGCTTATCGATGTGCGCGGCGGTGGCTGCCTCGTGCACGGCGCGGTTGAGCTGCCGGGTACTCATCGGCTCCATCGGATCCTGACCCGGAAAGAGCCAGCCGTCGGGCAGCACCTTGCCCTCGGCACGGGCGTAACGCCACCAACCGCGCAGGCGCGTGAGCAGCACCGGCGGCAGCAGGGCGTAGCGATCCTTGCGACCCTTCCCCTGATCGACGCGCAGCACCATGCGCTTGCTGTCCACGTCACTGACCTTCAGGCCAACCACTTCACTGGCGCGCAACCCCGCGCCGTACGCCACCGACAGGGCGGCGCGGTGCTTGAGGTTGCGCGTGGCGTCGATCAGGCGCGTCGCTTCCTCGCGGGTGAGCACGACCGGCAAGCGTTGTGCGACACGCACGGGGCGCATCTTGCCCGTGACCTCGGGGCGATCCAGGGTGATCTCGAAGAAAAAGCGTAGTCCGGTCTGTGTTGCGTTGATCGTGATCGGCGAGACGCCTTGATCGATCAGATGCAGTTGAAAGAGGCGCAGATCCTCAGCACTGGCCTGGTCGGGCGAGCGACCGAACCATACGGTGAAATGGCGTACGGCGCGGATGTAGCCGCTCTGGGTCTTGGGCTCGAGCTTGCGGATCCGCATATCTTCGATCATGCGTTGACGCAGCGGCGAGACCTTCGGTGTAGGGGTATTCATGACTGAAGCTCCGGTTGTGGAGCGAGGCGGAATGCCTCGCTCCACAACATACGAACAGAGCCTCAGAGATCAGCCAACCACAGGCCTCGATCGAAGCTACCCCTACCGCGCGAGCGGTTTAGTCCTTTGGGCCGCGAGCAGACGGGTTGGCCTGCATGGAGCCCGGTTGCTGTCTTAGCGATTGCACACGAATGACTGCGGCTCTATAGTTGTCATATGCAACTATCTGGCCTCGACCCGAGAACATCGCTGGCCGATCCGCTCCAAGCTGACAGCCTCGCCCTGCACGAGGCACTTGCAGACCTCGTGCGCGCCTATCAGTTTCGCGATCGCGACCGCATTTGCTGCCACGACATCTCGGTTACGCAGTGCTACGCCCTGGAAGCCCTCAAGCGTGACGGACCGATGCGGCTGAATGATCTGGCAGAGCGGCTATTGCTCGATAAGAGCACCTCGAGCCGGGTGCTCGGAGCGCTGGTACGCAAAGGCTATGCCGAGCGGCTCATGGATTTGACCGACGGACGAGCGATCAGCGTCCGAATCACAGCCCGAGGCCAGAGGTTATACAACCGTATTCATGGCGAGTTGGTCCAACAGCAAGCGCAAATGATCGAGGACCTGACGCCCGAGGCTCGCCGAGCGGCGATCGAGGTCATCTCACGCGTGGCCCGTGCTGCCGAAAGCAAGTTTGGGATCGCCCGGGGGGCATCATCCGAGGCCCGTTGTTGTGGCCCAACCGAGTCCAGTTGTTGCGCACCATCTGAATCCAGTTGCTGTGGACAGCGAACATGAGTGTGCATTTATCCCAATAGTTGCATGTACCAACCAACAGAAGTACGAACTCGCTTAGCCCTCCACGACGATGCTCCGAGAATCGCCGCGATCTACAACCAGGGCATCGAGGAACGCGTCGCTACGTTCGAGACGCGGCTGCGCAGCGTCGGGGAGATGCGCGCGACGATTGCGAGCGACTACCCAATGCTCGTTGCGACCGGTGTCGATGATGCTGTGCTGGGATGGGCGAGCTTGAGCGTGTACCGGTCGCGCGCTTGCTACGCGGGAGTCGCTGAATTCTCCATCTACCTGGATCGACCGACGCGTGGCCGCGGCATAGGTAAGCCAACTGCTCGCGTCTTCTTGTTCAATCCGGCGAGTCGAGCCTTGTGCCGTACCTGCGGCTTTTGGGGAAGTTGGCATCTACGAAAAGCACGCCCAGTTGGACGACGCATGGCTCGATGTAGTGATCTGACATGAGCCGGTAGCGTCTGGAATGGAGGACGGGTATGGCAACACGCACGAATATTGATCGACGGTTGTTTCTTGCGTTGAGCGCAGGAGCCGGCGTGGCGGCCCAGACGCCGCGGCTCGCCGCCGCGCGCGAACTCGGGCCGGGCTCCAGCGCATACGGGGTTCGCTCGCCCTGGGAAAGCTCGGTGCGCACGTTTCGTGCGGACTCCCCGACGCCGGCGACGCGGTCAAGTCGAACGCCCCTGCAGGACCTCTACGGCACCATCACACCGTCCGCTTTGCACTACGAGGCCAATCATGCGGGTGTGCCGGCCTTGAACCCCCATGAGTATCAACTCCTGATATATGGGCTGGTCGACCGACCACTGGTGTTTACTCTCGAAGACTTGCTGCGATTTCCGGCGGTATCACGCATGCACTTCGTCGAATGCGCCGGCAACAGCGGGCGAGAGCAACAGGGGCGTCCCGGGGAGACGCCTCAGCAGAGCCACGGACTTCTGAGCTGCAGCGAGTGGACCGGCGTACCGTTGAGTGTTTTGCTCCACGAAGCGGGTGTTAGATCATCGGCCCGCTGGATCGTGGCGGAAGGTGCCGATGCTTCGCGTCACGCTCGCAGCATTCCGGTCGACAAGGCGTTGGATGATGTGCTGGTCGCTTACGGCCAGAACGGCGAAGCGGTGCGCCCGGAACAAGGCTACCCCGTGCGGCTCCTGGTACCGGGCTGGGAGGGAAACGTCAACGTGAAATGGCTATCGCAAATCCGCGTGGTCGACAGGCCGGCCATGTCGCGCGCGGAAGTGGCTAAGTACGTTGATCTGATGCCTGATGGCAAGTCCTGGCAATTCTCATTTGTCATGGAAGCCAAGTCCGTCATCACGCGCCCGGCCGGCGGTCAGTCGCTCCCCCGGCCCGGTGCTTATGAGATCACCGGGCTCGCCTGGTCGGGTCGAGGGCGTGTCACGCGGGTGGAGGTCTCGGCGGATGGCGGAAAGACCTGGACCGATGCCGTCCTGAACGATCCGGTATTGCCCAAGTCGCTGACGCGATTTGTGAGGCCCTGGGTGTGGGATGGCCGAGAGGCAACTCTGCAATCGCGGTGCACCGATGAGACCGGGTATCGACAACCCACCCGGGAGGAATTAGTGGCAGTCCGCGGCCTGCACGAGGGCGGCGATGGACTGGATCACTACAACGGCATCAAGACCTGGTTCGTGCATGCCAACGGCGAGGTGCGCCATGTTTAGGGCACGGCTCGTCCTCCTTCTGGGCGCAGCCTCCGTGTGGGCATTGGCGCGCACGGATACACCGGGAGCCGATGCGCCGCACTATCACCTCGGGCGACCCGCAACCGCCGCCGATATTGCAGCCGCCGGAATCTCGGTCGGCCCCGACGGGCGCGGTTTGCCGCCCGGGGGGGCGACGGCGCGCCAGGGTCGGCCGCTTTATGAGTCGATGTGCGCCAGCTGCCATGGCCGGCACGGCGAAGGTAATGGTCCCTATCCCGCGCTCACCGGCGGTCAGAATACGCTCAAGAGTTCGCAGCCGATTCTAACGATCGGAAGCTACTGGCCCTATGCCACGACCGTGTGGGACTACATCAACCGTGCGATGCCTTACCAGGATCCCGGCACGCTGACCCCAAAGCAAGTCTATGCACTCACCGCGTACCTTCTGTACCTCAACAAGGTCGTCGGCGAACGGCAGGTCGTCGACCAACGCACACTCCCGCTGATCCGCATGCCGAACCGCAACGGCTTCGTGGCGGATCCGCGACCAGACGTTCCCGAAAATCCGCCTCCCGGATAAGGTGCAACAGTCTCACTGACCGCCTGCTTTGATTGCATATGCGGTCACTGACGCTGAACCCGTCTATGAGTTGAGGCGATTACGGCGGCCTAGCACCTCAAGCCCCGGATCCGGGAGCGCGCCGAAATGCCGGAATTCTGGAATTCTCTAGGCCCCTATTTCTGCGCACCTATCTGCTGAATGCCCTTGAAGCGCGTAGTTGCCCGCCAACAGTCACGCAAGGTCCTATTTTACTGGCACCTGGTGAGCATGCGTGAGCGCGATTGAGACCCCGGAGGGGGCTGGCGCCCCCGGCCGGAGTTGCATGACCGACTATAAGACATTGATTGTAAAAAGTTTATAGAGCACCCCGATTCAGCGCGTACCCGCCGTCGTACCCGCCTGACACACCGGAACGCGAGCACTTGCTTTCCAGCCTTCTTGACCTATCATGATCGATCAAGATATCTCATGATGAGGTCCCAGGCGATGCGCGCGCTTCGTAAGTATTCCTCCCAGGCCGAGCCGGAGGTCCTGGATGCCCTGCAGGCCATCGCGGACCGCGAGGGTCGGCAGCTCCAGGCCGTCATCGGGGATGCGATGCGGGACTACCTCGCGCGCAAGCAACAGCCACCGCGTCGCAATGTGCTCGAGGCTTTCCAGAAAAGCCTCAAAGAGCGCGATGAGCTGTACCGCAAGCTCGCTAAATGACCGAGTACCTCACGACCGCCGATGCCCTCTTCTTTCACCAGCAGCTCATCGAGCGTTACGGCGGAGCGCCCGGCGTTCGCGACGTCGGGGCGCTCGAATCGGCGCTGCACCGCCCGCAGACCGGCTACTACGACACGCTGATCCACGAGGCGGCGGCGCTCCTCGAAAGCCTCGTTCAGAACCACCCGTTCGTCGATGGCAACAAGCGGGTCGGGTTTGCCGTAGTCGATGTCTTCCTGCGGATCAACGGCTTCACCATCACCGCGTCCTCCGCGGCGATCTACAACCGCATGATCAAGCTGCTCGAAGCAGGCACCTTCGACATGGAGCACCTCGTGCCGTGGCTGCAGGAGGTCGTGGAGGTCGTCAAACACGCACGGTAGATCTGTCGGCGCAGAACCGTGCTCCGTGGGCGTCCTAGCTGGTGTCGATGGCCGCTCACGGGCCAAGAAGAGTTGGATCTCCGTTTACCTCAATCGGCTAGGGTCTGCCACTCTCCTGGGCAAGCTTATCTGCCTGGGGGTTTAATTGAAGGGCCTTCGCATAGTCGCGGCTTGAGCCTGCCGCATCACCCAGTTTCTTCCTGATGGCGCTGCGATTCATGTACGCGAGAACCTCTCTTGGGTTTAGTTGAATCGCCCTGTCTTCATCTGCAAGAGCGCCGTCGAGATCGCCTTTCCTCAGCTTCACGGCTCCTCGGTTCATGTACGCCAGCACGTCCTTTGAATTAAGGGCGATCGCCTTCCCGTAACTCCCTATCGCTGCGTCCAAGTCGCCTTGGATCAATTCTGTGTTTCCTAGTTGCGCGTACGCGGCGTAAGCGTAGTCAGGGCTAAGCTCGATCGCTTTGGAGAAATCAGCCACAGCGGCCTTCGCGTCGCCGACCTTCCTCTTCAGCATGCCGCGATTGATGTAGGGCACACCGGAGGTCGGGCTGAGTTGAATGGCGCGGTTGTAATCGGCGAGCGCACCATCGCTGTCGCCATTTTTGGCCTTCGCGAGGCCTCGGTTATTCAGTGCCCTCAGATTGGTGGGATCTAGCTCAAGGGCTTTATCGTAGTCCGCTATTGCCCCCTCCAAGTCACTGCGGGCTGCCTTGGCGTTACCGCGAGCGTCGTAGATTTCGGAGCTGTCGGGCTTAAGCTCAATGGCTTTGTTGAAGTCAGTTATCGCGCCGGCTGGATCGTCTAGGTGTTGCTTTGTCAGGCCGCGCGCGAAGTAAGCGTTTGGACGGCTGGATCTAACTTGATGAACCTGTCAAACTCAGCCAGCGAGCCGTCATAGTCGCCCTTCTTAGCCTTAGCGACGCCGGCAGCATAGTGATCGGCTGCCTTATCGGTGCATGCATCGACTCCGATACAAAGCAATGCCACGAGCCAGACGAATACTCTTGAGCTATTCACGACATCGCTTTCCAGCCGGTCCGGGGAATCTATCTGCGCCTCATCTTGATGCGCCGGAACCGACACCGACAACCCGCGCTCCGCCGGTGATCTGTCGCCGTCATGAACGGCAGCGTATCGCCGCGCGCGCACACGATGGAACGACGAAAGCGCCTCGTTCCGCAACCGACCACATGGTCATAGCAGCATCCGCCTCACCGAATTTGACTTGCCTGTCTGTCGGACCGATAGCCGAGGGGCGGAGGCCGTTCCAGGTCGCTTTGCAGCTGCTGGGCGCGCTGCTGGTGCGCTTCGGCACGCGTAAGGTACTCAAAGGATTTGACAAGCCCTGGCGCTGCTTGCGCAGATCGTCCGCATAGGCATAAAGCGACTCGTCGGCGAACTTCCGCTGACTGACATAGCCATACTGCAATGCGTCCCATGCCACCCGGAACTCAGTCGAAAGCGCTTCGATGCGCGCGCCGAACACCCTCAGATCCTGATCAGCGAGCAGCGCGTCGTCGCCCGTAGCCACGGCTTGAGGCTTCGCCGTCGGAAGCGCTGCTTTGGGCTGGGATAGGACCCGGGCTTGAGGCGATCCTGTGGCGTTCGGCTCGCGCACCGGGAGCCCACGGTGCTGAACCATCCAGGTCAGCACCCCAATGGCCCCCACGACCAATAGCGCCACAAGCCCAACCGCGGGCGAGCGCCATGCGATGACGACGTCCGGGTCGCGGATAGCGCTCTCAAACTCAATCGTCTGTGCGGTCGGCAACAACTCGACGATCTGCGCCGCGCTCGCGGAGTCCTCCGCCCACAGATGAAAGTAAGCTTTACGCAAACCCTGCAGATGCACTTGGACCGCGTTGGCTTCCCTATAAACGTCGCGGATTTCGGCCGGCCTGATCAAGTGCTGTGTCTGCCGCAGTCCGAGCCACGTGGAGCGCTTGGCTGTAACGAGTACACCCTGACTGGTGAAGCGCAGGGTCGCGGGACCCACCCAGTGGAAGCTGTTGAGCGGCTTGTTCAGCCGTGCGACCAGGCCAGGTGTGGGAGTAAAGCGCACTGCGATCTCGCGCTCCGCTGATGCCTGCGGAGCGACAGCCGGGACAGCTCGCAAATGTTTTCTGACGTCGCTCATGCGCTCGTTCCCAAGGCAATTTAACTCACCAGGCGCCTTGCTGAAAGAAGCGTCACCCGGCGTATGCCCGTAGGCAGCCTTAACGCGCAAGCTCCTGCTGAGGCGGCGGGCGCACTCGCTCCTTCTCAGCCTCCCGCATTAGTTCGCGATCGGTGCGAATTGGGGGCAGCGCCTCGGTGAATCGCCTTACGTGCCATGCCAGGTCCTGCTGACCCTGGCGGTCCAAAATGTCGGCCGCGGCACTCCAGCCTCGTTCGACCTGCGCCCGCGTTCGCAGCAACGTCTCGCGGCTGGAAGCATCCGCGGTGGTTGCCCGCTCCACGTCCGCTGGCCCCTCGTGCGCGCGAATGCGACCTGATGCACCGCGTTGCATCGCCCGATACATCCTGTCCGATAGCCTCGGCCGCATAGCTCCCCGGACCGCTTTGTCCGTCGCATTCGCGCTGATGCCTTGCGCTCGCAGATGTCGCGCAAATTCTCGGCGCCACTCACGGAGTGTGGCCTTGCGGATGTTCAGCCGCACGCCCTCCTCGCTGACCGCCTTAACGACCATGTGCACGTGCGGATGCGGCTCGTCCGTATGCAGGACCATGGCATAGCGATGCTTCGCACCGAAGGTCTCCCGGGCAAAGGTTCGAGCGGCGCGAAGTAACCCGTCCGGCGGCGTTCCCGCCGGCATCGAGAGCACGACCTTGTGTACGAGCTTCGGCCTCACGATTCCGGGGCGTGATCTGAGTTCTCTCGTCCGGCGAGCCTCCTCGAGATCGAGGTCCCAGTCCTGGAGCAACTCCTGCTCGACACCCTCCCCTCTCAAATGTTGTCCGTCGTCGGTCTCAATCTCCACGTCCCCGTCGCGGCTGAGGTAGCTGAGGTGCCTTTCGACCGCCTTTAGATCCTGCCCACCCTTCGTCAGCACCTTGACCATCACCTCCGGCGTGCGACGGACAGTCCGACTCAATACCTGAATCTCCTCCTGTCCCAGGTGCGCCCGCTCGGCGGGGCCGCGCCGGGTGTAACTCGCGATATCGAGCAGCGGCCGGGCCGTACCCGGGTCAATCCGTAGTCTGGCCATACCCTCTGTCCCAACTCGTCTCATTCGCCTTCAGCAGCGCCCTGACGTGATCACGCAGTGCCACGGCGATCTTGAGCATCGCCTCCAGATCCTGACGCCGGGGTCCATCGAACCGGCCGCTAGTGTTGAGCGCTCTCGCAATCTGATTCAGGTTTCGGCCGACCGCTCCCAGCTCCGCAATAGAGCGCTTGAGCGCGTCGAGCTCCGCGATGGGCAGCGGAGTCAACTTGCGGAGGTGCGAGCGCACCAGGACTGCCACATAGGTCGCTGAGGGCATTCCGCGCGAGCCGGATCGCTCACGTAGCAAGAGGCGGTCGTCCGACGCCAGGCGGATCGACAAGCGCTCAGCACGCAATTCTGTGTCGTCTGACCTACCGATCGCCGGGCTCTCTGTCGCAGACGTCCTTGTCAGTATCACGAGCACCTGGCGAACGAGCGCCGACTCCGTGATCTGCTCGCGAGCGGCAATGCTCTGAAGGAGAGCCTTCGTCTCCGAACTAACTCGACATCGCACCAGAGCATCGGCTGCCATGGTGCGAATCGTGGACCAACAGCAACCGTTTGGCTATCCTGCGTTTGCTTCGAATTGGCGCAGATACGCACGTTGCAGGTGTGCGGCTCTCTAATTCCGCGCCAATGTGACCACTGATTCCGTTCGAACGTGACCGGCCGTTCCGGCCGAACGTGACCGCCGATTCTGCTCGAAGGTGACCGATTTTCGGCCGAGGCCGGAATCGATGGTCACGATGCCGGAAGGAGCGGTCACGTTGGCCCGGAATGGACCGTCGGATCTGCGCTGGAACTGAAGTTCGCTGGCAAGCTGCCCGGTTTTACCCGAGGGGAGCTCGATGTCAGCCAAACGGAGTGCCATGCGCAAGATCAAAGAGGTTCTGCGTCTCAAGTTCGAGGCGAAGTTTAGCCACGAGTGGATCGCCGCCACGACCGGGGTGTCCAAGGGCGCCGTCAGCAAGTACGTGCGTCGGGCGATCCAGCAGGGTCTCAGCTGGCCGCTGCGCGAGGAGCTGGATGACGGGCAGCTCGAAGCGCTGCTGTTCCGCACGGCCGCGCCACTGGAACAATACGCGCAGCCCGACTTCCCCTACATCCATCAGGAACTGAAGCGCCGGGGTGTGACGCTGCAGCTGTTGTGGGAGGAGTACCACGGCGCTCACGGCGCGCGAGCGTACCGCTACAGCCAGTTCTGCCTGCATTACCACCGCTTCCGCGACCACTTGGCGCGCTCGATGCGTCAGGTGCATCGCGCGGGCGAGAAGCTCTTCATCGACTACAGCGGCGACACCGTGGCGGTGATCGAGGCGGGCACGGGCGAGATCCGTGCGGCCGAGATCTTCGTCGCCGTGATGGGCGCATCCAAGTACACCTACGCGGAGGCCACCTGGACGCAGAGTCTGCCGGACTGGATCGCCTCGCACATCCGCACCCTGGAGTACCTGGGGGCGGTACCGGCTCTGTGGGTTCCGGATAACCTCAAGAGCGCCATCAAGAAGGCCTGTCGCTACGAGCCGGAGGCGACCTCTACCTACGAGGACCTGGCGCGTCATTACGGCACGGCGATTTTGCCGGCGCGTCCCTATCGGGCACGGGACAAGGCCGCCGTAGAGATGAGCGTGCTCGTGGTGCAGAGGTGGATCCTCGCGCGGCTGCGCAATCGGCAGTTCTTCTCGCTCACCGAGCTCAACACGGCCATCGCCGAACTGCTCCTCGTCCTCAATCGTCGCCCGTTCAAGAAGCTGCCCGGCTGTCGTGCCAGTGTGTTCGAGGCGATCGATCGTCCCGCCATGAAGCCCTTGCCCGAACGGCGCTACGAGTACGCCGAGTGGCGCAAGGCGCGCGCCGGCGTCGATTATCACGTCGAGGTCGAGCACCACTACTACAGCGTGCCGCATGCCCTCGTGCGCCAGGAGATCCACGTGCGCTTGACCGCCACCACGCTCGAGTGCTTCTTCAAGAGCCGACGGATCGCTGCGCACGTGCGCTCCTACGTTCCCGGCAAACACACCACGCTCGGCGAACACATGCCCGAGTCGCACCGTCGGCATCTGGAGTGGACGCCCGGGCGACTCTTGAACTGGGGGCAGAAGATCGGTGCGGGCACGCGCGCGGTCGTCGCGTGGCAGCTCGAGAATCGTCCGCACCCGGAGCAGGGTTACCGTGCGTGCCTGGGTCTGTTGAACCTCGCCAAGACCTACGGCGAGGAGCGCCTGGAGGCCGCGTGCCGCCGAGCGCTGGCCATGGGCTCGCCCACGCGCAAGCGCATCCTCGCGATCCTCGAGGCCAAGCTCGACCAGCACCCGGACCTGTTCCCCGCGGCCGAGAGCGCCGCACCAACCGCCGCGCACTCGCATCGCAACGTGCGCGGGGCGGAGTACTTCCGTTCCACCCTCACCACGACGGCGACCCCGTCGAGCCCCGAAGGAGACGATGACCCATGCTCATCCAACCCACCCTCGATACACTGAACCGCTTGAAGCTGCACGGCATGGCGCTCGCCCTGAGCGAGCAGATGGCCAACAGCGCCCTGCAACAGCTGGCCTTCGAAGAACGCGTGGCGCTGCTACTCGAGCGCGAAGTGCTGCAACGGGAGAATCGCCGTCTGGGGCGGCTCTTGAAGCTTGCCCAGTTCAAGGAACGCGATGCGGTCATCGAGGACGTCGACTTCCGCTCGCGCGCCGGACTCGACCGAGCGCAGCTGGCGAGCCTGTCCTCCTGCGAGTGGATCCGCTCAAATCAGAACCTCTTGATCCACGGGGCAACCGGCAGCGGCAAGACGTACCTGGCCTGCGCGCTCGCGCATCAGGCGTGTCGCGCGGGCTTGAGCGCCTGGTACGCGCGCGCACCACGGCTGTTCGAGGAGCTCAATCTCTGCCACGCCGACGGGAGCTTCCGCAAGCGCCTCGCTGCCCTCGCCAAGATCAACGTGCTCGTGATCGACGACTTCGCGATCTCGCCCCTCGGACCACGCGAGCGCAACGATCTGCTCGAACTCCTCGATGATCGGGTCGGCAGCCGCGCCACGATCGTCACGAGCCAGCTACCGATCGAGCACTGGCACGAGTACCTGAACGATCCGACTTTGGCCGATGCGATCTTGGACCGCTTGGTGCACCGCGCGCACCAGATCCACCTGCAGGAGAAGGAGTCCATACGCAAGCGTTACGCCGCCGAGGTCAGGAAAACCACAACGGCGACTGCCCGATGAGCAGTGGTGTCGCGCGTCAATGTCTTCCCTCGGCTCCGACCGCAAACGATCGTGGAGAGCTTCTGCCCGCCCTTCGGGCGGGCAGACTGCCCTACGGGTTCCCCGCAAAGCGAAAGATCGAAGATCCGGAAAGAAGCCGAAACGTTGACTGATCGTGACCAACCGGAGTAAGAAACTCACTCAGCGCCGATGCGGCGGAATGCCCGGTCACCTTCGGGCGGAATCGCCGGTCACAATCAGCGGAATACGCACACAAAACCAACACCAAGTGCGCCTGCCGGGCTCAAGGAGTATCAGGCGGTCTCGAAGCGAGCAACCCGACCTGCAACACCCGCGACGGGGTCGTTTCGCCTGTTACACGGTGTGACTTGCTGCGTCAGGAAGTCCAGGTTACGGGAGCGCCCCAATACTAGTCTGAGGAGTGTCGCGATGAAATTCCTTCGTATCCGCCAGGTGATGCAGCTCACCGGACTTTCTCGAATGACGATTTACCGCCTCGAGCTCGCCGGACGGTTCCCCAAGCGGCGGAGACTAAGCGAGAACTCGGTGGCGTGGCTGGAATCGGATATCGAAGCTTGGGCGGATTCCCGGCCGGTCGCCCATTTGCGAGCGGGCTCCCGGCCCTCGGCTGCGTCGCGGACCTAGGTGTCGCCGGGTATGCGGGATACTGGCCTTCGTTCGCTCCTGGCCCAAAGCGGTCCCGCCGAAGCTCTCGTTACCAGCACATTAACAAAAGGTTAAAGAGCTTGAGCTTGCGGCGCGAAGTGATAGGTTCAGTTACACGCGTCGAGTGCTGCTTCGATGAAGCTCGGGATGTAACTCATGCGGCGTCTGTCCTGGTGGCAAGTCTCCGTTTTGCTGCTGCTGGCTGCGCGGGCAGCGGGAGCGCAGGTCCCCAATTCAAACCAGAACGGCCAGCCACCAACCGGTCCGTCCGGAGCCAGCGGCGCACCTTCGGCTAACGCCAATGAGACACCGACGGCGCCGCCAACGACCAAAGAGCAAGTTACAATCACTGCGCCGTACCCCGGCCAGCTACTGCCAGCGCTTCCGCCGGATGAATTCTTTGATTGCATGCCGTACAGTCCTGGGGGATTGGAAGGCCCCGATGGGCAGCCTAACTTAGATTTTACACAGGCGGCGATCTGTGAGCTTCAGCTCAATTATGAGAAGCGTATTGTGGTCGAGGCGTGCATCAATCGAGATGGAAAGGCGGCGCCGCCCCGGGTAATTCAGGCCTGCACAGAGTCGCTGGATCACAAGATCTTCGAGGGCAATGCGCTTTTTTCTGTTCGCAGATCGTGCCACGGCGTATTTTGCCTTGGGCGACAAACAGCATGCGCTCGACGATTACAATGAAGCGGTCAACTGGCTCCCCATAACGCCGAGCTTTACTACAACCGTGGAGTCTTCTACGCAGCGCAACCCGACGACGATGCGGCCTTGCGGGACTTCGACACAGCCCTAGGTATCGACCCTAAAATTGTCCCCGCCCTGCGTCAGCGTGCGAAAACCTATTACGCACGAGGTGATTTCAGCGCTGCACTCGCGGACTATTCGGAGGCTATCCGGCTGGAGCCGAAAACTGCGGCGCTGTGGAGCGAACGCGGACGTGTGTGCTTACAGCAACACGACTACCAGCGCGCTGTAAGAGACGAGGCCCAAGCGATCCAACTTGATCCAAAGTTTGCTCAGGCCTATTTCCTTCGTGGCATAGCCTTTTCAAATCTTCACGACTCGCGCAATGCTTCCGGCGATATCAAGAGGAGCTAATGTCAAATCTGGTGTATGGACATGTTGATCAGGCGGCGGCTCTGCTGAGTTGATCCTGGCTGTTTTCTGACACCATCGACGAAACTCACTCCGGCGATCACCTTCGCCAGATGCGGGAAGCCCCGCAGGCGGCGGCAGCTCTTCTCCGCGCCGATCGCCAGCTTGAACATGAACGCGAGCATCGTTGCGCGGAGCGTCACGCAGCCCTTGGTGCGATCGGTGCGGTGGCGGATGGTGGCGAAGCTCGACTCGATCGGGTTGGTCGTCCGCATGTGCACCCAGTGCTCGGCCGGGAAGTCGTAGAACGCGAGCAGCGCCTCATCGATCCTTCTGCCAGGCACTCGGCGGCCTTCGGATACTTCGCCGGTAGGTCTCCGACGAACCGATCGAAGCCGCCCGGCATCGGCTCGGGTCTCCGCCATCCAGATCTCGTGCAGCATCGCCTTCGCCTTGCCTGCAGGCCGCCTTGGGCAGCTTGTTGAGCACGTTCGCGTCTTGTGCACCCAGCAGCGCTGATGCCGCGTCTCGGGGAAGACCTCCTCGAGCGCGCCCAGAAGCCCAATGCCCCGTCACCGACCGCCGAGCTTGGCGCGCGAGCTTCACCCCGCGCCCTTCAGATCGCTCAGATCACCGCGCGCCAGCTCTCCGTGGATTCCCGCACCCCGTCCTCGATCGCTAGGAAGCGCTTCTGCCCGCGCTCGTTGACCCCAATGATCACCAACGGCACAGCCGGGTGTCTTCCGCCCGAGGCTGGAGTAAATCCCGTCGGCCCAGACATACACCCAGCGCTCCTTGCCCAGCTCGCGCTGGCGCCACGCCTGATCTCCTTGGTCCACCCCGCCTTCAGCCGGATACCACCGGCGCCGACAATCCCCGCGCCTGCTCCCCGAGTAACACCGTCAGCGCCTCCTGCATGTTGCCAGTGGATATCCCCTTCAGATACAGCCACGGCAGTGCCGCTTCCACGCTTTGCGCGCTCGCCGCACATACCGCGGCACCAGGCTCGAACGGAACACGTCCCCTCGTCCGAGCGATCCGTACCTGGGCACCTGTACCGTCACCGGCCCGATGCCCGTCAACATCTCGCGCGCCGGCAGATAGCCGTTGCGCACTACCGCACGCCGGCCTTCGCCGTCTCGCCGTTCCTCGCGATGACCAGAAAGAGCTCCAACTCCGCGCTCACCGCCTGGCTGAGCAGCCGCTGCGCGCCCTCGCGCAGCAACTGGTCAGTGGGTCGACGACCTCATCTTTTTTCCGAAACCGAACTACCGTATCGTTACGCATGGCGTGCCTACTCCAAATGCTAGTTGAACGCAGACACTCAAATTTTCCGAGCAGGGCACGCCGCCCTTCTTAAGTCATCCACCACTTTCGGTTATAGCTCTATCAAGAGCGCTGTGGACCTCGATCCTTCGCTGGCACATTACGTGACGATAGGGGCAAGACGGCTTCACTTGCGCTGCCGCCTTTATAAACCGTGGCTGGGTCTCGTAGGTTCATCCCGCGCCTGAAAGGTGCGTGATCCAACCGCCTTGGCACGCCCGAAAGTCGAGTCGCCTCGGAAAACCGTCTGAGTTTCTCTGCTTTCCAGCGCAACTCGTACAAAGACAACGCCAGGTATCTGCGCAAACTGGAGACAAACTCGCACTAACTATAACTGCGCCAAGTGGACTAATGATGACCTCGAGCGTCTGCGGTCAGCTCCGGACGCAACAGCACGTACAGGAAATATCAACATGAAGTTCCTTCGCATCAGACAAGTAATGCAGCTCACCGGACTGTCCCGCATGACAATCTACCGCCTCGAGTTGGCCGGCGAATTCCCCAAGCGCCGGCAGCTGAGTCAAGAACTTGGTGGCCTGGCTCGACGGCGACATCGCTCAATGGGCGGAGTCTCAACCGTGGTCAGCCGGCTTAAGGACGGGAGGCGCCGGCGCGCTGGGTGGTGCGGCTTACGACTGAATCAGCGGGCTCAGGGCGTATGCGGGCGATCGCGCCAGCCCGCAGCTCGCGGGTCACGCGCAGGGGTACGCTTGGAGCGGGCAGCAGAGAAAACTTCATGGGCTCAAACGCTTACGTCAAGTTTGCCACTGCAACCCGGCTAAACGCCACTGGCGGCGAGGCAATACATAGGCCGGCGTAAGATCGGTGTTCCTATTCGCCTGTGCGCTGTGCAACGTTAGAGATGCGGCGGACTCGGTAGAGACATTATCCGCCGGAGTCGTTCTTCGACACGCCGTCCCGGACAACCTGATAACGGTACCGGCATGCACGCCCTGCAATCACGGGTCGCGCCTGGACGACGACTACTTTCTGCGTACCTCATCTATCTCGATATCGACGGAGCGTCACCACATTCCCAACAATTAGAAGCAGATAACGCGCGGGCAAAAATACACAGGCCAGGCGCGGGCGCGCGGGCGCGGGCGCGGGCGGGCGCAGAAGGCGCGGGCGCGGCAGAGCGAGCGGGCGCAGCAGCGGCGGCGGCCGAGCGCGGGCGGGCGCAGGGCGCGCGGGCGCGGGCGGGCGCGCGGGCGGGCGCGGGCGCAGGCGGGGCGGGCGCGGGCGCGGCCGGCGGGGCGGGCGCGGCCGGGCGGCCGGCGGGGCGGGCGGGCGGCCGAGCGCGCGGGCGGGCGGGCGGGCGGGGGGGGGCGGGCGGGCGGGCGGCGGCGCGGCCGGGGCGGGCGGGCGGGCGGGCGGGCGGGCCGGGCGGGCGGGCGGGCGGCGGGGGGGCGACGGCGCGGGCGAGCGGGCGGCGGGCGGGCGAACGGCGCGCGGCGGGCGGGCGCGGGCGGGCGGGCGAGGAGGCAGACGGCGCGCGGGCGGGCGAGCGAGCGAGCGAGCAGGGGAGGGAGCGGCCGGCGGGGCAGGGGGCGGGGCCGATTCCTGGTCTCCGAATGCAGCTAGCAAAGTCCCTTGAATGGAACTACGGCCTTGACTCGATCACTGGGACTCGCATTGGCCGAGGGTGGGCATCGGGTCGGAGCCGAAGAAACGGCTGGCACGCGTCGTCCGAAAGCAGGTTCGCGGGCTCGCTTACCACCTGACCGGTCGGTCCGTAAGTCCGAGCACGCTTGTCCAACTCGAGCGTACTCACAACATGCACACCCGGCCGCCGGCATTCTGGGAGATGTGGGTCGGCGCCAGGGACTACGCGCTCAGGGGACAAACTGGGCGCGTTGGAGATGTGTTTGGATACGCCTATCAGCGAAGTCAAGCGGAGCGCCGTCGCCGCGGTGATGCGGCTCGAGTACTACGGCGTTTTCTCTTACGTAGCGCTGATCTTCCGCCCAGACTTCTCCCCGCCGCAGCGAATCGCCGTGCCGTTTTGAGTCACCCGTGCCCTCAAACAAGGCACCGCTACGTTCCAGCGTTCTATCTGCGGCGCTTCTCGACCGACGGCAACAGCGTCAACCTCTACAACATTCCCTCGTCTCGTCGAATCTTTAAAGCAAAACTCCGCCGTCAGTGCTACCGAAATCACTTCTACGGTGCCGACCCTACGCTCGAGCGCGCGTTG
>CAVQKW010000009.1:0-182090 GCA_963713175.1 uncultured Gammaproteobacteria bacterium | reverse complement strand
TTGAGGGGCCGCACGACCACGCCGGATAGGCGACGCGGGCGCACAATCTCTTCCCGCGCCCGCGGCGCCAAACCCACTCACGCCTCACGGACCCCTCCAACGATTGTTAGAAGTCATGCCAAGAGAGATCCATGAATGTGAAATGGAGGCTCTACCAGTTCAACATCATCCGGCATCGGAGCGCTGTTCGCACAGTAGGAAACGTCAATGCCCGACAGATATCCTCTGGCATCAACGAACACCTGAAATTCCACAGAGGTCTCCTGGGCGTCCAACGACGCGATAGTCCAGCTCGAGCGCGCACCCGTCGCGGCCTGAGGGACGCATCAGCGGTTCAAGTGCCGATTCCGGCTGGATCGCCAAATCGAGCTTTTGGCATCCGCAATCGCACAGCCGCGGAATCCTCGCCGCTGGCGCAAGTGCTGCTGAATTAAGTGCGCGCGAGGGATGTAGGCGCATGATGCGAGATAGCGCGCCCATCTTGCTGCGGTGTCAGCAGTGTTGGGCATGACTTCTAACGGTGAAGTTGAGGGCTGCCCAGAAGCGCCCAGCCTAACAAGCGCCGCGGGCGAACAATCTTTCTCAGCGCCCGCGGTGCCAAGCCGTAAGCGCATCATGGCCCCCTCCAAGGTTAAAGTCCGTTAGACGGCGCACGGCTACTTGTCACATTGTTGTGAACCCATGCATGCGTTGACGTAACAGGCCACCTGTTTTTGCTGAGAGTTACCGCGAGGATACCAGCGGATGGTAGCTACCGGTAGTTGGTGTGCCAAGCGGCTGACGGGTGATATCGTGCCGCACTTTTAGGTTAAGTCAGCACGCTGTCAAAGCAACTCTGGCAGTGGCGGTGGTACCCAAGTAGACAAGGACACCTTCGGGTCGCGGCGCCGGTGCCGCTTTAGCGGATGGCGCAGGTGCAGAGTCGCAGGCTGCGATTGCGCACGCTATGAGGCACAGAGCGGATCGGAGTCGCAGCGTCATATTGCGCCGTCTAACGGCGAAGTTGAGGGACCGCGGTAAAGACTCGCGGGCGCTCGGTTCGCGTTCCATTCTCCGGGCGCGGAGAGCGCCCACCCACCCAACCGATCACGGCTCCCTCCAACGATTGTTAGAGTTACCCACCGACTGGCACCTGGCCGGTGCGGCCCGGACGCTCCAACCCAGACCACATAGTTCCCGAGGTTAAGCGCGCCCCTAAGGCATCAAGAACTTCGCTCCGCGCCGGCGCGCAGCGCCACAGGTGCGGCTGATGAGCGCATCAAAGCTGCTTGGGCGCGCGCCCCGACCTTGATCGAAGGCGTGTGGCCGCACGCGCACCTCTGAGGCGCCATAAGCGTAGACGCCTGCACGCGAACCGAGGCCTGCCGGCGCACGCACTCAGGTGGAGCCCCAGCGAAGGTGCTTTGAATTTCTTCCGCGGTGTTAAATCCCCCAGCGATACTGAGTGAAGTCAGGCTCACGACCACGTCGGCCTGGCAACGCGGGCGCACACTGTCTTCCGGCGCCCGCGGCGCCTAACACATGGCGCCTCACGGACCCCTCCAACCATTGTTAGACTGGCATGTGTGTCCTGGCAGCGAGTTTCGCCCCACGCTTCGCTCGATAGTAGAAACCCGCACACAGCGATTAGCGCCGAACCAGGAAAGCAGCAGCGCCACCGTGAGCCACGATTGCCTAGCAAGCGCTGATACCCATCGCCGCGATTAGAACTCCAACGATTGCACCAAGAGACAGCGAGCCAGTGTCTCTGTTCTACAATGGACTCATGCCATCGCACTGTGCGTACCGCGACCGCTGCATAGCAAGAAAGGCCAGCTATCAAGCAAGGTGTACGCGATCTCTGGCCGTCTAGCGGGGTGCCTGATGACGCCAAGTGCCATGGATAGCGCCCCGAGCGTCACCGGCGCACTGACCTACGACGTTGAGGACTTGGTTCAGCGTCAACTGTCGCGATGGCGCACGCATGCCGTCTAACGGTGAAGTTGAGGGGCCGCGCGACAGGCCCCCGAACAGGAGCCGCGGGTGCACACTGTCTTCCCGCGCCCGCGGCGCCAAACTGACCTACGCCTCACGGACCCCTCCAACGATTGTTAGGCGCCCTTGGCACGGAGTTCCGGCCGGATACCTTAGATTCGACGACGTATTATGGAACTCTGCGAGCACTAGCGGCGATTGTCGCACGCGTATCGACATGTGCAGCCAATGCCATGGACGTAACAACCCACTAGCGACTCCTCCAGCCGAATCATGAGCCAGTTGGCGACATAGAACTGAAGGCGCGGCGTTTTATAGGCGCGAGGAATCCAGACGAATCAAAGAACGGTTCTTTATCCAGCTGTAGATTACATATCCGTCCGCGAATTACCTAGGGCTAATCCCTGTGGTGACGCGAGCCGTCCCGGACGGCACCGCCATCACTAGTGACAAAGGCCAGATCCGCGTCTTTAGCCAAGCCAGCGTTCTGACCAGAGCTTGGGCACGAGCGGACCCGACTAGTAGCAGCCTCTCTGTGAACTGCCGCCTAACGGTGAGTCGAGGGGCCGCGCGACCACGCCGGCCAGGCGCCGCGGGCGCACACTGTCTTCCGGCGCCCGCGGCGACACTACCGACTATCACCCACCTCTCCAACGATTGTTAGCCGACGAGCCTGTCATATTCGGCGTGTGTGCCAATCCAAAACCACTGAATTCCGTCCTGGACGTCATGCCCCAGAGCCCGGTAATGCGCGCGAACGCGCACAGACCACACCGGACCCATGCGCTTGAGGTGAAGCGATGGATGTCGAGGGTCCGCCTTGAGGAGGTCGAAGTTCTTTTGGCAAGGAGCGGGCCTCCTCGGGCAGTGCCCTGTAGAGCGCCCAAAACCGCGCTGAGGCGCGGTGCCTCAAAGTTCCCGCGTCCAGCCTTCCTTAAAAGTCGGAAGCGAGAGCTTCCTCCAGCAGCTTGTCGAGCTTGCCAGATATCTCGTGCGTCCCCTTCGATCTGGGTGTCCCAAGTCCGCCCAATCGCGCTCAAGAACCCACTCACGAAGCTCGGTGAATTCCTCGCGCGAGAGCTCGCCAATCTGGCGCTCGATGTGTCCCACCTTGCGCATGAGCCTAGTATACCGCCGACGCCAAAAAGGACCCTGGCTCGGCGGCTAACGGTGAAGTCGCAGCGACGAGCGGTGGTAAAACGGCTCTCATCAATAGAGTAACTGTCGCTCTTTGCTTGCTCATCTCAGCCGCTCCCGCTCTATTGCTCCAAGCGAGGGTTAGAAAGTCACCAAACGAAGCCCACTGTGCGCGTGCGGCGCGACGGCTTCAACCGAGGCGACATCGTCCCCGGGTTTAGCGCGCCCCTGAGCCCTCAATAACTCGAGCCCGCGCCTGGCGAGCATCGCCACAGGCGCGGCCGATGAGCCGCATGGAAGCTCTGGGCGCGCGCCCCGAACTTCATCGGAAGCTCGCTAGCCGCGCGCCTACGTCTGAAGCGCCAAAGCGAAGACGCCTGCAAGAGAACCGAGTCTGGCACAGCGCGCATACCGAGAGGGAGTCCAACCGAGGCGCTCCCGTTTCTTCGCGGCGCTGAATTCCCCCAAGTGACTTCTAAATGTGAGTTGTAGGACCGCGGCAAAGACTCTCGCGGGCGCTCGGTTCGGGTTCCACTCTCCGGGCGCGGAGAGCGCCCACCCACCCAACCGATCACGGCTCCCTCGAACGATTGTTAGAAGTCACCCTGCCAAGTGGCACTGTGCGCGTGCGGCCCACGAGCTTCAAGCCAGGCTGACGCGATTTTCCTGTGTCAGCGCGCCCCTGAGGCCTCAATTACGTCAGCCCGCGCCTGGCGAGTATCGCCACCAGCGCTGGCCGATGAGCGCAGCAAAGCCGCGTGGGCGCGCGCCCCGACTTTGATCGAAGGCGAAGTGGCCGCACGCGCACATCTGAGGCGCTAAGCGAAGACGCCTGCAGGACGACATGGTCTGATGGTGTTCGCGAAGCGGCGAAGCAAAACGGAGACACTTCCAGCTCTTCGCGGCGCTGAATTCCCCCCAAGCTAATTCGAACGCCGCGCTTGAAGCGGCCGCCGGAGACGGCCAGTGCGACGCGAGCGCATAATTTCTAGTGCTGCGGCGCACCACCGCAGGCGGATCACGGCCCGCTCCAAGCAGTTGTTAGAGGGACTGCCGTCACCGCCAAACGAAGCCACCCAAGTCACTTGGCACCGCCCCACCGCGCCTGCGCGCAGCTCCGGCGCCAAACGAAGCGCGCTCACCGAAGCTGCCGAGGCTGATACTAGCGCTTCCGCAGCGGCGCGCCACCCCTACGGCGCGTCTCGCCAAGATTGGCACTGAATTAACTTGAGAAAAGCAGAGACGCGACGGCTCCGCGCGCCGCGGCAACGAAGGGTCTTGGAGGTCAAGCCAAAGTGGAGGCGCCCGCCGTCGAGGTTTCCCCCGAACAGTCCCTCTAACGGTGAAGTTCGGAACGGCCGCCCGCGAGAGCATCGGGCGCTTAATTCGAGGTTTACTCTTGCGCCCAGCAAGCGTGCGGATTCCAGCGATCGTGAACGGTAATTCCACGCGATGGTGAACGGTGCGTGGAGTGGGCAACTGGAGAGTGGATTTCTACTTCAGGTGTTCACGATCCGTCAAGCGCGTGTGCAGGGCGCATTGTCGGTCCTATTTCTCTTCATCGCTCGTCAGAACGCAACGCAGTCTGACCGCCGCAGGCGGGCAGAAGCGCCGGGTTTCCGCTGTGGTGGATAAAATCGACCGCGTATAACGCTCCAGGAGCGGTGATCGAGGGGTACCCCTTGGGTATGACACCCCGGACTTTCGCCTGGTGGTTCATGCGTCCGCCGGTGCGCGGGCCTTGCGCATGGATTCGCCGGGGATCTTCAGCTCGATGCGGTGGCTGTGATGCAGGACGCGGTCCAGGATCGCGTCCGCCAGCGTCGGCTCGCCGAGGTAGGCGTGCCACTTGTCGACGGGGAGTTGGCTGGCGATCAAGGTCGAGCCGGTGTTGACGCGGTCATCGAGGATTTCCAAGAGATCCGCGCGGTCCTGGGTGGCGAGCGCGGTCAGTCCCCAGTCGTCAAGGACGATGAGGGTGGCCTTGGCGAGAGTCTTCAGGAACTTCAGGTAGCTGCCGTCGCCGTGCGCGATGCGCAGCTCCTCGATCAGGCGCGGCACGCGCCAGTACAGCACCGAGTGGCCCTGGCGACAGGTCTGCTGCGCGAGCGCACAGGCGATCCAGGTTTTTCCTGAGCCCGTAGCGCCGGTGATGAGCAGGCTCTGCGAGCGGCGGATCCAGTCGCCGGTGGCCAGCTGCGCGATCTGGCGTTTGTCGAGGCCGCGGGCGGCCTTGTAGTTGATGTCCTCGATGCTCGCTTCGGCGACTTTCAGGCGCGCGCCGCGCAACAGACGCGTGCGTCGCTGGTTCTCGCGGTAGAGCCGCTCGCGGTCGATGAGCAGCGCCAAGCGCTCCTCGAAGGACAGGCCCTGAACGGCCGGGGTCTGCTGCTGTTCCTCGAGCGCTTCGAGCATGCCGTATACCTTCAGCGTCTTTAAGCGTCTCGATCGTCGGGTTCGTCAACATGGTCGTCTCCTGGGTGGTGGGAAGGCTCAGTGGTAGTAACCGGGGCCGCGCACGTTGCCGTGCAGCGGCAGCTCCAGGGCGAGCGGCTCGGTCGTGCTCGAGGGACGTGCGGTCACGGCCGCTCTCGAGGATCGACTTGACGCTCTTGCGTGTGGGGCTGCCCAAGCGCACGGCGAGCGCGCTGGCGGCCTCCAGCCGCCCCTCGCCGTACTGCCGGGCGAGCGCGAGCAACCCCAGACAGGCTCGATAGCCTTGCTCTGGATGGGGCTTCGAGCGCAGCAGGTGCTCGACGATGGCGCCGGTGTGCGCGCCGATCGACTCGCCCCACTGGATCAAGCGCTTCGGTGACCACTCCGCATGCGCCCGGTGGGACTTCGGCATGTGTTCAGGCACCGTCGTGTGCGCGCCGCGCTGGTAGGAGCGCATGTGGGTCGCCGACGCGCGCACTGCGGAAGAAGATCTCCACGGTGCGCCGCCGTGTAGCGCGCCCACACCGAGTGGCCCACGAGCGCATGCGGCACGCTGTAGTAGTGGTGATCGACATCGACGTGGTAATCGAAGGCGACGGTGCGCTCCTTCCACTCGGCATACACGTACGGGTTCACGGGCAGGGGCCGCATCGCCGGCCGATCGAGCGCCTCGAAGACACTGCGCCGCGAGCCCGGCAGACGCTGGAAGGGACGCTCGTTGAGCTCAACCAGCAGCGGGCGGATCGCCGCGTTCAGCTCCTCCAGGCTGAAGAAGCGCTGGTGCCGCAGACGCGCCAGGATCCAGCGACATACCAGGAGAACCGTGCAGCTCCACGCGGCTTTTGTCCTTGGGCCGGTACGGTCGCGCCGGGATGATCACCGCCCGGTAATGGGCGGCGAGCTCCTCGTACGAGCGCTGCAACTCGGGCTCGTAGCGATCGGCACGCGTGACGCCGACCTTGGGGTTATCCGGAACGAAGATCGTCGGCGCCGCGCCGTAGTACTCCAGCGCCCGCACATGACTGGCGAGCCAGTCCGGCAGCGCCTGGGTGCGCGTCGCCTCCGCGTACGCGTAGCCACTGGCGCCCAGCGCACTCACGAACAGCTGCGCGCCGAACGCTTCCTGCCCGTGCGATCCGTAAATCGGCACCGTGCGCCCGGCGTAATCGACGAACAGCTTCTCGCCGGCGAAGTGCCGCTGGCGCATCGAGCGCTTCAGCCGCTTCTCCCAGCGCCGGTAGATCTGGCAGAAGGCGCTGCGGCGGTAGGCCGCCTCCCCGTACCGCTCGCGGTACTCCTCCCACAGCAGCTGCAGCGTCACGTGCCGATGGCGCTTGAGCTCGCTGTGGATCCACGCGCAGTCCGGCGGCACGAGCGCCCCGGCCTTCGGCGCCGCTGCCGCGCCGAACACTCGCCGTTCGAGCTCGTGTTCGGCGAGCGTCTCGGCCTCAGCCGCGCTGATCCCGCACCCGCGCACCGCCCGCAGGTACTTCGAGACCGCCCCGACCGACAGCCCGAGCGCCCGGGCGAGCGCCCGGACGCTTAAATTGCTCGCCTGCAGCCCGATCAGCTGCTTCAGCTTCGACATGGAGACCCTCTCGTTCGGCATCGACCCCGCTCCTGAAGGACAAAAGTCCCAAGGTTACGGGGTCGGCCTTCCGATCAATCTCCAGCCGCCCACCTCCTCGCCACGCTCGTGAACACTTTTCCACGATCGTGAACACCGCGCCACGCAGGGCACCCAAGTGTTCACGATCCCGTGGAACGCTGTTCACGTTCCCGTGGAATCCGTGTTCACCATCCCGTGGAAACCCTGTTCACGATCGCGTGGAATACGCAGCACGCAAAGGAAGATCACGTCCCGTGGTCGCTCGCTTGCAGCAGTTCTTCGGGGATGCTGGGGCCATCTGGTAGAAATCACTCCACGTTGGGTAGGCCTCGGTTACGCGGAGTCTCGAACACGCGCCCACGGTACACCGGAGCGCAAAAAAGGCCGGCACACAGCAACGTGATCACTGAGTACTTCGAAGAGCAGGTACTTTCGTCGCGCTCTCCAAGGCGGAACTCCCGGTGCCCGTTACAGCCCGCGTATGGCTGCGCTGATCTGACCGGCCCACGGCTCGTAGGAAAATCCCTTCGACGACGGATGAGCGATGCGGACAATCGCGATGTTGTCTGGCACCGGCGGAAGCCAGTTCGCGAGGCCCTTCCCCAGTACCAAAATGACTTGTGGACGGTGCTCCTCGAGGACCTGGCTGAACGGTGCACGCGCCGCTTGCCACATCTGCGGAGTGGGTCGGAACCGCGCTCGCGGCGTCCGCCATTATTGGACATAGTTGTAGAAGGCGACCTGATCCCAGAACCGAGCTTTGTCCTCTCGGCTCGGTGAACCTCGCAATCGCCCGGACACCAATTTGAAAGTCTTCGTGAAGAACGCATTCCGACAATCGATACCAAGGTCCTGAACGATGTCTTGAGTCGACACACTGTCGCGCGCTGGTATGCCGGGATTGGTTGCGTGAGTTGGCCTGCGGGAGCGTACTGAGATTCCCGAGTATCAGTAGCTTGACGCCATCTAGCCCCTCCGCGTGATACCTAGATCCAACCCACGGCTCGAATGCCCGAGCGCTTGGATCAGGTGATCCGGCGACGTTCATAAGAGGGGTCCTCCGTAAGTTCTCCTCGAGCCGCCGACGGCTTCAGGTGCTTCCACACGCGCGGGCAGCCGTTTAGGCCCTTAATCATCCGCCTGTCAGGCTGAGCCATTAGCGTGCGAGGGTCCGTCCTCCTCCTCAAGCGGGTCAGCAATGCGCTACTCCGCGGCCGTACCCCACATCGGCGGCGCGACTTGCCCGAGCTCGAATACCCGAACCTCCCCTATCTCGCGCTCCCGCTCCCGCGATTCTCCATTGCGCCCATTGCTCGAACTTCGAGAACTGCTGCGCCGCCATAGCGCGGGCGCGCGTCGTACCCGACGGAAGGTCCGGCGGGGACGCTTCACGGCGGCGACGAGGCTTGCGACGGACGTGCAGGCGGTGATGACGTTTGGCGCTCACCGGTCCCGGTGGGGGTTCTGGAGGCGTGATCGAGGGGGTCGAGCAATCCGGGACTGAGTTTCATGCGCAGGCCGGTCAAGCCAACAGTCACATGACGGCTGCGCAGACGCTGGTAGATCTTGACGCAGGCGGCACGAACGGCTCGGGCGAGCACCTCAAGTCCGAACAGCGCGGCGAAAAAAATTTACAAGCGGTTCGAAGCACCGAAGGCCCAGTAGGTATCGCGGAAATTCATCGACACCAGATCCGAAAAGCACGCCCGAGCGCGGAATCGTGATTTTATACCCGTGTCGGCGCGGGCGCCGTCCGAGGCTCAGCTCGGCCGGGACGCAGGTCGTTTAGGGCGCTCGGGGACACGAAGGGACTAGGAGGGACAGCTCGAGAGTGAAGGTTCGGTGTGCATCCGCTTCGAGGGGGGTACTTTTTTGGAACTCATTGATTTGTTTGAAAGCGAGTGAAAATCTTGTCTGAGTAATGGCCATAAACGTCGCCCAATTAGACAAAAAAAATATGAGTTTCGGCGGAAACGGACCCCAATTGTGCTCTTTCCTTTTTCGTGCAACGCCCGCAACGTGGTCCGCACGGCTGTGTCAACAGTCATTCCCGCCCTGATAGCCAAATAACATACGGTCCGGCTCCCCCTTCACCGCACTGACGGCACCATGCAAGACCGCGCGCTCTACTCGATCCAGGAAGCCCGAAAGCTCCTCGGTGGCATTTCCCGGAACACTATCTACCATCTCCTCCGGACCGGAGAGCTCGCCAGCGTCGTCATTGGCTGCCGGCGCTTCATTTCCTCCGCTGCGATTGCCGAGCTCGTCGCCAGGTCGACCACGACCATCAGCCCGTCGCTCGCCTCAACACGATCGCGCCTGACGGCCCAAGCGGTTCTTCCCCTGCCACTACCGACCTCCCGTCGAAGCCGGACTGTGCGCGCTCGGAATTGATCTCATGCACCGTGGCTTCTGTCTGCCTACGCCACGACACGCTCGGCACGCGACATCCATAGCGTACAACTCAGGCCCGGCATCACCGGCCGGCGAGACCCGGCGCCATGGATTCAACACGCCCCTCGCGCAGCGGGGGCTGCGTGCGTGGGGAAGAAATTGGGGTGAGGGCAGGATAGCGGAGTGTCCGCGTTTGCAGCAGAAATCCTCGGTGCTGCTGATCACTGAGCTCGCTGTCATCGTCAGTTCCTCGTCGCCACTCCGCGGTGTGAAGCCGGCGGTGCTGCTCGGTCCGGAGGACCGATGCTCAGCATGACCCGCCCCGGCGTTCGACAGACACGCACCGGAGCAGTCTCGCGATGTTGACACGCGGCGGCAGCGCGCAGTGTTGTGTCCATTGGTGTCTAACAGCGTCGCGGCGAGTTAGCCTGAAAAAATAGGCAAATCCTCCCCTTTTCTTTTCTGGAAAACTGGCGTAATCCTAACGGTGCGAGCGATTCAGCCATCACACTGCCCCGAGTCCCGAAGTCAACCCTCGAACCTTCGTCCGTGGCCTGCCGATCCACACGACCGCTTCCGTCGATCACTGCTCGCCCCTCACCCAACGAGAAAGAGCGCTTCGCCGCGCTCGCCGCCCGCGCGGGGATTTCGGAATCTGCTCTTGCGCTGATTGCCATTCGCGACGTGCTGAATCCGGACGCGAAGCCGAGCGGGGAAGGTGAGCCACCGCCGGCGTTGAGCCCCGCGAAGGACCGGATCACTATTCGTCTCCGCCCCGGGGACGGTGCGTCCATTGCGCGGCGCGCGGCTCAGCGTGGAATGAAGCCGTCCGCTTACATTGCTGCCCTGGTTCGAGCCCATGTTGCCCGGAATCCGCCCTGGCCGGAGAACGAGCTCGCGACCCTCAAGCAAAGCGTCGTGGTGATTGCAGGGTTGGGGCGCTTACTGGCGCAGGCCGCGAAGGCCGCATCGGGGATTGCCCGCGACGACTTGCAACGTACCCGAGCCGCCGTAGCAGCTTTGGAGCAGCGCACGCACGAGCTCGCCAGAGCCGCGCTCGTCAGCTGGGAGAGCGGGAGTGAGTAGACATCCCTTTCGGCTGCAGCTCGACGGCACGCCGTTCCTGAGCATCTTTAGCGAAGGCCGGAGGGGCCCGGCGAGTCCGGTGGATTCTCCGGTCCTCAGATCGAACAGATTCGACGCACGGTAAGGCGCACGCCAGAAGTCATGGTCAAGGTGACCGGCGGGGGCAAGACCGTCGGCGCGGTCGTTGCTCACCTGGCCTACATCAGCCAGCAGGGAGAGCTCGAGATCGAGACGGACGAGGGCCAGCGAATATCCAAAGCGGAGCAAAAGGCACTGGTCAAAGACTGGCACCTTGAGCTCACGGCCGGGCAGTACCGGAAGCCGCTAAACCCCGACAAGCCCGGCCGCACCATCAAGCTGGTGCACAACATCGTGCTGTCGATGCCGGCGCCGACCCCGCCCGACAAGGTGCTTGCCGCGGCCAAGGTGATTCCGGACCAATTTGACCGCTGATTCCGCTTGAACGTGACCGGCCGTTCCGGCCGAACGTGACCGCCGTTCTGCTCGAAGGTGACCGATTTTCGGCCGTGGCCGGAATCGCCGGTCACGATCCCGGAATGGTCGGTCACGTTCGCCCGGAATGAACCGCCGGGTTTGCGCTGGAACTTACATTTTCGCTGGCTAAGCTGCCCGATTTTCCTCGGGGGAGCCGATGCCAGCCAAGCGGAGTGCCATGCGCAAGATCAAAGAGGTTCTGCGCCTCAAATTCGAGGCGAAGCTCAGTCACGAGCGGATCGCCGCCGCGACCGGGGTGTCCAAGGGCGCCGTGACCAACTACGTGCAGCGGGCGCTGCCAGAAGGGCCTGGGCTGGCCGTTGCCGCGAGGAGCTGGACGAGGGCGCAGCTGGAGGCGCTGCTGTTCCGCAAGGCGGCGCCGCGCGAGCACTACGCGCAGCCGGACTTCCCGTATGTCCACCAGGAGCTCAAACGCAAAGGGGTGACGCTGCAGCTGCTGTGGGAGGAGTACCACGGCGCGCACGGGAGCGGGCGTACCGGTACAGCCAGTTCTGCGTGCACTACCACCGCTTCCGCGGCAGCCTTGGCGCGCTCGATGCGCCAGGTGCACCGCGCCGGGGAGAAGCTGTTCATCGACTACAGCGGCGACACCGTCGCGGTGATCGATGCGGAGACTGGGGAGATCCGTGCAGCGCGAGATCTTCGTCGCCGTGATGGGGGCCTCGCAAATACGCCTATGCGGAGGCCACCTGGACGCAGAGCCTGCCGGACTGGATCGCCTCGCACATCCGCATGTTTGAATTCCTTGGGGCGGTACCGGATCTGCTGGTGCCGGACAATCTGAAGAGCGCGATCAAGAAGGCCTGTCGCTACGAGCCGGAGGCGACCTCGACTTACGAGGACATGGCGCGTCATTACGGCACAGCTATTTTACCGGCGCGGCCGTATCGCGCAAGGGACAAGGCCGCCGTGGAGATGAGCGTGCTGGTGGTGCAGCGATGGATCCTGGCGCGCCTGCGCAACCGCCAGTTCTTCTCGCTCGCCGAGCTCAACATCGCGATCGCAGAGCTGCTCGTCGATCTGAATAACCGTCCGTTCAAGAAGCTGCCGGGCTGCCGCGCGCAGTGTGTTCGAAGCCATCGACCGGCCGGCCATGAAGCCGCTGCCGCGCAACGCGCTACGAATACGCCGAATGGGGCAAGGCGAAGCGTCGACATCGACTATCACGTCGAGGTCGAGCGGCCACTACTACAGCGTGCCGCACGCGCTGGTGGGCCAGAATATCGATGTGCGCGCTGCACCGCCACGACGATCGAGTGCTTCTTCAAGGGCCGACGCGTGGCCGCGCACGTGCGCTCCTATCTGCGCGGCAAACACACCACGCTCGCCTGAGCACATGCCGGAGTCGCACCGCGAGCACATGCAGTGGACGCCGGGACGGCTGCTGAACTGGGGCGCAGAAGATCGGCCCGGGCACCCGCGCGGTGGTGCAGTGGCAGTTGGAGAACCGGCCGCATCCGGAGCAGGGCTACCGCGCCTGTCTGGGGTTGCTGAACCTCGCCAAGACCTACGGCGAGGAGCGTCTGGAGGCGGCGTGCCGCCGGGCGCTGACCATCGGCTCGCCCACGCGCAAGCGCATCATGGCGATCCTGGAAGCCAAGCTCGACCAACATCCGGACCTGTTCCCCGCGGCCGACACGGCCGCCCCACCGCCGCGCGCACGCACACCAACGTGCGCGGGGCGGAGTACTTCCGTTCCACCGACCCGACGGCAACACCGTCTACCACGAAGGAGATGATGACTCATGCTCATCCAACCTACCCTCGATACACTGAACCGCCTGAAGCTGCACGGCATGGCCGCTCGCCCTGAGCGAGCAGATGACCCACAGCGCCGCCCAGCAGCTCGCCTTCGAGGAGCGCGCTCGCGCTGCTGCTCGAGCGCGAAGTCGCTGCATCGGGAGAATCGTCGCATGGGGCGCCTGTTGAAAGCTGGCGCAGCTCAAGGAACGCGATGCGGTGATCGAGGATATCGACTATCGCTCGCGCAGCGGCCTTGATCGCGCGCAGCTGGCCAGCCTCGCCTCCTGCGACTGGATCCGCTCAAACCAGAATCTCTTGATCCACGGCGCGACCGGCAGCGGCAAGACCTACCTGGCGTGCGCGCTGGCCGCATCAAGCCTGCCGCAGCGGGCTTGAGCGCGCTGGTACGTGCGCGCCCCGCGGCTGTTCGAGGAACTCAACCTCTGCCACGCCGACGGCAGCTTCCGCAAGCGCCTCGCCGCCATCGCCAAGATCAGCCTCCTCGTGATCGACGACTTTGCGATCACGCCCCATCGGGCCGCGCGAGCGCAACGATCTGCTCGAACTGCTCGATGATCGTGTCGGAAGCCGCGCTTCGATCCTGACAAGTCAACTTCCCGTTCGATCACTGGCACGAGTACCTGGGCGATCCGACTCTGGCGGATGCCATCCTGGATCCGCTTGGTTCACCGCTCGCATCAGATCCATCTGCAGGGCAAGGAGTCGATGCGCAAACGCTACGCCGCCAAAGCCAGGCAAAGCCACAACGGCGACAGCAGGACTGAACAGATGCCTCAGCCACGCGTCAACGCCAGCGCTCAAATCCGTCCTCATGCGATCGCGAAGAGCTTCTGCCCGCACTTCGGAGCGGCAGACTGCCCGACGGGTCCCCCGTAAAACGACAGATCAGAAGATCCGGAAAGAGAGCCTAAACGTTGACTGCAACGTGACCGATCGGAGTAAGAAACCCACCCAGCGCCGATCCGGCGGAATGACCGGTCACGTTCGCCCGGAATCGTCGGTCACGATCAGCGGAATACGTTTGCACGCGAGAAGTTCGGGGCGAAGCACCGCTACGCCATGGCACTCCATACTCACCAGCAGCACCCACACGTGCACCTGGTCGTTAAGGCCGAGGGCATCGACGGTCGGCGCCTCCACATCGACAAAGCCATGCTGCGAGAGTGGCGCGAGGATTTCGCCCAAATGATGCGGGATCAGGGCATCGCCGCGAACGCCACTCCGCGAGCGGCCCGCGGTCAGGGCAAGAAGGCGATGCCGGCGCCCGCTTACCAGACCAGGCACCACGGGCGTTCACACGCGCTTCGCGCACAGGTCGAGAGTATCGCTCGCGAGCTCTCAAGAACGGGCTCGGTCCGCGACCCAGCCCACAATAAGCTAGCCGAGACTCGAAACGCGGTCGTTGCCGGATGGAAGGCGGTCGCTAATGCCCTGGACGCTCAGGGCGAGATCGTACTGGCAGGCGAAGTGCGCTCATTCGCGACGCGCTTGCCGCCGGCGCTGACCGACCGGGAGCGGCTGGCGGCGGATTTTATTCGTCATGTAAAGGCGGAAAGGTCTGCGAGAACCCGGGGACACGAGCCGACCCGTGATCGCACGGACGATAGAACGCGCTAAAGGTCTAAGCACACATGAGCATTGACAACAAGCAGATGGAGCTCCTGGTGCCGGTGGCCACCACTCAGCGTCGGCCGCGAAAACCATCCACGCCGCGTCTTCAAGACAAGCAGCACGTGGAACGGTTACCGGGGATCGACCAGGTGCTCGGCACGCACGACATCGAACGCATTACCGGTCGACACCGCTGCACGATCTACCGCTGGGTAAGAGCTGGGACATTCCCGGAGAAACGCGCGGGCGGTGGTCACGGCTGGCTCCGGTCCGACGTCGAGCGATGGCTACAGGGAGGCGACCCTTCCCCTAAACAAATACTTTAGTCGTGGCGTCAATTCGCGTAAGCGTTGCGCCCTCGGGCGCTTCATCGGTGACTTCGACGAAGCAGTTGCTTCCGGCCCAGTTCTGCGGGAACAACGCAAGGCAACGCTTTGGAACCTGGCGAGCTGACGGATAAAGGATTCCATTGATCCCGGCCGCGAGGGCGATGCGCCCGAAGATCTGTGAGTTCGAAGGGAGATCAAACTGCTGCGGGAGCATCCGCCAGTTGGCATGGAGGAGCTGGCGTTGGAGGGTAGTCGGCGAGCGCACGAGCCATGGTGGCGGGTGAAGGCCAAGCGTTCTCGCCAGCCGCCGAACGTCCTTGGGAATGGGGAATTCTCGAAGCACGCCGGCGAAGAGTTTCAAGGCCTCCGGGTTCCCCACGTCGATCACCGTTTCCGCCATCCCGCGAAGCCGAACCTGCGTGAAGGACCCTGGTGCGCGCAGCGCAAGCTCCTGTACCGAGAGCCCCTCCGACTTCGGTGTCGAGGGTGCCGCGAACCGCTCGCGAAATGCCGCCTCGTAGTCCTCGGCGATGTACAGCGCTGGAAAGGGCGTGAACGCTCCTGGACTCAGGTCGGCTCCGATGTTGAAACGCCCACCCTCGCCCTTCAGGCTCCCGGCTACGGAGAGCGGCTGCAGGCCGTATCGGTAGTCGAGAATGCGGCTCCAGCCTTCAAACGACAGGGACGGAAGCGCCTGAGACCGCAGAGCCTCGAGCAGCCGGGCTTCGTTGCGCTGTCGAAGCGGCTCGAGTTCGAAATAAAGTGCGCGCTGCAGTCCGTCGAGGTTGCCCTTCGTAGCAAGCCACTGGCGGAGCGACGCCTGAGTGAAGCGCTCTAGTTCTATAAGGGACGGAAGGTCGGGCTCGCCGCTCCGGAGCGGACGCCGCGCTTCAGGAGGCCGCGGCCGACGATTCCGCCGCATGTCCCCTGCCCCTAGTGCGCTGGCTAGCGGCGTTTTCTTCCAGCGCCTCCATTACGAAGCGACGGAGCTTCTCGTACCGCCCATAGCGGATCATGTCCCGCGGGGTAATGTTTCCTAGCAGCGGATTTACGGTCTTGAACCAGAGCGCTGTCTTGACGCGTTCACCGACGAAGAACTGCGCAACCAGGCCGCAGATGTTCGCGATCTCCTGGAGGCGATCGAGGACTTCTTTCGGTATCTTTTGATCGAATCGCACAGACGCCGGCGCGACGCCCGAAAGCTTGGCCACGTCGCGCTTGTTGAGGTCGAGGAAATCGACCACCTCTCGGGCATTGAGCGTCTGGTCCGCCCAGAACCCGAGGTAGTCCTTGTCAGGAACCGTAGCGAAAAGAGTTCGTGATGCAGGCATGCAATCCGTCCAGTGCGCTCAGTATAGCCGCCAGCGCGGAGAAGAACCACGACTTGACCACGTTCTGACCAAGGATGCCAAGGATGCCTCGAGGACCCAGGATTCTCGGCCCACCCTTTCAAAGAGGGCACGAGCTTGGGGGTGGTGGCGATCCTCGGCGACGAGGTGCGCAAAGAAGGCGCTGGTATCAACGAAGACGCGTCTCACGGCTTCGTCGCGTAACTCTCCGCCAGATACCCGTTCTTGTTGCTCGAGATGTCGTCAACGTCCGCGTGCCCCGTGCCGGCACGCGCGAGCCATCGCCGCATGGCTGCCCGCCGGCGACCCTCGCTCGGAGTCCGACCAGCATTGGCCTGCAGATCCGCAACCAGCCGTTGCCGCTCCTCCTCGGAAAGGTGGCGGACCTGATCGAGGATTTCTTCCAGCGTTAGTCGGGCATTCATAGAAACAGACCTTACCCCACGTACCGCGTCGAATCGATCAGACGAGTATAGATTCCGGTCGACGATATGAACCGAAGCTTCGACCATTTTTCGACAAGATCTCAAAGCAAGGGTGCGTACGGTTGGCGAGCAAAAGGCGTCCCAGGGAAATGGGACCACTCATGGGACCACCGGAGGTTTTTGAGATGCTCTGAAAGGCTGGTCGGAGCGCCGAGATTTGAACTCGGGACCCCTTGCACCCCATGCAAGTGCGCTACCAGACTGCGCCACGCTCCGAACGATTTATTCTTCTTGGAAAACTCACGCGGGCGGGGAAGGTCCGCGCGGGACGCAATGATACGCGGTTTCGCGGTAGCCACATGCACCGGGTGCGGGCACGCTTTAGGCTCAGCGCCGCAGGATCTTCATCAGCTCTTCGAGCTCGACCCGCACCTGCTTGACGATCTGCTGGCTCTGGGTGACGTCCGTGCGCGCCTCTTCGCCGGCGAGCTTGTTGCGCGCGCCGCCGATGGTGAAGCCCTGGTCGTACAGCAGGCTGCGGATCTGGCGGATGACGATCACGTCCTGGCGCTGGTAGTAGCGGCGGTTGCCGCGGCGCTTCACGGGCTTGAGCTGCGGGAACTCCTGCTCCCAATAGCGCAGCACGTGCGGCTTCACGCCGCACAGCTCGCTCACCTCGCCGATGGTGAAGTAGCGCTTGCCGGGGATGGCGGGCAGCTGGGCGTTATTCTTTGGCTCCAACATAGGCTTCGACCCGTGCCTTTAGTTTCTGCCCTGGACGGAAGGTCACCACGCGTCGGGCGCTGATCGGAATCTCCTCCCCCGTCTTCGGGTTGCGCCCCGGGCGCTGGTTCTTGTCGCGCAGATCGAAGTTGCCGAAGCCGGAGAGCTTCACCTGCTCCCCGTCCGACAGCGCAGCACGAACCTCCTCGAAGAACAGATCCACCAGCTCGCGCGCCTCGCGCTTGTTGAGCCCGAGCTGATTGAACAGCGCTTCCGCCATCTCCGCTTTGGTCAGGGCCATTTCTTTATTCTCTTATTCTTGCGTTCAAGCTCTCGCGCAAGTCCGCCACCACGCGAGGCCATCAGGCGCTCCACGTCGTCGTCGGTAAGAGTGCGAGAAATATCCTGAAAAATCAAGCCTAAAGCGACGCTTTTTCGACCTGGTTCGAGGCCAGGCCCGCGGTACACGTCGAAAACACGGAGATCACGCAGGAGGCTTGATGCCACCAAGGTTACACGCTCGGCCAGGCTACTTAAAGTCACTGACTCATCCACCACCACCGCGAGGTCCCGCCGCACCTGCGGGAAGCGCGAGATCTCCTGGTACGCGGCCCTCTTGACGCCCAGTGCCGCCAGGTCCAGCTCGAACAGCACCGGCGCATATGTAAAGTCGAGCGCCTTCGCGAGCCCGGGATGCAGCTCCCCGATCCAGCCGACGCTGCACCGCGGCGCAGCACGCGGGCCTGCGCGCCCGGGTGCAGCGCGGAGTGCTCGACCGCCTCGAACGCAAAGGTCTCGGCATCCCCGGTGGCGGCGAGCAGCGCCTCGAGATCCCCCTTCACATCGAAGAAGTCCGCGCCCGCGCGCTATCCTTCGGCACGCCCCACTGCTCCGGCAGCCGTGCACCGACGGCGATCGCCGCCAGCGTGTCGATCTCGCGCGTCGTGGCGCCCTCGACTTCGAATCGCGTGCCGTGCTCGAAGAGCCGCATGCGATCCTGCTGCCGGCGCTGGTTCTCGAGCGCCGCGCGGATCAGTCCCGGCCAGAGCGACACGCGCATGACCGACAGATCGCTCGCGATCGGGTTGGACAGCGCGAGCGCGGGCCTGCCGGGGAAGAGCTTCTCCTGCAGCGCCGGATCGACGAAGGCGTAGGTGATCGCTTCCTGGTAGCCGCGCGCCGCGAGCGCCTCGAGCACGGCGCGCTCGCCGGGGCGCTCCTCGGGAAGCTGCGCGGAAACGCTGCGGCCCGAGCGCATCGGTTTCCGGGATCGCCTCGAAGCCGACGATGCGCGCGCCACTTCCTCGATCAGGTCCGCCTCGATCGCGATGTCGAAGCGGTACGCGGGAGGAGTGACCTGCCAGCCACCGGGACGCGAGCAACCTGCATCCCGAGGCCCATGAGCGCGCGCGCGACGCGCTCGGGCGCCAGCTCGATGCCGAGGAGCCGCGCAAGCTGCCGAGCGCAGCGTGACCGGCGGGCGCTGCGGCAGGTGCTTCGGATTCTCGGTTACTTCCACCGCGCTCCGGCGTGCCGCCCGCGATGGCGCTGAGCAGCGCGATGGCGCGCTCGATCGCGCGCTCCTGCTGGGTGGGATCGACGCCGCGCTCGAAGCGCTGGCTGGCATCGGTCATGCAGTCCGAAGCGCCGCGCGCGGCCCAGGACAGCCTCGGGCGCGAAGAACGCGCTCTCGAAGAACACGTCGTCGTGTCGGCGCTCACGGCGGTGCGCTCCCCGCCCATGATGCCCGCCGAGCCCCACCGGCGCCCTCGGCGTCCGTGATCAGCAGCACATCGGCGGCAGCGGTGACCGTCCTGCCATCGAGCAGCGTGATCGATTCTCCGCGCGTTCGCCAGGCGCACGCGGATGCCGCCCTTGAGCTTCGCGAGGTCATAGGCATGCATCGGCTGCCCGAGCTCGAGCATCACGTAGTTGGTGACGTCCACCACGGGGTGAGATGGAGCGCAGCCCGGCGCGGCGCAGCCGCTCGCGCATCCACAGCGGTGTCTCCGCGCGATTGTTCGACGCCGCGCAGACGCAGCCCACGAAGCGCGGGCAGGCCGCGGGCGCCTCGAGCTGCACCGGGAAGCGCTCTTGGCTGTCGAGCTGCGCACGGGGCGCACATCACCGGGTCCGGTGACCTTCGTGCCCGGCGAGCGCCGCCACCTCGCGCGCCACGCCGATGACCGACATGGCATCGCCGCGGTTCGGCAGTCACGTTGACATCCAGCACGGCTCATCGAGCCCCAGGTAGTCGCGCAGCGCCTCGCCCACGCGGCGCATCCGCGGGCAGCTCGAGGATCCCGCTCGAGGCATCGGCCAGACCCAGCTCCCTGGCCGAGCACAGCATGCCCTGCGACTCGCACGCCGCGCAGCTTCGCCGCCTTGATGTTCACCTCGCCCGGCAGCTGCGCGCCCACCAGGGCGAGCGCGCTCTTCAAGCCCGCGCGCGCATTCGGCCGCGCCGCAGACGATCTGCAGCGGCTCGCCCCCTGCCCCGTCGTGACCCGGCAGACCTGCAGCTTGTCGGCCTGCGGGTGGCGCTCGGCGCTCGAGGATCTCGGCGACCACGACCCCGGAGAACGGCGGCGCCGCGGGCTCCAGCGCCTCCAGCTCGAAGCCCGCCATGGTGAGGCGCGCGCCGAGCTCTGCCGCCGGCCACGGCACCTTCACCCACTCGGCGAGCCAGGAGTACGGGACCTTCATGCGCTGAACGCCCGGAACTGCTTGAGGAAGCGCAGGTCGTTCTCGAAGAAGAGCCGCAGGTCGTTCACGCCGTAGCGCAGCATCGCGAGCCGATCGATCCCGGCGCCGAAGGCGTAGCCGGTGTAGCGCTCGGGATCCACGCCGCTCGCGCTGCAGCACGTTCGGATGCACCATGCCGCAGCCGGCGATCTCGAGCCAGCCGGTGTGCTTGCAGATGCGGCAGCCTCTGCCCCCGCAGAACACGCACGACATGTCGACTTCCGCCGAGGGCTCGGTGAAGGGGAAGTACGAGGGCCGCAGCCGCATCGCCAGATCGCGCTCGAAGAAGGCCTGCAGGAAGCCGTGCAGCACCGCCTTCATGTTGGCGAAGCTGATGTTCTCATCCACCACCAGACCCTCGAGCTGGTGGAACATGGGCGAGTGGGTCATGTCCGAGTCGCAGCGATAGACGCGTCCCGGGGCGATGATCGCACAGCGGCGCGCCGTGCGCCTGCAGCGCGCGGATCTGCACCGGCGAGGTGTGGGTGCGCAGCAGCCGCCCGTCGGCGAAGTAGAACGTGTCGTGCATCGCCCGCGCCGGATGATTCTGCGGGATGTTGAGCGCCTCGAAGTTGTGGAAGTCGTCCTCGATCTCAGGTCCCGAGGCGACGTCGAACCCGGCGCGGCGGAAGAGCGTCTCGATGCGCAGGCGCGCCCGCGTCACCGGGTGCAGGCCCCCCGGCTCCTCGCCCCGCCCCGGCAAGGTCACATCGATCCGGCCCGGCAACGAGCTGCTGCTCGAGCGCCGCGCGCGCGAGCACCGCGCGCCGCGCCTCGATCGCGGCCTGGACCTCATCCTTCGCCTCGTTGATGCGCGCGCCGGCGGCCGGGCGCTCGGTCGCCGGCAGGCTCCCGAGCGCCTTCAGCTGCTCGGTGAGCGTGCCCTTCTTGCCGAGCCAGCGCACGCGCGCTTCTTCGAGCGCCGCGAGCTCGCGGCACGCAGCGACTTCACCGAGCGCCTGCCGGACGAGAGCCGCGAGGTCCACGAGACCCCTCAGGCTCATGCCGAGGGCGGTCTTTGCCTGCTGCGCGATGGCGCCAAAAGCGGCCGTATCGTGCACCGCGATGTCGGCCAGCACCTTGCGGTCGATCTCGACGCCGGCCTTGTTCAGGCCGTTGATGATGCGGCTGTAGGAGAGCCCGTAGATGCGCGCCGCCGCATTGATGCGCGCGATCCACAGCGCGCGGAACTCGCGCTTGTTCTGCCGCCGGTCGCGGTAGGCGTACTGGCCGGCCTTGATGACCGCCTGCTTGGCCGCGCGATAGACCTTGCGCCGGGCGTTGTAGTAGCCCTTCGCCTTGCCAAGAACTTTCTTGTGACGGCGCCCGGCCGTCACGCCACGCTTGACTCGTGCCATGTGAAGTACTCGCTCGCTTACTTGTGGTACGGCAGCAGCTGCTCGACGCGACCGACGTCGGTCTTGTCGACGAGGCTCGAGCCGCCCGAGCGCGCCTGGCGTTTGACCTTGCGGTCCTTGTGGCCGAGATTGTGGCGGCGGTTCGCCGAGTACCGCTTGAAGCCCTTCGCCGTCTTGCGAAAGCGCTTGGCCGCGGCCCGGTTGGTTTTCAACTTGGGCATCGACTCGACTCCTCGTTGTGTAGCCCCGCTCGCAAGGTGCCTCGCGGCACCCGCTTGCGGGCGAACGATCCGCCGGCCCTGATGGCCGACTGAGCGTTACTTCTTCTTCGGTGCAAACACCATGATCATCTGCTTGCCCTCCATGAGCGGGTTCTGCTCGATCACCGCGTGCGGGTTGAGATCGGTAGAGACCCGCTCCAGGAGCTTGCGCCCGATGTCCTGGTGCACCATTTCACGGCCGCGGAACCTCAAGGTCACCTTGGCCTTGTCTCCCTCGGTCAGGAAGCGGGTCAGATTACGCAGCTTGATCTGGTAATCGGCCTCTCCCGTCCCGGGACGAAATTTCACTTCCTTGACCTGAATCTGCTTCTGCTTGCGCTTGGCGGAGTGGGCTTTCTTGTTCTGCTCGAACAGGAATTTCCCGTAATCCATGATGCGCACGACCGGCGGCTCGGCGGTCGGGGAAACTTCAACCAGGTCCAGCTCGGCGGCCATCGCCATCTGCAGGGCGTCGTAGCGGGACATCACTCCGGCCTGCGACCCATCGGCCGCAATCACTCGCAGTTGCGGCGCGCTGATGTCCTCGTTGCGCCGGACCCGCTTTGTTGCACTAGCGATTCGTCAACCCTCCAACGTCTGGCGCCCGCGGCTGTCGAGCTCGATGCGGAGTCGTTCGGCGAACGTCTCCGGGACCATCGTGCCCAGGTCCTTGCCGCTACGTGTGCGCACTGCAAGTAAATTCGCGGCCACTTCCCTGTCGCCCGCTACCAAAAGATACGGAACACGCTTGAGCGTGTGCTCGCGAATCTTAAAGCCGACCTTCTCGTTGCGCAAGTCGGACTCGATTCGAAAGCCCTGATTTTTCAGGGATTCCGTAACGCGCCGGACATACTCGTCCTGCCGGTCGGTGATGCTTAAGACCACCGCCTGGACCGGGGAGAGCCAGGCGGGCAGGCGGCCGGCGTGATGCTCGAGCAGGATCGCGAAAAAGCGCTCCAGCGAGCCGAACATCGCGCGGTGCAGCATGACCGGGGTGCGCTTGGCACTGTGCTCGTCGATGTAGTAGGCCCCGAGGCGCTCGGGCATATTGAAGTCGACCTGCAGCGTCCCGCACTGCCAGTCGCGCCCGATGGCATCGCGCAGCACGAACTCGAGCTTCGGCCCGTAGAAGGCCCCTTCCGCCTGGTTCAGGGTGTACTGGATCCCGGCAGCCTCGGAGGCGGTCCGCAGTGCCGCCTCCGCACGGTCCCAGATCGCATCGTCCCCTACCCGCTTCGGCGGCCGGTCGGCGAACTTGATCGCGACCTCCTCGAAGCCGAAGTCCCGGTAGATATCGAGGATCAGCCGGGTGATGGCCACGCACTCCTGCGTGATCTGGTCCTCGGTGACGAAGATGTGGCCGTCGTCCTGGGTGAAGGCGCGCACCCGCATGAGGCCATGCAGGGCGCCCGAGGGCTCGTAGCGGTGGACCTTGCCGAACTCGGCGAGGCGCACCGGCAGCTCGCGGTAGCTGCGCAGGCCGTGCTTGAAGATCTGCACGTGCCCCGGGCAGTTCATGGGCTTGATGGCGTACTGGCGCTCATCGGGGGTCCTGGTGAGATACATGTTCTCGCCGAACTTCTCCAGATGCCCCGACTGCCGCCACAGCTCCACGTCCATCAGCTCGGGCGCGCTCACTTCCTCGTAGCCGGCCGCGTCCTGCCGCTCGCGCATGTACTGGATGAGGGTCTGGAACACGGTCCAGCCCTTGGGGTGCCAGAACACGGCCCCCGGGGCCTCTTCCTGCAGATGAAACAGGTCCAGTTCCCTGCCGATCCGGCGGTGATCGCGCTTCTCCGCCTCCTCCAGACGCTGCAGATAGGCATCGAGCTGCTTCTTGTCGGCCCAGGCGGTGCCGTAGATCCGCTGCAGCATCTCGTTGCGCGAGTCGCCGCGCCAGTAGGCACCCGCGACCTTGGTGAGCTTGAACGCCTTGAGCTTGCCCGTGGAAGGCACGTGCGGGCCGCGGCACAGGTCGACCCAGTTGCCCTGGCCGTAGAGGCTGATCTCGTCCTTGTCGGGGATCCCGGCGATGATCTCGGCCTTGTAGATCTCGCCCAGGTTGCGGAAGAACTCCACCGCCTCATCGCGCGGCATGACGCGGCGGTTCACCTTCTGATCCGCCTGGGCGAGCTGCCGTCATGCGCGCCTCGATCGCGGCGAGATCCTCGGGCGTGAAGGGCCGCTTGTAGGCGAAGTCGTAGTAGAAGCCGTCCTCGATCACCGGCCCGATCGTCACCTGCGCATCGGGAAACAGCTCCTTCACCGCCTGCGCGAGCAGGTGCGCGGTCGAGTGGCGGATGACTTCGAGCCCGCTCGGGATCCTTGTCGGTGACGATCGCGAGATTCGCATCCGTTGCGATGACGTAGGAGGTATCGACGAGCTTGCCGTTCACGCGCCCGGCGAGTGCGGCCTTGCGCAGTCCCGCGCCAATGCTGGCCGCGACCTCGTCCACCGTCACCGGGTGGTCGAAGCGGCGCTGACTGCCATCGGGCAATGTGACTACGGGCATGGCTGCGATCTTAAGGGACCGTAAAAAAGGGCGCCCCTCGCGAGCTCAAGACTCCGCAGGAGCGCCCTCTTCGATCTATCTGGTAGGCGCGAGTGGGATCGAACCACCGACCACCACCATGTCAAGGTGATGCTCTACCACTGAGCTACGCGCCTGAAAATTTCCAGCTCCGAGAAAGAGCCCGCGGCTCTTCAGCAAGAAGGGCGCGAACGATACAAGAGCGGGCGGCCTTAAGCAAGCTAATGCGTGACAATCCAATGACTTACGCCCGCGCCGGAAAACCGAGCTCGAGCTGCTTCAAGCGCTCGATCTCATCGCGCAGCGCCGCCGCATCCTCGAATTCGAGATTACGGGCCCTGCGGAACATCTCCCCTTCGAGCTTCTTGATCTGCTTGACGAGTGCTTCGGGCCGCAGATCCTCGGCAGCCCTCGCCTTCTCGCCACGGCGGCGCCCCCCGGGCACCGGCGCCTCGCTGCGCGCGCCTTCCATGATGTCCGTGACGGCTTTGGTGATGCCGCGCGGGGTGATGCCGTGCACCTCGTTGTACTGAAGCTGCCTCTTGCGGCGGCGGTCGGTCTCATCGATCGCCCGCCGCATCGAGCCTGTGACCCGGTCGGCGTACAGGATCGCGCGCCCGTGGATGTGGCGCGCGGCGCGCCCGATCGTCTGGATCAGGGAATTGTCCGAGCGCAGAAACCCCTCCTTGTCGGCGTCGAGGATCGCGACCAGCGCCACTTCCGGCATGTCGAGTCCTTCGCGCAAGAGATTGATCCCGACCAGCACGTCGAACTTGCCCAATCTCAGATCACGGATGATCTCGACGCGCTCGACCGTCTCGATGTCGGCGTGCAGGTAGCGCACGCGCACGTCGTGCTCGCGCAGGTAATCCGTCAGATCTTCCGCCATGCGCTTGGTGAGCGTCGTGATGAGCACGCGCTCATCGCGCGCGGCGCATAGCCTGATCTCCGAGAGCACGTCGTCCACCTGGGTAGCCACCGGGCGCACCTCGACCTGCGGGTCGACGAGTCCCGTGGGGCGCACCAGCTGTTCGACGACCTGGGAGGAGTGCTTGGCCTCGTAATCCCCGGGGGTCGCCGAGACGAAGATCATCTGCGGGGCGAGCTGCTCCCATTCCTCGAACTTGAGCGGCCGGTTGTCGAGCGCCGAAGGGAGCCTGAAGCCGTATTCGACCAGCACCTCCTTGCGCGAGCGGTCGCCGCGGTACATCGCGCCAAGCTGCGGGATCGTCTGGTGGCTCTCATCGACGAAGAGGAGCGCGTTCTTCGGCAGGTAGTCGAAGAGGCACGGCGGCGGCTCCCCGGGCGCACGTCCCGAGAGATAGCGCGAGTAGTTCTCGATGCCCGCGCAGTACCCGACCTCCTTGATCATCTCCATGTCGAAACGCGTGCGTTGCTCGAGGCGCTGCGCCTCGAGGAGCCGTCCCCCCGCGCGCAGCTCCTTCAGGCGCTCGCCGAGGTCGTCCCGGATCTGATCCACCGCGCCCACCAGGCGCTCGCGCGGGGTCACGTAGTGCGTGCCCGGGTAGACCGTGAAGCGCGGCACCTTGCGGTCGAGCGCGCCGGTGAGCGGATCGAACAGCGTGATCGAGTCGATGACGTCGTCGAAGAGCTCGACCCGTACCGCCTGGCGCTCGGATTCGGCGGGGAAGATGTCGATCACGTCCCCGCGCACACGGTAGGTGCCCTGAGTGAGGTCGAGCTCGTTGCGCGTGTACTGCATGTCGGCGAGGCGCCGCAGGAGCTTTCTCTGATCAAGATCATCGCCGCGCTTCAGGTGCAGCACCATCGACAGATATGCCTGCGGGTCACCCAGTCCGTAGATCGAGGAGACGGTCGCGACGATGATCGAGTCGGGGCGTTCCAGGAGTGCCTTGGTGGCGGACAGGCGCATCTGCTCGATGTGCTCGTTCACCGAGGAGTCCTTCTCGATGTAAGTGTCCGAGGAGGGAACGTAGGCCTCGGGCTGGTAGTAATCGTAGTAGGAGACGAAGTACTCGACCGCGTTGTGCGGGAAGAACTCACGGAACTCCCCGTACAGCTGCGCGGCGAGAGTCTTGTTGTGCGCCAGCACCATGGCGGGACGCTGCAGGCGCTCGATCACGGAAGCCGCCGCAAAAGTCTTTCCACTGCCCGTGACTCCGAGCAGCGTCTGGTGCGCGAGCCCCGCGTTCAGCCCGTCGACGAGCTTCTCGATCGCCTGTGGCTGATCGCCTGCGGGCGCGAAGCTCGCCTGGAGCTGGAAATGATGCTGTTCCATGCGGGTGGTGGTGCGAAATGGCCGGGGCCGGCGCAATCTCCTAATATAGCGGGGCCGCCCGATCCGAAGCGAACTCGTAAGGAGTGAGCACTCTTGCCCGTCTCGTCCGTCTCTCGCCGCGTTCAGCGCGTAAAGCCCTCACCTACCCTCGCCGTCACCGCTCGCGCCGCGCGCCTCAGGGCCGAAGGCAAGGACGTCATTGGATTGGGGGCGGGCGAGCCCGATTTCGATACCCCCGAGCACATCGGGCAGGCGGGGATCGAGGCGATCAAGGGCGGCTTCACGCGCTACACGAACGTCGAGGGGATCGACGAGCTGAAGGACGCGATCATCGCCAAGTTCGAGCGCGACAACGGCTTGACCTACGAGCGCTCGCAGATCCTCGTGTCCTCGGGTGCCAAGCAGACGATCTACAACCTGTGCATGGCCGTGCTCGACCCGGGCGACGAGGCGGTCATCCCCGCGCCCTACTGGGTGTCCTACCCCGACATGGTGCTGCTCGCGGACGGTCTGCCCGTCATGCCGCTCGCCGGCATGGCGCAGGGCTACAAGATCACCGCGCGGCAGCTCGCCGCGGCGATCACGCACAAGACGCGCCTGGTGCTGCTCAACAGTCCCTGCAACCCGACCGGGGCCGCCTATACGCGCACGGAGCTGCGCGCGCTGGGCGAGGTGCTGCTCGAGCACCCCCGCATCCTCATCGGCACGGATGACATGTACGAGAAGATCTACTGGGAGCCGGAGCCCTTCTCGAGCCTCGTCTCGGCGGTCCCGGAGCTCTATGCGCGCACCGTGACCATCAACGGCGTCTCCAAGGCCTATGCCATGACCGGCTGGCGCCTCGGGTACTGCGGGGGACCGAAGGAAATCATCGCCGCCATGGCCACCATTCAGGGCCAGTCGACCTCCAATGCCTCGAGCATCACCCAGAAGGCCGCAGTCGCGGCCCTGAACGGCGACCAGGCCTGCGTGAAGAAAATGAATGAGGCGTTCAAGGCGCGGCGGGATTTCGTGGTGCGCACTCTGAACTCGCTCCCCGGCGTGAGCTGCCTGCCGGGCGCGGGCACCTTCTATGCGTTTGCGGATGTGTCCCGGGCGATGAGCGTGCTCGGCTGCCGGGACGACAACGAGTTCGCGGAGCTCCTCCTCACCGATGCCGGCGTCGCGGTCGTGCCGGGTTCAGGCTTCGGCGCCCCGGGGCATATTCGCCTCTCCTTCGCCTGCAGCATGCAGACCCTCGAGCAGGCGCTCGCGCGCATCGCCCGGCTCCTGATCACGCGGGTCATCGCCGAGCCCGCCTGAGGAATCTGCGGGCCCGCGCGCCGGGGTCTTAAGGGTGATGTCGAGGCGCCCGTCATGATGTGGTCCGCGCTCGCCGATGCCCTCGTGGTGCTGCACTTCACCTGCACCGCCTTCATCGTGTTCGGGGGCTTTCTCACCTGGCGCTGGCCGTGGCTGGTCTTCGTTCACGCCCTGGCGCTCGCCTGGGGATGCTGGATCGAGCTCTCCGGCGCCATCTGCCCGCTCACCCCGCTCGAGAATCACTGGCGGGCGCTCGGAGGTGAAGCCGGTTACTCGGGCGGGTTCCTGGCCCACTACCTCGTCCGGGTGCTCTACCCACCCGGGCTCAACTGGCACATCCAGTGGATCCTGGCGGGGCTGCTGCTCGCCATCAATGCGGGGGCCTACGGGGGCCTGGCGCTGCGCTGGCGCCGCGGCCGCCCCTGATCGACCTGTAGCCCGCTGTTCCTTGACGGCGCCGACGGCCTTGCCCGAGAATCGCGCGCCTTCGAAGGCCCGCCCAAGAGTTCCCCGGTAGCTCAGCGGTAGAGCAGACGACTGTTAATCGTCTGGTCGTTGGTTCGATTCCAACCCGGGGAGCCAATTGCCACTAAGTCAGGGGATAAGCGGGAACTTGAGCAGCCCATCGAGAAGCGCCACGGCGCGTTGGTGGCGATCCTGGTTTCGTCGTTGCTCTTCATGCTGCTGCACTTGACGAAGGACTGGGCGCTGATCGGCATGGTGCCCATCATCTTCGGCGCGGGGCTGCTCCTGGGCGCGCTCGCATGGGCGTCTCGCTCCCTGGTCTTCTGCATGATCGGTCACACGATCATGGATATTGGCCTCTTCGCCTATTGGTGGACACAGATTGCCGGCACCTACTCGCAGCGCCCGATCTCCGAAACGGGCCTGGACCGGGCGTTTCTTATCGAGTGCGGCCTATTCGCCGCCTTCCTGCTGGTGACCTTGACCGCAATCGCGCGGCTCACACGATGGCGAATTGCCTGATCGCGCGGACCGCCGGTGCGGTCTTCGCCGCGGCGGTCTTTCTCCACCAATGCCTGGCGGTTGACGGCGCTGGAGGCTGTGATGACATCCTCGCGGGCGAAACCGGTCACCGGCACCCGGAGTCGAACCTCGGGCGGTTCGAACATCACCCCTCCCTTGCACTCATTGCAGCGCGAACGCCACCAATGCATCGCTCTGCGGCTCTTCCGTGAGTCTGGCATGCCCTCCAGCGGCTATTACCACGTACTGCTTTCCGTGGAATTCATAGGTCATGGGCGTGGCGTGACCGGGTGCGGGCAGCTCCGCGCTCCAGAGCTCTCGCCCCGTCTCGACGTCAAACGCCCGAAAGTGCGAATCGAGAAAGGTACCCGCGATAAAAACCAGGCCACCGGCGGTTACCATCGGCCCGCCCAGGCTTACTGTGCCCCGTGGCCCATTTGGACCCGCGAGCGTGAACGTGCCGAGCGGCACCTGCCAGCGGATCGTCCCGCGAATCATATCGACGGCGGCCAGCGTTCCCCATGGCGGCGGAACGCAGAAGTGATTCGCGGGGGAGATCAACGGACGCCGGTACATCACGTAGGGTGACCCCACCTGAGCTCCGTATTCGGCGTGTTCCTGGATCAGCTTCGATCCCGAGCCGCGTGCACCCTCGCGAGGTATGAGCCGCACCTCGATACGGCACATTGTTCGTGTTCGCGATCAGCAGTCCGCGCTGCGGGTCGAAGGCATAGCCACTCCAATTCAGGCCGCCGAGATTACCGGGGGTCGATACCGTTCCCTGAATAGTCGGTGGTGTGAACACCCCGTCCGCGCGCAGGCCCTGTACTTGCGTGCGGCACGCCTCGTATTCCGCTCGAGTTGCGCCCCAGAGCTTGAGCTGTTGCGGCACCAGGGGTGGGGGCGCTACCGGAATTGGTTGTGTCGGCGAGGTGACCTCCCCTGGCACATCGCTCTGCGGCACGGGACGCTCCTCTACCTTGAACACCGGCACGCCGGTGTCGCGGTTGAGAACGTACAGGAACCCGCTCTTGTCCCCAGCGATCACCACGGGAATCTTTGCCCCTTCGTGCGCCAGCGTCGTCAGCAGCGGGGGCGAGGCCACGTCGAAATCCCATAGGTCGTGGTGCACGAGTTGAAACCCCCAATTCAGCTTTCCGGTATCCGCGCGCAGCGCCACGACGGAATCGGCCCACTTGTCATCCCCTGGCCGCAACCCGCCGAAGTAGTCGGGACTAGCGCTGCCGGTGGGGACAAAGACGAGATGTCGCTCAGGATCCACCGTCATGATGGACCAGGCGTTGGCGGCCCCGGAGCGAAAGTTGCCGGCGTTCGGCTGGATCGGATCCCAACTCCATCTGAGCGCTCCGCTGCGGGCATCGAACGCACGCACGACGCCGCTGGGCATATCCACACGAGCGTTGTCATCGATTGACGAGCCGACCACGACGATGTCGTCGACCACGGCGGGTGGCGATGTCATGTGATACCACCCGGCGTGAAAGCCCGGCACCTCGCGCAGGCTCACTTCACCGTTCTTGCCAAAGTCGGCACAAGCACTGCCCGTGGCCGCGTCGACCGCGACCAGTCGGGCGTCGATCGTCGCCTCGAATAGCCGCCGGCGACAGGGCGCGTTGAGTGCTCGCTTGGAATCAACCCAGGTCGCGAGGCCACGGTTGATCAGCCCGTCACCCGACTGCCAGGTCTGATCGATCTTTGGGTCGAAAGCCCAGCGCTGTCGACCCGTGGCCGGATCAAGCGCGATCACCCGGTTGAACGGTGTAGTGACGAACAGCGTGTCGTCCACGAACAAAGGCGTGCTCTCGAAACCGCTGCGTGGCCGGCCTTTTCCGTCGGAGATATCGCCGGTGTGAAAGACCCAGGCGGTCTTCAGCTCCGAGACATTCTTGCGTGAGATTTGAGTCAGCGGGGAAAAGCGCATCCCGCCCGAGTCGTTGCCATAGTTGGACCACTCTGCGGACCCCTCGGCCGCGAAGCTGCGCGCCATCGCGAGAACTGCGAAGGCAATCCAGACCGTGAGCAGCGGTCCCACACAGCAGTAGCGAGTATCTTCTTGCATGACCGTGACCGTCCTCGTTGCGCGACGAGCCACAGCATCGCCGGGAGCACGAACGTCTGCAGCGAATCTGGGGTCAGCGGGGTCCCCGCGGGGGTAAGCGGGACGTCAGCGCTGCATGCGGGTGAACAGCGCGTCCTTGTACCGGCGGGAGAGGCGCAAAGTCTTGCCGCTGCGCAGTTGCACATCATGGTCGCCCTTGAACAAAGGGGCCAGCGCCTGGATCGCGGCGAGATTCACCGCCGCGGACTTATGAACGCGCGCGAACTGACGCTCCCCGAGCTGGGTGAGCAGATCCTGCAGGGTTCTGCGCAGCAGGTAGCTGCGCGCTACCGTGTGCACGTGCACGTAGTTGTCGTCGGCTTCGATCCACTCGATTGTCGAGGTATCGATGAGCCGGAGCTCCTCGCCGTCCGGAACGAGCAGTCGCTCGCTCGAATGTGTCTGCGCACGGGCAGTCGCTATGGCGCTGGCGCGGGCCTTCCGGTCTTGCGTACGCCCCCGCACGCGTGTCAGCGTCGTGAGGAGCCGATCCTTGTCGTACGGCTTCAGGATGTAGTCGACAGCGTTCAGCTCGAATGCGCGGATGGCGTGGGCATCGAAGGCGGTGATGAAGACGAGCAACGGCGCGTCATCCTGGTCGAGCTGGGCGGCCACCTCGAGGCCGGTCAATCCCGGCATCTGGAGATCGAGGAAGGCTACATCGGGTCCATGCCTGAAAATAGCTTCAGCGGCGCGAATGCCGTCGGCGGATTGTGCCACGATTTCAATATCGCCCTGCTCCCTGAGCCAGCGTGCGAGCTTCGCGCGCGCGGCCCATTCGTCATCCGCGATCAGCGCGCGAATCATGCAGACTGCCCGCGACAGGGCAGCATGACGACAGCCTCGACTCCCGCGGCGCTTTCGCTCAGGCGCAGCACGGCCGCTGCGCCATATATGACTTGCAGCCGTTCGCGACAGTTTCGAAGGCCAACGCCTTCGCGCCAGTTGGGAGGCAACGACGACCCGCTGTTCGTGACTGAGAGCACCAGCTCGCCGTTCGTGCGCACCGCCGCGATCTCGACGCGGACCTTCTGCCGCCCGCGCTCGACGCCGTGCTTGAACGCATTCTCCAGGAGCGGCTGCATCAGCATGGCAGGTACGCCGATCGTCAACACCGCGTCGTCGACACGCCACTCCAGGGTCACACGATCCGCGAACCGCTCCAGCATGATCTGGGCGTAGAGCTCCAGCAGGCGAAGCTCTTCAGCCAGCGGTACGAGCTCCTGACGGCCAGACTGCAGGCTGGCGCGCAGCAGCTCCCCGAGGCGGGTCAGCAGCCGATCGGCGCGCTCGACGTCCATGTGCATCAGTGCCGAGATCGTGTTCAGGGAGTTGAAGAAGAAATGCGGACGCAGCTGCGAGCTGAGCGTCGCGAGACGCGTTTCAGCGAGCGCACGCTGCAGTTCCAGCAGGTGTCGCTGTTGCGCATGCCAGCGCGCGAACGAGTCGAAGCCGAAGATGACGCCGAGCCACAGCCCGAAGAACAGCAGGAGTTTGACGGCCTCGTAAGGAACCAGGACCACCCAGGCGTCGTGATGGTAGGTTTCGCCCAGCAGCGTATACACGCGGCTGCGGACCCCGTACACCACAACCAGGAACGCCAGCATACACAGCGGATACCATTTCAGGTGGTGTCCGAACCACTTCAACGGCTCGCCGAGCCACCGGTCATAGCTACGGCGACCGATCGTACGCTGCACTGCGAGCAACAATGTCGCGAACGACATTGAGCTGCCCTCCCACAAGAGGGGCTTCCACAGGCTCTCGCCGCCGCCACGATAGTAATCGCGTATGGCCACCACGATCATGATCACGCTGAACAGGGCCCACAGCGCGTACAGCAACCGGTCGGAATGCCGTACGGCACCCTTTGCCGTCGACAAGTCGTCCACAGCCAGCCCGCTCTGAATCGCTTCCACGCGCGGATTCTAGAAGCGGTCCCGCTTGCCCGCCCACAGTTTGGGGTGAGCGGGAGACCGCTGACGTCGCGAGCCACGCTTAGAAGAATCCCCGCGGGTCAAGAGCCGGTTTAAGGAATTCAGTCGCACGGCCCTGATCACTGAGCCGACCGGCCCCAGGCCGGAAACGCCCGCAGCGCATCGACGTAGTTGTGAATGACGTCGGTATGCGCGTCCTCCTGCCAGCCACCGAGGGCGGCGTGCTTGGCTAGATCGCGCGGCCGGCCCTGCTCGTCTATCGAATAGAGCGTGAAATTGAGCGCCGCGCGCGCGTCGCCCGCCAGAGCTTCCGAACCGATCGCTTTCGCATAGAGGGCCAGGACCGCCCCGTAGGTTGAATTCACGCCACCCCAGGCGTCCCGGTCCTCGTCCTGCTCATGGCATACCCTCACGCCAGATTCCACGTGGGTGAACGTTTTGCGGACGAAGTGGATCAGTGTACCGGCGTCCCCGCGCCAGTTGGGATCAACTGCGGCGCGCTGCTCCAGCAGGTACCGCGCCAGATTCAAAGGCGCCCAGGCTGTGCGATTGCCGAGCTCCTCGTGATCCTCGAAAAACTGCGCAAAGAGCGCACCATCCGCCGCGGCACTGGGGATCTGATACTGCCGGATCCACCGCCACAGGCGCTCACGCGGGGCTGCAAACTCCTGATAGCCGTGCGCCTGCAGAATCTCGAACAGGCGCAGGATATAGCTCATGTTGCCCGAGACAGGGCCACGCTCCGCGCCCGTGCGATAGTCGGCACGGAAGGGCCACGGAGAATGCAAGCCATCGCCCGCCTGCTGATTGGCCACAAGCACACGGGCGTTGTGCAGTCCCTGCTCCAGGTACTGACGCTCGCCGCTCGCCTCGAATAGCCGCACTAGAGCGTAGCCGGCGATGCCCCCCTTGTCGGGCTCGACTTCGCAGGGATGGTCGCCCTGCGAGCCGGCGTCCGCTGCCAGCGGAAACTGTCCCGCGGTGCCGGTCGAGCGCGTGAAGCGCGGATACCGCCCTGCATCCGGCGTCAGCGCCTCCCGTAGCAGGTAGTCTCCCATCGCGCGCGCCGTCGCGAGATAGGCCGCTTGGCGTTTCCCGTGGAGCGCGTAGTACTCGAGGTACGAGAGGATCCCCAGGCCGTCCTGCGTCGCCGGAATGGTATCGCGGCGAGCGGGGTCGGAGGCCCAGTGACCATCCAGAAAGGTTTCCGTCACGAATTTAGGATAGCCGTGGTCGCTTGGAGCCTGCTGGTAGAACTGCATCTCGCGCTCGATCGCCGTGGTCCAGGCGATCCACGGCAACAGATGCCCGGAGCGATCGAATCGCGCCACGTGTCCGGCGATGGTGACCGGTCCATCGCTTCGCGCGCCGACGATGCCGGACACCGGGGCCGCCGCCAACAGCAACGCTGCGCCGTGCGCGCACAGCCGCGAACCACTGATCCGGTTCACATTCCCTCCCCGCATCGCACGATCATAATGATCCTGGATCCGCTTGCCTGCCGGAGAGACGCCAGCTGAGTTCGTCACGCGCATTCAACAGCTGCTGTCCAGGCTGCCCGGCCACGCGCTGATCGGGGCTGGGCCGCCTGCGATGGCCCCGGGGCGACCTCGGAGCTCTGGCCATGGCTCCTCGCCGTGCTCAGGCCCGAGCCAGCTTTGGGTCAAGCCGGATCGCCTGGGCCTCGTCTTCCATGGCATTCCGGAACTCACCCTGCACCAGGAACACATACCCGCGTTCGCTCCATAGCGCAGCAGTTTTCGGCTGCAAACCGATAGCCTGGGAATAGTCCGCGAGTGCGCCGCTGAAGTTACCTTGAGTCTGGTAGATTTTCGCGCGCTTCTGCAGCGCGGGGACGAGCTTGGGGTTTATGCCTAAGGCGGTGTCGAAGTCCCGCAAAGCCGCGTTGCCATCATTTTGTGCTGCGTAGAAGACCCCACGGTTGTAGTAGAGCTCGGCGTTATTGGGAGCCAGTTTGACCGCTTCGGAGTAGTCGTCGAGCGCATGGTGTTTATCGCCCTCTTGCGGCTGAATAGCACGAATGATGAATCGGGTGAAAACGCGGGCGCGTAATTGTTGCCCGCTCCGGAGATCACCCCTGGTGAGAAAACCCTGGCGTCATCCGTCACGATGTCGGCGACCGCGATTGCGACCACGCCCAACATTGCAAGGACGCCGCTGCGTTTGATGACCCGTCTTCGGGGGCGCGTCAAGATGCTCAGCCTGCGGCCGGTACCCCCGCTGTCCAGTTGCCGGGATCGGCCCAGTTAGCGCTCGATGCCCCGGTCCAGGTGGTTTGCGCCAGCGCCGTTGCATGCGCGAGGAGCGCGCACGCGAGAGGCACAGCCACGCGATTGATCAGGTTGCCCATAACTGCCTTCTCTTTTTTTTTGGCCGGCACGCAGACCAAAGACCTTTCCATGGAGTTTCCTGCAGCACGAAGTGCGACGCAACAGCCTGCTGCACTGCATCCGCGCCATTGGACCTCATCGTCTAGTCAATCATACGATGTGCGACGTGCTCGACATCCAAGTCATCGATGATCCGGCGGCGGCGACGGTGGCCTTGGAGCCCATGCGGAGTCGACTCCTCTCCGAGCTGGCCGCGCCCGCCTCGGCGGCGACGTTGGCCACGCGGGTCGGCCTGGCTCGGCAGAAGGTCAACTACCACCTGCACGCGCTGGAGGCGCACGGGCTGGTGCGGCTGGCCGAGGAACGCAAGTGGGGCGGGCTGACGGAACGGCTGCTCGTGGCGACGGCCGCTTCCTACGTCGTTTCGCCGAGCGCCCTGGGCCCGGTCGCCGTCGATCCGAATCGGGAAGTCGATCGGCTGTCCGCGAGCTATCTCATCGCCCTGGGCGCACGGGTCGTCCGCGAGGTGGGCGACCTCGTTCGTCGTGCGAAAGAGACGGGCAAACGCCTGGCGACCCTGGCGGTGGATACCGAGGTTCGCTTCCGGTCGGCGACGGACCGGGCGGCTTTCAGCAACGAACTCACCGAGGCCATCACGAAACTCGTTTCGAAGTACCACGATGAATCCGCCCCCGGCGGCCGCGCGCATCGCCTGGTGGTCGTGGCGCACCCTCTGCCGCAGAAATCCGATCCCAAGGAGCCATCATGAGCGTGAAGAAAGAAGCCTCCGGACGCCGTTCCGTCCAGGTCGAAGTCGAGGTCCCCGGCACGCCGGAGGAAGTCTGGCAGGCCATCGCCACCGGGCCGGGTATTTCGTCCTGGTTCGTGCCGACTGAGTTCGAGGAGCGCGACGGGAAGCCCGTCGCGGTGAAGTTGAACTTCGGCCCGGGCATGGAGTCCCGTTCCGCCGTGACGGCCTGGGATCCGCCGCGGATGTTTGCCGCGCAGGGCGAGGGCTGGGGCGGCTCGCCGCCCATCGCGAACCGAGTGGAGCGTCGAAGCGCGCGCGGGTGGCGTGTGCGTCGTCCGCGTGGTGCATAGCCTCTTCGCCAGCACGGACGACTGGGACAACCAGCTGGAAGGCACCGAATCCGGCTGGCCTGGCTTCTTCCGCATCCTGCGGATCTATCTCACGCACTTCCGCGGCCAACGCTCCGCGATCATGCAGTTCGATGGCTCCCGTCGCGGGAACCGAAGCGGAGGCCTGGGAAACGCTGACCGCGGCATTGGGACTGAAAGGCGTGAGCGTCGGGCAGCGTTGGACGGCGCCCGCGGGTGTCCCGGCGCTCAGCGGCGTGGTGGAGTACGTCAGCCAGAGTCCGTACGACGCCCTGCTGCGGCTCGACAAGCCGGGGCCGGGCGTCGCCGCCCTTGGCGCCGTCAACTTCGGCGGCCAGAGCATGGTTGCGCTGAACTTCTACCTCTACGGCGATCAGGCGGCCGGGACCGTCGCCCGCGAGACACCGCTGTGGCAAGCGTGGATTCAGGAACGCTTCCCGATGCCGACGGAGCCGAGCAAGAGCGAATGATCGCGCGGGGCTCGCGCTGGCTTCGCGCTGTGCTCAGTCACACGCGTGGCCGCGAGACGAAGGCCCAGGAGCGGTTGCTCAAGGAGGTAGCCACCATGCACGCCGAGGCTGCCAACACGAGGGTCACCACGAGTTCCGACCATTGATTTTGCGGCGGCGTCGCCCATCGCGGCCGGGGTTGCGCAAAAAAACTCGGCACCCAGACCGCAAGGCCAAACAAGCTCATCATGATTGCTTCGAGGGTGGCCGCCAGCCGGGGCACAACCCCAACGATGATGCCGATTCCGGCGGCAATGTGGCAAAACCCCGTGAAGTAGGCGAATTCCAACCGACCAGGTAACCAGGTTGGGACCATGCTGGCGGTATAAACGGCGTAGGTAAAGTGTGACCACCCGTAAAAAACGCAGCACAGGCCAAACAAAATCTGCGCCGTGCGCACGCCGCCCCCGCTGGCGAACGCCGTCTGCGATCCTCGAGTCTGCCAGCGCAACATGGCGTAAAGAATCCATGCGCCGACCAGTGCGCTCAGGGCTTCGCAAACGCCATACCACGCGCCAACACTGAGCGGTTGGGAGAAGATTTGTGGCACACAAATCACCGCCCAGCTCCCCTGGTACGCCCCGATCACCAGCACGCTCGTCAAGGCGGTGCGTGAGAAGAGAACACCAACGCTCGCGGCCAGGACCAGTAGCGCGGACCCGTAGACCCAGGCTTCCCGCCAGGGAATCCAGGCAGGTAAGGACTGCCCTCCTGGCGCGAAATCGCCATAAGCCAGGCTCAGAATGGCGAGGCTCGCGGATGCGACAGCCAACAAGCCGCGAGCTAATCCAACCATCCGCATGGTACATCCCCGCTTGCGCTGGTCCGGCGAGCGACCTTCCTCGCTAGTCTGCACCAGCGTCGGCATCGAGACGGCGCTTTTCCGCTGCCACTCCGTTCCTCACGCAGGCGGTGGTTGGCCGCCCTCCGGGCAACAACACCAAGCAGCCGGCGCGCTCGACAGCCGTGCCAACTCGTCTCGCCAGCAGATCCATCGCCCCCCCAAAAGACGCGCTAGATCTCTGCGTGATCCCGCTCCCCCTTGCGCGTCGCCGGACGGCGGCGCAGTAGCTCGGCGTGCTGCACCAGCCGTGGCAGCCGGGTGGTGAGCGGCGAAGCATCCTCCGGATACCACCCCGCGAGCATATGCAGGTACGGGTCAGCGGCCGAGAGCTGCTCGCCCAGCACATAAGGCGACAGCTCGCCGTGAACACGCTCCAGGTGGGCAGTAAAGTCCGCCAGCGCCTGCGCCTTGATCTCCGGCGCCGCGCCTGGACCTGCCGTCGAGTAGCGCTCGGCGTAGTAGTACCGAAGCACTGCCTCGTAGACGTTAGCCGACAGGAAGATCATCCATTGAAGGAAACGCGCGTGCGCCGTACTCCCCGGAGCCGGGGCGAATTTCGCCGCCGGGTGGGCGTGGGCCAGGTGAATGAGGATGGCCGCGGATTCGGCTACCGCGGTGCCGTCGGGCAGCACGAGCGCGGGTATCTTTCCCGCGGGGTTGATGCCCCGCAGAGCTTCCAGGTCTGCGGCGGCGTTGTTCACCCAGATGAGCTCGTACGGCGCGCCGATCTCTTCGAGCAGTATCTGCGGGGCCAGCGATCCGCCGCCGCGCCGTCCGTAAAGTCTATATGTGCCGCCAGTCATGTTGGTCCCGCATTCCGGCAGTCGTTGCCGCATTGTATCGCCGCGACCCTGGCCTAGAACTTCAACCAGCCACGCTTGTCAATGTAAGCCAAGGTCATGCCCGCCACGAACGCCAGGCCCACGTTCCACATCGCGAAGGCTGCCGTCGCGAGGGTGATGAAGCGCTCGCCCTTGTCGCCTGCTGAAATCGCACGACCCCAGAGCCAGTTGCGCGCCGGTCAGAAACAGGATCACGCCGAGCACCGGCTGCGCGAACAGACCGAACAGCGCCTGGATGGATGCCGATGAACAGAACGCCAGACACCAGCAGCAACACGCCCAGGATGATCGGCGCGCCGCCCGTGCGCGCGCCGAAGGCCACGTGCCCTGCCATGCCGCCCGCGCCGTGACACATGGGCACCCCGCCGAACACGGCGCCGCACAGATTCATCAGGCCCGTTGATGTGGCAACGCTGTTCTCGGTCACGGGTCGATCCGGGAAACAGACGGTTGTTTTCCTCGCGGATGGCGATGACCGCGTTGCCGAGGGTCAGCGGCAGCTGCGGCAGCGCCAGCAAGGCCGTGCCAATCAGCAAGTCGTGCCAGCTGAGCGTGGCCAGCGCGAAGGTCGGCAGATGCAACCGGATCTCGCGGCCGCCAGAGCGTGCAGGAGTCGCGGGTGCTGCAGACCCGCACGCGACACCGAAAACGAGCAGCAGAAACATTGCCGGGATGGCCCGATTGGTCAGCAGCAGCACCGTTCCCGGCGAGGCCGATCCCCGCAATGATCCACCCGCCGCTCATCAGCTTGATGCCCTGCAGCATGAAGCCGATGCCGAGGCCCAAAACGATGCCGACGACTACAAGCGAGGCACGAAAGTCGCCACGCGCTTCGCGGCCCCCGTCAGCCCCAGGACGAGCCAGATGAGTCCTGTCGCGAGGCCCGCGGCATAGACCGTGGCCTGGGTAATGGTCGCCGTCTGCGCGGCCTGCGTTGCAGCGACCGCCCCGATGGCCTTCATGGGCTGCACGGGAAATGGGGTTCTGTAGTACAGGCCGCACGCCACCATCGCGGCGCCAAAGGAGAAAAGGATCCCGAAGGGATCCATTTTCAGCACCGCGATGTACGCCACCACGAACGGGATCAGTGTGCCGAGGTCGCCGAAGGCCCCGGCCCACTCCATGCGATCAAACCGATTTGAAGTCAAAAGGGGTTCAAATCCCGCGGCGGGGCGATCTGTGCCAGCCCGACATCTTGTTCCGGTCGGTATTTCACGCACAACGCAAGCTATTTTTCTATGCGTGCGTCCTGGGATGAACATGAGCCTGGATACCAATTGCTCGCCGTGAAAGTCGGCTTCCAGGAGTAGTCCACGTTTCGTCGGGTACCCGTCTGATCTGGTATGTAATTGATTATATTTCAATCATATACGATATGTGTTTTAAGTTGATTCCTGCTAGCTTTCTGCGCGCCAACGAGCGCGCAACCGCAGCCGGAGCGCTCCACGCCGTGCCGGCGCGTGGAATGGGGCTACACTCCGAAGAGGATCGCACCCCGGCTGCAAAAGCCGCCGCTGCGCCGCACGATCGCTGATTGCCGTTGCTTTAGCGCCTGGCTACCGCGGCGCGTTCCCGGTCCAAAGGCGTCCACCCACCGTCTCCGGATCACGATTGGAATCGGGTGGAGGACCTGTGCACGAAGCCCACCTTGTCAACGGGAAACCGTCGTCTATCGACGAGTCGTTTGCCAACGAAGTGACTTCCCGATTTGGTGTACTCCCGAACTTCTTTTGCTCGGCGCCGAGCGCAGACGGACTGGTACAGGAACTGTGGAAGTTCGCCAAAGCCGCTTACCTCGACTGTCCGCTCCCCTCTCTGCTTAAAGAGCGGCTCTTCGTTCATTTGTCGCGATTCTGCGAGGTGCGTTACTGCATCGTCCGACATCTGGGTTTCCTCATCGGCGAAGGGCGCCCCGCCGGAGATGCCTCGGTGCTCCCGCAAACGATCGAGCAAGCACTCACGCTGCTGCGCCGGCCACTTCCGGACGCCGACGGACTTTCGCGTTGCTTCGAGCGGTTGGAGAGTTGTGCGCGCCCGCTCGAGATTCCCGATCCGGAAACACAGCTTGAGAGCGATGTGTTCGACGCCCTCACCATCATGTTCGTTGAGCCCACCCGTTCGGAGCGCGCAAGACGGGCCGTGACCTGCGCACTCGGAGAGGCGCGGTTCGAAATCCTCACTGCCTTCTTGGCATTCGTGCGCACCGCACACTATTGGACAGAGACCCACCCGATGCTCCCCTACGAGGCAGACGTCCTCAGGGTGATGGCTCAGCACACTGAACTCGCACGATTGCTGACTCGATCGGACCGAGGCCGAGCACGCGCGAGCCGGCGAGGCACTCCGCCGCACGCTTGCGGACTTGCAGAAGACTCGAGGCGAGCGGGCTAGAGTCGAAGAGGCGTTGCGCGTCACTGAGGAGCGGCTCGCCGCGGCTCTGCGGGCCGCCCACATGGCCTTTTGGGTCTGGGATCCGGCTACTGACGCCGTGAGTGCCTCAGACACCATGGATGAACTGTTTGGCTTGCCGCAGGGGGAGAGATTCGACAGCAGTGTGCGCGGCTTTGCGATTGTGCACCCCGAAGACCTCTCTGCGCATCGCGCAAAAGTTCTGGCCGCCACTGGCGAGGGCGGCGCGTGGCAGCACGATTTTCGCATTGTCCGTCCTCGCGACGGCGAGGTGGCCTGGCTCACCGAAAGGGCGCATGCCACACGCGACTCGCGCGGCGAGTTAGTGATGGCAGGTCTCGTCTGGGATGTCACCGAACGCAAGCTTCTCGAGTCGTCCTTGCAAGACGCCGACCGTCGGAAGGATGAGTTCCTCGCCACGCTGGCGCATGAACTCAGAAACCCGCTCGCCCCACTTCGCAACGGCTTACAGATCGCGCGGCTCACGAGCAAAGCCGATTCACCCTTTCAGCGGACGATTGACATGATGGATCGCCAGCTGACGCACCTCGTACATCTGGTGGATGATCTCCTGGATGTGGGTCGCATCAGTTCGGGCAAGATCGAATTGCGCCGCGTACCAGGATCCCATTGGCAGACGTCTTGGCCAGTAGCGCAGAGGCCGCACAGTACTAGCCATCGACATGCACGGACATCAGCTCACCATTGAACGCGGTGCCGACGAGCTTTGGGTCGAAGGTGACTTCGATCGCCTGACGCAGATTTTCTCCAATCTGCTGACCAATGCGGCCAAGTACACTGAGCACGGTGGCACGATAAAGCTGCGAGTTGTTCGCGAAGGAGACTGCGCGGTCGTCAGTGTCACTGACAACGGCATCGGCATACCCTCGGCCGACCTGCCGCACGTATTTGAGTTGTTCTCTCAGGTTCGCTTGCACCAGGGACGGGCTGAAGGCGGGCTCGGCATCGGGCTCTCCATCGTTCGCAAGCTTGTGGAAATGCATCACGGCACGGTCTCGGCGCTTAGCGAGGGAAGTGGCAAGGGCAGCACGTTCATCGTGCGCTTGCCCCTCTTTGCGGGCGGCGCCGCAACCCAGGTGCGCGTAAACAACGCATTTGCGCCATTGGTTCCGCCTCGCCGAATCCTTGTGGTCGATGACAACACGGATGCGGCCACCTCGCTTGCGCTGCTGCTCGAGTATCAGGGGCACGAAGTCGCGACCGCCTATGACGGCGAGCAGGCCGTGGCGAAGGCTGAGGAGTTTGCGACCCCATATTGTGTTTCTTGATCTGGGCATGCCGCGGATGGGTGGGCTCGAAGCGGCCAGCAGCTGCGGTCACTATCCAGCGGTGAGTCCGATGATGTTGGTCGCCCTGACCGGATCGGGACAGGAACAGGATCACGAGCGCACACGGGAGGCCGGGTTTGACTGGCACCTGCTGAAACCGATCGATCGCAATGAGCTGGACAAAGTCCTGGCCGCTTCTTTGCCGGGAACTGCCGAGCTGCCCCAAAACGCCAGGGACGCCCGTCCCAATCCGCCTCATGTGCCGCCTCCCGTGCGGCCACCTGGATAGCCCCCTACCCGCTTATCCACAGGCTCGCGGACATCGAGCTCGCCGGGCTATCAGGCGCTTTGGTCAAGCGCTTAAGGCTCCTGGATGTCGAAGTGTGACCTGGACACCTAGGCACTTCACGCAGGTGACCTGGATCTGTGGTGCAGGTCCATTCACCGCGGTCTTACTGTCATAGGCTGTCCTGGCCCGGCTGCGTACCTCGGCTGGAGATGCATCGATGCGTGGCCTCACACAGTCGCTTCCCCGCGGCGCCGACAGCGCGCCAGCGGAGCCGCGCGCCACTGATCTGGAGCAGGTCCTCGAGCAGACCGGAGAGGCGGTCATCATCAAGGACCTGAATGCCGTCGTGACCTACTGGAACCGCGAGGCAGCGTCCCTGTACGGCTTCTCCGCGCGCGAGGCGATCGGCAAGACCCTGCGCAGTCTCCACGCCGCCGATCTTTCCGAGGCCGAGTACGCCCGCGTCCTCGAGCGCGTGCGCGCCGGACGCCCCTCCGCGAGTTTCGCGGAGCGGCGGATGAAGAACGGCGAAATCCTCCGTGTGGCACTCAAAACGGCGCCGCTGTTGGACGCCGGTGGCCAGTTGATCGGCGAGATCACCGTGGCGCGCGACATCAGCACGCTGCACCGCACGGAAGAGGCGCTGCAGGCCGCACAGGCGAGCCTGCAGGCAAAGCTGGCCACGATCCGCGATGCCAACCGCAAGCTAACGCGCGAGATGGCGGCGCGTCGCAAGGCTGACCTGGCCATGCGCCGCAACAACCAGGCCCTGGCCACCACCATCAAGCAGCTCGAGTCAATCCAACGTGACGGTGAGGACCTGTCGCAAATGGCCGAGCTGCTGCAGGCCTGCACGCAGCGCGGTGAGGCTTATGCGATCGTGCGCGAAACCGGCGCCCAGTTGTTTCCGAGCTCCTACGGGTCGCTCTTCATACTCAGGGAGTCGCGCGACACGCTCGAGCACGTGACCTCCTGGGGCAGCGGCCCGGCGCCGCAGAAGACCCTGGTGCCGGACGAATGCTGGGCGCTGCGCCTCGGGAACCCCCATTTTGCACCGCAGAAAGGCGCGATCCGATGCCGGCATGCGCATGATGACACCACAAGCTACGTTTGCATGCCTATCCACGGTCAAGGGCAGGTCCTCGGCCTGTTTCACATCGCGATCGAGGTGAGCCCACGCACCCGCCGTCCGGCACGGGATGTGGAACAGCGCCTGCGTGCGATGGCCGATCGCGTCGGCCCGGCACTCGCCAATTTGAAATTGCGCGATACGCTTCGCGAGTTGGCCCTGCGCGACGGGCTTACAGGTTTGTACAACAGGCGCTACCTCGAAGATGTGTTCAGCCGCGAGCTGCATCGCGCCGAGCGCAGTGGCAAGCCGGTCTCGGTCGTGATGATCGACATTGACCACTTCAAGCGCTTCAACGACACCCACGGCCACGATGCGGGTGACTTCGTGCTCAGCGCACTGGCACGCGCCATCTCGAACAATATTCGTCCCTCGGACATCGCCTGCCGCTATGGCGGCGAGGAGCTCGCCGTCGTGCTGCCGGAGACGACTCTGGAGTGCGCCCGCGAACGCGCCGAGCACATGCGGCGTGCCATCCGGGAGACGAATCTCACCCACGCGGGTCAAACGCTGCCGGGCCCGACGGCGTCTTTCGGCGTCGCGGTGTACCCGGTAAACGGCGCGACGCCGGCGGATCTGCTCAAGGCCGCGGATCAGGCGCTCTATCGCGCGAAACAGCAGGGTCGGGACCGGATTTGCGTCGCCGAAAAATCCACGGCAGCCGGCAACAGCGCGGACTAGACTCGACCGAAGACTCAGCGACGCGCGGCCACCCAAATGGCGCCGTCATTCACCCAAGGGCGAACTGATGAAGCTCTCACAGCTGCGGGCACCTGGCGGCGTGCTTGCGCTGTTTGTCGCCGTCTACCTTCCCGCATTTGCCGCGGTATCCTTGCTTCGACCGCCCGTCCAGGTGGCCGTGCCTCTGATCATTGGAATCAGCGTTGCAGTCGCGCTGTTATTGATAGTCGCGCTCGCACACGGCGCGGGCGGTATGGCTCGATTTGGCTTCCGCGTGCCAACTTTTCGATATGTCCGGCTGGCGGTCCTCCTGGGAGCGCCCCTCGCGGTGGCGGCCGGCGCCCTGAGTCACCTGTTGCCGGCAAAAAGTCCGATCGATACTTCCGCGTTACCTCTGTGGATGCTCGGCCTGTATTTCGGCGCCGGCGCGTCGATTCAGGAAGAGATCATTTTCAGGGGCCTGCTCCAGTCATTCCTGGACGAGCACTGGAAGCGAACGTTCCTGTGCTTTGGAGTTTCAGTGTCGGCCGCCGTTCTGTTCGCGGCTGTGCTGTTCGGCGTTATCCACGTCGAGAGTGGCCTCGTCGTGGCCGCCGCAGCAGTCGTGCTCGGCCTCATCGCCGGTGAACTGCGGCGCCGTAGCGGCAGCCTTCTCCCGGCCGTGATAGTCCATGCACTTTTCAATACGGTTGCGCTGCTGTGGCCATAGGTGCCAACGGATGCTCGGTGATCGCCCCCCGGGGGGTCTTTACTAGCGTGCGGGCAACGGCACAACCGGCAGGCTCCGATGTCCCTCTCGATCGATCGCCCGAACCGCGAAGATCACGTTGTCTTTGGATACCTTGAGCGTGGCGGTGGTGGCATTCCCGACGTTCTGAATGTGCTCCCAGACCGGACTGCTGGTCGCTCGCCAGATGACTTCGTAGCCGCTCGCAGCCGCTGGAAGGGTCCCACTTCAGGGTCGAATCATTGTCGAGCCTGCTGGTCAGGATTCTCACGTTGGCGGGTGTCGCCGGCGCCGCGGCGAGCGCGGCCAGGGTCAGTGCATTCAAGCGCGCCACTTTCGCGACGTAGTCGAAGTCGACGAACTTCGGCAGATCGCCGTATTCGATGCCGTTTTCCGTGCGGAGCGTCTGATGCTGATGATTGAAGTCTTCACGGTACTCGGTGAAGCGTACTGCGGCGTATCCCTGCTGGTTGAAAGCAAAGTGATCGCCGCCGCGCAGGAACCTGTCGAGCCGGAAGACCAGTAGCGCCTTGACGCCCGGGTCATAAGCCGCGCCAACCTCGGCGATGTAGCGCGCCAGTTCGCGGGAGGGCGATCGCTTTCCGCGCCGAGAGAGCGGATCTGCTTCAGCTGCTTGTCATCGGCTGCGACCGGCACACCCTCGGAAAACACGCGCACCATCCCCGGATCCTGTCCGACGCCCGGTCACCGCCCACAATGTCGTTGTTCAGAGCGGCCACTATGTCCCATCCCTGTTCCTTCGCCATCTGCGCGAAGTGTCTGCTGCCGTTCAGACCCTGCTCTTCGCCGGCGACGGTCAGAAAGATGATCGTCGAGTGAAATTTGAGCTTGCTCAGGACGCGCGCGCATTCGAGGCTCAGCGCCGTCCCGCTGCCGTCGTCGTTGGCACCCGGCGCCGCGCTCTTGAAGTCCAGAACATCGGTGACGCGCGAGTCGTAATGACCGGTGACCAGCACGATGCGCTTCGCACCCTCCGGATCTGTTCCCTTCATCACCGCGTATACATTGGTGATCTCGGTGGGCTGAGGGATGCGCTCGGTAGGAGTCTGTGTGAAAGCGTCCGTCTTTACTTCGAGGCAGCCCCCGCAGTCTTTCGCATAGCGCTCGAACTGCGTCTTGAGCCATTCGCGCGCCGCCCCGATTCCCTGCCCGGCGGCGATCGAGGCCGGATCCTGCGCCGAGAGGGTGGAGCGCGTGCCGAAACTCACGAGCTTTTCGATGTCGGCCTGGATGCGCACCGCCGAGATGCCCTGCAGCGCCGCGGCAATTGCCGGGTCCACCGCCTGGACAGGCTCTTGTGCGTACCCCGGGGACGCGCAAACCAGCGCAATTCCGAGGCCGACCACGAGCGTGCAGGAGCTCGCGGCGAATACGCGGCTGCGCGATGTTTTCATAGGAGTATCCGTGGCGCTGGATGAGGCCGTGGATTCTCATCCAACTGGCCTAAGGCGGCAAAGCCTCGCGCTCGCGCCCTGCCCACGACGCTCCCGGACGGGCGTAGTCCGCAGGAACGTCAAAACCGTCAGTGAGGTCTGTGGTCGCTGTGTCCCAGAATGAACACGATCGGCGCACCGATCACGAAGAGCACCAGCGGGATCCTGGCGATGCTCGAATCTCCGACCGCCAGGCCGGCGAGACCCAGCAGACCCGCGCTGATCACCAGTATCAGCAATACCGTTGCGTAGCGAGCCATGCTCATGGCGGGCGCCCTCCAACTGGCCTCGGCTGAGGTGTAATCCTGACCGGTCAGTACTCTTGCTGCCGGTCTGCGATATTTCGATCGGGGAAGCGGCCTATCGGGCGTAGGAACTGCCCTACCCCGCTGCCATCTCGGCCGCCTCTTCCAGGGCATCTCCTGGCCCCCCCGCTACTCCGGACGGACCTCGATCGCACTCTTGACTGCGGCAACACCCTCGGTGTCACGCGCCACCGTCTCCGCCCGCTTCGCGTCCTCGCGCGTCGGCGCGGTGCCGCTCAGCCACACGACGCCGTTCGCGTCCGTGTCGACGCGGATCTTCGCCAGGCTCGACAGGTGCTGCGCCGCAAGTTTCGCTTTGACCTTGGTCGTGATGACGGAATCCTTCACGAACGCTTTCGGATGGGACCTGTTCAGATCGACGTCATCCTGCGCAAAGGCGGCCCCGCCCAGCAGGGCGGCGATGACAGTCAGGCTCAATACGTTGGTCTTGACGCTCATACGCCTCTCCTCGTTGTTCGCGAAGAGGACTGTAGCGAAAGGTTGGCTTTGCGCCTGTCTGATGACACCCCATGAGCATGTAGGACCCCGCTCGCACCCTGTTCAGGGGCTCGCCGTCCTGTCGGCCACCCGCTTGCTCCTGATCTCGATCAGCCGACGAGAACCGGGCTCGTGCTCGGCTATGGCGCGATCGATCTGCGCGAGATACCCCGCAGCCTCGCCCTGCGACGCGAAGCGATCAGGGGATGAGTCCGGATGTCTTCAGGTAGTTGAGATTCGCGATCGCATCGGCGAGCGTCGAGGAGGAGCTGCGGGGATCGCGGTCCTGCTCGACCGTGCCCCAGCCGGTGAAGCCCGTCTCCATCAGGGCGCGCTTGAGGGCCATGAAGTCGACGCAGCCTTCACCCAGCGTGCAGAACACCCCGGCCGCGCAGGCATCGTAGAACCCGGTGCGGTTGGCGATTGCCTCGCGCAGCACGGCGGGGTTCACGTCCTTGAAGTGCAGGTACGCGATGCGTTCGCTGTGGCGACGGTAGAAGCCCACCGGGTCGAAGCCGGCATAGACGCTGTGCCCGGTATCGAGGCATACGCGCAGCAGCTGCGGTGCGATCGCATCGAGCACGTCCTCGAGCTCGTCCTCGAACTCGACGCAACCCGCGGCGTGCGCGTGCATCGTAACGACGAGCCCGAACTCCTCGACACCGATCCTGCAGACCGTGCGCAGCCGCTCGAGAAAGCTCGCGCGCTCGGCGCCGCGCAGCCGTTTGGCTTCGTCGCCCCTTCCTGCGGTCGGCGCACGGCGCGGGGAGATCGAGTCGATGAGCACCATCTGCTTCGCACCGTGCGCGGTGAGCGCGCGGCCGGTGCGGTAGGCGGCGGCCTGCACCTCGTCCCACTTGGAAGGATCATGGAACGGGCGAAACAGCACCCCACCGGTGAGCGTCAGTCCCCGCTCGGCGAGCGCCGGCCCGAGGATCCCCGGGTCCTCGGGCATGTACCCCAGGGGTCCGAGCTCGATGCCACGGTAGCCCGCAGCGCGGGTCTCATCCAGCACCCGCATCCACGGCGGGTTGCGCGGGTCGTCCGCGAACTCGACACCCCAGGAGCATGGCGCGTTACCTATTGAAAGCTGCATCTGCCACTCCGTGACGAACCTTCAGCTTGCGGGATGATCCGCCATGAACCGCTCCAGCTCGGCCGCGTTCGGCATCGCGAACGCGCAGCCGCGGCGCGCGACCACGTAGCCCGCCGCCGCGGTCGCCTGCCGCATGGCCTGCCGCAGCGGCAGGCCGCGATGCAGCGCGACCACGAGGTTGCCAAGAAAAGCATCGCCCGCACCGAAGGGCTTCTTGGCCTCAACCGCGAGACTCGCGGTCGCGAACGTCTCGGCGCAGGTGGCGGCGATCGAGCCGGCGCGGCCGCGCTTGAAGACGACGAGCCGGCGCCCTGCGCCCACCAGAGCCGCGAGCGTGCCGAGGGCATCCTCTGCGCGGCAGCCCATCACGGCGAACTCCTCGTCGTTGGCAATGAGGGCATCGCATATGGCGGCCGTCTCCCCGAGCACCTCTCGCGCCTGCGCGTCGGAGGCCCAGGAGACGGGCCGATGGTCGACATCGAGAATCGAGAAGGTACCCGCGGCGCGCGCCAGCGCGAGCACCTGCCGCACGCAGGATCGCGACGGCTCGGTGGCGAGCGCAGTTCCGGTGACGATGAGGAACGTAGCGCTGGCGAGGAGCGCCGCGTCGACATCCTCGGCACGCAGCTGCAGGTCGGCGGCATCATTGCGGTAGAACACCGTCTCGCTGTCATCGGGGCGGGTCTCGCAGATCGCAAGACTGGTGCGGTACGGCCCCTGCACGGTGCGGCACAGCGAGGTGTCCACGCCGAAGCGCTCGAGATGCCGCCGCACGAAGCGCCCCACGGCATCCGCCGAGAGCGCGGTGACGAGCGCGACGGGCAGCCCCTGGCGTGAGATCGCCACCGCGATGTTGCCGCCCGAGCCGCCGACCTCGGCCGCGAAATGCGCCGCGCCTTCGGTCTCGACGCCGTCCGGGATCGGATACAGATCCATGCCGGCGCGGCCGACGACCACGGCGGCGAATCGTCGCGCCCGGTCGAATGACAATTCCACGTTACACGCCCCGACGCTGGCGCGACCGGCCGGCTCCGGTACTCGCCGCGGCCGCAAGTACCTCGCGCCGCGTGCTCGCCTGCGCGCTGCCGATCTCCCACCACGCATGGCCCTCCTCGGTCCAGGCGTGCGGGTCGACCTTTACCTCGATGAGGTAGGTACGCTCGGATTTGCGGGCGCGCGCGAACGCCTCCCTGAAAGCCGCCATATCGCTCACCGACTCGGCATGGGCGCCCATCGAGCGTGCGTGGGCCGCGAAATCGACGGTGAGTGAGGGGTGGCGCGTCTCGCAGTCCTTCAGAAGGTTGTGAAACGGCACGTTGCCCGTATTGCGCTGCAGCCTGTCGATGACCGCGAAGCCACCGTTGTCGCACAGCACCACGATCATCTTGCGCTCGTACAGCACGCTCGAGTAGATGTCGCAGTTGAGGAGCAGGTACGAGCCGTCCCCGACCAGCACGATCGTGTCTCCCGGGCCGCCCTGCTCCATCTGCGCGATGCGCGCGCCGAAGCCGCCGGCGATCTCGTAGCCCATGCAGGAGTAGCCGTACTCCACATCGACCGTCGCGCCACGGCGCGCGCGCCAGTTGGCGGCGATCTCTCCGGGCAAGCCGCCCGCGGCGCCGACGATCCGATCATGCTCGCCACAAAGACTGTTCACCGCGCCGATGATCTGGGCATAGGAAAGTGGCCCATCCCCCGCACTTACGCGACGCTCGATCCTCTGGTGCCACTGCGCGCGCAGCTCCCGCGAGCGCGCCAGCCACGCTGCCTCGCTGCGCCAGCCGGCGAGCGCCGCGCTCAATGCCTCGAGTCCCTCGCGCGCATCGCCCACGAGCGGCAGCGCCCGGTGCTTGCCGGCGTCGAAGCGCGCGGCATTCAGCCCGATGAGCTGCGCATCGGCGTCGAACAGCGTCCACGACCCGGTCGTGAAGTCCTGCAGCCGCGTGCCGACCGCGAGGATCACATCGGCGCTGCCGCAGATGGCATTCGCGCTGTCGGTGCCCGTGACGCCGACGGTCCCGCAATTGTTGGGGTGCGCGTGCTCGAGGCAAGACATGCCGGCGATGGTCTCGACCACCGGAACCGCGTGACGCTCGGCGAAGTTCGCGAGCGTGCCGGCGGCCAGGGAGTAGTGCACGCCCCCGCCGGCGATGATCACCGGACGAGCGGCCTCGCGCAGCCGGCGCACCGCCGCCTCGATCTCGGCGAGATCGGGACGTGGGCGCCGGATCCGGTGCACGCGCGGCTCGAAGAACACCGCCGGATACTCGTAGGCGATGCCCTGTACGTCCTGCGGCAGCCCGAGGAACGCAGGCCCACAGTCGGCCGGATCCAGCAGCGTTGCGATGGCGGCCGGCAGTGACTGAATCAGCTGCGCGGGGTGGGTGATGCGATCCCAGTAACGGGTCACCGGTCGGAACGCGTCATTCACCGAGACAGTCGGGTCGCCGAAATGCTCGACCTGCTGCAGGACCGGGTTCGGCAGGCGATGGTGATAGACATCCCCGGACAGGAACAGCACCGGCAGGCGGTCGGCGTGTGCGACCGCAGCCGCCGTAACCATGTTGGTGGCTCCCGGCCCGATCGAGGAGGTCGCGGCGCAGATGCGCCGGCGCCGGTGGGCCTTGGCGTAGGCGGCCGCAGCGAGTCCCATGGACTGCTCGTTCTGTCCGCGCCAGGTCGGCAGGACATGGCGGGCCTCGTACAGGGCCTCGCCCAGGCAGATCACGTTGCCGTGACCGAAGATCGCGAACACTCCGCCGAAGAGTGCCTGCTCGCCCGCCTCGGTGACGATGCGCTGCGCCGCGAGATGCTGCACCAGCGCGGAAGCCATGGTGAGGCGCCGATAGCGACCGGACTCCTCCATCACTGCCGCCCCTCCTGTGCCTGCGGGCGTGGCGCGAGGCTGGCGCCGTCGGCGGTGCGGCGGCGGTGCCGCTTTGCCGGTGTTGCAAACGCTTGCACGTCGATGGTACCCCCCCGGCAATGCCAGTCAAGCGCGCCGCCGCCGCCCGCTGCGGTGTTCCCCGGGTGTTCAGCCGCCGGCGATCCGCACGCTCTTGCCGCTGCGCATGGCGGCGAGCGCCGCGTCCGCGAGAATGAGCGCGAGCCGTCCGTCCTCGAAGCTCGCCAGCGGCTCTTTCCTGCCCGCCGCGACGTCGATGAACTCCTCGATCTCAGCCGCGTAGGCCTGCGCGTAGCGCTCGATGAAGAAATCCAGGAGCGGCTCCTGCACTTCGGTCGCGCTGGCGCGATAGCGCCGCACGGAGCTCGCGCGCAGGTTATCCGAGCGCACCATCCCCAGGGCGCCGAACGCCTCGACCCGCTGGTCGTAGCCGTAAACCGCCCGCCGCGAATTGTTGATGTGCACCAGCGCGCCCGAGCGGGCTTTGAGCGTCACCATTGCCGTGTCGACGTCACCGCACTCCCGCAGCTGCGCCTCCATCATGACGCTCCCGGCCGCCTGCACCTCCTCGACCGGGTCGTCCTCACCGAGGATGAAGCGCGCCATGTCGAAGTCATGGATGGTCATGTCGCGGAAGATCCCGCCCGAGGCACGAAGATAGGCCAGCGGCGCGGGGCGCACGTCGCGGCTCGAGATCACCACGAGCTCGAGCGCGCCGATCTCGCCCTGGCGCACCGCTTCACGCACCGCACGATGGCTGCGGTCGTAACGGCGGTTGAAGCCAAGCTGCACCGGGACACCGCTCCCCGCGATGTCCTGCTTGCAGCGCTCGACCGCCCTGATGTCGAGGTCGATCGGTTTCTCGCACAGGATCGCTTTCCCCGCCCGGGCCGCGGCGCTGATCAGCCCGACGTGGGTCGCGGTGGGCGATGCGATCAGCACCGCATCGACCGCCGGGTCCTCGAGCAGCGCGGCGGGGGAAGGCGCAACGCGCGCGCCGCACTTCCCGGCGAGCCCCTCGGCTGCCTTGCCGTCGACGTCGTACACCCAGGCGAGCCGCGCGCGCGCGCTCGCGGCGATATTACCGGCGTGCACGCTGCCGATGCGCCCCGCGCCGAACAAGCCGAACGTCAGCATGGATCTTTAGTCCTCAGCTCTCGCGCAGAGTGCCACGAATCACCGCCCGGCAGTCGAACAGGCGCACCACCGCCCGCTGCAGCGGGCGCTCGACGATGGCCAGCACCAGCTCGACCCCGGCGGTGATGATGTCCGCGGTGGGCTGGTGGATGGTGGTCAGGTTGTAGGCGGACCAGCCGGCGATCACCATGTCGTTGAAGCCGATGATGCCCATGTCGCGCGGCACCTCGACCCCGGCACCGCGACAGGCGTCCATGGCGCCCATCGCCAGGTTGTCATCCCCGCAGAACACCGCGTCGATGCCGCCCTCGCGCAGTAACTGCCTCATCATCATGACACCCGCATCGTGGGTGTAGGACTGTCCGAAGACGACCGCGCTGGGCGTGAGGCCCGCCTTCGCCAGGCTCTCGTTGAGTCCGCGCAGGCGGTCCTCGGTCGAGGTGGCCGTCTGCGGGCCGCCGAGGAACGCGATGCGGCGATAGCCGCGCGCACGCAGCACGTCCCCGGCAAGGCTGCCGCCCTGGATGTTGTCCGGGCTCACGATGTGGATCGGGAGCTTGCCCCCGCAGCTGCGGCCGAAGACATGCACTACCGGCAGGTGCGCTTCCGCGCAGGCGCGCACGAACTGCTGTGGCAGTGTCGAGGATGCGACGATCACGCCGTCGACGCTGTACTGCAGCAGCATCTCGAGCGCCGATTCGGTGCTGCCGCCCTCGGACAGGTTGGCGAGCAGCGGACGGCGGCCGCGCAGCTGCAGCCGTCGGGTGAACAGATCGAAGATCTCCATGAACACCGGGTTGTCGAAGTTATTGGCGACGAGGCCGATGAGCTCCGTGCGTTTGGTCATGAGGCTGCGCGCCAGCGCGTTCGGCCGATAGCCGAGCGTGCGAGTCGCTGTCAGCACCTTGCGGCGCGTCTCCGCGGAGACACTTGCGCCGGCAGTAAAGCTGCGCGACACCGCCGAGGTCGACACCCCCGCGAGTTTGGCCACTTCCCGGATAGTCGCCCGCCGCGGGACGGTGCGTGGGGCCTTTCTTGCTGCTGCCATGCGGGTGGGTTTGAGCGGTTCGGGTTCTAGTTGTATCGCCCTTCCTAGCCTAGTGCGAGCGCTTGCAGCCCCGCAAGGGCCGGCTACCATCGCAGTGCTCGGGGTTGATGGGGGCAAAGCTCGGCACGCTGCTGGCGCGGGCCGGGAACGCCGTCGTATTCAGCTACTCGTCTACCAGGGCCGGCGCAGCACCCGCGGGCCGGGACTGCTCTGCTGCGGCGACGACCAGGCGGCGAAGAAGGTGGTCGCGGGTCTCGTGCATGAGCTGGGATTCGATCCGCTGGACGCCGGCCCCTTGCGGATTGCCCGCTACACCGAGCCCGTCGCGCTCCTCGTGGCGCAGCTCGCCTACGAAGGCACCGGGGGACCGCAACTGGCTTATCGGTTCGCGCGTTTTGTCAGGCAGCCCGCCGCATTCGCGCGCTAACATCGCATTCGTCAAGCGGGGTACCTCATGCCGCAGCTCGCCGAATGGGACAGCTTCTACGTCATCGTCGGCTCGGCCGCCGGCGCACTCATCGGCTTGCAGTTCGTCGTCATGACGCTGATCGCCGAGCACCCGCCGGCGGGTGCGGCCGAGGCAGGTCCGGCGTTCGCCACGCCGAACACCGTGCATTTCGGCACCGTGCTGTTCCTGTCGGCGGTGCTGCGCGCCCCGTTCCATACGTTCGCACCGCTCGCCACGGTCTGGTGCCTCGTCGGCGTCGCGGGACTGGTGTATTCGCTCACCGTCGCGAGGCGCATGAGGACGCAGCAGGCGTACCAGCCGGTGCTCGAGGACTGGCTGTTTCACGCGCTGCTGCCGTTCGTCTCTTACGCGCTGCTTGCCGCCTCGGTGCTCGCGGCCGCCTCCCATCCGCACGAAGCCCTGTTTGCGGTCGGGGCGGGTGCACTGCTCCTGCTGTTCACCGGCATTCACAACGCCTGGGACGGTATCGCCTACCACGTCTGGGTCCTGCGCAAGGCGAAGGGCCCGACGCAAGACTAGCTGAGGTGCCGTGTGATACAAATCGCCGCGGCCGCAACCACGAGAGGACTGCGCTGCCTTAAATGACCGAGACCGACCGCCAGCGCCATCCCCACGGGCAGGATCTGGGGTACCACGAGCATCATGGTCACGGGCATCATCATGAGCATCGCGAGCAGGACGGGCACGCCGGGCACCCTCACGGCGCGCACCGCCACGGGAGCGAGGCCGGCGCGCGACGCCTCATCCTCGCACTCGCCATTCTCGGGTCTTTCACCCTCATCGAGGCGGTAGGCGGCTACCTCGCCAACTCGATCGCGCTTCTCGCCGAGGCCGCCCACATGCTGGCGGACTCCGCCTCGCTCGTCCTCGCGGTGCTCGCGATCCGTGTCGGACGGCGCCCCGCCGACGTGCGCCGCACCTACGGCCACCGTCGCTACCAGCCGCTCGCGGCCTTCGTGAACGGGCAGGTGCTGCTGCTACTCACCGTGTGGGTCGTGTACGAGGCGATCGTGCGCCTGATGAGCCGCCCGGATGTGAATGGGCGCCTGATGCTCGCTATCGCCCTCATCGGCGGGGTGGCGAACCTGGCCGCATTTCTTGCGCTCTCCGGCGCCCGCTCGCTGAACGAGCGCGGCGCGCGTGCCCACGTGCTGAGCGACCTGCTGGGGTCCGCCGCCGCGAGTGCCGCGGCGGTGGTGATCCTCGCCACGGGGTGGACGGTGGCCGACCCCCTGCTGTCTCTGCTCGTATCGGCGCTCATCTTCCGCTCCGCCTGGGGACTCACCCGCGAGTCGGCCGACGTATTGCTCGAGGGCGCGCCCGCCGGTTTCGACGTGGCGCGAATCGAGCATGAGCTCATGGGGCACGTGCCCGGGCTCACCGGCGTGCATCACGTGCACGTGTGGTCGATGACGGGCGAGCGGCCGATGGTGACCCTGCACGCCAACCTCGCCTCCGGAACCTCACATGGCGAGGTTCTGGCGGCCATTCACGCACGGCTCGAAGAGCGGCTGCGCATCGAGCACACCACCGTGCAGATCGAGGAAGGGGAATGCGAGACGCCGGACTGCGCGCCGGCGGAGATTCCTCATCCCTGAAGGGGACGACACAACCATGCTCACGAAACTCACCTCGGCGGGCGTACTCGCCGTGCTCGGGGTCATCGCCGGCTCGGCAAGCGCTGCCGAAGAGCCGGCTGGCACGGCGCTGCTGCGCCAGCCGACGCTCTCGAAGGACCACCTCGCCTTCGTCTATGGCGGGGACATCTGGGTCACCGACCGCGACGGCCACGACCCGCGCCGGCTCACGAGCCACGCCAGCGCCGAGGCGCCGCACTTTTCCCCCGACGGGCAGTGGATCGCGTATTCCGCCGTCTACTCGGGCAACACCGACGTGTATGTGATCGCGGCGAGCGGCGGGCAGCCCAGGAGACTCACCTTCCATCCGGCGCGCGACGAGGTGGACGGCTGGAGTCCCGACGGGGAGCGGATCCTGTTCGCCTCTGCGCGCGAGGTCGCTAACAGCCGCTCGAACCAGCTCTACGAGATTGCACTCGCCGGGGGCCTCGAGCGCAAAGTCATGCGGGCCGTGGCCTATGAAGGTGCCTGGTCCCCCGAGGGGACGCGCCTCGCCTACCGCCCCTACCGCAAGGCGTACGAAGCCAATGCCGGCTGGCGTCAGTACCGGGGCGGGGAAACCACCCCGATCTGGATCATCAATCCCGTCACTGAAGCCGAGGACCGGGTGCCGCACGAGAACGCGACCGACAGCAACCCGGCCTGGTCGGGCGAGGAGGTGATCTTCATCTCGGACCGCAGCGGTACCACCGCCAACCTCTTCGCCTATGACACCCGCGGCAAAGTGCTCCGCCAGCTCACCCGCGAGCCCGTCTGGGATGTCCGCAGTTTCGGGGTCCTGGGCCGCACGGCCGTCTACGAGGCCGGCGGGCGGCTGAAGGAGCTGGATCTGGATTCCGGCAATACCCGGCCGCTCACCATCACGATTGCGGCCGAGTCCCTGCAGCTGCGCCCGCAGTGGAAGAATGCGAGCAAGACGATCACCTCGGCGAATCTTTCCCCCACCGGCAAGCGCGTCGTGATCAGCGCGCGCGGGGATATCTTCACCGTGCCGGTGAAGGACGGTTCGCTCCGCAACCTCACGCAGACCCCGGGTATCCGCGAGAAGGATGCCCTATGGAGCGCGGACGGCAAGCGCATCGCCTACCTGACCGATCTTGGCATGCAGCACGCGATCGTCGTGCGCGATCAGGCGGGGCTCGAGAAGCCCCAGACCTATCCGCTCCCGAAGTCGGGCTATTTCACCCTCCTCGCCTGGTCGCCCGACGGCTCGACGCTCGTCTACGAGGACAATCACCTGCATCTTTATGCCTTTGCGCTGCCGAAGGCGCAGAGCTCGCGCATCGACACGAATCTGCGCCGCGCCGGCTTCCAGACGGCCTTCTCCCGCGACAGCCGCTGGCTGGCGTACACCATCATCGGCACCAACTTCTTCAGCCGCATCCGGGTCCACGACTTCCAGACCAGCCGCAACTTTGATCTCACCGATGGCCTATCCGATGCCGACGATCCGGTGTTCGCTGCGAACGGTGAGTACCTGTATTTCACCGCCTCCATCAACACCGGGCCAAGCCAGGTCGGGCTCGACCTGTCGAGCCAGGAGCGCTCGATCCGCCGGGGTCTGTACGTGGCGGTGCTCGCGGCCGGCGCCAAGTCTCCGCTGACGCCGAAGTCGGGTGACGAAGACGCAGCTAACGCGGAGCCCGAGGACAACACCTGCAAGGCAGCCGGAAAGGACGACAAGCCGGGCGGGGCCCCCGGCAAGAAGGCTGACAAGACGGACAAGGAAGCTACGCCGGTGCGAATCGATTTCGACGGCCTCGAGGACCGCATCGTCGGCTTCCCGGTGGCCGAGCGGCGCTACGAATCGCTCGCGGTCGCCTGCGATGGCGCGCTCTTCTACCTCGAGCGCCGTCAGCCGGGCGTGACGGCCGAGCCGCCCGATGCGGACGCCGGCAACGACGGCGAGCTCTACCGTTTTGATTTCACCGAGCGCAAGGCCAAGTCCCTCAAGCAGGGGATCGAGAATTTCGTGCTCAGCCGCGACGGCAAGAAGCTCCTGCTCGAGTACACCAAGGGCAAGCTCGAAATCGCCGACGCCAACGACAAGCTCGACCCGAAGCCGATCGAGCTCGGGCAGCTGGGCATGTACGTCGATCCGCGCGCGGAATGGCAGCAGATCTTCGACGAGACCTGGTGGATGGAGAAGCAGTTCTTCTACGATCCCAACATGCACGGACTCGACTGGGAGGCCGTGTACCAGCGCTATCGGCCGCTTCTCAAGTACGTGCAGCGGCGCGAGGACCTGACGCAGCTGCTCACCGAGATGATCGGCGAGCTGCAGGTCGGCCATAACCGCACCGACGGCGGCGACGTGCCCGCGGAGCCACCCACCCGGACCGGGCTGCTCGGCGCCGATTTCGCCCTCGAAAACAACCACTACCGGATCAAGACGATCTACCGCGGGGACCGCTGGAATCCCTTCCTCAAGGCGCCGCTCGCGGTTCCGGGCCTCGACGTGCACGAGGGGGACTACCTCCTCGCCATCAACGGACGAGCACTCGATGGCAAGGAGAATCTCTACGCCTTCCTGGAAGAGACGGTCGGCAAGCAGGTGACGCTCAGCGTGAGCTCCGACGCGCAAGGAAATGGAGCCCACAACGTGGTCGTCGAGCCGATCGCGAGTGAAGTCGCCTTGCGGCAGTGGCACTGGATCGAGCACAACCGCGAGTACGTCGAGCAAAAGACCGCCGGAAAGGTGGCCTATGTCTATCTGCCCGATACGGCGGCCGGCGGCTTCCAGTACTTCAACCGCCTGTTCTTTGCGCAGGCCGACAAGCCCGCCCTCATCATCGACGAGCGCAAGAACAACGGCGGCCAGGCGGCCAACTACATCATCGAGATCCTCGGGCGGCCGTATCTGGCCGGCTGGAAGGACCGCGACGCGCTCGTCTTTACCACTCCGGGCGGCGTCATGCGCGGCCCGAAGATCATGCTGATCGACCAGGACGCGGGCTCAGGCGGGGATTTCCTGCCCTGGGCTTTTCATCACCAGAAGCTCGGCACGCTGATCGGGACGCGCACCTGGGGCGGCCTCATTGGCATCGCCGCCAACCCGCCGCAGATCGATGGCGGTCAGCTCTCGGTGCCCTTCTTCCGCTTCTTCACGCCCGAGGGGGAGTGGCACGTCGAGAACGAGGGGGTTGCGCCGGATATCGAGGTGACGCTCGACTCCGCGGCGGTGAACCGCGGCGAGGATCCGCAGCTCGATGCCGCGATCGCCAACGCGCTGGCTCAATTGAAAGACTACACGCCGGCCGAGCACCGCGAGGCGCCCCCCTATCCCACCCCACTGGGTAAGTGATCGCCGGCCCCCAGGACGATCGCCGGCAAGGCGCCCTCAGACTTCGCACAGGCGGCGCGCCGTTGAAGCCGTCCTCGATGAAGTGCTCACGCCGCGCCGCATAGCCCATCGAGCATACGAGCCCGGCCTCGCGTGCCGTCTGCCACTCGTCCGGATAGAGCAGATCGATCCCCTGAAAGCCGAGTGCCTTCACGCGCCGGCACGCGTCTGCGAGCGATCCCGGGAGTGTCCAGCGGCACACGGACTGCTTCAGGCGCTCAGGCACCGTGCGCACGGCGCTCGCGCTGTCCCCTGCGCCCGCCAGGGCAGCGGCCGCGGGGCCGAGCGCCGCAAGCGTTGCCGCCCCCAGAAGCTGTCGCCGGCTCAAGTGCCGTCAGATGGCACGCAACGCGGTGGTCACCGGCACCCGGCCGGCGCGGATTGCCGGCAGGAGACCCCCGATGAGACCCATGAAGAGCGCCCACGCGATCCCGATTACCGCAAGCGTCGGCGTGACGTCCAGCTGAAAGCTGAACCCGAATGGACTCACCGCCATGCCGTGGAAGAACACCCACGCCAGCAGGCACCCGAGCAGCGCCCCCGGCAATGCCAGCAGGATCGACTCGCACAGCATCGCCAGCGCGATCGGCCCGGAGCGGAAGCCGACCGCTCGCAGCGTCGCGAGCTCGCGGCGGCGTGAGTCGACGATCGCATAGAGCGAATTGACCGCCCCGAGCGTCGCGCCGACGGCCATGATCGAGCCCACGAAGTAGGCGGTAAAGTTCAGCAACTGGGTGAACTGCTTGAGTTGCTCTTCCACGGCCTGAGGCTCGGGGCGGGCCTCCAGATGCAACGCCGGGTTCGCCGCGAGGGCCTTGTTGAAGGTAGCGAAGTCGCCTGCCGATCGCAGCATCAGCACCACGTTGTTGTAGGTGTTGCGGCTGAAGACCGACATGAGCGCCTCGGCATCCGTCGACACGACGCACTGTTGCGAGTGTCCCTGGTCAAAGTGCCCGACGATGATCCAGTCGATCCCGCGGATCTCGCGCTTGGCGCCCAGCTCGAAACCGGTGTACTGCCGCACACATGCGTTGCTCGCGGCAAGCTCGTGCAGCCCCGGGCGGAACATCCGCCCGTCGGTCAGGTGCATTTCCGGCTCGTAGTCCTTGAGACTCGCACCCGTGACCCCGATGAGGGGGAAGAACGTCCGCGCGCCGGTGACACGTCGGCGGGCCTCGATCGGTACGAAGGCCTGAAATACCACGATCGGCTTGCCGTCCGCGCCCTTCTTGATGCCCGGCAGATCGCGCACGCTGGCGGCTTCGTCGCGCGGGATGTTGCTCTGGATGCCGACCGCTCCCAGGCTGGTGACTACCACGCGGTCCGCGCGCGCCTCGCCCAGGGCCTGCACGCGCGCCCCGGTACCCATCGCCAGCATGGACACCAGGACACCGACGGCGCAGGCGACTCCGATGACGATCGTCAGCACCGCGCCGAAACGCGCCCGGACCGCGGCCAGGTTCATGAGGAGGAGCGCCGTGAATTGGCGGCCGAAGCTCATGCGTCCCGCTCAGCGACCCGCGAGCGCGGTCGCAACGCGCAGACGCGCCGCGAGCACCGCCGGCACGGTCGCACTCACCAGCGCCACCAGCACGCTGCCCGCCAGTCCCACCACGACGATCACGCCCGGCATGGACAGTCCCACGACGAACCGCGCGGCGTACGGAAAGGCAAGATTCGCCAGCGCCAGCCCCAGGCCCGCGGCACCCATGCATACCAGCAGCGCCTCGGCGAGGATCAGGAGGAACACCGCGCGATCCGAAAAGCCGACCGTCTTCAGTACGGCAAGCTCCGGGGTACGCTCGCGGATCGACTGGATCATCATCGTGGTGATCGCGAACAGCAGTGCCACCAGCACCGCCCCTACCACCGCGCGGATGATGAAGTCGAAGTCCCCGATCCGCTGCACCGAGGACTGCGCCAGCTCGCGCAGCGACTCGGTCTTGGTCTCGTGCGAGGAATTCCTGAAGCGCCGGTCGATCTCATCAGCCACCTCGGCTGCGAGCTTCGGATCGGTCAGGGTAACGTTGAAATGGTTGACCGTACCCTTACCGGTCGCGCGCGCTTCGTCGAAGTACCCGTAGTTGATCAGGACGATGTCGCCTCCGCTGCCGATGTCGCTGTCGGTGAAGACCCCGGCCACGTCGAACGTCCAGGTGTTCGAGCCGTTCTGCTGCGCCACCGTGCACATCAGGGGAATGTGATCGCCGACCTTCCAGCCATACTTTTTCACCACGGTGTCACGCACCAGCATGGCGGTACGCGAACGGCGGAACGCGGCGCGGTATTTCGGCTCGATGGTATAGGTGAACGCATCGGGCCAGTTCGGATCGTCGCTGCTCACCGCGACGACGCCGAGCCTCTGGCTGGGCTTCTGGTAGGTCGCGCCCATGAGCTCCACCGGTACGGCGAGCTTCACCCCGGGCGCCGAGCTGATCTGCTCCAGGAGCCCGAGCGGCAGCGGATCAAGAATCAGGCTCATCCGGCTGTGCACCAGGAGCAGGTCCGCCCGCGCGGCATCGACCGCGTGCTGCACTCCGGTCTTCATCCCCTGCAGCACGCCGAACAGCGCAAAGGCGACCGTCACCTGGAGAAAGATCAGAATCGTCCGTCCCGGCTTGCGCCAGAGTCCGGACCAGACCAGTGGAAGGTACTTCATGCGGCGCGTTCACATTCGTGCCGGCAGTGCTGCGGCACACTAACAAACGGCGCGCATGGAGTCATCTTCGCTTAGACTCGCAGCATGAGGCGTCTGTGGCCCGCACTCCTCGCCTGTGTGCTGACGGCACTGTCCGCCGCGCCGCGCGCCGCCACCCTCGGCGTCACCATGGCGCACTTCGACGATAACTTCCTCACGGCGGTGCGCGTGAGCATGCAGGCGCGCGCGCGCCAGGTGAATGCCGCGATCCAGTTCGAGGACGCGCAGAGCGATATCGGGCGGCAGCTCAATCAGATCCAGAACTTCATCGCGCAGAAGGTCGACGCCATCATCGTCAACCCGGTCGACACGGACGCGACGCCCAAGATGACGCATCTGGTCACCCGCGCCGGCATCCCGCTCGTCTACGTGAACCGCATGCCGGGCGACAAGCAACTGCCGCCCCGGGTGACGTTCGTCGGCTCGAATGAGTTGCAGTCCGGCACCCTGGAGATGTCCGAGGTCTGCCGGCTGCTGCACGGTAAGGGCGAGATCGTGATCCTCATGGGCGAGCTGTCCAACCAGTCCACCCGCCAGCGCACGCAGGACGTCTACGACGTCATCGCCAGACCCGGTTGCCGCGAGATTCGTGTGCTCGACAAGCAGGCCGCCGACTGGAAGCGCACCCAGGCCGCCGACCTCATGACCAACTGGCTCGCGGCCGGCCTGAAGCCTGCGGCCGTGGTGGCCAACAACGACGAGATGGCGATCGGCGCCATCCAGTCGCTGCGGCAAGCAGGGCTCCTCGCGCACACGATCGTCGCCGGCATCGATGCCACACCCGACGGACTCAACGCCATGAAGGCCGGCGAGCTCCAGGTGAGCGTGTTCCAGAACGCCGCGGCGCAGGGTGCGGGCGCGGTCGATGCGGCGCTGAAACTCGCCAGGGGCGAGCCCGTGCCGAGCTTGGTGTGGGTTCCGTTCGAGCTCGTGACGCCGGCCAATCTCGCGCAATACCTGGGCCGGCACTAACGTAGCGCATGGCGAGCCCCGCCCACGGCGCGCCCGGTGACTGCCTCCTCGAGGTCAGCCACGTCAGCAAGGCTTTCCCCGGTGTCGTGGCGCTCGATGACGTGTCGCTGCGCCTGGCGCACGGCACGGTTCACGCTCTGGTCGGGGAAAACGGCGCCGGCAAGTCGACGCTCATGAAGATCATCGCCGGCGTGCACCCGCCGGATGCCGGGGAGCTGCGCCTCGAGGGGCGGACGGTACGGCTTCCATCGCCGCGTGAGGCTCTCGCGCACGGCATCGCGATGATTCACCAGGAGCTGAACCTCATGCCCTCGATGAGCGTCGCCGAGAACATCTGGATCGGGCGCGAGCCCGTCAACGCCTTCGGCGTGGTCAGCCATCGGCAGCTGCACCGCCGCACACAGGCACTTCTCGAGCGGCTGCGCATCGAGGTCGACCCCGAGGCCGAGGTGCGCACGCTGTCGATCGCGGCGCGGCAGATGATCGAGATCGCGCGCGCGCTGTCCTGCGAGTCGAAGCTCCTCATCATGGACGAGCCGACCTCGGCGCTCACCGAGCGCGAGGCCGGGCACCTGTTCGAGATCATCCGCGAGCTCAGGGCGCAGCGCACCGGCATCCTCTACATCACCCACCGGATGGACGAGCTCGGCGAGATCGCCGACGAGATCTCGGTGCTGCGTGACGGCCGCTACGTCGGCGGCGGCAACCCGCACAGCCTCAAGCGGGCGGACCTCATCCGCATGATGGTGGGGCGCGAGCTGACGCAGATCTTCCCCGGCTGCTCGTCCGCGCCCGGCGCGGTAGCGCTCGAGGTACGCGAGCTGGCGGTGGCGGGCGAGCTCGCGGACGTGAGCTTCAAGCTGCGCTATGGGGAGATCCTCGGGGTCGCGGGACTCATCGGCTCAGGCCGCAGCAGGCTCGCCGAGGCGCTGTTCGGCCTGACGCCGGCGAGCAGCGGGCAGATCCTCATCGAGGGCCGCCAGCTCACCATCGACTCGCCACAGACCGCCATGGCGCACGGCATCGCCTTCGTGACCGAGGATCGCAAGGAGAGCGGGTGCTTTCTCCCGTTGAACGTGCTGGAGAACCTCGAGATCTCGGTGCTCGGCGGTGCCTACTTGCGCGCCGGCTTCGTGCGCTCCGGCGCGGTTGGCGCGGCCTGCGGGGCGATGCTGCGGTCGCTGCGGGTGAAGACGCCGAACTTGAGCGAATGCATCGGCAATCTCTCCGGTGGCAATCAGCAGAAGATCCTCATCGGCCGCTGGCTGCTCACGCAGCCGAAGATCCTGATTCTCGATGAACCGACCCGCGGGATCGACGTGGGCGCCAAGGCGGAGATCCACCAGCTGATCGCGCGACTCGTCGCCGCGGGCGCCGCGGTCCTGATGATCTCCTCGGAGCTGCCGGAGATCCTCGGCATGAGCCACCGAATCCTCGTCATGCACCAGGGGCGCGTCACGGGGCTCCTCGAGCGCGCCGAGGCCGATCAGGTGAAGCTCATGGAGCTGGCGGCCCGTTAGATGAGGACAACGCGCAGTAGGCAACCCGCGAGCGCATCACCAGCGCTGCCCGCTTCGGCACGACGCCGCACCCGGCGCCTGCCATCCGAGGTGAGCATCCTGCTGGTGCTCGCGGGACTGGCGCTCGCCTTCGAGCTCCTCGGGTGGATCTTCGTCCACCAGAGCTTCCTCCTCAACGAGCAGCGCCTGGTGGTGATGATCCTGCAGGTGTCGGTGATCGGGATCATCGCCGTCGGGGTGACCCAGGTCATCATCACCGGTGGCATCGATCTGTCCTCGGGCTCGGTGGTTGCGGTCACCGCGATGGTGGCGGCGAGCCTCGCGCAATCCTCCGATGCAGTGCGCGCCGTTTATCCCTCGCTCACCGACCTGCCGGTGATCGTCCCGGTGCTGGCCGGCCTGGCGGTGGGAGCACTGGCCGGACTTATCAACGGCACGCTGATCGCCTGGACTTCGATCCCGCCTTTCATCGCCACGCTCGGCGTCATGGTCACCGCCCGCGGCGTCGCCAAGTGGTACACGCGCGGTGAGCCGGTGAGCCTGCTCAGCGACAGCTACGCCGCCATCGGCAGCGGTGCGGTACCGGTTGTGATCTTCCTCGCTACCGCCGCCCTGTTCCACGTCGCGCTGCGCTACACGCGTTACGGCAAGTACACCTATGCGATCGGCGCCAATCCCCAGGCGGCACGCGTGTCGGGGATCCGCGTCGGCCGGCACCTGATCCTGGTGTACGCGATCGCGGGCACCCTCTCGGGACTTGCCGGAATCGTCACTTCGGCGCGCGCGGTCTCGGGCCAGGCGGGCATGGGCCTCATGTACGAGCTGGACGCGATCGCCGCCGCGGTGATCGGCGGCGCCTCGCTCGCCGGGGGAGTCGGGCGCATCACCGGCACGGTGATCGGCACCCTCATCCTCGGGGTGGTGACTTCGGGATTCACCTTCCTCAGGATCGACGCCTACTACCAGGAGATCGTCAAGGGCGCGATCATCGTCGCGGCCGTAATCGCCGATCAGTACCGGCGCCGCCGCGGCTGAGACAGCGCCAGCATCTTCAGCGAGTCAGGAATTCATAGCCCGGCGCATTGGTGAACTGCCAGCGCCGTACCGGTCCTGCCATGACGTTCAGGTAATACAGATCGAAGCCGTGCGCCGCGCTCACCGGATGGTAGCCGCGCGGCACCAGCACTACGTCGCGATCCTCGACGGTCATCGTCTCATCGAGCGTCCGGTCGTCGGTGTAGACGCGTTGGAAGGCGAAGCCCCCGGGGCGTGCCAGGCGGAAGTAGTAAGTCTCCTCGAGCTGCGTCTCGCCACGCTCACCGCAGTCGTGCTTGTGCGGCGGGTAGCTCGACCAGTGGCCGCCGGGCGTGAGCACCTCGACCACCATCAGGCGCTCGGCCGGCGTGGCCGCCGTGAGCACGTTGCGCACGTAGCGCGTGTTGGTGCCGCTGCCCCGCACTTCCTCGCCGACCTCCTCGGGCCGGATGAGCCGCGGCGGCAGGCGACCCTCGGCGGGCGCCGAACCCACCGCGAGCTCGCAGCCGCTCTCCGCCACGACGCGCAGCGGCACGCGCGGCGGCACGTAGACAGCGAACGGGTTGCCGTCGAACACCGTGCGCCGCGCGCCTATCGAGCCGAAGTGACGCTCGCCCACGCTGACCGAGGCGCGGCCCGAGAGCACGAGCAGGCACTGCTCGCGGTCTGTCAGCACTCGTTCGTGCTGCTGCTGAGGAAGGAGGTCGAACACCTCGAAACCCACGTAGCGCCAGCCGGCGCTTTGCGGCGTGATGCGATGCACCTGCGGCGCGGCAGCCGACAGGTCGGGCTTGATCAGCAGCGGGGAGATCATGCCGCGCATCGTAGCGCCGAATGCCGTACGGCCCAAGTCATGAACCGCCGCTTAACGATCGCGCCGGATTCCAACACTCGGGAGAGTTGGAAACTCAACGCAGCCCGCGCCGGTCAACATCTGGGTAACCGAGTGTTATATGAAGCTGACTGCGCCGGGCTGCGCGGTCGCAAGGAGGCGACTTGGCGCGACCGATCATCATGGTAATAGAGCCGGAGGTCCTCATCCGCATGATGATCGCCGGGTTCCTGCGCGACTGCGGCTACGAGGTGCTCGAGGCGGTGTCGGCCGGGGACCTGTGGATCGCCATCGAAGCGGGAGTCAGACCCGATGTCCTCTTCTGCGAGGTGCATCTGGCAGGTGGGACGGACGGCTTCGCTCTTGCCAGACGTCTCCGACAGACCCATCCGCAGATTGACGTCATACTCACCTCCGGTACGGCAGGGATTGCCGGGACACCCCCGGACTTATGGGAGATCAGACTCTTACGCAAACCCTACGAGGCGGCGGACGTAGCGGCACAGGTGAAGGCTCTCCTGGAGCGCAGAAGCACTTGAGTAGCGCCCCGGGGAGGCAGACGGAGGGCGCCTCCGGGTCCGCCGTGACCGGCGCACCCCTGCCGAGCGCCGTGCTCCTGGTCGAGGACCACTTCTGGACGCGCTACACCGCGGCGGAGTTTCTGCGGGCCCTCGGCTATCAGGTCCTCGAAGCCCAGGATGCCGCCGAGGCGATCCGCGTGCTGTCTTCCGGCACCCATGTCGACATCGTGTTTTCGGACATCATCATGCCGGGAATGGATGGAATCGCGTTCGCACGCTGGGTCGCGGAAAACCACCGCACGCTGCCGGTGCTCCTGACCTCGGGCGCACCCGTCTCGGCGAGCGCGATCGGCGAGACCCTGCTGCGCCGCTACATCGCCAAGCCCTACCAGCTCTACGAAGTCGACCGGCTGATCAGGACCATGCTCTAGCGTTCCGGGGCGCCCACGGCCCGCCACCCCACCCCCCTGGGGGCGCGGCGCATCTCGCTCCCTGCCTAGCCGTGGCAGTGCTCGTCGTGCTCGCGGCAGTCGACCCAGACGTGCTCGTGGTACCAGCGATGGTGGTCGCGGTCGTAGAAGCCTTCACGCGGCTCGACGACGCAACCCGAGGATGCCAGCATGATCAGCCCTAACAGGAGGAACGTCGCTCGCGCAATCGGCTTGGGGATTCTCATGTGCCCTCCGAGGCATAATGACAGGGGTCCGTCGGATCGATTGTCGATGGAAACGACGGTGTCTGCGATCAGGGTTTATCAGGGAGTGGATAGTAGGGGATTCCATGATGCCTGTGCCGAAGGAGCGTCGAGTGTCTGCTGCGCGCGTCAGCTTCCCCGTCGGCCGGATGCCCAACGCCCTGTTGGTTCTGATTGCTGCGGTGCACGCTGTTCCAATCCTGGCGCAGAGCGCCTCCTCGCAGCCGCCCAAGGATGGCATTGCGAGTGCCAGCGTCGCGCTGCGCTACGACCTGAGCCGGCACTGCCCGGAGCTGCGCCAGGCGGCGCTCGAGGATGAAGGCGCGGCGGTGGTGGTATTCCGCGTCGGTCCCTCGGGGGTGCCATCGCAGCCTTCGATTCGCTCCTCCTCCGGCTCTGCCGATCTGGATGCGGCGGCGAGCAGTTGCGTGATGCGCCTGCGCTTCAACCCGCGCGTGCGGGCGGGCGAGGGATCGGCCATGGAGTCCTGGCAGCAGGCGGCCTGGAAGTGGGCACACCCGAATCGCTCCAATGGCACCGCGGCAGCGCCGCCGCCCGTTCCCGCATCCGCGCTGGCCGCATCCCCGGCGTCAGCGGCAGGCGCTGCGACGGTGGCGGCGGGCCGCCCCACCGCGGCGAGCGTGGTGCGGCTGTGCGTCGATGCCAGCGGCCACCTGGCGCAGGATCCGACCCTGCTCAGCTCATCGGGCGATGCCGACCTTGATGCCGCGGCCCTGAGGATCGCCCGCTCGGGCTCCGGATCCTATCGGGCCGCGACCACATCCAGTGGCGCCACTTCCGGCGGCTGTCTGCAACTGACGCTCAGCCCCGCGCGCAACTGACGCTCAGCGGCAATCTCATGCGACTCGCAATCGTTGGACAACAGGCCTTCGCCAAGAGCGTACTGGAGGCCTTTCTCGGGCGCGGCGCGACGGTGGCCGGGGTGTTCTGCGCGCCGGAGAAGCCGGGCTCGAAGCCGGATCCTCTGCGCCAGGCCGCCGAGGCGCGCGGGGTGCGCGTCTTTCAGCTGCCGTCGCTGAAGGGTGAGGAAGCCACGCAGACGCTGCGCGAGCTGAACGTCGACCTGGCCGTCATGGCCTACGTGCTGCAGTTCGCACCCCAGGGCTTCGTCAACGTCCCGCAGCACGGCACCATCCAGTTTCACCCCTCGCTCCTGCCCCGCTACCGTGGGCCGAGCTCGATCAACTGGCCGATCATCAAGGGTGACAGCGAGACCGGGCTCACGATCTTTCGTCCCTCGGACGGTCTCGACGAAGGACCGATCATCCTGCAGAAAACGGTCCCCATCGGACCGGACGACACCCTGGGCAGTGTTTATTTCGACCGACTGTATCCGCTCGGGGTCGAGGCGCTCATCGAGGCCGCGGACCTGGTCGTCGCCGGAGGTCACCGGGAGATCGCGCAGCAGGAAGAATTCGCGACCTACGAGGGCTGGTGCCGCGATCCGCAGGCCGAGATCAACTGGCACGCGCACGTCGATCATGTCTACAACCTCATCCGCGGCTGCAACCCCGCGCCCGGCGCCTGGACAACGATTCGCGGCCGCAAGGTGCGCATCTACGACGTCGTGCGCCACGTGACGCGAACCTTCGCCGGCGTGTCGGGAAAGCCGGGCGACGTGTGCGCGCTCGGGGATGAGGTGTTCGCCGTTGCGGTCCAGGGCGGCACTCTCGAGCTGCGCACCGTGCGGATCGAGGGCGGCGCGAAGATCCCGGCCGGGGAGCTCGCGGCCTCGCTCAACCTCAGCGTCGGTGCGCCGTTGCGCTCGGAGCACAGCTAGCCACCGCGCGGCCGTGGCGCAGGCGGACTTCGTTTCGCCCCTGGCCTTCTGTACTCTGTACATGTACAATGTACAGACATGACCCTGCTGCGCATCGATCCTGAGTCCGCAGTCCCGGTGTACCGGCAGATCGTCGACGGGCTGCGGATTGCGCTGGTGAACGGCGAGCTCGTCCCGGGGAACGTTCTGCCCCCGGTGCGGCGCCTGGCAATCGATCTGGGCGTGCACTTCAACACCGTGGCGCAGGCCTATCGGGCCTTGAGCTCGGAGGGCTGGCTCGAGATCAGCGCGCGCAGCGGCGTCGCGGTCAAGTCGCGGGCGATGCCGAGTGAGAGCCCGCCGGAGCTCACCGCGACCTTGCGCCGACGCCTCGAGGAGCTCAGCGCGCAGATGCTCGCGCGCGGCACACGGCGCGCCGTCGTGACGCGCGAGCTGCGCCGTCTGGCCGACAGCCTGGAGAAGTGATGATGCACGTCCCCTACCCGTACGCGATCGCCGTCGCCCTGCTGGTACTGCTCGGCATGAGCCTGGTGGCGCACTTCGTGCCCCGCTGGAGCCGACCGGATCTGTTCTTTGGCGTCACGGTGATGCCCGGGTTTCGCGATACTCCGCAGGCGCGTCCCGCACTGCGCGGCTATCACGCGGTCGTTTGGAGCACCGCCCTCGCACTGGCCGTGATGGCGCTCGCCATACCCGTGCGGGTCGCGCTCCCGCTCCTGCCCCTCGCGTTCATCGCGGGCAGCTGGTTTGGCATCGCCCTCGGACACCGGCGCGCCCTCGAATACGCGGTGAAGCCTGTTCGCACGATCGAGGTGGATCTGTCCGCACCGCCGGAGCGCCTGCCGGGCGGTGGCTGGCCGGCGGGGCTACCGATCGCATGGCTCCTGGGCCTGGGGCTGTGGGCGTGGCTCTATCCCGATCGCGTGCCGCCCGAGTTCAGCGACCCGAACAAGGTGCTGGCGATGATCGTCATGCGGCTGTGGATCTGCCTGATGCTCGCGATCTTCGCCTGGGCGATGCTGCACTGGTCGCGGCGCATCGCCGCCGCCGGCCCGGCCGCGGACAGCGAGCGCCGCTTCCGCCGGCGCATGGCGGTGCTCGTCATCGCCACCGAGTACCTGCAGGCCCTGCCTGCGACGCTCGCCCTGCTGCATCCAGCGCCCTTGATCAAGCTCGTCTCCTCGCTCTCCGTAGCGTTTGCCATCCTGGCGCTCGCCTTGAGCCTGATCCACTACGGTCAGGGCGGCTCGCGTCTGTCGGGCGTGGCGGCGGATGCACCCGTGGGGGATCGCCTGGCCGATGAGAACTGGAAATGGGGCATCTTCTACGTCAATCGCGCCGATCCCGCCCTCATGACCGAGAAGCGTATCGGCATCGGCTACACGCTCAACTTCGCCAATCCCTGGTCGTGGCTGCTGCTCGCCGGGCTGCTGGTGATCCCGCTCCTGATCCTCGCGATCCTGCTCGCACGCCTGGCGCACTGAGCAACAGCTGACCTATCCCGAGGGCGGCCTGTCGCCCGAGAAGCTGATCGCCCGCGCCCCCTGGATCGGCCCCACGGTCGCTTTGTCGCTCACGTACAGCTGCACCTCGCGCTCGAAGCGCAGCTCGCCCTTCACGACGGCACCCGGGCCGATCACGATCCGCGGCTTGTGCGAATAGAAGCTGAAGTTGAAAAAACCGGAGTTGGGCTTCTCCACCAGGATCCCGTCCTCGACCCGCGAGTCCCCGGCAATGTCGATGTCCCCCGACACCGTGTGCAGGCCGCCCGCGACGTGGGCCGCGGTCAGCCGGATATGGCCGTTGACGTTCGCGAGCCTCCCGCCCACATCCGCGCCGCTGTGCAGATTCACGCCGCCGTTCACAGTGTTCACCGCGTGCGCCACGCGTGCGCCGCTCTCGAGGGTAATGCTGCCGTTGACTGCCGTGAGGGAGTCCGCCGAGGAATGCGCGCCCAGGTCGATGGAGCCGTTCACCGTGCTCGCCTGCGAAACAGCGGCGTTCTCCTCCACACGGATCGCGCCGTTGACGGTGCCGACCGCACCACTGTGCAGGCCCGTGGGCACCTCGATCGAGCCGTTGACGGTGCTCGCGCCGTTCTGCCCCGCGGTCACATCGCCGTTGACGCCGCCGATTCCGCAACCCGCCACCAGCAGCAGTGGGGCAAGCAACGCGAGCGGGTAGTAATGCCGCATGTCGATCCTCCTCAAGGTCGGGGAGCGCAGCATACTTCGCGGCAGCCTCGTCGGGGTAATCCGCAGTGTCAGGCCGCTCCGGCGGTGCGACGGCCGAGTGCCTGCAGCGCGCGAAAACGGCCGGTCGCCGACAGCTCTTCGTAGCCTGCCTGCGCCGTCCACAAGGCATTGCGACGTGCCACGAACGGGCTCTTCGAGAGCTGCTCGAGGGAGCCGGACTTTGCGAACAGGAATCCCTGGCCGGCAACGCAGCCGAGCGCGAGCAGCGCCGACACCTGCGGCTCGAGCTCGATTCCCTCGGCCACCGTCTCGAGCCCGAGCGTCTCCCCGAGCGTGACCACCGCGCGCGCGAGCTCGGGGCCATTGTCGGAGTTGGTCAGGCGGCTGACGAACGAACGGTCGATCTTCAGGATGTCGATCGGAAAACGGTGCAGATAGGAAAGCGAGGAGTAGCCGGTGCCGAAGTCATCGATCGCGAGCTTCACGCCGAGCGCCTTCAGGCGCTGAAAGCGCTCGAGGTTCGCATCGGTGTTGTACATGATGGTGCTCTCGGTGAGCTCGATGACGAGATTACCGGCCTCGAACCCCGATTCCTCCAGGGCGTTTGCGACATCGTGTGCCAGCTCGCCGTGCTGCAGGTGGCGACCGGAGATGTTGACCGCCAGACGCAGGCCCGCGCCACCCGCGACCGACCTGCGCCACGCGCACATGTCGTGGCACGCCTGGCGCAGCACCCAGTGTCCGAGGCGGGCGATCTGCCCGCACTCCTCCACCACCTGAATGAAGCGCGCCGGCATCAGCACCCCGACTTCCGGGTGACGCCAGCGCACCAGCGCCTCGACCCCCAGCAGGCTCTTGGTGCCAAGATCCACGATCGGCTGGTATTCGAGGAAGAACTCCTGCTGCGCCAGCGCCCGGGCGATGTCCGCCTCGAGGCGCAGCCGCTCGTGCAGCATGGCCTGCATCTGCGGCTGGAAGGTGGTGTGACGATTCTTGCCGGCCGCCTTGGCGTGGTACATGGCAATGTCGGCGTTGCTGAGGAGGGTGTCGGCGCCGCCCTCGGCGGCGGAGAACGCCATCCCGATGCTGGCGCCGACGCGCACCTCGCTGCGGTCGAGCGCGAACGGCAGACCCAGCGCGTCGATCAGCGCATCCGCCAGGCCCTCGACCTCCGTGCTGCTGCCGATGCCCTCGATCAGCACCGCGAACTCATCGCCCCCGAGTCGCGCCACGGTATCCGAGGAGCGGGTCGTCTTGATGATGCGCTGCGCGACCGCCTGCAGCAGCCGGTCGCCGGCATCGTGGCCGAGCGAATCGTTGATGTTCTTGAAGTTGTCGAGGTCCAGGAACATCACCGCGACCGCGCTCTGCCCGCATTGCGCGAGGGTGAGTGCGTGCTGCACGCGGTCGCGGAACAGGTTGCGGTTGGCGAGCAGCGTCAGTGGATCGTGGAACGCCAGCTGCCGCAGCTGCTCCTCGAGCGCCTTGCGCTCGGAGATGTCGCGGAAGTTCAGCGCCAGGCCACGCACCGCCGGGTCGTCGGCGAGATTGCTACCGACGCTCTCGATCACGTGGCGTTGGGCGTCCCGTTCGATGCGCAGCTCGACCGGGCCGACGGTGCCCGAGGAGCTCGCCGCGACCTCGGCGAGGAACAGCCGCAACCGCTCCCCGTCCTCACCGCCCCACAGCTCCGGCAGACTCCTGCCGAGGATCTCTTCGGGCTTCAATCCCAGGGTGCGCACGCACGCCGGGGATGCGAAACGCACCACGCCGTCGGCGGCGACGATCATGATGACGTCGGAGGCGTTGGCGATCAGGGACTCGTAGCGATCTTCCACCAGGCGCGCGGCGCGGCGCTCGCGCACCAGCGCATCCCCGCGCAGCACCACGCCCTGGCGCACCATGAGCAGCAGCGTGAGTGCGAACACGATCATGGTCATGACGGTCGCCGGACCGCCGATGTTGCCGCGGCTGAAGTACACCAGCATCAGGAACGCCGCCAGCATCGCGGAGTACGGCAGTGCGCGTGCCATCGCGTCCCGCGTGTCGGACAGGGAGCGCCGCGTGGCGCCGGCCGAGCGCAGCTGCGCGAGACCGGCGCCGGAGAGGGGCAGATAGCACACCAGGTACAGCACGTCCTGGAACTGGCCGGGCAGGTAGTAGCCGCGCACCTTGGCGAGCGACCAGAGGATGTCGGCGAGAAACATGGTCGCAAACCCGACGAGCAGCAGCAGCGGCACGCGCCAGGTACCCCCCGGCCCGCGCCGGCGAGCAGCAGCACGCCGAGCATCAGCAGTAGCACGCCGTCGAGGCCGAGATAGGTGACGCTGAGCGCCTCCTTGTAGACGTCGACGTGCAGCGCCGCCGGCTGCAGCACCAGGAACCAGAAGAAGGTGCCGAAGCCCACCACGAAAATCGTGGCATCGAGTGACAGCTCGACCCAGGGCACGCGCACCGCCGCCGCGCGGATCATGCACAGCACGGAGGTCGCGAGCAGCGGATAGAAGGCGCAGTAGAAGAAGTCGGAGGGGCCCGGAAAGGGGTCAAAGTCCCTGAGCCAGGAGATGGTGCCGATGGCATCGCCGGTGCAATACAGGGCCAGCGCGGCGGCGAGCGCGAACCAGCCGGCCCGCTGCGCGCCGCGCGCGGTGTGGACGGCGGTGACGATCGCGATGACGACGCTGACGAGCGCCGCGGGCAGGTTGAACAGAAGTCCCACGTAGTGGGTGATCCGCGGCCCGCCGAAACCGGTGAGCATCCACAGCATCCCCGCCACGACATAAACCGCCAGGCCCGCGAACAGCCACAGTACCCAGCGGGGTGCGGCGGCGGTATGAGTCGATTGGGCGTTTATGACTTCTGTGTCCACAGCAGTGTTGGTGTGTCGTTTTTCCTTCCGGCCCGGTCCGATCCGCGGCTTCGGACAAGCCGTCTGCCACAATATGGAATTTGAGGCCAAACGAGCACGCGGGCCACCGGGAGAGGCCCCCGGCGTGACGTAGTTCTCGCGGGGGTTCGAGAACTGTGCGGTGGATTCAGGTCGGCTCGGCGAGCACTTGGACCCAGTAAAGACCGCGCCTGGATACCTGCCCAGGGGCATCGGCGATCCCCATCTGGGCGAACCGCGGGTCCATGATGTTCTGGCAGTGTCCGGGGCTGTCGAGCCACCCCCGCACCACCTCTTCGACCGTCTGCGGTCCGTACGCGATGTTCTCGCCGACCAGCTTCTCGCGGTATCCCACCGCCCGCACGCGATCGGCCGGTGACTGACCGGCAAGGTCCTGGTGCTCGAAGTAGTCGTGCCGGGCCATGTCGTCGGCATGCCCGAGCGCCACCCCGGCGAGCGTGCCCGAGAGGGTGAGCGGCGGTGCCGGAGCGAACGCCTCGCCGCCGCAGTGCGTGCCGCGCGCGCGCACCTCGTTCACGAGCTGCAGCGCGCGCGCCGACATGTCGGAAGATTGCCGCGATGAGGCGCCGCGCGCCGGGTGCAGCGTCGTCCAGGAATGAACCGGCGCCGTGCCGTAGGCAGCCGCAGCGCTCGGCGGCACGTGCCAGGTGTGCCCCGACGGTGGCGCAGCCCCTGCGGCCGGCGCGTCTGCCCCCGCGGTGCTCCAGTGCGACCCCGCCGCTGCCTCGCCCGCCAGTACCAGCCAGGTGTCGGTGCCGCGGCGGTATACCCCGACCTCACGCAGGCTCCGATTGGTGAGGTTGTGACACTCGGTGCGGCGCAGCCGCTCGAGCACGGTCCCCGGCGGTCCGCCGACGTGCACGCCCGCGGTGAGGCCGGCCTGCGCGAGTGCCCCACCGCCGGCCCACGCGGCGGCCGCCCGGTCGAGCTGCAGGTTGTGCCGCAGCGGCTTCGCGGCCGGGACGATGCCGCCACAGCCCCCCTCGCGCAGCACCTGCACCGCCGACAAGGCATCCGCACGCGCCGCCGGCGCCGCTGCCAGCGCGGCACAAAGCAGCAGAAGGTGCGTTTGACCCAGGCGGATCATCGATTTCGCGCTCCTAAGCGAGTTAGGCAGAAGAACGCGCCGACACTCGCCCGGATGACCGCGTCCCCGCCGGACGGCGATCCTGATCCTTGACATATTCAGCGCTCAGCTGCGCTGCGCGGGCCGCTCCCCCCGCATGCCGCGAAATTCCACGAACTCGACGATGCGTGACCACAGGTAGTCCCCGTACTGGAACGGCTCAAAGCTCGCCGCGTCATCCATCGGCAGCGGACGAATCTCGGCATCGGCGCGCGCCTCATAGAAGAACGCAATCGAGAAGCGCTCCTCCTCCCGCACCGACGACGCGGTGCTCCGTCGCACGGATTCGGCCCGCGCTCCAGCGCTCGAGCACCTGCCCGAAGTTCACCACCAGCGCCTGCTCCTCGGGCGGCACGTCGATCCAGCTGCCCTCGTGGGTACGCACCTGCAGCCCCGCGACCCGGTCCTGGGCGAGGAGCGTCATGAAACCGGAATCGGTGTGCGCCGCGCCGGTGAGGAACCGGCGCACGCCGTGGTGGGTCACCCACACCTGCGGATCGGCGCAGCTGGCGAGCTCCTCGGGCGTGCGCGCCGGGTAGTGCAGCAGGCGCAGGGTCGAGAGTCCCTCGCGGAATGAGTCGTCGAAGAAGCCGTCCGCAAGGCCAAGGCTGCGCGCGATGGAGCGCATCAGCGCCACGCACACCCGCTCCATCGCCACGTAGCAGCTCGCGGCGGCGCTGCGCCAGCCGGGCAACGCCGATTCCGCCGGCAACGGGGTGAGCTCGCGCAGCGGATCCGCGGCGCACGCCACACCGGCGCCATAGGCCAGGTCCGCCCCCATGTCGATGCCTTCCTTCAAGGTCACGTTGCCCGGCTGCAGCGGAAACCAGCCGCGGTACACGTTGCGGTTGCGGGGCTCGAACTTGCGCCGCCACAGCGCGCGCAGCGACCCCTCGTCGAGGCCGAAGATGCGCAGCAGGTCGGCGCGCGCCGCGCGCCCGAGCGGGATGTCGGACGGCAGTCCCGCGACGCTCATGAACCCGATCCCGGCCGCTGCCGCGAGAATCGCGGCATCCGTGGCAGCACGCGCGGTCCCGGGCCCGCGAAACAGCGCGCTGATCTCGATCATCGGAACCGCGGTACTATCCACGCCCCTAACCTTAAACCACCGCGGCCCCCGGATGCACCGTGGTCCGGGTGCGCGGCGGGACGGAGGCACTCGCATGATGAGGCGCGAGTTCATCGGTGCAGCCGTGGCGGCGGGCCTCGGGACGCGCTCCCCGCAGCCGTACCCGCCGCGGGGGCCGCGGCCGAAGCGGGGCCCCTCATCACCAAGGTGATCCCCACGAGCGCAGAGCCCCTGCCGGCGATCGGCATCGGCACGGACGCCTTCAGGAGCGATGCGCGCGATGAGATCCAGGCCGAGATCAAGCGCATGAGCGAGCTCGGCGGCACGGTGATCGACACGGCGGCCGCGTACGGGGACAGCGAGGCGATCATCGGCGAGGCGCTCGCGACTCTCGGCATCAGCGAGCGGATGTTTCTCGCCACCAAGCTGGTGGGCGGGGATACCGGCACTTCGAGCGCTCCCTCGAGCGGCTGAAGACGACTCACCTGGATCTGCTGCAGGTTCATAACCTGCGCGGCGTGGAGGAGCTCCTGCCGCAGCTCAACGGCTGGAAAAAGGCCGGCAAGATCCGTTACATCGGCGTCACGACATCGCGCGGCGGCCAGCACGCCGAGCTCATCGACCTCATGAAAAGCCACCCGCTGGACTTCATCCAGGTGGACTATTCGATCGCCAATCGCGACGCGGCCGAATCGATCCTGCCGCTCGCCGCGCAGCGCAAGCTCGCGGTGCTGGTGAATCTGCCGTTCGGCCGCTCCTCGCTCTTCCGCCAGGCGGCCGACCGCAAGCTCCCCGCCTGGGCGGCGGACATCGACGTCACGAGCTGGGCGCAGTACTTCCTCAAGTACGTCATCTCGCATCCGGCGGTGACCTGCGCCATCCCGGGCTCGACCCGGCTCGGCCACCTCGAGGACAACCAGGCGGCCGGGCGCGGGCGGCTGCCGGATGCCGCCATGCGGCGCAGGATGGAGGATTACTGGGACGGCAAGACCTGAGCGGGCCTCTTAGGGGTACTTGTTCTCGATGGCGCCCCGCACCAGGTGGGTGTCGTAGACCAGCACGATCGATTCGATCCGCCCGGAGTCGCGGTCGAAGTTGAACACGTCCGCGCAGTCGAACGAGACGCGCGTGCCGTCGCGCAGCGACCAGTCGTAATGGTAATAGGCGACCGCGCGCAGCTGCCCTTCCGCGGAGACCAGCACGTCGTGGACGGTGAGCTTGGAGGCACCCGAGGCGCTCGCCACCTTGGCGACGTAGTCGCGCACCGGCAGCTGGCCGAGAAACGGCGAGCGTACCCAGCCACCCGGTACGAATAGCGCCGCCGCCCGCTCCGGATCGCCCGCCTCCAGGGCGGAGAGGTATTTGCGCACCGCTTGCTGCATGGCTGCCTCCTTCCCTTCAACATATCAGGAGCCCAAGCCCCGCAGGATGTCAATTCATGCCGCGGATTTGGCGCGGGCGCCGCCGGGCGTGCAAGCTAGCGGAGGGGATTGGCCACCAGGAGCAAGGCACTCCCATGTTTGTCCTGCGCGGATTGCTCGATCGGATGTTCCTCGTCTGCGCCGTGGTCGCGGGCGGCCTCGTGCCGGGCTTCATCGCACAGTACCGGCAGCGGCTCGGGGGACGGCTCGACCAGGCCCGGCTGGACCTCGCGCCCTGGCAGAGGATCGCCGACCAGTTCTATCATGGCGACCTCGCCAGGCTCATCCAGTACCACCTGGACAGCCGCGATCCCACTTTCCATGCCGAGGGCTCGGCGATCAGCTCGCTGGTCACGAGCGTCGGACAGTTGCAGGCCGCGGCGGACGCGCTGCGCGGCAACTTCTACCACCAGATCATGTACCTGGCACTGCACGCAGACCCGGGCCTCACTCGTGCCACCTTTCACGACTGGGTGCCGACCTTTGCACTCTCCACCGAGGGCATGTTGTTTGCGGTCGCGTTTGCACTCGCGGTATGGCTGCTGTTCCACACTCTGTGGTGGACGCTCGGACTCGTGGGGCGGGTACGCCCCGGCCGGCACTACATCCGCACCTAGTGCCCCAAGGTCGCGACCCCAGCCTTGCAGGCGACCTCATCCTGCGAGCCGGTGCCGCCCGAGCAGCCAATCGCGCCGATCATCTTGCCGCCCTCGATGAGCGGTATGCCGCCGCGCGAGCCGACCACCCCGTCGAGCGTCATGACATAGAGGCTGTGCTTCTGCTGGATGGCGCTCTCCAACACCTTGGTCTCGCGACGGAAGGTCACCGCGGTGCGCGCCTTGTGTTCGGAGATCGCGATCGAGGCGAGCTGCGCGCCGTCCATGCGCTGGAACGCGACCAGGTTCCCGCCCGAGTCCACCACCGCGACGTTGAGCTTCCAGTCGTGCCGCTTCGCCTCAGCGATGGTCGCGGCGATCAGGGCATTGGCGCGCTCGAGCGATATGGGGGCGCCGTACGGGATGTCGTAAGGCATCTGCGGCGGTACCGCATCGAGCGGATTGGGCGCTTCGGCCTGCTGCGCCCGGCCCGCGGAAACGCCCAGCGCGGCGACGGCAAGCAGCACGGTGGTCAAGACGAGCCTGGTAGACATGGTGTTGCTCCTTCTTATTGAATGGAACGGCGCAGGCGGCAGCGCACCGCAACGCTCGCCCTCAAGCTAACATCGCGGCCGTCGGCGCGCTATCTTAGCGTCAAAATCAACCCGCCTTCGCCAACAAGGGAGCAACACATGAGCACGAGCAACCGCGGTCGCCGCGCATCGTCGGCCCTCGCGCTGGGAATCCTGGGCGCATGCGCGATTTTGGGCCTGGCGCGCGCCGATGACCCATGGAACGGCGATGAAGGCCGCAACATGGCGCTCACCAGCACGACCTTCAGCAACGACGGCACCCTGCCCCTGAGCACGATCGACAACATCCAGGTCAACGGCGTGAACACCTGTACTGCGAGTGGCAGCGCGGGCGCGGACCAGTCGCCCGAGCTCTCCTGGCGTCACGCGCCGCACAACACCCGCACCTTCGTCGTGGTGCTGTACGACACGACGGCGGCGTTCACGCACTGGGGCATGTACAACATCCCGGCGGGCACCACCTCGCTGCCGGCGAACGCCGGTGCCCCCGGCAGCTCCTTCGGCTCGCAGATCAACAACGATTTCGGCGACCCGGGTTACGACGGGCCGTGCCCGCCGGCGAACGTGCCTCCGGACGTGCATCACTACGTCTTCACCGTCTACGCGCTCGACTCCGAGCTCGAGGTCTCATCGTCGGCGAACTTTCCGAGCAACGCGGAGACGCTCTACCACGCACTGATTCGCGCCGCGCGCGACGGGCACGTGCTGGCGAGCGCCAGCCTCACCGGGCTCTTCTCGAGCACCCCGGCACAGTAGCGCTGGCGACCACGAACTCGCCCGGAAGCGCGAATCCGTCACCGTGTCGCCCGCTGGCGATCGAGTCCACGTAGCGCGTGCATACCCGGCTGCGCACGGCCTCGCTGAAGCGCGACCAGGCGAGCGCCACCGGACCGCCCACGAACGCGGCCCGGCAGGCTTCCCGCTCGTCCGCATAACTCAAGGTCGTCGTGATGCGCCGGCACTCGATCGCCTCGAAGCCTTGCGCGGCGCACAGCCGGGCGAGGGTGTCGTGCTGCCCGAGACGGAAGAACAGCGGGCATACCTCGCTCACTGCCGGCGCTCGCCCCACACCGCGAGCGCGAGGCGTCCGCCGGGGCACAGCACACGGCGCATCTCGCGCAGCGCCTGCTCCGGGCACGGCAGGTACATGAGGCCGAGCGCGCACAGCACCTGGCGCCGCAGCCGCCTCAAGCACGCCGCCGCCGGCGCCGCCGACAGCCGCTGAAAAAGATCGGCGCGGCAAAGCTGCGCGAGTCGATGCAACCGACGCCATTGACATGTTTAACGCATGTCAACGTAAACTCCCGCATGACAGACCTGCGCATCGGCTTGATCGGCCTCGGTAACGTCGGCGGGCAACTCGCGGGCAACCTGCTGCGCCACGCGGTGAACCTGACGGTGCGTGATCTCAACCCCGAGCGCGTTGCGGCGCTCGTGGCGCGCGGCGCACGCGCAGCTCGCTCTCCGCGCGAGCTCGCCCAGGCCGTCGACATCGTGATCACCTGCCTGCCCTCACCCGTCATCTCCGCCGAGGTCATGGAAGCCCCCGACGGCGTACTCGCGGGAATCAGCCCGGGGAAGATCTGGCTCGAGATGAGCACCACCGACCACGCCGAGGCGTGCCGGCTCGCCGCCCGGGTCGAGGCCCTCGGCGCCACCGCGCTCGACTGCCCGGTGTCGGGTGGTTGTCACCGCGCCGCGAGCGGCAACATCTCGATCTTTGCCGGCGGCAGCCGCGCCGCCTTCGAGCGCGTACTCCCGGTGCTCGCGATCCTCGGCCGCCAGATCCTGCACACCGGCCCGGTGGGCTCGGCCTCGATGCTGAAGGTGCTCACCAACTACCTTTGCACCGTGCATCTCGCCGCGCTCGCCGAGGCACTCACGGTCGCCAAGGTGGTGGGGCTCGACCTCAACATGACCTACGAGGGCATCCGCATCTCCTCCGGCAACTCCTTCGTGCACGAGACCGAGTCGCAGGTGATCCTCAACGGCAGCCGCGACATCAACTTCACCATGGATCTGGTCATCAAGGACGTCGGCCTGTTCGATGAGCTGGCGCGCGATCACGACGTACCACTGGAGCTGTCGCCGCTGGTCCTGAGCCTGTTCGAGGACGGCGCGCGTCGCTACGGCCCGCGCGAGCTTTCGCCGAACATCATCCGGCGGCTCGAGGAGGCCTGCGGAGTGCAGGTTCTGGGTGAGGGCTTCCCGCCGCAGATCACCGACGAGCAGCCGAAGGTCCCGGGCTTCGAGGTCGTCCCCCGCAGGCGCGCCCTGACCTGACCGGATGGCCAGACGCTCCCTCATCGAGACTCGCTCGATCGACTACGTGCCGCTCGCCGAGCGGCACGGCAAGGTCTGGCACCTGTGGCCCGTATGGTTTTCCGGGGACGCGCACCTGGTCACGCTCGCGGTCGGGGTGGTGGGCATCGCACTCGGAGGGAACCTGGCGTGGAGCTCGATCGCGGTGCTCCTCGGCAGCGCGCTTGGCACCTTTTTCATGGCCTTCCACTCCACGCAGGGGCCGCAACTGGGCTTGCCGCAGATGATCCAGTCGCGGCCGCAGTTCGGCTACACGGGGGCGCTGCTCGTGTGGGCCGTGGCCATGATCGCCTACATCGGCTACAACGCCTTCAACCAGGTGCTGGCCGCGCAGGCGGTACATCAGCTCCTCCCGGCGGTGTCGGCCACCTCCCCGGCGGTCATCGTGTTGTTCGCGCTCCTGGCGCTCGGCCTCGCCACGGTCGGCTACGACCCGATCCACTTCGCGCAGCGCTGGCTCGCCTACCTGATGATCGCGATCCTCACGGTGTTCTCCGTGGGCGGCCTCTTCCTGCTGAAATTTCCCGCCGCGCAGTGGAGCCTTGCGCAGTTTCGTGCCGTGCCGTTCCTCGCACAGCTGTTCGCCGCCGCCGCCTACCAGCTCAGCTGGTCGATCTACGTGTCGGACTATTCGCGCTACCTGCCGCGGGACGTGGGGGTGCGCGAGTCCTTCTGGTGGACCTACTTCGGTGCTTTCGTCGGCGGCGCCTGGATGATGCTCGTCGGCACGGTTGCGGCGGCGCTCGCCCCGAAGCTGGACGTCGCCGCCGCCATGCAGCGCGCCGCGGACGCGGTGACGCCGGGGCTCGGGCCGGTGCTGCTCCTGGGTGGGTTCCTCGGGCTCATCACCATCACCGCACTCAACTTCTACGGTGCATCGCTCACGCTGCTCTCGTGCGCCGACACCGTGAAGCCGCTGCGCTGCACGGTCGGCAAGCGCCTGGCAAGCCTGCTCGTGGCGTTCGCCGCGAGCATCGTCCTGGCGCTCAACGCCTCGGGGAATTTCGTCGCCCGCTTCCAGGACTACCTGTCGCTGCTCCTGTACCTGTTCACGCCCTGGACCGCGATCAACCTGGTGGACTTCTACGTGGTGCGCAAGGGCCATTACTCGATCCGCGAGATCTTCAACTCCTCCGGGATGTACGGCCGCTGGAACTGGCGCGGGCTGCTCGCCTATGCCGTGGGTTTCGTGGCGATGGTCCCGTTCTTCAGCACCGAGCCGTACACGGGTCCCGTCGCACGCGCCCTCGGCAACGCCGACATCGCCATGCTCATCGGGCTGCCGGTGGCCGCCGGCGTCTATCTCATCGCCTGCCGCTCCCTCGATCTCGAGCACGACCGGCGGCGCGCCGCCGCCGCGGATGTCGGGCTCGACCCCGACGATGGGCGCCTCGGAGTCGGGGCGCACTGACCGAGGCGCTGCCCGTCGACACGAAGCCGCGCGGGCTAATGCAACCCGAGGCCGGCAGCCACGAGTCCGTCGAGACGGTCCTTCACCTCGGCAGTGGTCAGCCGGCGCGGTGGCTGCGGATTCCCGCCCGGGTCGTCCGGCACATCGAGGATGTATACATGGGCGGAGTCGAACATCACCTGCGCGAGCACTTTGTCGAGTTGCTCGTGGGACATCTTGAAGCTCGACGTGAATGCTTCGCCCTCCGCCGTGCCCCCCGCCATCGCGGCCAGGTACTGCGCGAACTGCAAGCGGTAGTGACCCTCGACCAGAAACTCCCGTGCCACGTACCAGCTCTCGGCCTGGTACATCTCGTGCTGCTGGCGGGGAAGACCCGGCAAGTCTCGACCCCGCAGTGTCAGAAAAGTACTCATCGGTAGCAGCGGACCGCCGTGCAACAGCTGTTCCCCCAAGCCGTGCGCGATTCCTCCGGTTCGAATGGTGTCACCCCGGAACTCGGTGTCGGCGAACACCGCCGGGACGCCTATGTACATCCAGTTCGGATAGTGCGTCCCCACACTGCTTTTGAGCAGCCCGCCCGCGTAGCCGAAGTACGCCCCCCAGTACTGGTCCGGGGCCGCCATGATGCCGGTCACCACCGTTGTATCGGATCCGCTCCACTTGTAGCGGGCAGTTCCACTGGCGGTAATGCCGAGTCGCCGCAGCTCGCTGTCCGCCAGCGCGTAGATATGCGTGGCGGTCGGCTTCTGATCGATGAGCGGGAGAATTTTCCTCAGCGCGCGGTCGAGCCGGTCGACGTTGTGCGCCATGTTGATGGCATATTGGCTCGTGCCGGCCGCCACCACGTCGAGGTACTTGTAGCTATAGGACCAGTAGTCCTCGGCCCAACTGCCGGCGGGCACCGCGAGCAGCACCGCCATCGCCAGACGCCAACCCCAACTTCGCATCTGCCCCCCTTCTTCCGGCTATCGCTTGCGCGTCGCCCCGATCGGCAGCGTGTCTGCCTTGCGCATCGCCTCGTCCGCGAACGCCGCCGGGTCGGAGAGATAGGCGAGCGCCATCTCGAAGGCATCCTGGCCCCAGAAGAACTCCTTCCCAATGAGCAGGGTCGGCACGCCGAACACGCCCCGCGAGGTCGCCCAATCGGTGTTCTCCCGAAGCCGCTCTTTCACCTTCGGGTCGGCGAGCGTGGCCTGTGGGTCCGCGACGCCGAGCGTGCGCGCGAGCTCGGCGATCACTTCCGGGTCAGCCACGTCCCGCCCATCGCGGAACACCGCCTCCAGCACCGTGCCGGCGGCGCTCCGGTCGCTGCCGGCTGCGATGATGAGACGCAACGCCGCGAGCGGATTGAAGGGATGCGCGGGCGGCATGCGCATCGGCATGCCCAGTTGCCGGGCGCGCCATAGCGTGAAGCGATAGATGAAGCGGCGTTTGGAGGGTATCTCCGCCGGCCCCACCTGCCCGAAATGGTTCAACATCCCCGCGAGCAGCACCGGCACGTAGCGCACGCGCACGTCCGGGGGAAACCGCGCCAGGTCGCGAAATCCGAGATACGCGAACGGCGAGACGACGTCGAACACCCAGGCGACCTCGCGCTGCTCCCCCGCCTCGCTCACGCCCGGAACTCCAGGCGCACGCCCGGCGGCGCTGGCGCGTCGCGCCCGATGAAGAGGTCGGCGAGCAGCGTCGCGCCGGGGTCGACGCTGTAGGGCGCGAAGTCGCGCACGCCGGCCTCGTACAGCACGCTGTCATCGATGAAAAACTGGCCCGTGCACTCGCGCGCCGGGCGGCTGAGGATCGCGTGCGCCGCATCCGCCACGATCTGCGGCTTGCGTGAGCGGCGCATCATGGCAGGCCCCCCGAGGGCGAATTCCACCGCCGCGGTCGCGATGGTGGTACGCGGCCAGAGCGCATTGCAGGCGATTCCGGCCGCGCGGTACTCCTGCGCCATCCCCAGCATGCACAACGACATGCCGTACTTGGACAGCGAATACGCCAGATGATCGGCGAACCACTGTGGCCGCAGCGTAAGCGGCGGCGACAGCGTCAGTACGTGCGGGTTCGGCGCCTCCTTGAGGAACGGCAGACAGGCACGCGTCGTGACGAAGGTGCCGCGGGTGTTGATCTGCTGGATGAGATCGTAGCGGCGCATGTCGATCTGCTCGGTCGGCGCCAGGTTGATCGCGGAGGCGTTGTTGACGCAGATATCGATACCGCCGAACCGTTGCGCGCACTCGCGCGCCGCCGCGCCGACCCGGCTCTCCTCACGCACGTCCACCACCAGCGCCAGCGCCCGGCCCCCGGCGCGCTCGATCTCGGCGGCCGCGGTGTAGATCGTTCCGGGAAGCTTCGGGTGCGGCTCGGCGGTCTTGGCAGCGATCGCGATGTTGGCGCCGTCGCGCGCGGCGCGCAGCGCAATCGCAAGTCCAATGCCGCGGCTTGCCCCGGTAATGAAGAGAGTCTTGCCGGCAAGGCTCACTTTAGCTCCCCGGCAGAGCGTCGCCCGGCACTGCACCCTTGAGCTCGAGGCGGTTGCCGTCCGGATCCTCCACATAGAAGGAGCGTCCCTCACCTTGCGCGCCGTAGCGCATGGCGGGCTCCCCGGCCGCGACCGCGTGGCTCGCCAGGTGCTCGAACAGTGCCCGCTCTTCGAAGGGCGCTACGCTCAGACAGAAGTGCTCCATGTTGGCGGCCCCGACGCGCCGCCCGAGCGGACCGTCCGCCGTCACCAGATCGATGAGGCTGCGCCCGGCGCGCAGCTGCGTGAGCCCGAGCTCCGGCTGCTCGCGCTCCACCGTGCAGCCGAGCACGTCGCGATAGAAATCCAGCGCCCGCTTGAGGTCGCGCACACGCAGCACGATGTGGTCGATGCCGGTAACTTTGAATTCAGGTCCGTGTGCTAGCATCTCGCCACACCTTCGAAGGAGGTTGCTTCATGCGCGCGCGTCTGGCTGTCTGCCTGATCTTACTCGCCCTCGCCCCCGCCCTGCCTGCGCAGCAACCGGACTTCAGCAAGGTGCAAATCAAGGCGACCCTGCTCGGCAGCAATCTCTACCTGCTGCAGGGGGCGGGTGGCAACATCACCGCCGCCACCGGCCCGGACGGCGTGCTGCTGGTCGATGACGAGTTCGCGGGCGTTGCCGACAAGGTCCGTGCCGCACTCAAGGGCCTGGGGGCCGAGCAGCCGGTGCGCTACATCATCAACACCCACTACCACTACGACCACACCGACGCGAACCTCACCTTCGCCCAGGGCGGTGCCACGATCATCGCCCAGGATGCGCTGCGTACGCGCCTGGCGAGCGGCGGCACGGCCGGGAACGGCGGCTCGGTGACCCACGAGATCAAACCCGCGCAGCCCGGCGCGCTGCCCGCCATTACCTTCGCCCACGAGCTCACCGTTCACCTGAACGGTGAGGAGGTTCACGCGCTGCACTACCCGGCCGCGCACACCGACGGCGATACGATCGTGTTCTTCCCGGCTGCCAAGGTGGTCGCCATGGGCGACATCTACGTGCGTTACGGCTTCCCGTTCATCGACATCAACGCCGGCGGCAGCGTGCAGGGGATGATCCGCGCCTGCCAGGACGTGCTGAAGCGCGTGCCGGAAGATACCAAGGTCGTGCCGGGGCACGGCGAGTTGTCGAGCGTCGATGAGCTGCGCGTGTATCTCGGGATGCTGAAGGACACCACCGCCGTGGTCGCGAAGGCGATGAAATCCGGCAAGACGCTGCAAGAGATGAAGAAGGCGCGGGTGCTGGCTCGCTGGAGCGAGCGCTATTCCCCGCCCAAGGCGTTCATCGATACCGACGCCTTTACCGAGACGCTGTACAACTCACTGAAGAAGCCCCCGGCGGCACCCGCCGCGCACTGAGCCCCTCAGCAGCCAGCCGCTCGCGGGCCGCCCCGCGAGTGGCTGGTCATGCCGTGTCGCTACGAACAGGGCTTGCCGTGATCCGGACGAGCGCCCGCGGCCTTCGCATCCGCCTCGCTCATGTACTTCCCGGCCTTGGTCTTGCCGTAGTAGCGGTCGCCCGCACAGTGGTACACGTTGCTCGAGGTGTTCACCCACACCTGGCCCGGGCCGCCGCCGGCTGCGGGCGCTGAGCTCGACGTCATGGCCGATTTGGCGGCCGGCTTAGCCGTCATGGCAGGCCCGGTCGCCGCGGCCGGAGCGGCCGCCGCCGCAGGAGCTGCCGCTGTTGCCGGAGCAGCAGCCGCCGCACCGCCTGTGGATGCGGACTTGTTGATGCCGCCATGGCCGCTGCAGGCACCGCGTCCGCCGTGGGGCGAGGTGGTTCCGTCCTTGCACACGACTGGATTGCTGCTGCTCGTTCCGCTCGTGCTCGTGGCCTGCGCCACAGTGAGCGCCGGCGCCGCGGCGAGTGCCAGCGCCGTGATCGCCCCACAGATGAAGCCATTGAGTCTGATGTGATTCATCGCTGCTCCTCCCGGTTTAGGCATCTTCTTGTGCGAGCCTCAGAGAATACCGCAATCGTCCGCTGCGGGGGTAAGCCCCACCTGGGGTCCAAGCTGCAGTGCGCCATGACGCCGCGCGGGACGTAGTACCCTAGAAGTCGGAGGTTCGGGACCGATGCGTATCAGGACGGGCTCGCTCTGGAGTCTCGCGCTGCTCACCGCCGTGCTGTCGCCGACGGCACATGCCGACTGGCTGCAGCGCACCGAGGCGATCATGGGCACGCGCTGCTACGTGGAGCTCTGGGCGGATGATCCCGTGCAGGGCAACGCGGCCATCGATGCGGTGATGGCCGAGTTCCGCCGCATCGACGATCTCATGAGTCACTACAAGCCCGACAGCCAGCTCTCGCGCATCAATCAGCACGCCGCGGAGGGCCCGGTGCAGGTGGACCAGGAGCTGTTCGACCTGATCAAGCTCTCCACGCACTACTCCGCGATCACCGAGGGCGCCTTCGACATCACCTACGCGAGCGTCGGATACCTCTATAACTATCCGCTGCACGTGCATCCGACCGAGGCGCAGATCGAGGCCGCGCTGCCTGCGGTCAACTGGCGCAATCTTATCTTCGACGACGCTCATCACAGCATCCGCTTCGGCCATCCGGGCATGCGCATCGACCTGGGGGGCATCGGCAAGGGCTACGCGGTCGACCGTGGGGTCGCGATCCTGAGAGCACGCGGCATCCGCCATGCGATCGTCACTGCCGGCGGTGACAGTTACATCATCGGCGATCACCGTGGCCGCGCGTGGCTGGTGTCGATCGCGCATCCGGATTTCCCGGACGATCCAAAGAAGGTGGTGACGCGAATCCCGATCGCGGACGCCGCGGTGTCGACCTCGGGAGACTACGAGCGCTATTTCGATGAGAACGGTATCCGCTACCACCACATCATCGATCCGCACACCGGTCAATCGGCCCGCAAGGTACGCAGTGCGACCATCATCGGGCCCACCGCCACGCAGACCGACGGCATGTCGAAGACCGCCTTCGTGCTCGGTCCCGAGAAGGCGCTGGAGATCATCAACCGCATGCCCGAGTACGACGCGGTGTTCGTGCTGCCCAATGGCCACGTGATGTACTCGAACGGGCTGCGCCCCCCCGCCCCCCGGCCGGGGGCCGCAACGCCCGCGCACTGAAGAAGAGCGCCCCGGTGCCTGACGAGAGCTGTCCGGCACCTGTCCGGGAGCTGTCCGCCGTCCGCTGAGCGGACAGCCGCCGCGCCACCGGGAGCGCGGCCCGAGCGAGCCGTCAAGTGCGCCAGATCCCCTGAGCGAACAAGCGCTTGAGCCCCCCTGGGCTCGCTTGGGGTCCGATCTGGCACGCGCCATGCAAACCACTCGGGCGTGAAGCTCGCACAACTGAGAAAGATCCCCGAGACCGTCTCCGATGCCGTGCGCATGCGCGGCACGCAGGCACAGGACACCCCGCTCGATGCGACCCCGTCGTTCCGCCAACGCTACGGTCGCTGGATCCTCGTGGGGGGTGTGGCGCTCACCCTGCTCGTCTTCGCCTGGCTCATCCACGCCTGGCTCGGCTCCGGGCAGATGATCGCGCGCGAGCGGCTGCGCATCGCACAGGTCACCCGCGGGCACTTCGTGCGCGACGTCGCTGCCGAAGGCACCGTGGTGGCGGCGGTGAATCCCACCCTCTTCGCGATCGCCCCGGGCACCGTCACCTACGTGGCGCGCGCCGGGGACGCGGTCCACAAGGGCCAGGTGCTCGCCACCCTCGACAGCCCGGAGCTCACCAACGAGTACCAGCGCGAGCGCGACACACTCGACAGCCTGGATGCGGCCCTCGAGCGCCAGCAGATCGAGATCCGCCGCCAGATCATGACCAGCAAGCAGCAGGCCGACCTCGCGGAGGTCACCATCAAGGCCGCCGAGCGCGAGCTCAAGCGTTCGCAGTGGGCCTGGAACCTGCACGTCATCCCCGAGCGCGACTACCAGCGCGCCATCGACGATGTGTCCACCGCCAGGCTCAACTTCGATCACGCGCGCGATACCGCGGGACTCGAGCGCGACAGCCTGGCGCTCGACCTGCGCACCAAGCGCCTCGAGCGCGACCGTCAGGCACTCGTGGTCGCCTCCCTCAAAGACCGCGTCGCCGAGCTCACGGTGCGCTCACCGGTTGAGGGCATGGTGGCGAACCTCGCGCAGGTGCAGAAGACGCTCCTCGCGGCCAACGCGCCGCTCATCACGGTGGTGGACCTCACGGCCTTCGAGATCGAGTTCCAGGTCGCCGAGAGCTACGCCGGCGACATCAGGCCCGGCATGAGCGCCGAGCTCACCATCGACGGACGCGACATCCCCGGCACCGTCACGGCGATCTCCCCCGAAGTGCGGCAGAACCAGGTGACCGGACGCGTGAAGTTCAACGGCGGTCAGCCTCCTGGGCTGCGGCAGAACGAGCGCGCTGCGGTGCGCATCGTGCTCGATGAGCGCAACGACGTGCTCAAGTTCGAGCGTGGCTCGTTCATCGACGAAACCAGCCGCAGCCTCTACGTGGTGCGCGGCGGACACGCGCTACGCGTGCCGGTGGTGCTGGGCGCGGCCTCGGTGAGCGAGATCGAGGTCGTGAGCGGACTTAAGCCCGGCGACCAGGTGGTCATATCCGACATGCGCGATGCCAACGAAGCGCCCGACGTCGCCATCTCACACTGAAGATTCTTTTGCGAGGACACGACGATGCTCAAGATGACCGATATCAGCAAGATCTACCGCACCGACCTCATCGAGACCTACGCGCTGCGCAACTTCTCCCTCGAGGTGAGCGCCGGGGAGTTCGTCGCGGTGACCGGACCGTCGGGCTCGGGCAAGACCACGTTCCTCAACGTGGCGGGCCTGCTGGAGAACTTCGAGGCCGGGAGCTACCAGCTCGACGGCACCGACGTGCGCGGATCTGTCGGACGATGCGCGCTCGCGGCTGCGCAATCAGCGCATCGGCTTCATCTTCCAGAGCTTCAACCTGATCCCCGACCTCAACGTGCAGGACAACGTCGACGTGCCGCTGCGCTACCGGCGGCTCACCGCGAGTGACCGGCGCGAGCGCATCGCGAGCGCGCTCGAGCTCGTAGGCCTCGCTTCCCGCGCCCGGCACATGCCCGCGCAGCTCTCCGGCGGGCAACAGCAGCGCGTCGCCATCGCCCGCGCCATCGCCGGTGATCCGGCGTTCCTGCTGGCCGATGAGCCGACCGGCAACCTCGACTCGCTCATGGCGCGCCAGGTGATGGACCTGCTCGAGCAGATCAACGAGATGGGCACCACCATCCTGCTGGTCACCCACGACCCGGAGCTCGCGCGGCGCGCGCAGCGCAACGTGCACCTGGTCGACGGCCAGATCTCGGAGTTCCGCGTCTACGAGCCGCGCCCCGCCGCCGCGGGCGGTGCGGACGCCGCAGTGGCCGGCTGAAGGAGCTGCCATGTTCGCCTACTACGTGCGTCTCGCTCTCCGAAGCTTCGGCCGCAATCCGGGGATCACGTCGCTCATGGTGGTCGCGATCGCGCTCGGCATCGCCGTGTGCGTCATGACACTCACGGTCTATCACGCCATGTCGGGCAACCCCATCTGGTGGAAGAACGATCGCCTCTACGCCGTCACCATGGACAACTGGGACCCGAACCGCCCGTACCGCCGTGATTCGAAGTTCCCGCCCCCGGAGCTGACCTGGAAGGACTCGCGATATCTCTTCCGCTCGAGCATCCCGGAGCGCAAGGTGGTGATGTTCAGCACCAACGGGGTGCTCAGCGGCGTCGGCCAGGTTCCGCCGGTGGGGGTGGGTGTCCGGGTCACGAGCGCGGATTTCTTCGCCATGTTCGAAGTGCCGTTCCTCTATGGCAACGGCTGGGGTAGTGCCGCGGACGAGGCAGCGCAGCCGGTCATCGTGCTGTCGCGCACCGAGAACCAGAAGCTGTTCGCCGGCGCCAACAGCGTCGGGCGCACGCTGCGTCTCAAAGACCACGAGTTCCGCGTCGTCGGCGTGCTGGATGACTGGTTCCCGCGGCCGCGCTACTACGACCTGAACGGGGGCAGCTTCAACCCGCCCGAGCAGGTCTTCATTCCCTTCGGCTGGGCGCAGCAGCTGGAGCTCCTGAACGACGAGGAGAGCGACTGCTGGGGTTCGGAGAAGATCGACACCTACAAGGACCTGCTGGCTTCCAACAACTGCGTCTGGCTGCAGATGTGGGTCGAGCTTCCCGACGCGGCGAGCCGCGAGCGCATGCAATCCTTCATGGACGGTTATTGGGCCGAGCAGCGCAAGAGCGGGCGCTTCCAGCGCCCGCGCGATAACCGCCTGACCAACGTGGGCGACTGGCTGCGCGACAACCAGGTGGTCGCCAACGACAACCGGGTGCTGGTGGGGCTGGCGTTCGCGTTCCTTGCCGTGTGCCTCATCAATACCGTGGGGCTGCTGCTCGCCAAGTTCCTGAACGGCGCGCCGGTCACGGGCGTGCGCCGCGCGCTCGGCGCCAGCCGCCGCCAGATCTTCATCCAGCACCTGGTCGAGGTCGGTGCGCTGTCGGTATTCGGCGCGATGCTCGGACTTGCGCTCGCAGCGCTCGGGCTCGCCGCCGTGCATCACCTGTACGCCGCGGCGCACTTGAATCGCCCCGGCGGCTACCAGGAGCTGACGCATTTCGACTCGATCGGTGTGTTCTGGGCGGTGGCGCTGGCGCTCGTGGCCACGTTCGCCGCGGGACTCTACCCGGCCTGGCGCGTCGGCCGCCTGCCGCCCGCCATCTATCTCAAGAGCCAGTGAAGGAGCGACCATGAGCCTGGATGTCCGGCCGATCCTGTCGGCACTGCTGCGCAACCGCACCGGCGCCGTGCTGGTTGCCCTGCAGATCGCCATCGCCCTCGCGGTACTGGTCAATGCGCTCTACATCGTCGTGCAGCGCGCGGACAAGATGCGCCGGCCCACCGGCATCGACGTCGACAATGTGGCGATCGTCGCGAGCGCCGGCTTCACCCAGCGCTTCCAGGCCGTGCCCGCGATCCAGGAGGACCTCGCCTGGCTGCGCACTCTCCCGGGCGTGGTCGCGGCTTCCGTGAGCGGCGCCATCCCGCTCTCCGACGGCGGCGACGGCGAGACACTCGTGACACGCCCCGAGGCGCAACGCACCGACACCTACAACCAGATCGAGATCGACGAGCAGGGCCTCGCCGCGCTCGGCGTGCACCTGGTTGCCGGCCGCAACTTCCGCCACGACGAGATCACCCCGCCGCTCACCACGCAGGACGCCTCGCGCTTCGCGCCGCAGGTCATCGTCAGCCGCGCCCTCGCCGAGCACCTCTTCCCCGGACAGAACCCGCTCGGCAAGGTGGTCTACAACTCGGTGAACCACAGTGCAACCATCATCGGCGTGGTCGATCCGGTCATGGGGTGCTTCCCATCCAACGAGCACCCCGACTGGGTGTTCTTCGTGCCGCGCTACCCCGGGTCCTTCTTCGGCACGATCAACTACCTGGTGCGCACCCAGCCCGGGCAGCGCGCGGCGCTCATGCGCGTCATCGAAGCGCACCTGTCGACTTCCAACCCCGACCGCGTGGTCTACTGGGTGCGTCCGCTCAATTACTTCCGCGACCTCACCTACCTCTCCGACCGGGCGATGGAGATCTATCTCGTCACGGTGACCGGCCTCATGATCGCCGTGACCTGCCTCGGCATCTTCGCGCTCGCGACCTTCAACGTGAGCACGCGCACCAAGCAGATCGGCACCCGGCGCGCGGTCGGCGCCCGCCGCCGCGACGTGGTGCGCTACTTCCTGGTGGAGAACGGGCTCGTCACCAGCGCCGGCGTGCTCGCCGGGTGCGCGCTGGCCTTGGGCGCAGGTTACTGGCTGTCACTCGAGTACGCGCTGCCGCGGCTTGACCTCTACTACCTGGTGGGTGGCGTGCTGGTGCTGTGGGCCGTCGGTCAGCTCGCCGCCTGGCAGCCGGCGCGGCGCGCCGCCGCGGTGCCCCCGTCGGTCGCGACCCGCACGGTGTGATCCCGAGGACGCCGCGCGCCAAGGGTGATGTTAGGATCGCGGCCATGACTGACAGCGCGCAACGCTCGCTGGATGCGAGCCTTGCCGGCCGGACGATCCTCGTCATCGACGACAGCGAGGCGGTACGCACCGCCTTCGAGGTGCTCTTGAGCCTGCACGGCGCGCGCGTGCTGGGCGCCGGCACGCCGGCCGCGGGCCTTGAGCTGCTGGCGCGCGAGCGCGCCGACCTCGTGATCCAGGACATGAACTTTCACCGCGAGGCAACCAGCGGCGCCGAGGGCATCGCGCTGTTTCGCGAGATCCGCGCGCGCCACGTGCGCGTTCCGATCGTACTGCTCACCGCCTGGACCCACCTCGAGACCGCGGTCGAGCTGGTGCGCGCAGGAGCGGCCGACTATGTCGCCAAGCCCTGGGACGATGCGCGCCTGCTGACGAGCGTGCGCAACCTGCTCGATCTCGCCAGCGCGCGGGCCGAGGCCGAGGCGCTGCGCTCGCGGCAGCGTCAGGCGCGTGCCGGACTTGCGGCGCGCTTCGATCTGCGCGGCGTGGTGTACGAGAGCGAGGCCATGCATGCCCTGATCGTCATGGCGACGCAGGTGGCGCATGCCGATGTGCCGGTGCTCATCACCGGGCCCAACGGCGTCGGCAAGGAGGTGCTGGCGGACATCGTGCACGGCAACTCCGAGCGCGCCGGGCGACCGTACCTCAAGGTGAATCTGGGCGCGTTGCCGAACGAGCTCATCGAGTCGGAGCTGTTCGGCACCGAGGCCGGCGCTTTTACCGGCGCCCGCGCGCGCGCCGGGCGCTTCGAGGCGGCCGACGGCGGCACGCTGTTCCTCGATGAGCTCGGCACGCTCTCCAGTGGCGGCCAGGCGAAGCTCCTGCGCGTGCTGCAGACCGGGGAGTTCGAGCGCCTGGGCTCCAATGCCAGGCGCCAGACCCACGTGCGGGTCATCGCGGCCACCAACGCGAACCTGCGCCGCGCAGTGCACGCCGGAACCTTCCGCGAGGATCTCTTCTACCGCCTCTGCGTCATCGAGCTCGAGGTGCCGCCGCTCGCCGAGCGGCGCGAGGACATCCTGCCCCTCGCCCGGCACTTTCTCGAGCGCGGCTTCGAGCTCACCGCAGAAGGTGGGGCCGCGCTGCTGCGCTATCCCTGGCCGGGCAACGTGCGCGAGCTGCAGAACGTCCTGAAGCGCGCCTGCCTGCTCGCCGGGAGCCGCACGCTGGGTCCGACGGCGCTCAACCTGCCTGCCGCGAGCGCCGCCGCCGAAGAGCCGGGGCTCGAGCGGGCCGCGGTCGAAGCCGCCCTCGAACGCGCCCGCGGGGTGATCGCCCAGGCGGCACGTGACCTCGGCCTGTCGCGTCAGGCACTCTACCGCCGCATGGAGAAGCTCGGTCTGAAGACGGACGCACAGCGTCCTTCCACGGGCGCCTGATGCCGCCTTTCTCGCTCGCCGGGCGCGCCGCGGCGGCCCTGGCGCTCGCCGCCGCCTTCGCCGCGCTCGCCGCCGCCTTCACCGCGCGCTGGCTGCCGTGGCCGCTCGCGCGCTCGCGGCGCTCCTGGCGGTGGCGCCGCTCGTGGTGTGGCTGGCGCGGCGCCTGCCGCGCCACTGGGTGGGGGTCGTGAGCGCGGTGCGCGACGGCATCGTGAGCCTGCGCGACCGCGACTTCAGCGTCAGTGTGGGCGCGGTGCGCGACGCGCAGCTACAGGAGCTGGTGAGCGCCTACAACTCCCTCGGCGATCTGCTGCGGCGCGAGCGGCTCGATCTCTACCAGCGCGAGCTGCTGCTCGACACCGTCATCCAGACCACGCCGCTCGCCATGGTGCTGAGCGATGACGGGGGCCGCATCGTCTACAGCAATGTCGCCGCCCGACAGCTGCTGCGCGCCGGACGCAAGCTCGAAGGGCTACCCTTCTCGCTGGTGCTGGCGGACGCGCCGGCGGCGCTGCGCGCAGCCCTCGGCGGCGGGGGCGATACGCTCTTCACGATGCAGGTGGGGGATGAGCCGCAGGTCTACCACCTCTCGCAGCGCGGCTTCCTGCTGAACGCCCGCCCGCACCGCCTGGTGCTCCTCAAGCAGCTCACCCGCGAGCTCGCCGCGCAGGAAGTGGCCGTGTGGAAGAAGGTGATTCGCGTCATCGCGCACGAGCTCAACAATTCCCTCGCCCCGATCAGCTCGCTCGCCCATTCCGGGCAGCTGCTGGCGGGCGAGGCGGCCGATGCACGCCTGACGCGCGCCTTCGAGACCATCGCCGAGCGCGCCGCGCATCTGGCGACCTTCATCGACGGCTACGCGCGCTTCGCCAAGCTCCCGCGTCCGCGTCCCGAACCGGTCCCCTGGGCGCCGTTCCTCGCGCGCCTGGAGGGCACGGCGCCGTTTCGCCTCGCGGGGCCGCTGCCGCCGGAGCCCGGCAGCTTCGACGCCCCGCAGTTCGAGCAGGTGATGATCAACCTCCTGAAGAACGCCGCCGAGTCCGGCTCACCCTCCGCCGAGATCACGGTGGGCGTACACCGGGCCGTGCCCGGCTTTCGCATCGAGGTGGCCGATCGGGGCGCGGGCCTCTCGGAGGACACGTTGCGGGATGCGCTGCTGCCGTTTTATTCCACCAAGCCGACCGGCACGGGCCTCGGGCTCACGCTGTGCCGCGAGATCGTCGAGGCGCACGGAGGACGGCTGTCTTTGGCAAATCGCACCGGCGGCGGGGCGCTGGTGACGCTGTGGCTGCCCTGAGCTACTGCGCGGTGCTCGCGAGCTCGTGCTTCAGGAGCGCATCCACTTCCAGCTCGGCCGCCAGCCAGTCCTCGGTCTCCAGACCGGGGGCGAACCCGCGCCGCTCGGCGCGCAGGTAAGCCGCCTGGGCGATCATCTCGCGCCGGCCTTCGGCCGATACCTGGATCCGGCGCGTGGGCTTGGCGCTCACGGTGCGCGGAGGCACCGGCTGGGCGTTTCGCGGGCCGGTCCCGGTGGCGGGGGTGGGAACATCTGCAGATCGTCGTGTGGCCATCCTCTCCTCCTTCAGCAATCCTTCGCGACAAGTCCCACTTTGCGACCTGCAGCCCTAAGCGCGCAAGGCCTAAGAAGAGTCAGTGCTGCTGATCCTCCCCGCCGCAGCCGCGCCCGTCGTTCACCGCGGTGAGCTTCTGTGCCCGTGAGGCGATCGTGCGGCTGTAGCAGCCGCCGCCCGAATCGCTCGTGCGGTAGCTCTGTGTGCTCTGCGCGCCGGTATTACCGGTGACACTGAAGCTCGGGCTCAGGAGGAGCGTGTCGGTGGTTTTCACCTCGTTGTCGAGCGTGCGGTCCCAGGGGCCGTGGTCATAGCCCGAGGAGCGCACGTGATCCGCCTGCAGGACGCTCGTCACCTGCGTGGCGCTGCCGTCGGCGTTGAACAGCAGCGAATAGTTGATGCGCAGCGGGTAGCGGTAATGCTCTTCGCTCGAGGTCATGAACCAGCCTTCGCGCGTGCTCACGGTCGAGTCGACGCTGGTGGTCTGCTGGGCGTTCTGGATGTCGGTCGTCGGGTTGACGTCGAATTCCTGCGTGTTCAGGTAATGCACGGTCTGCTCGACGGTGGTCTCGACGCGCCCGTGCGGACGTGTTGACGTATCCGCTGATCGCGAAATCCGCGGTTCGGACCTGACGCTGATGCTGCCGGTATACGTCGGACCCCGTCGGATTGGTCTGATGTTCTGCGTGACGGGGGGCGTCGGCGCCGCCGTTAGCGTATTGCGGAGAGCCCGCCGGTGACCTGCGCAGCGCCGTGATCGGTGAACACCAGCAGGTTGGCGGTCGCCAGGAAATAGCCGTTGGCGTTGTAGACGCTGACCCCTACGACGTGGCTGCTGCCGTCCGCCAGGACGGCCGGCGAAGGGAGTCAGGTCCACGCGGTAGGGTCTGAAGTCGAGGGTCTGCACGCCCGGAACCGGTTCCCACAGATACGGGTCGATACCGCCGGTGTAGATCCAGGGATAGACCGGCGCGACACCGGCCGGCTGGCCGTCGATCGAGACTTCGGTCTCGCGGAACGGCGGTATTGCCGCAGCTCTCGAGGTTGCTGCCTCATCGTTCGGCACGCAGAAGTACCAAAACTCATCGCCGACTGGCTCTGCGCGAGTGACGTCCAGGTACACGCGCTCGACGTTGCGCGGGCAGGTTCAGCGTCTGGGTGATCTCCTCCGCGGTGGTATTCAGCGTGCCGGCATCCCCTCCGGCAGCCGTTCACCGGAACGACGACATCGGCGGTGCGCGGGGCCGGGTCGCGGCGCGAAGCCGGATAGAACTCGAGCGCGGCGTTCGCATAGATGAGTCCGTTGTAGGTGACCCCGTTCGAGACGCCGACGAAATTGCCGAGGTTCGCTTCGCCCGGTCTGGCTCGACATGAAGATCGCCGTGAGGTCCGTCACGTCGCGCTCCACGTGCCAGGAGGGGCTAAGGCCGCGCGTGGCTCCGCCGTGGTGCCGTAGTAGATGCTGGCGTGGCCTAAGTAGAAGGCCGCAGTGCGGTCGAACTGGCGGCCGGCGGTGACGGTGAAGTCCGCCGTGAACACCACTTTGGCCCATGGCCCGGGACAGCGCGGCCGGAGGCGCGTAGCTGAAGGTCTTGGGGGTGAAGTCCGCGAACTCGAGACTCTGGAAGAGCGCCACGACACAGGGCTTCGTCGTGCGGCCGGCTGCACCGGCGGTGCCGCGGTCACGGGGTTCGAGGAGCCAATCTGTGGGTTGGGCGGTACCACCACGACCTGGGCGTGGGCGGTAGCGCAGCAGGCGAGAGTCAGGCAGGCGGCTAGGACGCGAATTCTCGGAGTCATTGTTGGCACTCCCTTCCGGTCAGATCGCACCCCCGATGATAACGCGCCTGGGCGACAAACGGCCCGCGCGCAATGTTACGAAGATTTGCGCGCTCGGCTGCGGGCTGCCTTGAGATCGAGCCCCTTGAGGTACTTGCGGAAGGGAACCCCCAGTTGCGGATGCCCGAGCGCGTACTCGACCGTGGCCTGCAGGTACCCGAGCTTGTTGCCGCAGTCGTAGCGCTGACCGGTGAAGCGGTAGGCGTACACGGCCTCCTCGCGCATGAGCGCGGCGATGCCGTCGGTGAGCTGGATCTCCCCGCCCGCCCCCTGCCCGATCCTCTCCAGGTGCTCGAAGATCGACGGCGCGAGCACGTAGCGGCCCACCACCGCGAGGTTGGAAGGCGCGGCGGCGGGCTTGGGCTTCTCGACGATGTTGCGCACGCGGCTGGTCGTGGTCTTGTCGGCTTCGACCGCCACGATGCCGTACTTCTCGGTCTCCCGGCGCGGCACCACCTGTACCCCGAGCACACTCGCGCGCTTGGCTTCGTAGACCTGCGCCATCTGCGCAAGACACGCCACGTCGCTGCGGATCAGATCATCCGCCAGATGCACGAAGAACGGCTCCGCTCCGACCGCCGGCTGCGCGCACAGCACCGCGTGGCCCAGCCCTAAGGGCGCCGCCTGGCGGATGTAGATACAGGTCGCATAGGAAGGCAGCACACTGCGCACCTGGTTGAAGAGGTCGCTCTTGCCCTGCGCCTCGAGCATGTTCTCCAGCTCCTGGTCAGAGTCGAAGTGATCCTCGATGGCACGCTTGGAGGCGCCGGTGATGAACACCAGGCGCCGGGCGCCGGCCTCGAGCGCCTCCTCCACCGCGTACTGGATGAGTGGCTTGTCGACCACCGGCAGCATCTCCTTCGGGCTCGCCTTGGTCGCCGGCAGGAAGCGGGTGCCGCGGCCCGCCACCGGGAACACCGCGGTACGGATCATCGACCTCGGGGGCAGCCTCATCGACGACTCTCCTTCACGACGGTTGGGCGCTCTGGTCGGCGCGCTCCGCCCACTTGAAGACCGCGGGCCGCAGGCTGTCCCACGCGCGGCACTTCGGGCAGTGCCAGTACCAGCCGACGCTGTTGAGCCCGCAATCCTCGCACTGGTAGCGACCCCCGGCATCGCCGATGCGGGTGAGAAGCGCGCTCAGGGAAGCGGCGTCGGCGAGCGAGTAGACCCCGGCGCCCAGTTGCGCCGTGATCCCCGGGAGCCGCGCCACCTGCGGCGCCGGCACGGCGGTCGCGAGGAGCCAGGCGAGTTGCCGCGGGCTCACGCGGCCGCTGTCTTGCAGCCGCTTGCCGAGCTCCTGCAGCACGTCCCCGCCGCCCGCGGCGGCGGCGAGGTTCAGCGCCGGCGGGATGATCTCGAGCGCAAGTCCCGGGCACATCTGCAGCGCCTGCAGGTAGAGCTGCAGCGCCCCCTGCGCATCACCCGCCCGCTCGGCAATGCGCGCGGTGAGGATGTCGGCACGCGGCAGCTCGCTCTGGTGGGTGCGTGCCTGGCGCAGCAGCGTGCGCGCGCGCTCCGCGTCGCCCTGCACGAAGGCCTGCTCGGCGAGCTCGCACAGGTAGTGGGCTGCGACGCGGCGGCGCTCGCGTCTGCACCGCCCGCGGGCAGCTCGTGGAAGATCTTGAGCGCCTTCGCCCAGTCGCCCTGCGATTCGTAGATGCGCACCAGGTGATCGAGCGCGGCGTGACGGTATTCCCGCGAGGCCGCCAACTCCTCCAGCAGCTGCTCGGCGCGGTCCATGAGCCCGGCGCTGAGATAATCGAGCGCCAGCGCGAACGCCGCCTTGTCGCGCAGTCCGGCGCTGCCCTGCTCGCGCAGCCGCGAATGGATCGCGATCGCGCGGTCGACCTCGCCGCGGCGGCGGAACAGGCTCCCCAGCGCGAACTGGATCTCGGCGGCATCGCCGTCCGCTTCCGCCATGCGCGCGAAGATCTCCGCGGCATGATCGAAGCGGTCGTTGATCAGGTGATCGAGGCCGACGTAGTAGTCGCGCGGCAACCGCACCGTACGCGCCGCGCCGTTGCGGCGGCCGAGAAACCAGGCGGCGACAAACACCAGGACGAACGCCAGCGCGAGCAGCAGTGGAGGCAGCTCAAACACGATGGACGATAGCAGGTCCGCGCGCGGCGGCATAACGAGCATCGCCGCAGGCTGAGCGTTGTCGGCTCAGTCGCGGATCGGGCGGTCCGCGCCGTCGTTGACGCGCTCGCGCAGGTCCTTGCCGGGCTTGAAGTGCGGCACGTGCTTGCCCGAGAGGCCACCGCTTCGCCGGTCTTGGGGTTGCGCCCCTGGCGCGGCGGGCGGAAGTGCAGCGAGAAGCTGCCGAAACCGCGGATCTCGATGCGCTCTCCCTGCGAGAGCGCATCGCTCATGATCTCCAGGATCTGCTTCAGCGCGAGCTCCACGTCCTTGGCCGGCAGATGCTTCTGCTTCGCGGTGATGATCTCGATGAGTTCCGACTTCGTCATGGATACCGACTTCGTCATGGACAGTCCGACGGGGCGCCTCAGCCGCCCCGCTCACCCGAGCCGATGTGCTCTTTCAGCAGGTCGCCGAGGCTGGTGCCGCTCGGCGCGGTCTCGGAGCGGTAGCTCTGCACCGCCTCCGCCTCATCGTGCGCTTCCTTGGCCTTGATCGAGAGCGAGATGGTGCGCGACTTGCGGTCCACGCCGGTGAACTTCGCCTCGACCGGCTCGCCGACCTTGAGCACCGCGCGCGCGTCCTCGACGCGATCGCGCCCGAGCTCGGAAGCGCGCAACTGGCCTTCGACGCCGTTGCCGAGGTCGATGACCGCGCCGCGTGCGTCGACTTCCTTCACCACTGCCCTTGACGATCGTGCCCTTGGGATTGTCGGCGATGTAGGCCGAGAACGGATCCTTGGCGAGCTGCTTGATACCAAGCGAGATGCGCTCGCGCTCCGGGTCGATCGACAGCACCATGGCTTCCAGCTGCTGGCCCTTCTGGTAGTTGCGCACCGCCTCCTCGCCCGGCTGATCCCAGGAAATGTCGGAGAGGTGCACCAGGCCGTCGATGTTGCCCGGCAGCCCGATGAAGATGCCGAAGTCGGTGATCGACTTGATCTGGCCGCCGACCTTGTCGCCGCGGTTGTAGTTCTCGGCGAACTCCTTCCACGGGTTCGCCTGGCATTGCTTCAAGCCGAGGGAGATGCGGCGCCGCTCCTCGTCGACGTCCAGCACCATGACTTCCACTTCCTGACCGGTGTGCACGACCTTGGCGGGATTGACGTTCTTGTTGGTCCAGTCCATCTCCGAGACGTGCACCAGCCCCTCGACGCCGTCCTCGATCTCGACGAACGCGCCGTAGTCGGCGATGTTGGTGACCTTGCCGAAGACGCGCGTGCTGGGCGGGTAGCGCCGCGAGATGTTCTCCCAGGGATCCGCGCCCAGCTGCTTGAGTCCCAGGCTCACGCGCGAGCGCTCGCGGTCGAACTTGAGAATGCGCACCTCTACCTCATCGCCGACCTTGACGACTTCGGACGGGTGCTTGACGCGCTTCCACGCCATGTCGGTGATGTGCAGCAGGCCATCGATGCCGCCGAGGTCGACGAACGCGCCGTAGTCGGTGAGGTTCTTGACCGCACCACGTACCACCGCGCCCTCCTGCAGGTTGTCCATGAGCGCGCTGCGCTCCGCGGAGAACTCCTGCTCGACCACCGCACGGCGCGACACGACGACGTTATTGCGCCGCTGGTCGAGCTTGATGACCTTGAACTCGAGCGGCTTGCCTTCGAGGTACGAGGTGTCGCGCACCGGGCGCACGTCCACCAGCGACCCCGGCAGGAAGGCGCGCACGTTGTCGATCTCCACGGTGAAGCCGCCCTTGACGCGCCCGGTGATGACCCCGGTCACGATCTCGGACTTGTTGAATGCCTCCTCGAGCCGCGTCCAGGTGCGGGCGCGCTTGGCCTTCTCGCGCGACAGGCGCGTCTCGCCGGTGCCGTCCTCGACGGAATCGAGCGCGACCTCCACCTCATCGCCGGCCTTGACCTCGACTTCGCCACGCTCGTTCTTGAACTGCTCGAGCGGGATGACGGCTTCGGACTTGAGCCCGACGTTGACGATGACGACGTCGCTGGTGACGTCCACCACGAGCCCGGTCAGGATCATTCCGGGGCGGATGCGCTGATTGGCGAGACTCTGCTCGAAGAGCTGGGCAAAACTTTCTGTCATACCTTCACTTCGCACGCATCGCGTGCTTGCACTGGACCCTCATCCTGAGGCCCAGGAAAAATTGACAGGCACCCGCATCCTTACCAGGTGCCGACCTTACAAAACCCTTCGTGCGTGGCACGCCTCACGGCCACAAGCGGCGAGCGGCCCCCAGTTCCAGCACCTTTCCCACGACCGACTCCACGGCGAGTCCGGTCGAGTCAATGACGCAAGCATCGGGCGCTGGCTTCAGCGGGGAGACCTGTCGAGTCTGATCCCTCAGGTCCCGCTCGGCGATCTCGCGCGAAAGGGCGGGAAGGCTAACATCGGACCCCTTGTTTTTCAACTGCTTATGCCGCCGCAACGCCCGCTCTTCCGGGGTCGCAGTCAGGAATATCTTGAGGTCGGCGCCCGGGAATATCACGGTTCCCATATCCCGCCCATCGGCCACCAGTCCGGGGGCCTGCGCGAAGGCCCTCTGGCGTGCCAGGAGGGCGGTGCGTACGAGGGGCCAGGCGGCCACCCGCGAGGCTCCCTGACCGGCCTCCTCCGAGCGCAGCTCGGAGGTCACATCCCGGCCATCGAGCCGCACCAGCTCCTCCCCGTCCGCCCCGGCGCCGAACTCGACCTGCATCCGGCGCGCGAGCTCGGCGTGGCGGGCGGCATCCTCGCGGGGGAGCCCGGCGGCAATCCCTGCGAGGGCCACCAGGCGGTAGAGCGCGCCGCTGTCGAGCAGGTGCCAGCCGGCATGACGCGCCACGGCGCGGCTGATCGTGCCCTTCCCCGAGCCCGACGGGCCGTCGATGGTGACGATGGGACAGCGGGCGCAAGACATGGGCCGAAAGCCTGTGTCAGGACGCCTCGATCTGCAAGCCGGCGGTGTGCGCCAGGCGCACGAAGCCGGGAAAGGAGGTCGCGACGTTGGCGACGTCCCGGATCTCGATCGGAGCCGCGGCGCGCAAGGCGGCGATCGCGAACGCCATGGCGATGCGGTGATCGCCGCGGCTGTCGATCGTGCCGCCCTTGAAGCCCCCGCCGCCGCGAATCCACATGCCGTCGGGCAACAGCTGGTGCTCGACCCCGAGCGTCCCGAGTCCCTCGGCCATCGCCGCGAGCCGATCGCTTTCCTTGACCCGCAGCTCGAGTGCCCCGCGCACCAGGGTCTCCCCCTGGGCGCAGGCCGCGGCGATGAAGAACACCGGGAACTCATCGATCGAGAGCGCCACCTCGGACTCGTGCACCGTGATGCCACGCAGCGAGCTCTTGCGCACCTCGAGGTCCGCGACCGGCTCGACGAGGCCCGGGCGCGCAGCGCTGCGCACCCGCACACGGATATCGGCCCCCATGCGCCGCAGCAGCTCGAGAAGGCCAGTGCGGGTCGGATTCACGCCGACGTTGGTGAGTGTCAGGCTCGGGTCGGCCGCGAGGCAGGCGGCCACGATGAAGAACGCCGCCGAGGAGAAATCCGCCGGCACCGGCACATCGATGGCGGTGAGTGCCTGCCCGCCCTCCAGGGTCACGGTGCGGCCCTCGTGCGTGAGCTGCGCCCCGAAGCCGAGCAGCATGCGCTCGGTATGATCGCGTGAGGGCGCCGGCTCGGTGATGCTGGTACGGCCGGCGGCGGCGAGGCCGGCAAGCAGCAGCGCCGATTTCACCTGCGCGCTCGCCACCGGCAGGCTGTAGTGAATTCCCCGCAGCTGCGGAGTGCCGCGGATCTGCACCGGCGGGCGCCCGTCGTGGGTGCGGATCTGTGCACCCATCATCGCGAGCGGCACCACCACGCGCTGCATCGGGCGGCGCATGAGCGACGCGTCTCCCACCAGGGTCGAATTGAAGCGCTGCGGCGCGAGGAGCCCGGTAAAGAGGCGCATCGCGGTACCGGCGTTGCCCAGGTCAAGGGGAGCTGCGGGCGCGGCGAGCCCCGCGACACCCACCCCGTGCACCAGCACCTCGGTCTCGCGCGGCCGCTCGATCTGCACCCCGAGTGCCTCGAGCGCGCGCAGCGTCGACAGGCAGTCCTCGCCCGCGAGGAACCCGCTGATGCGGGTGTCACCCCGGGCGATTGCGCCGAGCATGAGAGCGCGGTGCGAGATTGACTTGTCGCCCGGCACGGTGAGCGTACCGGCGATGCGACCCCCGGGCTGCAAGCGCAAGGTGGCCGGCGCGCTCACGATACCGCGCGCGGGTAGGAGCCGAGCACCCGAAAGAGCGACGCGCGCCTCTTCAGCGCGATGAGCGCGCGCGCCACGTGCGGCTCCTCGGCGTGGCCCTCGAAGTCGATGAAGAACACATAGTCCCACTTGCCCCGGTGCGAGGGCCGCGACTCGATGCGCGTCAGGCTCACCTTGTGGCGCGCGAGCGGCTCGAGCAGCCGATACAACGCCCCGGGCGCCTCGGTGTGTCCGACCGACACCAAAAGCGTCGTGCGATCCTCGCCGCTCGGGGTGAAGAGCTTGCGTCCCAGCACCAGGAAGCGCGTGGTGTTGTCGGCCCTATCCTCGATCTCGGCCGCGAGCACCTTGAGCCCATAAATCTCTGCGGCGGTCTCCCCGGCAATCGCCGCACTGCCACGCTCGTCGCGGGCGCGACGCGCTCCTTCCGCGTTGCTCGACACCGGCAACTGCTCTATGCCCGGCAGATGTTCCTCGAGCCACACGCGGCACTGGGCGAGGGACTGCGGATGGGAGCAGACCCGCACGATCTGACCGAGCGAGGGCATCGCGCCCATCAGCTGGTGCCGGACCCGCAGCTCGACCTCGCCGCAGATCTTCAGCGGCGAGGTGAGGAAGCGGTCGAGCGTGTGGTTGATCGTGCCCTCGGTGGAGTTCTCGATCGGCACCACGCCGAAGTCCGCGCTCGCCGCCTCGACCTCGTGAAACACCTCATCAATGGAAGCGAGCGGCAGCGCACGCACCGAGTGCCCGAAGTGCGTCAGCACCGCCGCCTGGGTGAAGGTGCCCTCGGGACCGAGGAACGCGACCTTGAGCGGCTCCTGCTGCGCAAGACACGCCGACATGATCTCGCGGAACAGGCGCAGCACCTCGGCATCGCGCAGCGGTCCGGCATTGCGGGCGCGCGCCGCCCGCAGCACCTGCGCCTCGCGCTCCGGCCGGTAGAAGTCCACGGTGTTCCCGGCGCGCGTCTTGGAGATGCCGACCTGCTGCGCGAGCCTCGCGCGCTCGGAGATCAGGCGCTGGATCTCGACATCCACCGCATCGATGCGCGCGCGCATCGCTTCCAGAGCGGGTCGCGCAGCAGGCGCGCCCGCCCGCGCCCCGCCCGGCGCCGGGCGCAGCCTCGCCCCTTTGCGACGCGCGCGCTTCACACGATGCGTGCCGACAGCACGCCGGAGATCGCGCCAATCTTCGCCAGCAGCTCCTCGCCCACCGCGCCGTCGGCGTCGATCAGCGTGTAGGCGTATTCGCCGCGCGACTTGTTGAGCAGGTCCGCAATGTTGACGCGCTGCATCGCCAGGCAGGTGGAGATCTGGCCCACCATGTTGGGAACGTTGCTGTTGATCACGACGATGCGCGTGGTGTTGGGCACGCGCGGCAGCACCGCCTCGGGAAAGTTGACGCAGTTTCGGATGTTGCCGTTCTCGAGGAAGTCGCGCAGCGTGCTCGGCCACCATGACGGCGCAGTTCTCCTCGGCCTCGCTGGTCGAGGCGCCGAGGTGCGGCAGCGCGATGACCCCCGGGTGGTCCTTCGACCGCATTGTTGGGAAAGTCGCAGACGTAGGCACGCAGCCGGCCGGCATCGAGCGCCGCGAGCACTTCCCGCTTCGTCCACGATCGCCGGCGCGCGCGAAATTGAGCATCGTCCCGCCGTGCGGCATCAAGCGCGATGCGCTCCGCGTTCACCAGCGCGCGTGGTCGTCGCGTTCAGCGGCACGTGCAAGGTAATGGCAGCGCTGCGCGCGAACAGATCATCGAGGAGCACCGCCTGCTCGACGCCGGAAGACAGCTGCCAGGCGCGCTGCACGGTGATCTGCGGGTCGTAGCCCAGCACCTTCATGCCCAGCGCCAGGTGCGCGGTTCGCCACCTCGACGCCGATGGCGCCGAGCCCCACCACCCCGAGCGTGCGTCCCGGCAGCTCGAAGCCGACGAAGCGCTTCTTGCCCTGCTCGACTGCCGCATCGATGCGGCATCGTCCCCGGTGAGGGCGCGCGCGAACTGCCACGCCGGCAGGATGTTGCGCGCGGCGAGGAGCAGCCCGCCAGCACCAGTTCCTTGACCGCGTTGGCGTTCGCCCCGGGGGCGTTGAACACCGGAACGCCACGGCTGCGTCAGGGCCGCGACCGGGATGTTGTTGATGCCCGCGCCGGCGCGGCCGATGGCGCGCACGCTCGCGGGTATGGTCGATGGCGTGCATGTCGGCGGAGCGCACCAGGATCGCGTCCGGCTCTGCGATCTCCGGGGCCCACCTCGTAGCGCTCGCGCGGCAGCCGCGCCAGGCCGTGCGCGCGAGATGCTGTTGAGCGTCAGGATCCGGTAAGTCATGGCGCTCAGCCGTGGCGCCGCTCGAAGTCGCGCATGAAGTCGACGAGCGCCTGCACGCCCTCGAGCGGCATGGCGTTGTAGATGCTGGCGCGCATGCCGCCGACCGAGCGATGGCCTGCGAGGTTGGTGAGGCCCGCGGCCTGCGCCTCGGCGAGGAAAGCCTTCTCGAGCTCGGCTTCGGCGAGCGTGAACGGCACGTTCATCCAGGAGCGGCAGTGCGCTCGCACCGGATTCGAGTAGAAGCCGGACGCATCGATCGCCGCGTACAGCATCTCGGCCTTGGCGCGATTGCGCTCGCCCATCGCCGCGAGGCCGCCCTGCGCGCTTGAGCCACTGGAACACCAGGCCCGGCGATGTACCAGGCGAAGGTCGGCGGCGTGTTCAGCATCGAGCCCGTCGTCCGCGATCGCGCTTGTAGTCCAACACCAGCGGCGTGCCCGGCCGCGCGCGCGCCGAGCAGATCCTCGCGCACGATGACCAGCACGAGCCCGGCGGGACCGATGTTCTTCTGCGCGCCGGCATAGATCAGCGCCGAAGCGCGCGACATCGACCGGCCGCGACAGGATGTCGAGGACATGTCCGCGACCAGCGGCACCGCGCCGACGTCGCGGCATGTAGGGGAACTCGACGCCGCCGATCGTCTCGTTCGGCGTGTAGTGCAGGTAGGCCGCGCCCGGGCGTGAGCTGCGAGTGCGCCGCGGCGCGGGCACGGTGGTGTAGTTCGATGCCGCCTCGTCGGCCGCGACGTTGACCTGCACGTAAGCGCTGGCCTCGCTCGATCGCCTTCTTCGACCAGTGGCCGGTGTTGATGTAGTCGGCGCGTCGCGCTCGGCCGCGGCGAGGTTCAGCGGCACGGCCGCGAACTGCGCCGGTGGCGCCGCCCTGCAGGAACAGCACCCTGTAGTCCTGCCGGAACTGCCGAGCAGCTCGCGCAGGTCGGCTTCGGCCTCGCTGCGGCGACCGCGATGAAGGCCTTGCTGCGGTGGCTGACCTCCATCACCGACATGCCGGCCGTGCCAGTCGAGCAGCTCGTCGCGCGCCTGCTCGAGAACTTCGCAGGGGCAACGCCGCCGGACCCGCGGCGAAATTGTATACGCGCACGATGCCCTGCTCAGAGTCGGCCGGTCGCACGCCGCCGGCTTCAGCCGGCGCCGGGCTTCGCCGCCCGTCGGCGACGATGCCGTCGTCCCCGGCGACTCGCAGACTCTCGATGCGCTCGATGCCCGACGAGCTTTCGCCCTCGGCGAGCCGGATGAGGCGCACGCCCTGGGTGTTGCGGCCGAGCACCGAGATCTCGTCCGACCGGCGTGCGCACCAGCGTGCCGCTCGAGCTGATCAGCATGATTTCTCTGTCCGGCAGTCACCTGCAGCGCCGCCGACCAGCGCGCCGTTGCGGTCGCTGGTCTGCAGCGCGATGACGCCCTGGCCGCCGCGCCCATGCCGCGGGAAGTCCTCCAGCGGCGTCAGCTTGCCGTAGCCGTGCTCGCGAGGCGGTCAGCACGTGGCCCTCGCCCAGCACGATCAGCGCGATCAGCTCCTGGCCCTCGCCGAGCTTGATGCCGCGCACGCCGGCGGCCTCGCGCCCCATCGGCGCGCACCTCGGTCCTCGTGGAAGCGGATCGCCTTGCCGCCGCTCGTGACCAGCATGATCTCGCGCTGGCCGTCGGTGAGCGCGACGCCGACCAGGCGGTCGTTGTCGAGCAGATCGACCGCGATGATGCCGCTGGCGCGCGGCCGCGAGAACGCCGAGAGCGGCGTCTTCTTCACCGTGCCCTGGCTGCGTCGCCATGAACACGAAGTGCTGCTCGTCGTACTGCTTGACCGGCAGCACGCGCGTTGATCTTCTCGCCCTCCTCGAGCGGCAGCAGGTTCACCATCGGCTTGCCGCGCGAGCCGCGGCCGCCTGCGGCAGCTGGTAGACCTTCAGCCAGTAGACCTTGCCGCGGTTGGAGAAGCACAGCACCGTGTCGTGGGTGTGCGCGACGAACAGCTTCTCGACGAAGTCCTCGTCCTTGACCGCGGTCGCCGTCTTGCCGCGGCCGCCGCGCCGCTGGGTCTGGTAGTCGGTCACCGGCTGGTCTTCGCATAGCCGGCGTGCGACAGCGTGACGACGACGTCCTGCGGCTCGATCAGGTCCTCGGTGGTGAGATCCAGGTGATCGCGGTTGATCTCGGTGCGGCGCGCGTCGCCATAGGCCTCGCGCATCTCGATGAGCTCGTCGCGCACCACCTGCGTGAGCCGCTCGGGGCGCGCCAGGATTTCGCCGAGGTCGCGGATGCTCGTCGAGCAGCTCCTTGTACTCGGTGATGATCTTGTCCTGCTCGAGCCCGGTCAGCCGGTGCAGGCGCATGTCGAGAATCGCCTGCGCCTGCACTTCGGAGAGCCGGTAGCCGCCGCCCAGAGGCCCAGCGTCCGCCGCCAGCCCGTCGCGGCCGCGTCGAGCACGCCGCCGGCGCGCGCCAGCAGCTCCGGCACCGCGCCGGGCGCCAGGTGCGCGCCAGCAGCGCGCTGCGCGCCTCGGCCGGCGACGGCGCCGCCTTGATCAGCGCGATCACCTCGTCGATGTTGGCGAGCGCGACCGCGAGTCCCTCGAGGATGTGGGCGCGCTCGCGCGCCTTGCGCCAGATCGTAGATGGTGCGGCGCGTGACGACCTCGCGGCGGTGGCGGATGAACGCCTCCAGCATCTCCTTCAGCGACAGCAGCTTCGGCTGGCCGTCCTGCAGCGCCACCATGTTGATGCCGAACACGGTCTCCATCGGCGTCTGCGCGTAGAGCTTGTTGAGGACGATCTCGGTGATCTCGCCGCGCTTGAGCTCGATGACGACGCGCATGCCGTCCTTGTCGGACTCATCGCGCAGTCTCCCGAGATGCCCTCGATCTCCTTCTCGCGCACGAGGTCCGCGATGCGCTCGAGCAGGCGCGCCTTGTTCACCTGGTACGGAAGCTCGGTGACGATGATCGCCTGGCGGCCGCCTGCGTCCGATGTCCTCGATCTGCGTGCGCGCGCGCACCGACAGCCGCCCGCGGCCGGTGCGGTAGGCGGTGGCGATCTCCTGCGCGCCGTTGATGATGCCGGCGGTCGGGAAATCCGGGCCCGGCAACATGCTGCATCAGCGCGGCGAGCGGCAGCGTCGGGTCGTCGATCAGCGCGAGGCAGGCGTCGACGATCTCGCTGAGATTGTGCGGCGGGATGTTGGTCGCCATGCCGACCGCGATGCCGGTCGAGCCGTTGACCAGCAGGTTCGGGATGCGCGCCGGCAGCACCGCCGGCTCGTTCTCGGACTCGTCGTAGTTGGGCGTGAAGTCGACCGTTTCCTTGTCGATGTCGGCCAGCAGCTCGTGCGCGATGCGCGACATGCGCACTTCGGTGTAGCGCATCGCCGCCGGCGGCATCGCCGTCCACCGAGCCGAAATTGCCCTGGCCGTCGACCAGCAGGTAGCGCATGCGAGAACGGCTGCGCCATGCGCACGATGGTGTCGTACACGGCCGCTGTCGCCGTGCGGGTGGTACTTGCCGATCACGTCGCCGACGACGCGCGCGGACTTCTTGTAGGCCTTGTTCCAGTCGTTGCCGAGCTCGCGCATGGCGTACAGCACCCGGCGGTGCACGGGCTTCAGTCCATCGCGCACATCGGGCAGCGCGCGCCCGACGATCACGCTCATGGCATAGTCGAGATACGACTGCCGCATCTCGTCTTCGAGGTTGACCGGCAGGACTTCGCGCGCGATTTCGCCATGCAGTTTCACTGGACCAAAGCAGAAATTTTAGCACGAAGCGCCCCCGCGCCGTGGCCGCGCCGATATACTCCCGGTCGGGGAAAGCAAGCACCGAATGTCGACCCGCGAACCCGCAGACCTGTTGATCGAAGCGCGCTGGCTGCTGCCGATCGCTCCGGCCGCGGCGCTCGCCGATCACGCGGTGGCAGTCTCGGCCGGCGTCATCAGCGCCGTGGGTCCGTCTGCCGAGCTACGCGCGCGCTTCGCCCCGCGCGAGCACGTGGTACGCGAGCGCCACGCGCTGCTGCCGGGGTTGGTCAACGCCTACACCCGCACCGCGCACGCACTGCTGCGCGGGGTCCCGGTGCACGGGCCGCGCGCCCACTGGCTCAGGCACGTCATTGAGCCCCTCGAGGCACGTTGCATGAGTGCCGCCTTCGTGCGCGAGGGAACGCAGCTCGCCATGGCCGCCATGCTGCGCGCCGGCATCACCTGCTTTGCCAGCCACGACCTGTTCCCCGAGGAAGCGGCGCACGCGGCGGCTGCGGCCCACATGCGCGCCGCGATCGGACTGCCGGTCACCGACGGCGCCAGCGCCTGGGCGGACGGGGCGAGCGCGCACCTGGCCCGCGCCGAGCGGCTCTGGGACGAGTACCGCACGGACGCGCGCATCAGTCTCTACTTCGCACCCTGCGCGGTGCACTCCTTGAGCGATGCGACACTCGGGCGGCTGCGGCGTGTGGCAGACGAGCTCGACGCGCGCATCGCGCTGCACTTAGGCGAACTGCCGGCGGATCCGGCACACGCCGCCCTCGAGGTACGCGACGCCGAGGCGCCGCGCCGCCCCGCCGCGTGCCTGCCCGCGCTGCGGCGCCTGGATGCGCAGGGGCTCCTGCGCCCGGGTTTCACCGCGATTGGCGCCGCCTGCGAAGCCGGTGATGTGGAGCTGCTCGACCGGCGCGGTGCCGCCCTCATCGCCTGCCCGCAGGCGGACTTGCGGCTGGGGGGCGGCTGGGCCCCACTCACGGTGCTCGATGCCGACCGCACCGGGCTCGGGACGGACAGCCCGGCGGCCGCCGGTGCGCTCGATCTGCTGGCGGAGGCGCGCGCCGCGGCGCTGCTCGGCGGACTGTCCGCGGGAACGGCGCTGCGGATGGCCACCCTGGGAAGTGCCACCGTCCTTGGACTCGGCAGCCACATCGGCTCGATCGAATGCGGCAAGGCGGCAGACCTCGTGTGCGTCGATCTCGACGGCGCAGGCTGCGAGCTCGGCGCGCGGCCCGAGGAGGCGCTCATCTACGGCGCGACGCGCGCCGCGGTGAGCGATGTGTGGACCGCCGGCCGGCCGGCGGTGCGCGCCGGGCGACTCCTCGCCTTCGAGGAGGCGGAGCTCGCGTCGATCGCCGCCCGCTGGGCGCAGCGCGCCCGGCTCGAGGCGGCCGCATGAACGCGCCCGCCGCCAACGCCGATCAGGGCGAGCTCAGCAAGTTCGATGCGCTCGCGGCGCGCTTCTGGGACAGCCACGGAGAGTTCCGCCCGCTGCACCTGCTCAACCCCCTGCGGACACAGTTCATCGCCACGCGCGCCGCGCTCGCCGGCCGCCGCGTGCTGGATGTCGGCTGCGGCGGGGGACTGCTGGCCGAGGCGCTGGCCGCCGCCGGGGCACACGTCACCGGCATCGATCTTGCGCCCGGCATGATCGAGGTGGCGCGACTGCATGCGGCAGGCTCCGGACTCGCGATCGACTACCGGGTCGCAGCCGCCGAGGAGCTGGCCGCGGATGCGCCGGCGGGCTTCGACGTCGTCACCTGCATGGAGATGCTGGAGCACGTGCCCGAGCCCGCCGCCATGACCGCGACGCTGGCGAGGCTCACTCGCCCGGGAGGGGCACTGTTCGCATCGACGCTCAATCGTAACCTGCGCTCATTCCTCCTCGGCATCGTCGCCGCCGAGTATGTGCTGCGGCTCATCCCGCGCGGCACCCACGAGTACGAGCGCCTCATCCGGCCCGCGGAGCTGGCACGCTGGGCGCGCTCGGCGGGGCTCACGCTCAAGGAGCTCGCCGGGGTTGTCCTCAATCCCTTCACCGGTCACGTCGCGCTCAGCCGCGACGTGAGCGTCAACTACCTGGCGCATTTCGTGCGCTGAGCACCCTGGCAACGACCCTCCTCATGCTGCTCACCGCCGCCGCGGGGCTGCTCGCGGGTGTGGTGCTGGGCGCCCTGGTGATGCGCATCCGCGCGGCGAGCCGCATCGAGGCGCTGCACGTGGAGCTCACCGCGGCGCGCGTGCGGCTCGAGTCCGTGACGCTGCAGGAGGCTGATCGCCTCAGGCTCCTCGAGCAGTCCGAGACGCGGCTGCGCGCGGCATTCGACTCCCTTGCCGGGGAATCACTGCGCTCCAATAGCGCGCTGTTCCTGCAGCTGGCGCGCGAGGCCCTCGGGCGTGACCAGGCGATCGCCCAGGGCGCGCTCAAGGAGCGCGAGACCGCGATTGCGCAGCTCGTCGAGCCGCTGCGCGTAGCCCTCGAGCGCACCGAGGCCCAGGTGCAGGCGCTCGAGCGCGAGCGTCGCGAGGCGTTCGCGAGCCTGCGTACCCAGATCGAGAGCCTGAGCGGCGGCCAGGTGCAGCTGCAGCGCGAGACGCGCAACCTCGCGACCGCGCTGCGCCGCCCGGAGGTGCGCGGCCGCTGGGGCGAGCTGACGCTGCGCCGCCTGGTCGAGCTCGCCGGCCTCACCGAGCACGTCGATTTCTCCGAGCAGCTGCGGGTGGTGAGCGAAGAGGGCGCCCAGCGCCCGGACCTCGTCGTGCACATGCCGGAGGCGCGTGATCTGGTGATCGACGCGAAGACCCCGCTCGATGCCTTCCTCACCTCCCTCGAGGCCCCGACCGAGGAGGAACGCCAGCAGGGATTGAAGCGCCACGCGCAGCAGGTGGAAGCACGCGTGCGCGACCTCGCCTCCAAGAGCTACTGGAGCCAGTTCGAGCGTAGCCCCGAGTTCGCCGTGCTGTTCCTGCCGGGCGACCAGTTCCTGTCCGCAGCGCTCGCCGAGCGGCCCGAGCTCCTCGAGTACGCGCTCGCGCAGGGTGTCATCATCAGCACGCCCTCGACGCTCATGGCGCTGCTGAAGACCGTGGCCTACGGCTGGCGCCAGTCCGAGGTCGCGCAGAATGCCGCCGTCATCCGCGACCTGGGGCAGGAGCTGTACCGGCGACTGTCCAACTTCGACGGTCACCTGGCGCGCATGGGCCAGCGCCTGTCCGCGGCGGTCGAGGCCTACAACGCGGCCGCCGGCTCCCTCGAGCGGCAGGTGCTGCCGCAGGCACGGCGCTTCACCGAGCTCGGCGTGACCACCGACCCACCGCTCCCGGTGCTCGAGCAGGTGGCTCAGCTGACCCGCAACAACGGTGCGCCTACGCTCGCCGAGCCGCCGGACGCCGGCGACCCGGACGCGAACGATGCCAAGAAGGCCTGACTCACTCCCGACCCGCGCGCTCGCCCTGCTCTATTCTCCGGTCGCGCAACGGCCGCTGCTCGCGGTGCTGGTCGCGATCGAGAGCGAGATCGGCGCGAGCCTGTCCCCCGGCCGCGAGCATCAGGTGGCGCACCTGCGGCTCGCTTTCTGGCGCGAGGAATGTGCGCGCTGCTTCGCGGGCCGGCCGGCACACCCGCTCACCCGCGAACTGACCGAGGTGTGCCGCGCGCGCGGTGCGCGCCCGCCGGCAGGCCTTGCGGGGCTGGTGGACGCCGCGGTGTGGGACCTGGCCGCGGCGACCTTCCAGACACGGCGCGAAGTCACCGCCTATTGCGATCGCTGGACGGGCGGCATGATCGCGCCCCTCCTGGAGCGGGCACGCCCCGGCACCGACCCCGCCGTCACCTGCGCGCTCGGCGGCGCGCTGCGCGAGCTCGAGCTCCTGTCCGACATCGAGCGCGAGGCGCGCGCCGGACGAGTGCGCCTGCCGCTCGATGAGCTCGCGCGCGCCGGCACGCAGCCGGAGGATCTCGCGCGCGCCGAGTGGGCGCAGCCCCTGGCACAGGCGCTGCGGGCGCGCCATGGGCAACTGCGCGCGCAGCTCGCAGAGGCGGTGCGCTGCCTTGGTGCCGACGGCCAGCCGGCACTGCGCGGGCTCATGGTGTGGGCGGCGCTCGCCGCCGCGCAGTCGCGGCGCATCGAGCAGCGCTTGCCGCACGCGCCCCGCGAGCGCGACCATCGCTCAGCGCTGGACGGCTGGCGCGCCTGGCGCGCCGCGCGCCGCGCCGACGCCGGGCATCTGGGAGGAGCGGTCTTTGAGTGACACATTCGATCCGCGCGAGCATCGGGCGAGTCCTGCGGAACTGGCGGGGCGGGTCATCGCGATCACCGGGGCGAGCGCGGGACTGGGACGCGCGGTAGCGCTGGCCTGCGCCGCGCACCAGGCGAGCGTCATCCTCATCGGCCGCAGCAGCACGCGGCTCGAGGCCGTGCACGGCGAGATCGCTGCGAGCGGCGCACCCGAGGCGAGCATCGCGGTGCTCGACCTCGAGCGCGCGCTGGCGCGCGACTACGATGCGCTCGCGGACGCACTGCTCGAGCGCTACGGACGCCTCGACGGCCTCCTGCACAACGCGGGGCTGCTCGGGACCCTCACCCCCATCGAGCACTACGACGTGCCCACCTGGTGCCGGGTGCTGCACGTGAACCTCACCGCGGCGTTCGCCCTCACCCAGGTGCTGCTGCCGGCGCTGAAGAAGTCACCCGACGCCTCGGTGCTGTTCACCGCGAGCAGCGTCGGCCGGCGGGGCCGCGCCTATTGGGGCGCCTACGCGGTGTCGAAGTTCGCCCTCGAGGGGCTCTCGCAGGTGCTGTCGGAGGAGCTCTCCGGCACCAGCGCCGTCCGCGTCAACACCCTGAACCCCGGGCGCGCCCGCACGGCGATGCGCCGCCAGGCCTATCCAGCCGAGGACCCGCACGGCCTGCCGGCGCCCGAGTCGCTCGCTGGACCCTACCTTGCACTCCTCGGACCTGCGAGCCGCGGCGTCACCGGGCGCGCGTTCGATGCACAGCGCTGAGCGAAGCTGAGATCCGGACCCTGGAGCGGGAGGTGGGTTCTCCTCACGGACAATGCTGAAGCGATCGCTTGAGTGTTGCGTTTTGGGTGCCAGTTGAGGCCCTCTACCAGCCCTCCCGCGCGATGGTGAAGTAACTGCTTGACTGTCGCCCTTTGGTCCCTTGTACAGAGTCTCCCGGGACGATGGTCAAGCACTTCCTTAACCATCGCGGGAAAGAACCCTCACCACGCCTCGGTGCGCAGTTCCGATCCTGCATCGCTACGCGCCTGCCACTAATGAAGCGCGTGCAGCTCCTCAGCGGTAAGCTCGCGAAACTGCCCGCGCCCGAGCGCGCGCCCGAGCGCCACGGGCCCGAGCTGCGTGCGCAGTACGCGGCTGACGAGGGCCCCCTGGCGCTCAAAGAGCTGCCGCACCTCCTTGCCGCTCGCACCGCGCGTCGCCAGCGTGTACCAGCGGTTGGCGGCCTCCCCGCCGGCAGCCTCGCAACGCTCCACGGCGAGCGCGGCGCCACTGTCGAGTACGCCGCCCAGCACGCCCTGCAGCTGCGCGGGTGCGAGCTCGCCGCGCACCCGCACGCCGAACTCACTCGCGAGCCCGTGCACCGCGCGCTGCAGCCGCTCGGCGAGCTCACCATCGGAGGTGACCAGCTCGAGCCCGCCGTCGACGCGCGGCATCGGGCTCACCGCGAGGAAACGCCGCCCAGCCCGCCGCGGCAGCCGCTCGAGGAGCGCGGCCAGGGCCTCCCCGGGCGAGCGATGCACGACGAACAGGCGCGCGGCGCCGCCGGCTTCGCGCACGCGCACCAGGCGTCCGTCGAGTTGGACCTTATCGCGCGCGGTAACGCGCACGCCGAGGGAGGCCGGCTCGCCATTGATGGTCAGGCGGCCGGCGCGGATCCACTGCTCCACCTCGCGCCGCGAGGCGAGACCGGCGCGGGCGAGGACCTTCTGCAGACGCTCGCCGCCCGCCTCGCCCGCACGCCGCTGTGCACCCGCGCGCCGCTGCGCACCCGCTCGCACCCGCGCGCCAGCGCGCCCCATCACCCGCCCAGGTCGCGCGGCGCCGCCACCAGCTCGTGCGAGCCGGCGGCATCGGCCGACAGCTCATCGTCCTCGACAGGATCGTCGGGCTCGCAGCTCTCGCCACCGCCCGCATCCTCGGTGCCGAGCGCCAGGTGCAGGTTCAGATCCCCCAGCGCCTTGAGTTCCTGGAGCGGCGGCAGCTCGTCCAGTCTCTGCAGGCCGAAGTAGTCGAGGAACTCACGCGTCGTGCCGAGCAGCTCCGGGTGACCGGGCACGTCGCGGTGACCTACGACCCGCACCCAGTTGCGCTCCATCATCGTGCGCACGATGTTCGGATTGACGGTGACCCCGCGTACCGCTTCGATCTCGGCGCGCGTGATGGGCTGGCGGTAGGCAATCAGCGCGAGCGTCTCGAGCAGCGCGCGCGAGTAGCGCGGCGCGCGCTCGGGCCACAGACGTGAGATCTCGGCAGCCAGCTCGCTCCGCACCTGGATGCGGAAGCCGCTCGCGGTGTGCTTGAGCTCGATGCCGCGGCCGCCGATACTCGGCCGCGAGCGCCTCGAGCACCGCGTGCAGCTGCTCGCTGCTCGGCCGCACGCCGTCCTCGAACAGCCGTGCCAGCTCGCTGACCGGCAGCGGGGTTGCCCGCGGCGAGCAACGCCGCCTCGATCACGTTGCGGATGTATGAGTCGTTCATGGACGGTCCTCATCGGGGGCCGGCGGCGCCACGGCAGGGTCGGGGACCAGGTGCAGCGTGCGGTTCTGAGCGGTGGCACGCACGTGCAGCGGCGCGTAGGGCTCGGCCTGCACGATGTCGATCAGCCCCTCGCGCATCAGCTCGAGTATCGCGACGAAGGTGACGGTAACGCCCATGCGGCCCTCCTCGGGCCGGAACAGGTGCAGCGAACTCCACGAATCCGCCGCTGCCAAGCTGCGCCAGGATGTCGCTCATGCGCTCGCCGACCGACAGCCGCTCGCGCTGCACGTGATGGTGGGCGAACATCTCCGCGCGCGCCACCACCTCCTTGAACGCGACCAGCATCTCCTGCAGCGTGATCTGCGGCAGCGCGCGCACCACGCGGCGCTCCTTGAGCTCCGCGGTGGCCGCCCAGGTGTCGCGCTCGAGCCGCGGCAGCGCGTCGAGCTCTTCCGCGGCGCGCTTGAAGCGCTCGTACTCCTGCAGCCGCCGCACCAGCTCGGCGCGCGGATCCTCGCCCTCCTCGGAATCGCTCCGGGGTCGCGGCAGCAGCATGCGGGATTTGATCTCCGCGAGCGTCGCGGCCATCACCAGGTACTCGCCGGCGAGCTCCAGCTGCAGGTCCTGCATGAGCTCGATGTACTGCATGTACTGGCGGGTGATCTCCGCCAGCGGGATGTCGAGGATGTCGAGGTTCTGCCGCCGGATGAGATACAGCAGCAGATCGAGCGGACCCTCGAAGGCCTCGAGGAACACCTCGAGCGCCTGCGGCGGGATGTACAGGTCGTGCGGCAGCTGCGTGACCGGCTCGCCATTCACCACGGCGAACGGCATCTCGACCTGCTCGGGCGTCGCTTGCGCGGCGCAGGCGGCGCCGGGGCAGTTCGACACGACGATCGTGAGCTCCGGCTTTGGTTTCATCTCGCCCCCCTCGTGCGCGTCAGTCCGGACGCAGGTGCATGCTGCGCCGGACTTCGTCGAGCGTGTCGCGCGCGGCCTCGCGGGCCTTCTCGGCGCCCTCGGCGACGATGCCGCGCACCAGCTCCGGGTTGTCCTCGAACTCCTGGGCCCGCTCGCCGCATGCCGGAGATCTCCTCGACGATCTTGTCGATCACCGGCTGCTTGCATTCCAGGCAGCCGATGCCGGCGCTGCGGCAGCCCTCGCTCGCCCACTTGCGCGTCGCGTCGTCGGAATAGATCTTGTGCAGGTCCCACACCGGGCACTTGTCCGGGTCGCCCGGGTCGGTGCGCCGCACGCGCGCCGGATCGGTCTGCATGGCGCGCAGCTTCTGCACGACCGCGTCGGGCTCCTCGCGCAGCCCGATCGTGTTGCCGTAGGACTTGGACATCTTGCGCCCGTCGAGCCCCGGCACCTTGGGCGTCGCGGTGAGCAGCACCTGCGGCTCGGGCAGGATCGTGACTCCGGTGCCCTCCAGGAACCCGAGCAGCCGCTCGCGGTCGGCCACCGTAATGCGGTTGTTGCTGTGCACCAGCGCGCGCGCCCGCTCGAGCGCCTCGGTATCGCCGGTCTCCTGGAACTTGCGGCGCAGCTGCCGGTAGTTGGTGACGTTGCGGCCGCCCGAGGCTCTTGACGGCGCGCTCCGCCTTGGCCTCGAAGTCCGGCTCGCGCCCGTAGAGGTGATTGAAGCGGCGCGCGGTCTCGCGCGTCAGCTCGACGTGCGCCACCTGGTCCTCGCCCACCGGCACGAAGGCGGCGCGGTACGCGAGGATGTCGGCGCTCTGCAGCAGCGGATAGCCGAGGAAGCCGTAGGTGGCGAGATCCTTCTCCTTGAGCTGCTCCTGCTGGTCCTTGTAGCTCGGCACGCGCTCGAGCCAGCCGAGCGGAGTGATCATGGAGAGCAGCAGATGCAGCTCGGCATGCTCGGGCACGTGCGACTGGATGAACAGCGTCGCCACGCCCGGATTCAGCCCGGCCGCGAGCCAGTCGATGAGCACGTCGCGCACGTGCTCCTGCAGCTGCGAGGTGTCCTCGTAGCCGGTCGTCAGCATGTGCCAGTCGGCGACGAAGAAGAAGCACTCGTACTGGTACTGCAGCTCCACCCAGTTGCGCAGCGCCCCGTGACAGTTGCCGAGATGCAGCCGGCCGGTGGGCCGCATGCCGGACAGCACGCGCCGCGCCGGCGCCGGGGACTCAGCGGCTCCCGCGTGAGGCGCGGACGCGAAGGCGGCGGGTGCATGGCGATCGAGGCTGCGCTTCACGGTGCAATTATAGCGCACGCCCCATGATCGGGCCGAGGTCGCCCTTGCCCTTGCGCACGATCACCGGCGGTGTGACCGAGAGGTCGATGACCGTGGTCGGCTCGAGTGCCGCAGTTGCCGCCATCGAGGATGGCGTCGATCTCGTGCCCAGATGCGCGCGTCGATCTCGCGGCCCTCGGTGAGCGGCTGCGGATCGCGGAGCCACGAGCAGCGTCGAGCTCATGAGCGGCTCGCCCAGCTCGGCCAGCAGCAGCCGCGGCACCGGGTGGTCGGGCACGCGGATGCCGATCGTGCGCCGGCGCGGATGCTGCAGGCGCCGCGGTGTCTCGCGCGTGGCCCGCAGCAGGAAGGTATAGGGCCCGGGCAGGCACGCCTTCAGGAGTCGAAACTGCCAGGTCTCCAGTCGCGCGAAGCGCCCCACTTCGGCGAGGTTCGCGCACACCAGGGTGAAGTGGTGATGGCGGTCGGCCTGGCGGATGCGGCGCACGCGCTCCAGCGCCTGCTTGTCGCCGATGTGCCAGCCAAGCGCGTAGCAGGAGTCGGTCGGGTAGGCGATGAGCCCCCCGGCACGCACGATCTCGGCGGCCCGCCGGATGCAGGCGCACCTGCGGATTGACGGGGTGCAGGTCGAAATACTCGGCCAAGACAGGTCTGCGATCAATGGAAGTTGCCGGCGCCGCGTGACAATATACGCGGCCATTTTCCGCGTATACCGTTGCTTTCGATACATGCAGGCTCTCATCGAGTTTGCGCCGCTCGTGGCGTTCGTGGTCGCCTATTACCTGCGCGGGCTGTACGTTGCCACCGCGGTGCTGATGGTCGCGATGCTGCCGATGCTGGCGTTCGATTGGCTGCGCCAGCGACGCATTCCGCCGATGCACGCGCTGTCCACCGCGCTGGTGCTGGTCTTCGGCACCGCGACGCTGGTACTGCACGACCGGCAGTTCATCCAGTGGAAGCCCACCGTATTCTTCTGGCTGGCGAGCCTCGCGTTCCTCGGCAGCGCCTGGATCGGCAAGCGCACCCTGACCGAGCGCCTCCTCGGCGCCGCCTTCGGCGATCGGCTGCGGTGCCGCAGCGCCGCTGTGGCGGCGGCTGAACCTCTGGTGGGTGGGCTTCTACGCGTTGCTCGGCGCACTTAATCTCGCCGTGGCGCACTACGCCAGCGAGCGCGTGTGGGTGAACTTCAAGGTCTTCGGCCTGACGCTCCTGACGCTCGCCTTCGTGATGCTGCAGGTGCTGTGGCTGAGCTCGCGCACCCTGCCGGCGGAGCCCGCCGGCATAGCCGGCGCGCGCGGCATGGCAGCAGCCAGTGACCAGGTGATCGCGCAGCTGCGCTCGGCCATCGAGCGCTCGCTCGCGCCCGAGGCGCTCGAGATCATCGACGACAGCCCGCTGCATGTGGGCCATGCAGGGGCTGCCGGTGGCGGCCATTACCGGGTGACGCTGGTGTCGGCCGCATTCCGCGGCCGCTCGCGCCTCGAGCGCCACCGCATGGTGTACGCGGCGGTGGCGCCGCTCATGAAGACCGCGGTGCACGCGCTCAACATCACCGCGCGCGCCGCCGATGAGAAAGAATGACTCCTCCATTGCAACTACCGGGATCCTCCCTATGACCATGAATCCATCTGCGCATCCTCCTCCTGACCGCCGCGCTCGGTGCGCTCGCGCTCACCGCCTGCCAGCCCAAGGGCGCAACTCCGGCGGGAGCGACCGACAAGTCCGCGCCCGTGGCGACCGTGAACGGTGAGCCCATCACCCATGACTTCTACGAGTTCTACATCAAGGGCATCAGCAACAAGAGCTCCGCGGAGCTCACCCAGGAGCAGCGCGCGCGCGCGCTCGACAACCTGATCCACGCCACTCTGGTCGCGCAGCAAGCCACCAAGGATGGCCTCGACAAGAGCGGCGACACGCCGTATCTGCTGCAGCTCTCGCGGCTGAACGTGCTGCAGCAGGCGGTGTCGGACCACTATCTGAAGGACAAGCAGCCCAGCGATGCCGACCTGCACCAGGAGTACGACGCGCAGGTGGCCGCCATGTCCAAGACCGAGTTCCATGCGCGCCACATCCTGGTGGCCACCGAGCCGTTCGCCGAGAAGATCATCGACCGGCTGCAGAAGGGCGAGAAGTTCGAGGACCTCGCCAAGGCGGAGTCGATGGACTCCTCGCGCAGCAACGGCGGAGATCTCGGCTGGTTCACTCCCGACCGCATGCTGCCGGAGTTCGCGCACGCGGTAGAGGGGCTCAAGCCCGGCGAATACACGCACAAGCCCGTGCAGACCCCCTACGGCTGGCATGTCATCCAGCTGCTCGACACACGCGCCGCTGGCACCGCCGCCCTACGACCAGGTGAAGCAGCGCCTGGACCAGATGGTGCAGCGCCAAGAAGTTCAAGTTGTACGTCGACGAGCTGATGCGGAACGCGCAGATCACGCGCACGATCGAGGCTCCCGCGCCCGGCAACAACGGCGCCCCGGGTGCCGCGGGAGCTGCGGGCCCGGCCGCAGGTTCGGCAACGCCGGCCGCCCCCGCTCCTGCGTCGACTGCGCCGAAGAACTAAAGAGAGCGGTACTTGAAGTGGGCTGACCCGGGAAGGTCAGCCCACCTTGCTCCTCGAGCAGTGCACGCAGCTGCTCTTCGTCGAGCACCGTCACTCCGAGCTCGCGCGCCCGGGCGAGCTTGGAGCCGGCCTCGCTCCCGGCAACCACGTAGCTCGTCTTCCTGGAGACACTCCCCGCGACCTTGGCGCCGCGGGCCTGAGCGCTCCTGCGCCTCCTCGCGTGTCATGCCGGCGAGCGTTCCGGTGATGCACGAAGGTCGCCCGGCAAGGCGGCCCGCCGCCCGGTGCGGGCGGCTGATATCAGGCCACTTCACACCATAGTGTCTTGCAACGCTTGATCACCGCGATGTGATCCTCTGAGGAAAAGAACGCTGCGACTTCCGCCGCGACGACCGGGCCCACGTCCTGCACCTGCTGGATCTGCTGCTCGCTCGCCTTCATCAGCGCATCGAGGGAGCCGAAGTGCCGCGCCAGCGCGAGCGCCGTCGCCTCGCCCACGTCGGGGATCCCGAGACCGTAGAGCAGCCGCGGCAGCGTGGTCTGCTTGCTCTGCTCGATCGCCGCGAGCGAGATTCGCGGCGGACTTCTCCCCCATGCGCTCGAGCTCCGCCGAGCTGCTCGACGGTGAGGCGCGTAGATGATCCGCCGGCGAGCGCACCAGGTCGCGCTCCACCAGCTGCTCGACGAGTTTGTCGCCCAGCCCCTCGATGTCCAGCGCGCGGCGGCTGGCGAAGTGACGCAGCGCCTCCTGGCGCTGCGCGCGGCAGGTGAAGCCGCCGGTACAGCGCGCCACCGCCTCGCCCTCGACGCGCACCACCTTCGAGCCGCACACCGGGCAGACGCTGCGGCAACTCGACCGGGTGCGTCCCCGCGCGGACGCCGCTCGAGCTGCACGCTCACCAGCTCGGGGATCACGTCGCCCGCGCGCCGCACCGATCACCGTGTCGCCGACGCGCACGTCCTTGCGCTGCACCTCGTCGATGTTGTGCAGCGTCACGTTGCTCACCGTGACACCGCCGACGAACACCGGCGCGAGGCGCGCGACGCGGCGTCAGCGCGCCCGTGCGCCCGACGTTGAACTCGATGCCGCGCACCACGGTCAGCGCCTCCTCGGCCGGGAACTTGTGCGCGATCGCCCAGCGCGGCGCGCGCGAGACGAATCCGAGCCGCTCCTGGTCGGCGCGCGAATCGACCTTGTACACCACGCCGTCGATCTGGTACGGGAGCGTGGCGCGCCGCGCGCCGAGCTCGCGGTAGTAGTCGAGGCAGCCGGCGACGCCCGCGCACCGCGCTGCTTCGGGCGACACCGGCAGCCCCAGCTGCCTGCAGCCGCGCGAGCAGCTGTGACTGGCCGGCCGGCAGGTGCTCGCCCTCGACGGCACCCAGACCGTAGAAGAAAGCCGCCAGCGGCCGCGCGGCGCTGATGCGCGGATCGAGCTGGCGCAGGCTCCCGGCGGCCGCGTTGCGCGGGTTCACGAACACCTTCTCGCCGCGCTCGCGCGCCTGGGCGTTCATGCGCTCGAAACCCTTCAGCGGCATGAACACCTCGCCGCGCACCTCGATCAGCGGCGGGGCGCGCCCGCGCAGGCGTTGCGGCACGGCGCGGATCGTGCGCACGTTGGCGGTAACGTCCTCGCCCGTCACGCCGTCGCCGCGCGTCGCGGCGCGCTCGAGGAGTCCCGCGCGGTAGATCACCGTCACCGCGAGCCCGTCGAGCTTGGGCTCGGCGACGTACCCGAGGTCACCCGTCAGCACCCAGGCGCTCGTGGATGCGACGGTCGAAGGCCGCCAGTTCCTCGTCAGTGAAGGCGTTGTCGAGCGAGAGCATCGGCACCTGGTGCACGACCTGGCCGAAGGCCGCGCTCGGGGTACCGGAGACGCGCTGCGTGGGCGAGTCGGGAGTCACGAGCTCGGGATGCGCACTCTCGAGCGTGCGCAGCTCGAGCATCAGCCGGTCGTATTCGCCGTCCGGGATCGCGGGGTCATCAAGAACGTAGTAGCGGTAGTCGTGCTGCTGCAGCTGGGCTCGCAACTCGGCCGCCCGCGCGGCCGGAGCCTGTCTCACGAGGACGCCCCGGCACTGACGCGCTCGCGCAGCGAGGCGATGCGCGCGGGCGTCAACGGCGTGCCGCCCTCATCCTGCAATACCCCGCACAGGCGCTCGTTGAGACTGCGTGCCGTCGTCACGAGCTCCTCGAACGCCTCGGGCGGGGGTTTGGGACCTGGCAGCACCGCAAACAGCGACAGGCCGCCGTAGTGCTGCGAGTCCATGGTCTCCGGATCGAAGGTTCCGGGGCGGGTGAGGCTCGCCGCGGACAGCACCGCGCGGCGCTCGTCATCGGGTTTGTGGAAGATCGCGAACCGCCCGAGCACGAAGCCCTCCGCGGCGAGCGCCTGGCGCAGCGAACGCCCGCCGAAACGCTCGGCGTGGGTGGGCACGAGCCGCAGTGCGACGACGCGACGCCGGTCATCGGGCGGCCATTCCACCACCGGCGCAGGTCCTGCGGGCAGCCCCGGCAGCGCTTCGCGCAGCCAGCTGCGCTCTGGCGCCGGCGCAGCAGCGCTACCGGTCGGCGGCTCCTGCGGACTGTCAGCGTCGTTCGCCGCCGCGGCGACTGCTTCCTCGTGGGCGGCCTCGTCGATGGCTGGCGATGCCTGCCTGTCGTGCGCGTCCTCGGGCGGCAGCGGCTCGGCGGGATCCGCCACTTGCAGGCTCGCGGGCGGCTCCGGTGTCGCCGCCGGCGCCACCGGTTCATCGTCGCTGAGCTCGATCAGCGGCGGCCGGCGCACGCCGATCGGATCGCGCGCGTAGATCTCGGGCAGCTCCAGTGGCGACTGACGCAGCATCGGCTCCTGCGCCGGCGGCTCGCGCGGTGCGGGAGGTTCCGGCGTCGCGCGCGGCCACGCCGGCTCGGGGGCCTCGCGCAATCGGGCGGGCTCGGTGGCCTCGCGCAGTCGCGCCCCTTCCGCGCCATCGGGCACCGCGCTGCCGTGCCCGCTGCTGCGCACACGCGCCTGGCGCGGGCGGCGCAGCTCCCACACCTCCCGTCCCACGATGAACAGCACCCCGAGGATGAGCAGCCACCAGCGCAGCGCCGACATCATGCACCCCCGCTCAAGTGCCTCAAGGTCCTCACACCGCCGCCAGGCGCACCGCCTCGTCAACGTCCACGGTGACCAGGCGCGACACGCCCGGCTCGAGCATGGTCACGCCGATCAGCTGCGAGGCGAGCTCCATCGTGGTCTTGTTGTGGGTGATGAATATGAACTGCACCCGAGAGGACATCTCGCGCACGATCTCGCAGAAGCGCCCCACGTTGTGCTCATCGAGCGGTGCATCCACCTCATCGAGCAGGCAGAAAGGCGCGGGATTCAGGTCGAAGATCGAGAACACCAGCGCCACCGCGGTGAGCGCCTTCTCCCCGCCCGACAGCAGGTGAATGGTGCTGTTCTTCTTGCCCGGCGGCCGCGCCATCACCGCAACGCCTGCGGTCAGCTTGTCCTCGCCCACGAGCTCGAGGTAGGCGTGTCCGCCGCCGAACAGGCGCGGAAACTTCTCGCGCAGCCCCACATTGATGCGCTCGAAGGTGTCTTCGAAACGGGTGCGCGTTTCCTTGTCGATGCGGCGCATCGCCTCGGCGAGGGTGTCGAGCGCCGAGGTGAGGTCGGCGAACTGCCGGTCGAGGTACTCCTTGCGCTGAGTCTGCTCCTTGAGCTCATCGATGGCGGCGAGGTTGACCTGGCCGAGCCTGTCGATGTCGGCGCGCGCCTCGACGAGCGCCTGCTCCCAGCCCGGGACGCCCGCTTCGGGGCGAGCGCTGCGAGTACCGCGGCGAGCTCGGCGCCGGTTTCCGCGAACTGCTCGGCCAGCGCCGCGCGGCGCACGTGGGTCTCCTGTGCCGCAAGCCGCGCTGCGTCCATGGCTTCGCGCGCCGCGCTGACACGCTGCTCGGCAGCGAGCCGCTGCTCATCGAGCGCACGCAGCGCCGCATCCGTCTCCTCGAGTGCCGAGCGCGCCAGCGCGAGCTCCCCTTCCACCGTCGAGCCGCACCGCGAGCGCCTCCTCGAGGCGTGCCTGCGCGGTGAGTATCGGCTCATCGCCGCGAAGCGAGCTCCTCCTCGAGCCCCATGCGGCGCTTGTGCAGCTGCTCGCGCTGCTCGGCCATGCGACCCACAGCCACCGCCACCGAGCTCTCGGTCGAGCGCCGCGACTCAACCCGCACGTGCAGATCGCGCATCGCGAGCTGGACTGCCTGCGCCGCGGCACGCCGCGTGGCGAGCTCGCCGCGCTGCACCTCGCGCTCGGCCTCGAGCCCGGTACGCCGGGCGGTGAGTTGTGCGGCATCCGCCGTGGCCCGCGCGAGCTCCTCGGTAGCGCGCTGCAGGGCAGCCAGGGTCCCCGCGTGCTCGCGCGTCACCTCCGCGGATTCGCCCGCGAGCCGCGCGGCGCGCGCCGTGACGTCCCGCGGCGCGCACGCGTCCGGCTTCGAGCGTGCCGGCGAGTTGCGCCTGGCGCTGGTGAGCCCTCCTGCAGGGCGATCTGCTCGCGATCGCGCTGCGCCTCGGCCCGGGCGAGCTCCTCGCGCGCCGTCTGAGCGCCGCCTTCCGCCGCCAGGGCCCGCTCGCCGACCTCAGCCACGACTGCCCGCAGCGCCTTGAGGCGATGCTCGCGCGCGAGCACCCCGGCGCCCGCGTCCGCCTCGCGGCTCACCCGCAGCCAGTCGCGGCCGATCCACTCGCCCTCGTGGGTGATCAACGAATGCCCGTCGGGAAGCGTGCCGCGCTCGCGCAGTGCTTCGGTCAGCGTCCGCGCGGTCCGCACCGCGGCGAGCTGCGCGAGCACGGCGGGGGGCCCCTTGACGTGCTCGGCGAGCGTGCTCGCGCGTCCGCGCGCCGCATCACCCGCCTCGACGAGCGTCACGCGCCCGGCAGCGAGATTCGCAAGCGAGCCGGAGAGCTCCTCCAGCGCCGGCACGCACACCGCTTCCAGATAGTGTCCGAGTGCGGTCTCGACCGCGCGCTCCCAGCCGGCTTCGACCTCGAGCGCGGCCGCGACCCGTGGCCGGCCGGCAAGTCCCGCAGCGGCGAGCCACTCGGTGGCCCCGCCGGCATGATCCGAGAGCGCCGCACTCTGCAGCGCCTCGAGCGAGGTCAGCTCGGCGCGCGCGCGCTCGCGCGCCGAGCGCGCTTGCTCGAGCTCGGCCTCCGCCGCGAGCTGCGCCGCACGCAACTGCTGCATGCGCGCGTGCGCCGCCTCCAGCGCAGCGCCTTTCAGTGCACTGAGCTCGCGCGCCGCGCGCTCGTCGTCCACCAACTGCGTCAGCTGAGCCCCGCCCGGGCCTACGAGGCTGGCTCGTTCCTCGCCGAGACGCTGCGCCTGCGCGTTAAGCCGCCGCAGCTGATTGCCCAGTTGCTCGATGCGTGTGCGCTCCACCTCGGCCGCCTGCTCGGCGGCGCCCTGGGCGAGCGTGTGCCCCTGCCAGCGCTCCTGCCAGTCCTGCAGCGCGCGCTCGGCGCCCTCCAGGGCGGCGGCGGCGGCGCCCTCGGCCGCGAGCGCCGCGTCCAGCGTGGGTGCGAGCTGCGCCAGCTCGGCGCGCACGGCTGCGAGCTGGCGCTCGTCGCGCTCGATGTGCGCATCGAGCTCCGCGAGCGTCGCCGCGGCCTGCGCAGCTTCAGTGCGCTGCCGTTCGCGCAGCTCGCGCGTGTGCTCGATGGTCTGCTCGAGGCGCGAGATGTCGGCGCCTGCCTCGTAGTAGCGTCCCTGCACGGCCGACAGGCGCTCGCCGTGCCCCGTATGGGTAGCGCGCTGGCTCTCGAGCGCGGCTTCCGCGGCGCGCTGCCCGGCGAGCTCGCCCTGCATGGCGATCTCGCGCTCGCGCACCGCGGCGTCGTGTACCTGCGCGCCGCTGTCCAGATCGCGCAGCTTCAACCCGATCAGCTCGGCCGCCAGGCGCCGCTCGGTCTCCTTCAGCGCCTGGTAGCGCCGCGCGCTGGCCGCCTGGCGCTGCAGGTGACGGATCTGTTTCTCGACCTCGTCACGCAGGTCCTGCAGCCGCTCGAGGTTCTCGCGCGTCTCGGCGACGCGCACCTCAGTCTCCTTGCGCCGCTCCTTGTAGCGCGAGATGCCGGCCGCCTCCTCCACGAAGGCGCGCATGTCCTCGGCCCTGGCGTCGATCACGCGCGAGATCATGCCCTGCTCGATGATGGCGTAGCTGCGCGCGCCGAGCCCGGTGCCGAGGAACAGATTCGTGATGTCCTTGCGCCGGCAGCGCACGCCATTGATGAAATAGGACGAGGTGCCGTCGCGCGAGACCTGGCGCTTGAGCGAGATCTCGGTGTAACTCGCGTAGGGCGCCGCCGATCTTGCCGTCGGAGTTGTCGAACACCAGTTCGACGGAGGCGGTGCCGACGGGCTTGCTGGCGGCGGAGCCGTTGAAAACCACGTCCGCCATGTTGTCGCCGCGCAGGTGCTTGGCGGACAGCTCGCCCATCACCCAGCGCACGGCGTCGATGACGTTCGACTTGCCGCAGCCGTTCGGGCCGACGACACCGGTGAGATTGCTGGGGAAGCTGATGGGGGTGGGATCGACGAAGGATTTGAAGCCGGCGAGCTTGATCTTGGTCAGCCGCATCTGTGCTCTCGACCCCCGCGTCTTAAGCCATCCCTGGGATGGTGTAGTGTAGTGGAATATGCCCGCCGCGCCCACCACGGAGCTCGAGACTTTCCCCAATCCGCAGGTCGAGCGCGACTACACCATCCGCATCCGCATTCCGGAATTCACCTGCCTGTGTCCGCGTACCGGGCAGCCGGACTTCGCGACGCTCGAACTCGAGTACGTGCCCGACCGGCGTTGCGTCGAGCTCAAGTCCCTGAAGCTCTACATCTGGTCGTTTCGTGACCGTGGCGCCTTTCACGAGGCCGTGACCAACGAGATCGCCGACCACGTGAACGCCGCGGTCGGCGCTCGCTTCCTGCGCCTGACGGCGCACTTCAACGTGCGCGGTGGAATCTACACGAGCGTTGTCGCCGAGCGCCGACAGCCGGGCTGGCAGCCGGCACCCCCGGTCGCCTTACCCTGAGCGCGCTGTCGCGCAACCCAACGGGCCGCAGCCCCTTCCCCGCGCCCTTACTTACGGCCGCCGGCGGATTCTCCCGCGCACCGCACCGCGCCATCCTTCACACACGCACGTCCCTGTACACACCGGGGTCGGCCGGTATAATCGCGCGTTCTTCATGGGGCTGACCCCGCTTAGGAGCGATTTGATGCCGGCCAAGAAGTCTGCGCCGAAGTCCGCCAAGAGCAGGAAGACGGCCAGCCGGCCGGCGGCCAGGAAGACCGGCGCGGCGCGCAAGCCGGAAGCCGCGCGCAGCCGGGTCGCCGTGGTGCACGCCCGAAAGAGCGCACCGCCCGCGCAAGCCCGCCGCTCACAGCCCGCTCCCCGCCGAGGCGCCGCCGGAGGCACGCCGGATCGGCCGCCCCGGCATCCCGCTCGCCCGTGAGCCGGTTCCGGCACCGAACACCCTGGCCACGGCGCGCACCGCGCATGCCCAGACCGCCGACAGCGACGACGTCGAGGCGGCCGAGCCGGGAAGCCTGCTGGCCGGCCCGCGCAACGTCCAGCCCTACATCGTCAAGCGCGGCGAGCAGTACATGAGCAAGGAGCAGCTCGTGCACTTCCGCCACATCCTGAACAGCTGGAAGCGCGATCTCATGGTCGAGGTCGACCGCACCGTCTCGCACATGAAGGACGAGGCGGCCAACTTCCCCGACCCGAACGACCGCGCCACGCAGGAAGAGGAATTCAGCCTCGAGCTGCGCACCCGCGACCGCGAACGCAAGCTCATCCGCAAGATCGACGACGCGCTGAAGCGCATCGACGATGGCTCCTACGGCTATTGCCTCGAGACCGGCGAAGAGATCGGCATCAAGCGCCTCGAGGCTCGCCCGGTCGCCACCCTCAGCATCGAGGCGCAGGAACGCCGCGAGCGGCGCGAGCGCCAGTACGGCGACCGCGACGACCGCTACCGCTAACGTTCCCCCCGGGACCTGCGTCGGGCGCTTCGCCCCGAGCCCCTCAGGCCCGCTGCACCTTGGCTCGCTCACCGCCGCGCTCGGCAGTTTCCTCGATGCCCGCCGCCGCGGCGGCCGCTGGCTCGTGCGCATGGAGGACCTGGACCGCGAGCGCGTGCTGCCCGGCTGCGCCGATCAGATGCTGCGTACGCTGGAAGCCTTCGGCCTCACCTGGGACGGGGCGGTGGAATACCAGAGCACGCGTACCGCGTATCTACGAGGAAGCGCTGGCGGTACTTCGCGCGCGTGGCCTCACCTTCGAATGCAGCTGCACGCGCGCCGAACGCAGCCCCGAGCCGGGCTACCCCGGCACCTGCCGCACAGGACCCCGGCGGGCAGGTCCCACCGCGACGCGCTTGCGCGTGGGAGACACTCCCCTCACCTTCGAAGATCGCGCGCAGGGCAGTTGCCGCTTCGAGCTCGCCGCGCTCGGGGACTGCGTGATCCGGCGCCGGGACGGCACCTTTGCCTACCAACTCGCGGTAGTGGTGGACGATGCGCTGCAGGGTGTGACCGATGTGGTGCGGGGCGCGGACCTCCTCGACAACACGCCCTGGCAGATCGAGCTGCAGCACGCGCTGTCGTTGCCTACCCCCAGCTATACCCACCTGCCTCTCGTCATGGAGCCGCACGGCGAGAAGCTCTCCAAGTCCAGGCGCTCCCTCGCGCTCGAGCCTGACCAGGCTGGAAGTCAACTCTATCAGGCACTTACGCTCCTGCAACAGGCCCCGCCACCTGCGCTCAAGCTCCAGACCCCGCGGGCGATCCTGGATTGGGCGCATGCGAACTGGGAACTGGACGCATTCCAGCGGGTGCAGCGGGTGGTCATCGGGGACCCCCCGGGTGCGGCGGTGTGAAACTAAAGCGTGTTGGGAGTTGGGTTCGCGCGTCCGTTGTACTAAGGTAGCCGCTCGAACGCCCTGCACTACGGAAGGTGCATAACCCATAGTGAGGGACGTGCGATGAGTGATCCGCGCACCATAAAAAAGTATCCGAACAGGCGCCTGTACGACACGGTCGAGAGCCGCTACATCACCCTCGCCGATATCCGCCGGCTCGTGATCTCGCGCATCGATTTCGTCGTCATCGACAAGAAGACCCAGGGAGACATCACGCGCTCGATCCTGTTGCAGGTGATCGCCGAACAGGAACACGGGAGCGAGCCGCTGATGAGCCGCGACTTTCTCTCGCAGGTGATCCGCTCCTACGGGCTGTCCACGCCCGGCACGGTCGGCAGTCATCTCGAGCAGAGCCTGCTGCAGTTCGCAAGTCAGGCGGCCGGGCCGGGTCCGCAGAACTAAAGACGGGACTGAGGACCTGCTGCCGGCTGACTAATGTGGCGCGTCAACGTCGCGCATCGAGAGGCGGATGCGCCCCTGGCGGTCGACCTCGAGCACCTTCACGCGGATGACATCGCCTTCCTTGAGCTTGTCGCTCACCCGCTCAACCCTCTCGTTTGAGATCTGCGAGATGTGCACCAAGCCGTCACGGCCCGGCAGGATGGTGACGAACGCGCCGAAGTCCATGAGGCGTGCGACCTTGCCTTCGTAGATCTGGCCCACCTCGACATCTGCGGTGATCAGCTCGATGCGCCGCTGCGCCTCACGGCCGGCCGTGCCGGCGACGGAGGCGATCTTCACCGTGCCGTCGCTCTCGATGTCGATCGTGGTGCCGGTCTCTTCGGTGATCTGACGGATGACCGCACCGCCCTTGCCGATGACGTCGCGGATCTTCTCCGGATCGATCTTGAGCGTGATGATCGAGGGTGCCCACTCGGACATCTTCTCCCGCGAGTGCTGGATCACCTTGTTCATCTCGCCGAGGATGTGCAGCCGCCCGTCGCGCGCCTGCTCGAGCGCCACGCGCATGATCTCGGGCGTGACGCCCTCGACCTTGATGTCCATCTGCAGTGCGGTCACGCCATCCCTGGTGCCGGCGACCTTGAAGTCCATGTCGCCGAGGTGATCCTCGTCGCCGAGGATGTCGGTCAGCACCTTGTAGCGGCCGCCCTCGAGCACCAGTCCCATGGCCACACCGGCCACCGGGGCCTTGATCGGCACGCCGGCATCCATCAGCGACAGCGAGGTGCCGCACACGCTCGCCATCGAGGAGGAGCCGTTCGACTCGAGGATCTCCGAGACCACGCGGATCACGTACGGGAAGGTGGTCATGTCGGGCATGACCGCATGCACGCCGCGGCGCGCGAGGTTGCCGTGACCGATCTCGCGGCGCTTCGGTGAGCCCATCATGCCGGTCTCGCCCACCGAGAACGGCGGGAAGTTGTAATGCAGCATGAACGGCTCGCGGCGCTCGCCCTCGAGGCCGTCGATGATCTGCGCATCGCGCGTGGTGCCGAGGGTCGTGGCCACCAGCGCCTGGGTCTCACCGCGGGTGAACAGCGCCGAGCCGTGGGTGCGCGGCAGCACGCCCACCCTGACGCTGATCGGGCGCACGGTGCGCGTGTCGCGCCCGTCGATGCGCGGCTCACCGTTGAGGATGCGCTGGCGGACGATGTTGCTCTCGAGCGTGAACAGCACGCTCTCGACCGCCTCCTTGGTCCACTTCGGCTGCTCCCCGCCGGTGAGCGTCGCAAGGGTCTGGGTCTTGATCTCCGTGAGGCGCGCGTGGCGCTGCTGCTTCTCGGTGATGTTGTAGGCCTGTGCGAGCGCCGCCTGTGCGTGCAGCGTGACCGCGGCCGAGAGCTCCGCGTTCTCCACCGCGCCCTGCCAGTTCCAGCGCGGCTTACCGGCTTCGGCGGCGAGCTCCTTGATGGCGCGAATGGCAACCTGCATCTGCTCGTGACCGAACACCACCGAGCCGAGCATGACTTCCTCGGACAGTCCCTTGGCCTCCGACTCGACCATGAGCACGGCGTGCTCGGTGCCCGCGACCACCAGGTGCAGTTGCGACTCGGCGAGGTCCTTGGCGGTCGGGTTCAGCAGGTAGCGGCCGTCCTTCCAGCCGACCCGCGCGGCGCCGATCGGTCCGCTGAAGGGGATTCCCGAGAGTGCGAGCGCCGCCGAGGCGCCGAGCAGCCCCGGGATGTCGGCATCGATGTCCGGGTCCATCGACACCACCGTCGCCACGACCTGCACATCGTTGTGGAAGCCGTCCGGGAACAGCGGCCGAAGCGGGCGATCGATGAGACGCGAGTTGAGCGTCTCCTTCTCGGTGGGCCGGCCTTCGCGCTTGAAGAACCCGCCCGGGATGTGCCCGGCGGCGTAGGTCTTCTCGATGTAGTTGACGGTAAGCGGAAGGAAATCTCGTCCCGGCGTGGCGGTCGTCTGCGCGCAGGCGGTGACCAGGACCACGGTATCGCCCATGGAGACGCGTACCGCACCGTCGGCCTGGCGGGCGACTTCGCCCGTCTCGATGGTGACCGTGTGCGGGCCGTAGGGAAACGACTTGCTGACAACGCTCAAAGCTTCATTCCTCAAAAAGTGGATGGTTCGCCAAATAACACGAGGGCCGCTCGTTTGCGGCGGCGGCCCTTGGCTCTCAGCGGCGCAGTCCCAGTCGCTCGACGAGCTCCTGGTACTTCTGCGGTTGGGTGGCTCTGAGGTAATCGAGGAGCTTGCGGCGCTGGTTGACCAGTTTCACCAGGCCACGGCGCGATGAGTGATCGCGCTTGTGCGCCGTGAAGTGCCCGCCGAGGTCGTTGATCCGTTCGGAGAGCAGCGCAACCTGAACTTCCGGAGAGCCGGTATCGGCCGGTCCGCGGCGGAACTGCGCGAGGATCCCGCCCTTTTTCTCGCTGGTTAAAGCCATTGCGCGATAGTCCTAACTACCTGTCCTAAGAGCCCTGGTAAGCCGCATATTGTACCTGCGCGGGCCGCCGGGCGACAAGCGCGCCGCTCGGCCGGTACGACGGGCTTGGCTTGCCGGTACGCCGGGCTTGCGCGCCGGGAGCCAAAGCTGCCAGTTTCTCCCCGTGGCGAAACGTGCAATCCAGACCCAGATCGACATCGAGGCACCCGCGGCGGGCATCTGGGCATTGCTCGCCGACTTTGCCGGGATGTCCTTCTGGAATCCCTTCATCCGCTCGGTGTCCGGAGAGCTGCGGGTCGGTGCACGCCTGGCCGTACATATCGCACCACCCGGCAAGCGCGGCATGAACTTCAGGCCCGTGGTGCTCGCGGTGCGCCCCGAGCGCGAGCTGCGCTGGCGAGGGCGGCTCCTGCTGCCGGGAATCTTCGACGGCGAGCATTACTTCCTGCTCGAGCCGCTCGCCCCGAGTCGCACCCGCTTCACACACGGGGAGCGCTTTTCGGGGATCCTGGTCGGCTGGGCGGGCAGCGCGCTCAGCGCCACCGAAGCGGGGTTTCGGACCATGAACGCGGCGCTCAAGCGGCGCGCCGAGATCCAGGCCCGGACGCTGGAGAACAGGACCGAAAACGGCGTGCAGCACGTGCGCCTGTAGGGCACTGTGAAGGGCCGTCGGAGGCGCCGTTCCGGGTCCCTTGCGTGACCGCCAGCCCGGGCATAGTCTTTCGAACGAGAGGTGATCGCCATGTTGAAATCATCGGTCCTTGGCGCCTGCGTGGCCCTGAGCCTGGCGGCCTGCGCGACGACGTCCGCCCCGCCCAGCACGGTGGCCGCGAACACCGTCAAGCCGCCTCCGGGGTGCGTCGCCCAGACCGCTACCCGTATCCCCGTGAAGGACGATACCTGTGCGGGCTTCGGTCAGACGTACAGCAAGAAGGATCTCGACAACACCGGCCAGACGTTCGCCGACAAGTCGCTGAGCATGCTGGATCCCGCGGTGCAGATCAGCGGCAACGGCCACTAACGGCCACTGAAGCACCATGAGATCGCTCCTGCTCGCGGGCTGCGCGGCTGCGTTGTGTCTTGCCGGCTGCGCGGCGACGGCGCACACCGGCCCCGCGCGCAGCGTGAGCGCTGCCGCAGAAGGCTGCACGCCGCGCGCCGCGCCGCCGCTGCCGGGTGGCGCCCAGGAGTGTGGCGCCTTCGGCCGGATCTACAGCGGTGAGCAGCTGCGGGCCACCGGCGCGCAGCACGTTGGCGCGGCACTGGTGCAGACCGACCCGGGCTTCACGAACGCTCACTAAAGCCGCTCGGGCGCCTCGAGGTTCAAGAGTCTCACCGGGCGTACCGCGCCCGTCTCATCCAGCGCCCCGATCCCGAGGAACCTGCCCGCCTCATCGTAGAGGCGCACGCGCTCACCGCGCGCGGCGGCGCCCGCCTCCGCCAACACAGCCTGACCATGGAGCACCCGTGTCGCCGCGGCGGCCGACAGCTGCACCGCGGGCAGGTGCGCGAGCGGCTGGTCCATGGGCAGCAGCACGGGCAACGCGCCCTCATCGCGCGCCCGCTCGAGCGACTCGAGCGTGTGCATTGGCAGGCTCTCGAAGGGCTCGACGTACAGCCGCCGCAGCGCCGTGACGTAACCGCAGGTACCGAGCCGTGCCGCAATATCCTCGGCCAGCACGCGCACGTAGGTGCCCTTGGAGCAGCCCGTCTCGAGCTCGATGCCGGCGGCATCGATCGCGAGCAGTTGCAGCTCGAAGATCTCGATCTCCCGCGGCGCGCGCTCCACCGTCACCCCGGCGCGCGCCAGGCGGTAGAGCGGCTGCCCGTCGCGCTTCAGCGCCGAGTACATCGGCGGCACCTGGGTCTGCGGCCCGAGAAACCCGGCGAGCTGCGCCTCGATCGTGGCGCGAGTCAGCTTGGGGACCGGGGCGGTGCCCACGACCTCGCCCTCGGCATCCCCGGTCGCGGTGCGCCGGCCGAGGCCCACCGTGAAGCGATAGCGCTTGCGCGCCGAGATGATGTCGCCCGCGATCTTGGTGGCCTCGTCCACGCAGATCGGCAGCATCCCGGTGGCGAGCGGATCGAGGCTCCCGGCGTGCCCTGCCTTGCGGGCTCCCAGCAGCCGTCGCACGCGTTGCAGTGCCGCGTTCGAGGACAGGCCGCGCGGCTTATCGAGCAGCAGGATTCCGCTGGACATCCGCGCGCTCAGCGCTGCGGGTCGCCGCTCTCGGGAGTCTCGGCGGCGGCGGCGTCCTCGTGCCCGGCGCGATCGGCGGCGACCGCACGGTCGATGAGATGCGTCAGGCGGGCGGCGCTGTCGGCGCTGTCGTCGTACAGGAAGGTGAGCCGCGGCGCGTGCCGCAGCGACAGCCGCCGGCCGAGCTCCCCGCGCAGGAAGCTCGCCGCGTGGGTAAGCCCGGCGCGCACCTGCTCGGGCGGCTCACGCGAGGCGAACGGGGTGAAGAACACCCGTGCCGTACCCATGTCGGCCGCGACGCTCACGGCCGTGATGGTGACGTTGCCGATGCGCGGATCCTTCACCTCGCGTGCGATCAGCCCCGCGAGCACGCGTTGGATCTCCGACTCGATGCGTCGGGTGCGGGACTCGCTCATGACAGCGTACGGGCCACCTCAACACGCGCGAAACACTCGATCTGGTCGTTGACGCGCACGTCCTGGTAGTTCTTGACGCCGATGCCGCACTCGGTGCCGGCACGTACTTCCCCGACGTCGTCCTTGAAGCGGCGCAGCGACTCGAGCGCGCCTTCGAAGATCACCACGTTGTCACGCAAAACGCGGATCGGGTTGTTGCGCTTCACGGCACCCTCGGTCACGAGGCACCCGGCCACCACGCCGAACTTGCTGGAGCGGAACACCTCGCGCACCTGGGCGATGCCCACGATCTGCTCCTTGATCTCCGGCTGCAGCATGCCGGTCATGCGCTGCTTCACGTCGTCGATGGCTTCGTAGATGATGCTGTAGTAGCGCACCTCGACGCCGGTCTCCTTGATGCGCATCGCGCGCACCGGAGTCGGCGCGCACGTTGAAGCCGATGATGATGGCGCCGGACGCCGCCGCGAGCTGCACGTCCGACACCGTGATGCCACCCAGGCCGCTGGCGATCACTTTCACCTGCACCTCTTCGGTCGAGAGCTTTTCGAGTGCCTCGTGGAGTGCCTCCGCGCTGCCCTGCACGTCGGCCTTGATGAGCACCGTCACCACTCCCGCCTTGGCCTCGCCCATCTGCGAGAACACATCCTCGGGACGGGTCGTCTGGCGCGCGAGCTTGACGTCGCGGAACTTGCCCTGGCGATACAGCGCCACCTCGCGCGCCTTGCGCTCGCTCTCGGCGGCGAGGATCTCATCCCCGGCGTTGGGCGCCGCGGAGAGCCCGAGCACCACCACCGGCATCGAGGGCGGGGCCTCCTGCACGGGCTTGCCGTTCTCGTCGAACAGCGCGCGCACGCGGCCGAACTCCGAGCCCGCGATGATCGGGTCGCCGACGTGCAGCGTGCCCTTTTTGACCAGCACGGTCGCGACCGCGCCGCGTCCCTTCTCGATGCTGGACTCGATCACGACGCCCGAGGCGAGCCCGGCGCGCGGCGCGCGCAGCTCCAGCACCTCGGCCTGCAGCAGTATCGCTTCCAGCAGCTGATCGATCCCCTGCGCCGGTACGGGCCGAGACGGAGACGAACATGTTCTGGCCGCCCCAGTCTTCCGAGATCACCTCGTGCTTGGACAGCTCGGTGCGTACCCGGTCGGGATCGGCGTCGCTCTTGTCGATCTTGTTGACCGCCACCACGATCGGCACGTTGGCGGCGCGCGCATGCTGGATCGCCTCGATGGTCTGCGGCATGACGCCGTCGTCGGCCGCTACCACCAGTACTACGACGTCGGTAGCCCGGGCCCCGCGCGCACGCATGGCGGTGAAGGCCGCATGGCCCGGCGTGTCGAGGAAGGTGATGACCCCCTTGGGCGTCTCGACGTGGTAGGCGCCGATGTGCTGGGTGATACCGCCGGCCTCGCCGGCCGCCACCTTGGTGCTGCGGATATAGTCGAGGAGCGAGGTCTTGCCGTGGTCGACGTGTCCCATGACGGTGACCACCGGGGGACGCGGCTCCATGTCCGCGTCGGCCTGCTCCCCCTGCAGGTTGGCTTCGATCTGGTTCTCCTTGAGAACCTTGGGCGTGTGGCCCATCTCCTCGACCACCAGTACCGCGGTGTCCTGGTCGATGGGCTGGTTGATGGTCACCATGACACCCATGTTCATGAGCACCTTGATGACCTCGGTCGCCTTGACCGCCATCTTCTGCGCCAGCTCCGCGACCGTGATCGCCTCCCCGACGCTCACCTCGCGCACCACCGGCGCGGTCGGCATCTCGAACCCGTGACGCCCGTCGGCGGAAGCCGCCAGCGGCCGGGACTTCGTCCGGCGCTTTTTCTTGTAGCGCGAGCTCACATCGCCGGTGACGTGCAGCTCCTGGCGGCCGTAGCGGGTGTGGCCCTTGTCATCGACGGGGGGGACAGGTCCTGGCGGGGTGCGCTCGCGCACCACCACGGGGGCGACGGCGGCGGGTTGCACCCGCTCGCGCTCGCCGGCGCGCCGCTCGTGCTCCTCGCGCTCCTTGGTGCGACGCGCCTCATCCTCGCGCGCATGCTGCTCGGCGACGCGGCGTGCGTCTTCCTGCGCGCGACGCCGGGTCTCCTCTTCCTCGACGCGGCGGCGGTTCTCGCTCTCGAGCCGCTCGCGCTCGCGGCGCTCCGCCTCGGCGCGCTCGGTCTCCAGGCGCACGGCTTCTTCCTGCTCGTGGCGGCGGTGATCGAGCTCATCCTGCTGAACGCGCGCCTGCTCCTCGAGCACGTCGCGCTTGATGTAGGTGCGCTTGCGGCGTACCTCGACGTTGACCGTACGGGCCCGGCCCTGCACGCTCGCGAGCTTCAGCTCGCTCTGGGTCTTTCTCTTGAGCGTGATCTTGCGCGGCGCGCCGTCGCTGTCGGCCTCGCTGCCGTGGCTGCGGCGCAGGTGCGTCAGGAGCTCGAGCTTCGCATCGTCGCTGATGCGCGCCTCGGGCCCGTCGACCTTGATGCCCGCCTGATCGAGCTGCACCAGCAGCCGGTCGACCGGGACCTTGAGCACTTCCGCGAACTGGGTAACCGTCACTTCCGCCATAGACTCAAGCCTCGCTTGCGAACCACGGGGCGCGCGCGGTCATGATCAGCGCCGCCGCCTTGTCGGCCGCCAGTCCCTCGATGTCCGCCAGCTCGTCCACCGACTGCTCGGCGAGCTCCTCGCGGGTGCGCACGCCGCGGCGCGCCAGCGCCAGCGCCAGATCCGGACTCATGCCCTCGAGCAGCAGCAGGTCGTCCGCCGGCATCGACTGATCGAGCGTCTCCTCGCTGGCGATCGCCTGGGTGAGCAGCACGTCGCGCGCGCGGTTGCGCAGCTCCTTGACGATGTCCACGTCGAACTCCTCGATCGCCGCGAGCTCCGCCTGCGGCACGTAGGCGATCTCCTCGATCGTGGAGAAGCCTTCCTGGGCGAGGATCGTGGCGACGTCGGCGTCGACGTCGAGCTGCTTCATGAAGTTCTGCACCAGCTCCTTGGACTCCGTGTCGCTCTTGGCCTCGGCGTCCGACTCGGTCATGACGTTCAGGTCCCAGCCGGTCAGCTGGCTCGCAAGTCGGATGTTCTGCCCGCCGCGGCCGATGGCCTGCGACAGCTTCTCCTCGGACACCGCGATGTCCATGCTGTGGGAGTCCTCGTCCACCACGATCGACATGACCTCGGCGGGCGACATGGCGTTGATCACGAACTGCGCCGGGTTCTCGTCGTGCGGAATGATATCGACGCGCTCGCCGGCAATCTCATTCGACACCGCCTGCACGCGCGAGCCGCGCATGCCGACGCATGCGCCCACCGGATCGATGCGCGGATCGTTGCTCTTGACCGCGATCTTGGCGCGCACCCCGGCGTCGCGCGCCGCGCCCAGGATCAGGATCAGGCCCTGGCCGACCTCGGGCACTTCCAGCTTGAAGAGCTCGATCAGGAACTCGGGCGCGGTGCGGGTGAGGAACAGCTGCGGCCCGCGCGGCTCGGAGCGCACTTCCTTCAGGAACGCCTTGATGCGGTCCTGGGGCTTGGCCTGCTCGCGCGGGATCATGTCGGTGCGGGGCACGAAGCCTTCCGCGTTGGACCCCAGGTCCACGTAGATACCGTTGCGGTCGACGCGCTTTACGACCCCGCTGACGAGCGTGCCGACGCGATCGCGGTAGGCATCGACCACCTGCGCGCGCTCCGCCTCGCGCACCTTCTGCACGATGACCTGCTTGGCCTGCTGCGCGGCGATGCGCCCGAAGGCGACCGACTCGACGGGCTCTTCGACAAACCCGCCGATCTCGACGTTGGGATCGACCTCGCGCGCGTCATCGAGTCTGAGCTCGCGCTCCGGGACTTCGAGCTCCTTGGAGTCGTCGGCGAACACCTTCCAGCGGCGGAAGGTCTCGTAGTCGCCCGACTTGCGGTCGATCGACACGCGCGCGTCCCATTCCTCGCCGTGCTTCTTGCGGGTCGCGGAGGCGAGCGCGGCTTCGAGCGCTTCGAAGATCACTTCCTTGTCGACGCCCTTCTCGTTGGAGACGGCATCGACCACCATCAGGATTTCCTTGTTCACTCTTGCTTACCTCTGGGACGCAAGCCGCGCCTTGCCGATCTCCGCAAAACTCACCGTCACCTGCTCGCCATCGACCGCAAGCGCAATCCCCGCCTCATTCACCGCGAGCAGCTGCCCGGTGTAACGCCGACGCCCAGCACGCGGCTCCTTGAGCTCGACGTAGACGCGCGAGCCGACGAAGCGGCCGAAGTGCGCCGGCGTCCGCAGCACCCGATCGAAGCCCGGCGAGGACACTTCCAGCGTATACGCGCCGGCAATCGGGTCCTCGACATCCAGGAGCGCCGATACCTCGCGGCTCACCCGCTCGCAGTCATCCAGTCCCACCCCGGCGTCCGCGTCGATGAAGATCCGCACCACCCCGCGCCCGCGCCCGGGGTGGTACTCGAGCTCGACCAGCTCGAACTTAAGCAGCCCGAGGAGCGGCTCGATGAGCGCGATCAACCGCTCCCGCAGAATGCTCGCCATGGCTCCTTAAACAAAAATGGGCCCCAAGGCCCATCCCACCAAACCCAAGCCCCTTATATGGGGCCAAAAAAACAAAAAAGCCCCACGGGGGGCTTTCCGCACTCGCTCTCCCGGGGGCACCGCGCCTCCATCCATCCTCAGGCGCCGCACCAGCCTCCCGCCCCGGGTACCGCCTTGGCCGGCACGCGAGGGCCGCGCATTCTACCCAAACCCGGGGGCCAGGGGAACCGGCGCGCGGTTAAGTGTCCGCCCCGCCGGCTGCGCCCGCTTGAGCCCCATGCGTTTATCATGCGCCCGCATAACCGCCGAGGTCCCCATGAACGACTCCCCCGCCGCCCGGCCCCCGGTGCGTGCCCCGCGCGGCACGAGCCTCAGTTGCAGAAGCTGGCTCACCGAGGCGCCGCTGCGCATGCTCATGAACAACCTCGATCCGGAGGTGGCCGAGCGCCCCGCGGAGCTCGTGGTGTACGGCGGCATCGGCAAGGCGGCCCGCAACTGGGATTGCTACGAACAGATCGTCCGCGCGCTGCGCTTGCTTGAAGAGGACGAGACCCTCCTCATCCAGTCGGGCAAGCCCGTCGGCGTGTTCCGCACCCACACCGACGCGCCGCGTGTGCTGCTCGCGAATTCGAACCTCGTGGCCCGCTGGGCCGACTGGGATCACTTCAACGCGCTCGACCGCAAGGGCCTCATGATGTTCGGGCAGATGACGGCGGGCTCGTGGATCTACATCGGCAGCCAGGGCATCGTCCAGGGAACCTACGAGACCTTCGTCGAGATGGGCCGCCAGCACTTCGGCGGCAACCTCGCCGGCCGCTGGATCCTCACCGCAGGTCTTGGCGGCATGGGCGGCGCCCAGCCGCTCGCCGCCACCATGGCCGGCGCCTCGATGCTCGCCATCGAGTGCCGGCCCGAGCGCATCGCCAAACGCCTGGCGACCGGCTACCTCGACGTCGAGGCGGGAAGTCTCGAGGAGGCGCTCGAGCTCCTCGAGCGTGCGCGGCGCGCCGGCAAGCCCCAGTCGGTTGGACTCCTGGGCAATGCCTGCGAGGTGCTGCCGGAGCTGCTGCGGCGCGGCGTGCGCCCGGATGCGGTGACCGATCAGACCTCGGCCCATGACCCGGTCAATGGTTATCTCCCGGGTGGCTGGAGCCTCGAGAAGTGGGACCGGCTGCGGGGCGAGGATCCCGCGCAGGTGGCGCGCGAAGCCCGTGCTTCCATGGCACGCCACGTGGAAGCGATGCTCGCCTTCCAGAAGCAGAAGATCGCCGTGTTCGACTACGGCAACAACCTGCGCCAGGTCGCCCTCGATGCCGGGGTGAAGGATGCGTTCGCATTCCCGGGCTTCGTGCCGGCGTACGTGCGGCCGCTCTTCTGCCGCGGCATGGGACCGTTTCGCTGGGCGGCGCTGTCCGGTGACCCGCAGGATATCTACCGCACTGACGCGAAGGTGCGCGAGCTCCTGCCGCAGGATCAGCATCTGCATCACTGGCTCGACATGGCGCGCGAGCGCATCCAGTTCCAGGGCCTGCCGGCGCGCATCTGCTGGGTCGGCCTCGGCGACCGGCATCGCCTCGGGCTCGCCTTCAACGAGATGGTGGCGACGGGGGAGCTCAAGGCGCCGGTGGTCATCGGGCGCGACCACCTCGATTCGGGCTCGGTCGCGAGCCCGAACCGCGAGACCGAGGCGATGCGCGACGGCTCGGACGCGGTAGCCGACTGGCCGCTGCTCAATGCGCTCCTCAACACGGCGAGCGGGGCGACCTGGGTGTCGATCCATCACGGCGGCGGCGTCGGGATGGGCTACTCGCAGCATGCCGGGGTAGTGATCGTGTGCGACGGCACGCCGGCGGCGGCGCGCCGCATCGAGCGGGTGCTGTGGAACGACCCCGCCTCGGGGGTGATGCGCCATGCGGACGCCGGCTACGAGGAGGCGATCCGCTGCGCGCGCGAGAAGGGACTCAACCTGCCGTTCCTGGGAGGCACGGGCTAAGGCCGTACGCAGATGCCCGAGACACTGAAGCTCTGGCGCAACGCGCAGCTCGCGACCTGCGATCCGGCGCGCGGCACCCTCGCGCGCGGGGCGCTGCTCACCCGCGGTGCGCGCATCGAATGGGTGGGCGGGGAGGACGAGCTCCAGGCGCGCGTGCAGGAGGGCGCGGATGCGCCGCGGGAAGTGCACGATCTGGGCGGCGCCTGGGTGACCCCCGGTCTCATCGACTGCCACACACACCTGGTGTTCGCCGGCAATCGCGCCGCCGAGTACGCGCAGCGGCTGCGCGGCCTCACCTACGAGGAGATCGCACGCGCCGGCGGTGGCATCGTCTCCACCATGCGCGCGGTGCGTGCGGCGAGCGAACAGCAGCTGTTCGATGAGAGTGCGCCGCGCCTGGCGGCGCTGCTCGCCGAAGGGGTGACCGCACTCGAGATCAAGTCAGGCTACGGCCTGACGCTCGAGGATGAGGCCAAGATGCTGCGCGTGGCGCGTCAGCTCGGCAGAGCCTTCCCCGTCACGGTGCGCACCACGCTCCTCGCCGCGCACACGCTGCCCCCCGAGTATCACGGACGCGCCGACGCCTACATCGATACCATCGCGCGCGAGTGGCTGCCGGCGCTGCACGCGCAGGGACTGGTGGATGCGGTGGATGTGTTCTGCGAGCGCATCGGCTTCAGCGTGGCGCAGTCGGCGCGCCTCTTCGAGGCGGCACGCGCGCTCGCAGTCCCGGTGAAGATGCACGCCGAACAGCTCTCGAACCTCGGCGGCACGCTCATGGCAGCAGGCCTCGGCGCCCTCTCCTGCGATCACCTCGAGTACGCAGGCGACGCCGAGGCCGCGGCGCTGGCGCGCTCGGGCACGGTCGCGGTGCTGCTGCCGGTCGCCTTCTACTGCCTCGCCGAGGGACGCAAGCCGCCGCTCGCCGCCCTGCGCGCCGCCGGCGCGGCCCTCGCCATTGCGAGCGACTGCAACCCGGGCTCGGCCCCCGGCGCCTCTCTCCTCACGGCGATGAGCATGGCGACGCGGCTCCTCGGTCTCACCGCCGAGGAGGCGCTGCTGGCAGTCACCCGCCATGCCGCGCGCGCTCTGGGGTTGGGCGCCGAGCGCGGCACGCTCGCGCCAGGCCAGGCGGCCGACTTCGTCGTGTGGAACGTGCGCTGCGTCGAGGAGCTCTCCTACTGGATCGGTTTCAATCCGCGCCGGACCGTAGTCCGCGCCGCCGAGGTCCTGCGATGGCCCAACATGACCCCCTGAAGCTCGGCGGCAGGCCGCTGCGCCTGGCGGACCTGCGCCGCGTCTACCAGCATCCGCTCACGGTGGAGATCGACCCGGCGTCCCTCGTCGCGGTGCGCGAGGCGCACACCGCGACCGCGCGCCTGGCGGCGGCCGATCAGCCCGCCTATGGCATCAACACCGGCTTCGGGCTCCTGGCCCAGACCCGCATCCCGACCCAGCAGCGGGCGCTCCTGCAGCGGAACATCATCCTCTCGCACAGCTGCGGTGTGGGACCGCCACTGGAGGATGCGATCGTGCGGCTGACACTCGTGCTCAAGCTCTCGAGCCTGCTGCAGGGATTCTCCGGCGTCAGCGAGGAGCTGACGCGCTTTCTCGAGCGGCTGATCAACGCCGGGCTCTACCCCCGGGTACCGGCACAGGGCTCGGTGGGCGCCTCGGGCGATCTCGCCCCGCTCGCGCACCTCTCGCTCAGTACGCTCGGGCTCGGCGAGATCCGCCGCCACGGCGAAGTTGTGCCGGCCGCCGAGGCACTCGCCCAGGAGGGCCTCGCCCCGCTGACGCTCGGACCGAAGGAGGGACTCGCGCTCCTCAACGGCACGCAGGTGTCCACCGCGCTCGCGCTCGCCGGGCTCTTCGAGCTCGAGACCGCGTTCGCCGCGGCGGTGGTGAGCGGGGCACTCGCGGTCGATGCGCTGCAGGGGAGCGATGTGCCATTCGATCCGCGCATCCACAATCTGCGCGGGCACGAGGGCCAGGCGCGGGTCGCGCAGGTGTACCGGGAGCTGCTCGCCGGGAGCGAGATCCGCGAGTCGCATCGCACCTGCGCGCGGGTGCAGGACCCCTACTCGCTGCGCTGCCAGCCGCAGGTGATGGGCGCCTGCCTCGATCTCATCGCGCAGCAGGCGGCGACGCTTGCCACCGAAGCCAACGCCGTTACCGACAACCCGCTGGTGTTCGCCGCCTCGGGCGAAGTGCTCTCCGGTGGCAACTTCCACGCCGAGCCTGTGGCCTTCGCGGCCGACATCCTGGCGCTCGCCTGCACGGAGATTGCGTCCATCAGCGAGCGGCGCACGGCGCTGCTCGTCGATCCGAAGATGAGCGGCCTGCCCGCATTCCTCGCCCAGGACAGCGGCGTCAACTCCGGCTACATGGTGGCGCAGGTGACCGCCGCGGCGCTGGTGGCCGAGAACCGCATGCTGTGCCACCCCGCGAGCGTTGACAGCATCCCGACATCGGCCAACCAGGAGGATCACGTCAGCATGGCCACCCACGGGGCGCGGCGCCTCGAGCCGATGACGCGCAACACCCTGAACGTCGCGGCCATCGAGTTTCTCGCCGCCTGTCAGGGCGTGGATTTCCGGCTGCCGCTCAAGACTTCCGCGAAGCTCGCCGGCGCGCACGCGGCGCTGCGCCACAAGGTGCCGTTCGCCCGCAGCGACCGGCTGCTCGCGCTCGACATAGAGGAAGCTGCGCTGACCGTGCGCGGGGATGCGGTGCAGTCGCTGGCGCGCGACCTGTTGCCGAGTTACCGCTAGGAGCGGCGGTCAGGCGGGAATGAACTGCTGCGCGGACTTCTCGGACGAGGCGTCCGCGTCCGCCCGTTCGCTCACATCCCCCTGCTGCTCGCGCTTGATGCGCTCGTAGATCTCTTCACGGTGCACCGCGACCGTCTTCGGCGCGTTGATGCCGACGCGGACCTGGTTGCCCTTCACTCCCAGAACCGTGATGGTCACGTCGTCGCCGATCATGACCGTCTCGCCGACCCGGCGTGTCAGAATGAGCATCGTCTGTCCCCCGACCCTTACTTTATATAGTTGACTTGAGGGTCCGCCCAGGCGGCCCGCAGTCTCCGTGCAATTGAGCGAGCGTACAAGGAAATCGCCGTAAAGAAAAATGCTATTGCGTCGCATTACAACCTGGGCTTGAACTTTTCCGCCATCGTGGCTTTCCGCAACGCCGCCACTTAACACTCTGTCATAAGCCCGCGCGGGCGAGCGCGGCGGCCATCTCTCCCCCGCCCGGCCCGGTGAGCAGGTGGACACAACCGGGCGCCGGAACCGCCACGCCCCGCAGGCCCGCGGCCCGAATCCCCGCTTGGTCGATCAGGGCTGTATCGCCCACGGCCACCCGGATACGGCCCGCGAGCGCCTCGACCCCGAGCACATTGGCGCGCCCGCCCAGGGCAGCCACCAGACGCGCCGGATCGACCGCCGGCGCCGCCTCGTTCGCCGGGGTTGGGTCCGGCGCGAGCCGCAGCACGGCGCGCATCTCCCCGAGCAGCTGATCGGCGATCGGTCCGACGACCACCTGCAGCGCGTTGGGCCCCGCACGCACGAGCCCGGCGGCGCCCAGCTGCTTCAGCTTCGCGGCATCAACCGCCGCCTGGTCGGCAACGGTCAGCCGCAGCCGCGTGGCGCAGGCATCGAGCGACAGGAGGTTGGCGGGACCACCGAGCGCTGCGAGAAAAGCGCGCGCGCGCTCCCCCGGTAGCGCCGCGTCCGCAGGCGCCGCCCCCTCGCCCGGGTCGCGCCCGGGGGTGTGCAGATCCAGACGCACGATCACCAGACGGAAGAGGAAGTAGTAGAGAGCGAAATACAGGGCACCCACCGGGATCAGCAGCAGCGGGCGCGTCGCGTACTTGTAGTTCAGCACGTAGTCGATGAGGCCGGCGGAGAAGTTGAAGCCGAGCCGCACGTGCAGGGCATTCATGATGATGAACGCCACGCCGGTGAGCAGCGCGTGCACGGCGTAGAGCGCGGGCGCGAGGAACATGAAGGTGAACTCGATCGGCTCGGTCACCCCGGTGAGGATCGAGGTGAGCGCGATCGAGGCGAGCAGCCCCCCCACGGCCCGCCGCCGTTCGGGAAGCGCGCAGTGATACATCGCCAGACAGGCCGCCGGCAGACCAAACATCATCACCGGGTAGAACCCCGCCATGAAAGCGCCCGCGCTCGGGTCGCCGGCGACGAAGCGCTTCATGTCGCCGGTGACCCCGTGGTAGTTGCCGAGCAGGAACCAGGCGATGTTGTTTATGATGTGATGCAGCCCCGTGACGATCAGCAGCCGGTTGAGCACCCCGTAGACGAACAGGCCCAGCGTGCCGGCGTGCAGCACCGCGCGCGACAGTGCGTCCATGCCCTGCTCGAGGTGCTGCCACTGCGTGCCGAAGGCCGCGGCCAGGACGAGCCCGCCGAGACCGCTCACGATCGGCACGAAGCGCCGCCCGCCGAAGAAGGCGAGGTAGCTCGGCAGGGTGATGTTGAAGAAGCGGTTGTAGAGCGCTCCTGCCATGAGACCGCAGAGGATCCCCACCGGTACGTTGAGCGTTGCGAGCTCGTGTGCCTTGTAGGCCGCGACGCCGAGCTCGCGCGCCCGGCCGGTGAGATCGGCGAGCGCCGCATCCGGAACGCTGATCAGCACCTCGGCACCCCGGGTGGCGACGAGGTAGGCCACGACGCTCGCGAGCCCGGCGGCGCCGTGATTCTCGCGCGCGAGTCCCACGGCAACACCGATCGCAAACAGCAGCCCCAGGTTGTCGAAGATCGCGCTGCCGGCGGCCAGGATCGTGGCGGAATCGAGCAGGTCCGGCTGACCGAGGCGCAAGAGGAGCCCGGCGATCGGCAGCACCGCGATCGGCAGCATGAGCGCGCCGCCGACCTTCTGCAGCGCCGCGAAGAGCGATTTCACCCCGCCCTCCCCGCCGGCCCGGATACGGTCGGCGCGAGCAGCTCGCGCACCGCTGCGGCGCTGTGCGCGGCGAGTGCCTGCTGTGCGAGCTCGCGGCACTGGGGGAGCGTCACGGTGGCGATACGTGCCTTGAGCGCCGGGATCACGCTGCCGACCACCGAGAGCTCGTGGACCCCGAGCCCGATCAGCAGCGGCGCCGCCAGCGGCTCGGATGCCAGCCCGCCGCACACCGCGACGGGGCGGCCTTGAGTGTGCGCAGCGCCCGCGGTCTGCGCGATGAGCCGCAGCACCGCCGGGTGCAGCGCGTCGAGGCGCGCGGCGAGCTGCGGGTGGGTGCGATCCATGGCGAGCGTGTACTGCGTGAGATCGTTGGTGCCGATCGAAAGGAAATCGGCCACCTCCGCGAGCTCGCGTGCGAGCACCGCGGAGGCCGGCGTCTCGATCATCACCCCGATGTCGAGGCGCTGTGCACCGCACAGCGCCTGGCGCTCCTCCTCGAGCAGGGCGCGCACCGCGCGCACCTCCTCAACCTCGGTGATCATCGGCAGGAGGATCCGGCACTGCCGCTGCGGGTGCACGCCGAGGATGGCGCGCAGTTGTGCGCGCAGCAGCCCCGGGTGCGCCAGGCTGGTGCGTATGCCACGCAGCCCGAGCGCGGGGTTGTCCTCGTGCGGCTGCGGCAGGTAGGCGATCGGCTTGTCACCGCCCGCATCGAGCGTGCGGATCGTGAGTGGCCGCCCCCCGAGGGCGTCCGCGATGCGCTGGTATTCGGCGCGCTGCTCGCCCTCATCGGGCGCCGTCGCACGCTCGAGGAACAGGAATTCGGTGCGCAGCAGGCCGCAACCCTCTGCTCCGTTGCGCACCGCGGCCTGCGCCTCGGCGGCCGAGCCGACGTTGGCGAATACCTCGATGCGCTCCCCGTCCCCGGTGCGGCACTCGCGCTGCGCCACCGCCTGCTCGCGCGTACGCCGCTCCCGACGCCTCGCGAGCTCGAGGCGCGCCTGCGCGACCCGCGCCGGCGCTGGGTCGACCTCGAGGAAGCCGCGCTCGGCATCGAGCACGACGGAGGTTCCGTCGCGCAGCGCCAGAACCCCGGGGCCGAGCGCCACCAGGGCCGGAATGTCCATCGCCGCGGCGAGAATCGCCACGTGCGAGGTGGCGCCACCGGCAGCCATGCAGATGCCGGTGAGGCGCGTGGCATCGAGCGCGGCGAGCTGCGAGGGCAAGAGCTCGCGCGCGATCACCACCGCGCCCGCGGGCAGCTCCGGCGTTGCCGCAGCACCCGAGCCATCCAGCGCGATGAGCACTTGCGTCTCCAGATCCAGCAGGTCGTCGACCCGCTCGCGGAGCCTTGAGTCAGGCAGCGCACGCAGCGCTTCGGCAGCCGCGCGCACCGCAGCGCGCCAGGCGAACCCGGCGCTCTTGCCCCGGGCGATGAAGAGGCGCGCCGCGGCGGAGAGCTCGGGGTCGTCGAGAAGCTCCAGGTGTGCCGCGGCGATCTCGGCTGCGGCCCGGGCCCCGGCGCCACCGCTCGCGCCGGCGGCGCGGCCCTCGAGCCGTGCGCGAACCGCCTGGCGCGCGCTCTCGAGCGCTTCGCCCTCGTGCGCGGCACCGGCCCCCGACTCTGCGACCGCGACCTCGGGGCGCTTGAGCTGCAGCGAGCGACCGACCGCGAGCCCGCGGCTCGCAATCACACCCCGCAGCGTACCCTGCGGCGCCGCGGGCGCTTGCGGCGCGGCGGCAGCCGCAGGTGGCGGGGTCGGGGCCGCCGCCACCGCTGCGCCTTTCTCGGCCGCCCGGTCCGACAGCAGCGCCATGAGCGTGTCGAGGGCCAGCAGCGCGTCCGGTCCCGAGGCACGGATCTCGATCTCCTCGCCGCGCTGCACGCCGAGGGCCATGAGCGCCACGGTGCTGCGCGCGTTGGCCTCGCGGCCGTGCGCGTGCACCCGCACGTCGGCGGCGAGGCGTTTGAGCGAGGCCGCCAGCACGGCGGCCGGGCGCGCATGGATCCCGTGCTCGAAGGCGACCGCAACGCGCCGGCCCGGCAACTGCGCGGGCGCTGCGCCCCGCTGGGACTGCGCGGCCGCGGGCGCCGTGGACGGGGCGATCTCCAGGAGGAATTCACCGGCCGCTACCTCGCGTCCGGTGGCACGCCGCAGGATCCGAAAGCCACCGCCGGCAGCGATGATGACGGGCGTCAGCAGGCTCCTGGCGCGGCGCGCCAGGAGATCCAGATCGAAGGAGAGGAGTGCGTCCCCGCTGCGCACCTGCGCGCCCTGCGGCGCGCGTGGCGTGAAACCGGCGCCTCCGAGTCCGACGGTGTCGATCCCGACGTGCAGCAGCACCTCGCAGCCTTCGGTGGTCCGCAGCGTGACGGCGTGGCGCGCAGCGGCGATGAGGATCAGCTCACCATCGCAGGGGGCGTACAGCGTGCCCTCGGTCGGATCGATCGCCACGCCATCGCCCAGCATGCGGGTCGCGAAGACCTCATCGGGCGTCTCCTCCAGCGGGGCACTCCAGCCGCTGAGCGGCGCACCGAGCGTGAAGCTGCGCGTGCTCACAGCGCGAGCCGCACCCAGTCGATCCCCCAGAGCGGATCGAGCCCATGCTGCGCGAAGCGCAGGCACAAGCGATGCACGCCCGTGAGCGGCGGCAGCGACACCGTCGGCAGCACCGTCACGGCGTCATTGTCGACCGCCGGTGCGAGCGGCAAGACCGCGATCGGTGCCCCGTTGCAGCCATCGAGGCGGACCAGGAGCTCGCCGGCCGGCGTACTCGGTGTGTCGAGGCGGATCGCCTCGCGCGCCCTGCCGATCTGGTAGTTGAACGGCACCTGGCCGACGGCCGCGGTGAAGCTGCGAGCCTGCGTCAGATCGGCCGCCGGAAAGATCCAGCACGGGTCTTCGACATCGATGAGGAACACCGCGCGCGGGCCGTGGCGCGGTGCATCGTCCTCAAGATTGAGCAGGAGTTTGTCGCTGCAGCCCCCGAGGTCCTGGCTCATGTGGCGCTCGTAGAGCCCGACGCGGCGTGCCGGTGTGAACACGTCATCCGAGTAGTGGATGCCGAGCGTGCGGTAGCGGTCAAACTCGGCCGGCAGACGGGACACGAAGTCGTTCCAGTCGAGCCGCCCCGGGGGTGACCAGCCGAGCTCCGCGACCGCGGCCGCCCGTGGCCAGGTCATGTACGCGGCGTCCTCCTCGGTGGGCACGTGCTCGGTCCACAGATTCCCCTGCAGCCCGATCACATGCCGTGCCTCGTTCGCGAGCCCGTCCGGCAACGGATTGAAGCGATACACGTCCTCGAGCGACACCACGCGCCCGCGGCCCGGCGGCTCGCTCGGGGCGCTCCCCTGGCGGTTGTCCAGGTACAGCGTCGGCGCCGGAGATAGCACCGTGTCGTGCCCGCCGGCTGCGGCGTCGATGGCGCCCTGGACCCCGCGCCACGACATGACCACCGCATCCGCCGACACGCCCCCCTCGAGAATCTCATCCCAGCCCACCAGGCGCCGGCCATGAGCGCGCAGGTACTCGCCCAGGCGGTGCGTGAAGTACCCCTGCAGCGCCTTCTCGTCGGGCACGCCGAGCTCGTGCATGCGCCTTTGCACGCGCGCCGATGCGATCCATTGATCCTTGACGGCCTCGTCCCCGCCGGTGTGGATGAACTGCGAGGGAAAGAGCGCCATCAACTCATCGAGCACGTGCTCGAGGAAGGTGAAGGTCGACTCCTGCACGTTGAAAAGGTTGGGATAGATCCCCCAGTCCGAGGGCACGGCGCGCGGTGCAAACCCCGTCACGCCAAGCTCGGGGTACGCGACGATCGCCGCGCTCGCGTGCCCCGGCACGTCGATCTCCGGAACGATGGTGATGTTGCGCTCGGCGGCATGCGCGACGATGCGCCGCACCTGCTCCTGGGTGTAAAAGCCGCCGTACAGACGCGGTCGGTGAGTCGCCGGATCGATGTCGCGCTGTGCCGCCCTTCCGGCCGGGACGCGCCAGGCGCCGACGCCCGTCAGGCGCGGATAGCGCTTGATCTGAAGCCGCCACCCCTGGTCGTCCGTCAGGTGCCAGCCGAGGACGTTGAGCTTGTGCAACGCCATCCAGTCGAGGTAACGCAGGATGAACTCGGGGGTCTGGAAGTGCCGCACGGAATCGAGCATGAGGCCGCGCCAGGCAAAGCGCGGCGCGTCGTCGATGCGCATCGCAGGCAGCGTCAGCGCCCCGTCCTCCAGCCGCGCCGCGCTGGCGAGCTGCCAGAGCGTCACCGCACCGTAGAAAAGACCGCGCGCCTCGCGCGCCGCGACCCGCACGCCCCGCGCCGACACCTCGATCTCATAGCTCTCGGGGCTCGCCCCGGGCGCCTCGGGATCGAACCCGAAGGCGATCGCGCCGGGCGCGTCGGGGGGCACTCGACCGCCGCGTCTTACGTGCACGGCGAGCTGCAGACCGTGGCTCTCCTTAAGGAGCTGCGCGAAATAGGCCGCGATGCGCTGCCCCTCGGGATCCTGCGGCACGAGGATCTTGGTGCGCGCCGTGAGTGCGAAGCTCCCCTCGCCCTCGGTGACGCTCGCGGGGGCGGGGATGACGCTCGCCAGCTCGCCCGCCGCGCGTGCCACGCCGCCGTCCGCCAGCAGCAGCGTGGCGAGCGCAGTCAGCGTGAGCGAGGGGCGCCTCACTTTGGGGTCTTCAGACGCTCGGCGAGTTGCGCCCGGAGCCGCTCGGCCTCCCCGCTCGACAGATGCCCGAGCAGGCCGCGCTTGCCTTGCGGGATGTGCGCGGTCACGGCGGACTCCTCGCCGAACACGTAGTGCTCGAAGAGTGCGCGCCAGGCGGCGCGCGCCGGGGCGGGAAGCTCGCGCAGGTTGAGCATCGAGTGAATGAGCCCGTCAAACCCGGACGCCGTGCCCATCGCCGCCCCGGGCAGCGCGTGCCACCAGTAGTTCACCAAGAGGTTGAAGGGCTCGAGCGACTCGACGTGGTGAAACCACAGCGGTGGGATGTAGATCGCATCCCCGGGGCCGAGCTCGGCACTCAGCGCCGCCGCGAGCGCGGTCTGAAATCTCGGGAAGCGCGTGAGGTCCGGCGCGTGCAGCTGCACCAGGCTCATGGGCGCGCCGGTGGGCGCGTAGTCGAGCGGCCCGATGTAGAGATTGGCGATCTCTCCGGGCGGAAACAGCGTGAAGCGCCGCCGGCCCGCCACCACGCAGCCGATGTTGTGCCACTCGTCGAGGTGCGTCGGGGTGGTGATCGCGTTGCCGAGCCAGATGCGCGGCTGCACCGCGGGATCGAGCACCGTGAGCGCGTTCTCGCGCGTGAATCCCGGCAGACAGTCGCCGATGAGGGCGCTCTGCACCGCCACCGCCGGCGGGCGCGCGAATGCCCCGTAACGCAGCACCTGCTCGGCCACCGCGCTGATCGGCAGACGGTTGCGCACGAAGTTGAAGCCGGCAAGGCCCTCGGTGTAGAAGATGCGCCCGCGCACCTCGGGCGGCGTCATGATGCGCATCCACCGGCGCGCCGTTATCGAGCACGCGCAGGTAGTCGACCACCGCCGCGGCGCGCGCCGGCCGGCCGCGACCGCCGGCCAGGCCCGCGCCAGCCCGCGCAGCACCGCCGGACGCCATGAGCTGAACACCTCGCGCCGGATCGCCTCGTCGCGTCGGCTCGCCGAGCTCGGGATCGCCGCGGCCGTCGCTGCCATAACTAGAAGAAGTAGGCCTGGAGCGAGGGCGCCATGCGCCGCGGAGGGATGTGGGCGAGCGTCGCGCGGTGATCCGGGGTAGTTGGCGCGAGCTGCGCTCGATGAGGTCGTCGATCTCGGCCATGCGGTAGATGCCCTCGCGCGCGTTCGGCGCGTGCAGCGTCTGGGCGTCGGGGAAGATCCCCATGCCCGCCATGATCGAATACCACGAGAACACCGGATAGCCCTTGCCGAGCGCCTGCTGGCCCACCGCCGCCGCGATGCCCTTGCCGGACATCCACAGCGAATAGAGCTTCTTCAGGTCGTCAGACAAGTTCGATGTTGGCGGCATTGGCGCGCCAGTACTCGGTGTCCGTCCGGGCTGTTGGTCTTGTAGTGCGTGACGATGTAGTCGCGGGTGCCCTCGAAATGCGCGTTGACGCAGCTCGTTGAAGCGCTGGTGCGCCTCCTCGCTCAAATCCCCCTTTCCAGAAATTCGACGAAGCTGGTTGCGGTCTGCTGAATGAAAAGGAGCGCCGTGGCCTCGAGCGGCTCGATGAACCCCTGCGCGAGCCCGTTGGCGAGGCAGTTCTTGTTCCAGTGGCGCGTGACGCGCCCGACGCGCATCTTCAGGTGCCGCGCCGGCACGTCAGCCTCCAGGAGTCCCAGATGACGCCGCAGCTCGGTCTCGGCTTCGTCGGCCGAGCAGAAAGCGCTGCTGTAGACATAGCCGTTGCCGCAGCGGTTGGTGAGCGGGATCTTCCAGGCCCAGCCGTGGCGCATGGCGGTGGACACCGTCTCGGGAGGGATACGATCCGCGATCGGCGTGGGCAGCGCCACTGCCGCATCGTTGAAGAGATTGCTCGAGAAGCTCACGTAGGGCGTGTGCAGCGCCTTCTCGATGAGGAGCCCGGAAAAGCCGCTGCAGTCGACGAAGAGATCCGCGGCGATCGTCTCGCCCTCCTTGGTGCTCACGGAGGCGATCGAGCCGTCGGGTGCGAGGTTCGCCTGGGCCACGTGGCAGCTCTGGTACCGCACGCCGCGCTCGAGCGCCTTCCTGTGCAGAAACTGCCCGAGCAGCACCGCATCGAAGTGATAGCCGTGCCAGATGTCGAACGGAAAGCTCTCGGGGGCCTTCGGAGCCCGGCAGCCCGAGGCGAGCCGCGCGGCGATGAAGAAGCGACCGGGTTGCGCATAGACGTCGGCGCCGTTCACCCGCGCATCCGCGTTGTGGACGAACTGCTTGAGCGTGAGGTTGTCGAGCATCGAGGCGAAGGGGTGAAAGTAGCGCCCGAATCCTGGCTTGGTCGACCATCCCTCGAAGGCAATGCCGCACTTGTAGGTCGCGTTGCAGGCCGGCATCCATTCGGCTTCCTCGATCCCGAGGCTGTCGAAAAAGCCCCGCAGCCAGGGGGTCGAGCCCTCCCCTACGCCGATGATGCCGACGGTGGGCGATTCGAGCAGTGTTATCTCGACACCGCGCTCGATCAGGGAGCGCGCCAGGATCAGTGCCGTCATCCACCCGGCGGTACCGCCGCCGACAATGACGATGCGGCGCACCCCGGGCGGCGCGGGCCCGGGACTGCGCGACGTGGCCGGGCTGTAGGAGTGGTTGAAGAGGGTCGCGGTGCTCATTTGCCGTTGCGTCGGGGATAGCGTGCAGCTCGCTCCTGCGGGCTAGGACGTTGCTCGACCGGCCCCACGGCCGTCAAGCGGCGGCGCACCCTGTGCCGCTTCGCAAGCGCCTCTGCGCCTCGACCTCCGCGGCACCGTCAGCCGGTGCGGTGCGCGGGCGGCGCAGCCGCTGGTGCGCCGCCCGCTTGACCGGGCTCAGGTGTCAGAGCTTGGCATGCACCATGAGGTAGTACTGCCGCCCGTTCTTGTAGAACGCGCGCGGCTGGTCCTCGTTGGCCGCGTAGTACCTCAGAATCGGATCGTTGAGATTCTCGCCGTCCAGGGTGACGCTGATGTTCTCGTTCGCGTACCAGGCGAGCGATGCCGCCAGAGTGCCGATCGAGTCCTGCGTGAACGCCGTGCTACGGTCGAGTCCGCTGTAGAACGCCGAGCGGTAGTTATACGACAGGCGCGCGCTGAAATGCGCGTTTTCGTAGTACCCGCTGAGGTTGTAGACGTTCTTCGATGCGCCCACGAGGCGGTCATCGCCGGCCGACGGGCCTGTTGTCGGCACGTCCGAGGTCTGCACGGCATCTGTGTACGTATAGTTGGCTTCGATGCCGAAGTTGCCCAAGGACTGGATGTAGCTGAGTTCGATGCCGTCGGCGCGGCCCGACGTGTTGATGGGAATGCTCAGCAGGTAAGGTACCGACACCAGCCCCTCGTTGGGGGGAAAGCCCGCCGTCGTCGGACCGGAAGTCGGGAAATTGAGTGTCTCGCTCCCGTAGCCGATGTAGTTCTTCAGATCCATGTAGAAAAGGGTCGCCGCGAGCAGCGAGCGCGGCGCAAAGTACCACTCAAGTCCCGCGTCGTAGTTCCACGACCGGATGGGCTCGAGGTTCGGGTTGCTCCCCGAGCCACCGCCGGTACCGGTGGCGGTCCCGGGCCCGAGCAGGCTGAAGCCGCCCGCAAGCGCCGAGTAATCGGCACGCGTCATGGTCTCGCCGACCGCGAAGCGTCCGACCAGATCGGGGGACAGGTCGAGTTTCAGGTTCGCGCTCGGCAGTATGTCGTTGTAGGCGAGGTTGGTCGGCAGCCCCTCGTAGGCGCCGAACAGCGAGCCGACTACCAGGTTGGGCGTGTTTGCGGGACAGGCGCCCGCCGAGGCAGGAATCGTCGCCGTGCAAGCCAGCGGGAACCAGTTAATCGTGTCCTCGGTGGTGTGCACGTAGCGCAGTCCGAGGTTCGCGGCCCATGCCTGGCCCTTGAAGTCGGCCTGCACGTAGGCCGCCGTGTCCTTCTCATCCAGGGCGAACCAGTACGGCGGATACGCCCGCTGCACCGGATCCCGTTGCACCAGTCCCGGACCGTTGTAGGCCGCCAGCTGCGCCGGCGACCAGTACCAGATCCCGGTGGGGATCTGGCCACCGAAGGTGTCGTAGTTCGACGGATAGTTCGTGTAGGTGGTCGGATAGTTGAGCGGGCTCGTGCCGCCGCCGTTCGGACCGCTGAAGGTCGGACCCTGCGCGATCGCGCCGATAGAGTCGCGGTCATGCTTGTCGTAGCGCGCACCGAACTTGAGGTCCTGCCAGGCGCCCTGATCCGCGATCTTGAAGGTCGCATCGAGCTTGCCCCAGCTCTCCTTGTCGATGGTGTCGATGTCCTGTCCGCCGAAAATCCAGCCGAAGGTCAGCGCCTGCGGATCGCCGGGCGGGAAGGGCTGGCGGTAGTTGACGCCGGGGAGCCCGAAGTTCGGACCGCTGCTGATACCGTTCAGGCTCCAGTAAGAGCCGGCTCCCACCCCCGGCTCGGTCTCGGCCACGTTCTGTGTCGGGGTTCTGCCGTGACCCTCGGAGGTGCCGACCTGGGCCAGCAGCCCGAGCTGCTCGCTGAGACGGAAGTGGCCGTCGAGATTGATGAAGTATGAGTCCGCGCTTTCGTCCGGGCGGTCGATCTGGTCGTAGATGCCGTAGGCCGTTCCGGGCACGCCGGTGAAAGTCGCGCTGGTCAGCGTGCCATTGGTGACCACATAACCGGGGTTGGGCGCCTGGCCCTGGCCCTGAGCGATGTAGTGGGTGTTCCACAGCAGGTAGTTGCGGTTGTAGTCGCCCGCCTCGAGCTTGGAATAGAAACCGGACAGGTCGAGGTCTACCGCATCGCTTGGCTTGAACTGCACGTCGACGAGCCCGCCGGTGCGCTTGCGCTCCTGCTCGAAAAGCGCAGCCCCCATCTCGTACGGGTAGTACACGCCCGAGAGGTTTGGATCGGCTTTCGCTATCGGGCTGCCCGGCAAGATCTGCTCATAGCCCAGCAGCTCCGTGCCATCGCGGCGCAGGTGGCGGTCCTCGAGGAAGCCCTGCACGAGCACGCCGAAAGTGCCGTCCTCGTTACGGAAGTTGAACAGCGCATTCGCCTGCGGATCGGTCTTGGCAGGCAGGTCTGCATACACCGCACCGGCCGATACCTGGAAAGTGAACGGCTTGCTGAAGTCATCGAGCGGCCGGCGCGTGATGATGTCGACCGAGCCCGCGACGCCTCCCTCGACCAGCGAGGCTTCCGAGGTCTTTTCGATGACCACCTTGCTGACCACTTCCGAAGGCAGCAGCGTGTAGCTCACGCTGCGCCCGACGGTGCCGGTCTGGTCGAGCACGAACCAGTCGCCGGAGGCCATGTTGTGCCCGTTGATCAGAGTCTGCGTGAGGCTCGGTCCGGTGCCGCGCATGCTGACGCGGTCGTTCTCGTCGAAGCCACCTTCATTGGCACCCGCGGGGCTCACGGTGAGGCCCGGTACGCGCTTCAGGGAGTCGGCGACGTTCTTGTCAGGCATCTTGCCGATGTCCTCGGCCGTCACGACCTCCTCGGCGTCGGTAGCAGCGCGCTTGGTGGCGAGGGCCTTCTCCGTGGAGTAGCGGATGCCGGTGACCACCACTTCCTGCAGGTCACTCGGCTTGGTGGCGGCCTGCGCGGGCACCGCGCCGTCGCCCGGTGGCTGTACGGTCTGCGCCTGGAGTGCCCCATTGCGCCCGAACAGAGCCAGAGCGACTGCCGTTCCAATCAAAGTCGACCGTGCGATTCTCATGATTGACCCACCCTGAGTGTTTGTCGTTAGCCGATACACTTCGCGCTCGTCACTGGTCATCCTCCCGTAGGGACCAGTTACGTGCCAATATAGTACCAATATTGCCAGGACGCTATACCCTTAGATACCAATCTGGCGATTGACGATTTTAACAAGCAAAAACATATCGTTGGTGGTGCGCTTGTATTCTGTTCGCAACAAACTGGTATTATAGTGGTACCATGATCTCTCCCGCGGCACCGCTCGGAGAAGCACTTTGACGCTGCTGTCACAGACGCTCGGCAAACTCGACGACACGAGCAACCTGCCGCTCTACCAACAACTGCAGCGCGCGCTGCGCCAGGCGATCGAGACGCGCGTGTTGGGTCCCGACGATGCTCTGCCGCCCGAGCGCGATCTGGCCGAGGATTTCAGCGTCTCGCGCATCACGGTGCGCAAGGCGATCGACGGGCTCGTGGGTGAGGGCATGCTGGTGCGCCGCCAGGGCTCGGGCACCTTCGTGTGCTCGCGCGTGGAGAAGAATTTCTCCAAGCTCACTTCGTTCTCCGAAGACATGCGCGCGCGCGGCCGCAACCCGCGCAGCGTGTGGCTGCGCAAGGCCACCGGCACCGTGACCCCCGAGGAAGCGCTCACCCTGCGTTCGAGCCCCGGTACGCCGGTATTCCGGTTCCACCGCATCCGTTTCGCGGACGATGCCCCGATGGCGCTCGAGTACGCCACCATCCTCGCCGCCTGTCTGCCGTCGCTGGAAGCGGTCGAGTCCTCCCTCTATGCCGCGCTCGAGCGCGCCGGCAACCGCCCGGTGCGCGCACTGCAGCGCCTGCGCGCGGTGCTGTTCACGGCCGAGCAGGCCGAGCTCCTGCAGGCCAAGGAGAAGGATGCGGGGCTGCTCGTGGAGCGGCTCGGCTTCCTGCAGGATGGCCGCGCCGCGGAGTTCACCCAGTCCTTCTATCGTGGCGACATCTACGACTTCGTCGCTGAGCTCAGCACCGTCACGTGAAGAGCCCCGAATCGAGCACCCGCATGTATCGCGAAGCGGCACAGGCCCCCGCCGCGGTGCGCGCACAGCTCGCCGCCAACGCCGCGCGCGTCGCGCAGCTCGCTGCGCGGCTGCGCGACGCTCCGCCACGGGCGGTGGTGACCTGCGCCCGCGGCAGCTCCGATCACGCCGCCACCTTCGCCCGCTATCTGATCGAGACGCGCCTGGGGCTCCTGACCTCCTCGGCCGCGCCTTCCGTGAGCTCGGTGTACGAGGCGGCGACCGATCTCACCGGCACCGTGATGCTGGTGATCTCGCAGTCGGGAGCGAGCCCGGACCTGATCGCCGCGGCTCGCAGCGCACGCGCCGCCGGCGCGCGCGTGGTGGCGCTGGTGAACGCGGAGAGCTCGCCCCTTGCGCAGCTCGCCGATGACCTGATCCCGCTCGGCGCCGGCGCGGAGTTGCAGCGTCGCCGCCACCAAGTCCTACCTCGCATCGCTCGCCGCGATCGTGCAGCTCATCGCCTGCTGGAGCGGCGACGCCGAGCTCGCCGCAGCCCTCGAGGAGGCACCCGGGCAGTTGCAACGCGCCTGGGAACTCGAGTGGCGCGCGGCCGTGGAGCAGCTCGCCCCCGTGACCAACCTGTACGTCATCGCGCGCGGCCTCGGGCTCGGAGCGGCGCAGGAGGCGGCACTCAAGTTCAAGGAAACCTGCGGGCTGCACGCGGAAGCCCTGAGCGCCGCGGAGCTGCGCCACGGGCCGATGGCGCTGGTGCGCGCCGGGTTTCCGCTGCTGCTGTTCACGCAGAACGATGAGAGCCGCAGCGGAGTCACGCAGCTCGCCGCAGAGCTCGCGGCATCGGGGGCTCGCGTCCTGCTCGCGGGGAGCGCTGCGGCCGGTGCCACGCAGCTGCCGACGATCGCCTCGCACCCGGCGATCGAGCCGCTGCTGTTCGCGCAGAGCTTCTACCGGATGGCGAACGTACTCGCACTGGCACGCGGGCGTGATCCGGACCGGCCGCCCCATCTTTCCAAGGTCACCGCAACCGTATGAGCGCTGTCGCACTGCTGAACGGCCGGATCCTGCAGGGCGAGGCGCTCGTCGAGGGCCGCTGCCTGCTCATCGAGAACGGGCGCATCTCAGGCGTCCTCGACCCGTCGGATGCGCGCTGCCGGCAGGCACGACGTCACGATCTCGCCGGCGCATTGCTGCTGCCCGGCTTCATCGACCCGCAGGTGAACGGGGGCGGCGGCATACTCTTCAACGACGCGCCGAGCGTCGCTGCCATCCGCGCCATCGGCCGCGCGCATCGCCCGTTCGGCACCACCGGGTTTCTGCCGACCCTGATCAGCGACGATCTCGAGGTCGTGGCACGCGCCATCGCCGCGGTGCGCGGGGCGATCGAGAGCGGGGTGCCGGGCGTGCTCGGCATCCACATCGAGGGCCCGTTCCTCAATGTCGAGCGCAAGGGCGTGCACGATCCGGCGAAGCTGCGCGAGCTCGACACCAGCGCCGTCGGGCTCCTCACCTCGCTGCGCGCCGGCCGCACGCTGGTGACGCTCGCCCCCGAGATGACCACCCCGGTCATCATCGAGCGGCTGGTGGCCGCGGGCGTCGTCGTCTCTGCCGGCCATACCAACGCAACCTATGCGCAGATCAGTGTGGCGCTGCGCCACGGCCTCAGCGGATTCACGCACCTCTTCAACGCCATGTCCCAGCTCACCGGCCGCGAGCCCGGCACGGTGGGCGCAGCGCTCGCCGACCCGGAAGCTGGTGCGGCATCATCGTCGATGGCCTGCACACCGACCCCGTGGTGCTGCGCATCGCGCTCAAGTGCAAGCCGCAGAATCGCTTCATGCTGGTGACGGATGCGATGCCGAGCGTCGGCACGAGCGTCGACTCCTTCGAGCTGCAGGGCCGGCGCATCACGGTGAGCGGCGACGGTGTGCGTGGACGAGGACGGGCGGCTGGCGGGCTCCAACATCGACATGGCGAGCTGCGTGCGCAACGCGATGAGCATGCTCGAGCTCACCCTGCCGCAGGCGGTACGCATGGCGAGCCAGTGGCCGGCGGAGTTCCTCGGGGCTCGCGCAGGAGTTAGGCACCATCGCCCCGGGCTACCGCGCGAATCTCGTGGCGGCGGATGAGCATCTGCAGGTGCTCGAGACCTGGATCGACGGTCGCAGCTCGCAGCAAGAGCTCGGCGGCTGACGCCCTCAGGGCGCCTGGAAGCCCGACTCCCGGTAGGTAAGCACCAGCGTGTCGCGCACGCCACGCTCATCCTCCGAACGGATGGGCGTCGTCTCGTGGATCACCCGCGCATCGTCCAGGAGCAGCATCGACCAGGGCTCGCTCATCGTGAAACGCACGCCCGATGAGCCGTGCGCATCGAACACGCGCGTCTCCCCGCCCTGCAGAGCGCGCCGCTCGACGAGCACCACCGCGACATAGTCCACCCCGTCGCGGTGCGCACCCTCGGGGGTGGGCCGCCCGATGCCGTGCGCGGTGTCGATGCGGAACTGGTGCGCCTCGATGTACCAGCGCTCGAGCGGCCGCAGCGCCGCGAACGTGGCGCCGATTCCCGCAACGAGCGTGCGCCAGGCGGCGCACTCGGATACCTCATCCTCGATGGGCTCGAACCAGCGCGTAAGCCCGCCGTGCAACGCGTTGTAAGCGGTCGGCTGCCAGTGGGCGCGATGTGCGACGCGCTCGAGTGAGCCCGCGGCGACACCCTGCACGAAGCAGCTGTGCCGGCGCGCGCGGTACTTGCCGCCGTCCTTCAGATACGCATCGCGCGGCAGCCGTTCCCAGCTCGGGCGCAGCGCATCGAGCCCCGCACGGTCAAGACCGAGCGCGGCGCTCGCCGCGGCCGCTGGCAGGTAGAGGTATCCCAGCTCGGCGAGCGTCTCGGTGAGTGCGGTGCGGGCGGGCATGTCCAGCATGCGGCCTTGTACCATCGGTGCCGTGGATGCGCCATGATCGGGGCATGGGATGCGACCGATACAGTGTGGCGCGAGCTCCGCTACGGCTGTGCGTGGGGCTGCTCGCTGCACTCGGCGCGTGTGGCTGCGGGGCGGCGACGCCCACCGCGCCCGCGGCCGCCGAGCTGACCGTCGGCGGCGCGCGCCTCGCGGTCGAGCTCGATCCGAGCGCAGTGCGTGCCGGGCGCGAGGTGCTCCTCGAATGGGTGCGGCGCTCGGCGTCCATCGTCGCGGCCTACTACGGGCACTTCCCTGTGCCGCAGGTGACGGTGCGGCTGCGGGTGCGGCCGGGCGAGGGAGTACACGGCGGTGAGACCTTCGGTGAGCCGCGCGCGCTGATCCGCATCGGTGTGGGGAGCGAGGTCACGGCGGATGAGCTCATCGAACGACTGGGTCATGGTGCACGAGATGACCCACCTCGCCTTGCCCGATGTGGGCGAGGAGCATGCCTGGCTGTCCGAAGGGCTCGCCACCTACGTCGAGGGCGTAGAGCGTGTGCAGGCGGGCAACCGCACCGAAGAGGACGTGTGGGCGGAAGAGCTGCGCTCGATGCCCCGGGGTATGCCCGCGCCGGGTGACGCCGGCCTTGATCACACGCACACCTGGGGGCGCACTTACTGGGGCGGTGCGATGTTCTGTCTCATGGCGGACGTCGACATCCACCGCGCAACCGGCAACGCGAAGGGTCTGCAGGACGCGCTGCGCGCGATCAACCGCGAGAGCGGTGGACTTGGGTCCGAATGGCCGATCGAGCGCGTGCTGCGCAGCGGGGATGCCGCCGTCGGCACGCGGACCCTGGAAGATCTCTACGCGCGGATGAAAGACACACCGGTGGCGCCCGATCTCATGGCGCTGTGGCGCGAGCTGGGTGTGGAGCCGACGGGGTCCGGGGTGCGCCTCACCGACGCGGCGCCGCTCGCGGACGTGCGTCACGCGATCATGACGGCGAAAAAAACCCGGTCATGACGACGGTCAGCGCCAGCGCTGTGCAGAGCAGCAGATACTCGAAGGCGATGGTGACGCGCAGCCGCCCGGCCGAAGAGTGCTCGCCGCGCGCGAGCGCCGGCACGAGCCGCAGCCGGTTGAGCCCCGCGAGCCCCATCAGGAGTGCGAACGCCAGCGCCTTGCCGATCAGCAGCAGCCCGTAGGGTCGCCTCAGCGCGGCAAGATCCGGCAGCAGCGCTGCGGCGAGCAGCACTCCGGCGAGCCCCGTCAGCGGCACGAGCCACACGGCCCACGCGGAGAAGCTGTGCAGCAGGCGCGCCGCCTGCGACGGCGTCTCGAGTTGCGTCGCGCGGGCGAGCGGCCAGAGAGCGCCGAACCAGAACGACAGGATGAGAAGATGCAGCAGCAGGAGCGGGGCAAGCAGGCGATGGCGCTCACTCGCCCAGGTGTGTCCAGTGAGCACGAAGGAGCCCGTCGCCAGCAGCACACCGGCGAGCATCACGCTCCGCGATAGCGGACGCGCGGAGGCGGGAACTGCCGCAAGACACGTCAGTCCCGCGAGGCGCACGGCGAGTGCTGCGCCGAGGGATGAGGACAGCAGCACGCGGTGCAGCGTCGCATCGAGCACCCCGGAGAGCTCTCCGCCGAGGCGCGCCGTCTCGAGCAGGTACTGCGCCAGCACTGCGATCAGTGCGCCCGCGGCCGCCCGTCGCGCAAGTCCTGCCACGACCCCGAGCGAGCGCGGTGCGAGCGGGGCGAAGTACGCCGCGAACAGCGCCGCACCCACAGCCTGCAGCAGCAGCGCGAAGCTCACGCCTCGCGTCACGATCCACGCGAGGTCGATCATCGCAGCAGCGTGAAGTGGATCTGCCCCGGTACGACGTGGCCGTCGGCGCTCAGCGCCCGCCACTCGATCACATACTTGCCGGGCGCGAGCGGCGGCAACACCACCGAGATCTCGCGCGCCGGCTGCGATGGGAGCGCGGCGACTTTGTGTCGCTCCCCTCCCGCAGGCTCGATCCACAGCACCGTGAGACGCGCGGCCTCGGACAAGGTGAGCACCAGCTGCGTGGGTGCCGCGTGCAGCACACTGCCATCGGCGGGGACCGCGCGCTCGAGATGTGCGTGCGCCTGCACAACCGCAGCGCCGATCAGCGCGAGCGCCGCACCCGCGACCGCGAAGCTCCTCATGCGCGTAATCGTAGCCCGGAACACAGGTCTTAAGTTAATCGGGTTCCGCGGGCACAATTTCATACAAATGTCGCGGAGTTACGCGTTGCGGCACTGCAGGACTTGGCTCATGATTCAGCCTCAGCCGCAGGACGCACAGGGAATTGCATGGCCCGCCGATTCCGCCTCGCTCCGCTCGCCCTCGCAGCCGCGTGTGCCGCCCTGGGCGCGTGCTCCTCGCGCACCAACGTGTCGGCGATCGGCAACACCCCGGCAACCTACTCGCACGTCTATATCACCGCCCAGGCCGTCTGGTTCAACAACAGCGCGACCGCGGGACCGGATGACGGCGGCTGGGCGAAGTTCCCTCTGTCGACGCCCGTCACCGTGGACCTGGTGGCCGACTCCGGCGGCAACTTCGCCAACATGTTCACGGACCTCAAGGTCACGCCCGGCAGCTACTCGCAGATCCGTCTCATTCCGGTCGATGCCTCGACGCCGTTGACGATCTCCGCTCAAACCCTCGGGGCCACCTACAACATGGAGGCCGACTACATCGACAGCAGCGGCAACACCCAGCAGCTGCCGCTCGAAGTGCTGAACCCCGATAAGGGAGTCGGCATCCAGACCTCGCTCACCGTCCCGATCGGCAACGTGGGTGCCGCGGTCGGGGCGGCGACCTCCGGCGTTGGTGGCACTGGCACGAGCACCGACAACACAGGGACGACCGATAGCAGCGGCACGAGCTTCGGCTCGACCTTCGGCTCGACCACCTCGCCGACGGGGACGTCACCGGCCCGACCACCGGCTCGGGGCTGCCAACCACGACCGCGGAATTCTCGGTCGCCTTTGACGGGCTGCGCGATCTCGTGCCGTTCACCTACGGGACTTCGAGCGTCGGGATCCTGCTGAGCTCGCACGAGAACGCCTATGACCTGTCGCAGTCGGGCGGCATCCAGGGGACCCTCACGCTCACCAATCTCACCGGGATCACGGGCGTCTCGGGGGTGCCGGCCATCCAGGCGTGCGCCGAATCGCTGACCGCGGACGGCACCCGATTCTTCGTCGTCGCGTGCTCCCCGGTGAGCTCCGACGGCACTTTCACGCTCTATCCGCTGCCGGCTTATTCCTATAATTCGAACTCGACGGTCAACTACGACCTCGTGATCCACGGTCAGGGCATCGCCACCATCATCATCAAGAATGTGCAGATCCCGGCCGTCAACTTCAGCAATTCCAGTACCACCTCGACCGCGGGCACGACTGACACCACCGACACCACCACCCTGAGCACGACCAGCACCACCGGCACCAGCAACCCGGATCTGACCCCGCCCACGGCTACGAACCTGGTGTCGATCGGCACGCTCATCCCGCGTGCGGTCACGAGCTACACCGCAAACGTCAAGACCTCCGCGTCGGCGCCGCTGCCGGCCGGCGCCGACGTCGACTTCTACCAGACGCTCTCCGGCTCGGGCGAAGTGCCGTACGTCATCGAGCAGAGCCCCATTGATCCCTTCAACCAGGTACTGGCGACCCCGCAGACGCTCTCCTCGAGCACCGTCGACTCGGGCACCTTCGTCACGAGCGGCTCGACCATCACGGTGGTGAGCGCGGCGCCCAAGGAAGGCGCCGGCACCTACCAGGTGGCCGCCAGCGCGCCGCTGTATGCCGAGGGCACGCTCGGTACGCCGGTCTCCGCCCCGGCCACCAGCACCAGCACCACAACCAGCACGCCCACGACCCCGCCGCCCCAGGTGGTAACGGTGGGGGGACTCTCGCTCGCCTCCGGCGGTACCGCCGCCACGATCGCGGCGACCATCCATCAGGCGACGGGCGCCAAATACGACCAGGGCGAGATCCTGGTGAGCTACAACGGGCAGCTCGTCGCGAGCGCACCGCTCAATGGGGCGCTCGGGAGCAGCGGCTCGGTGGTGCTGAGCGGGATTCCCGGCGGGACCTCGAGCAGCCTCTACTACCTCTCGGTGCGGGCCTGGAGCTCGAGCAATCCCTCCGGCACCCTGACGCGCCAGTGGTACCCGACCGCGGTGGACCTGCGCAGCGCCGGCTCGGCCAGCGTCGAGCTCACCATCAACTAGCCGGGGTAGCCCCGGCCCGAAACCGGTAAACTACCGCGTTTTGCGGTGAACGTCCGGCGCGTCGGCCTCTCTAATCTCCGATGCTACCTGTGGGCGCCCGCCTTGGATCTTTGAGGGGATAAGCCTGATGACAGTGGTTCGTGCCCGCCCGACGCGGCGGCTTTCGGGGGCAGCGTGCGCCCTCGCCTTCGGCCTCGCCGCCCTGCTCACGAGCTGCGGCGGAAACGAAAACATCATCTACGGCACCGCGGTCATCAGCGTCGGGGGCACTAATCAAGGCTTCTCCGCCTACCTCATCTCGGTCGACGAGATTACCCTCACCCGCAACGACGGCCTGATCATCGAGCCACTCGCCACCCCGGAGCTATTCGATTTCTCGAAGCTGCAGAACTCCACCGAGGTGCTCACCGGTGCGGCCGTGCCCGTCGGCACCTACACCTCGATGAGCCTGGTGATCGATTACACCACCCCCACGATCTACGTGGACGTCAACGGCGTGCCCACCGCCGCTGCCCCGCTCGATAACACCGGAGTTCCGATGCTCTCGGAATCCCTCACGGTCAACTTCGATCCGGCCAACCCGCTGGTGATCAACAACAGCGTGTCCACCCGTCTTGCCATCCTGTTCGACCTGGCAGCTTTCAACACCATCAACACCGGCACGTCCCCACTCAATATCACCGTGCAGCCGTACGTGGTCGCGACGCCGCTGCCGGAGGACAGCACGCCGCTGCGGGTGCGGGGACTGCTGGTCACGACGCAGGCCGCCAGCAGCAACTTCATCGTGGACATGCGGCCGTTCTACGATCTGGTCTCCGAGCTCGGGGCTTTCACGATCGCGACGAGCCCCACCACCTACTTCAACATCAACGGGGTGACCTACACCGGCGCCGCGGGGCTTGCGGCGGTGGGCGCGCTGCAGGAATCCACTGCGCTCGCGGCCTACGGCACGCTCGGTGACCTCTCCGGCATCACCCCCACGCTCAACGCCACGGCCGTTTACGGCGGCACGAGCCTCGAGAGCCCGCTGGCGGACTACTTCACCGGGGTGGTGAGCGCGCGCAGCGACGATACCCTCACCTTGCTCGGCGCCTCATTCAACTCGCGCCTGGGTCTGCTGCAATACTACCCCTCGATGCCGATCACGATCGGCACCGGCACGATCGTCAGCGAGGACGGGGCCGCCGTCGGGGGGCTCAATGCGCAGTCGGTGTCGGTGGGCCAGCAGATCACCGTGTCCGGGCAGGCGAGCGTGAACACGAGCAACGGCGTCGCCTCCTCGATGGATGCCACGCAGGGCCAGGTGCGGCTTGCGCCGACCCCGGTGTGGGGCACGCTCAACAGCGCCGCGGCCGGCACCCTGTCGATGAATGTCGCGACGCTCGGGGGCTTCGAGTCGGGGGCCTTTCACTTCGCCGGCACCGGAGCCACCAGCGCCGACGATGCGAGCGCGGCGAGCTACTCGGTCAGGCACCGGCTCGATCAATGCGAGCGGCAACCCGGCCGGCACGCTGCTCCAGATGAGCGGCATCGTGAGGCCGTTCGGTTCCGCGCCCCCGGATTTCGAGGCGAGCGCCGTGACGGCGGGCAGCGCCACCCCGCAGCAGCTGGTGGTGGAGTGGGGCTCGGGCGGCTCGACGGCACCGTTCAAGCGCTCAACAGCGCCGGGATCGTCGTGAACCTGACGAGCACCCACATCGACGCGATCCACTACATCGCCACCGGCCCGCAAAAGCTCGACCTGACGACGCTGCCCGCGAGCCCGACGATCGCCTTCGCTTCCGGCACGCCACTGATACTCTCGGTGGGAAACGACACCCTTATCTCGGCCTTCAACAGCGTTTCGTCCTTCATCACCGCGGTCAACACCCAGCTCAACGGCACCAATGCGATCTACCGCCTGGTGTGCGTCGGACAGTACGACAGCGCCACCAACACCTTCACTGCCTCGCGGGTGACGTGGCGATGGAAGAGTAGGATGGCCGCGACACACACGGGCTTACTGCGGCATGCCCTGGAAACGGCGCCCATTCACCGGCGGCGCGCTGGCGCGCGCGCTCGACATCGCGGATCTGCGTGAGCTGGCGCGCCGGCGCGTACCGGGATTCGCGTTCGAGTACGTGGAAGGCGGCTCGGACGACGAGAGCACGCTGCGCGGCAACCGCGCGGCGTTCGAGCGGCTGCGGCTCCTGCCCGACACGCTGATCGATACCTCCGCCCGGCATCTGCGCACTCCTATATTGGGAACGGCGGCCGGCGCGCCGCTCGTGATCGCGCCCACGGGTCTGAACAACCTTTTCAACCCGGCCGGCGATGTGGGCCTGGCGCGCGCGGCCGCCGCGCGCGGCATTCCTTTCACGCTCAGCTCGCTGTCGACCACCCGGCTCGAGGATGTCGCCACGCGAGCCGGTGGGCGGCTGTGGATGCAGCTCTACGTACTCAAGGATCGTGCCGTCGGGCGTGACATCATGCAGCGCGCCGCGGCCGCCGGCTATGAAGCGCTGGTGTTCACCACGGATGCCAACGTGTTCGGCAACCGCGAGTGGGACCAGCGCAATTACCGCTCACCCGGCAAGCCCACGCTGCGCGCCGCACTCGACACGCTGCGCCACCCGCGCTGGATCTACGAGGTGCTGATCCGCAACGGCGTCCCGCGCTTTCGCAACGTCGAGGCGTACCTGCCGCCGGGTGCGGCCAGCGTCGTGGGCGGCAGCACCATCATCCCTAAGCTGTTCGATGCGATCATCTGCTGGGACGACATCGCGTGGATCCGCCAGTTCTGGCGCGGCAAGCTCCTCATCAAGGGCGTGCTGAGCGCCGCCGATGCCGGGCGCGCCGCCGCACTCGGCTGCGACGGCATCGTCGTCAGCAACCACGGCGGGCGGCAGCTCGATTACTGCGTCGCGCCGATCGACGTGCTGGCCGAGATCGTGGCAGCGGCCGCCGGGCGGCTCGCGGTGCTGGTGGACGGCGGCTTTCGGCGCGGCACCGACATCGTCAAGGCCCTCGCGCTCGGTGCCGAAGCCGTGATGCTGGGGCGCGCGACGCTCTACGGGCTGGGCGCGGGCGGGGAGTCCGGTGTCGCGCGCGCGCTGGAGATCCTAACCGTAGAGACCGATCGCACGCTCGGCATGCTGGGGTGCAACTCGGTCGCGGAGCTCCGTGCCCGGCACGTGCGCCGCATCTGAGCCCTGAGGCTTTCAGCGCTCGGGGGACTTCAGCAGCTGCACCAGGTACTGCTTCCACAGCGCCGCCACGGTGTGCGAGCCGTGCCCGCGGGTCGCCGGTCCGTACGGAATGACGATCGCGCGCCCGTGCGGCACGCGCTTGATCTCGCGCTCGAGGATCCCGAGCTTGGGCGGATTCACCAGATCGTCGGCGCTGTTGACCGCGAGGAGCGGGGCCTCGATCTTCCCGAGGCCCGGACCCGGATCGTAGTCGTACGAGGCCGCGACTGCGTACAGCACGTCGTTGGCGTCGCTGGTCTTTATCGCATCGTCCACGTAGGCCTCGAACACCTTATCGGCCTGCGCCAGCGTCGGCGCCTCCTCCTCGCGCAGCACGGGGTTGCTGCTCACCAGCCAGATCATTCCGACCGCGGTGCGCAGCGCGGCCGGCTCGCTGCGGTAGTCCCCGCCGTCCCAGCCCGGGTCGTTGCGGATCGCATCGATCACCAGGCGACGCCAGGCGCGGTTGCGCCCCGAGATCTGCGTCGGCAGGCTCGCGAGCGGCATCAGCGCGTCCATGAAGTTCGGATGCTCCTCGCCCCACATCCAGCTGTGCATGCCCCCCATGGAAGTTCCCATGATGAGCCGCGCATGGTTCACCTTCAGCCCCTGCGTGAGCAGCAGATATTCGGCCTGCACCATGTCGGTATAGCCGTAGTGCGGGAAGTGCGCGTGCAGGCCGTCGCTTGGCTTGCTCGACTTGCCATGGCCGATGCCGTCCGGCAACACGAGGAAGTAACGCGCCGCGTCGAGCGGCTGGCCCGCACCGAACAGCTCGCCGGCGAAGATCGGCCGCAAGAACGCAGCCCCGCTGCCGGTCGTGCCATGCAGGATGAGAACGGCATTGCGCACCACCCCGTGCGCATCGGTGCGCGGCGTGCCCAGTGTGCGGTAATGGATGCGCAGCTCCGGGAGTGTCTGCCCGGAGGTGAACCTGAAGTGCCTGATGACGTAGTCGCCCTCGGCAGGCTGCGGATAGTCGGCGCACAGTGCCCGCGTCGCGAGCGCCAGCCCCAGGAGGGCGGTCAGCGCCGCCCAAGGCCTCATGTCGAGGCTCCTGCCTTCAGGCGGCTGTTCACCCAGTCATCGATCACGCGCTCGAGCACCGCGAGGGGCATGGGAGCCGCGGTGAGGCCGGCATCGTGGAAGTCGCGGATGTCGAACTTGGAGCCGAGGCGCGCCTTGGCATCGCTGCGCAGCTTCAGCCAGCGGGTCTGGCCGACCTTGTAGCTGGTCGCCTGCCCCGGCCAGGTGCAGTAGCGCTCGATCTCCGAGGTCATCGCCGCGCGATTGTCGCCCGTGGTCGCCACGATATAGTCGATGGCGCGCTCGCGGCTCCAGCCCATGGCGTGCATCCCGGTATCGACCACACAGCGCGCGGCACGGAAGGTGAGCCCCTGCAGCATTCCGAGCCGGGCGAGAGGGTCGTGGTCGTACAGCCCCATCTCGTCGCACAGCTGCTCGGCGTACAGCGCCCAGCCTTCCGTATTGGCGGAGAATCCGCCGCCGGCCTTGCGGATCAGCGGCAGCTCAGGCATCTCGAGCACCAGTGCCAGCTGGAAGTGGTGCCCCGGCTCGGACTCATGGTGCACGAGCGTCGGCAGCGCCCAGCGCGGCAGCTCTTTCGTATCGCGCAGATTGATGTAGAAGGCGCCGGGGCGCGAGCCATCGAGTGACGGCCTCTGGTAGTAGCCGCCCGGCGCGCCCGCCTCTGTGTAGACCGGGACGCGGCGAATCTCCACCGCCGCCTTGGGCATCACGCGGAAGTACTTCGGCAGGTAAGGCTGCAGCTCCTTGATGAGGCCGTTGCAGTAATCGAGGATTTGCTGGCGCCCCGCGTCGGTATTCGGATAGAGATACTGCGGATCCTTGGCGAGCCCCTGCACGCGCTCGGCGACGGTGCCGGAGGTCTTGCCCTGGGCTTTGAGGATCACCTCCATGCGCGCAGTCAGCTCCTTCGCCTGCTCGAGGCCGAGCTGGTGCACTTCCTCGGCGGTCATGTCGGTGGTAGTCGCCTGGCGCAGCGCCACCGTGTAGAGCGCGTGGCCGTCGGGAAGACGAGCGACGCCGGCCGCATGCACCGCGTGCGGCCGCAGCGCCTTCAAGGCCGCCGCCTGTCGGTCGAGCGCCGGATACACTTCATCGCCGACGATGCGCGCGGCCTGCGCGCCCCAGTCGCCCGCGATCGCGAGCTTCTTGGCGCGCGTCGCGACCGAGCTCGCCATGATGGAGTCCGCGGCCGCGACGCTGCGCAGCGTTCGCATCTGCCCCAGGGTGGCGTCGAGAATGAAATCCGGTGGAACCACCTTCAGGCCGGCGTCGTGCCGCACCCGTTCGGTCTCCTGGTCGAGCACCTGCGCGAACGCGCGCAGCCGCGCGATATAGGCCTCGGCATCCTCGCGGCTCTCGATGCGGTGCTGGCGGTCGAGGAACGTGGGCACGCTCTGGTAGGCGCCCGTGAGCTGGCTCACCACGTAGGGGTAGGCCACGCCGGTACCGAACTGGAATCCCTCGCTACGCGCCACGGTCTCCATCTGGAACCCCACCGTGTCGTAGTCGGCGAGACTGCGACCGCGCACCGAGCCGCGGTCGAAGGCCTTGAGACGCTGCAGCTGCCGGGCGTTGAGCTCCTTGTTTTCGCGCACGCTCGCGAGCGACTCATCGCTCAACTTCGACTTCGCCCAGGCGTACTTACCCTTGTCGAGCCCGAGGCTCGTCAGCTGCTCGGGATGGCGCCTCAGGCGCTCGTCCATGAACGCATCAAAGAGCGCATCGAGGCGCTCGTCGCGCGTGCCGGCGCCGGCGGCCTGCGCCTCCGCGGGCGCGAGCGGGGCGAGGGATGAGGCGACCGCGACGGCGATGAGCGAGCCCGCGGTGCTGACGAATCGTCGACGATCGATCACAGGACACTCCTTGCGCGCACCTTGAAGTGGCGCGTCATGTGGGACAGCGCGCGGAGCGGCCCGCGCCACCGCAAGCTCACGCCGCCAGCGTGCCCTTCTGCTTCGCAGCGTGCGTGGCGATGAGGTCCATGAGCCCGGGCGACAGGCAGTCGTACGGCTCAAGCTTCAGCTCCCTCAGGCGCGCCCGCACCTCCCCCATGCGTGCCGGCGGGAATCCCGCCTCGATCACCGAGGAGACGAACGCGGCGAATTCCGGGGCCGACCAGCCGCTGTCCCCGGAGAGCTCGGTATGCACGAAGTCGAAGCCGTAGAAGGGATGGTTCTTGTTCTCGATGCGGCCGTACATATGCACGCCGCAGCCGGTACAGGCATAGCGCTGGATCGGCGCTTTCTCGTCAACGATCCTGAGCTTGTTGCCGTTGGCGCTGACACTGAGCTTGTCGCGCCCGATGACCGCCACCATCGAGAACAGCGACTCCTTGGGCTTCCAGCATTTGGTGCAGCCGCACACGTGGTTGAAGGCCGTATTGCCCTTGAGAGTGATGGTCACGGGCGCCGAGCTGCACAGGCAGGTGAGCGTTCCGCCGGCGAAATCGCTCTTGCCCGGCTTTACGCCGCTGTCGACGGCCGGATGAATCTTGGTAGCCATGCTGTTCTCCTCACTTTCGCGATTGAGTGAACGGCGCGCACCCGGGCGCGGGCGACGCCTCAAAACGTGACCACTGAGCGGATCGACTCGCCTTTGTGCATCAGATCGAAGGCGTCGTTGATCTTCTCGAGCGGCATGACGTGGGTGATGAGATCGTCGATATTGATCTTCTTGTCCATGTACCAGTCGACGATCTTCGGTACGTCGGTACGGCCGCGCGCGCCGCCGAAGGCTGTGCCTTTCCAGACGCGGCCCGTCACCAGCTGGAACGGCCGGGTCCTGATTTCCTGCCCGGCGCCCGCGACTCCGATGATCACCGAGACGCCCCAGCCGCGATGGCAACACTCGAGCGCCTGGCGCATGAGATCGACGTTGCCCACGCACTCGAAGCTGTAGTCGGCGCCGCCGTCGGTGAGCGCCACCAGATGCTGCACCAGATCCGCGCCAACATCCTTCGGGTTCACGAAGTGCGTCATGCCGAAGCGCTCCGCGAGCGCCTTGCGGCGCGGGTTGACGTCCACGCCGATGATCTTGTTCGCCCCGACCAGGCGCGCGCCCTGAATCACGTTCAGCCCGATGCCGCCCAGGCCGAACACCACCACGTTCGCCCCGGCCTCGACCTTCGCGGTGTTGATCACCGCACCGATGCCGGTGGTGACGCCGCAGCCGATGTAGCACACCTTCTCGAAGGGGGCGTCCTCGCGGATCTTCGCGACCGCGATCTCCGGCAACACCGTGAAATTGGAGAATGTGGAGCAGCCCATATAGTGGTGCACCATCTGGTTGCCCAGCGAGAAGCGGCTGGTGCCGTCGGGCATCACGCCCTTGCCCTGGGTGGCGCGAATGGCGGTACACAGATTGGTCTTGCGCGACAGACAGGACTTGCACTGGCGGCACTCGGGCGTATAGAGCGGAATGACGTGATCGCCCTTCTTGACCGAGGTGACCCCGGAACCCACCTCGACGACGATGCCGGCACCCTCGTGCCCGAAGATGACCGGAAAGAGCCCCTCGGGGTCGGCGCCTGAGCGGGTGAATTCGTCCGTATGACAGACGCCGCTCGCGCGGATCTCGATCAGTACCTCGCCAGCCTTCGGGCCGCCGAGATCTACCGTCGTCACTTCCAGCGGTTTGCCGGCAGCGTACGCAATCGCAGCCTTGGTCTTCATGCCAGATCCCCAGTCCTGGTGGGCGCGCAGCGAGCGTGAGAGTTTACCCGCCTGAGCGGCGAAAGCCATTAACCTGAGCGACAATAGGGCCTTACGAGTGCAGCCGCGCGAGGCGTCCCATGGCAGACACGGTGTTCGGCAAGATCATTCGCGGACAGATTCCCTGCCACAAGGTCTACGAGGACTCGCAGGTGCTGGCATTCCTCGACATCAATCCGCTGAGCACCGGGCACACGCTGGTGGTGCCAAAGGAGGCTGCGGAGAGCATGGACAAGCTCTCGGACGAGGCCGCCGCCGCGCTCGGGCGCGTGCTGCCGCGCATCTGCCGCGCCGTGATCGCGGCCACCGGGGTGAAGGAATACAACGTGCTGGAGAACAACGGCGCCGGCGCGCATCAGGCGATCGCGCACGTGCATTTTCACATCATCCCGAAGCCCAATGCACGCGAGGGCCTCGGCATCGGCTGGCCGATGCGAGCGCTCGACTCCACCGAGGGTGCGGCCCTCGCCGCGAGGGTCGCAGCCGCGCTCTGAAGAGCGCCGGGCCCAGGAAACTTTTTCCTGCCTCGGCGCGCTCCAGGCGCGGATGAGCTCATGCGCCGCGACGCCGCGCGTCGTGGTACTCATCCGGTGTGGGGGCACTGCACGCGGTGTGTTGCTTTTCCTGGTCGCGAGTACCCGGAATCCGCTCACGCACACCGTGCTCATCGAACCGCGCGAACGACGACCACCTGCAACGACCGTTCAGGAACACCCACGCGCAAGGCATGTCGCGGCGCCAGCAGCGCGCAACCGCAGATCCTGCCACCCGCCGTGCCCACGTGGTGCTCGGAGGCCTCACCACCTTCATCCATTTCGGGAACCGCTGCGGCGTGGTGCTGTTCATCATCGCGCCTTCCATCGGGGGTTACATGCTGCGTAAGCCGCAGGCCCGCGGCGACCTGCTCGAGCACCTGCAGGACCCCGTTTCCCAGCCCGGGCACTGAGCGACTCGCGCAAGTCACTCTTCTACATGGGGGCGCCAGAGGCCTATTGCTGACCCCGGTGCGCACTTGTAGAATGCGCGCCCTCCTGGTGCGGGGTGGAGCAGTCTGGCAGCTCGTCGGGCTCATAACCCGAAGGTCGCAGGTTCAAATCCTGCCCCCGCTACCAAAATAATAACATTAGATTCAATAACTTAGAAGATTAGACCCGCTACCGTAGGCCCGTGTGTGCGCATTCTCTCGCGTCCACTGGGCCTCTCGGCGCTTGGTTTTGACTAGTCAGACGACTAGTCATATGCTCATGCGATGAAGGCAAAGACTTGGCCGGTACAGGATGCTAAAGCTCGCTTCAGCGAACTCCTGGAGACGTGTGTCCGTGAAGGACCCCAGATCGTCACGCGCCGCGGAGAGGAAACTGCGGTGCTGGTGCCCATGCAGGAGTGGAAGCGGCTCTGCCAGATGTCGCGGCCGTCGTTGAAGGCGTTGCTGCTGACGGACTTCGCGCGCGCCGAGCTGACGGCACCGCCACGTGGGCGGCATCGGCGACGTTCGATTCCGTCGCTTTGAGTACCGCAGTGTACTTACTCGACACCGACATCGTCTCGGAACTGCGCAAGCCGCGCCCGAATCCGAAGGTCGTCGCCTGGCTTCAGGACGTCGAGGACTCCGATCTGCATCTTTCCGCAGTAACGGTCGGAGAGATACAAGCCGGCATCGAGATGACGCGCACTCAGGACCCCGTCAAGGCGGAGGAACTCGAGGCATGGGCTGATCAGGTGGCGGATTCTTACAACGTACTCGCGATCGACGCCGTGTGCTTTCGCCGATGGGCCAAGCTCATGCACCGCCAGTCCAGCACCGTCTACGAAGACGCCATGATTGCGGCAACGGCTCTCGTGCACGATCTGACTGTTGTTACGCGCAACGTGCGGGACTTCTCCCGTTTCGACGTGCGGGTGCTGAATCCGTTCGAATAAGCGGCCGCCGAAGGGCCGCTTGTGACCCTTCTAAGTCACTCGCGCTGCGCGTAAGGAGACACTCACAAGTGGCAGAGCGGATGTACGCAGGTGCAAGAGCGAGGGAACCACTACCCCGGATGCAAGGTGTCCTTCCAGTCCATCGGAGGCTCCGGAGGTAAGCCGAACGACTTGATCATCGCAAGCTCGACGTCTTCTTCTCGGTCGGTCTTTCGCGCCGCCTCAATTCGGACTGCCATGTCCCGGTTCATTCGCCACCACCGAATGCGACTCGACGTCGTCAGGAGGTAGTCGAGCCGTCGGCGCTTGGCGCGGAGAACTTCGCGTTCTGGGCTACCGGCTGGCCACCACCGCTCCTGGATACCGAGTGCCAGACCCTGCGTGAGCACCGTGCTCGACTGCTCCATGCGCGCCACCAGAGCCTCGCATGCCGCACGGCGGCCCGGCAGACTGAGCTGTTCAAGTCGGCAGGCTTTGGACATCGGCTGAAGGGGCGGGATGGCCTGCGCGGCAAGCACGCCGATGGCCTCAGTTCCTCGCGTGGCGAGACTCTGAGACGGACTCGCCACGGCCAACGCGTCTACCATCATGACCTCGAGCTGGTTCCAATAGAACGTCATTCTCGGGCCAGCGCCGATCCGGGCAATTGCGGCCGTGACGGCGACTGCGGACCCCGATGATTGTGCATGCTCCAGATCGGCGGCCCATACGAACCCGTTATCTGCATCGATCTCCTGCAGATGAACCTCAATCTGCTCTTTGGCCTCACACTTGAGTCGTTCGCAGATCGCGAGATGAACCCAGGCAAGTTCCGCACGCTGCGGCGCAAGCGCCTGGCCTGTGCGATTAATTCGAGAGGCCGCCCGCCGTTTAGGTCGCCCGGCCAAGTCAGCAACGCCGCCGCCGCCAGGTTGGTCGGAGTTGGATGTGCAACGAGGACTTCCACCTGTCGAGTCCGTTCGGCCCAGAGATATCTGCGTCTGTTCCGTCTCCTCTGGGGTGCGCACACCCGGCGAGCGCCAGCACGCAAAGCAGTGAAGCAGAAGATGGCAATTTTCCTAGCTGCACTTCACTTCACTCCTCCTCCAAGCATCTTCCGGCGATCGGCCGGAAACGGCAAGTGGAAGGGTTCATGCCATCCCAATACTCTACCGCGGCCTACCAACGTCCGCTTCGGCGCAGGCGTTTAGCCCGCCCGACCGACCGGAGTTGGAGCCGTACTCGGCCGGCACAGCGGCATCAATTTCCGCTGGTACGCGCTGCGGCAGCTGGAGGCGAAGCGGTGAATGACCCGACGAAGTACTCCAGATCGTACGCGGGATCTGCGGACGGCCTGATCGAAAAGGAGCTGACAGGCGGCCCGGGCTCGCCGAGCTGCTGCACTCCGCAAGTCGAAGCATTGCCGCAAGTCCAAGCAGTCCCTCCCCGATAGGCAGCGTTCATGTGGACAAACCCCAAATCTCTGAGCCTGTAGCCGAGCGGCTCTGCCCGCTCGGCGCCTGGTGGCGCGTTGAGAAACGGCAGGCCTCTTGTCTTTCGCGCGTGTACGTTTCCGGTGAAAATGACCGGAAACTCGTCGGGGGAGAGTCGCGCAAGCTCTTCACGCAAGCGGGCAGCCATTGCCGCATCGCGTGCATCGAAAGGGACAGCACCACTCAACTGGCTCTTCGGTAACGAGTCAAATGCCACCACGCGAACGTGGGCTCCACTGACGACCTGCCGCCGAACCCACTCGAGTAGATCAAGCATTGCGCGTGAGGTTCGCCCATCCTGCGTTGGACGGCTCCAGAAGGAGGTTGCAAGCAGAGCAGCTTGCGGCTTGCCTCCGTGTGCATGCAGAAACTCGTCGATGAAATGCTCTTCGTCGCTCGGGTACTCAAGTGCCAGCACTGCGTCGCGCCCCGACCGCAACAAGTTGCACAGGAGTGACTCTACGAAAGCAGGTGCCTCGACTGTGCCATGCATATCGGCGACGAAGGCGCCGGGAGCGCGTGAGACGCGATCAAGACCGGTAATCTGCTCGCAGCTTGCGGCGGCGCCCGATACCCTAGGGGCTCAACCACGCACAGGCACACGAGGACGCTCAAGAGGAACCCACGCTTGGAAATCGCGCGGCGCGAGGGCGGGGATCGGCAGTGTCGGAGCGGCGAACGCGGGTTCATCGAGAGTAGGTTAAGCGAACGACCGGCTTCGGGAAATCTGTCTCAGCGCGGTAGGCGTCGGCTCCTGGGCCGGGAGTGGCTGTTTCCGGCTGAATCGCCCGCGATCAAGCGGCTACTATTACCTCGACCCTGAAGCGACGTTGGCAGCGCTCCATTCCGGACACTCACAACCGCCCGAGCGGACGTTCTGCGCCTCGTTTTGGTTGGCTGTTCTGCTCGGGAACTGTCTCCGATTCTCGCCTCGAACACTTCGAAGCTAGGGCGCTGCAGCGTGGGCCCTTTGTCGAGTGCGAACTTCACGCGAAATGTCAGCTGCACCGGATGACCCGTCGGGTTGCTGTATTCCATCGTATGCGCCAGCGTGGATGCCGCCGCGCCAAATCCCATATTCAGTGGGTCTTCGGAAAGGATCATCGTGTCGGTCGCGCGCCCTTGAGTATCCAGGGTTACGGCGAGATCGACGAAGCCCTCGATTCCGCGATCTCGCGCCTCAGGTGGGTAATACTTCATCAGGTCCGCGAGACCGCCATAGTTCGTGACTCGCGGAGTCTGATCCGCCTGTGGTGAACCCGCGTTCGCAGGTCCCGCGCGGGCGATCCCGGCGGTCAGACCTTCCAAGGGTAGTGCTACAAACAGAATTGCCGGAAGCACTGCGGCAATTGCAATCAGTCGGCGTTTCATGGACGGCCTCCTTGAGAGAGCAGTCTCGGTAATGATGCGGTCGATGCGGTGCGATACACGCGATCTTGCGATGGGGACAAGCCCGCTGTGCACCGCACGACCGCAAGTCGCAAATTCCAGCAGAATTTCAGCGTAGGCCGGTCTGTGCGTATTCCGCGCCAATGTGACCACTGATTCCGTTCGAACGTGACCGGCCGTTCCGGCCGAACGTGACCGCCGATTCTGCTCGAAGGTGACCGATTTTCGGCCGAGGCCGGAATCGATGGTCACGATGCCGGAAGGAGCGGTCACGTTGGCCCGGAATGGACCGTCGGATCTGCGCTGGAACTGAAGTTCGCTGGCAAGCTGCCCGGTTTTACCCGAGGGGAGCTCGATGTCAGCCAAACGGAGTGCCATGCGCAAGATCAAAGAGGTTCTGCGTCTCAAGTTCGAGGCGAAGTTTAGCCACGAGTGGATCGCCGCCACGACCGGGGTGTCCAAGGGCGCCGTCAGCAAGTACGTGCGTCGGGCGATCCAGCAGGGTCTCAGCTGGCCGCTGCGCGAGGAGCTGGATGACGGGCAGCTCGAAGCGCTGCTGTTCCGCACGGCCGCGCCACTGGAACAATACGCGCAGCCCGACTTCCCCTACATCCATCAGGAACTGAAGCGCCGGGGTGTGACGCTGCAGCTGTTGTGGGAGGAGTACCACGGCGCTCACGGCGCGCGAGCGTACCGCTACAGCCAGTTCTGCCTGCATTACCACCGCTTCCGCGACCACTTGGCGCGCTCGATGCGTCAGGTGCATCGCGCGGGCGAGAAGCTCTTCATCGACTACAGCGGCGACACCGTGGCGGTGATCGAGGCGGGCACGGGCGAGATCCGTGCGGCCGAGATCTTCGTCGCCGTGATGGGCGCATCCAAGTACACCTACGCGGAGGCCACCTGGACGCAGAGTCTGCCGGACTGGATCGCCTCGCACATCCGCACCCTGGAGTACCTGGGGGCGGTACCGGCTCTGTGGGTTCCGGATAACCTCAAGAGCGCCATCAAGAAGGCCTGTCGCTACGAGCCGGAGGCGACCTCTACCTACGAGGACCTGGCGCGTCATTACGGCACGGCGATTTTGCCGGCGCGTCCCTATCGGGCACGGGACAAGGCCGCCGTAGAGATGAGCGTGCTCGTGGTGCAGAGGTGGATCCTCGCGCGGCTGCGCAATCGGCAGTTCTTCTCGCTCACCGAGCTCAACACGGCCATCGCCGAACTGCTCCTCGTCCTCAATCGTCGCCCGTTCAAGAAGCTGCCCGGCTGTCGTGCCAGTGTGTTCGAGGCGATCGATCGTCCCGCCATGAAGCCCTTGCCCGAACGGCGCTACGAGTACGCCGAGTGGCGCAAGGCGCGCGCCGGCGTCGATTATCACGTCGAGGTCGAGCACCACTACTACAGCGTGCCGCATGCCCTCGTGCGCCAGGAGATCCACGTGCGCTTGACCGCCACCACGCTCGAGTGCTTCTTCAAGAGCCGACGGATCGCTGCGCACGTGCGCTCCTACGTTCCCGGCAAACACACCACGCTCGGCGAACACATGCCCGAGTCGCACCGTCGGCATCTGGAGTGGACGCCCGGGCGACTCTGAACTGGGGCAGGATCGGTGCGGGCACGCGCGCGGTCGTCGCGTGGCAGCTCGAGAATCGTCCGCACCCGGAGCAGGGTTACCGTGCGTGCCTGGGTCTGTTGAACCTCGCCAAGACCTACGGCGAGGAGCGCCTGGAGGCCGCGTGCCGCCGAGCGCTGGCCATGGGCTCGCCCACGCGCAAGCGCATCCTCGCGATCCTCGAGGCCAAGCTCGACCAGCACCCGGACCTGTTCCCCGCGGCCGAGAGCGCCGCACCAACCGCCGCGCACTCGCATCGCAACGTGCGCGGGGCGGAGTACTTCCGTTCCACCCTCACCACGACGGCGACCCCGTCGAGCCCCGAAGGAGACGATGACCCATGCTCATCCAACCCACCCTCGATACACTGAACCGCTTGAAGCTGCACGGCATGGCGCTCGCCCTGAGCGAGCAGATGGCCAACAGCGCCCTGCAACAGCTGGCCTTCGAAGAACGCGTGGCGCTGCTACTCGAGCGCGAAGTGCTGCAACGGGAGAATCGCCGTCTGGGGCGGCTCTTGAAGCTTGCCCAGTTCAAGGAACGCGATGCGGTCATCGAGGACGTCGACTTCCGCTCGCGCGCCGGACTCGACCGAGCGCAGCTGGCGAGCCTGTCCTCCTGCGAGTGGATCCGCTCAAATCAGAACCTCTTGATCCACGGGGCAACCGGCAGCGGCAAGACGTACCTGGCCTGCGCGCTCGCGCATCAGGCGTGTCGCGCGGGCTTGAGCGCCTGGTACGCGCGCGCACCACGGCTGTTCGAGGAGCTCAATCTCTGCCACGCCGACGGGAGCTTCCGCAAGCGCCTCGCTGCCCTCGCCAAGATCAACGTGCTCGTGATCGACGACTTCGCGATCTCGCCCCTCGGACCACGCGAGCGCAACGATCTGCTCGAACTCCTCGATGATCGGGTCGGCAGCCGCGCCACGATCGTCACGAGCCAGCTACCGATCGAGCACTGGCACGAGTACCTGAACGATCCGACTTTGGCCGATGCGATCTTGGACCGCTTGGTGCACCGCGCGCACCAATCCACCTGCAGGAGAAGGAGTCCATACGCAAGCGTTACGCCGCCGAGGTCAGGAAAACCACAACGGCGACTGCCCGATGAGCAGTGGTGTCGCGCGTCAATGTCTTCCCTCGGCTCCGACCGCAAACGATCGTGGAGAGCTTCTGCCCGCCCTTCGGGCGGGCAGACTGCCCTACGGGTTCCCGCAAAGCGAAAGATCGAAGATCCGGAAAGAAGCCGAAACGTTGACTGATCGTGACCAACCGGAGTAAGAAACTCACTCAGCGCCGATGCGGCGGAATGCCCGGTCACCTTCGGGCGGAATCGCCGGTCACAATCAGCGGAA
>CAVQKW010000008.1:0-163075 GCA_963713175.1 uncultured Gammaproteobacteria bacterium | reverse complement strand
GGCATGAAGCGCTGCATGTACTCCTGGGCCTTCTCGAAGGCTGCCTGGCTGTCGACCAGCACCTCGCCGATGTCATCGGAGAGGTAGTCGCGCATGGCGCGGGTGACGGCATCGCTCTCGCGGAACACCAGGAACGGGGCCGCTCGGTCCTTGGCGGCCGCGGCGATCTGGTCCCACTGCACCTTGAGGTTGTCCAGGTCCCACTGCAGCTCGGGAGCGGACCGGCCGACGCCGGCCGTGCGCACGATGGCGCCCATGCCTTCCGGGATCTGCAGCTGGCTCATGACCTCGCGCATCTGGTCGCGGTCCTCACCCTCGATGCGGCGCGAGACTCCGCCGGCGCGCGGGTTATTCGGCATCAGCACGAGGAAGCGTCCCGCAAGACTGATGAAGGTGGTGAGCGCGGCGCCCTTGGTGCCGCGCTCCTCCTTCTCCACCTGCACGATGACTTCCTGACCTTCCGCGAGCAGCTCGCGGATGTTCATGCGGCCGCCCTGCGGCTGCTGCCGAAAGAACTCCTTGGAGACCTCCTTCAGCGGCAGGAAGCCATGGCGCTGAGCGCCATAGTCGACGAAGCAGGCTTCGAGGGACGGCTCGACGCGGGAAATACGAGCCTTGTAGACGTTGGCTTTTTTCTGTTCTCGGGAAGGTAGGTCAATACTCAGGTCGAAAAGCTTTTGTCCGTCAACCAGTGCAACGCGCAACTCCTCTTCCTGAGTTGCATTTACCAGCATTCTCTTCATGTGCCCCACTTATGCGTTGAGGGGCCGGCAAGCAGGCGACGGGAGGCCGCGGGACGTGCCGTCCGCGGCAGCGAAGATTCCCTGCAACTGGAGATCGAGTCTCGTTGTACATGCTAAGGCCCGCCTCTATGAGGGCGGCGCGTTAAAGGAATCCTGCGGTGAACTCAACCGACGGCCCCAACTGCGGAAATTCTCGATGTAAGAGATTCGACGCAGATGGCGCGATCTTGTCGGCCCAATGCGATGGCCTCGATTCTAGGAGGTCCAACTAAACACGGCTGGGGACTTCAGGCCGCAGCCATTGGCGCGTCCGATTCACGGACGACACGCGGAGTATACTGACAGACCGTTGTAGAAACAATGCCTTACGCCAAAGAGCCCATGTCCGAGACCCACCGCCAGGCAAACCGCACCCAGGTGCAGCATGTGGACGTGAGCCTGGAGGAGGCCGGGCAGCGGCTGGATAACTTCGTCCACAAGCGCCTGGGCGGGGTGCCGAGGAGCCGCGTCTATCGAGTGATCCGTAAGGGTGAGGTGCGGGTCAACGGCCGCCGCGCGGGCCCCGAGACGCGTCTCAAGGCCCACGACCGCATCCGTCTGCCGCCCGTGCGGGTGTTGCCGGCGGCGGACCCCGGCCGGCCGTCGGCCGACCTTCTGGCCCGCATCGCCGCGGCGGTGATCCACGAGGACGAGCGGCTGTGGTGCTCGACAAGCCCGCGGGTATCGCGGTCCACGGCGGCAGCGGGGTGAGTGCGGGCGTCATCGAGGCCCTGCGTGCGCTGCGCCCGGAGGAGTCCCTCGAGCTGGTGCATCGGCTGGACCGCGACACGAGTGGGTGTCTTCTGATCGCGCGCCACGCGCCGACACTGCGCGCGCTACACGCCCTGCTGCGTACCGAGGGCATCGAGAAGCGCTATCTCGCGCTGCTCAAGGGCCGCTGGGAGCTCGGCGCGAAGCGCATCGAGGTGCCGCTGCGCACCGACACCCGGGTCGGCGGCGAGCGCACCGTGCGGGCCGATGCTTCCGGCAAACCCTCCATCAGCCACTTCCGGCCCGTGCAGTTCTTCGGCAAGCACCGCGACGCTGGTCGAGGTCATGCTCGACACCGGCCGCACCCACCAGATCCGGGTGCACGCGCAGCACGCCGGCCATCCGGTGGCCGGCGATACCAAATACGGCGATGCGGACTTCAATGCTGCGATGCGCGCGCTCGGCCTCAAGCGCATGTTCCTGCATGCATCCAGCGTGAGTTTCCCGTGGCCCGAGGGCGGGGAGTTCAGCATCAACACGCCCCTGCCCGCAGAGCTGGCGGCGGTGCTGGAGCAAGCTTCCCGCGGCGTCGACCGCGGCAGAGCCGTGTCAGGGCAGAGCGTAGCCCGCGCGCGCGCAGCGCGCCCGGCGAGCCAGATGAGCGGCAGCCCGATGAGGGCGGTGGGGTCCTGGCTCTCGATGTATTCGAACAGCGTGATTCCCAGGGCTTCGGCCTTGAAGCCGCCCGCGCAGTCGAACGGCTGCTCGCGCGCCACGTAGCGCTCGATCTCGGCCTGGTGCAGCGGGCGAAACATCACGGTCGTCGTGTCGACGTGCGCCAGGTGCAGCGCAGGATTGCCACCCACCAGCACGCAGGCGGTGTAGAACTGCGCGCTGTGGGCGCTCAAAGAGGCGAGCTGGGCGCGGCAGCGCGCGGCGTCGCCGGGCTTGTCGAGGACGCGTGCCGCCGCAGGGCAGCAACCTGGTCGGCTGCCGATCGACGAGCGCGTCCGGGATGCCGGGCCTCGACCGCGCGGCGCCTTGGCATTGGCGAGCCGCAGGGCGCGGTCGGCAGGCGGACTCCCCGGCGCGGTGCTCTTCGGATACCTCGGGGCGATGCGCTCTCGAAGGCGAGCCCGAGCCGGCCGAGCAGCTCGCGGCGGTAGGCGAGGTGGAGGCGAGCAGGATGAGTGGTGGCACTGGGACTCATGGCGGGCACGCGAATCGCCTTCGAGAAACAATGGCTTAGCCCCAAATCCGACTTTGACTTGGGAGGACTCGCTACCTATTATACGCGCCCCATGTCGCCGCCCTGGTCGAGGCCGCTCGACGTCGAACGTCTGGCTGACGGCGCAGCCGACGTTGACTTCGCCGTTGCGCTCGCGGAGCTCCCCGGTCTGCGCTCGCGGCGCGACCGCGTCGCCGGAGAAGTGCAGCGGGCGCGTGCACTTCGCGCGCCAGCGGGGACTGGCGGTGGCGGAGCTCGAGCTGCACGGAGCTGCAACGCTGCAATGCCAGCGCTGCCTGCAGCCGATGGCAGCTGCCGATCGACACGCGGGTGCGGGTCGCGCTGTGGCGTCGGAGGCCGACGCGGCGCGCGTGCCGGAGGATCTGGAGCCGATGCTAGCGCCCGGGGGCCGCATCAGCATCGGCGAGCTGATCACGGAGGAGCTGCTGCTGGCACTGCCGATCGTGCCGTTGCACGAGCCGGTGCAGGCGCAGTGCGCGGAACCGCCCGCGGCGCTGACGGCCGGGAGCCGCAGAGCGAGACGCACAAGCCGTTTGCGCGGCTTGCCGAACTGCTGAAACGTTAGAGTTTTGTTGAATTCAGGAGAACTGACTCATGGCCGTTCAAAAAAGCCGCAAGACCCCGTCGCGACGCGGCATGCACCGCTCGCACGATGGTCTCGCCAGGCCCGCGCTGTCGATTGACCCGCAGTCGGGCGAGACCCACCTGCGCCACCGCATCACCCCCGACGGCTTCTACCGCGGCAAACGCGTGATCGAGAAGCCGGCCGAAGGCGAAGACAAGGAGTAGCGGGCACGCGGGACGTGCGCGTGCTGCCGGTCGCGATCGACGTAATGAGCGGCGATCACGAGCCGCGGGAGTACGTCGCGGGCGCGTTGCGCGCGCTCGCTGACGACGGCGAGCTGCGTGTCGTGCTGGTGGGCGAGCCACGGCTGATCGAGGCGGCGCTGGCGCCGCTGCCCGCGCAGATGCGCGAGCGCGCCGCGGTGGCGGCCGCCTCTCAGGTCGTGGCCATGGACGACAAACCGCGCGAGGCAATCCGCCGCAAGAAGGACTCCTCGATGCGCGTGGCGATCGACCTGGTCCACGCTGGCGGCGCCTCTGCCTGCGTGAGCGCCGGCAACACCGGGGCGCTCACCGCGATCGCCCACTTCGTGCTCAGGACGCTGCCGGGCGTCGAGCGGGCAGCCATCATCTCGGCCATACCTTCCGCGCGCGGCCACACCCACATGCTGGACCTCGGTGCCAACACCAAGGCGACGCCGCAGCAGCTGCGGCAGTTCGCCGCCATGGGCGCCATCATCGCCCGCGACGTGTACGGTCTTGCCACCCCGCGCATCGGACTGCTCAACATCGGCGAGGAAGACATCAAGGGGCACGAGGGGGTGCAGGAAGCGCACGCTCTGCTCGGGGCAAGCGGGCTTAACTACGTCGGCTTCGTGGAGGGCGACGACATCTTCTCCGGCGACGTCGACGTTGTGGTGACCGACGGATTCACCGGCAATGTCGCACTGAAAACCATGGAGGGGGTCGCCGGACTGATCGCCGACCGGCTGCGACAGGAGTTTCAGGCTTCGTTCCTCGATCGTCTCGCGGGCGTGGTCGCGCGCCCGGTGCTGCGCCGCGCCGCGGCGGGTCTTGATCCGCGCCGCTACAACGGCGCCTGCATGGTCGGCCTCGCCGGGATCGTGGTAAAAAGCCACGGTCGCGCCGACGGTGTCGCGTTTTCGCGGGCGATCGGTACTGCGGCGCTGGCGGCGCGCCGCGGACTCACGCGACAGATCGCACAGGCGCTGCAGGCGCAGGGGACGGCAACTTGATTCACTCGCGCATCGTCGGCACGGGCTCCTACCTGCCCGCGAAAGTCCTGACCAACTTCGATCTGGAGAAGATGGTAGACACCAGCGACGAGTGGATCCGCACCCGCACCGGCATCGAGCGCCGCCACGTGGCGGCCGACGGTGAGACCACGGTCGACCTGGCGGAGGTGGCGGCGCGCCGCGCGCTGGATGCCGCAGGACTCGCGCCCGAGGAGGTCGACTTCATTGCCTTCGGCACCACCACTCCGGACCTGGTGTTTCCCAACTGCGGGGTGCTGCTGCAGCAGCGGCTCGGGTGTCGCGGCGTGCCGGCCTTCGGGCTCGAGACCGCGTGCGCGGGCTTCATGTACGCGCTGTCGATCGCCGACAAGTACGTGCGCTGCGGCGAGTCACGGCGCGCACTGGTGGTGGGCTCAGAAACCCTCTCGCGCATCACCGACTGGAGCGACCGCTCCACGGCGGTGCTGTTCGCCGATGGCGCCGGCGCAGTCGTGCTCGCGCCGGATGAGCAACCGGGACTGCTCTCGACCCACCTGCACGCGGATGGCTACTACAAGGACATGCTGTACTGCGGGAGCGGGGTGTCGCGGGGCTTTGCCGCCAAGCTCACGATCACCATGACGGGCAACGAAGTCTTCAAGGTCGCCGTCACCAAGCTCGGGCAGGCGGTTGACGAGGCCCTCGCTGCGAACGGTCTGGAACGCGGGGCTATTGACTGGCTGGTGCCGCACCAGGCCAATATCCGCATCATCCAGGCGACCGCGCGCAAACTCGACTTGCCGATGGAGCGGGTGATTGTGACCGTGCAGGAGCACGGCAACACCTCCGCGGCCTCCGTGCCGCTCGCCCTCGATGTCGCGGTGCGGGACGGGCGCATCAAACGCGGCGACCTGCTGCTGCTGGAAGCCTTCGGCGGGGGCTTTACCTGGGGCTCGGCGCTGGTTCGTTACTGAGGACTCGGGTTCAGGCGGCTGCGCCTGAGCCGCACACAAAAAGACGCCGCGCAGTTGCGCGGCGTTTTTTCATCGAGACAACGATTTACTTCGAAACCGACCGCTTGAACATCCGGTCGATCTTCTCGTTGGTCGCGTCGCAGCACGACTGGCTGGCATGCGCCGCCGCCAGCGCCTGGTTCGCAGTGCTCTGCGCACCACTGGCCGACTGGCTGGCCGACTGAGCCGAGGCGTTCGCCTGGTCGGCTTCGCTCTTCGCCGCCGAAACGTCGCCCTGCGTCTTAGCCAGCTGGGCCTTCAGATCCGCCACTTCCGCCTGGAGGGGTTTGATATCCGTGCACCCGGCAAGTCCCATCACGGCTGCGGCGGCAGCTAATGTCACAACGCTCGCGAACTTCATAAACGTCCCCTTTGGGTTGTTGATTCGGGATAGTCCTGATAACCGATGCGAGACCGGCGCGCAAGTTCCGCCGTCATTCGCCGCACGCAACTGCATCAAATTTGCCACGGGAATGCAACTCCAAACACGCTTCTTGTCTTCTGTTCGCGACAATTGTACTCGCTGCGTGGCGTCTGTGTTCGCGCGCAGCATGTTGGAGCGGCGTGCTGCGTTTGCACCGGAATTTCAGGCGTGTAGGGCGCATCGATGCACCCGCGTTGGAGCCGGCAGTCGCGGCGTGCGCAGTTGGTGTGCAGCGCGTTCCTTAAGAATTTTTAATCGCGAGTCATCGTGTCGCGTGCAGCGTGTCGTCATGTCAGAGGAAGGCAACGAATGCGCACGCCGGAAGTCCCGTTCAGGTGTGGTTCAGCTGCAGGTGCAGTCGGGGCGAGCAGTTGCCGTGCGAGCGCGAGCGGGTGCCGGGGATGGGTACAGCGGCGGGGTACGGCCGGAGCCGGAAAAGGCGCTTTGCCTCCCACCCCCTTGCCCAGGAAGGCGATCTGGATATAATTACAGTAGCTGTATATAAACACAGGCACTCAGATGTCCGACCTCACCCCCCGGCAGACGCAGATCCTGCGACTCATTCAGCGCTTCATCGCCGAGACCGGCATACCCCCGACGCGCGCCGAGATTGCGCATGAGCTCGGCTTCCGCTCAGCCAATGCCGCCGAGGAGCATTTACGGGCCCTGGCCCGCAAGGGGGTCATCGCGCTGGTACCAGGCACTTCGCGCGGTATCCAGCTGAAGGACACCATTCGCGAGCAGATTGGCTTGCCGCTCATTGGACGGGTAGCGGCCGGCAAACCCATCTTCGCCGAAGAGAATTTCGAGGCGCGGCTGCAGATCGATCCGGGGCTGTTCCAGCCGCGGCCGCATTACCTGCTGAAGGTCACCGGCATGAGCATGAAAGATGCCGGCATCCTTGACGGAGACCTGGTGGCGGTACACCGAACTGCCGAAGTGCGCAGCCGTCAGATCGTGGTCGCGCGGCTGGAGAATGAGGTAACCGTCAAGCGCTATCGGCAGGAAGGCTCGATCGTATGGCTGCTGCCGGAGAACACCGAGTTCGAGCCGATCAGGGTGGACCTGAAAGAGGAGCCGCTGCTCATCGAGGGCATCGTCGTCGGGGTGGTGCGGCGCGGCCGGGCCAGCGGGTTGATGTGACCTCATGCGCCTATGGATGGCGAGGCGAAACTCGCTCGGCTGCTCGAGCATCCGGCCATCTGGCGCGGCCGCAGCGCGGCGCACCTCCCGGTGCTGCCGAGCGGGTTCGCGGCGCTCGATGAGCGACTGCCCGGCGGAGGTTGGCCGCGCACCGGGCTGACCGAGATACTCACCGCGCGATTCGGCAGCGGGGAGCTGTACCTGCTGTTGCCGATGCTCGCGGCTTTGACGCGCACTGCGGGGGCGCGCTGGTGCGTGTGGGTCGCGCCGCCACTGATGCCCTTCGCACCGGCACTCGCCGCTGCCGGCATGGTGCTCGATCGGGTAGCGGTGGTCGGCGGCGCGCGGCCGCTCTGGGCTTTCGAGCAGGTGCTGGGCTCGGGTGCCTGCGACACGGCGCTCGCCTGGGCGCGCAAACCGAAGCCGCGCGAAATCCGCCGCCTGCAACTCGCCGCCGAACGCGGCCGAACGCTCGGGGTGCTGTTTCGTCCGCGTAGCGCCATCCGGGAAGCTTCCCCCGCACTGTTGCGCGTGAGTCTCGAGCCGCTCGCTGCGGGCGTGCGCGTGACTTTCCTGAAAGGCCGCGGCGTCATGCGCGGCAGCATCGAGCTGGCGTGGCCCGCGGACTGGCCGGCGCGCGAGCGGACCTGACGGCATGGCATTACGGCTGCGCGGACTGCCGGACCGGGTACCGGATGATGCCCGGACACTCACCGCGCCGTGTGCACTCGTTGCGCGGGCCGTACCCGGGGCCGCGACTTCGGCCGAGCTGTGGGCCGGCGTACATCTGAGCGGGGACGAGGCGGGGAAAAAACTGCAGCGTTTAGCGCTGTGCGCCCAGCGTTTCACGCCGCGCGTGAGTCTTGCACCGCCGGACGGGCTGCTGCTGGAAGTGAAGGGCAGCCTGCACCTGTTCGGGGGCATGGCGGGCCTGCGTCTCGCCATCGCGCAGGAATGCCGGCGCCTCGAGTTGCCGTACGTGCTGGCGTTGGCACCCACGCCGCTCGCGGCGCTGGCGGCGGCCCGTGCCGGCCGGGCGATCACCATCACCGACCCGGGGCAGCTTACCGGGCAGCTCGCGCCGCTGCCGCTCGCCACGCTGCGCTGGCCGCAGGAGGTACTCGAGCGCCTCGTGCGCATGGGCGTGCGCACCGTCGGGGAGGTCCTGCGCCTGCCGCGCGCCGGTTTCGCGCGCCGCTTCGGCGCCGCGCAGCTCGCGACGCTCGATGCGCTCACCGGCCGCATCGCGGACCTGCGTGCGGTGTTTCGCGTGCCCGAGCGCTTTCGCCGCCGGCGCGAGCTCACCTGCGAGCTGGAAAATCACCAGGCGATTCTCACAGCGCTCGCACCGCTGTTCGCCGAGCTCGGCAGCTTCCTCACCGCACGCCAGTGCGGCGTCGTGCAGCTCGAATGCCGGCTGACGCACCGGCACTCACCGCCCACGCGCTGCTGCCTGCGTCTCGCGGCCGCCAGTGCGGATGTCGAGCGGCTCGCGCAGTTGCTCGCAGAGCACCTGGGCGCACTCAGCCTGCCGGAAGCGGTGCGCGGCTGCGAGCTGCGCAGCGCGGCCGTAGTGCCGTACCGGCCGGAACGCCGCGGTCTGTGGCAACCCGGCGAGCACGGCGGTGAGAGCGCGGCGAGTGATGCATCCGGGCTCATCGAGCGGCTGCGCACCCGCCTGGGCGAAGGCGCGGTCCATGGACTCACGCTGCTCGAAGGGCACCGGCCGGAGAAGGCCTGGGGGATGACCGAACCGCCTGCCCCTGCCGGAAACGGCCCTGCGAAGAGTGGCGCCGCCGCCAGCGGCGTGGCAGGGCGCGGGAGCGCACGCCCACTGTGGCTGCTGCCTGCGCCGCAGCCGCTCGCCATGCACGATGGCCTGCCGCGACGTCGCGGGTTGCAGCTGCGCCTGATCGCAGGCCCGGAGCGAATCGAGACCGGCTGGTGGGATGGCGGGGAGATCGCGCGCGATTACTACACCGCTACCGACCTGCACGGAGTGCGGTTGTGGGTGTATCGGGAGCGGGCGGCGCCGCATGGGTGGTTTCTGCACGGGGTGTTTGGATGAAGTGAAAGGCGCCGATTCACCGGCCGGGTATGCGGAGTTGCACTGCCTGTCGAACTTCACCTTCCTGCGCGGGGCGTCGCATCCGCACGAGCTGGTGGAGCAGGCGGGGGCGCTCGGCTACGCGGCGCTCGCGATCACCGACGAGTGCTCGGTGGCCGGTACCGTGCGCGCGCACATGGCGGCGAAGAAGCGCGGCCTCAAGCTCCTCATCGGCGCGGAGTTCCGGCTGACCTGCGGTACGAGGGTCGTCGCGCTCGCCATCGACCGGCGCGGCTACGCCTGGCTGTGCCGTTTCATAACTCGTGGCCGGCGCGCGGCCGTCAAGGGGCGGTACTCGCTCACGCGCGCCGACCTCGAGGCCTCGGGTCCCGAACAGTGCTACCTCCTGTGGCTGCCGGCGGCGCTACCGCAGCCCGAGGAACTGCAGTGGCTCGCGACGCGATTCCGCGGGCGGCTGCGGATCGCGGTCGAGCTGCTGCGCGACGGTGAGGACGGCGAGCGCCTCGCGACACTCACGGCGCTCGGGGCCAGGCTCGGCATCCCGCTCCTCGCCAGCGGCGACGTGCACATGCACGTACGCGCACGCCGCAGGCTCCAGGATGCCCTCACCGCGATCCGGCTCAATGAGCCGATCGCCGCGCTCGGCTCGCGGCTGTATCCGAACGGCGAGCGCTACCTGCGCGAGCCGGCGCGACTCGCGCGGCTGTATCCGCGCGAGCTGCTCGAGGCGACGCTCGAGATCGCACAGCAGCTGCCACTTCTCGCTCGATGAGCTGCGCTACGAATATCCCGACGAGTTGGTGCCGCCCGGGCAGACCGCCGGCAAGTCACCTGCGGCGCCTCACGGAGGACGGCGCGCGCTGGCGCTGGCCCGGCGGCGTGCCGGCGGCCGAGCGCAGCGCCATCGAGCACGAGCTCGCGCTCATCGAAGAGCTGCACTACGAGCCGTACTTCCTCACCGTGCACGACGTGGTGGCTTATGCGCGCTCGCGCGGCAATCCTCTGCCAGGGGCGCGGGTCGGCCGCCAACTCGCGCGTCTGCTATTGCCTGGGCGTGACCTCGGTCGATCCGCAGCGCGGCGCGGCGCTGCTGTTCGAGCGCTTCATCTCGCGCGAGCGCAACGAGCCGCCCGACATCGACATCGACTTCGAGCACGAGCGGCGCGAAGAGGTGATGCAGTACGTCTACAACAAGTACGGCCGCGAGCGCGCGGCGCATCGCCGCGACCGTGATCATGTACCGGCCGCGCAGCGCGCTGCGCGACCTCGGCAAGGCCTTCGGCCTCACGCCCGAGGAGAGCGGGCGCCTCGCCAAGGTCATGCAGTGGTGGGACGGCAGCACGGCGATCCCGGAGCGGCTGCGCGAGGCGGGCTTCGATACCGGGAGTGCCTGGCTCGAGCGCCTGCTGCCGCTCGCCGCCGAGCTCGTGGCTTTCCCGGGCTTCCCGCGCCATCTGTCGCAGCACGTCGGTGGCTTCGTGATCTCGCGCGGGCCGCTCGAGGAGCTGGTGCCGATCGAGAACGCGGCCATGCCCGATCGCACCGTGATGCAGTGGGACAAGGACGATCTCAACGACCTGGGACTCCTCAAGGTGGACCTGCTGGCGCTCGGCATGCTGACGGCGCTGCGGCGCGCCTTCGACCTGGTGAACGAGTACCGCGGCACGCCGCCACGCGTTGGGCGAGTTGCCGGCCGAGGATCCGAAGGTCTACGACATGGTCGGCCGCGCCGACACCATCGGGGTGTTCCAGATCGAGTCGCGCGCGCAGATGGCGATGCTGCCGCGCCTGAAGCCACGCTGCTACTACGACCTGGTCATCGAAGTGGCGATCGTGCGCCCCGGCCCGATCCAGGGAGACATGGTGCACCCCTACCTGCGGCGCCGCTGCGGGCAGGAGCCGGTGGAGTATCCGGGCGAGGAGGTGCGCGAGGTGCTGCATCGCACGCTCGGCGTACCGATCTTCCAGGAGCAGGTGATGCAGATCGCGATCGTCGCCGCGGGCTTTTCCCCGGGGGAGGCGGATGCGCTGCGCCGCGCGATGGGCGCCTGGAAGCGCACCGGGGGGCTGGATGCTTTTCGCGAGCGGCTGCTCGGGGGCATGCGAGCCAGGCACTACCCCGAGGAGTTCGCGCAGCGCATCTACCAGCAGATGCTGGGTTTCGGCGAGTACGGCTTCCCGGAATGTGTCGTTGGTGAAACACGAGTGGTAAACGCCGACTCGGGACGTTGGGTAACGATCGACGAGATTGTGTCTGGACGTACCCGGCTAAAAACCACGTTCGCGTGCAACGGCGATTTGCGCCTCCAACGGCGTAGGGTACTCAGGGTCAAGTCGAGCGGCGTAAAACCCGTATGGCGTTTGCGGACAGCTCTGGGTCACACCATTACAGCGACCGCAGAGCACCCTTTCCTGACCATGGGCGGTTGGCGGCAGCTTGGAAGTCTGCAGGTGGGCGACCATGTCGCGGTGGCGCGTTCCCTGCCAGTAGCTGGTCGCCTCCGATGGCCGCGTCATCGACTCGTTGTTCTCGCAGGTCTTATCGCGGAAGGAAATCTATGTCATCCAAGCACGTTTTATTTCTATACCTCCGCTTCGCGACATTGTAAGGACTTCGTGAGGGCGGTCGAACGGTTTCCGAACACGTGCGCAGTCATCGGGCACCACAAGAGTTGCTTCGCGGTACGCGTTCGGCGACTCGATCGAACTCGTCTGACAGGAGCCGTTGCTTGGGTGCGGACGTTGGGTATTTGGGGACTTGGCGCGCGCGAAAAGCATCTGCCAGCTGAGGTTTTTGAGCTCTGCGACGCTAACGTTGCGTTGCTGCTGGCCCGACTCTGGGAAGGTGACGGCGGACTCTCGCTGGCAGGCTACGCTTCGTACGATAGCGCTTCGCCGCGGCTGGGTATGGAAGTTCAACATCTCCTGCTGCGTCTTGGCATCATCGCTCGCCTTTATCGACGGGTACGTTCTTACAGAGGGCGGACGCTTCAGCACTGCGTGGTCACGGTCACCGGTGAAGAGCCGTTGCGCCGATTTTGGCGGCATATCGGCCGGCGTCTTCTGGATCCGACGAAACGCGCGCGCTCGAGGAGTTTGACGACGCGACGCCATGGCCGCATGTCGCGCGACATTGTTCCGGCCGATGTCTGTGAAATAATTCGTCGTGAACGTGAGAGAGCAGGGCTCAGCTGGAAAGAGATCGGACGCCTGTCGGGTCTCGCGATGCGCGAAATCGGCTCGCGTGGAAGAAACAAGATTGGTTTTCGCCGCTACGTGATCGAACGCCTGGCCGCCGTACTTCGCTCGTACGAGCTGCATTGTCTGGCGACATCTGATGTCTACTGGGATAAGGTTGTGGAGATCGAGAAGCGAGCACCCCAGGCGACCTACGATCTGCAGATAGAGGGTGATCACAGCTTCCTGGCGAACAATTTCGTCGTTCACAATTCGCACGCCCTGAGCTTCGCGCTGCTGGTGTACGACTCCGCCTGGCTCAAGTGTCACGAGCCGGCGGCCTTTACCTGCGCGCTGCTCAACAGCCAGCCGATGGGCTTCTACGCACCGGCACAGCTGGTGCGCGATGCGCGCGCGCACGGCGTCGAGGTGCGCGCGGTGGATGCCTGTGTCAGCGCCTGGGATTGCACGTTGGAGCGCGGCACGGCCGATGAGCCGGCGCTGCGCTTAGGATTGCGGCTCGTGAAGTCCCTGTCGCAGGCCGGCGCTGAGCGCCTCATCGGCGCGCGCGCGGTGCGTGCCTTTGCGAGCGTGGCGGAACTGGCCGCGCGGGCGGGCCTCGACCGTGGGGACCTGGAAGCACTGGCCGCGGCCGGTGCGTTCGCCTCCCTGAGCGGTAACCGCCACCTGGCGTTCTGGGAGGTGGCCGGTACCGAGCGCGCCCTGCCGCTCACCGCGGCAACGGGGCTGGATTTTGCCGAAGCGCGGCCACTACTCACCCGGCCCACCGAAGGCGAGCAGATCACCGCGGACTACGCCTCGGTCGGCCTCACGCTCGGCCGGCATCCGCTCGCGCTGCTGCGCACACGGCTGTGCGCGGCGGGGCTTCTGCCGGCGTGCGAGCTGGCGCAGGCGCAGAACGGGGCCCGCGTGTGCACCGCCGGCATCGTGCTCATGCGCCAGCGTCCCTCCACCGCGAGCGGGGTCACCTTCGTCACGCTCGAGGACGAGAGCGGTCAGGTGAACGTCATCGTGTGGGAGCGCATCGGGCGCGAGCAGCGCCGCGCGCTCATCGACTCGCGGCTGCTCGAGGTGCATGGCGAGCTGCAGCGCCAGGACGGTGTCGTGCACCTCATCGCCCGACGTCTCATCGACCGCACGGCACTGCTCGGTGAGCTGCTGACCCGCTCGCGCGACTTCCACTGACCTGGTGCGCGCGCTCGCGCGCGGCACGCTTATGTTCAGCGCCGCCGCATTACGCAACACACCGCGCGCGACATAAACCACATCTGCACGACATAACAGCGCAACACTGCGGTGTTGCGACGCAGGTCGCACTTTGGGACGTGCTGGTCACTGTTTTGCGACAGGTATTTGCAGTAAAAAAGGCGCGTGTAGAGCGTGTTTCCCAACACGAAGAATGGAACGGGAGCGTTGACGATGAAGGAGCCCACTACGCGCCGGCTGCTTGCCGCCGGTGCCGCAAGCCTCTTGATCACGCTGCTCTGGTGTCTGCGCGTCGACGCGCCGGCACCGAGCCGCGCGCTGGCGTCGCCGCCGGCGCCACTCGCGCCGCGGATACTCGCCGCATCCGTGCAGCCGACGAGCGTGCCGCCGGCGAGCGCGGCGCAGACGCCGCGCCCCGAGGCGCCCGCGGTGCGCGATGCCTACATCGTGCAGGCAGGGAGTGCCGCCGAAGCCGGCAGCGCCGTGGTGCGCGTGGGCGGCAAGGTGACCGGCGACCTGTCGGTGATCCGCGCGGTGAGCGCGCTGCTCGATGCGCGCGAGCTCCAAGCGCTGCGCGCGGCGAACGTGCCCGACCTCAACGTGTTCGCGGACACGAAGGTCACCGCCAGCTCCGCCCCCGGCACGCTGCCCGAGACTTACTACCCGAGCGAGGTCGCCGCCCAGCAGCTGCACGTCGGCGGGATCACCGGAACCGGAGTCACGGTGGCGGTAGTGGATTCGGGCCTGTGGAACCAGCACGGACCGGATCAGAGCGTCCCGGGCAGCGCCGCCAGCCGCATCATCGCGCAGTATGACGTCATCGCCGCGAGCCAGCAGAGCGCGGCCGGGCAGCTCGTCAGCGCGGCGACCGCAGGCGTAGCGCCTTACAGCGCCAACATCAACGATCCCTTCGGTCACGGCACCCATGTCTCCTCGATCATCGCCAGCAGCGGGGTTGCGACCACCGGCAACTTCCAGGGCGTGGCGCCCGGAGTGAATCTCGCGGCGGTGCGCGTGCTGGATCAGAACGGCGAGGGCAGCTACTCGAACGTGATCGCCGGCATCCAGTGGGTGATGAACCAGAAGGCCCGCTACAACATCCGGGTGATGAACCTGTCGCTCGATGCCCCGGTGCAGTCATTCTACTGGCAGGACCCGCTCAACCAGGCCGTGATGGCGGCGTGGCAGGCCGGTATCGTGGTGGTGACGGCGGCGGGCAACGGCGGACCTAACCCGATGACGGTCGGCGTGCCCGGCAACGTGCCGTACGTGATCACGGTCGGTGCGGTCACCGACAACTACTATCCGATGCAGCCGAGCCAGTACAAGCTCGCCTCATTCTCCTCCACCGGTCCCACCTTCGAGGGCTTCGTGAAACCCGAGGTGGTCGCGATGGGCGGACACATCCTCGCCTACGCGCCCAACGATGGCACGCTGGCGGAGGAATTCCCGCAGTGGGTGCACCTGCCGTACGACGACTTCACCATGTCGGGCACCTCGATGGCGACCGCGGTGACGAGCGGTGTCGTGGCGCTGATGCTGGAAGTGAGCCCGCACCTCACACCCGATCAGGTGAAGTGCCGCCTCATGTCCGGCGCCCAGCCGGCGGTGAACGCCAACGGCGACCTCGCCTACACGGTGTTCCAGCAGGGCTCCGGCCTCATCAACGCGCACAATGCGGTTTACAGCACGGCCAGCAACTGCGCCAATCAGGGACTCAACGTCGGCCTCGACCTGCGCGGCGTGCAGCACTACGGCGGCCGCGCCAACTACAACCCCTCGACGGGCGAGTACTACATCATGGCGACGACCCAGGGCAGCAGCAGCGCCTCGGGCGGGTTGCTCGGCGGTCTGTTCGGCCTCGTCGGCGGCCTGGGGACGCTCGTCTCCAACGTGCCGCTCGTAGGCCCGACTCTCGGGCAGCTTCTGTGGGGTGTCGCAGAGCTCGGTGATGGACTCCTGTGGAACGGCAGCTACTCCTCGGCGAGCGGCTACACCTGGAGCAGCGGCTATACCTGGAGCAGCGGCTATACCTGGAGCAGCGGGTATACCTGGAGCAGCGGCTACACCTGGAGCAGCGGCTACCCGTGGAGCAGCGGCACGACCCAGAGCGCCGGCTACGAGGGCGGCGGGATCGTCGTGCCGGCACAGCAGTAGCCGGATGTGGATGCACCGCTGTCGCCCCGACCACGCGATGCCATGCGCAGCGGCAACCTCCTCGGCGCCCTCCTAGCCGGCGTTGGGCTCCTGGCGTGCGCTGCACCGGCGCAGGCCGCGGTGCCGGTGCCGGCGGTACGGCCGCTGTACTTCGAGCACCTGACGATGCGCGACGGGCTCTCGCAGAGCACCGTCGAGGGCATCCTGCAGGACTCGCAGGGGTACCTGTGGCTCGCGACCGAGAGCGGGCTCGACCGCTACGACGGCAACTCGCTGCGCGTCTACCACCGCGACCGCGGTAATCCCGCACGCTCTCGCGAGCGACTACATCTGGACCATCGCCGAGGACGCGCACAGCGGACCTGTGGCTGGCAACCGACGGCGGGGGCCTCGCGCGCTGGCAGCGCAGCACCGATCAGTTCCAGCTCTTCAGGCACGACGCCGCGCGCGCCGACTCCCTCGCGAGCGATCAGGTACGCACGCTCCTCATCGACGCCTCCGGACGCATCTGGGTCGGCACGCTCGACCGCGGCCTCGACCTGCTCGATCCCGCGACCGGCGGTGCACGGCACTTCCGCCACGCGGACAGCGAGCCGCACTCCCTCGCCGCGGACGCGGTGTTCGCGCTGTACCGCGATCGCACCGGGCGCATCTGGGTCGGCACCGACGGGGGCCTGAGCCGCTACGATCCGGCCACCGACGGCTTCGTCAACTACGGCCAGGCGGCCGACGGTGCCGGCCTCTCGGACCTGCAGGTGCGCACGATCAGCGAAGACCATGCCGGCGCGCTGTGGATCGGCACCCGACGCGGCGGGCTCGACCGTCTCGAGCCCGGCAGCGGCCGCGTGACGGTGTTCCGCCACGATCCGGGGAATCCGCGCTCGCTCAGCAGCGACCGCGTGACCGCGATCCTGGAGGACGGCGCGCAGCGGCTTTGGGTGGCCACCGCCGACGGACTCAACCTCTTCGACCGCGCCTCAGGAAGCTTCGTGCGCTACGGCAACGATGCCGACAACCCGCAGAGCCTGCGCGACAGCGACGTCATGGCGCTCTACCAGGACCGCGGCGGGGTGCTGTGGGTGGGCACGCGCTCGGGCGGAGCCAGTCACTGGAATCCCGAGAGCTGGCGGCTCGGTCACTATCGCAGCGCCGCGTTTCACGACACGCAGGTGAGCAGCTTCGCCGACGACGGTGGCGCCCGGGTGTGGGTGGGAACGATCGGCTCGGGCCTCATCGAGATCGACACGCGCACCGGGACCGAACGTCGCTACGGCCCATGACACCCCGGGTTTGCGGCTGAGCGATGACCGGGTGATGGCACTGCTCTACGACCACCGCGGCACGCTCTGGGTCGGCACCATGACCGGCGGTCTGGATGAGGTGGACCTCGCGAGCGGCAGCGTGCGGGTGTGGAAGCCTCCCCCGCCGACCCGCAGCGCTGCCCGCGGATGGCGTGATGACGCTCTACCAGGACCGTCTGGGCAATATCTGGGTGGGCACCTTCGGCGGCGGCATCGCCAGCATCGCCGCGGGGAGCGGTCGTCTCACCCGCTATCCGTTCGGCAGCGACGATGCCCGATCGCTCAGTGACGGGCGCGCCAGCGCCATCGCCGAGGATGCGCTCGGGAACCTGTGGATCGGCACCATCGGCGGCGGACTCAACCTGTTCGAGCGCACGAGCGGGCGCTTCTATCACTACCGGCGCGACGACCGCGAGCCGGCGAGCCTCTCGGATGATGCCGTGTACGCCCTGCACGTGGACCGCCGCGGCGAGGTGTGGGTGGGCACGCGCTCGGGCGGCCTCGACCACGTCCTCGGCAGCTCCGCCAACCCGGCGGCGGTGCGCTTCGAGAACTACGGCCGCCTGCTGCCGAGCCGCGCGGTCTATGGCATCGAGTCCGATGGCGAGGACTGGCTGTGGCTGAGTACGGCCAACGGTCTGGTACGCCTCGATCCGCGCACTCTGCGCGTTCAGCGTCTACCACGAGTGGCACGGCCTGCAGGGCGAGGATTTCAACTTCGGCGCCCACTACCAGGATCGCGACGGTGATCTGTTCTTCGGCGGCAACAACGGCTTCAATGCCTTCGCTCCGGGAGCGGTGAGCTTCAGCGCCCCGGCGCCGCGGGTGGTGCTGACCTCGGTTGCGCGCCTCAACAAGCTCCTCCCGGCGCGTGACCTGCCGGGGGCGGGGCGAGCGCTCAAGCTTGCCTACGACGACAAGCTGGTGAGCTTCGAGTTTGCGGCGCTCGATTTCGCCTCCCCGGCCAACAACCGCTACTCGTACCGCCTGGACGGCTTCGATTCCGACTGGATCGACGCCGGGAGTCTGCACCGCGCGACCTACACCAATCTGGCGGCCGGGGACTACACGCTGCGGGTGCGCGCCGCCAACGCCGATGGCGCGTGGAGCACCGATGAGCTCGCGATCCCGGTGCACGTGAGGCCGGCGCCGTGGAACACCGCGGCGGCGCGCGTGTTGTATGCGGCCGCTGCGCTCGCGCTGCTCGCCTGGGCGTGGCGGCTGCAGAACGCGCGCCGCGAGCGGGCGCTGCGCTACAGCCGCACCCTCGAGCAGACCGTGCAGCAGCGCACCCACGAGCTGCAGGAGCGCAACGCACAGCTGCAGGTACTGAGCCGCGCCAAGAGTGAGTTCGTCGCCCGCATGAGTCACGAGCTGCGTACCCCGATGAACGGCGTGCTCGGCATGACCAGCCTGCTGCTCGACACGCGCCTCGATGGCGCGCAGCGGCGCTTTGCGCAAGGCATCCACCGCTCGGCCGATTCGCTGCTCGCGATCGTCAACGACGTGCTCGATCTCTCCAAGATCGAGGCCGGCCGGCTGCAGCTCGATCCGACCGAATGCGAGCTGACCGAGCTGATCGAACAGACGGCAGAAGTGCTGGCGCCGCGCGCCGCCGGCAAGGGCATCGAGCTCCTGTTCGACGCGCCGCTCACGCCGCTGCCGCGGGTGCGGGTCGACGCCGTGCGTCTGCGCCAGGTACTCGATCAACCTCGGCGGCAACGCGGTCAAGTTCACCGAGAGCCGGCGAGGTCACGCTGCGCGTGGTGCCGCTCGGGGCGACTCCGCCGCCGCAGCGGCACTGCCGGTGCGCGGGGGGGCTGCGGATACGGCTGGAAGTCGCGGACACCGGCATTGGCATCGCACTCGAGAACCAGGCAAGGATCTTCGAGGAATTCGCGCAGGAGGATGCGTCCACCACGCGGCGTTTCGGGGGCACGGGCCTGGGGCTGTCGATCTCGCGGCAGATCGTCGAGGTGATGGGCAGTACCCTCTCGCTCGCCAGCTCCCCGGGGCGGGCTCCACCTTCTCCTTCGAGCTGACCCTGCCGCTCGCGGCCGACGCAGCCGCAGCGCGCCGCCGACCCTGCGGCTCGACGGCATGCGGGTCCTGGTGGCGGATGACAACGCGGCGGCGCGCGTCCTCATGGTGAACGCACTGCGTGCCTGGGGAGCGAGGCCGACGCAGGCCGAGTCGCTCGAGGTGGCGCTCAATGAGCTGCGCGGGGCGGCCTACGAGGCGGTGATCGTCGATGATCCGCTGCCCGACGGAGACGCCCAGGCGATCCTGCGCCAGGTGCAGGGGCTGCGCACCGCGCGCGCCGCGCATCGTGCGGCTGGTGAGCTTCGCGAGCCTGAAGCCGGTTGCGCCCGGTGCGGATCGCCTGCAGTGGTTCGACGCCGAAGTGACCAAACCGCTGCGCCTCGCGCAGCTGCACGCCGCGCTCACCGGCCGGCACGCCGAGGACAGCGAGCGTGCCGCCGCAGGCGGTACGCCCGCATCGAGGAGCGTGCCGCAACTCACCGGCCGGGTGCTGGTGGTCGAGGACCAGCCGCTCAACCGCGAAGTCGCGCACGGCATGCTCGCCTCGCTCGGCGTGCGCGCGGAGACTGCAGCCGACGGGCTCGAGGCGCTCGAGCGCCTCAAGCTCGATTCCTTCGATGCCGTGCTGATGGACTGCGAGATGCCGGTCATGGACGGGTTCTCGGCGACCGCGGCGCTGCGCCGCGGCGCGCCGGCCGGGCCGCGTCTGCCGGTCATCGCGCTGACCGCGGATGCCACGCCCGGAGGGACGCGCTGCCTGTTTTGCAGCCGGCATGGACGATCATCTGGCGAAGCCCTTCAGCCGTGATGCCCTCTACGCGACGCTCAAGCGCTGGCTGCCCCCCGCGCCGGGGCGCGATGCCGTGGCCCCCGCTGCGGCCTCTCAGGCACCGCCCGCCGCGGCCGCATCGGCAGCCGCGACGGCGGCGGCGGATCCGGCGGCCGAGCTGCTGCTCGATCGCGGCACGCTCGATGCGCTGCGTGCGCTGCCGGCGCGCGGCTCGCAGGACATGCTGAGCCGCGTCGCGGCGGCCTACGCCACCGACTCCCAGCGCCTGGTAGCGGCCATGGAGCGCGCCATCGAGTCGGGCGAGGCGGGGGACCTGGCGCGCGCCGCGCACGCCTGGCGCTCCTGCAACGGACACGTGGGGGCGTTCGGACTGGTGAGCCTGTGTCGCGAGCTCGAGAGCTGCGCGCGCGCGGGGGATCTGGCGCCGGCCCGCGCGCTGCTCGGGCAGCTGCGCGGCCTGTATGAGCGCGTGAGCGATGAGCTGCAGGGCGAGCTGCGGAGGTCCGCATGAGCGGGCGGGAACGCACCCGGGTGCTGGTGGCGGACGACGACGGCATGCTGCGCGAGATCGCCACCGCGATGCTGGAGAACGCCGGCTTTGCGGCCGAGGCGGTGGCGAGCGGCGATGCGGCGCTGGCGGTGTGCGCGCAGCGCATGCCGGACCTGGTACTGCTCGACGTGGAGATGCCCGAAGGCAACGGCTACCAGGCGTGCGCCAACATCCGCGCACTCCCCGGGGGCTGCGACGTGCCGATCGTCATGGTGACCGGGTTCGACGATCCGACCTCGATCAATCTCGCCTACGACGCCGGGGCGACGGATTTCGTCGTCAAGCCGATCAACTGGGCGCTGCTCGCGCACCGCATCCGCTACGTGCTGCGCGGAGCGCGCGCCATGGAAGCGCTACGCCTCTCGGAGCAGAAGAACTCGGCGCTGCTGCGCGCCATCCCCGACGGCATCTTCCTCGTGAACGCGGCCGGGATGATCAGTCACAGCATCTCGCCGATCGCCGGGCTCGAGCTGGCCGCAGGGGAGGGCACTGCCCCGCAGCACCTCAACGAGCTGATTCCCCATGACGCGCTGATGCGTGCCATGGAGTGCCTGGATGCGACACTGCGCGGAGCCCCGGCGGCGTTCGAATTTACGCTGCCGCAGCCGGCGGCGAGCCGGCACTTCGAATGCCGCTACCTGCCGAACGCCACCGGCCAGGTGCTGGCGATCGTGCGCGACATCACTGCGCGCAAAGAGACCGAGGCGCACATCCACCGCCTGGCCTACTTCGACGCCCTCACGGGGCTGCCGAACCGCGAGTGGATCGGCGAATATCTGGAACGCTCGCTCGCGCAGGCGGCGCACAGCGAGCGCAAGGTGGCGCTGCTGTTCGTCGATCTCGACCAGTTCAAGCGTATCAACGACACACTCGGCCATGAGACCGGCGATGCACTGCTGCGTCAGGTGGCCGGGCGGCTCACGGCGGCGCTGGCGTATGCCGGGGCGAGCGGCCAGCTGGCGCGCGTCGGCGGGGACGAATTCATCGTGGTGCTGACCGGGCGGCCGGACCTGACGACGCCTCGCGGTGCGCGCAGCGCGTACATACCGCGCTCGCGGCGCCGTTCCTGCAGGGCGGCTACGAGTTCGTGGTCACCCCGAGCATCGGGATCGCGCTCTTCCCGGAGCACGGCGCGGACGCGCAGACGCTGCGCAAGAACGCGGACCTCGCCATGTACGACGCCAAGGCGGGCGGCCGCAACCAGTTTCGCGTCTATACGAGCGCCATCAACGCGCGCGCCGTCAAGCGGCTGTCGCTCGAGATGGAGCTGCGGCGCGCATTCGAGAACAACCAGCTCGAGGTCTATTACCAGCCGCAGTACGACGCGCACAGCCTGCGCCTGGCGGGCGCCGAGGCGCTGTTGCGCTGGTTTCACCCGCTGCGCGGACAGATCTCGACCGCCGACTTCGTGGCGGTCGCGGAGGAGACCGGCCTGATCGGGGACATCGGCCGCTGGACGCTGCAGCAGGTGTGCCGCGACCTGCGGCACTGGCGCACCCAGGGGCTCAGCGTGCCCTCGATCGCCGTGAACGTCTCGGGGCGCGACTTCATGCGCCAGGACGTGCTGCTGCGCGTCTCGCGCGTGGTCGAGGAGGCGCAGCTGCCGGCGTCGCTGTTCGAGCTGGAGCTGACCGAAGGGGTACTGATGCAGGACGTGGAGAGCGGCCAGCGCTCGCTCTCCGCGCTCAAGGAGTTCGGCTTCGCGCTGGCGGTGGACGACTTCGGCACCGGGTACTGCTCGCTCAACTACCTGAAGCGCTTCCCGCTCGACACCCTCAAGGTGGATCGTTCGTTCGTCAACGACATCACCGTCGATGCGGACGACGCGGCGATCGTGCGCGCGATCATCGGCTTGGGTCACAACCTCAATCTCAAGATCGTGGCCGAGGGCGTGGAGACGCTCGAGCAGCTGCAGTTCCTGCGCACCACGGGCTGCGATCTGGTGCAGGGCTACCTCATGAGCAAAGCGATGCCGGCGGGGGCATTCATCGAGCTGATGCGCGCGCCCGCACAGCTGGCGCAGCGCCCGCTCGCGGCACGCAACCCCCGCGAGGCAGGGGGCTGAAAGGAGCGTCCCCGGGGGACTCAGGGGCTTCAGGAGGCGCGCGGCTTGCTGCGCCGCGCCTTACGCGCGCCGTCGTCGCCGATCTGGTAGTCCTCGAAGTCGCTGGTGAGCTCTGCGGTGCGCTTCTCCTCGAGCAGGCGCTCAAGACGCCGCCAGGCCGGATCGCCGGCCTTCTGGCCGCGACGCTTGGCGAGATCCAGGTCCTTGATGACCTGATCGAGGTCGACGTCACCCTCGCCGACGACCGGCTCGTCGGCCTCTTCGTCCTCGAATTCGTCTGATTCCGGCTTTTCGCTCATGCAGGACGGCAGCCCGGCAGGAATGACGGCGCGAAGTTAAATCAGATCCCCTTACATCTGCAATGTCGTACGCGCGGTTTGTGAAGCAGGTGGCGCTTCGCCCCTCCGTGGGCCCGCGCCGCCTCAATGGATGAGGTTGTTCATCTCGAAGATCGGCAACAGCATTGCAAAAACGATGCCCATGACGAACAGGCCCATCAGGATGATCAGCAGCGGCCCCAGCAGACCCACCATGGCCGCCAGCAGGCCGTCGAGCTCGCGTTCCTGGCTGATGGCGGCCCGTTCCAGCATGCTCTCCAGCTCGCCGCTCGATTCGCCGCTGGAGATCAGGTGGATGGTCATGGGCGGAAACAGCTTGCTGACCGCCAGCGAGCGGCCGATCGGTGCGCCCTCGCGCACCCGCGCGGCTGCGCCTTCTACCGCATCGCGCATCGGCAGGTTGGTGACCACCTCGCCGGAGATGCGCAGGGCTTCCAGCACCGGCACGGCGCTCGCCGAGAGGATGCTGAAGGTGCGGGTGAAGCGCGCGGTGTTGAAGCCGCGCGCCAGCTTTCCGACCAGCGGCAGCGTCAGCTGCAGGCGGTGGACCTTGCGGCGCGCCGCCGGGTCGCGTTGCCAGCGCCGGAACAGCACCACCGCGACGATCACCGCGGCGAGCAGATACAGGCCGTAGAGGCGGAAGAAGTCGCTGGTGCCGATCAGCGCGCGGGTGATGAGCGGCAGCTGCGCCTTGGTGGTCGCGAACACGGCGACCACCTTGGGCACCACGAACACCAGCAGCCCCGACACGATGGCGAAGCACATCACCGTGAGGACGATGGGGTAGAGCATCGCCCCCAGCACCTTCTGGCGGATCTGCTCGCGGTTCTCGGTGTAGTCGGCCAGCCGCTCGAGCACCTTGTCCAGGTGCCCGGCTTGCTCGCCCGCGGCCACCGTGGCGCGGTAGATCTCGGGGAACACCCGCGGGAAGTCCGCGAAGCCGTCGGCGAGCGTGTGGCCCTCCATCACCCTGGCGCGCACGCCGAGCACGATGCTCTGCACGCGCGGCTTCTCGGTCTGCTGCGAGACCGCCAGCAGCGACTCCTCGAGCGGCAGCCCGGCCTGCACCAGGGTAGCCAGCTGGCGGGTGAACAGCGCCAGGTCTGCGGCGCGAGACGCGGCGCAGGAAGCTGAAGCTTTGCTGGCGTCTGGCCTCCTTCTGGGCGACTTCGGCGACCGTGACCGGCAGCAGCTGCTGTTCGCGCAGCAGCTGGCGGATGTGCCGCGGGGTATCGCCCTCGAGGATGCCCTTGCGCTCCTTGCCGGCAGGGTCAAGGGCGGTGAATTCGAACGCGCCCATGTTTAAATTGGCTGAAAGGCGCCTGCGGCGCTTTCAGCAGAAGGCGTCGTGGCTTCGCCTGTCACCGGGGCGAAAGACGTGACTTTCGCCCCTGGGTGGCAAGTCGCGGGCGCAGCGCCACTTGATGCTGGCTGAAAGGCGCCTGCGGCGCTTTCAGCGGACGGACGCCTCAGCTTCGCTTCAGGCCCCTCAGTCCTCGCGCGTGACGCGCAGGATCTCCTCGAGCGTCGTCTCCCCGCGCAGCACCCGGGCGCGCCCGTCGTCGCGTATCGAGGGGGTGGCGAGGCGCGCGCGACGCTCGAGCTCCTGCTCGGAGGCCCCGTCGTGGATCATCGTGCGCATGCCTTCATCGACCACGATGAGCTCGTAGATTCCGGAGCGGCCGCGGTAGCCGCCGGCCGCATCGCGGCCGGGGCGATAGAGAGTGGGCAAGGGCTCCTCGGGGGCAAGGTTCAGCAACCGCCGCTCGTGCTCACCCGCCTGGAAGGGCTCGCTTGGTCTCGGGGTTCAGCACGCGCACCAGGCGCTGCGCCAGCACGCCGATGAGGCTCGAGGACAGCAGGAACGGCTCGATGCCCATGTCGCGCAGGCGGGTGACCGCGCCCGCGGCGGTATTGGTGTGCAGTGTGGAGAGCACCAGGTGGCCGGTGAGGCTTGCCTGCACGGCAATCTGCGCGGTCTCCAGGTCGCGGATCTCGCCGATCATCACCACGTCCGGGTCCTGGCGCAGGATGGCGCGCAGGCCGCGCGCGAAGGTCATCTCCACCTTGGTGTTGACCTGGGTCTGGCCGATGCCGTCGATGTAATACTCGATCGGGTCCTCGACCGTCATGATGTTCTGGGTGTTGTCGTTCAGGCGCTCGAGCGCCGCGTACAGCGTGGTGGTCTTGCCCGAGCCGGTCGGGCCGGTGACCAGCAGGATGCCGTGCGGCTTGTGGATCAGCTCGTCGATGGTGCTCTGGGTGCGCTCGTCCATGCCGAGGGAGTCGAGGTCGAGCCTGCCCGCCTGCTTGTCGAGGATACGCAGCACCACGCGCTCGCCGTGGCCGGAAGGGATGGTCGAGACGCGCACGTCGACCGCGCGGCCGGCGATCCGCAGGCTGATGCGGCCGTCCTGCGGCAGGCGCTTTTCGGCGATGTCGAGCTTCGACATGACCTTGACGCGCGAGACGACCAGCGGCGCCACGGCGCGCTTGGACTGCAGCACCTCGCGCAGCACGCCGTCGACGCGGAAGCGCACCACCAGCCGGTTCTCGAACGGCTCGATGTGGATGTCCGAGGCGTTCTCCTTGACCGCCTGGGTGAGCACGGCGTTGATCGAGCCGGATGATCGGCGCATCGTCGTCGCTGTCGAGCAGGTCCGCCTGCTCGGGCAGCTCCTGCGCCAGGTGCGCGAGATCCGTCGTCTCATCGAGACCCTCGACCGCCTGCATGGCGCCCGAGCCCGCCTCGTAGGCCCGGCGCAGCAGCTCATCGAACTCCGCCTCCGCCACGCGCTCGAGCTTCAGTACGCGGCGCAGATAGCGGCGCACCTCCGCGAGCGCCAGGGCAGTCACGTTCTCGCGGCAGACACATTCCGCCACGCCGTCGACGATGCGGTTGACCAGCACGCCATGGCGCTTGGCGAAGGCGAACGACAGGCGCCGGCTGGCGCCGTCGTCGGCGCGCGGCTCGTCGGCCGTTTCGGTCGCGCAGCGTTCATGGCTTGGGCGGTGTCGCGGGAGCCGCCGTGCTGTCCGGAGCGGGCGTTCCGGGCGGTGCCGCGGTTCCGGTCGCGGCAGGGGCCGCCGCGGGGGCGCAGCCTGGGCCTGCGGCTGACTCGGCAGCGGGGCGCTCTGAGCCGGCGCGCCGCCGTGCGCGGGCGGTGCGCTCTGCGCGGCGCCGTCAGCAGGCCCTGGCTCGTGGGCGGTGCCCCGGGGTCGGCAGAGTCTGCCCGGCCGGGGTCTGCTGGACGGCGGCAGCGGCGGCAGCTTGCCGCGCGGCACGCCGGGCAGCAGCGGCACGGCGTCCTTTGACTTGTTCATGATGCTTCTGCTGGTCGCGCATGTAGTTGTACTTCGATCCGTCTCGTAGGCGGCCTGCGACTGCATCGCGCAGGATCTTCGGCCGGATGAAGATCATCAGGTTGTTCTTGGTCGAGCTCGTCGTTGCGCGTCTTGAACAGCTCGCCGAGGATCGGAATGCTGCCGAGGAACGGCACGCGGTTCTCGCCCTGGTGGTGTCGTCCTCGATCAGGCCGCCGAGCACGACGATGCCGCCGTCCTCGATCATGCACGTTGGTGCTGATGGTGCGCTTGTTGGTGACGAGGTCCACCGCGCCGGCGGGCTTCTGACCGATGCTCGAGCTCTCGATGCGAGATCTTGAGCATGACCGCGTCGCCCTCCGTTGATATGGTCGGCGTGATCTTGAGGATCGTGCCGACTTCCTCGCGCTGGATGGTCTGGAAGGGATTCACCGTGCCGCCGGTGGTGCCGCGGTGTTGGTGAACTGGCCGGTGATGAACGGCACTTCCTGCGCGACCTTCAGCTCCGCTTCCTGGTTGTCCATGGTCACCGCCGAGGGCGTGGCGATGACGTTGGTCGTCGGTGTCGCCGCGGATGGCGCGCAGCATGGCGGCGAAGTTGACGCCGGTGCCGCCGATGCGGCCGATGCCGAGCGTGGTGCCCTGCAGCAGCGTGCGTGGTGGCGTTGGCGGCGGGCTCTCGATCGCGCCGGCCAGATCGACGATGCTCGTGCCGCCGACCGGGGTGACGAAGGCGCCGGCGGGAACGTTGGTGCCGTTGTCGCGAACGCCGCCCAGTTGACGCCCAGCTCGGCGTCCTTGTCGACGTTGACGTCGACGATGATCGCCTCCACCAGCACCTGCGGCGCGGCGGATGTCGAGCTTGTCGATGATGTCCATGACCGAGCGCATGATCTTCGGCGGCGCGGTGATGACCAGCGCGTTGTTGGCGGGTCCGCCCAGATCGTGGCGTTCTTCTCGGCCTGCGCCTGCGGGCGCGGCGCCGCCGCCGCGCCGCCGGCGCCGGCCGCCTGCGGCGATGCCCGGTGATCTGCTCCTTGAGCTTCGGCGCGAGCTTCTCGGCATCGGCGTAGTGCAGGTAGCGCACCTGGGTGTCGCCGCCGCCGCTCGAGCGGGGTATCCAGGTGCGCGATCAGCGCGCGGACGCGCAGCCGCTGCGACTGGTCGCCGCTGATCAGCACGCTGTTGGAGCGCTCGTCGGCGACCACCTTGACGCAGTGCCGCCCTCGGCGGCCGCTGCCCTGGTAGAGCGAGTTGACGACGCGCACGACCTCGGCGGCCGAGGCGTTCTGCAGCGGGACGATCTCGACGTCCGCGTCGCCGACCTGGTCGATGCGCTGGATGATGCGCATCATGCGGTTCACGTTGCTGGCGTGGTCGGAGATGATGAGGATGTTGCCCGGCCGGGTAGGCGGCGAGGTGCCCGTACTGCGGCACCAGCGGCCGCAGGATCGGCACCAGCTGCGCGGCGCTCACGTTCTTGACCTGGATGACCTGGGTGACGATCTCATCCGAGGTGCGCGCTGACGTGATCCGGCAGGTCGATCGACGGGCATCTGCGCGCGCGTTGGCGTCCGGCACGATCTTCACGACGTTGCCCGACGGGCACGGCGATGAAGCCGTGCACCTGCAGGATCGACAGGAACGCCTGGTAGAAGGCCGCCGGCGTCATCGGCGTCGAGGACAGCATCGTCACCTGCGCGCGCACCCGCGGGTCGATGATGAAGTTCTTGCCGGTGGCGCGGCTACCGCTTCGGCGATCTGCGTGATGTCCGCGTCCTTGAAGTTCGGCGTGATGCGCTGGCGGTCTGCTGCGCGGAGCGCGAGCGATGCGCGTCAGCAGCACGCGAGGCCGCGCGCAGGGCAAACGAACGAAGTCCGGTCACGCGAGTGCTGCCCCGAAAATGCCCGTGGCCTACTGGGTGGCTTCCGGCGTCGCGGGCTCGGTTCCGGCGGGCGTGCGCCGGCTCCGCCGGGCTGCACGCCGTCCGGCAGTGGCTCGGGCCGGCGCACGGCCGGTGCCGCGGCATGTCCCGGCCGGCTGCTGTTCGGCGCCCGCTGCGGTTCCGCCTCCTGGCGCGATCTGCGGCATATTCAAGTGAGATCCTGCTGCTGGCCGTTGCGCATCACCGTGACGCGCGCCTCGCTCGAGGTACCGAGGGTGCGGAAAATCTCCTGGCCGCGCGCCGGGTCGTCGAGCGGGCGTGCCGTTGATCGCCGATGACCAGTCGCCGGGCGCAGCCCGAGGCGGCGAACGCCTTGCGGTTGCGGCCCGGGTAGACCCGGAAGCCCGTCACCTTGCCCCGGCAAACACCGGCTGCGGCCGCAGGATGTCGGCGATCAGGCCGGGCTCGTTCGGTCAGGCCCGGCGCATGCGCTCGACCACCGGGTTCGCCGTTTGCAGGGCGGCGCTGCGAGGGCGGCCGGCGCCGTGCCGCCTGACCGTGCGCGGCAGCATCAGCGACTCGAGGTGCCCGTTGCGGTCGAGGACGACCCGGTCGATGTACACCGAGTGCGACCTTCGCGCCGCCCGGGCACGTTGTCGCCGACCGCATACACCTTGGCGGTCTGGCGGTTGGGTCCGAGGATGGCCAGGCCGTTTTTCGGGTTCGTTGGCGGCGATGATGCCGGTCAGCACCAGCGGCATGCTCGTCGGCGGCGCGTTGGCGGCGTCCTGCTTCGGCGGCGGCGGCGGCGCCGAACAGGTGCGCATTGGTGAGCGCGGCGACGTCGGCGACGCTGCGGCTGGAACGCGGCCGGCGCGCCGGGGCGCGGCGCGCGGCGCCGCGGCCGCGCGCCGCCGAGGTCGGTCACGATGAAGGCGGCCTGGACGCCCAGGCGAGCGCCAGGACCCAGGTCGCAAGGCGCGGCCCGTCGCGGCAGCGCGAGCGCCCGCCAGCTGGTCGTGAGCGGGAAGCCTTCGAGCCAGGAAGCGGCGTTCATTGAGGCGGACAGCATGCGCTTCAGCAGAGGTATCGAGACTCTCGATCGCGGGCGGCGCGCGCCGCGCAGGTTACGGCGGACCGCGCAATCATACGGGGGCGCCGCTTGCGCTCTCAAGCAATTGTTTCTGTCAGGAGTAACTAGTCCGTCATTGCCGACAGCGCTTGTGCTGCCGTTTCGCGACCCTATAAAGAACGTCATGCCCGACGCGCATCCGGCCCGCCCCGATACCGGCGTCGCCGTCGAAGAGGCGCGACCCCAGGTCAAGCAGCCGCCGCTCTACCAGGTGGTCCTGCTCAACGACGATTACACCCCCATGGAGTTCGTCGTCGATGTGCTGGAGAAGTTCTTCAGCCTGGACCGCCGACGGCGACGCGGATCATGCTGGAGGTGCATACCAAGGGTAAGGGCGTCTGCGGGGTCTTCACCTACGAGATCGCGGAAACCAAGGTGGCGCAGGTGACCACGTTATGCGCGCGAGCACCAGCATCCGCTGATGTGCACGCTGGAAGAGGCCTGAGGAATCACTGCAACGTGCTGTCGTAACGAACTGGAATACTGCCTGAACGATGCCTTCCAGCAGGCGCGCGAGGCGCGCCACGAGTACCTGACGGTCGAGCACCTGCTGCTGGCGATCCTCGACACGCCGAAGGTGCGCGAGATCCTGCAAGGCCTGCGGCGCCGACCTGGCGAAGCTCAAGCAGGAGCTGAAGGAGCACATCGACGCAGTCCACGCCGCGGCTCGAGGACGGCGAGGAGCGCGAAGTGCAGCCGACGCTGGGCTTCCAGCGGGTGCTGCAGCGCGCGGTGTTCCACGTGCAGTCGAGCGGCAAGAAGGAAGTCGGCGTCGCCAACGTGCTGGTGGCGATCTTCAGCGAGAAGCAGAGCCACGCGGTGTACCTGCTGAACCGCCAGGACGTCACGCGCCTCGACGTCGTCAACTACATCTCCCACGGCCTGTCGAAGATCGCCGAGGAGAAGACCGACAAGGAGGACGACGCAGCCGGCGACGGGCGAGCGCGACGGCGAGGCGGCGGCAGCGCGCTCGAGAAGTACACCGACCAACCTCAACCACCTGGCCGCAGGAAGGGCGCATCGATCCGCTGATCGGCCGCAAGCTCGAGGTCGAGCGCACCATCGAGATCCTGTGCCGGCGCCGCAAGAACAACCCGCTGTACGTCGGCGAAGCCGGCGTCGGCAAGACCGCGATCGCCGAAGGCCTGGCGCGCCTGATCGTCGAGGGCAAGGTGCCCGAGGTGCTCGCGGACTGCACCATCTACGCGCTCGACATGGGCGCGCTGATCGCCGGCACCAAGTATCGCGGCGATTTCGAGAAGCGCCTCAAGGGCGTGATCGCCGAGCTGAAGAAGCAGCCCGGGCGCGATCCTGTTCATCGACGAGATCCACACCGTGATCGGCGCCGGCGCCGCCTCGGGCGGCGTCATGGATGCCTCCAACCTCATCAAGCCGGTGCTCACCAACGGCGAGCTGCGCTGCATCGGCTCGACCACCTACCAGGAATACCGCGGCATCTTCGAGAAGGACCACGCGCTGGCGCGCCGCTTCCAGAAGATCGACGTGGTCGGAGCCGTCGGTGGCCGAGACCATCGAGATCCTGAAGGGCCTGAAGCCGCGCTTCGAGGAGCATCACGGCGTCAAGTACGCGGACGAGGCGCTGGCGCGCCGCCGCGGAACTGGCCGCGCGCCACATCAACGACCGGCACCTGCCGGACAAGGCCATCGACGTGATCGACGAGGCCGGCGCGCGGCTGCGCCTGAAGCCCGTCGCCGAGCGCGAGCCGCACGGTCGAAGTGCGCGCACATCGAGGACGTGGTCGCGCGCATCGCGCGCATCCCGGCCAAGAGCGTCTCGGCCTCGGACCGCGAAGTGCTGCAGAACCTCGAGCGCGACCTGAAGCTCGTGATCTTCGGCCAGGACCAGGCCATCGAGGCGCTGGCGGCCGCCATCAAGATGGCGCGCTCGGGCCTCGGCGACCAGCGCAAGCCCGGTCGGCTGCTTCCTGTTCGCCGGCCCCACCGGCGTCGGCAAGACCGAAGTCACGCGGCAGCTCGCGCATCGCCATGGGCATCGAGTTCCTCCGCTTCGACATGTCCGAGTACATGGAGCGGCACACGGTCTCGCGCCTGATCGGCGCGCCGCCGGGCTACGTCGGCTTCGACCAGGGCGGCCTGCTCACCGAGGCGATCGCCAAGCATCCGCACTGCGTGCTGCTGCTGGACGAGATCGAGAAGGCGCACCCGGACGTCTTCAACCTGCTGCTGCAGGTCATGGATCACGGCACGCTCACCGACAACAACGGCCGCAAGGCGGACTTCCGCCACGTCATCATCGTCATGACCACCAACGCCGGCGCGCAGGAGATGAGCCGCGCCGTCGATCGGCTTCACGCACGCGGACCACGCCAGCGATGGCATGGAGGCGATCCGGCGGCTGTTCTCGCCCGGAGTTCCGCAACCGCCTCGACGCCATCATCCAGTTCGCGCCGCTCGACCCGCCGACCATCGAGCGCGTGGTGGACAAGTTCGTCGTCGAGATCGAGGCGCAGCTGGAGCAGAAGGGCGTGACCTGATCAGCTCGACGAGGCCGCGCGGCGCTGGATCGCCGAGCAAGGGCTACGACCCGAAGATGGGCGCGCGGCCGATGGCGCGCGTGATCCAGGAGCACATCAAGCGGCCGCTGGCCGAGGAGCTGCTGTTCGGCCGGCTGGCGGGCGGCGGCCACGTGCGGGTCATCGGTGGCCGAGGACGGCTCGAGCAGCTCGCGCTGCGACGTGCCAGCCGGCACGCGAGCACGGTGGTGCCGGCCTAGAGCGGCGCGGCGCGCGGCGCTCAGCGGCCGCGGTAGATGATGCGGCCCTTGGTCAGGTCGTAGGGCGTCATTTCCACGGTGACCGCGTCGCCGGTCAGGATGCGGATGTAGTTCTTGCGCATCTTGCCCGAGATGTGCGCGGTCACGACGTGGCCGTTCTTGAGCTTCACGCGGAAGGTCGTGTTGGGCAGGGTCTCGACGACCTCGCCTTCCATCTGTATCGCATCTTCTTTTGCCATAGTGCCTGCGGTACTTACGGGCGGCGAATTGTGCACAAACGCCGGCTCTGGCAATTGCAATCTCACGCGAGCGCTGGCGCCGGCAGTCGGGCTGCTCGCGCAGCAGCGCCTGGAACTGCGCCCGCGGAAATCAGCCGGCTGCCCAGGCTCTGCAGGTGCGCGCGAGGGCATCTGGCAGTCGATCAGCGCCACGCCGCTGCGACGGCAGTACGCGCGACCAGCCGCGCCAGGGCGACCTTGGAGGCGTCGCGCTCCAGGCTGAACATCGACTCGCCGAAGAACACGCGCCCGAGGCGCACGCCGTAGAGGCCGCCGACCAGCGTGCCGTCCAGCCAGGTCTCGAAGCTGTGGGCGCATGCCCAGCTGGTGCAGCTCGCAGGTAGGCGGCGCGCATCTCCGGCGTGATCCAGGTGCCCGGGCTGCGCGGCGCGCGGCGCCGCGCAGCCGTCGATGACGGCCTGCGAAGTCGCGGTCGATGCGGGCGCTCGAAGCCGCGATTGCGCAGCGTCTTGGCGAGGCTGCGCGAGCAGTCGGAACTCGCCCGGGAACAGCACCGCGCGCGGATCCGGCGACCACCACAGCACCGGCTGGCCCGGGCGAGTACCAGGGAAAGATGCCGCGCCGGTAGGCCGCGAGCAGCCGCGCGGGCGACAGGTCGCCGCCGGCGGCCAGCAGGCCCGGCCGGCTCATCCAGCGCCTGCTCGGGCGGCGGGAAGCGTTCCGGCGGATCGTCGTCGGCGACAGCCAGGTGATGGTCTTCATGCCGATTCGCGCGCCGTGCGCCGCCCCGGTAGGGCACGTGCTCCTGGACCTCGTCGGCGTAGGTCGTCGACCGCCGCGCGCCTCGCGCTCCAGGTAGTCGCGCGATGGCGGCGCGGAAGCGCGGATCGGCGATGTAGTGCGCCGACCAGGTGATCGCCGGCTCGAAGCCGCGCGCTCACCTTGTGCTCGCCCTGCGTGCCGGGCTCGAAGCGCGCGATGCCGCGCTCGATGCAGTACTCGATGCCCTGGTGGTAGCAGGTCTCGAAATGCAGGCTGTGGTAGTCGGCGGCGGCGCCCCAGTAGCGGCCGTAGAGCGTCTGCTCGCGCCAGAAGAAGATCGCGGCGGCGCACCGGCGTGCCGCGCGTGCACGGCGAGCTTGACCATGAGCGCCTCGCGGCAGCGTGCGCGCGATCTCGCTGAAGAACGCCGCGTGTCAGGTAGGGCTCGTGGCCGTGCGCGCAGGAAAGTGTCGCGGTGCAGGGCGTAGATGCGCATCGAGGCAGCGCCTCGTCGAGCTCGCCGCCGAAGCGCGTCTCGAAGCGGATGCCGGCTTCCTCGCACGCGCCGCCGCTCGCGCCGGCCTTCTTGCGCTTCTCGGCGGTGAAGGCTGCGAGGTAGTCCTCGAAGTCGCGTAGCCGTGGTTGGGCCAGTGGAACTGGCAGTCGCGGCGCAGCAGCCAGCCGCGCTGCGCGCACGCCGCGCGCCCCGGCTCGTCGAGGAACAGGGCGTGCAGCCGAGGACAGTCCGTGGCCTGCGCCGTAGGCCTCGAGCTCGGCGAGCAGTCGCGCGGCCACCGCGCCGCGATCGGCGCCGGGGCGCACCAGCAGGCGCGGGCCGGTGGCGGGCGTGAACGGCACGCGCGAGCGTGAGCTTGGGGTAGTAGCGGCGGCCGACGCCGCTCGTAGGCCTGCGCCCAGGCGAAATCGAACACGAACTCGCCGAGGAATGCGTCTTGAGGTAGACCGGCGCGGCGCCGGCGAGCCCGCGCGCGTCGCGCAGCGCGAGGTAGCGCGGCTCCCAGCCGGTGCCGGCGCCGACGCAGCCGGTGTGCTCCAGCGCCGCGAGGAACTCGTGGCGCAGGAACGGGATCGCCGCCGGCCGCGAGCGCATTCCACTGCCGCGCGATCGAGCCGCATCGATGCTGGTGCAGAACTCGACGCGCGCATGCACGCTTCAGGCGTGCGCGCGAGCGTCGAGCGACTCCAGGTAGCGGTCGGCATCGAGCGCCGCCATGCAGCCGGAGCCGGCCGAGGTGATGGCCTGCCGGTAGACGTGATCGGCCACATCGCCGGCGGCGAACACGCCGGGCACGCTGGTCGCGGTGGCATTGCCGTCGATCCCGCTCTTGACCTGATGTAGCCGTCGCGCATGTCGAGCTGGCCCTCGAAGAGCGCGGTGTTGGGCGTGTGGCCGATGGCGATGAACACGCCGGTCACATCGAGCGTGCGCGCCGGTGCCGCCGCTGAGCGGATGCGAGCGCGCACGCCGGTCACGCCCTGTCGTCGCCGAGCACCTCCTCGACGGCGTGATTCCAGAGGAGCGTGACCTTGCCGGCTTCGCACCTCGCTGGAACAGCCGGTCCTGCAGGATCTTCTCGGCGCGCAGCTTGTCGCGCCGGTGCACCAGCGTCACGTGCTGCGGCGATGTGCGACAGGTACAGCGCCTCCTCGACGGCGGTGTTGCCGCCGCCGACCACCGCGACGCGCTGGCCGCGGAAGAAGAAGCCGTCGCAGGTGGCGCAGGCCGAGACGCCGCGTGCCGCGGAATTGCTCCTCGGAGGGCAGGCCCAGGTACCGGGCCGTGGCGCCGGTGGCGATGATCAGCGCATCGCAGGTGTAGCTGGCCGTGTCGCCCTCCAGGCGAACGGGCGCGCCGACAGATCGACCGAGTGCATGTGGTCGTTGACGATCTCGGTGGCGAAGCGCTCGGCGTGCCGCCGCATGCGCTCCATCAGCGCCGGGCCCTGCAGGCCCTCGACGTCGCCCGGCCAGTTGTCGACTTCGGTGGTGGTCATCAGCTGCCCGCCCTGCTCGACGCCGGTGATCAGCAGCGGGCGTGCGGTTGGCGCGCGCGGCGTAGACCGCGGCGCTGTAGCCGGCGGGCCCGGAGCCCAGGATGATGAGGCGGCTGTGCCGGGTAGTCGGTCGTGTGGTGCATCTGTGCGCATCGGTGCATGGTACGCAAGCCCTATAATGCGGGCCGATCTATCTTAAGACGGAGGCTTAAGCGAATTGGCTGAGACCTCCGCACCGGCACGCAACGGCGCGCCGGCGTCACGACGCGCCGTCGTCCGCGCGCCTGCGCGAGAGCGCGGTCATCGGCGCTCGCGGTGGTGGCGCTGGTGCTGCTCGTGGCGCTCGCCACCTACAGCCCGCGATGACCCGGGGTTCTCGATCAACGGCGAGCTCGGCCGTGGTCCACAACCGCATCGGCCCCGCTCGGCGCCTGGCTCGCGGACGTGCTGTTCTTCCTGTTCGGCCGGCCGGCGTTCCTGTTTCCGGTGATGCTCGGCGCGTCGCAGCCTGGGTGCTGCAGCGCCGCGTGCGCGCGCAGAGCGCCGTCGCGCATCAACACCGCGGTGCGGCGTGGCCGGCTTCGTGCTGCTGCTGGTGGCCAGCTGCGGGCTCGCGACGCCTGCACTGGCAGCCCGGGCGCGCTGCGCGCAGACCGCCGGCGGCGTCGTCGGCGGCGCGGTGGGCGCGGGCCTGCAGGCGGGCCTCGATTTCCTGGGCGCCACGCTGCTGCTGCTCGCGCGCCTGGATGGCGGGCGTGTCGCTCGCCTTCGGCGTGTCCTGGCTCACGGTCATGGACCGGCTCGGGCGCGCTGAGCTGGGGCGGCGTCGGCTGGCTGCGCGACGCGTCTGCGCCTCGCGCGCGGGACGCCGCCGAGGGGCGCGAGCGGCGCCAGGCGCGCAAGGAGGCGGTGCGAGACCGAGCAGAAGAAGTCCGCCAGCGCGCGCGCCGCCGCGCATCGAGCCGCCGCCGCCGCTCGTCGAGAAGAGCGAGCGCGTCGAGAAGCGAGCGCCAGGTGCCGCTGTTCGAGCCGCCCAAGGCCGCGCGAGCTGCCGCCGCTGAAGCTGCTGGACGATCCGCCGCCGCACGAGCCGCTGTATTCGGCCGAGGCGCTCGAGGCGCATGTCGCGCCTGGTCGAGATCAAGCTCAAGGACTTCGGCGTCGAGGCCGAGGTGGTCGCGGTGCAGCCGGGTCCGGTGGTCACGCGCTTCGAGCTGCGGCCGGCGCCGGGCGTGAAGGCGAGCCAGATCACCAGCCTCGCCAAGGACCTGGCGCGCGCGCTGTCGGTGCTGTCAGCGTGCGCGTCGTCGAGGTCATCCCCGGCAAGACGCGTCATGGGACTGGAGATCCCCAACGAGAAGCGCGAGATCGTCACGCTCGGGCGAGATCATCCGCTCCAAGGCCTACGACGAGCTGCACTCGCCGCTGGCGCTGGCGCTCGGCAAGGACATCGGCGGCCAGCCGATGGTGGCCGACCTCGCGCGGATGCCGCACCTGCTGATCGCCGGCACCACCGGCTCGGGCAAGTCGGTGGCGCATCAACGCGATGGTGCTGTCGCTGCTGTACAAGTCCACCGCCGAGCACGTGCGGCTGATCATGATCGACCCGAAGATGCTCGAGCTCTCGGTGTACGAGGGCATCCCGCACCTGCTGGCGCCGGTCGTCACCGACATGAAGCAGGCCGCCAATGCGCTGCGCTGGTGCGTGGCGGAGATGGAGCGCCGCTACCAGCTGATGGCGGCGCTCGGCGTGCGCAACATCGCCGGCTTCAACCGGAGGGTGAAGGAGGCCATCGACGCCGGCAAGCCGATCCTCGATCCGGTGATGATGCAGACGCGCGGCCAACGACCCGACGCATCGATCAGTCGCAGATCCCGGACCTCGAGCCGCTGCCGTACATCGTCGTGATCATCGACGAGCTCGCCGACCTGATGATGATCGTCGGCAAGAAGGTCGAGGAGCTGATCGCGCGCCTGGCGCAGAAGGCGCGCGCCTCGGGCATCCACCTGATCCTCGCGACGCAGCGGCCGTCGGTGGACGTCATCACCGGCCTCATCAAGGCCAACATCCCGTGCCGCATCGCCTTCCAGGTGTCGGCGCAAGGTCGATTCGCGCACCATCCTCGACCAGATGGGCGCCGAGACGCTGCTCGGCCACGGCGACATGCTGTACCTGCCGCCGGGCACCTCGATGCCGACGCGCGTGCACGGCGCCTTCGTGTCGGACCAGGAAGTGCATCGCGTCGTGGAGGCGCTGAAGACGCCCGCGCCCGCCGAACTACATCGAGGAGGTGCTGTCCGGGCCGCGCGACACCGATCCCGGGACTCTCGGGCGAGGAGGGTGAGGGCGGCGGCGAGGGCGAGCAGGATGCCGGAGCAGGACCCGCTCTACGACGAGGCGGTGAGCATCGTCACCGACGAGCGCAAGCCCTCGATCTCCTACGTGCAGCGGCGCCTGAAGATCGGCTACAACCGCGCGGCGCGGCTGCTCGAGGCGATGGAGCAGGCGGGCCTCGTCGGGCCGCTGCAGTCCAACGGCGCGCGCGAAGTGCTGGCGCCGGCGCCGCCGGAGGACTGAGGCCGTGGCACGCCCGAATGACCTGACAGCCACGCGCGCAAGACGTCGATCTCGGCGGACGCCGTGAATTGCGGTTTGTCGGGCTCGCCTGGCGCTCGTCTTCGTGGCGCCGGTCGCCGTGCGTGCGCAGCAGCCGGCGGCGGCAACGCCGGCGCCGGCGCGGCGGCACAGCAGCACGACGCCGCTCGATGCGTATCTGGACAACCTGAAGACCCTGCGCGCGACTTTCCTGCAGACGCTCGCCGATCCGCACGGGCGGTGAGATCGATCGCGCCACGGGCACGCTCATCGTGCAGCGCCGGGCAAGTTCCGCTGGGAGATTCATCCGCAGACTGCAGCGCTCCGGCGCGGGCGGAGTCGTGCTGCCGAGCGGCCGGGCCAGCTCATGGTGTGCGACGGCCGCAACCTCTGGTTCTTCGACCGCGACCTCGAGCAGGTGACCGTGAAGCCGGTGGATGCGGCGCTCTCGGCGACCCCGGCGATGCTGCTGTCGGGCGCGGTGGACGTGCGCAAGAACTTCACCATCAGCGCCGGCCGGCGAGCGCGAGGGCTCGACTGGGTGCTGGTCGAGCCGCAGGGCACGGAGGCGGATTTCCGCCGTGCGCTGTTCGGTTTCGACGCGCGGCGACGCTGAAGCGCATGATCCTCGAGGACAAGCTCGGCCAGACCGCGACCGTCATCTTCGACAAGATCGAGCGCAACGGCCCGGTGACGCGCCGCGGAGGTGAGCTTCACGCCGCCGCAGGGCGCGGATGTCATCGGAACGCCGCGCAAATGAGCACCGCGCCGGTCGAGCGCGCAGTCCCTGCCGACCGCTCGCGGATCGCATGCGGCCGCGCACGCTCGAGGAGTTCGTCGGCCAGCAGCACCTGCTCGCGCCCGGCAAGCCGCTGCAGCCAGCATCATCGAGCGGGGCAGCTGCACTCGATGATCCTCTGGGGCCCGCCGGGCACCGGCAAGACCACGCTCGCGCGGCTCATCGCGCAGCCGCGCGATGCGCAGTTCATCGCGCTCTCGGCGGTGATGGCCGGCGTGAAGGACATCCGCGCGGCGGTGGAGCAGCGCACGCGCAGCGCGCGCCGCGGGCGGCCGCGCGACGCTGCTGTTCCTCGACGAGGTGCATCGCTTCAACAAGGCGCAGCAGGACACTTTCCTGCCGTACGTCGAGGACGGCACGCTCATCTTCGTCGGCGCGACCACCGAGAACCCGTCCTTCGAGGTCGTGAGCGCGCTGCTGTCGCGCGCCCGGGTCTACGTGCTGAAGGCGCTGACGGTCGGCGGATCTCACCGCAGCTGCTGCAGCGCGCGCTGGCGGACGCGGAGCGCGGGCTCGGCAAGGAGCACATCGCAGCGCAGCCTGAGGCGCTGGATGCGATCGCGCACGCGGCCGACGGCGATGCGCGGCGCGCGCTGAACATGCTCGAGCTCGCGGTCGGCTATGGCGCAGGCGGGCGATGCGCCGCAGGCACTCACGCTGGCAGCTGGCGCGCGAGGTCGCGAGCGGCGGACACCGGCGCTTCGACAAGGGCGGCGATCAGTTCTACGACCAGATCTCCGCGCTGCACAAGGCGGTGCGCGGCACCGATCCGGACGCGGCGCTCTACTGGCTGTGCCGCATGCTCGACGGCGGCTGCGATCCGCGCTACATCGCGCGGCGGGTGGTGCGCATGGCGAGCGAGGACATCGGCACTCGCCGACCCGCGCGCGCTCGCCATGACGCTCGATGCCTGGGAGGCCTACGAGCGGCTCGGCAGCCCGGAGGGCGAGCTGGCGCTCGCCAAGGCGGTGGTGTATCTCGCCTGCGCGCCGAAGAGCAACGCGGTGTACGTGGCGATGGGCGAGGCGATGGCGGACGTCGAGCAGTTCGGCACGCTGGAGGTGCCGCTGCAGCTGCGCAACGCGCCGACGCGGCTGATGAAGGAGCTCGGCTACGGGCAGCGCTACCGCTACGCGCACGACGAGCCGGACGCCTTCGCGGCCGGCGAGCGCTATCTGCCGGATGAGCTGCCGGATCGGCGATACTACCGACCCGGTGCCGCGCGGGCTGGAGATCGAAGATCGCGCGAGGCGCTGGCGCGCCTGCGGGCTGCGGAGCCCGAAGTCGAAAGGTTCGAGCGAGTGATCGATCCGAAGCTGCTGCGTGCCGATCCGGACGCCGTGGCGCGCAACCTGGCGCGCCGCGGCTTCGCGCTGGACGTGGAGGCGCTGCAAGGCGCTCGAAGAGAAGCGCAAGCCCTGGCAGATCGAGGCCGACCGGCTGCGCGCCGAGCGCAACGCCAACGCCAAGGCCGTGGGCATGGCCAAGGGCAAGGGCGAGGATGTCGCGCCGCTGCTCGCGCGCGGCGAGGCGCTCACGCGCGAGCTCGCCGGGGCCGAGCGGGCGCTCGACGGCGGTGCAGGCCGAGCTCGAGCAGCTGGCAGCTGGGACTGCCCAACCTGCTGCACGAGTCGGTGCCCGACGGGCGCGACGAGAGCGCCAACGTCGAAGTGCGCCGCTGGGGCGAGCCGCGGCGCTTCGGCGTTCAAGCCGCGCGATCACGTCGCGATCGGCGAGCATCTCGGCGGGCTCGACTTCGAGGCCGCGGCGCGCATCTCCGGCGCGCGCTTCGTGGTGCTGCGCGGCGCCGGTCGCGCGGCTGCATCGCGCGCTCGCGCAGTTCATGCTCGACCTGCACACGCGCGAGCACGGCTACACCGAGATCTATGTGCCGTACCTGGTGCGGCCGGAGGCGCTGATCGGCACCGGGCAGCTGCCGAAGTTCGAGCAGGACCTGTTCGCCGTGAGTGCAGGCGGGCAGAGCACCGGCAGCTCCTTCTACCTCATTCCGACCGCCGAAGTGCCGCTCACGAATCTGGTGCGCGAGCAGATCCTCGCGGCGGAGGCGCTGCCGCTGAAGTTCGTCGCGCACACGCCGTGCTTTCGCTCGGAGGCGGGGTCCGCCGGCAAGGACACGCGCGGCATGATCCGCAATCACCAGTTCGAGAAGGTCGAGCTGGTGCAGATCGTGCGGCCGGAGGACTCCTATGCGGCGCTCGAGGAGCTCACCGGACACGCCGAGACGGTGCTGCAGCGGCTGGAGATTCCCTATCGCACCGTGGCGCTGTGCGCCGGCGACATCGGCTTCGGCACCGCCAAGACCTACGATCTGGAGGTGTGGCTGCCGTCGCAGGAGCGGTACCGCGAGATCTCCTCCTGCAGCAATTTCGAGGCGTTCCAGGCGCGGCGCATGCAGGCGCGCTGGCGCAACCCGGAGACAGGCAAGCCCGAGCCCGTGCACACGCTGAACGGCTCGGGGGTCGCGGTCGGACGCGCGCTGGTCGCGGTGCTGGAGAATTACCAGCACGAGGATGGCGCGGTCGCCGTGCCGCGTGCACTGCAGCCGTGGCTCGGCGGGCTGACGCGGCTCACTGCATAGACTATCGATTATCGATAGCCCATACTGAGATCATGAAGCGTACGCCGCGCAAGCCGCCGGCGCGCGATCCGCTGTTCAACAGCTCGGTCGCGAAGGCGCTGGCGCTGCTCGAGAGCTTCGGCGGTGAGCGGCGCGCCCTGAGCCTCGCCGAGCTCGCCGCCGGCGCCGCGATGACCGTAAGCTCCGCGCAGCGTTGCACCCACACCCTTGCCCGGCTCGGCTATCTCAATCGCGACGCCCGCAACCGGCGCTGGGTGCTCGCCCCGCGTGCGCTGTCGCTGGCGCATGCCTACCTCTGCGGCCACGCGCTGGTGGAGCAGGCGACCACCCATCTCATCGACCTCAATCAGGCGAGCGGGGAGTCGGTGAGCCTGTCGGAGCCCGACGGCATCGAGATGGTGTTCATCGCGCGCTTTCCGAGCCGCAAGCGCTTCGTCATCCACATGCCGGTCGGGCAGCGGCTGCCGATGTACTGCACGGCCTCGGGGCGCGCCTACCTCGCGGCGCTGCCCGCCGAGCAGGCGCGGCGTATCGTGCGCCGCTGCACCCTGCGCGCGCTCACGCCCTTCACGCTCACCGAACCACGCGAAGTCATCCGACGCATCCAGGCGGCGCGCGAGGCGGGCTATGCCTGGTCCGACCAGGAGTGCTACCGGGGGGATCTCACGATCGCCGCGGCGGTGCTGGGGGAGGACGGCACCCCGGTGGCGGCGGTGAACGTTTCCGCGCCGACCAGCCGCTGGACGCTGGCCGAGTTACGATCGAAGCTGGCACCGGTGCTGCTGCAGACCGCGCGCGCGGCTGCGGGCCGCGGCGTTACGCGGCTGGCACGCTGACTTTGCGCGCCGCGTGCGCAGCGCGCGGCGAGGGGGAGGCAATGCCGACGACGAAGCTGAAGGTATTCATATATATAGTGGTCGAACCGGCCGACCGGCGATCATGAGGGACCCGGCCGCGCTCACCCGCCGGCGCTTCGTGCAGCTGTCTGCCGCGGTGGGCGGGGCGCTGGTCATCGGCGTCGCGCTCGAGCGGCTGCACCCGCGCGGGCTCGCGCCGGCGGGCGGCCCCGGCACCCTCAATGCCTTCGTGCGCATCGGGCGCGACGGCCGGGCGACGCTCATCATGCCGAAGGTGGAGATGGGGCAGGGTACCTACACCTCGCTTCCCATGCTGATCGCCGAAGAGCTGGAGATCGATCTCGCCGCGGTCACGCTCGAAGCTGCCCCACCACAACCCGACGTCTACGGTTTCGTGCCCGACCCTTCCGCCGACGAGGGCCTGAAGTGGGACCAGTCGACCGGCACGTCGCTCTCGATCATCCAGTGCTTCACGCCGCTGCGGCAGGCGGGGGCGACCGCCCGGCTGATGCTGATCCAGGCGGCCGCGCGGCGCTGGCGGGTGCCCATCGACAGCTGCCGCGCGCAGAGCGGCGAGGTGATCCACGGCGCCACGGGCCGACGCCTCAACTACGGAGTACTGGCGAGCGCGGCCGCGGCGCTGCCGGTGCCGAAACCTCCCGCCTTGAAGCCGGCCAAGGATTTCAGGTTGATCGGCCGACCGATTGCCCGGCTCGATACGCCGGGCAAGGTGGACGGCAGCGCGCAGTTCGGCATCGACGTGCGCCCGCCGCACGCCAGGGTGGGGCTCATTGCGATCTCTCCCGTGCAGGGCGGCAGCGTGGGCTCGCTCTCCGAGAGCGCAGCGCTCGCGGTGCGTGGCGTGCGCCAGGTCGTGAATGACGCTGACCTCGTTGCGGTCGTGGCGGACGATACCTGGTCGGCGATGAAAGGCATGAAGGCGCTCGCTCCCCAGTGGGACGACGGTGCCAACGCGAGCACGCAGCAGGCGCAGCTCGTCGCGGATCTGGAGCGCGCAGTCCACGAACCCGGCGCGGTGGCCCTCACCCGGGGCAAGCCGGCCGAGGCCGCGGCGCACGCCACGACGCACGTCGAGGCGGTCTATCACCAGCCCTTCCTCGCCCACGCCACGCTCGAGCCCATGAACTGCACGGTCGACTGGCGCGAGCACGAGTGCGAGATCTGGACCGGAACCCAGGCGCCCGACCGCGCGGTCGCCAAGCTCCTCGAGCTCGGGCTGCAGCCCGGGCAGATCCGCCTCCACAATCAGCTCATTGGCGGGGGCTTCGGCCGCCGGCTCGAGGTGGACGGTGTGGTGCTGGCGGCGCGCGTCGCGCGCCACGTGCAAGGGCCGGTGCGGGTGTTGTGGAGCCGCGAGGAGGACATTCGCCACGACCGCTACCGACCCTACTACGTGGACCGCCTGTCGGCATCGCTCGATGCGCACGGCAAGCCGCTCGCGTGGCGGCATACGATCGCCGGGGCGGGCCTGTGGGCCTTGTATTATGGCGAGGCGACGGTCAAGAACGGCGTGGATCTGGATGCCATCACCTGCGCCGCAGATCTCGCCTACCCGCTGGAGAACATCGAGGTGCGGTTCGTGCGCCGCGATCCGCGCGGCGTTCCCACGGGCTGGTGGCGCGGTGTCGGCCCGACACGCAGCGTGTTCGCGGTGGAGAGCTTCGTGGACGAGCTGGCGCTCGCGGCACAGCAGGACCCGGTGAGCTATCGGCGCGCGCTGTTGAAGGACGAGCGGCTGCGCGCAGTGCTCGAGCTGGCAGCCGATCGCGCCGGCTGGGGCACGGCGCTGCCGGCGGGCAGCGGGCGCGGGGTATCGCTGCAGTACGCATTCGGCAGCTATCTCGCGCAGGTCGCCGAGGTGAGCGTCGGCACGGACGGCCGGCCGCGCGTCGAGCGGGTGGTGTGTGCGATGGATTGCGGTCAGGTGGTCAATCCCGACACGGTGCGCGCGCAGCTCGAGGGCGGTGTGACCTTCGGTGTGAGCGCGGCGCTCAGCAACGAGATCACGATCGCCAACGGGCGCGTGCAGCAGACGAACTTCAACGATTTTCAATCGCTGCGGATCGATGCAGCCCCGCGCGTTGAGGTGCACCTGGTGGCGAGCGGCCACGATCCGGGTGGTGTGGGCGAGACCGGCACGGCCTGCGTGAGCGCGGCGCTGTGCAACGCCATCTACTCCGCCACCGGCAAGCGGGTGCGCACCTTGCCCGTGAGCCGCGGTCTGCGCGCCTGAGGGCCTGAGCGCATCCCCGTTTGCCTTCGGCTGCGGGGCCGCGTTACCTTGTCGCCGGGCCGGCGCAGCTCGCGGTGCGGCGGGACCTGAAAAAACCTACAAGACCTGCATCTGTTCGGGAGGCTCGATGCGTCAGCACCACGGATTTGTCCGCCGGCCCGCGTGCGCGAGCGCCGCGGTGGCGTTACTGGCCTGCTGCACGGCCGCATGGGCCGACCAGGCCGCCGACCAGGCCGCCACGGAAGCGGCCACGGTCGGGCCGCTGCAGGAGATCACCGTCACCGCCACGCGCCGCGAGGAGAGCCTCTCCAAGGTTCCGATCAGCATCACCGCGCTTACCCAGGAGAGCCTCGACGATCGCGGCGTCAAGGACTTCTCCGAGGTCGCGCGCTTCACGCCGGGCGTCAACTTCGACAACTCCGGCACCAACAACATCTCGATCCGCGGCATCTCCGGCACCGGCGGCGCCGGAACCACGGGCATCTACATCGACGACACGCCGATACAGATGCGCGCACTGGCGTTCAGTCCGGACGAGGCACTGCCGAAGTCCTTCGACGTCGACCGCGTCGAGGTGCTGCGCGGCCCGCAGGGGACTCTCTTCGGCTCGGGGTCCGAGGGCGGCACGGTGCGCTACATCACGACCCAGCCGAGCCTCACCAAGGATAGTGTGTACGCGCGCGCGGAGCTCTCGAGCACTCAGGGAGGCGACCCGAGCTACGAGGCCGGGGTCGCCGCCGGCGGGCCGCTGGTGCAAGGGGTGTTCGGCGCCCGCCTCTCGGTGTGGTACCGCCGGGACGGCGGCTGGATCGACGACCTCGATCCCTACACGCTGCAGACCGTGGAGCACAACGCCAACCACGAGGAAACGGAGCTCATCCGGCTGGCGGGGCTGTGGGCGCCGAACGAGCACTGGCGGGTGACGCCCAGCATCTACTACCAGAGCCGCCAGCGCCACGACATCTCGACCTACTGGCCGCTGTACTCCGATCCGGGGAGCGACCGCTTCGTGAACGCCGACCCGAACCCACGCAACTCCCCCGACCAGTTCTACCTGCCGGCGCTGAAGATCGAGGGCGACCTGGGCGCGGTACAGCTGATCTCGAACACCTCCTTCTATCACCGCAGCAACCAGACCGGCTACGAGGGCACGCTCTACAACCTCGGCTACTACCAGACGCAGAACGCGGCGCCGATCTTCCTCGACAGTCCTCCCGGCAGCCCCTGGCTGGTGCCGTTCCCGCTGCTCGACGCCAACGGCCTGCACGTGCCGGGGCTCGACTATCGCGCGCCCTCGACCATCGACAACGGCCAGGAGAACATCACGCAGGAGATTCGTCTGCAGTCCGCCGACTCGAACTCGCGGCTCGTGTGGACGACGGGGCTGTTCGCCAACGAGAACCGCCAGACCTATCTCGAGCAGATCCACGACCCGATGCTGAACCAGCTCACCGAGGCGGTGCTGGGACTGCCTTACACGGATGTCTTCTGCTATCTCAACAACGCCGGGGTCTGCACCGGGCCGGACGCCTACGATCCGGCGTTCCCGTTCGACTCCTACTTCCTCAAGACCAACTCCAAGGACCAGCAGCTCGCCATCTTCGGCGAGCTCACCTACGCCTTCACCGAGCAGCTCAAGCTGACCGTGGGCGCACGCGAATCGCACATGAAGTACAGCTTCGACACCCTCACCGGCGGCCCGCAGCTCTACGCCCCGACGCGCGCCGGCACGGGCAATAACGCCGAGAACGCCTTCACGCCCAAGGCGAGCCTGCAGTTCCAGGCGGACCCGAGCGACATGTACTACGCGACCTACGCCAAGGGCTTCCGGCCCGGCGGCGCCAACAACCCGATTCCGTTCGCGGCCTGCCCCACCGATTTCAACAACTTCGGCATCACGACGGACCCGGCGACCTTCAATTCCGATTCCGTCAACAGCTACGAGCTCGGCGCCAAGAACAACTTCAACAACCGGGTGCGACTCGCGACCAGCATCTACTACATCCAGTGGAACAACATCCAGCAGCTGATCGTGCCGCCGGTGTGCCAGATCTCCTTCATCGCCAACACCGGCAACGCGGTGGCGAAGGGCGCGGACCTGCAGGCGGACATCTCCTTTACCGACAATCTCACCATGGAGCTCGCCACCGGCTACACCGAGGCACGCTATACGGAGCAGTTTCGCTTCGCCGCGCCCTGTCCGCCCGGGGGGCCGACCGGTGGTGCGCCGTGCGCGCTCAGCCCGAACCCGCTGGTAACCGACGGTGATGCCATCGTAGGCCCCAGCAGCGAGGCGGGCGGTGGTGCGCCGGCCGCGCCCTTCACGGCGTCCCGGGCCTGGAGTACCACTTCAACGTCGCCGCCCATGACAGCTTCGTGCGCTTCGACGCGGAGTACGAGGGGCGCGCCAAGTGGGCGACCCCGAGCGAGGACCCGGGCAGCTCGCAGTACGACCCGGCGAATTTTGTGCTGGCGTCCACCACCTTCGTCGAGCTTCCGCACCGGCATGCAGTTCGGCCCGTGGTCGCTGCAGGGCTTCGTCGACAACCTGACGAATACCCACTCGCTCACCGACTACAACTACAGATCTGCAGCAATCCCGGGCGCGCCTGGGGGCGTGCCATGCCGACCACGCCCCGGGCGCGAGCCGCCTCGAGCGCGACTTCACGTTCCGGCCGAGGACCATCGGCGTGACGTTGATCTTCCGGGAATAGCGCCGGGCTTTAGTACTTGGCCTGCGGCGCGGGTCCCCTGGCCGCCAGCGCGCGCACCACCTCGCGCCGGGTCGTCTGCACGTCCGCGAGCGGCGTGTGGCGCACGCGTGCACCTCGGCCGTGGTGAAGGGCGCCGGGCGGCCGCCCTCGCCGGCCGGGTAGCGCTCGGCCAGCCAGTTGAGCACCGCGGCGAGCTGCGCATCGCTGAGCACCGAGTTGGCGGCGCCTGGAACACGCAGCAGGTAGTTGCGCCCCTCGGGCGAGCGCATGAAGAGTGCGAGGGAGCCGGCGAGCGGCGGCACCTTGCCGGGCACACCGTGGGCCTCGGCGCCGTGGCAACCCATGCAGTAGAGCATGTAGTCCTCGGCCGGGCTCGCGGCGGCGAGGCCGGTGACGGCGAGCCGCCGCCAGGGCGGCGACGGCTCCCCGGGCGCAGTCGCGACATGCGTTACGGTCCCGCCGGCGCGACGCTCTTGCGATGCTCGCGCACCGCCGCGCCATCGAGCTTGGCCGGGCGCTCGGCGGCGAGCTCCGCGGCGGCGAGCGGCGCGAGCGATGCGGGCGCGTGGTCGAGGTCGAACACGACGAAATTGAGCACCGCGGCAAGCTGGGCGTCATCCAGGCGCGCGAAGTCCGGCATGCTGGAGTCGTAGTGTTTGTCCTCGACCGTGATGTCGCCGAACATCCCGAACAGCACCGTCATGGCGAGCTGCCGCCGGCCTTGCGCACTCGCCGCGAAGCGCGCCGGGATAGGAAAGTAGCGGGGGCGCAAGTCCACGGCACCCCGGCGCCGGCCGGGCCGTGACAGACGGCGCAGTTGGCCTGGAAGGCCGCGAATCCCGCGGGGTAGGCGAGGCGGTAGGCGGGGGCGATCCGCCGCCGATGCGGCGGCGCGCCAGCAGCGTGGCGAGCCCACGCTCAGAGCGCGCGTCGTGCCCGCTGCACCGGCCACGCGCCTGCGGCGCCGCGCGCCGGCCGCGTCATTTCTTCTCCGCGACCCCGAGGATGATCGAGACGGTGCAGTGATAGTTCGACTCGGCGTTCGCCATGCACCAGTTGAGATCGTTGTTGCGCGAGGGGCGGTAGAGGGGCTTCTCGCCTTCACTGCGCTCGCAGGCGCAGTTGCCGCAGCTGGTCTTACCGCAGCAGTCGTTGTAGGAGACGATGTAGCTGCGGCCGTCCGTCGGGTTGTGGCACGTGCCGATCCAGGTGATGGGCGAGGAGCTGTCCCGGGCGGACAGGAAGTGGAGCTGCCGCCGCAGCACGAGCACAGAAACCCATCGATGGCGCAGTACTTCCAGTACTCGCAGTTCTCGGGGCCGGGAGCCTTGCCCGGTGCGCTCGCCGCCTGAGCACGCCCGCCGCGATCCAGCGGCAGCAGCGGCAGGAGCGCCGCGCCGGTCAGTACCTGGCCGAGCACGGCGAGGAGACTGCGTCGCGAGGTGCGCCGGGCGAGCGAGCGGGAGGAGTGTTCGAACAGCTCATCGAGTGAACGCTTCATGGGATCGCGCTCTTTACGGAGTCAGCAGCTGCCAGGGAGTCTGGGCGAAGTGCTGCTCGATGTGGCGGACGCGACCGGTGGCCGCATCCAGAACCGCCAGCTGACCCGTCTCGGTGGCGACGAACACCAGCGGCGCCTCATCCTGCGACACCTGTACGGCGTCCACCGGTGCGATGCCCGCCGTCTTCAGCGGCCAGCGCGCCAGGCGGCGGTGAGTGGCCAGATCGAAGACCCACAGCTGCGTGCCGCCGTCCTTGTGCGAGGCTTCATCGCCCACGTGCATCGGCACGTAGAGGCGCCCGAGCCCGCGATGGATCGCGACCGGCTGCTCGCCCCCGGGGCGCCACTGTCCGCGCTGCGCGGGCCCGACGAGCGACCAGGCAGGAGCGAACGCCGGCTGCGGGCCGGAGAGATCGACCTCGTGCACGTCGCCGAGAAACGACAGGAACGCAAATCCGTTGCGGTGTCGGGATCCCCTGCACGAACACCGGGTCCTGGTCCGGATCGAAGAACGGCTCGGACATGCTGCGCGAGGCCTCGTGGCCCTGCGCATCGAGCGTCACCGTGAGCAGGCGCCCGCTCTCGCACAGGGACGATACGCGGTTCGGGCCGCCCGGGATCGACCAGCACGCAGCCCGCGGTGTCGATCTCGCCGAGCACGGTGCCGTGGGCGGGATCGAGCACGCCGAAGGAGGCCGCGGGTGTCAGGTAAGCGACGTACAGGAAGTGCGCGTCGGAGCTGTAGGCGACGTTGAACAGGGTCGGCACCGCCTGCAGCGCTCTTCGGCGGCAACACGATCTCGTGCGTGGTGGCGAGCGTCGTGTTGTCGGTGAACTCCACGACGTCGGTGCGGGTGCCGTGGCTGCCGCGGGCGAAGTAGGTCGTAACTACGACGCTGGTGCCGGAATCGGGCGACAGATTGACGCCCGGATTGAAACCGCCGTCGATCTGGCCGAGCTCGCGGTAGCTGTCACCGTCGAACAGGTGCACGCGCGCGTCGATCTCGTTGTTGAAGGCGTAGTCCACCACGAACACCCAGTGCGGGCTGCGCGCGGGCAGGGTCTCGATGGTGAGATGCTCGGCCGGCAGGGGCGGTGGCAGCGCCGGCGCCGCCCACGCGGGCAACGACACTCGTGCGCCGCCGAGAGCGAGGCACAGCGCCAGTGCGCAACGCGCGGAACGTCCCATGGGCTACCCCCGTGCGCGGCAGTCTCGCACATCGGCGCGAGCGGTGGAAGGCGCGCGGCGCCGCGCTTGCCGTGCCGGTTTGACCGTCGTCGGGTGCTGTCGTAGAGTCGTTCGACGCTTCGATATTTCACTATCGATTATCGATAAGGGTTGCGATGGCCACTGCCGCACCGCAGTCGCTCTGGTCCGCGACCGCCGCGGCCGCTCCGGTGCTGGCGCCGCTCTACGGCGCGCAGCGTGCCGAGGTGGTGGTCATCGGCGCGGGCTATACGGGTCTGTCCGCCGCGCTGCATCTCGCCTCGAGCGGCTGCGCGGTCGCGGTGCTCGAGGCGGCGGACGTCGGCGCGGGCGCTTCGGGACTCAACGGCGGTCAGGTCATACCCGGGGTGAAGACCGACCCCGACGCGCTCGAGGAGCTGTGCGGTCCGGATCTCGGTGCGCGCCTGGTGGCGACGGTGGCCGCGGGACCGGACCTCGTGTTCGAGCTCATCAGCCGCCATCGCATCGCCTGTGACGCCACGCGCACCGGTTGGATTCAGCCGGCGACCTCGCAAGGCACGCTGGCGCAACTCGCCGAGCGGGTGCGGCAGTGGCGCGCGCGCGGCGCCGCGCTGGAGCTCCTCACGGCGCACGAGTGCGCGCGGCTCCTCGGCTCCGAGCGCTATCGCGGTGGGCTGCTCGATCGGCGGGGCGGGGCGCTGCAGCCGTTGTCGTACGCGCGCGGCCTGGCGCGTGCGGTACTGGCGAGCGGTGGGCGCATCTTCGCCCATAGCCCGGCGCGGCGTCTGCGGCGCGCGGCACGCGAATGGCATATCGACACACCGGGCGGCAGCCTCGCGAGTCCGACGGTGATCATCGCGACCAACGCCTACAGCGGGAGCCTCGTCGGGGTGCTGCGGCGGAGCATCGTCACCGTCCCCTCGTTCCAGGTGGCGACCGCGCCACTTCAGCCCTCGATGCGGGCCTCGATCCTGCCGGGCGGCCAGGCGGCGTCCGACACCTGGCACCTGCTGCGCTACTTTCGTCTCGAGGCCGGCGGCCGGCTGGTGCTCGGATCGCGCGGGGTCTTCGGCGCGGTGCCGGCTCCTGGCACCTCACGCCATCACTACCGCGCCGTGCACGAGATCTTCCCGCAACTCGCGGGTGTCGCCTTCGAGTACCACTGGGGAGGGCTCGTCGCCATGACGCGCGATCATCTGCCGCACCTGCACGAGCTCGCCCCGGGGCTCATCGCCGGACTCGGCTACAACGGCCGGGGTGTGGCCATGGCAACCGTCATGGGCCGTTTGCTCGCACAGCGCACCATGGGAATGTCCGAGGCCGAGCTCGCCTTCCCCGTCACGCGCGTGCGCCCGATTCCGTTTCACCGCTGCAGCAGTGTCGCGGCACGCGCCGCCGTGCGGTACCTGCGGGCCGTGGACGGCGTGGCGCGGCTGCTTGGCCGATGGCGGAAATAGCACGGCGCGGGACCCGGTGTTGACCGGATCCCGCACCGACGGGCGCGTTAGGGGTGACGCCCGGTTTTCAACTGATCGCCCACCCCATGCGCGTCGCCGCCAGGTAGCGGCTGGCGGACGCATGGTGCGGGTTTTTGATCGACGCATGCCGGTGCCCGCACAACCGCGTGCAAGATGGCGCAGTGCTGGCGCCGCCCGGCCCGGCAGCGCTGGCGGCGGCCATGATCAATGCGAAAGCCAGATTGATGAGAAGGGATCCCACTAACGCCCAGCTCGCGACCTTCATGAGGCCTCCCCGTCCGGTTTGAATGCGCCTGTGTATGAGACACCGCGCAACCTCCTGCGGTGAAGCCGCTCGCCAACGGGCCCGTCCTGAGGGCCAACGGTTTCGTCCCTGCCAGATGTTACGATGGAGTTACCCGGGAGCATCCCCGGTCACTCGCGCGGCCCATGAGCAAGCTCCACGAGGTCGAGATCCACCGTCTGCGGCCCACCCAGATCACGGTCGGCCTGATCGAGGTGCACGACAAGCGCCTGAAGCTTGAGCACCTGAAGAAGCACGAGCAGAAGGAGTTCCTGTTCGCGCATCCGATCCCGGCGGTCTGGGGCCCCGATGGCAAGCTCTACATCACCGACCACCATCACCTGGCCCGCGCTGCCTCCGAGGCGGGCATCGACACCGGATTCTTCCTGGTCGAGGCTGATTTTTCCAAAGTCCTCATTGCACAGTTCTGGCCGAAAATGAGCGACGCCGGATGGGCGCACCCGGTCGACCAGCATGGCGCCCCGCGCCCGTTTACGGACATTCCCGATCACCTGGAGAGACTCATCGATGATCCGTATCGCTCGCTTGCCGGATATGCCCGCGACTCGGGAGCGTATGACAAGACGCCGACCGCCTTTGCGGAATTCCAGTGGGCCGATTTCTTCCGGCCGCGGGTCGCCATCGGTCCGACGCGCGTCGACTTCAACCGCAGTGTGGCCGCGGCCGTGAAGCTCGCCACCTCCCCCGCGGCCGCGCACCTGCCAGGCTACCGGGGGCCGGCGCATGGCTAGCGTCATAGAATGACCATGGCGATTCCCAATACCTATGACGATTCGCAGCGGGCCGCGGCCTACGCGACGCTGGGGTTCCCGGGCACTTACTATCTGGCGTATCGCGACCTGCCGGGCATCATCGCCGCGCACGTCAAAGGACGAGTTGGTCTGGATTTCGGTTGCGGCACGGGCCGCTCGACCGCGTTCCTGAAAAAGCTGGGGTTCGATGCCGTCGGCATCGATATTTCAGCCAGCATGATCGAATTGGCCAGGAAGGCCGACCCGGTTGGATCGTATGAGCTGATCGCCGATGGAGATTTCAGCAAGCTCGAACGCGGGCGCTTCGATCTCATTTTCTCTGCATTCGCGTTTGACAACATTCCGGATGCGCAAAGACGTGCGCGCCTGTTGCGGGGTCTGCGCGAGTTGCTGAACCGGGACGGGCGCATCATCCTGCTCGACTCGACGCCCGAGATCTACCTGCACGAGTGGGTCTCCTTCACTACCAGGGAGTTTCCACAGAACCGCACGGCAGGCAGCGGCGAGGTAGTCCGGATCGTGATGAAGGACGTTGCGGATCGACGTCCGGTCGTCGATTTTCTCTGGTTTCACGAGGACTATCTGCGCCTCTTTGCCGGATCGGGACTTGAGCTGCTGGCGTGTCACAGGCCGCTCGGACGCGAGCATGAGCCGTATCGCTGGCAGACCGAGCTGTCGATAACGCCGTGGGTCATCTACGTCCTCGGGAGCTCACGGCAGCCCACCTGATTATCACGATCGGCGGCTGGCCGAGCTTCCATGGTCCGCTGTGCATATGGAGGCGCCGGCGCGACAGATTCCTCGAGCGTTGCCTGGGCAGCAACGCGCAGTCGACGGCGCGCCCGTTGGCATGTGCGGAGGTATATTTGGCGCGGGGGGGCGCCGTAGGTGGACCTCAGCTCGCCTGAGTGCACGGAGGGAGCGCAATGAAATCGAAGATTCTGGGATTCACGGCCGTGGCGCTCATGGGCGGCGGCAGCGCGCTGTCCACTCCGGTCACCTACGATTACACGGGGCAGGATTTCACGAGTGTCAGCCAGCTCTTCGGCACCCCTCCGCCGGGACCGTACACGACAAGTGACTCAGTCACCGGGTGGATGACACTACCGGGACCGCTAGGGGATGGGCTGTCTGCCATGTTTATAACGCCTACGGCGTTCAGTTTGTCCGACGGGCTGCAGACGATTACGGACCATAACGCCACGGACACCTTTTTTGAGGTCTGGACCGATGGTTCAGGTCAAATTACCTCGTGGCTTGTTCAGGTTTTCGATGAGGAAGCGCCGGCCCCCGGGTCCTTCCAAGACTGGATATTTACCCAGAGTGGGCCCGACCTGACGCCTGTTGACAGCGCAGAGCAGGATAAATGCGGTGCAGGTTCGTTAGTCTCCGCGGGATGTTTGTTGGGCACAAGCGGGTCCGTTCTTGCCGGGGCTAGTAACTTTCTTCAGCCGGGGACGTGGACCATCCCTGAACCCGCCACCCTCTCGCTGCTCGGTCTCGGCCTCACGGGTCTCGGCTTCATGAGGAGACGCAAGAGAACCTGAGCGCGGCGGCTTTACGCGCCTCGCCGAAACGGCCTCTGTGGCCTGATACAATCATCGCAAGTCGTTGAGTTGATTAGAACGGAGAGGTGGCAGAGCGGTTGATTGCACCGGTCTTGAAAACCGGAGGCTGCGCAAGCGGCTCGTGGGTTCGAATCCCACCCTCTCCGCCAAGATTTCAAGCACTTACGACGTTTCTGCAAACCGCTCATAAATCCCGTGTTGCACCTCGTGTTGCACAGATCCTCGGGACGGCGCAATATTTGCACTTACGCGCGTAAAGCGCAAGCGAGTAGGTGCACCGATGGCGACCTTCCGAAAGCACAAGGGGCGCTTCACGGCCACCGTTCGCATCAAGCCCTATCCCTCGGCGTCTAAGACCTTCGAGACGCGCGCGGCCGCGCAGGGGTGGGCGCGGGAGCTTGAGAGGGAGCTAAAAAAGCAGCGCGATCGCGGGGGCCTGCGGCGCGACGTGCCGAAGATGACCGTGGCGCAACTCATCCGCGAATTCATCGAGGACCCCGAGACCCAGGTCTTACGGTACTTCAGTTCCCTGTCGCTGCTGCTTGCCTGGTGGACCGGGCACTATGGCGCGCACAAGGTGATGGAGCTGAACGTGCTGACGCTGCGCGAGGCGCGCGACACGTTGCGCGCCGGCCGCAAGGCGGGGACGGTCAATCGCTACGTGAGCGCCATGCGCTCGGCGTGGAATTGGGGCAGGGCGGCGGGACTGGTGCCGCAGGACCAGCTCTGGCCGTCACGCCTCATGCTCACCGAGCCAAAGGGGCGGGCGCGCTATCTCAACGATACGGAGCTCGGCGAGCTCCTCAAGGCGGCGGCAGCGCATTCCCCGGCCATGCACGCCGCGGTGTTGGTTTCACTCGGATGCGGGGTGCGTCAGAGCGAGCTGCAGCGGCTGAAATGGCCCGACGTCGACCTCGACAAGCAGCGGCTGCGGGTACTTCTGACCAAGAACAACGAGAGCCGCAGCGTCTACGTACCACAGTCCACGATCGAGGCACTGCGGGCACTGAAGCGCGCGCCAATCCTCGGTCAGCACGTGTTTGTCGATGAGAAGGGGCAGCCTATCGACAAGTTCTGGCTCAACTATCGCTGGCGGCTCGTTCGCAAGGCTGCAGGGCTCGCAGACTTTCGCTGGCACGACATGCGCCACAGTTGCGCCTCCTTCCTCGCGCAGAATGGGGCGAACCTGCTGCAGATTGGCAGCGTGTTAGGTCATCGCAGCCCGAGTGTCACGATGAGATACAGCCACCTGGTGGAGAGCGCGCCGGTTAAGGGCCATATCGAGCTGGATCAGAAGCTGCGCGCACCGTCGACGTGAGCACCGTCCTCGAGACCGTAGCCCGCGCGTCCGCGCTTGAGCGCCTCGAGCGGCTCAAGGGCGACAATCACTACCTACGCGCGCAGATTGCCCAGCTACGCGGCCACAAGGCGCCCCGGGTGCGTCGTGAAGCCCGAGCGCGTCGGCCGAAGTCGGCGGCGACGCTCCAGCGCGAGGTGCAGCACCTGCAGGCCGAGAATGCGTGGCTTCACGGGCGCTGGACCAAGCTCAGGGGTCTCGACATCATTGCGGCCGCCCCGCGCCCGCGGCGCGCGCGCCCTGGCCGACCCGGCAAGCGCCTCGCCGCCCCGATGCTGCGATTCTGGACGGACCTCGTGCTTCTGTTCCACCAGCGCCTCGGCACTCAGATAACCAAGCGCGCCGCGGTGATCGAAGCCTCGGCCATCATCCGGCGACGAGCGCCTGCAGGCAGCGCACTCAAGAACTTCAAGGGTCGTGAGCAGGACTACTACGCCGAGTTGCGGCGCCTCAAAGCGCGCAGGAAATATCGCCTAATTTAAACTTGGCGACAGAATACACTCAGCGCTATTGAATATGTGCGCCCCCGTAAAGGAGCGCACATGCCCAAGAGCAAGACCACTGCCGACTCGGCCCCACATTCCTGGGATCTCGAGCACTGGCCTCAGAACGTCTATCCCCATAGCGAGAGCCGCGCGCGCTGGCTCTTGCGTTCACACCGCGATGAGCTGCTCGCCGCCGGCGCGCTGACGCGAGTCGGTCGCGAGCTGGTGGTGCTCGGCGCGCGCTACACGCGCTGGCTCGAGGGTAGGGCGGTTGAGGTGCCGGGCTTCGCATGCGCCGCGAACAAAGGCCGCGGGCGTGCACAGGACGTGCAGGCCGCGTGACTCTCCTGACCCCACATGTGGCAACGCCGATCAGGTCACGATCCCGATCGGCGTCAACTCCACTTCACGAGCAGTCACGAGGTGCTCGCAATGGTGAAGTCTACGGCGGTGCCGTCGGCGCCGCAAATTCCGCAAACCTGGGCTGAGCTTCCCCCGCAGATCCGCGCGCGCCTCGAGCGCGAGGGGATCAACTCGGCTGCCTCCTGGCGCGCGGCCGGCGCGAGGCGCAAGCAGATTTTCGGAATCGCGACACCGCTGGTGCGCCGGCTCGACGAGCTCGCGCGCCAGTGAGCGCAACCAGACCCCCATTCTCCGCGGCCGGGCCTGTCAGCCCACGAGAAGCCGCGGAGTTTTTTTACACCTGGGGAGCGCGGGTCGCAACGCCAACATGATCGATGCAACCGCCTCTCCGCGGAGCATCGCTCTCTCACTGGCGGAGGAAATGGGCCTGCCCGTATTCCCGTGCCGGCCGCGGGATGAGATGGTCAACGGCGAGAAGAAGACCGCGAAGAGTCCGCTCACCGCGCACGGCTTCGAAGACGCCAGCACCAACATCGAATGCATCGAGACGTGGTTCGCCAACACGCCCGACGCCCTGGTGGGAGTGCCGACCGGCGCCGCAACCAAGCTGTTTGTCGTCGACGTCGATCCCGCGGGGACGGAATGGTATCGCGAGAACGCGCAGCGGCTCGCCTGCTCGCGCATCCACAAAACGAGCCGCGGCTGGCACCTGCTCTACCGCATGCCCGCGGTGCAGCTCGGGAACACGGCCAGTGCGATCGCGAAGGGCGTCGACACGCGGGGCACCGGGGGCTACGTCATTTGGTGGCCAGCGCACGGGATGGAGGCCACCGGTGACCTCGAGGACCTGACGGAACCCCCGGCGTGGCTCGTGGAGGCGCTGAGGAAACCTGAGGCGATGCCTACGAAGACAAGCGGCAACGGAGGCCGTGCGAAGTACGGCGAGGGCGAACGCCACAAGGCGTTGCTAAAGTTCGCCAGCAGCCTGCGCCACAAAGGCGTGGAGGGCGCGCCGTTTGAGGCCGCGCTCATGGCCTGGAACATCGAGAACTGCGACCCGCCTCAGGATGAGGCCGACGTGCGGCGCATCGCGCGCGACTACCAGGAGAAGCCCGAGGACGCCGCAATCGCGCAGGCGATCGATGAGGTGCACGGCATCCGCTTCGACTCCCTGAGCGAGGTGGCCGCCACTTCGGCGCCGGCGAAGGTGCCGCTGTTCAAGGACCTGCTCTTTCCCGGCGCGTGGCTCCTGGTCGGGCGTCCGAAGATCGGCAAGAGCTGGCTCTTGCTGCAACTGATGCTGGCCGCCGCGGAGGGCGGGTCGTTTCTCGGGTTCGACTGCGCGGCAACGGATGCAGAGGCGCTCGGGATCTTCGGCGAGGACGACGTCCAGCGGATCCAGTCGCGCCTCTGTGCGCTCGGCGTCGCGAGGGCGCCCGCCAACACCCACGTCGTCAACCAGCAGACGCTCTTCACCCTCGCGCGGCGCTATGCGCCCACCTTCACCTTCGCGCAGTTCCTCGAGCTATGGCTCGATCGGCACCCGAAGGTCCGCCTGGTGCTCATCGACACCGAGGCGACGGTCCGGCAGGTGTGGGAGAGCGAGCGCGGCCAGGAGCACAATGGGTCGCGCGTCATCGAAACCGATTACCGGCAGACCCGCACGTTCGATGAGCTGGCGCTGCGCCGGCAGTTGGTCATCACGCTGGTGAACCATGCGAGCAAGCGCAAAGGCGCCGAGTGGGTCGATCCGCACGAGCTGATCAACCGCGCCAACACCGCGCTCGCCGGCGCCTCCGGAAGCATCGCACTCGCCGACCCGCCGGATGCTGACCCGTTCGACACCAAGGCCAAGACTCGCCTGCTCGCGGTCCGCGGCCGGGATCTCAAGGAGGACCTGCTCCTCGCCGTGCACCAGCGCGAGGACATGCCCTACTTCGTGAGCGACGGCGCATATGCGGAGGTGCGCCAGACCCAGGCCGAAGCCCAGATCATGGAGGCGCTCGAGGAGATGATGACCGAAACCGAGCCGGGCAAGTACGTGTCGACCGACGATCTGGCCTCCGCCCTCGGCAAACACCGCGGCACCGTCAAGCGCGCGGTCACCCGCATGCTCGCCAAGGGTCGCACCACCTGGAAGAAATCGCGCGTCAGCGTCAAGCGCGGCAAGGGAGGCGGCGTGCGGCTCGACCCGATCGACTCATGAATGTCCACCGGGGGGTATATGTCCATGAGTCCCCTGTGTCCCCTATACACCCTCACACACTCATAAGGGGACTAAGGGGACATAGTGAGTGTATTACGCGCGCGCGCGCGCGACCCCTGTCGTCGCCGATTCTCAGAAGGAGACAAAGAGGACAAAGGGGACACGCGCGGCTGTTGGTGTGGAAAGCGGCACCGTGTTAGGTCACGCTCAAGGTCCTAACACCGTGTTAGCCGCGCGAAGTGACCCACCTGAATCGCGAGACACGACCGTCACTCAACGGCTTGGAATCCGCCCAGGAATCACCAAGGCCGGCAGGGGACGGAGTTTTTGTCAGGCGCATGCGCAGACGGCGCCTCGACCTGAAAACGCTCCACGGCACGCTACGGGAGTCGGCGCGCGTCTATCGCGAGCTGGCCGAGGGACGCATCACCCTGGGAGAGGCGGACGTGCGCAGCCGCGTCCTGAGGCGCCACAGCGAGATCTTGTCGTCGGTCGAGCAGCGCGAGCAGCTCGAGGACATTCGCCAGCAACTGGCGCGGCTACAGGGTGGCGAGCCGGCGCTTCTGCCTGGTGCCGATCGATCGCCGGAGCGTGGCGAGGCGGCGGTGTGAAGAGCAACGAATCACCGCATCGCTACCCGTACGCGCGCGCGCGAGGCTGCTCTTGGGGTCCCGCTGCAACATGGCGTGCAACATGAGGCTCCTGTGGATCACAAGTCATTGATCGCACAGCGTTCACTATCGCGGTCGCACCGGTTTCTGAATCAGGTGCACGCGTGAGGGCGCGTGACCAAGCGAGACCTCCGGGCCGCCAATTCGGGTGCCGGTCTCTTCGCCCGCCAGCGCGGTCAGGCGGCCTCTGCGGCTTCCTCGACCTGCTCGATGCGCTCTATGCGGGGACGGCGCTTCTTCTCGGCGCGCGCCAGATCGTACGCGAGCTGCATCGAGAGCCAGGACTCAGGCGAGGTGCCGAGCGCTGCAGCCAGGCGGATCGCGAGCTCTGCGCTCACACCCGCGTGGCCATTCACCACGCGCGACAGGGCCACGCGCGAGACGCCGAGCACCTTCGCAAAGTCGCTCACCGTCAGGCCGCCGTCCTCGCGCACCACCGTATCGGCAAGCACCTCTCCGGGGTGCGGCGGGTTGTGCATGCGGGTCATTTCAATCCTCCTTCAGTGGTAATCGCGATAGTCGACGAGCACGGCATCCGTGCCTTCGAACGTGAACGTCAGTCGCCAATTCTTGTTCACCGTCACGGCCCAATGGCCGACGAGATCGTCGACAAGGGGATGCCAACCCCAGCCCGGCAGATTCATATCCGCGGCACTCCTTGCCGCATCAAGCACGCCAAGCTGCAGCCGCAGCCGCTTCGCGTGATTAGGGCTGATCCCGGCCTTAGATCCCGTCCGGAAGAACCGTTCGAGTCCGTCATGCCGGAAGCTCTTGATCACGGGTGCAGTGTATCGTGTATCGCCGCACGATACAAGCTATACCCCTGTCCAATTATGTTATGCCCGCATCGCGGCGGTCGTGTTTACCTCCTCGCGCGTAGCGGTAGCGCTGGCGGCGGCTGGGTGCCGCTGGGGACTGGGAAAATTGCCCAGTTGAATCAAACGATTGGCCGCGCCAGCCAGTGCCTCGAGGCGAGCCTGTGACCGCGCGCACCATCGGCGGCGCGCTCGACACAGCAGCGCTCGCCCGGCTGCACTTCACGGTGCTGTCCCAGGCCGAGCAGCGCAAGGCTATCGAGCGGCAGGCCGCCAGGGGCATGAGCGCGTACGACATTGCGGCCGCCACCGGCTGGTCCGCCGAGGCCGTGCAGGCCGTGCTCCGCCAGGAGGCGGCCGCATGAGGCGCGCCGCTCGCCGCGATGCGAACGAGTCCGCGATCCTCAGCGGCGTGGATGCGCTCGGCGGCCTGTGGCTTCCCGGGCAGCCGTTTGACGGGTGGCTCTGGGATCGCCATGCCTGGCACCTGTGCGAAGTGAAGAACCCGCGCAAGGAAGGCTGGGCGAGCGAGTTCACCGACGAGCAGGTGCGGCTGCGGATTCGGCTCAATGAGCGCCACGTGCCCTATCACGTGCTCCGCACCGAAGCGGACGTGCTCGATCTCCTCGGTGCGAGGCGCAGCGCATGAACCTCGCGCCAGGTGTAGCGCAGACGGTGCGCGCCGCGCAGCAGGTCATCGCGCGCCGCGCCCAGGCGCGTCAGGCGCCGGCGGTGCTGTGGACCAGCCTCGACGAGGCCCCCGAGGCCTTCGCCGCCCGCTGTGAGCGCGTGCAGGCGCCCCGGGTGCTGGCGGCCGTGCCATACGGCTATGCGGTGCCGGCAGGTGTTCAGGCCGTACCCTTCCCGCCGAAGTTGTTCAAGCTGCTGCACCCGACGCGGCCGAGCCGCTACCGCGCCGTCGACGGTGGCCGCGGAAGTGCCAAGAGCCACTCGGTGGCGACGGCGCTCGTGCTCAAGGCCTTCACGCACCGGCTGCGCATCCTCTGCGCGCGCGAGATCCAGCGCTCGCTTCGGGAGTCCGTTCACCACCTCCTCACCGACAAGATCGACACGCTGGGGCTGCCGAGCTACTTCGACGTCAACGACCGCGAGATTGCCTGCCGCTCGACCGGGACGGAGATCATCTTCGCGGGCCTCTCGACCAACGTGCAGCAGTTGAAAAGCCTCGAGGCGATCGGGCTGGTGTGGCTCGAGGAGGCCGAGAGCATCAGCGCCCGCTCATTCGAGATCCTGCCGCCGACCATCCGCGCCCCGGGGAGCGAGATCTGGATCACGTGGAACCAGGACGACCCGGACGCGCCGGTGCAGCAGTTCGCCGACGGCACGCGCCCCGACACACATCACGAACACCTCACTTTTGCGGATAACCCATGGTTCCCCGCGGAGCTCGAGGCCGAGCGCGCCTATCTCGCGCGCGTCGATGATGACAGCTATCGGCACGTGTGGCTCGGGGAGTGCCGCACGCACTCCGAGGCGCAGGTGTTTCGCAAGAAGTATGTGGTGGAAGCCTTTGAGGCCTGCGCATGGGGATGGGCTGGCCCGTACTTCGGACTCGACTTCGGATTTAGCCAGGACCCCACCGCGGGGGTCCTCTGTTGGGTCTACGAGCGCACGCTCTACATCAGCCACGAGGTGTATCAGATCGGCTGCGACATCGACAGAACCCCGGCGCTCCTCGACGAGCTCCCCAACGCGCGCCGGCACGTGATCCGAGCGGACTCAGCGCGGCCCGAGACCATCTCGTATCTGCGGCACAACGGATACGCCAAGGTGCAGCCGGCGACGAAGTGGAAAGGGTGCGTGGAGGATGGGGTCGCGCACCTGCGCAGCTACGAGCGCATTGTGCTTCACCCGCGATGCGTGCACACCATCGAGGAGATGCGGCTCTATCAGTACAAGGTCGACCGACTCACCGGCGACGTACTCGCGGACCTCGTCGACCGCAACAACCACTGCATTGATGCGCTTCGCTACGCGCTTGAGCCGATGATGCGCGGCCGGCGCAGCCCGTACGTTCTCGGCACGCTCTGAGGCGCGCGCCGACAACCTAATCTGAGGAGTAACGACGATGACGATAGGCAATCTACTCAACAGAACCACCGGCAACCTGTGGGCCGTGTATGGCGTCGCCAACGGCGCGGGCGCTGCGGGTGCCACGGTGACGGTCGCGGTGGCCGTGCAGGACGGCGTGTTGCCGTCGAGCGCGCAGTACTTCGTCGACTACGATTTGCCCGCGGACTACACGGCGTTCACGACCGCCAAGACGACGGGCGGCTTCACCGTGAATATCCAGCCGCGACTTGCCACCAACAGTGTGGCGGCTGGCGTCTTCGCGGTGCGGATTTCCTGGTAACGCCGCAGCCCGCAGCGTCCACACATCAACCTTCAGACTATGGAGCTCTAATCATGGAATCTCTCTCACAACGCCTCGCGCAGCTCGACCACGCTCGCCGACTCGAGGCGAGCGCCAGCAAGGAGCCCGACCCCGAAACGGTGCGCCTGCGAGCCGTCCGCGCGGGCGGCGTGCTCGAGGTCAGTGATGTGAAGGCCCCGCGCACGGGCGAGGATCGCGGGCTGGGTCGACTTCTCACGCGGCTTGGCCTCACGCAATTGGAAGCCGCCTCCCGCTCCGCCGGCAAGCTCCCTTGGACTCTCCAGGAGGTCGAGGCCGCGATTGCGAAAGCGAGCCTCAGCACCGTGGAGGCCATCGAGGCGAAGCTGCGGCTGCGCAGCGCGGGCCTCCTCCACACCAGGTAACGACGGCCCGCGCTCTGCCGCGGACGCCGAGGAGACAGTGCCATGACGAAAGTGTATCTGGGCGCCATGTACGGGCGGGGCTCGCTCCTCGTGTCGCCCGGCAAGGATGAGATGGACGTTGATGATTTTTTCGAACTGGAGACCGACGCGAACCGCGTCACGACGCGTAAATTCCGCCTGATCGAGGTGAAGTTCAAGGACGGCGTGGCGGAAGTCTCGGAAGCGCTCGGAGCGTGGCTTCTCGCTCAGGGCATGGTGAGTGCCGAGCCGCAGCCGATCGGCCAGGAGGCGAAGCGCGACATCACCGACATGTACCCCAATGACGGCCGGCCGGTGTACCCGCCGCCCATCCCCGTCGGCATGCCGCTCAGCCAGGAGGCACGCGAGTACATGGCGGCGGGTCCCCGGGTCGACGTGCCTTGATCGTGTACAGCGCCAGCATGTTCGGCCAGGGCACGATCATCCTCTCGCCCGGGGTGCAGGAGCCGGCCGTCGAGTCGTTCTTCAAGACGACCTTCGTCGACGGTCAGTGCATACGCGAGCCGCTGCAATTCGCCGTGAAGTTCGAGAACGGCGCCGCCGAGGTGGGCGATGAGCTCGGCCGGCACCTGATCGCGCGCAAGATGGCGAGCCGCTCGCCGCCGCGCTCGATTCCGCAGCCTCCGCACGAGATCGCGGCAGTGCTGACGGATACGCGCCCGAGGTATGCGATCCCGATCGCGGTCGGCCGGCCACTGACGCCCGCGGGCGGGATACCGCCACCAGCGCCGCCGAGCATCGCGGCGCGCGTCCATAGGCACCTCGTGAACGCGGCGGCCTCATGCACGAGATGGTTTTGAGAATCTGCCCGCCGCTCGGAGTCATTACGGCGGAAAAGACGTTGGTGTGTACAGCCATGCACCGATCCGGCGGCAGCGCGCTGCCCCGGCGTACCAGTGGAGCGGAGTACGGATGATCGGCCACAGCTCGCGAGTCTCGAATCGGCGGCGCGAGCGGCGTTAAGTTGCCCGGCCTGACGCAACTAACCGAACCTCCGCGCCGGGACGCTGGCGCGGGGGCTCTCGGTCTAGAAGTTAGGAGTTAGGAAGCGATGTATGCATATTCGGTAGCCATCAAGCTCACTGTAGCGAATCTCGCGAGCCAAGGCATCCGCCTGATCGCAAGTGACCTGCTGGTGGCGCATGGAGCGGCGGCTAAGCTTCAGGATAAGCTCAAGGCACTGAAGCTCGCAGCCGTCGGCTACGGGATGGAAAGAGCCGGGGCCGGCATTTTCGGCTTTCTGGAAAAGTCCGTCGATGCGAGCAAGGAGTACACGCGCCAGCTTTCGCTCATGAATGCGGCCGGGATGACGCATAAGGACATCGCCGAGTCCATCGCTGCCGCGTGGAAGACCTCGCGCGAAGTTGTGACGAGCACCGGTGCGGACAACCTCAAAGCGATCCGCGAGCTGCGCACGGTCCTGGGTGTCGATCGCATGGGCGAAACCTATACGATCCTGCCGACGGTGCAGCGCATTAAAGCGGTGTTGGAAGCGCTCACCGGTAAAGAGCAGAGCAATATCGCCTTCGAGGTCGTCAAGGCCGTCGACCTGCGAACGAGCGGGCTCATGTCGGGGGCGTCTCTACAGCGTAACGCGGATCTCATGGGCCGCACGCTCATGGGGATGGGTGGCACGCTCGACGTGCACGATTACCTGATGACGCTCAAGTACGCGAAGAACTCCGCCCTCACCTGGAGCGATCAGTTCACCTACGACTATCTGCCGACACTCATGCAGGAAGTGAAGGCGGGCGGCGGCATGATGGGCAACACGTCCACGGCTGGCACGGCGCTGCGGGCGCTCTCCAAAGTGCTCATCCAGGGTGTCATTCCCAAATCTGCCTTCCCGGTGTGGGAGGAGATGGGGCTGATAAAGGAGCGCAATCTCGTTCGCAATGCGACCGGGCACTGGCAGCTCAAGCCAGGCGGCGTTGCGGGCGCGCAGCTCGCTGCAGAAAACCCGCTCGCGTGGGCCGAGAAGTATGCACCGGCGATCGAAGCCTATTCGAAGAAGCACCATCTGAATCTCATCCAGACGGTCTCCGCGATGACGAATCAGTCCAACGCCCAGTGGGCGCTCTATACGATGCTCGTCAAGGCGCCGCAGTTCGAGCGCGACCGCCGACTCATCGAAAGCGGCGGCAGTTCGCTGCAGACCTACAACCGCCTGCTGCAGGGGAACCCGCAGCTTGCCGAGCAGGCGTTGCATTCGCAATGGCAGAACATCCTCGCACTCATTGGCTACACCATTTTGCCGCGGCTCATCCCCTATATGGTGAAGTTCGCCGATGCGCTGGACGGTCTCTCGCAGTGGATGCAAACCAACCCAGCCCTACTGAAGGGCGTCGTCATCGGCCTTGTAGCCTTTGGGGCTGCGATCTACGGCATCGGCAAAGTGCTGATGACGGCGATGGTCATCAAGTTCCTCGGTCTCGGGCCTATCCTCACGAGCCTGGCCGGTACGATGGGCACCTTCGCGCTGGCGGTCGGTGGAATCGGTCTTGCGTTTGGCGCTGGCTATCTCATCGGCTCAGTCATCTGGAGTCTCATGGAGGGCAGCAAAGCGGCCTATAAGTTAGGCGAAGGCATCGCGTATTTGCTCGCGGTCTTTGGTTCCCAAAGTGCGCAGGACGCACTCGACCGTGCGCACGCGGCCGAAACGCTTCCGCAGCGAAGCGGCGTCATCGACCGCTCGGCGTACGTCAAGCCCGGTGATCACTCACGCTCGACCGTCGTGCACACGCAACTGAACATCGACGGCCGCAAGGTCGCCGAAGCGGTCACGCGTCACCAAAGTCAAGCCGCGAGCGCCCCGCAGACCGGCGTCGGTTACTTCGACGGGCGCGCCGCGCTGGTGCCGGGCGGGACGGGTGCGTCGGGAGACTGGTAGGCCGCACCCGCAAGTCCCTGGCCTGGCAAGTTCGGAAACGAGAGGGGGCGAATGCACACCACGGAGCTGGCCAGACTGGCGGTCGAGCGCGGGATTGATCTTGCGGGCTGGGTCGGTCCTGGGCCGCTCGATGGCCTTGATCCCGTGGCGCCGCCCAAGGGCGGCAGTACGCGCACCCAGCCCCGTCGGGACCGGCCAAGCTACTACGCCGCCCCCGACGATCTCCCCTGGTGCGCAGCGCGCTATTCCTTCGCCGCGGACAGGTCGGTCTACTGGCCGCTGTGGTATGGCCTCCTGTATCAAGTGCGCCGCATCGCAGAGCGCGAATGCTGGCCCGCGCAGGTGCGAAGCGCCGCCGGCGCCCTGGCGTTCTACCATGAGCAGCTCGCGGCGCTCGTGCTCGATGCGGACGCGAACCGCGCGCTCTTTGTCGCGGCGCGCGCGCTCTACGCCATTTACATGCGCATCGAGGAGCGGACCTGGGCAGAGCAGCTCGAGCCGCGTTACCGCACACTACAGGGCTGCTACGAGCGCTGGCTCGGCGTGGCGCGCGGGCAGATCCAAGGCTGGCTCAGCGAGCCCGAGCCCGTGTGCGCGGAGGCAGCGCCGCCGAGCGTTCTGATTCTGGGCGTACCGGCGCCGGTTCGCCGACAGCCACTGGCAATGACACCTCGGGCGCCGCTCGATGAGGCCGCGGTCATTGCCGAGCTGGCGGCGCTCCTGGCGCAGCCGGAGGCGCTACCCGCCGCCCGAGTCGGCTGAAACGAACGCCGCCCGAAGGGGCGGCGCTGTCGTACCGACGGGGGCTGGCTCAGTCGCCCATGTGGTCGACCCTCCACTCCATCTTGTCGCGCGCTTCCCCGAGCGGCTCTAGCGCCTCATCGCACCGCAGCTCAGCGTCGGTGCCCGGCTCGGTCGCCTCGCGGGCCGCCTCGACCCTGGCGATCGCCAGCCTGATCGCGCGCGCGGCCGCATCGAGCTTCCTCTGCACGGCCGGCGCCGGCGTGAGGTCGCTCAACAAGCCCGCTTCCTCCGGGCGCGTGTTGTCCACGGCGAGACGCGCGCTCATGACGGCCACACCCGCGACGGTCGATTCCACCGCTGCGCGGCCTCAAGCTGCGTCTTGCCGTTCGGGCCTTCGCAGACTCGCACCCGAGACACAGGACGTGATGCACCGTGCCCGGTGCGCCGGGCATCCCGGATGCCATGAGAACGAGCTCCGCGCTGCGACAGAACGGACAGGCCTCGGTGCCGGAGTGCTCGCGATCGGTCGGCCGTTGTCATCCTTGAAGCAGTGAGCGCTGCCCGCGTAGGTAGTCACGGCGAGCGTCGGCGTACCGCCGGCGCTCATGACCGCACCTTCGCTCGCAGGCTGCGCTCGACCGCCTCGAGCAACGAACGTCCAGCCGACCAGGTGGCTTGGGCCGCTCTTCGGGTCCTGCCACCAGGTGCGCTCCTCGAGCGGCTCCGAGCACCGTACGAAATACAGCACGTCCGCGCCCTGGGTCTCTGAAAGCTGCAGGGTAGGATCGCCCGTATCGTGCGCGCTGAGCGCCAGGCGCTCGATCGCAGCGCGGCCGCGCTCATACTCGTCATTAGCGCCGAGGTCACTGCCGCGCTCCGGGCGCACGGACGCCAGATAGGCGCGGATGCGCCGGTCGGTGTGCTCGTTCACCTCGTCGATGGTGTAGCGGACGGGTGCCGGCCATGCGGCTGGGGCGGGTTGTACACTTCGGGTAGCCATGATGAACCTCCTTACGGTTCGTGGTGGTTAGCCTCTCGCCCTGGTGCAAGCCAGGGCGGGCGGCGCTTGGGAAAGCGTAGTGCGGAATCGCACCCATATCTGGGGCTTTCTGCACGGCGGATCATGCCGCGCCGCGCAGCTTGATCTCGCGAGTTGCCGGCGCGACGATGCGCGGGCAATCCAGGGCCGGGACGGGAGGGGCTATATGAGCAAGGATTTCCAGTCCAAGCTGAGCTCGATAATCGATGCGCACAGAGAGAATCAGGAACACATGAGACAAAGAGCCGCTGATGCGGAGGCGGCCGGTGATGAACTGCGAAGGGCTTGGGGCGAGCATCGTGCCCGGGTAATCGAGCCGACGCTTGCGGCAATAGTTGATGAATTGTCTGAGAAGAAGGTAGCCGCGAAAGTGAAGATCGATCCGCAGCGCGGGGGCATAGCGCTGTACGTTTCGACCGAGGACTCTCGGCTGGCCCAGGGCTACGGTGTAGGAGAGGATCAACCGAGCATCAGCTTTCTGCCGATAACCCGGGAACGCATTCAGATCGAGTATCCGCAGTACCACCGAGAGGAAGTACCGATGTCGGCAATCACTGAAGAATTGATCCAAGACAAGGTGCTTGCCTTTGTGACCGCGCTTTTCCCAAGGGGTTAGGAGGGCAGCGCCGCGACCGGCGCTGTTGCAGCGGTGTTGCATCCTGTCAGAAACGCCGCGGATTCTTGTCTTGAGGGCCGGCGTTAAGGCTCTGCCGTATTGGCATTTGTGCGGGTGTCGAGTGCGGGTAAATGCGTGTCGGGCGACTTGAAAACCGGAGGCTGCGCAAGCGGCTCGTGGGTTCGAATCCCACCCTCTCCGCCAGGTGGGATACCAACACGGACCAAAGGCTACGCTGAGCGACAAGAGGAGTAAGGTCATGAGATTCCTGTTGTGCCTCGGTTTGCTGGTCCTCGGGACGGGCATTGCCAGAGCCGATCCCGAGACGCTTTATGTCGGCGCCGGTGTTAGCTACGACCGCTACATTGATTTTGGGCGCCAGGTGAATCCCGACGAACCCGGCGCCTATTCGGATATCAGCGCCGCGTCCTGGAAAGCGCTGGTCGGAGTTCGTCCACTGCAGTGGTTTGCGGTTGAGGCGGAGTACTTTGCCACCGCCAGCGCCACCAACAGTTCCGCCGGGACCCGGTCGGAGGCCAGAGCGATTGCCGCCGAGGGCGTATTCCTGACCGGAAAGGAAAACTTCGACGCGTTCTTCAAGGCAGGAATTGGCCACTGCATTCTCTCCTCGGGGACCGGGGGGGACTTAGCCTCAGGTGCCTGCCCCGTCGCGGGCGCCGGAATGCAATGGCATTTCGGACGCGTCGGCGTGCGGCTTGAATATGAACTGCTCCCGTCCACGGCAGTGTCGAACGGACTGCATGCCGTTTCACTCGGGGTGCTGCTGAATCTGCTGTAGTGAACGTGAGGTAGGGGAGGGATGACGCACCGGTCCCCGCCGCCGCCGAAACCGTCAGCCCCGTCATGGCTCGACGCCATGCAGGTCGGCCGCTGGTACCGCTTGTCGGGCGATCAGCCGGACTTGGGACTGCGCGCAACCAGACCTGGTACACGTTATCTGCGTGACGGCGATCCGGCCTGCGATCCGCACCTGAATCGCGGGGGTCCTTACGCGGCCCTGCGGCGGCTGACCGGCCGGTACGTGTCTGCGGCCTGGAGTGGGCGGAACGGTTTCCCGGCAATCACCGAGGCGTGGAACGGCGCGGTGCTCGCCACGCAGTTGGGGGGCTCGGGCTCACTCGTCGTTTTTGGCGGAGGCCACAACGACTACTTTGGCTCCGACGTTCACGCTTTTGATATTGCGACACGAGAGTGGCGGCGAGTCTCTGACGGGTTCGTTCAGGGCGGCCCCGGGGACTACGGCGCCGGAGCGTTCTATCCGCACGCAGAGTATCCGGACGGCTCCCCGCTTCCGCCGCACACCTATGGTTATGTGCAGTACGACGCGGTGGGAAACGACTTCCTGCTAGCGAAGGGCAACAGCGAGCTTGGTCCCGACGTCAAGGCGGTTGCCATTGCGCACATGTTCAACCTCGATCGCCGTCAGTGGCGTCGCGGCCCGCGGCATGCGTCGGCCGACCCTGGACTCGGGAGGGTTTACGACCTGGGACGCGTCCCGGCGCATGCTGTGGAGCCACTCAGGAGACGGCGGTGGCAGCGGCGCATTCATCGGTTTTTGCCCGGACCAGGCAAATGCCGATGGCACTTTTGGTCGTTGGGATTCAATGCATCCGGGCAAGTTGCCGGGACTCGCCAATCACAGCGCCATGCAGGTCGACCCGGTCCGCGATGTCCTCGTGGTGCTGGTACACGCCCGCGACAACCTGTTTGCGATCAATCCTGCCGACCCGGCGGCACCCGCGGTCGCGTTGCATTCGAGCGGCCCGCGACCGCGCATCGCCGAATGCGCCGCGATCGAATACGCGCCGGGTCTCGATCGGTTGATCTACTACTCCGCCGAGGATGGCGCCGCCGTTTACACGATCGCCGCGCCGCCCGGGTCGGGCTGGCGGGCCAGCACCACGGGTGAATGGCGCTGGCAGCGATGCGCAGGCGCCGGCCTTGACCCGATCGCAGATGCCGGGGCCGGCTCGCGCCACGCGAGCAACTGGCGGCATACGTTCGGCAGGTTTCGTGTCGCAAGCTGGGGCTCGGTCGACGTGGCACTACTCATCCGGCACATCGATACGCCGGTCTACGCCCTGCGGCTCAACTGAAGCCAAGGAGCTTCGAGCACCTTGGATGCCACGAGTGTTAGGCGAGGTTGCCGTTTGCCGGCAAAGGCGGATGATAGTCTGAGCGCCGCCGCGAGCGGTAGGCATTAACAAGCACGGGGGGTAACTCAATGAGGCGAAGGGACTTCTGTGGCATGAGTGTGGCGGCTGGCGCAGCAGCTTTGCTGCCTCTTGGCCGAGTGGCGGCGGCGGCCGGTGATGCGCCGCCGGCGACCGACCTGCGCGCCGTAAAGCTATCCGGTGCAGAGACGACGATTGAGCGTGCTGCCGTTCGCGACTTTCGCGCGGGTCTCAAGGGTGTGCTGCTCGCGCCGGGGGACGAGCAGTATGAGGCGGCCCGCCACGTCTGGAACGGGATGATCGACAAGCACCCGGCGTTGATAGCGCGCTGCACAGACACCGCGGATGTCGTGCGTGCCGTGACCTTTGCGCGTGAACGCGAGCTGTTGCTCGCGGTACGCGGCGGCGGACACAGCTTCCCCGGGTACTCCACCTGCGATGGAGGGCTCGTGATCGATCTGTCACCTATGCGTTCCGTGTCCGTGGATGCGGATTCCCGCACCGCCCGCGTAGCCGGCGGTGCGTGGGGCGCCCATGTCGACGCTGCAGCCCAGCAGCACTCACTGGCCACCACACTCGGGCAGATCTCCAACACCGGCGTCGCCGGACTGACGCTGGGGGGCGGATTCGGCTGGCTATCGCGGCGGTTTGGTCTCGCCTGTGACAATCTGATCAGTGTCGAGCTCGTCACTGCCGACGGGAAGGTACGGCGTGTCAGCGCTCGCGACGAACCGGAGCTGTTCTGGGCCTTGCGCGGTGGTGGCGGAAACTTCGGTGTCGCGACTTCATTTGAATATCGCCTCCATCCGCTCAACCCCACGGTTCTCGGGGGCCACGTCGACTTCCCCGCGGCACAGCTGAAGGACGCGATCGAGTTTTACGCCGAGCTCATTACGCACGCACCGCGGGAGCTGAGCGTCGATCTGAGTCTCGCGCCGAACGAGGACGGCAAGCCCGGCGCCCAGATCTACGTGGTGTACTCGGGAGATGCCAAGAGCGGCGCAAAGGCTCTCGAGCCTCTGCAGCGCTTCGGGAAGCCGATCAACAACACGATCAGGCAGCAGAGCTACCTCGTCGTACAGACCTGGTTCGATCCGCCTCCGATCGATCCGACCCACTGGTACCTCAAGGGTGGTTTCGTGCGCGAGTACCCTTCCGGGCTCACGGGGTTGCTCGCTGACGGGCTCGGGCAAGACGCCGGTACCTCCATGTACTTTCAGAGCGCCAACGGGGCCGTTGCCGACGTGCAGCCGACGGCAACGGCGTTCTCGCACCGGGATGCCATCGCGAACATGATGCTCTTCAGACGCTGGAAGGACTCATCGCAGGATGACCCGGGCCGCAAGGCGATTCACGCTATCTGGAGCAAGCTCGAGCCATTCACGGCTGGCTACTATGTGAACTTGCACGACACCGATGCCAGCAACAAGGACAAAGGCACCGAGCGCAACTACGGCCCGAATTTCAGCCGTCTGGCGGCAGTGAAGAAGCAGTACGACGCGCTGAACCTGTTCCGCCTGAACGCAAATATCAAGCCCGCATGAACCGCTCTCTGCAGGTAGATTGCGAGGGTGTCAGTTCACGGTGACACTCCAGGGCGCCGAAGCGATGCCATTGGCCACGACGACCAGCGAAGCTGTGCCGGTCTCGGTATCCGCGGAAACGTCGAACTGAGTGGACACGACGGTGCTGCCGGTCGCCACACCCATGCTGCTATGGCCGTGGGTACGGGCATAGAAGACATGGCCTGATGCCGCATTGGTGATGCGTACCAGAGGATAGTTCGTGGCTGCGTCGAGCTCATCTCCCACGGCCGCCGCCTGGGACAGGCCGTTGAACTGCGTGCCCGAGATAACGTACGTCGAGCCGCGTGTCAGGACGGCCGGGGCGGCGGTGATCGTGGGTGCCCAGGCGGGATCGGCGCTGCCGCTGGCGCCGTAGATCTGCGTGACACCTCCGGTGACGAGCACCTGGCCATTGGGCAAGGGCAGAACGAAGTACGCCGCATTGGCGGCGCTGGTCGTCAACGCACCCGTGACCGCGAGCGTGCTGCCGTCAAATTCGTAGAACCGGCCCGAGTTCCCGACCACCAGCACATGGCCGGAGGGCAGCAAAGCGGCGCTGGCGTCGCCGGCATCGTCGCCGTCGGGGAAATCCGGTCCGGCCGTGAAGCTGCCGGCGTCGGCCGGTATCGAGCCCGGCGTGTAGATCACCGTGTGGGCCACCGCTGCGTTCGCCGCGGCCCCGGTGGCGAATACCCTGCCATCGGGCATCAGCAGGGCCGGACCGATTTCACCCGGTGGGACGTACGTGCCCGCCGGTCCCGGACCGTAGGTGATCCCGCCGACAACCTGCATCGGCGCAGGCCCATAGGTGAGGCCGCCGGGTGCGCTGGAGGGCGAGGTCATGCCAGCAGGCGTACTGCCGTCGCTGTACCACTGTGCACTCGCCGGGTCGTAGTGCTCGGCGTGGGGCGTGTTGCTGAGGTCGATGGTGAAGAGGTCTCCATCAGGCAGCAGCGTCCAGCCTTCTTCGGCGAAATTATCCGTCTTGCCGGTGGCGGGTACCGAGGTCCACGCCAGGGTGAGCGGGTCGAGGCGCCACATATCCCGACCGAGCTTGTCGCCGAAAACGAAGCTGCCGTCAGGCAGCACGGCTGAAGGCACATCCCCGATATAGGCGAGACCCGGCGGTGGAGCAATCATCGTCCACGTATCGGTCACCGGGTCGTAGACGGCGGACATGTTGGTCAGGCCGCTGGGGGCAAACGGCAGACTGTACTGGTTCTGGTTGTATTCCCCGCCGACGAAGAGGACTCGCCCGTCGGCCAGTACGACCTCCGCGCCGGCGTAGGGCGCGTAGCCGGGAGGCGGGCCCGAGAGCTGGCTCCAGGTCCCGTTGAGATAGGAACCGCTCGAGTCCGGCGTCAGCTTGTAAAAGACGCCCGCGTCGTCGACCGACTGCATCATGACGCTGCCATCCGTCAGCAGCAGGCTCAGCTCCCCGGGTGTTGGCGGCTGATTGGTGAGCACGGTGAACGGCGTGGGCGTGCAGTCGACGGCCACATTCGTCACGTTCGCGGCACCCACCGTGCCGGAACCGTTGGTCACCACGCAGGTCTGCGTCGGCGAGGAGGGTTGCGTCGCCACGGTCACTGAATAAGCGGTACTGCTGGTCAGGCCAGCCGGAAAAGTGAACGCGCCCGGCAGGGACTGCGTGAGGCTGCTGCCCCCGTCATTCAGCAGGACGAGGCCGGAACCGCTGAGTCCGGTGACGGTGCCCCCGACCGTGTAGGTGGCTGGAGGTGTGCCGCCGCCACCGCCGCCACCGCCGCCACCACATGCGGTAAGCGCCATCGCCAGCGTCGGTGCTACGATGACATTTGCGAGATGTGCCCGAATAGCCTTCGTCACGTTGCATGCCCCGCAGCCCGTTGCGCCGTATCCCCATCGAGGAGTCACGTGCGATCAGCACTGCGGAATATCTCATCCCGGGGCCTTGACCGCTACGGTCCGCGAGATCGCACTGACCGAGTTCGAGTGTTCGATCGCCCGAGCATTGACGGAGAGTGGGCGTGAAGGTTGCCCTGGTGACCGGGGCTGCACAGGGGCTCGGCCTCGTGACGGCGTCGCTGCTCGCACGGCTCGGCTTCCACATCGTGGTGACCGACGTGCAGGACCTGGAGTCCGCGACCCGGCAGTTGCGGGCTGACGACGTGAAGGTCGCGGCCGTGCGGGGCGACATCTCTTCCGAAGCCTTCGTGCGCGGGCTTGCGGCGAAAGTGCAGGCCGACTGCGGGGCGCTCGACGTGCTGGTCAACAACGCCGGGATCAGCCTGATCGCGCCGGCCGAGGACACCACGGCCGAGCAATGGCAGCGTGTCATGGCGGTGAATCTCTTCGGGCCTTTTCTCCTCTCCAAGTACCTCGGCGCGCAGATGCTCGCGCGCGGATCGGGCAGCATCGTCAATGTCGCCTCCGTAGCGGGGCTGGCAGGCATCAGCCACCGCAGCGCCTACAACACCTCCAAGCACGGCCTGATCGGCCTCACGCGCACGCTGGCGGCGGAATGGGGCGGGCGCGGCGTACGGGTGAACGCGGTGTGTCCGGCGTGGATCAAGACGCAGATGGATGTCGCGGACCAGGGGAGCGGGGCGTATACCGATGCCGACATCATCGATCGTGTGCCGCTCGCCCGCTTTGCACGGCCTGAGGACGTGGCGCAGGCGATCGCTTTTCTCGCCGACGGGGAGAAGAGCGGTTTCATCAATGGCGCGACTCTGCCAGTGGACGGAGGCTGGACGGCCGATGGCAGCTGGGAGAGCCTGCGCCTGCGCACGCGGACCTGAGCGCCGGCAGGCAGTCCGCCGCAACGCAGCCTACTTATCGCTGCCCTCGGAGCTGCGCGGAGTACTCTCCGCCGGCGGCTTGGGCCTATTGGCCCCGGCCGCGTCGACCTCACGGACGATACCCTCGACCCGCCGCACGTTGTCGAAGTGATCCACGATGATCAGAGAGTTGGTCTGCGGAAAGGCGACGAGGCCGCCGTACTGAGGGACCAGGGGCCGCAGGATCGGCACCAGCTGAGCGGCGGAGATGTTTTTCACCGCAATCACTTCACTCACAATCTCCGCTCCCGGGCGTGTGTCCCTGGGGGTGATGGTCGGGACTGGCAGAACGCGGGCGTTGGCATCCGGCACGACGCGGACGTAGGGTCCTTCCTCCACCGCCACAAACCCGTACACCGCGAGCACGCCGAGGAACTCCGGGTAGGTCAGCTCGGACGCAGGGTGTCCGATGAGCACCACATCGGCACGCACTCTCGGGTCGACGATAAACAGCTTGCCGCTCTTTTTCGCGACCGCGGCGATCAACCGCTCGATCGGCACGGTCGGTTCCGTAGACTGCCTGACGGCGGGGGCCGATTCGGCGTTCGTGGCGTCGGGCATCTGGGCCGTCGCAGTGCTCGTGCCGACCAGCAGATACGCTGCGGTGACCAGGATCAGGGTGCTGTGCATAGCGTTAACTCCCGGGGGACGCTGCTACTTTACTCTCGGCGCTGGCAATGCGAATAATCCCGCCCGCGATGGCACGCTCGCTCATCCTTACCGGTCTCCTATGCTGCGCCACAGTCAGTCTCTGCAGCAGGCCAGCCTATACGGAGGCCGGTTCCGATGCGGGCGCGGGGACGGCCAGTGGACGCATGCCCTCCAAGGACTACGCCGCTACCCGCTACAGCGCGCTCGCCGACATCAACGCCCGGAACGCCACGGGCTGCATCCGGTGTGGACCTTCTCCACCGGGGTGCTCGGCGGGCACGAGGGTCAGCCGCTCGTGGTGGGCGACACGATGTACGTCGTCACCCCATGGCCGAACGTGCTGTACGCGTTCGACCTCGACAAGGAGGGCTACCCGCTGCGGTGGAAGTACCGCCCGGACGTCAGCCCCAACGCGATCGGGGTCGCCTGCTGCGACACGGTCAACCGCGGCGCCTTCTATGCCGACGGCAATGATCGTCTACAACCTGCTCGACGGGCACACGGTGGCGGTGGATGCGCAAGATCGGGCGCGAGCTGTGGAAGGTCCAGATCGCGGACGTGGCCGAGGGCGAGACGGTCACCATGGCGCCGCTGGTGGTGAAGGACCGCGTCATCGTCGGCGCCTCCGGCGGTGAGTTCGGGATCTACGGCTGGCTGAAGGGCCTGGACCTGCAAGACCGGGCAGATCGTCTGGACGGCGCGCAACATCGGGCCCGATGCGGGCATGCTGGCGCAGGCCGGACAGTTCAAGCCGCCCTACGAGGGCGGCGCCGACGTGGGCGCGAGCAGCTGGGCCAATGACGAGCTGGAAGACCGGCGGCGCGCCGGTGTGGGGCTGGATCTCCTACGACCCGGAGCTCGATCTCATCTACTACGGCACCGGCAACGCCGCGCCCTACAACGCCGAGCAGCGGCTCGGGGACAACAAGTGGACCACCAGCGTGCTGGCCCGCAGGCCCGAGAGACGGCGCGCTCGTGTGGGCCTACCAGTTCACCCCGCACGACAACTGGGACTACGACGCGACCGGGGCGATGGTCCTGGCGGACCTCACCATCGGCGGCAAGCCCGACCAAGGCGCTGGTGCACTTCGACAAGAACGGCTTCGCCTACACGCTCGATCGCGCCAGACCGGGCAGCTGCTGATCAGCGCCACCGCGTTCGTGCACGTGAACTGGGCGAAGTCGGTGGACCTCGCGACCGGCCGCCCGGTGCTCGATCCCGCCAAGCAGACCGGCGCCTCCAAGGGCAACGTCAAGGGCATCTGCCCGAGCCTCGAGGGCGGGGTGAGCCCGTCCTCGCCCGCCGGCGTACTCCCCGCGCACGGACCTTTTCTATACCTCCACCAACAACCTGTGCATGGACTACGCGGCCGCACACCTCGCGCCTGCAGGGGAACGCCCTACGTGGGGGTGAACAGCCCGTACGCGGCCGGTCCCGGCGGCAACCTCGGTGCGTTCATCGCCTGGGATGCGGCCACGCGGCAAGAAGGTGTGGGAGAACAAGGAGGCCTTTCCCAGCTGGAGCGGCGCGCTGGTGACGGCCGGCGACGTCGCGTTCTACGGCACCCTCGACGGCTGGTTCAAGTCCGTCGATGCGCGCACCGGCAAGGTGCTCTCGAAATTCAAGGTGGGCTCCGGGCGTCGTCGGCAATCCCGATCACCTACCGCGGACCCGATGGCAAGCAGTACGTGGCGGTCTACGCCGGTATCGGCGGGGACTGGGCGCTGATCTCCGGCGACACGCGCTCGGATGATCCGGCGGACGTGCGGCGCGCCGGCGGATTTCCAGAAGGACATCGCGCGTCACACGAGCCAGGGCGGCATCGTCTGGATATTCGGGCTGTGAGGGGTTCTGCGCATGCAGTTGGTTCCCCACGTCACGCGGTCGTGACCTGCAGCCGGGCCTGCCTGCTGTGCCTGCGCTCCTGGCCGCCTGCGCTCCGGCACGCCCCGCCGGCCGCCCGCAGCGCAGTCCGCCGCGGCGCCGCCGGCCATCGCGTACGAGGCGCACGTCGCCGCCGGCGGCATCGCCCCGCCGGGGGCACAGCTGCGTAACCCGCACGCAGGGGACGCGGCGGTAGCCAGCAACGGCGCGCAGCTGTTCACCGCGATGAACTGCGATGGCTGCCATGGCTGCGGAGGCCGCCGGCTGGGTCGGCCCGAGTCTCGGCGACGGCCGCTGGCGCTATGGCGGGGCGGACGAGGAGATCTTCTACCTCGATCTACTACGGCCGTCCCAAGGGCATGCCGGCCTTCGGCGGCGCGCTGGGCGCGGAGGGCGTCTGGACGCTGGTGACCTACCTGCGCTCGCTGCCGCCGCCGCCGGACGTGCCCACCGAATCATGGGAGAAGTAGCCGGATCGACTTGCGCCGCGCATCCGGCCCCGCGCCGGTTGAGCTTCGGGGCTCCCCGGTGCGCTGCGTTCATGATGCTGGTGCTGCTCACCGTCGCGCTCCCGGCGCGCGCGCCGGCCCGCCTGCCGCCTGCGACACCCGGGGACTATCCCCCGCCGCCGGAAGTGCTCTTCAAGGACCTGTTCGATGCGGTGCAGAGCGCGGCGCTGTATGGGGACGGCAAGACGTTCGTGGACGCCATACCGGATGCGGCCCCCGAGGTGATTCTCGCCCAGTACCACGCCGCGCACCCCGATTCGGCAGACGCCTTGCGCAGTTTCGTCGCGGCGCACTTTCAGCTGCCCGCGCAGCCTGCCCCGGTCGCTTCCGCTCCCGCCGAGACCTCGATCATCGCGCATATCGATGGGCTGTGGAATCGACTGACCCGCGACACACCCAGCGCGCCGCCGTACTCCTCGCTCCTGCCACTGCCTGCCCCCTACGTGGTCCCGGGCGGCCGGTTCCGCGAGATCTATTACTGGGACTCGTACTTCACCATGCTGGGACTGGCTCGAGAGCGGGCGGCACGACCTGGTCGAGGACATGGTGCGAGACTTCGCCTACCTCATCGATCGCTACGGTCACGTGCCGAACGGCACGCGCACCTACTACCTGAGCCGCTCACAGCCGCCGTTTTTCTTCGAAATGGTCGGGCTGCTCTCGCCGGAGCACCCGGCCGGAGCCTATGCGCGCTACCTGCCGCAACTGAAGCGCGAGTACGCCTTCTGGATGCAAGGCGAGGGCCAGCTGCGCGCCGGTAGCGCGCACCGTCGCGTGGTCGCGATGCCCGACGGCGCGATCCTCAACCGCTACTGGGACGATCGCGACACGCCACGCGACGAGTCCTATCGCGAGGACACGCAACTCGCGCGCGGCAGCGGCCGCTCTGCGTCCGAGATGTATCGCAACATCCGCGCGGCGGCCGAGAGCGGCTGGGACTTCAGCTCCCGCTGGTTTGCCGATGGGCACACCCAGGCGACGATCGATACCACGCAGATCGTCCCGGTCGATCTCAATAGTCTTCTCTACGGCCTCGAGGTGGCGATCGAGGCTGGTTGCGAGCAGCACGGCGAGCACGGCTGCGCCGTAGAGTTTGCGCACCGCGCCCGCCAGCGCCGCGAGGCCATCGATCGCTACCTGTGGGATGCGTCCGCAGGCGCGTATCTGGATTACCACTGGACGGAAGGTGCGCGGGTGCCGCGTATCTCGGCGGCGACGCTCTACCCGCTGTTCCTCGGCTGTGCTTCCAGGCAGCAGGCCACCGCCGTCGCGGCTGCCGTCGCGCGCACGCTCCTGAAACCAGGCGGAATCGTTACCACGGCGCTCGCCACCGGGCAGCAATGGGATGCTCCCAACGGCTGGGCGCCGCTGCAGTGGGTCGCGGTGGAGGGCCTGCGGCGTTACGGGGAGGATGAACTAGCGGAGAATATCGCCTGCCGCTGGATGCTGAACGTCAGGCGCGTCTATCAGCAAAGCGGCAAGCTGGTCGAGAAATACGACGTGACCGACGTCGGCCGCCCCGGGGGCGGGGGCGAGTATCCGACCCAGGATGGCTTCGGCTGGACCAACGGGGTCACGAGGCGACTGGTGGCGCTGTATCCGGTGCAGGCGGCCGCGGGGCACTGCAAATAGAGATGAGGAGAGCCTGTGGTTAATACAGTCATGCGGCAGAGTGCGGGTGCGAATGCGGCCATGCCCGAGTCCTCGGTGCGGACGCTGCGCCTGTTCGTGTTCGCGCTCTTTTTCATGTTCGGCGGCATCACGAGCTTGAACGACGTGCTCGTGCCGAAGCTAAAGGCGCTCTTCACGCTGAACTACGCTCAGGCGATGCTGGTGAACTTTGCGTTCTTCATCGCCTACTTCCTTATCTCGATTCCGGGCGCCGCGATCGTGGCGCGCATCGGCTACATGCGCACCGCGGCGCTCGGCCTCCTGACCATGACCGCCGGGTGCCTGCTGTTCATACCGGCCTCCTCGTTGGGCCTGTTCATCGCCTTCCTGGGCGCCATCTTCGTGCTGGGCGCCGGCATCACCATCGTGCAGGTCGTGGCGAACCCTCTCATCTCGATGCTGGGCCGTCCCCAGACCGCGCACAGCCGCCTCACCTTCGCGCAGGCCTTCAACTCACTCGGAACCACGATCTTTCCCTACGTCGGGTCGATGCTGATCCTCGGATCTCTCTCCCTGGTCGACCCCACCAAGCTCTTCGGCCATGCGCTCGCCGCGTTTCGCACCCAGGAGACCCAGGTCGTCGTGCGTACCTACATAGGTCTCGCCATCGCGCTCACCCTGATCGCAGCCGCCGTGTGGATCGCCCGCAACAAGCTGGTTGAGGCGCCGAGCGAGATGCCGACACTGAGGCACTATCTGAATCTCCTGAAGCTCCCGCGCTTCAGCTACGGCACCTTGTGCATCTTTGTTTATGTGGGCGGCGAGGTCGCGATCGGCTCGCTGATCGTCAACTACCTGATGCAGTCGAGCGTGCTGGCGATGGGGTCGGAGGCCGCGGGCAAACACATCATCTTCTACTGGGGCGGTGCCATGGTCGGGCGCTTCATCGGCGCCTATACGCTGCGCATTTTCTCACCCGGTAAGGTGCTGGCATGCCACGCCGCGGTGGCGATCGTGCTGATCCTCATCTCCGCCAATACCGTCGGACTTGTATCCGGCTGGTCGTATCTTGCCATCGGGCTCTTCAACTCCATCATGTTTCCGACCATCTTCACGCTCGCCTGTGAGGGGCTCGGGCCGAAGGCTGCCGAGGCCTCCGGAATCATCTGCGTGGCAATCGTCGGCGGGGCGGTGATTCCGTGGATCACGGGCCGCGTAGCCGATCTCACGGACCTCAAAACCGCACTGATCGTTCCGGCGATCTGCTATGCGGTGATCTGCGGCTTCGGCATCTTCGCACGCCGCCCGGCGGCCTACGCGCACACCTGACCATACGGCGGGGTACGGACATGAAGGGACGGGACTTTCTCATGGTGGCGGTGCTCGCCACTTTCATCGGTGCGGTGGCCTTAGCAGGAGCAAAAGTGGACAAGGATCATCACACGGCGGGGGCCTCCGATCCCTACCTGTGGCTCGAGGACATCCACGGCGACAAGGCGATGCAGTGGGTGAAGGCGCAGAACGCCAGGTCGACTGCCGTGCTGCAGTCGGACCCCGACTACCAGAAGGACTACGACGCGATCCTCAAGGTGCTGGATGCGACCGACCGGATTCCCTACGGCGATCTCGAGCATCAGTACGTCTTCAATTTCTGGCAGGACGCCGGGCATCCGAAGGGCATCTGGCGGCGCACGACCATTCCCGACTATGCCAATCCTTCCCCGACCTGGGACACGCTCCTGGACCTCGACAAGCTCGCGCAGGATGAGCACGAGAACTGGGTGTGGAAGGGCGCGGAGTGCACGCCCTCGCTGGCGCGTTGCCTCCTGCAGCTGTCGCGCGGCGGCGGTGATGCGGTGGTGGTGCGCGAGTTCGATCCGCAGGCGAAGGGGTTCGTGAAGGGCGGATTCGAGCTCACCGAGGCGAAGTCCTCGATCACCTGGCTCGATGAGGACACGGTGCTGTTCGGCACCGACTTCGGCCCCGGCTCGATGACGACCTCGGGCTATCCGCGGGTGGTGAAGCTGTGGAAGCGCGGCGAGCCGATGGCGCAGGCGCGCACGATATACCAGGGCGAGGCGAGTGACGTGGCCTCCGCCGGCGTCGTCTTCCACGATCCGGCCGGTACGATCGCCCTGGTACAGCGCGCCCCCAGTTTCTTCACCGCCGAGTACTACGCGATCTCACCCGACGGCGCGACACTGCGTCTGCCGCTGCCCCTCGGCGCAGATCTCAAGACCGCGCAGGGCGATCACCTCATCTTTACCCTGCGCGAGGACTGGACGCCCCCGGGCGGTGCTCTCATTCCCAAGGGCTCGCTCATCGCCTACACGATACCGAAGGGCACGCCGGCTGTGGCCGATGGCGCAGTCGCGGTGCTCTACACCCCGGACACGCACAGTGCCATCGACGAGGTGATGGCCGGGCGCGATGCGGTCTACGCCTCGATCAACCACGATGTCACGGGCAGCATCCACGTGTTCCGCCCGCGCGACAACCACACCTGGAGCGACGCGACGCTTGCGCTGCCGTCGGCGGGCTCGACTCACCTGGTGACCACCAACACCTGGGGCCCCGAGGCTCAGTTCCGCTACGAGAGCTACACCACGCCGACTACGCTCTATGCAGATGCCGGGGAGGGCAAGCCGGTGGCGATCAAGTCGCTCCCGGCGCGCTTCGATGCCTCGAACCTCCTCACCGAGCAGTTCTTCGCGACCTCCAAGGATGGCACGCGGGTTCCGTATTTCGTGACTCGCGCGCGCGATCTGAAAGGGCCCGCGCCGACCGTGCTGTACGGTTACGGCGGGTTCGAGATCTCTCTCACCCCGGGCTACTCGGCGAATTTCGGCATGCTGTGGCTCACGCGCGGCGGGGTCTACGTGGTGGCCAACATCCGCGGCGGCGGTGAGTACGGTCCCGCGTGGCACCAAGCGGCGCTGCTCGAGAACCGCCAGAAGGCCTATGACGACTTTCAGGCCGTGGCGCAGGACATCGTGAAGCGCGGCATCACCACGGCGCGCCAGCTCGGCATCATGGGCGGCTCGAACGGAGGCCTCCTGGTATCCGCCAACATGGTGGAGCGGCCGGAGCTGTTCGCAGCGGTGGTGTGCCAGGTTCCGCTCATCGACATGATCCGCTATACCCACATCGGCGCAGGCGCCTCCTGGGAGGCCGAGTACGGCGACCCGGATAAGCCGGCCGATCGCGCCTGGATCCTCAAGTACTCCCCCTATCAGAACGTGAGAAAGGAGCGGCGCTATCCGCCGGTGTTCTTCGTGACCGCCACCAGCGACGACCGTGTGACACCCGTGCATGCACGCAAGATGGCGGCGCGCATGGAGGAGCAGGGTCACACCGTGCTCTTCTACGAGAATACCGATGGCGGACATGCCGCCGCGGCCAACCACAAACAGGCGGCCGAGATGTGGGCGCTGAGCTTCGTGTACCTGAAGCAGCGGCTCGGGGGAGGCTAGGAGCCTTAAGGCGTGGCGCGCGCGGGGGATGTCCTGCGGGTGCTGCGGGCCGCACAACGCGCCGCGGTTCCCTGGAAGAACGGCGGCGGGTTGACGCACGAGGTCGCGGTGCATCCCGCGGGATGCGACCTGGCGAGCTTCGACTGGCGCGTGAGCATCGCGCAGATTCGGGTCGCGGGGCCCTTCTCCGTGTTTCCGGAAGTGGAGCGTCGCATGGCGATACTGCACGGAACCGTGTCGATCTCGATCGACGGAAAGACGACGCACCTTGCACCCGAGTCACCGCCGTTGACCTTCCCGGGCGAGGCTGCGGTCTACGCCACGCCCGGCGCCGCTGCAGTGACCGACCTCAATGTCATGACGCGCCGCGAGCGCTTCGCGTCCCGACTCACGCGTCACGAAGTGGGCGCAGCCGTTGCGGTGGTGGCGTCTGCGGATACGACGCTGCTGCTGGCGGGCACGCAGTTGCGCCTGGGCTTCGAGGGCGGGCAGATCGAGCTGGCGCCGCTCGATGCGGTGCTGATCGATGCCGGGGGGCAGGGCCACCTCACCCCGGGGCACGCCGCCTCGTACTTTCACCTCGTGGAGATCTTCTCATGCCGCAAGACCCTACCGTCGTCGTGACCGGTGCCTTCGGCGCACTCGGCGCCGCCGTCGCGCGGCGCTTCGCCGCGCACGGCGCACGGCTCGGGCTCCTCGATCGCGCCGCGGTGCCGGATTGGGCCGCAGGCGAGTTCGGCGCGCCGCACGTGCTCATCGGGGGCGTCGACCTTGCGAGCCAGGCGGCGGCGGACGGCGCGCTCGGGGCGATCGTCGCGCGCACCGGTGGGGTCGGCGTGCTGGTCAACATCGCTGGGGGCTTTCGCTACGAGAAGCTCGAAGACGGCGACGTCGCGACCTGGGAGCTGATGTTCACCGTGAATCTCAAGACGGCGGTCGTCGCCTCGAAGGCGGCGCTGCCGCACCTCATCGCCGGTGGCGGGGGACGCGTCATCAACGTCGGCGCCGGCGGGGCTGCCAGGGCCGGCGCGGGCATGGGGGCCTACACCGCCTCGAAGGCCGGAGTCGAGCGGCTGACGGAAGCGCTTGCCGCGGAGCTCCGCGACCGCCACATCACCGTCAACGCCATCCTGCCGGGAACCATCGATACACCGGCCAATCGGGCTGCGATGCCCGACGCCGACCTCACGCGCTGGGTGCACCCCGATGCGGTCGCGGATGTGGTGTTATTCCTGGCCTCGGATGCCGCCCGTGCGGTGAACGGCGCGGCGGTGCGGGTGTTCGGACGGGGCTAGGCGGGCGCGCGCAGCTTCAGCCCCGCCACATCGGGGGCGATGAGGCGCGGCGAGGGACTGCCGTGCACGGCGCCGAAGCGGCGGCCGGCGTTCCAGTCGTCCGTGGCTTGCGCGATCTCCTCGCGCGTGCGCGCGACGAAGTTCCACCACACGAGGATCTCTTCGCGCAACGGCTTACCGCCGATGAGGAGGATCCGGGCGGGCAAGTCGCAGCTGATATCGAGGCGCGTGCGTCCGGCACCCACGTACAGGAGTGTGCCCGGTGACAGCGATTCCCCCGCCGCGCGAGCGCTGCCGGCGAGGACCAGCGCCGCGTGCTCGAAGGAAGCGCGCAGCGGCAGGTCGAGCGAGGCGGATCCCGCGGCTGCGAAGTCGAGGCCCACGAGCGGGGAGTGCACCTCCGCCGGGGACGTTTCCCCGAGCGCGGTGCCAGCCAGGACCCGCACGGCGAAGCCGCCCGTCTCGATGAGCGGCAGGCGCGGATAGTTTCGAAAGGCCGGTGGGCGGTGGCGCTCGGCCTCGGGCAGCGCGATCCACAGCTGCGCCGCATGGAGGCTCCCGGCGGGACCCGGTGCGGAGTCCTCGGCGTGGACGATACCGGCACCGGCGGTCATGAGGTTGACCTGGCCGGGCGTGATCGGCTGCTCGTTGCCGAGGCTGTCGCGGTGCACGACCGTGCCCTCGATCATCCAGGTGAAGGTCTGCAGTCCGATGTGCGGGTGTGGGCCGACGTGGATGCCGCCGCCCGCTGCAAATCGCATCGGCCCCGCGTGATCGAGGAAGCACCACGGGCCCACCGTGCGGCGCTGCAGGTTGGGCAGGGCACGCCGGATCGTCAGTCCGCCGCCGATCTCCGCGACGCGGGTTTCGAGACGTTCGAGTGGCGGTTCCGTCATGAAAAGCCCCTCAGGCGAGCGATGAGGCGATGCGTATCCCGCCCGTCAGCACTTTGTGGATCGGACACTTATTGGCAATCTCGAGCAGCCGCTCGCGCTGCTCGGCGCTGAGCTCACCGCGCAGCGTGATTCGCCGGCGTATCTCGGTGCCGCCCGAGGGCGGTGGCCCCTCGGGATTGAACTCGAGATCGACCGTGAGGCCCGTGAGCGGCCAGCCCTTGCGATCGGCGTACATGCGTACCGTTATCGCCGTGCAGGCTCCGAGACTCGACAACAGAAGGTTGTGGGGCGTCGGGCCGCGGTCGGCACCGCCCGCCGCGGTGGGCTCGTCGGCGAGCCACTCGTGGCCGTGCTCATCGCTCAAGGTGACGGTGTAGCGCGCGTCGGCCGTGACGGCGCGCACCGCAGGTCTGTCGCTCATGGGTTCCTCGTCACTCCTTAAGTGATTCGATCCGAGTGTCGGGCACCAGCCACACCAGCGCCACCAGTATGTAGAGCGCGATCGCGATCCACGGGTGCACGAAGGCGAGCGCCACGCCGGCCACGTATAGCACAGCCGAGGCCTTGCCCTTCAGGTCGCTGCCGAGCGCGACCGCGAGACGCGAGCTGCGCCCGTTGAGTGCGATGATCTGCCACTGCAGCACGTTGTAGCTGAGCGCGGCACCGAGCAGCACCACCCCGTAAGCCGCACTCGGCAGGGCAGCAAACCCCGCCTCGTCGATCCAGCGGATCACGAACGGCACCAGCGACAGCCAGAAGAGCAGCCCCAGATTGGCCCACAGCACTCTGCCGTTCACCCGCTCGGTCGCGTGCAGCATGTGGTGATGGTTGTTCCAGAATATGCCGACGTTCACATAGCTCAAGAGGTACGTCAGGAGCAGCGGCAGATCGGCGCGCAGTGCGGCAAGGTCGGTACCGTGTGGCACACGGATCTCCAGCACCATGATGGTGATGATGATCGCCACGACGCCATCGGTGAATGCCTCGAGCCGCGCGGTACGCATGCGGCCATTATGAAATCGCGACGATCACCGCGCCACACGCCGCGTGCTTCAGGCGCGCCCGCCGACCTCACGCGCTGCCGCCAGCACCTCGGGGACGATCTCGCTCACATCGGCAGGCACCGTGCGGTGATTGACGAAGCATGCCCGCAGTGCGAACTGCCCCCGCAGCGTGGCGTTGGAGAGGTACACCCGGCCGCGCTCGATGAGCCGCTTCAGGATCGCCGCGTTGAGCACATTGGCGTCACCTGCGCGAGTGCCGGCCCGGTGCCGGAAGCAGACGGCGCCGAGCGCCACGGGGGCGAGCAGCTCGAGGTCACTCGTCGCGCCGATAACTTCCGCGAGCTGATGCGCGTGCTGCAGATCGGCATGGATTGCCGAGCGGAAGGCGGCGAGCCCGTGATAGCGCAGCGACAGCCACAGTTTCAGCGCCCGGAAGCGCCGCGAGAGCTCGAGTGTCTCATCGAAGAAGGCGAACCCCTCGAGCGGGTCAGCGGCGAGGGCCTTGGCATAGTCGCCGGTGAAGGAGAAGGCCGCGCGTGCCGCCCGGGCGCTGCGGAACAGCAGCAGTCCGCAGTCGAGCGGCTGGTAGAGCCACTTGTGCGCATCGAGCGACAGCGAGTCCGCCTCTGACAGGCCGGTGAACCGCCCGGGAACGGCGAGCGCGGCGAGTGCCCCGTAGGCGCCGTCGACGTGCAGCCACAGATCCTGCTCGCGACACACCGCGGCGATCGCCGGCAGCGGATCGATGGACCCGGTGTTGACCGTACCGGCGCTCGCGACGACGGCGCAGGGTGTCCGGCCGGCGGCACGGTCCGCCGCGATGGCGCGCTTGAGCTCACCGGCGTCCATGCGGAACTCCTCGTCCACGGGGACGGTGCGCAGATTGGCTCGACCGAGTCCCAGTAGCGCGACGGCCTTGGGGATCGACATGTGCACTTCGCTGGACGCGTACACCACCCCCGGCCGCACGCCGGTTTCGTTGGCCGCGAGGCGCGCCTCGCGCGCCATCGCGAGCCCCATCAGGTTGGCCGCCGACCCCCCGCCGCACAGGCTTCCGGTAAAATTCGCGCAGCCAAGCGCCGCGGCCAGTGACCCGACGAGGTTGCGCTCGATCGTCACCGCGGCGGGTGCCGAACGCCATGCGGTGACGTTCTGGTTGAGGACACTCGCCAACAGGTCCGCAAGAGCTGCGACCGGCTCGCCCGACCCCAGGACGTAGCCGAAGAAGCGCCCCGTCGGCGCGCGCGACAGCTCGAGGACCTGCGCCAGAGCGTCCAGCGCGCCGGCGTGCAGACCCTCTTCGGGAATCGGCGCCGCGAGCGCGCCGGCGACCGATTCACCGGTCACCGAGGGAAAGGCCCGTGCTTCACCGAGACCGGCGAGGTACTGCGCCGCCAGGTCCGTGACGCGCGCGGCGAGCGCCCGGAATTCCGCGTTCGACAGCGCAAGAGCGGTCGTGGGGCGAGGGTTCATGCGGGTGGCCCGTGCCGATATCAGTGAGCTGCGCCGATACTACACGGTGGCTGGTTTATCATGGGTGGTGATGCTGGACCCGGCTGTCGGTGCACTGCTCGTGGGATGCTTCGCGCTATTGTTCGCGAGCGCGGCGCTGCACAAGCTGCGCGGCGCGGCGCGTTTTGCCGCACTGTTGTCCGCCTACCGCGTACTGCCCGAGAGCGCCGTGCCGCTCGCCTGGGTGGTGCCCTCGCTCGAGCTTGCAGTGGCGGTGGCACTGCTGCCTGGCGCCGCGCGCCGCAGCGCGGCACTCACCGGGGCGGTACTGCTGTCGCTCTACGCGCTCGCGATCGGGGTCAATCTCGCTCGCGGCCGGCGCGAGCTGGCCTGCGGTTGTGGTGGGGCGGATGATGCGCGACCGATCGCGCCGTGGATGGTGTGGCGCAATCTGGGTCTGGCGGGGCTGCTTTGCGTGTTGCTGGCCAGCTGGAGTGTGCGGCCCGTGACGCCGGTCGATGCCCTCACCGTGGGTGCGGGGATTGCGGTCTCGGCACTCTTATATATGAGCCTGGACCGGCTCCTCGGCCGGGTGGCGCCGCGTACGGCGGCGCTGGGGAATCCGCGGTGAGCGCGCTCGCCATCTCCAACCTCGTGCTGTGGGTGCTGGTACTGGCGCTCTCGGCCGTGCTGCTGGCGCTCACCCGTCAGCTCGGCATACTGCACGAGCGCATCGCGCCCGCCGGTGCGCTGATGCTCAATCGGGGTCTTACGGTCGGTGAGCCCGCGCCGCAGATCGAGGTGACGGACCTCGATGGCCGCGCGCATCGGGTGGGGGAGTGCGTGGCGACGGGCGCAGCACCCTGCTGCTCTTCGTGGCTCCCGGCTGCCCGGTATGCAAGACCCTGCTCCCGGCGGTGAAGTCCAGCCGCCGCGATGAGCGCGGCTGGCTCGATGTGATGTTGGCGAGCGATGGCGAGGTGGCCGAGCAGCGCTCGTTCGTGCGCTCCCAGGGACTCGAGGACATTCCGTACGTGGTGTCGGCAGCCCTCGGCCTCGCCTTTCAGGTGAGCCGTCTGCCGTTCGCGGCGCTCGTGGACGAGCAGGGGATACTGCGGGCGCGTGGGCTCGTCAACTCGCGCGAGCACCTCGAGAGCCTGTTCGAGGCCAAACGTCTCGGCGTGGCATCACTGCAACAGTATTTCTCCGGCGCAGCCTAGCTGCGAAGTTGGGGGGCTCATGAATTCAAGCACGATGGATCAGGGGGTGTTGACGGTGATCGCCGACTACGAGGCGCGCGCCAGGCGAGAAGAAGAAATCTGGAGCACCCTCACGCCGGAGGAGGCGAATCAGCGCCGCGACGAGATGCTGCTGCCGGTCGGGCGGGCGACGGGAACGCTGCTCAATCTGCTGGCGAAGGAGGGTGAGGCGCGGCGCATTCTGGAAGTCGGCAGCTCCTACGGTTACTCGACCACCTGGCTCGCCGAGGCCGCGCGTGCGGTGGGCGGCCGGGTGATCTCCCTCGAGCTGCAAGGCGCCGAAGACCGAGTATGCACGGACGCAGCTGGCCCGCGCAGGGCTTGCAGACTACGTGGAGTTTCGCGTCGGGGACGCGCTCGCGAGCCTCGAGTCACTCGAGGGGCCGTTCGATCTGGTGCTGATCGACCTGTGGAAGGACCTGTACGTGCCGGTGTTCGAGCGGCTGCATCCGAAGCTCGCCCAGGGCGCGATCGTGGTCGCCGACAACATGCTGCAGCCCGAGAGCGCCCGTCCGCACGCCCAGGCCTATCGCCGGCGGGTGCGCGACGGCACGCGACATGACCTCGGTGCTGCTCGCCGTCGGCAATGGCATCGAGGTCAGCCGCTATCAGTGAGCGCGATCTCTACGCGCTTGTTGTGCTTGCCTTCGCTGCGGATCTTCAGCACCCGGATCGGACCGATCTCGGCGATATGGGCGACGTGTGTGCCGCCGCACGGTTGCAGGTCGATCCCCGGGATGCGCAGCAACCGCACCCTGCCCAAGCCGCGCGGTGGCTGCACGCTCATGGTCTTGACCAGCTCCGGCTGGGCATCCAGCTCCGCATCCGTGATCCAGGTGGTTTCGGTCGCGACCCCTGAGGCGATCAGCGCATTGGTTGCGTCCTCGATGCGTCGCGCATCCAGCGCAGCGAGCTCGATGTCGAAGTCCAGGCGCGCCTTTTCCGGCACGATGTTGCCGCCGGTCACCGGCGCCACGACGACGCACGACATCAGGTGCAGCGCGGTGTGCAGCCGCATCAGCCGGTAACGTCGCTCCCAGTCGATCTCGAGAGTGACGGACTCGCCCGCCTCGGGGCCGAGCGAGCCCGGCACGGGGATGTGCAGCACGCTCTGCGGTCCGTCCCCCTTGCGGGTGTCGGCTATGACGATACGCTCGCCGCTGGCGCGCGTGAGGAAGCCGGTGTCGCCGGCCTGACCGCCGCCGAGCGGGTAGAACACCGTACGATCGAGCTCGATACCGCGCGGACCCGTGCTCACCACGTGCGCGGCGGCGGTGCGCAGGTAGGCGTCGTCGCGGAACAGTAACTCCGTGCTCAAGGACGATCGTCCGGGGATACAATCGCGCTCCGCATGGGCACCTACTCCTATCGCATCGTCAACGTGTTCACTCAGGGGCGCGAGCCCCTGACCGGCAACCCGCTGTGCGTGTTCGAGAAAGCACAGGGGCTCGACTGTCGAGAGGATGCAGGCGCTCGCGCTGCAGTTCAACCTCTCCGAGACGACGTTCATCCTGCCCTCGCGAGCGGGCCACCGCCGCGGTGCGCATCTTCACTCCCGAGTACGAGATGCTGTTTGCCGGCCACCCGACCCTCGGGACGGCGCACGTGTGCCGCGCACTGGGGCTTGCCGGCGATCGCCTGACGCTCGAGATGCCCGCGGGGGTGATCCCGGTGCGCGCCAGCGGCGACCGCTGGACGCTGCAGGCGAACCCGCCCACGTGGCGCGAGGTTTCCGAGCCGCGCCTGACGCTCGCCGCCATGCTCGGCCTCGAGGAGCGCGATATCGGCGAGCGGCCACTGTGGGTCAATGTGGGCACTGAGCAGCTCATCGTGCCGCTCGCGAGCGAGGCGGCCGTGCGGCGCGCGGAGGTGCGCGCGGACCTGCTGGCGCAGCTGCGCAGCGTCAGCGGCAGCCGGCCAGGCCTATGTGTTCGCGGCCGCCGGCACGGGGCTCCTGGCGCGCTTTTTCTTCGCTCAGGGCCGCGCGGCGCGCGAGGACCCGGCGACCGGCTCGGCGCTCGCCAACCTGGGCGGCTGGTATCTCGCGATGGGACATGCCCTGCCGTGCGAGTTCGAGATCTCGCAGGGGGAGTACGTCGGTCGTCCGTCCGCCCTGCGGCTGCGCGTGAGCGAGGAGCGCCACGTGCTGGTGAGCGGGGACGTGATCGAGCTCGGACGCGGCTGGGTGACGTTGTGAGGGTCGCGCGGGCAGCAACCGCGCTCGCGGTGCTCGCTCTGGGTCTCGCCCCGGCGTTGCTGCCGGCGGCGGGTGCCGGAACCTGTCCCATCGTCGATGCGATCGCGCCGCTCGCCGCGCTCGCGGCCCGCACCGCGGGTGAGCCCGACGCGCAGCAGATCGCAGCCTACAAGCGCTCGCTCATCGATCCCCATCCCGGGCCTCTACGCGCAAGATGTGCTCGGTCTTGCGCCGGGCCCCGGCATGGACCGGGGGATCCTCGCCTCGCTCGCGCAGGCCCGCAAGGCGCCCGACCGGCGGGCCCTGAAGGCGCGCGTGCGCGCCCAGGTCGCCGCAACCGCCCGGGCTTTTCACCGCGCCTTCGCGGACTTCAGCTGCAACTTCCCCGTCTATCTCAGCGACTCCCTCGGGACACTCGATGGCGCGGGGAGGCTAGTCGATGGGCAGCCGGCGATGGTGCTCGGGATCGGCTCGATCGAGCTGGAAGAACCGCATATGTCACTGGCCGTGTTCTTCAACCACGAGTTCTTTCACCGCTACCATTTCGAGGCCGCGGGCTTCAGCGACGACCCGGCGGAGCATCAGGCCATCTGGCGCGCACTGTGGGCGGAAGGGTTGGCGACCTACGTAAGCCAGGCGCTGACGCCTGGCGCAAGCACCGCGGACGCGCTGCTGTCAAAGCATCTCGAAGAGCGCGCCCGGCCGCTGATGCCGCAGATGGCGGCGGAGCTCCTTGCCGGGATGGATCGCATCGACCGGGAGCTGTTCTTCACCTACTTCACCTCCGGTCCCACGGCAGGCAAGCACGCTCTTCCGGCGCGCGCCGGGTACTACGTCGGCTATGTCGTGGCGCAGCGGCTCGCGGAGCGTCATTCTCTCAACGCACTGGCGCACTTGAAGGGCGATGCACTGCACGATGAGATTGCCGACACGCTGCGCGTGCTCGTCGACCTATTGGGCGCGGTGGCGCGCGATCCGCGCGGCTGAGCGGCGCGGGCGCACGGAACCGTCAGCTCACCAGAGGCGCACCCGCTGCGCGGGTGGCAGGTAGAGCGCATCCCCGGCCTTGATCTGCGGGAAGGCGGCGTACCAGCCGTCGTCGTTGCGCACCACACCGTTGACGCGGTACCTGGACGGACTGTGCGGATTGGACAGCACGATGCGCCGCGTGCGCCCGTCACTCCACACTTCGCGCCAGCTCTGGCCGTAGGCAATGTAGAAGCGCTGGTCCCCGCTGAACCCGTTCAGCACCGGCGCGCTCTTGCCGCCGAGTGAGATGTGGTAGGCCTTGTAGGCGATCACCAGGCCCGCGAGGTCCGCGATGTTCTCCCCGAGCGTGAGCTTGCCGTTCAGGTGCAGGCCCGGGAGTGGTTCGTACTGGTCGTACTGCCTGGCGAGGGCTGCGGTGCGCGCGTCGAAGTTCTTGCGGTCCTCGTCCGTCCACCAGTTGTTGAGCCGCCCGGTAGCGTCGTACTTGCTGCCCTGGTCGTCGAATCCGTGGCTGATCTCGTGCCCGATGGTGGCGCCGATCTCGCCGTAGTTCACCGCATCGTCGGCGTTCGGATCGAAGTACGGCGGCTGCAGGATGCCGGCCGGGAACACGACCTCGTTGAGCGTCGGGTTGTAGTAGGCGTTGTTGGTGGGTGGGGTCATGTCCCACTCGCTGCGATCGACCGGCCGGTCGATGCGCACCAGCTCGCGGTTCCATTCGAAGAGCGTGGCGTTGCGCACGTCGCCGATCAGATCGTCGCCGCGAATGCCGAGCGCGGAGTAGTCGCGCCACTTGTCCGGGTAGCCGATCTTCGGCATGAAGGTGTGGATCTTCTCCAGCGCCTTCGTCCGGGTTGCCGGCGTCATCCAGCTGAGCGTGCGGATGTCCGCCTCGTACGCCTTGAGGAGGTTCGTGACCAGCTCGCGGCTCTTGCGCTTGGCCTCGGGCGGGAAGTAGCGCGCGCAGTAGAGCTTGCCGAGCGCCTCGCCCATCTGCTCATCGAGCAGATGGATACCGCGGATATCGCGCGGCAACTGCTGTTTCTGCCCGGAGATCACCGTGCCGTAGAAGGCGAAGTCACGGTCGTCGACGCGCTTGGGCAGATAGTTGGCGTGCGAGTGCAGGTAGCGCACCGTGAGGTAGTCGCGCCACACCGCGACCGGGGTAGCGCCGAACACCGCGGCGAGCTTCGGGAAGGCGGATTTCTCCGCGACGTCCACCATGCGCTCCCGGCTGCCCGCGCGCGCAGTGATGCCGGCGGCGCCAAAGTACGCGCTCCATGGAAACTGCGGCGCGAAGGCGCTCAAGGTCGCCACGCTCATCAGGTTGTAGGTCTTGTCGGCCTCGCGGCGCTCCTCGGCCGGCCAGTGCGCGCCGGCCATGCGCATCTCGAGTTCGTACACCGCAGCTGCGCGCGCCGGGTCGGTGATTGCGGCGAACGCCAGCATGTCGGCGAGGTACTTGTGGTAGGCCTCGCGGGTCGCGGCGAGCTCCTTGTCACTGCGCAGGTAGTAGTCCCGGTCCGGCATGCCGAGGCCGGACTGCGAGAGGCGCACGATGTAGGCGGATGGATTCTTCTCGTCGATGGTCAGGTCGTCATTGAAAGGACCATCCACCTGGTTGGCGGGCGCCCCCATGAAGGCGGCGACCTCGGCGGAGTTCTTCAGGGAGGCGATGCGCGCGAGGTCCGCCTTGACGGGGCCGAGGCCCGCCGCCTCGATCGCCGCGGTGTCCTCGAAGGCGTTGTACAGGTCGCGCAGCTTGCGCTCCTCGGCGCTGAGCTTCTCCTCGCGCGCACTGCGCAGGCTCGCCACGATGGCCTTGAGTTTCGCTTCGTTCCCCTCGTCGAGCTCGAGGTTGACGCCGGCGATCTGGCGGTCGGGGGGAATGACGGCGTGCTTCAGCCACCCGCCGTTGGTGTAGCCGAAGAAGTCCGCGCCCGGGGCGATGGCGGGGTCCATATCGCCGAGCGTCACGCCCCAGGGCGGAAACGCCGGTGTGGCGGCAGCGAGGGCGAGGGGGACCAGGGCGGCAGCGAGCGCCGCGATGATGGGTGTTTTCATCTGCGCATCTTGACCCAAGGCGGGCTTGCCGCGCCAGACGCGGTGCCTTGGGGCGTGCGGTCCGCGCGGCGCGCGCATCTGTTAGGCTTGTGCGCCCGCAGGGCACAGGGGAGGGCAACGAATGCAGGCGCGTGGGTCCCGGATCGCAGCCACGGTGGTGATTTGCTGGGCAGCGGGTGCGGCCGTCGCCGCGCCGACGCCGCCCATGAAGCCCGATATCCCGAGCGCCTTCGAGCCGCCCACCGCCGCCTGGGACTACACCAAACGCGAGGTGATGATCCCGATGCGCGACGGGGTGAAGCTGCACACGGTGATCGTGATCCCCGCAGGAGCGAAGGGGGCGCCGATGCTCCTGACACGCACTCCCTACGATGCCGCAGGTCACGCCTCCCACTCGGCCAGCCCCCACATGCTGGCGATTCTGTCGGAAGCCGACCAGGTGTACGCCGCGGCGGGCTACATCCGCGTGTTCCAGGACATCCGCGGCAAGTACGGCTCGGAGGGCGAGTACGTCATGAACCGGGCGCTGCGCGGTGCGCTCAACGCGACGCCGGTCGATCCCTCCACGGACGCCTACGACACGATCGACTGGCTGTCGAAGAACGTGCCGGAGTCGAACGGGAAGGTGGGAATGATCGGCTCATCCTACGAAGGCTTCACCGTGCTCATGGCGCTCGTCAACCCGCACCCGGCGCTGAGAGCGGCGGTGCCCGAGTGCCCCATGGTCGACGGCTGGAAGGGAGACGACTGGTTCCACAACGGCGCCTTCCGCCAGGCGAACTTCGACTACTTCTACGGCCAGACGACCGCGCGCGGTGCCGGCAAGTCGATCGCCCGCGGCGTGTACGAGGACTATGAGCTGTTCCTGCGCCTGGGCTCCGCCGACGCGTTTGCGCGGCAGTTCGGCATCGATGCGCTGCCCTTCTACCAGAAGATCACCGAGCATCCGGCCTACGATGAGTTCTGGAGCGCTCAGGCGCTCGACCGGATTCTCGCCGCGCAGCCGCTCAAGACCCCGACGCTGTTCATCGACAGCGAGTGGGACCAGGAGGACATGTACGGTGGACCCCACACCTACCTGGCGATCGAGCCGAAGGACGTGAGGCACGACAGCAACTTCCTCGTGCTCGGGCCCTGGCGGCACAGCGGCATCAACGGCGACGGCTCGACCCTGGGCCCACTCAAATTCGGCACCGATACGGCGCTCGAGGTACGGCGCTCGGTGATCCTGCCGTTTCTCGATGAGCATCTGAAGGACGGCGCGCCGAAAGCCGACACTCCGCCGGTGTACGTGTTCGAGACCGGGACCAACCTCTGGCGGCGCCTGCCACGCTGGCCGCTGTCGTGCGAGTCGGGCTGCCCGTCGCGCTCGCAGCCGCTGTACCTGGAGCCGCATTCTGGCTTGGGCTTCACCGCGCCCCCGGTGAACAGTGGCATGCCCTACGACGAGTTCGTGTCCGATCCCGCAAAGCCCGTGCCCTACCAGCCGCGCCCGGTGCGCTTCGCCGACCGGGATGCCTGGCGGACCTGGCTGGTGACCGATCAGCGCGCGGTCGCGGATCGGCCCGACGTTCTCAGCTACACCTCGCAGGTGCTCACGCAGCCGGTGCACATCGCCGGAGCGCCGGTGGTGCATCTTTATGCTTCCACGAGCGGCACCGACGCAGACTGGGTGGTGAAGCTGATCGACGTCTATCCCGATGAGGTGCCGTCGGATCCACCGATGGGCGGCTACCAGCTCGCGGTCGGCATGGACATCTTCCGCGGCCGCTACCGCGAGAGTCTCGAGCATCCGAGCGCAATTCCCGCCGGCAAGGTAGAGCAGTATCGCTTCGAGCTGCCGAACGCCGATCACGTATTCCTTCCCGGGCATCGCATCATGGTGCAGGTCCAGTCGAGCTGGTTCCCGCTCTATGACCGCAATCCCCAGACTTATGTCGAGAACATCTTCTTCGCTGGACCTGAGGACTACCGCAAGGCGACCCAGCGCGTGTACCACGGCGGTGGGGCATCGAGCTTCATAGACCTGCCGGTGGTCGAGGGCCGCTGAGTTGGGGGGGCGGGGCCCGCAACGGCTACGGCTGGCGCTGCCGGAGAAGTGCATGCCGCAAATCGGTCAGTCCCCGGGCTGCACCGGACCATAATGGGGACTCAAGGCCCGTGCGCGAATCGCGCCAGGAAGTCGTATGGACCAGCAGCCCCAAACCGCCCCGCCGGCGCGCGCACGCCGCCCCAGCGGCCGTGATGCCAAGATTGCAGCGCGCACGGCCCGCAGCCACGCCTTCGTCCCCTACATCACGCGCAAGATCCCCTACTACGAGGTGCTGAGCGCGGAAGGGTTGGAGCTCCTCGAGCAGAACGCCGATACCATTCTGCAGGAGATCGGTATCGACTTCCGCGACGATGCCGAGTCGCTCAAGTTGTGGAAGGACGCCGGCGCCGACGTGCAGGGAGAGCGGGTGCGCTTCCCGCGCGGCATGTGCCGCGCGATCGTGCGCCGCTCGGCGCCGAAGGAGTTCACGCAGCACGCGCGCAATCCCGAGCGTACGGTGGTGATCGGCGGTAACCGCACGGTGTTTGCGCCCGCCTACGGATCACCCTTCGTGCGCAACCTCGACGAGGGCCGCCGCTACGCCCGCCTCGAGGACTTCCGCAACTTCGTGAAGCTCGCCTACATGGCGACTTCGCTGCATCACTCCGGCGGCACCATCTGCGAGCCGGTCGACCTGCCGGTCAACAAGCGGCACTTCGACATGGTCTACAGCCACATCAAGTACAGCGACAAGCCGTACATGGGCTCGGTGACCCACCCGGAGCGCGCCCAGGATACGGTGGAGATGACCCGCATCCTGTTCGGTGACAACTACATCGACTCCGCGACCGGCAAACCGCGCACCTGCGTCACGAGTCTCATCAACGCCAACTCGCCCCTCACCTGGGACGCGACCATGCTCGGGGCGCTGAAGACCTATGCGCGCGCCAACCAGGCGACCGTCGTCACGCCGTTCATTCTCGCCGGCGCCATGTCACCGGTGACCGTGGCGGGCACGGCGGCGCAGACCCTCGCCGAGGCGCTCGCCGGCATGGCGCTCGCGCAGCTGGTGAATCCCGGCGCGCCGGTGATACTTGGAAGCTTCGCTTCCTCGCTCTCGATGCAATCGGGTGCTCCTACCTTCGGTACGCCCGAGCCGGCGCTCGTGCTGTACGTCATGGCAGCGCTCGCGCGGCGGCTCGAAGTGCCGTTCCGCTCCGGCGGCGGCCTGTGCGCCGCGAAGATCCCCGACGCCCAGGCGGCCTTCGAGTCGGCCAATACCCTGATCCCGACCTGTCTCGCCGGCGTCAACTTCGTGCTGCACACCGCCGGCTGGCTCGAGGGGGGACTGGCGATGGGCTACGAGAAGTTCGTCATGGATGCCGACCAGGCCGGCATGATGCACACGCTGCTCGCCGGGGTGGACCTGTCCGAGAACGGACAGGCGCTCGATGCCATCCGCGAGGTGGGTCCCGGCAAGCACTTCCTGGGCTGCGCGCATACCCAGGCCAACTTCCAGACCGCGTTCTATCGCTCCCCGCTTGCCGACAACAACAGCGTCGAGCAGTGGGCGGCGGAGGGCTCCAAGGACACGATCCAGCGTGCCAACGCGCTGTGGAAGAAGCAGCTCGCAGAGTACGAAGCACCGCCGCTCGACCCGGCGGTGGACGAGGCACTCATCGAGTACATCCGTAAGCGCAAGGCGTCCTTCCCCGACTCGAACGTCTGAAGCGATTCCGGGCCGGCCCACTCTCAGTCGAATGCGCTAGCATGCGCACGTGACGAACGGGAGCGTACGTCCGGTATGAGCCAGCCTGGCCCGGGTCAGCGGCGCCTGCGTGCCGGTATCGTCGGCGGCGGCCGGGGCGCTTTCATCGGCTCGGTCCACCGCATCGCGGCCGAGCTCGACGGCCAGGCGCAGGTGGTCGCGGGCGCCATGTCCTCGCGCACCGAGATCGCCCGCGAGAGCGCCGCTGCCTGGTTCCTGGACCGCTCCTATGCCTCCTACGAGGAGATGGCTGCGGCCGAGGGGGGCGACCAGGGTGGCATCGACTTCGTCATCATCGCCACGCCGAATCACCTGCACTATCCCGTGGCGCGGGCCTTCCTCGCCGAAGGCATCCACGTCATCTGCGACAAGCCCCTGGCGCTTACGCTCGCGGAGGGGGAAGAGCTGGTGCACCTCGTCGAGGCGGGCACCACGCTGTTCGCGCTCACCCACAACTACACCGGGTATCCCGCCGTCCGCCAGGCGCGCGAGATGGTGCGCGGCGGGCAACTGGGCGAGCTGCGCAAGGTCATGGTGGAGTACACCCAGGACTGGCTGATGGAGCCGCTCGAAGCGCGTGGCAACAAGCAGGCCGCCTGGCGCACGGACCCGGAACGGGCAGGTCCCGGCGGCTGCGTGGGCGATATCGGTACGCACGCGGTGAATCTGCTCGAGTACGTGGCCGACCGGCAGATCGAATCACTGTGCGCGCACCTGCACTCCTTCGTTCCCGGCCGGCGGCTGGATGACGACGCGGACTGCCTGCTGCGGCTGCGCGGTGGGGCCCGGGGGACGCTGGTGTGCTCGCAGGTGGCATGCGGTGAGGAGAACCGGCTGTCGATCCGCGTCTACGGCTCGCAGGCGGGACTTGAGTGGCATCAGCAGGAGCCGAACACCCTGATCCACAAGCCCGCCGGTGCTCCCTGGCAACGCCTGCGCACCGGGCAGGGTTATCTCGGTGAGCCGGCGCGCGCCGCGACGCGCTTGCCACCCGGCCATCCGGAAGGGTACCTCGAGGCCTTTGCCAACATTTATCGCGCCTTCATGCAGGACGTACGGCGGGCCGAAGCGGGGCAACCCCTGATACGCGATTACCCCGGAGCACGCGATGGACTGCGCGGACTGCGTTTCGTCCACCAGGCGGTGGCGAGCTCGCGGGCGGGCTCCGTGTGGGTCAACGTCTAGTCGCCGTGAGCACCATGAAGACGACGATCAAGATTCGCCTGTGCACGATGATGTTCCTGGAGTTCTTCATCTGGGGCGGCTGGTTCGTCACGATGGGGAGCTACCTGGCCGCGAACCTGCACGCGAGCGGCGTGCAGACCGGGCTCGCTTATTCCACGCAGTCCTGGGGTGCGATCATCGCGCCCTTCATCGTTGGGCTGATCGCGGACCGCTACTTCAATGCCGAGCGGCTGCTCGGCATATTCCACCTCGCGGGCGGCGTGCTGATGTACGCGCTCTACAGCACGCGGGACTTCGCCGCGTTCTACCCCTTTCTGTTCGCCTACATGATCCTCTACATGCCGACGCTGGCGCTGGTGAACGCCATCTCGTTCCGGCAGATGGACGAGCCCGCCCGGCATTTCTCGGCAGTGCGTGTGTGGGGCACGATCGGCTGGATCGTCGCGGGGCTGGTCATCAGTTACCTGTTCGCCTGGGACTCGAAGCGGCGGCATCTCGCAGGGCCTGCTGCGCGATACGTTCCTCATGTGCGCGCTCGCATCCTTCGCGCTCGGCCTGTACAGCTTCACCCTGCCGCCGACGCCGCCGCGCCGCGAGTCCGCCGGGCGGCCGAGTCTCGCGCGCCTCGTGGGGTTCGATGCCCTGGTGCTGCTGCGCGAGAGAAACTTCGCCGTGTTCTTCGTCGCTTCCATCCTCATCTGCATACCGCTGGCGTTCTACTACCAGAACGCCAACCAGTTCCTGACCGAGATCCACGTCGCCAACGCCACCGGCAAGCAGACCCTCGGCCAGATGTCGGAAGTGCTGTTCATGCTGCTGATCCCGCTGTTCCTGCGCACGCTCGGCATGAAGACCACGCTCCTGCTCGGCATGCTGGCGTGGGCCTGCCGCTACGTGCTGTTCGCCTTCGGCAACGCGCAGGATCTGTGCCTTCATGCTGATCATCGGCATCGCGCTGCACGGCGCGTGCTACGACTTCTTCTTCGTCTCCGGGCAGATCTACACCGACTCGAAGGCCGGTGCGCTGCATAAAGCCGCGGCGCAAGGGCTCATCACGCTCGCGACCTATGGCGTCGGCATGCTGGTCGGCTTCTGGGCTGCCGGCCTCATCGACGACCGCTACTTCTCAGGCGGGGTGCACGACTGGCGGTCGATCTGGCTGTACCCGGCGGCGTTCGCCGCCGCGGTATTCGTGCTGTTCGCCGCGACGTTCCGCAACGAGAAGGTGGCCTATGCCCGCCCCGGCTGAAGCCCCCCCGCGCGAGTTCCGGCTGCGGCCGATGCGGCTCAGCATCCTGACGGCGGCGCTGCAGGAGCTGACGCCGCGTGCGCGCCGCGACGCGGATGCGGACCTCGCCATCGAGGAGTGGCTCGACTTCGCGCGCCAGATCGGTAGTCCCAACATCGAGCTGTCGGCGGCGCTGCACCCGAGCGAGAGCGACGTGCCGGCGGCGGCGATGCTCGATCCGGTGGCCAACACGCTCGACCTGCGCCGCCCGTTCGATGCCGCTCGTGCGGCGCGCGTGCGCCGCGCCATGCAGGCCACCGGGGTGGGTCTTTCCGACCTCGCGCTACTTCGACAATATGCTCGGCGCCGATGAGGCCGCGCGCCGCAGGAAACACGAGCTGATGCTGCGCGTGTTCGATGCCGCGGTGCTGCTCGGCACCGATGCGGTGACCGGTTTCGTCGGCCGCAATCCCCGCCTCGCGCATGGATGCCAACCTTGTGATGTTCGAGGAGGTGTTCGTACCGCTGCTCGGGGAGGCCAAGGCGCGCGGGCTCACCTTCCGCGTCGAGCAGTGCCCGATGCCGGGCTGGAACAGCTCCGACTCCTGGCACAACAATATCGCTTACGCGCCGGGCCCGTGGATCGCGCTGCACCGCATCTGCGAGCGCCACGGCGTCGGCGAGCAGTTCCGCATCCACTACGACCCCTCGCACGCGATCCTCATGGGGCAGGACTCGCGCTCGCGTGTTCCAGTACCTGAAGGACACGGGGTACAATTTCCTGATCAGTGGCTTTCACGTCAAAGGCCAGGTCATCGATTCGCGCGGCATCGCGGCGTGGGGCTACGGCGGGCCAGACCCTGCAGCGCGGCGACTGGCACGGGGATCGCGCCGAGCACGGATCCCGCCGAGCAGCGCAACGCCTGGAAGAAGCAGACCGTGTTCGCCGAGCACGAGCTGCCCGGCACCGCGCGCCATGATCCGCTCGCCTACCTGCAGAATCGCTCGGTGGACTGGCTCGACCATCAGCTCGCCGCGCGTGAGCTGCTGACGATCGATCCGGAGAAGACCTACCTCGTGGTGGAGCACGAATACCCGCAAGGCTCGCATCCAGGACAAGGCGCGGCTCGCGCCCATCCTCGCCGGCTCGCTCGCCTTCACGCGCGCGATCGACGAGGCGGCCGCGGCGATGTACGCGCTGCAGCACGAGGTGCTCGCCGCCCAGGGAATCCCGGCGCAGGGCTTCGGGCGCGAGGCCTATCGATCCTGAGCTGATGCAGTGACGAGAGGTCCCATGCCCTTCGTGACCCGCAAGACGCAGCAGAGCTCGTACGATGTCATCGTCGTCGGCTCCGGCGCCGGCGGCGGACAGACGGCCTACACGCTGTGCATGGACGGGGCCAAGGTGCTGATGCTCGAGGCCGGGCGCCACTACACGCCCGAGACCGAGACGCCCGATGTTCCAGACGCCGGACATGGCGCCGCTCGCGCGGCGTCGGCACGCCGGACAAGCCCTTCGGCTTCTACGACGCCACGGTCGACGGCGGCTGGCAGGTGCCCGGCGAGCCCTATGTGCGCGCCACCGAGGACGTATGGCGGGCGATTCGTCTGGTGGCGGGCGCGCATGCTCGGCGGCCGCACCAATCACTGGGGCCGGATCTCGCTGCGCAACGGACCCTACGACTTCAAGCCCCACACCCGCGACGGACTGGGCTTCGACTGGCCGATCAGCTACGAGGACCTCGCCCCGTACTACGACAAGGTGGAGCTGCTGGTCGGCGTCTACGGCAGCAACGAGGGACTGGAGAACACGCCGAACTCCTCGCCCGGGTGCCTGCTGCCGCCGCCGGCGCCGCTGGTGAGCGATTACCTGGTGAAGCAGCGCGCCGGGCGGCTTGGGCATTCCGGTGATCCCGGGTCACCGCGCGGTGCTCACCCGCGCGCAGGATCACGAAGCTCGTGCCGGCGCGTCTGCATCCCGGGCAACCCGCAGGCGCAGCAGATCCTGGCCGAGGCGATGCGCGAGCGCGCGCCGTGCCTCTGGGCGACGCCCTGCGGCCGCGGCTGCTCGATCCGCGCCAACTACCAGTCGACCACCGTGCACCTGCCGCCGGCGCTCGCCACCGGCAACCTCGACATCATGACGGACGCGATGGTGTACGAGGTGACGCTCGGGCGCGACGGCCGCGCCAACGGCGTGAGCTTCGTCGACAAGACGACCGGTGCGCAGCAGCACGTCACGGCGCGCGTGGTCGTGCTCGCGCGCGAGCGCCTGCGAATCGGCGCGCATCCTGCTCAACTCCAAGAGCGCGCAGTTTCCCGAACGGGCTCGCGAACTCCAGCGGCATGGTCGGGCACTATCTCATGGATACCGTGGGCAGCACCGTCAGCGGCCAGGTGCCGCTGCTCGAGAGCCTGCCGCCGCACAACGAGGACGGCGCCGACGGCCACCAGCTCTACGTGCCCTGGTGGCTCTACCGCGAGCAGCACGCCGGGCAAGCTCGGCTTCGCGCGCGGCTATCACATCGAGTTCGGCGGCGGCAGGCGCATGCCCGGGCATTGGCACCGCCGCCGGCACTCGAATGGCTGACCGGCGGCAGCTATGGCAAGAAGTTCAAGCAGGACGCGCGGCGGTACTACGGCTCGTTCGTCGGCTTCGACGGCCGCGGCGAGATGATCCCGAACGAGAACTCCTACTGCGAGATCGATCCCGTGGTCAAGGACAAATGGGGAATTCCGGTGCTGCGCTTCCACTGGAATTGGTCCGAGCACGAGACGCGCCAGGCGGCGCACATGCAGCAGACCTTCGCGCGACATCATCGAGGCCATGGGCGGCCGCGTGCACCCGGCCGTTGAGAGCGACGGGGCCAAGGCGATCGCGCCCGGCGGCTTCATCATCCACGAGGTGGGCGGTGCCATCATGGGCGCCGACGCCGAAATCCTCGGTCACCAACCACTGGCGCCAGACCTGGGACGTGACCAACCTCTTCCTCACCGACGGCGCGGTGTTCGCGTCGAACGCGGACAAGAACCCGACGCTCACGATCATGGCGCTGGCCTGGCGCGCCGCCGACCACATTCTCGAGCGCATGCGGCGCAAGGAGCTGTGAAGATGGACCGGCGCACGAGCATCAAGTGGGTCATGGCCGTGGGCGCGGCCTGGCCGCTGTTGCAGCAGCGCACGGCCAAGGCGGACCCGGCGGAGGCCTGGCAGGGCTCATCCTTAGGTCAAGGCTACGGAACGGACCCCAATCTGACCAAGACTCTATCGCCCGGGTGATTTCTGGCCGCTGACGCTCACCCCGGATCAGCGGCGGCTCGCGGGCGTGCTCGCCGACCTCATTATTCCCGCCGACGAGCACTCGCCCGCGGCCTCCGCGGTCAGAGTGGTCGATTTCATCGACGAATGGGTGAGCGCGCCGTATCCCAAGATGACGGGCACGCGGCCGATCGTGCTGGAGGGGTTTACCTGGCTGGACGCAGAAAGCCGGCGGCGCTTCGGCAAGGGCTTCGTGGCGCTCGAAGCGCAAGGACAGAGCGCGATCTGCGATGACATCTGCGACGCCACACGCGTCGCGCCCGAGCGGCGCGAGGCGGCGCGCTTCTTCGCCGTCTATCGCGATCTCACCGCGGGCGCGTTCTATTCGAGTCCCATCGGCCGCAAGGACCTTCAGTACATCGGCAACGTGCCGCTGACGCATTTCGCCGGGCCCCCGGCGGAGCTGCTCGCGAAGCTCAACCTTCCCTGACGCGCCCTTTCACACCGGAGCGAACCATGACGAAGACTCATCTCGGCCTCGCGCTGCTCGCCCTTGCCTCGAGTGTGGCCGCGCTGGCCGGAGCGGACCCCGTCTCCGCCCCGGCGGCGGGGTGGCGCGCGATGCTACTGAAGGACAGCGCGCCCGACTGGCGCGGCTGGAAGGAGGCTGGGTTGCCGGCGGGCTGGCATGTCTCTGACGGGGTGCTGTCGAAGGACGGCCCGGTCGATGATCTCGTCACCACGCGCGACTACAAGGACTTCGAGCTCGAGCTCGAATGGAAGATCGGCAAGGAGGGCAACAGCGGCATCTTCTACCGCGGCACGCATGAGTACGACCATATCTACTGGAGCGCGCCGGAGTATCAGCTGCTCGATGACGACAATACCGAGGACGGCAAGAACCCCCTCACGGCCGCCGGTTCCGCTTATGCGCTGTATCCGGCCGTCGCCGGGGCCGTGCACCCGTACGATCACTGGAACAAGTCGCGCCTCATCGTCAGGGGTAACCACGTGGAGCACTGGCTCAACGGCGTCAAAGTCGCGGATACGAACTGAAGAGCGAGGACTGGAAGCAGCACGCGTTGCCGCGAGCAAGTTCGCGCAAGTACCCGAACTACGGCCTCGCGACGAGCGGCCTCATCGGGCTGCAGGGCGATCATCCCGGGGCGCTCGCGGTACGCAACATCCGGATACGGGAGCTACCCTGACGGATCGGCGTCGTTAGAGGGATTCCATGTCGGCAATGCTGGCTGAATCCATGCGCCGCATCAGCGGCCTGCTGCAATCCGGTCAGTACAGCGCAGCGCATGCGCAATTGGAATCTGTGGTAGCCGCAAATCCCACCTACCTGGAGGGGCTGCGGCTGCTGGCGGGCGCCAAGCAGGCCCTGGGCGACGTCGCGCAAGCGGAGTCGCTGCTGCGGCGCGCCCTCGAGATCGACCCCCGAGGTCTCCCACGCTGACTACCCTGGCGGAGTTATTGCTCCACTCGGGTCGCAGCGCCGAGGCCGTGCCCCTGTTGCAGCGCGCGATCCAGGGCACCCCGCCTTATCCGCGGGCAGCGCTCCTGTTGACACGCCATTACCTCGACACGGGCCAGCCGGCGCTGGCGCTCGAGGTTGCCACACCCTGGTGCAACGGCGGCAAAGCCGACGCCGATTTGGCGGCGTTGCACGTTGCGGCCTATGCCGCGCTGGGTCGCCAGGGCGAGGCGGTGGCGAACTATCGTCGTCTGCGTGGCAGCTGCTCCGGACGACCCCATCGCAACCCATACCCTGGCCGTCGCGTTGAATGTGGCCCAGCAGCCGGCGGAGGCCGAGCACGTCGTGCGCCAGACGCTGCTGCCGCAGTCGACCGACGGCGGCGCTGCACTACACGCATGCCCGCAGCCTCCTTAGTCTCGAGCGATTCGACGAAGCCGAGCAGGCCTTGCGCGAATGCGTCAGATTGGAGCCGCGCCGCGCCGAAGCCCACGACCGGCTGGCGCAACTGATCTGGATGCGCACCGGGAATATGCCGAGGCCACACGCGCTCTCGATCAGGCGCTGGCGAAATTCCCGCATGACGATGCACTGCGGGGCACCAAGGCCGCGTTGCTGCAGGGAGCGGGGGACGCGCACGGCGCGTTTGCGTGCCTCGCCGAGCGCGCCGCAGCGACCCGAGCCCACCCCAGTGTGCTGATTCGCGCGGGACTGGCGGCGGTGGAGTTTGACCCCGCGACGGCCCTGACACTCGCAGAGCGCGCCTTGCGAGCGCGGCCCAACGACTACACGGCTCGCAAGCTCCTGTGCTCGGCCTATCTGGGTGTGGGGGAGGGGGCCCGGGCGCTCAGCGAGTGCGCCACTTTGCTCGAGGCCACGCCGGACGACCAGTATCTCATTGCCATGCAGACCACGGGGCTGCGGCTGTTGAACGATCCGCGCTACGAGTCGTTTTGCGACTACGACCGGATGGTTCTGGCGACGCTCATCGAGGCGCCTGCGGGGTGGGCCGATCTCGGCAGCTTCCTGACAGAGCTCGCCTCGCACCTGAACGCCCTGCACAACCCGCACGGGCATCGGCTCCTCTACCAGTCCCTGCGTCAGGGTACCGAGACCACTCAGGACCTCTCGCGCAGCCAGGATCCGCTCATCCAGGCGCTGTTTGGCGCCTTTGCCGCACCGATCGCGCGCTACCGTGATCACATCGGCCAGGGAGAAGATGTGCTGCGGCGTCGCAATCGGGGTGCGACGCGGTTCAACGGCGGTTGGTCGGTCCGTCTGCACCGCGAGGGTCACCACACGAGCCACGTGCATCCGCGCGGATGGATTTCCTCCGCGTTCTACGTTCAGCTGCCCGATTCGATGAGGGCAGGACACACGGCCGAGGGGATTCTCAGCTTCGGCGCACCGGGCATGCTGACGGCACCGTCGCTCCCCGCGGAGCTGTCGGTGCGACCGGAGGTCGGTCTACTGGTGCTCTTTCCGTCTTATTTCTGGCACGGCACGCTGCCTTTTCACAGCGACGAGCCGCGCCTGACGGTGGCTTTCGACGCCGTCCCGGGCAGTGACACACACAAAGACTCCCCTCACGTCGCCGTGAGGGGAGAGAGTCTGCGTTGCGTTACCAGAAGTACTTGGCGGTGAAGTTGACTTCGCGGCCGAGGATCGAACGGCCGAAACCGACGTTGTTCTGCACCGTGTTGCCGCCGAATCGGGCATTACCCTCGGTCAACCCGAGCTGGTTGCTGAGGTTCGAGCCGAGCAGCCGGAACTCCCACTGCTCTCCGACCCTGGCATCGATGCCAGCGGCCAGATCGTAATAACTCGGCAAGGGTGTCAGCTCGGAGTCGTCCTGGAAGCGTTTGCCAATGTTTTCGTACGTTATTTGCTCGGTCAACGTGCCCCAGCCAAAGAGCTGCGTGTCGCTCGGTGTCACTCGGACCTGATACTTCGGCAGGCGCGCGAGCTGGTTGCCGTTGATGACGCCGCAGGCCACCTGGTTGTTGATGTTCGTGTAGATGGCGCAGCCTGCGAAGTCCTTGTACTTGGCACTCTCGTAGATGCCGTTCACCGTGATCTTGAAGGTGCTCAGGGCCTGGTTAGCACTGGTCGCGAAGGGATTCACGCTGCCGATGACTCGTCCTCCCTTGGAGGTCGATCCATAGACGGTAGGCGGGCCGATCGGCACGTTATTGATGTTGACGGGCGTAAACGCCAACCCGCTGAACTCCTTGTCGTAGATCGATGCGTCGATGTACGTCCATTGATTTTGGATCTTGAAGCCGAACTCGTAGTTCTGCAGCGTCACGCATCGGCGACTTGCTCGGGCAACCACCGTTGTTGCAGCGGACATCGTCGAAGTTCTCCAGTTCGACGCCATTGTTGATGCGCACGTAGGCGCTCATATGGTCGGTGAACTCGTAGTTGGCGCCGCCGGAGAACGTCGGCATGGTGTTGTCTTCACTGCCCTGCGAGAACGTACCGTTGGGCAGATTGACCGAGTTGTCCCAGAGATTGGTCCCCGTTCCCGGTGCCCCTCCCCCAGGTTTACCGGCGAGGTGTTGGTTGTCTCCTGACTCAGGTTGATATGCTCGAGGCGCCCCGAGAGGTCCAGCAACCAGCGATCGATCTTCCATGAATCGGAAAGATAGGCGGCCACATTGGTGGCGTCGCCATTCTGCAGGATGTAGTAGCCGCCATTGGCGTTCACGACGCCCTGGGGGCTGCTCACCTGGTAGGTGGTGCCACCTGCGTTCCCCGTCAGGAGAATCGGGCTCGCGTTGGGCTGATTGGTGATCAGCACATTCGAGCTCAACGACCAGTTGTCGTTCATCGTGTAGTGGGTTACATAGGCACCGAAAGTCAGGACATCGCCGTTGCCGAAGTCCTTGTTGACGCGGAATTCATCCTCGAGGCTGGTGATCTTCTTCTCCACGAGCCAGACCTGCTGGGTGACGACGCTTTGACTGCCATTCACCGCCTGACCGTTATTGAAGCTGGCCTGGACGTCGGCCGCGGGCAGAGCAGCCGGCAAGGTCAGACTCGCAATGTAGGACGATAGCGTCTGCGGGTTGCCGTTGTTGACCAGCGCGTGCGTATTCACGTACCCACCGTCGAACAGGAAGTTGTTGCTGATCGACCAGCCGCCGCCGAATGACTCCTTCAGCTCTGAACCGACAAAGCTCAGGTCGGCGCCACGACCATCGCTGATATCGTCCTCCTCGAAGCAATTGCAGGCCGGATTCGGTATCTGGAAATTCTCCAGCTGCCTGCTGTTGTAAGTGGAGTTGAGCTGATTGAAGCCGGGATACGTCGATACCGAGCCGTTGTTGACGGTGTAGGGAAAGTCGGCAACCCACGCATTTTTGTCGTGCAGGGTCCTCGCCCAGAACATGACCGACCCGTTATCCAGGTCATGCTTCAAGGTCGCGGTCAGCTGCCCACCGATGTCGGACGGATACTGCGGATCGCGTACACCGTCGGAGTCCCGGTAGAAGCCGCCGATGCTGCCGTACCAGCCGTCGGTCAGCTTGCCGCTCTCGAAAAAGTCCACACGTTCCATTCCCTCAGAGCCGTAAGTGACGCCCAGCGACCCGGCTTCCTTGTCCTGACCGGTCCTCAGGATCCAGTTGGCCGTTGCACCCGGCTGACCGGGGCCGAAGATCGCGCTGGTCCCGCCCTGGACGATCTCGACGCGCTCGGTGGTGTCATCGAAGCGTATCAGGGAGCTGTTATCCATGAAGGACAGGTAGGGGGCACCGTAGAGGGGTGAGCCCTGGATCATGGTGGTGAAAAACGGAGAGTCGCCGCCACCATCGGGAAAGCCCGCCACGTCGATATTGACGCCGGTCTGTCCGCCGGAGGCCTCCGGCCAAATGCCTGGCGAGAGTTTGTAAACTTCGGCGGCACTCCCGGGGTTCGACATTTGAATGTCCTGGAGGTCCACCGACACGATGTTGTAGCTCGCGTCCAGCTTCTTCACACCTTGAGCTGACGCAGTGACCACGACCTCCTGCAATGTGTCACTGCTGGCCGGAGCCGCGCTCGTGGCTGCGGCGGCCTGGTCGGCATAGGCCGGACCGGCCCCAGAGGCGTAGAGAATTCCGGCTACCGCGGCGGCAACGCTCATCGCGCCGAAGCGCACTCCGGCGCGTCGCGGCAATGTTGCAAGCGCTGGCAAAGCGACGACCGGCATCGCGCGCGCTCGCCGAGCTAACCGAGCACTCGTGCCGAGTGCTTTGTTGCCTTTTATTCTCATGGACAGTGTCCTCCCCGATAGGCTGGTTGAGATGGCGATCGGACCTGCGATCGCTTTTGGATATTGCTTGCTTAAGGAAACTGTAATGCCTGCGATAAGCGATAACAAGCCTTGTTGCGAACACGCAACGAAGTACGGAGCGCCGCGGGACACTCGCTCAGAGCCTCTGCGCGCGCTTTAGCGCGAGTTCGGGCCTGCGGACGCGTCCCTGATGTCGCGGGGATGCAAACGCTTGAAGAAAACCAGCTGGGACGACAGCGGCGTTGCAAGCGCTACCTCGACGCCCTCCTGCGTCAGGGTCTCGGCGCTCTCCTCACGGTCACGACCGGGCTCCTGGAAATGCAGCGCGTAACGGCCCCCGGCGGGGAGCCCGCCCAGCCGGAAGCGATGCGAGGGCTCATCGGAGGAGGAGCCGCGAAACGCATACAGCACGCCCCGGCCCTCGGCCGGGGAGTAGTACTCGATGCCGTCCCAGTGCACGCCGTCGGGCCTTGCGGACACGTGGTAGAGATCGGCCGTGCGGATCAGCGGCCGCAGCGCCGTCTTGTAGAGGGCGAACTCGGCTCTGCGCCGGCGCGCGTCGGCCGCACTCCAGCGACTCGCATCCAGCATCAGCGAGAACCAGCCGAGCATGCCGCTGCGCAGCTGGTAGCGAAAATTCTCGAGCCGCGGGGCCGGCCACTTGCTCCACGTAGCTCTCCAGCATGGCCGGTGGCAGCACGAAGCTCGCGTCGTAGAACGCCCGCCGGTTGGAGAGCGGATCGTAGGTGTCGGTGGTGGAGAAATAGTCCCCGTGGGCGGCGCTGCCGAAATCCACCATGCGTCCGCCGTCGTTGCACATCTCGAGCAACAGTCGCGGATGATCGCGCCCGCAGCTGCTCGTAGATGCCGTAGTAGCCCCGGGTCGGCGTGATCGCTGACGTCGGTGGAATTGGAGCCCTCGACCCACAGGAACCCCGAGTCCGGGTACACGCGTAGCGTCGCTGGGTCCGGGGGCGCCGCGGGATGATCGGTGCGCGTGCTTCCCTGCGCCACGAGGTAGCCGTCGTGCTCGAGCATGTCGAGGTGGTAGTCGTCGACGACGCGTTCGAGCTTCGCGCTGCGCCCAGGCGGGCGCGGCGGGCACACCGAGATCGATCGTGATGCCCTTGAAGGGCTCGGTCTGCTTCCAGTTGCCGGGCGGATCGGCTATCAGCCAGTCACGCATCGCGGGATCGTCCACATTGAGTGCGCCCGGCTCGTTCGAAGTGCCGGCCTGCGCCCAGTCGACCCACAGGCCGAACCTCAGCCCGTGGGTGTGCGCAAAGTCCGCGACAGCGGCGATGCCGTGCCGGAAACTTCTGCGGATCCGCCTGCCAGTCGCCGACAGCGCGGAACCACCCCGCATCGAGGTGAAACATCTCCAGTCCAAGCTGCGCGGCGTTGCTCGATCATGCGCCGTGCGAGGGTCTCGTCCACCGCCATGCCGCTGCCCCAGCTGTTGCTCACCAGGAGCGGATAGGACGGGTCGGCGAGGGTGCGGGGATTTTGCAGCACCGTCCGCACCCAGCGGCGCAGCACATTGCCCGCGCCGTCGGGGCCGCCGCGTAAAGGCCCCGAGAAAGACGGTCGGCGTCGCGAAGGTCTCCCCCGGCCAAGTCGTGTCCGGTAAGGGCCCGGGAGAGGATCGAGTCCCGCTTCCCCGCGCACTGAGGAGCTGCTGCGCCCGAGGGTGATGTGCGTGCGACCGCTGAACTCGATGCCGAGGTACCAGCCGCGTCGCAGGCCGTCCGGTTCCTCTACCAGCACCCAGGGGATCATCTCGCGCGCCTCGCCGGGAATCGGGCGTGCGTAGGTGCTGGAGGTTCCCTGCCAGCGCTCGCCGTCGCGCAGCTCATCAAGATGGGTGCCCGCGGCGGACGGGGTGTCGGCACCTTTCTCGATCCACAGGCGTTCAAGTCGGCTGGCGGGATCGACGGCCCAGTCGAATGTCAGGCTCGGCTGCAGGGGCAGCCAGAGCGTTTCATGGCCGAGATTGTGGATCTCGAGGCGGTGCTCGAGGGGCCCGAACGGCGCGCGTACGCGCCACCGCCACACAAGACTCAGCGCCGGCGCGACGCTGCGGTACACGAGCGCGATCTCTTTTGAGTCGCTGTGGCTCGCCGCCCGGTCCAGCCGCCACGTGAGCGCTCGCACCGCGCCGCCCACCTCGGCATGGTCGGGCAGAGTCTGCGCTGACTGACTCTTCAGCAGCCACCCGCCACGCCCGCCGAGCACGGCGACCCGCGGGGCCCGAGCGCCCGCCTCGACGACGAGCCGCGTGTCGGACGTCGACAGCACGGCGGTTTCAGGATTCGTGTCCTGCGCCGCCCCTGCCACGATCGAGGTGAGTCCTAAGACGAGCAGCGCGGCTGACCTGCGGAGGTGGCCGGGCGGTCGCCGAAGTCGGGGCACTCGCATTCGCCCGGATCATCGCACGGACCCGCAGGGGCGGCTCGCGGGCAGGGGTGGGGATGACCCAGGCGCAGGGACCGGAGTATCGTCCTGTGCGGAACTCGCTTAGGGAACATCCGGTGTCGCGCGACCGTCCAATCCCTTGGATCTGCGCCGGCAGGCGCGTTGAGGTGCGTATGCTCGATGGGGGCGGAAAACTCGTGGTTGCCCGACGCAATGCGCCCGTCACGGCGGTGCTCCTGGTGGCATGCCTGTGGGCCGGGGCAGGTTCGGCGCCGGCTGCCGCTGACTCGGGCGATGTGGCGGCGGTGTGGGTGCCGAAAGCGGTCAACTTCATGTACGTGGGATTTACCACCAAGTACAGCTGCGAGGGGTTGCAGGCCGAGATGCGACGCATCCTGCTGCAGCTCGGCGCGCGGGATGACCTCAAGGTGATTCCCTACGGCTGCATGCGAGTCAACGGGCCCGAGACGACTCCCGGAGTCCGTATTGTCATGCATGTGCTGCAGCCGGCGAGCGCAACCGCCGGACAGACCGTAGCGGCACACTGGAAGGCCGTCGACGTGCTGGCGGAACGCGATCCCGTCCACGCAGCGCTCGACTGTGAGCTCATCTCGCAGCTCAAGGGGGATGTCCTGCCGCTGTTTGCGCCCCGGCACGTCGACTACAGCGCCGCCTGCGCGGCTCATATGCCGCTGGTCGGCGGCACGCGGCTGAAGGCGGATGTGCTGATCCCCGATCAGGACGCGGTGCCGAAGAGCGCGTCGCGGTAGGGAGCGCGGGCTGACGCTCAGGCCAGCGTCAGGTACGTGGAATATGCCTCCTCGTCGATCGCAACAAACGGCAGGAAGGTAAGCGGCGCCGAGCCGGCCTGCGCCTCCCAGCGGCGGGGCGCGACCTGTCGTGCGCCGAGGAGCTCGGCACGTAGTGGCGGCGGGCGCTCGCGCGCGCCGTCGATAGGAAAGAGCACCAGGGGGCCACTCATGAGCGCCATCACCTGTGGATGGCGCGAGTCGAGCGGTTCGAGGCGCAACCGCCTGGGCAGCTCGAGCTCGATGCGATCGCCTTCGTGCCAGGTGCGCATGAGGGCGGCGAAGCGTCCGGGTTCGACCGCGCCGGTCCAGCGTTCACCGTTCACCTCAATGCGTGCGCCGCTCGCCCACTCGGGAATCCGCAGGCGCACGAGGAACTGCGTCGGCCGCGACGTGGCGACGCGGATCGACACCATGTCCGCAAACGGGTAGTCACCGCTCTGCTGGAGTGAGCAGTGCGCGCCGCCGCAGACCCAGCGCACGCTCGAGGGCAGGTAGAGGTTCACGTACACGCCGCGCGCGTCGCGCAGCCAGGCGTTGATGCCGTAGTCGGCCGCGACCTGCGGTAGCGTACCCGAGCAGCACGGGAAGCGGTGGTTCGAGTAGAGCTTGCGGCCGCAAGCATTGTAGTCCGAGTAGTAGAACGCGCGCCCGTCCGCGCGCAGCGGCCTGGCGCCGAGCACCGTGTTGTACATGACGCGCTCCATGCTGTCCCCGTAGCGCGAGTCGCGGGTGACTCGCAGCAGGTAGCGGGTGAGCTTGAAGTGCGCGTAGGCCCCGCAGGGAGTCTCGAAGCTGTTGTGCGTAGCCGTGAGGCTGGCAGCGAGCGTCTCGGCGCCCGGCGCGACCAGTTTCTCATCCGGTCCCCAGCCGCCGGTGGCGTAGCTCTGTGCCGTGAGCATCCCGCAGGCGTTGCGGGCGGAGCGCAGGTGCTTGCTGCTGCCGAGGGTGAGATACGCCTGCATCGCGGAGCTCAGGGAATTGACGTAGCTGTAGGCGTGTTTGCCGGCGAGCACGTTCTCGCCTCGCGCGAGCGGATCGAACCAGGTCGCATCGTCGAGGTAGCGGATGGCGAGATCGCGATAGCGGCGCCCGGCGCCGCGCTGATAGGCGAGAAAGAGATTCTCGGGCAGCGTGTAGGACTCGTCCCAGCGATACGACTGATCCTTCCCGCGCCGCCAGGGAAGCTCACGATCGACCGCCGCCGCCGGCAGGTGCGGTACGGCCGCGCGGGTGGTGCGCTCGAGCAGGGCGAACGCGTCCGGGTCGGCGGCGAGCAGATGCGAGTCGATCAGCCCGAGCACCAGCTTGTCGTAGCAGTAGGCCGGGAAGCGGTTCTTGTCGTAGAACCCCCCGCCGATCGTGGCGCCATACAGACGATTGAGCCGCAGCACCTTATCGCGCGTCGCCTGTGAGCCGGTGATCGCGTGATAGCGCGCGAGCGCCGAGACCCACTGCCCGAAGGTGGCACCCGGGGCGAATCCGGCATCGTCCTTGTGCCAGTCGTAGTGAGGATCGTAGTCATACCACCCACCGAGGTCCTCACCCGGCGCCGGCTGTCCGACCATCTGGCGAAAGGGCTTCAGCAGGCTGTCCTCGCTGAGGTTCATGAGGACTTCGTGGGTGTTCTCGAGCTGCGCGCGGTGCGCAGCGCTGTCGACGGTCACGTCGCCGTAGCCGAATTGCGTGAGCGTGGGCGCGGCCGCCTGGCGCGCGAGGGCCGCGCTCAGGTCGGCCGGCGAGGCCACGAGGAGCGCTCCCGCGCTCGCGGAGAGCCCGAAGAAGTCGCGGCGCGTGATCGTCATGCGAGGCTCATGCTCGCTCGACCTGCGCGCGCTTGGCAAGTTGCAACGGGCACCCTTTTTGCGCTGCGCGGGGCCGGTGGCTTCGGCATTGGCAGCCGCTCAGGTATATTCCGCGCACTTGAGCTGCCTCGAGGGTCGACCGTCCGTGAAGCCAGTGACCGTGTTGCGATCTGCCTCGGTCATGCTCATCGCCTCGATAGCGCTTGGCGCGTCACCCCGGCTCGACTTTGAGGTCCAGGAGGGTCCCAACCTCAATCGCCTGTTTCGTGAAGGACCCGTCGCGGCGCACCTCTTGCTGCGTGCCGGGCCGCAGCCGAGGATCCTGGTCGCCTTTCCTGCCGGGGACAGCGGCGTGGGGGTGTGGTTCGAGCAGCCCGCGGGCGGGGGCGGCTGGACTGTGCAGGGGTCGCCGCGCCCCGTGCACGAAACCGACACGCGGGGGCGCGCGCTGTATGGTATCGCCGCGGATGCCAGCCTCCAGGTTCCGCTGCTGAAGATCCACGAGGCGGTGCTCTCCAGCATTCGCGTGCTGCGCGACTACCAGTTGCACAGCCCGGTGCCGCCGGGGGTTGCCGTCAGCCCGAGCGTGAAAGGTCGCACGATCCGCTGGGCGCGCGAGCGGCTCGATGGTGCGGCAGGCTACCGCCTGAGCCTGGAGGTGACCGACGGCGCGCTGCGCGACGGCGAGATCCGCGCCGGCCCCGACGGCCGGATCGGTCTGCGCATCACCGCGCTAACCGGCGAGACTCCGCTCACGCCGCTGTCCGGCCGCGAGCTTCTGAGCGATGCCGCCGGGTCCGACCCTGCTGCCCGCGACACCCTGACCTTTCTCGCCTATCGGGAGAAGCTTCTCGCCGGCTCGTGGCGCTTCGACACCTACTTCGGGCGCGACACGCTGCATGAGCGTGCGGCTGCTGATGCCCGCGCTCAGCCCGACGGCGATCGAGGCGGCGCTCTCCTCGGTGCTGGCGCGGCTCTCGCCCCAGAGGCGAAGTCGCGCACGAAGAGGATATCGGCGAGTAGGCCGTGCTCGATCATCTGAAGCTCGACGGTTCGCGCTCGGCGGCCGCCGGTGTACGACTACAAGATGATCGATGGCGACTATCTGCTCGCGCCGGTGGTGAGCGCGTGGCTGCTGCGACGATGCGCGCGGGCAGGCCGCGCGCGAGCGCCTTCCTGGCGGCCTCCGTCGGCGGCCCGAGCGAGCGTCGCACGAGCCGCGGCGCAGCGCTGGTGGCAACCTGCGGCTCGTACTCGAGAGCGCAGCGCGCCTTCGCCGCGCAGCCGACGCTCGACCCATCTGATCGCCCTCAAGCCCGGCTACAGCGTCGGCGAATGGCGCGACAGCGAGACGGTCTCGGCGGCGGCCGCTATCCGTACGATGTCAACGCGGTGCTGGTGCCGGCGGCGCTCACGGCCGCGGCGCAACTCATGGCGAGCGGCTCTTCTCGACCCCTATCTGCGGCGCGCACGATCGCACCTTGTTCGCTCGTGCGGCACACGATGGCGGAGGTGTGGCGCACCCTGGCGCCGCGGCCATTCGACGTCGTCATCCCTCACCGGGAAGCGCGGGGCCGTCGAGCGCTACGCGGCCGCACAGTCCATCCCGCCCGGCCCCGCGATCGCGGCCGCTCGGGGAGGGGGAGCTGCGCTTTCATGCCATTGCGCTCGCCGCCTCGGGCGAGCCGATCCGGATCATGCATTCGGATGAGGGGTTTGCGCTGCTGTTCGCAGAGCCGTCCGCCACAAACCCTCGACCGCGCTGTCACTGCGCTGCTGCGCCCGTTTCCCGCGGGCCTCATGACCGGCGTCGGCATGCTGGTCGCCAACCCCGCGTTACTGCGCGCCTGCGCTGCAGCGCTCCTTCAGCCGCAACGCCTACCACGGCACGGTCGTCTGGTCGTGGCAGCAGGCCCTGTTCGCGGCCGGGCTCGCGCGCCAGCTCGAGCGCCAGGATCTGCCCCCGACGCGTGCGTGAGCACCTCGTGGCAGCGCAGCGCACTCTCTGGTCGGCGATCGAGGCGACGCGCACCATGAACAACTCCGAGCTCTGGTCGTGGTCATTTGCGGCGGGCCACTACCAGGTCGCACCGTTCGGCGCGGCCGCCGCGGATGCCGACGAATCCAACGCCGCGCAGCTGTGGAGCACCGTGTACCTGGCAGTGAGGCCTCCCCGATGACCGACCGCACCGCGCGCGCCGCGCGCCTTCTTTTGCCTGCCTTGCTGCTGCTCGCCGCGGCTGGCGCGCGCGCCGAGACGGACCCGAGCTTCCTGCTCACCGCAGGTCCTCAAGACCTCCCGGGCTACTTCCCGGCCTATCTCGCCAACGGGTACTTCTCGACTTTCAGCACGCCGCGCGGCACCGAGGCGACCCGCTCTTACATGGCGGGCCTCATGGATTACACGCCCGGCGACATCTCGCGCCCGGCCTCCGTTCCCGGCTGGACGGAGATCGATTTCAGCCCGGGTCCGGCGGGATCCGGGCAGGGGTGGCTCAACCGGGTGCCGATGACGGAGCGGCGTTTCCGCGACTACCGCCAGACGCTCGACCTGCACGCAGCGACGCTGACGACGAGCTATCACTACTTCGACCGCGGCCGCGAGACCTCGGTGGAGGTGACCACTCTCATCAGCAAGGCCTCTGCGCACCTGGCGGCGAGCCGCTTGCGGATCACGCCCGAGTACGACGGGGTGGTGCAGCTGTCGTTCGCGCTCATGTTGTGGGCGGAGCATGCGCCGCGCTTTCCGCTCGCGCAGATGAGCGGCCCGGAGATGGAGGAGGCGGTGGCAGCCTACGGCCTGTCGCTGCAGCCGCATCCGCCGGCCGGTGCCGACCGCGAGGCGATCTGGTACCCCGGCTACGTGCAGGTACATACCAGCGAGGGCGACAGCAAGGCACTCACGCTGTGGCTCGACGGCCAGGCGGAGCAGGGCGAGGCGATGGCGATGGCGGTGGCGGTGGCGTTGCCCGAGGGCGTGCAGCCCGAGAGCGTGACGCTGCATCGCGACCGCTTCCGGCTTTCGCTCGATGTCAACGTCAGGGTCGAGCGCGGACACAGCTATGCCTTTACCAAGTACGTGGCTTTGTCGCGGGCCGGCTGGGGCGGCACGGCGGCCGATGATCTCGCGCTCGCCCGGGATGCGCGCGAGCGCGGGTTCGAGCGGCTGCTCGCCGAGCAGCGCGCCGCGTGGGATGCGCTCTGGCAGGCGGACATCCTGATCGACGGCGACCCGAAGGCGCAGCAGGCGGTGCACTCGGAGCTGTACTACCTCCTCGCGAGCACGGCGCCCGACACCGCCTGGGGGCTGGGCCCGTGTGGACTTACGACCTGCTATACGGGACATGCGTTCTGGGACAGCGACACCTGGATGTTTCCGGCGCTGCTGCTGCTGCATCCCGAGCACGCGCGATCGTTCGTCGCGTTTCGCGATCGTACCCTCGATGCGGCGCGCACCCGGGCGCGGCAGCACGGCTTCGACGGCGCGATGTATCCGTGGGAGTCGGACCCCGGCAACGGCACCGACCAGACGCCGCACTCCGCGGTAGTGCTCGCCGATAGCGAGATTCACGTCAACTCCGATGTGGCGATCGCGCAGTGGCAGTACTACCAGGCGACGCACGACCGCGACTGGCTGCGCGATCACGGCTGGCCGGTACTGCGCGAGGTGGCGAAGTTCTGGGTGAGCCGTGCCACGTGGAACGCGCAGGCGCAGCACTACGACATCGCTCACCTGACCTCGGTCGCCGAGTCCTACAACGACATCGTCAACGACACGTTCACGAACGTCGGCGCCGCGAAGGCGCTGCGCAGCGCGGTCGCGGCCGCCAAGGTACTCGGCGAGCGGCCCGATCCGCTCTGGGAGCGCGTGGCAAAGCAGCTGTACATCCCGATGGCACCGGGCAACGCGCATCACCTGCCGTTCGACCCGAGCGTGACCGCGCACGGGGCCGGTGACTTCGGCGGCGGCCCGCTGTCGCTCCTGTTCCTGCCCTCGCTCGATCTGGCGATGAAACCGGAGCTGCGCCGCGCCGATTACGACTACGCGATCCGGCCGGCCTCGGTGGCGCGTGTCAGCGGCGGCAGCATGAACATGGTGGCGCGCGTCACCGCAGCCGACGAGGTCGGCAGCGCCGCGGACGCCGCCGCCTGGTTCGCCGGCAACTTCACCGGCGGCACGCTCAAGGCGCCGTTCAACGTGCGCACCGAAGCGGCCGACAACAACGTCGGTTATTTTCTGACGGGCTCGGGGGGATACATCCAGAGCCTGGTGTATGGCTTCACGGGGCTGCGCATCCGCGATCAGGGGCTGGTGGATGCCTACGCGCCGGTACTGCCGGACAGCTGGACGTCGCTCACGCTGCGCAACGTCACGTTCCGCGGGGAGCGCATGGACATCCACGTGACGCGCGATGCGGCCGGCGTTGTGCGGCTGACGCGGCAGGTGCACTGACGCGCTGGACGAAATTGACGGGCGCGCCGCCGTCCGCAGCTCGGGATCACTATCGCAGTCAGGTGCAATTCCCGCCGCTCAGCCGCCCGCGCGCCTGCGGCCGCGCGCGCCGGCGCGCGGGGCCGCGGCTTTCGGCGCCGGCAACGGCACCACCTCGCGCAGCCGCGCATAGGATTCCGTCGAGTGCGGGATGCCCATCGCCGCCACGAAGTGAGCCTGGAACTTCGGCTCGATCGCGGTCTCGATCTTCTCCACGCGGTGCACCAGGTCCTCGATCACCTTGCGTGAGCCTTTGTCCAGGAGCGCAATGCGCGCGCCGGTACCGGCCGCGTTGCCGGCGGAAGACACCTGCTTCAGGTCGCAGTCGGGAATCATGCCGAGGATCATCGCGTACTTGACGTCGATGTGACTGCCGAAGGCGCCGGCGAGGCGGATGCGGTCGACGTGCTCGATGCCGAGGTGGTCCATGAGCAGCTGCACCCCCGCACGCAGCGCGGCTTTCGCGAGCTGGATCGCGCGCACGTCATTCTGGGTAACCTGCAGAGCAACCGCGCCGCGGTGGAGCACGTAGGCGAAAGTGCGCCCCGTGGGAACGATGCGGTCGCTGCGCGCGGCGAGCTCGCCGTCCACGACGCCGTCCTGGCTGATGATGCCGGCGAGGTACATCTCGGCGATCACCTCGATGATTCCCGAGCCGCAGATGCCCGTGACCCCGGTGCCGGCCACGGCCGCCTCGAACCCGGGCTCGTCCGACCACAGATCCGAGCCGATCACCTTGAAGCGCGCCTCGAGCGTCTGCGGGTCGATGCGCACGCGCTCGATGGCACCCGGTGCCGCTCGCTGTCCGCTGCTGATCTGCGCGCCCTCGAACGCGGGTCCCGTGGGGCTCGAGCAGGCGAGCAGACGCGCGCGGTTGCCGAGCACGATCTCGGCGTTGGTGCCGACGTCCACCAGCAGCGTCAGCCGCTCGGAGAGATCCGGCCGCTCGGCGAGGATCATGCCGGCGGTGTCCGCGCCGACGTGACCGGCGATGCAGGGCAGGGTGTAGACGCGCGCGCCCGGGTGCAGCGTCAGCCCGAGCTCGCTCGCGTGCAGGTCGAGCGCCGAGTCGCTCGCGAGCGCGAACGGCGCGCCGCCCAGCTCCACCGGATCGATGCCGAGCAGCAGGTGATGCATGATCGGATTGCCGACCACGGTGAGCTCCAGGATGTCCGTTACCGGGATCTGCGCCTCGCGGGCGACCTCCGCCGCGAGGCGCATTCAGCGCCCCGCGCACTGCCTCGGTCATCAGCGCCGCCCCGCCCGGGTTCATCATCGAGTAGGACACCCGGCTCATGAGGTCTTCGCCGAAGCGGATCTGCGGATTCATCGAGCCGCTGGAAGCCACCACATCGCCCGTCTCGAGATTACACAGGTGCGCTGCGATCGTGGTCGAGCCCACATCCACCGCCAGTCCGTAGCTGTGATCGTGATAGCCCGGCCACACACCGATCAGCTGTGCCCCGGCGTGGACTGCGACCGTGACGCGCCACTCGCCCTTGCGCAACGCCGCCTGCAGGCTCTGCAGAACGCTCAAGTCGCAGCGCAGCGGGCCGAAGTCCCACTCCCGATGCAGGGCCTCGAGCAGGCGCTGCAGGTCGCCCCGCGGGTCGTGCATGTCGGGCTCGCGCACCTCGACGTAGTGCAGGTGCACGAGCGGATCGAGCGTGATGGCGCGCGCTTCGGCCGCCTTGCGCACCACCTGGCGGTGCACCTGGCTGCCCGGCGGCACGTCGATGACCAGGTCCCCCTCGATCCTGACCGAGCACGAGAGCCGGTGGCCCGCCGGGAGCGGGCGGCGACTGGCGAAGCTCTGCTCCGCCTCGCTCACGGCCGAGAGGTGATCGGCCTGGGAGCTCACGCCGTGCTTGGGAAAGTCCCCCTCCATGACCAGCACCTGGCAGCGCCCGCAGATCGCTCGTCCGCCGCACACGGAGTCGACGTCGACCCCTAAGCTGCGCGCGGCCTGCAGCAGCTGCGTGCCCGCGGGGAAGCGCCCGCGTTTGCCCGAGGGCGTGAAGACGACCAGGGGGTCCTTGGAGGTCACATGCGCCTGCGGTGGCCACCCTCGCGCCGCCCGCGCGGTGCGGGGGCTCCGGGCGCCGCCTGAGCCACCGGGTGCGCGGCGCCGGAGGCCTGCAGCGGCGGCACGTCGCGGAACTTCTTGATCCAGCGCGCGCAGTCCGGGTCGTGGCCCATCATGACGTCCGCCCCCATGCAGGCCTTGACGATCTCGAGGTGCATCGGGTTCATGATCGCGGAGGTCAGTCCTGCGCCGATCGCCATGGTAAGGAAGGTGGCCGAGATGCCTTCGCGCGCCGGCAGTCCGAAGCTGACGTTGGAGGCGCCGCAGGTGGAGTTCACCTTCAGCTCGGTCTTCAGGCGGTGCAGCAGATGCATCACCTGCCGGCCCGCCTGGTTGATGGCGCCGATCGGCATGACGAGCGGGTCGACCACCACGTCGCATGCCGGGATGCCGTAATCGGCCGCGCGCTGCACGATCTTCTTCGCCACCTCGAAGCGCACGTCCGGGTCCTCGGAGATGCCGGTCTCGTCGTTGGAGATCGCGACCACTGCCGCGCCGTACTTCTTGATGAGCGGCAGCACCGACTCGAGCCGCTCCTCTTCGCCGGTGACCGAGTTGACCAGCGCCTTGCCCTGGTAGACCGCGAGTCCCGCCTCCAGCGCCTGAACGATGGATGAGTCGATCGACAGGGGCAGGTCGGTGATCGACTGGACGAGCTGGATCGCCTGGGCAAGGATCGCCGGCTCATCCGCCAGCGGGATGCCGGCGTTGACGTCCAGCATGTGCGCGCCGCAGGCGAGCTGCGCGCGCGCGTCTGCCTCGACGCGGCTGAAATTTCCGGCCGCCATCTCGGCGGCGAGGATCTTGCGCCCGGTGGGGTTGATGCGCTCGCCGATCATGACGAACGGACGCTCGAAGCCGATGACGACCTCGCGGGTTGCGGAGCTGATGACGGTATCGGTCATGAGATGGAACCTTCGAATTCGGTAGTTAAGGTAGTCAAGGATGTCAGGACGCCAGTCGATCGCGCCTTGGATCACGGCCCGGGTACCAGGGCAGGCGGCCGCCGAGGACCCCCGAGCGATCGATGATTTCGGCGACCGACTCTTCCTGGCGGTAGGCCATGAGGTGCACGCCGTGCACGCCGCGCAGGGAGCGGATCTCCTGGACGAGCTCGGTGCACAGCTTGCGGCCCTCGAGCGCGGCGTCGGTGGCTCCGGCCATGCGCTTCACTACCGCGTCCGGGATGTGCACGCCCGGCACGTGGGTGCGGATCCATTCGGCGGCCTTCGCCGAGCGCAGCGGACCGACGCCCACCAGGATGAACACCTTGTCGAGGAGACCTAAGTCCTCCACCTGGCGCATGAAGGCCTTCAGCAGCGGCAGGTCGTAGCAGAACTGGGTCTGGATGAACTGCGCACCGGCGGCCACCTTCTTGCCAAGGCGTTCGGCGCGATACTCGAAGGGGCGCGCGAAGGGGTTCTCCGCAGCCCCGAGCAGCACGCGCGGCGCGTAGCTGATCTTGCGCCCCGAGAGGAAGTGATGCTCGTCGCGCAGGGTGCGTGCGGTCTCGAGCAGCGTGATCGAGTCGAGGTCGAACACCGGCAGCGCCTGCGGATGATCGCCCGCCTGCACGCCATCCCCCGTCAGGCACAGCACATTGCACACGCCCATCGCGGCGCCGCCCAGGATGTCGCCCTGGATGGCGATGCGGTTCCTGTCGCGGCAGGAGATCTGCATCACCGGCGCGTAGCCGACGCGGGTCAAGAGCGCGCACACCGCAAGGCTCGACATGTGACAGTTGGCTCCGCTCCCGTCGGTCGCGTTGATGGCGTCCACGAAGCCATCGAAGATCCGGGCCCGCTGGTAGACCTCCTCCGGGTCGGCCGAATCGGGCGGCGCGAGCTCGGCGGTGACGGCGAACTGCCCGGCGCGCAGCACGCGCTCCAGCCGCCCCGGCGAGGTGTGGCCGGGCAGGATCGGCAGCGGGTAGCCTGGTACCGGCTCGTCCTCGAACTTCATTCAGCGCTCTCCCGCCCGCTCGCGCACCACGCGCAGCCACGAGGAGTGTCCCTGCAGGCGCCGGTCGACAGCCACCTGCACGCTGCGCAACGCCTCCCGGCCCGCCGGGATGCGATCACTGCCCGCCACCGCCTCGACCCACACGCACTTCATCGCAGGTAGCACCTCGCAGTGGCCATCGGCACGCACTCCGCCGCACGGGCCGTTGCGCAGGTTCTTGGGGCAGTTCATCGGGCAGGACATGCCGGTCGAGGAGAGGATGCATTGGCCGCACATGCGGCAGTCGAACAGCAGGCCCTTGACGGTTTTCTCGACTCGCGCGACCGGCCGCTCGAGCCGCTGATAGCCGATGCGCCTGAAGAGCGGATGCAACGAGACGAGGGCCGACTCGAACCCGCGGTAGAAGGCGTTGAGTCCCCGGGCGTGACGCACCGACCACTGGCGCAACGCATACATCTTAAGGGCCCGCCAGCAGTCCCTTCGAGCGGATGAGCGCCTCGAGGTCCGCATCGCTGAAGCGCGCTTCGATGCGCGCGGCCTCGGCGGCGGCTTCGGCCTGAATGTCTTCCCCGCACGGGCGAGCGTCGCTGCGTTTCCAGTCGGCGAGATAGGCATCGGACGTGCCCTTGCCGGCGCGCATCGCCGCGCGGTCGACCGCTTCCTGGAAGCGCGCCGAGAGCTGCACTTTGGCCGTCTCGCGTCCGCGCTTGACGATGACCTGGGCGGGGATGTCGCGCCAGGAAATGATGCTCAGGCTCGGCATGCCGGTGAGTGCCGGCTCGCAACGAGCGCGGCGAGGCGACTGCCGAGCTCTCCGTAGCCGGTGAAGCGATATTCGAACTCGAAGCCGAAGCGCTGCGCGATCTCGCGCGCACGCTCGAGGGCGCCCGGCGACTCGCTCTGCGCAAGATAGACGAGCTTTTTGTAGTTGCGGAAGTACTCGCCCGCCAGCTCCGGGTGCCGGTCGAGGCCGAGGGAGCGCACTACCAGCCGCTCGAAGTGGCGCAGCAGAAAATCGGTGAGATAAAAGGTGCCGGGTTCGGCATCGGTGAGCTGCGCGAACACCTCAGGAAGCGCCAGGAACTCGTAGCAGTGCGCACCGGGGAGGCGCTCCACGCCTTCCTCCTTCAGCACCGCATCGAGCTCACCGCGGGTGCCACAGTCCCCGTACACCACGAAGATCTTCGCGTAGCGTTCGCGCTGAGCATGGATCTCGGCGCGCACCGCCGGTGCGATGCGCTCGGGACGGTTGTGAAGCTCGGCCGGCAGGCAGCGCACGTCGAGAGAGGTCCAGCCGTTTGCGCGCCGCAGCGCCGCGATCTCGCGGGCGAGCGCTCCGCAGGCGATCACCAGGGTGGCGGGGCGGGTGTCCATGAGAGCCGTTGCGGGCCGCGCGCTAAGCAACGCTCGCCGCGCGCGCACCGCTTGCCGCGCGGCGCGCCGCGAGCAGGCTCTTGGCCGTCTCCACCGCGATCGCGGCGTCACGGCAGTAGGCGTCCGCGCCCACCGCCTTGCCGAATTCCTCGTTCAGCGGTGCGCCGCCGACCAGGACGATGAAATCCTTGCGGATGCCGGTCTCGTTCATCTTGTCGATGACGACCTTCATGTAGGGCATGGTGGTGGTGAGCAGCGCCGACATGCCGAGGATGTCCGGCTTGTGCTGCTCGAGGGCGGCGAGATATTTGTCGACCGGGTTGTTGATCCCGAGGTCGATGACCTCGAAGCCCGCGCCCTCGAGCATCATCGACACGAGGTTCTTGCCGATGTCGTGGATGTCGCCCTTGACGGTGCCGATCACGATCTTGCCGATCGGCGGCACGCCGGTCTCGGCGAGCAGCGGCCGCAGAATCTGCATGCCGCCCTTCATGGCGTTGGCGGCGAGCAGCACCTCGGGGACGAAGAGAATGCCGTCGCGGAAATCGATGCCGACGATGCGCATGCCTTCGACGAGCGCATCGTTCAACACCTTCTCGGCGTTCCAGCCGCGCCCGAGGAAGATGTGGGTCGCTTCCTCCACCTCGGCCTTGAGTCCGTTGTAGAGGTCGTCGTGGACCTGCTCGGTGAGCTCCTGGTCGTTGAGGTCGCGTAGGTTGAATTCGCCTTCGGCGGGTTCGGCCATGGTCGAAATCTCCATGCGCGGCTTCGGGTTAGCGACGCGCGTGCTGTGTTTTAAATGGTACGGGCGGGCCCATGCGCACAGGTGCTGCTACGCGACCACGGCATGCCCGGGCGCGACAGGTGGCGCGTTAAGGCAAACGCGTCGGCGTGCGCCGGATCACACCGGGGCGAGCTGACCCCGCGCGCCGGGGGCGGGCCTCGCCTGCCGGCTCATGCGCTCGACGCTCGGCGGGCAGCCGAACTGCGCGCGGTAGCAGCGTGAGAAATGCGGCGGGGACTGGAAGCCGCAGGCGGTGGTGATGTCGATGATGGGCATCGAGGTCTGCAGCAGGAGCTCGCGCGCCCGGCGCAGGCGCATCTGCAGGTAGTAGCGCTTGGGAACGCAGTTCAGGTGCCGCTTGAACAGCCGCTCGATCTGCCGGCGCGACAGTCCCGTGGCGCCCGCGATCTCATCGAGCGACAGGGGCTTCTCGATGTTGTCCTCCATGAGCTGCGCCACCTTGATGAGGCTCTCGTGGCTCACGCCGATCTGGGCGCGCAGCGGCACGTACTGGCGGTCGCGGCCGCTCCTGACGCGATCGACGATGAACTGCTCGGAGATCAGCTGCGAGATGCGCGCGCCGAGCCGGGTCTCGATGAGGTGCAGCATCAGATCGAGCGGCGCGACCCCGCCCGAGCAGGTGAATCGGTCGCGGTCGATGGTGAAGAGCTGGTCCGACAGGTGGATGCGCGGAAACTCCTCGCGCAGCGCCGACAGGTTCTCCCAGTGGATCGTGGCGCGGTACTTGTCGAGCAGTCCCGCCTTGGCAAGCGCATAACCGCCGGTGCACAAGGCACCGAGCGGCACGCGCCGCTCCGCGACCCGCTTGAGCGCCGCGAGCGTCTTCGGCGTCACCACCTCCTGCACGTCGACGCCGCCGCACACGAAGAGGATATCGACCGCGCCGAGCGGCTCGAGCGGCAGCGTGGGCGCGAGCTGCAGGCCGTTGCTCGCAGGCGTCGGCAGCCCGTCCAGACTCACGATCGACCAGTCGTACACCGGCTGACCCGTGAGGTTGTTCGCCATACGCAGCGGCTCGACCGCGGTCGACAACGCGATCATCGAGTAGCGCGGCAGTGTCAGGAACGCGAACTTGATTCGGGGCAGGACCACATGCCCGATTTTACGCCATTCTTGCCTGATTGCGACAGGCTGTGCGCGCCAGCGCCCAAAGGCTCAGGCGCGCAGGTCGAGGTTGTCCGGATCGTAGGGCGACTCGCGCACCACGGTGGCCTGCTTGCGCTCCCCCAGGATCTCGATCGAGAGCGTGGTGCCGACTTCGGCGAACCCGGCGCGTGCATAGCCGATGGCGAGACTCTTCTTCACGCAGTGCCCGTAGTACCCGGAAGTGGCACGGCCGATCATGCGGCCACCCCGCTCGAAGAGCGGCTCGTTGCCCAGCGGGTCGGCATCGGTCACGCCGTGCACCTCGAGGGTGACGAAGCGGTTGGGCACGCCGGTCTCGAGCTGCTTCTCGAGCGCCTCGCGGCCGATGAACCGACCCTTGCTCATGCGCACGAAGCGATCGAGGCTCGCCTCGAACGGGGTGTAGTCGGGCGTCATGTCGCTGCCCCACATGCGGTAGGACTTCTCCATGCGCAGTGACTCCATGGCGCGCATGCCCACCAGCCCCAGGCCGTGGGTCTTGCCCGCCTCCATGAGCGCATCGAACAGCGGATGCGCGTACTCGATGGGGAAGTGCAGCTCCCACCCCAGCGCGCCCACGAAGTTTACGCGCAGCGCGTACACATCGACCGCGAGAGCGGCCTCGATGACCTGCGCAGTCAGCCAGGGGAAGGAGGTGTTGTCGAGCGGGGTATCGGTCAACTGGCTTAAGACCTCGCGCGACTTAGGTCCCGCGAGCACGAAGCAGCCGCGGGTGTTGGTGATGTTGCGCAGGCCCACCGAGCCGTCCGGCGGCAGGGCCTTGGCGAGGTAGTCGCCGTCGTAGCGTTCCGCCGCCCCGGCGCTCACCACGTAGAAGTGGCCCGCGGCGATCTTGGTGATGGTGAATTCCGAGCGGATGCCGCCGCGACGCGTGAGTGCATGCGAGAGCGCCATGCGCCCGATCTTGACCGGCACCTTGTTCGCGACCAGGCCGTCGAGCCACGCTTCGGCGCCCGGGCCGGTCACTTCGTGCTTGGTGAAGGGCGTGAGATCAATGATCCCGACCCGCTCGCGCATCAGGCGTGCTTCGCGACCGACGTGCTCGAAGTAGTTGCTGCGGCGGAAGCTCCACTGATCCTTGCGCTCGACCCCCGCGGGGGCGAACCAGTTGGCGCGCTCCCAGCCGTAGCGCTGTCCCCAGACCGCGCCGCGCGCGTTCATTTTGTCGTAAACCGGGCTGGTCTTCGCCGGCCGCCCGTCGGCGCGCTCCTCGTCGGGGAAATGGATGGTGAAGACGTTGCGGTAGGTTTCCTCGTTCTTCTGCACCACGTAGCGCTTGCTGGTGTAGGCGCCGAAGCGGCGCGGATCGACCGCCAGCATGTCGATGCCGGGTTCCCCCTCGACGATCCACTCGGCGAGCTGCCAGCCCGAGCCACCCGCGGCCGTGATGCCGAAGCTGTGGCCTTCGTTGAGCCACACGTTGCGCACGCCCCAGGCCGGTCCTATGAGAGGGCTGCCATCCGGGGTGTAGGAGATCGGGCCGTTGACGATGTCCTTGATGCCGCAGTTCTCGAGCGCCGGCACGCGGCGCGTCGCGGCCTCCACGTGCGGCACGAGGCGCTCGAGATCGCCGGGGAAGAGGCTGCGCCCGAACCACTCGGGCACCCCGTCGGCGAAGCGCGCCGGGGCGCCGCGCTCATAGGGACCCAGGATCCACCCCATGCGCTCTTCGCGCAGGTAGTAGGACTTGTCGGACTCGCGCAGCACCGCGAGCTCGCGCCCGCCGGCCTTGCGGTACTCCTTCAGCTCCGGGGACTCGTCATACACGATGTACTGGTGCTCGACCGGGATCGCCGGCACATTGAGCCCGAGAAGCCGCCCGGTCTGGCGCGCATAGTTGCCGGTCGAGAGGACGATGTGCTCGGCGACGATGTCGCCCTTAGCGGTGCGCACCTGCCACTCGCCCGACGACGTGCGCTCGAACGAAGTGGCCTCGGTGTGCTCGTAGATCTCGGCCCCCGCAGCGCGCGCGCCCTTGCGCAGCGCCATGGTGAGATCGGCCGGGGCGATGTGGCCGTCGTGCGGGTGATAGAGCGCACCGACGATAGCAGGGGTGTCGGGGCTGCCGCCGAGCTCGATGAGCGGCCACAGCTCCTTCACCCGCTGCGGTGTGATCACCTCGAAGGGCACGCCGATCGTGTTGGCCGTGCCGCAGTACTTGTAGTACTCGTCCATGCGCTCGCGGTTGGTGGCGAGGCGCAGATTTCCGCTCACGTGGAAACTCGTGTCCTGTCCGGTCTCGGCCGGCAGGCGTTTGTAGAGATCCACCGAATACTTGTGCAGCTGGCCGACGGTGTAGCTCATATTGAAGAGCGGCAGGAGCCCGGCCGCGTGCCAGGTGGAACCCGCGGTCAGCTCGGTGCGCTCGATGAGCGCGACGTCGGTCCAGCCTTTCCGGGTGAGGTGGTAGAGGGTGCTGACGCCCACCACGCCGCCGCCGACGATCAGGACCCGAACGTGGGTCTTCACGGGATGATTCTCCGAGGCCGCGCGCGGGCCCTGCGGGCGAGAGTGTAGCCAGCACGCGCTACACCGGGACTCCAATTGCGACGGTACCTTGCCGGATTAGTCCTGTCGCGGCAGGCCGCGCGCGGCTTCGGCGAGCAGCGCCGCTACGTAGGGCGCAAACGAGCGCCACACCTCGAGGCGGAACTCCAGGGTGTCCGTGCGCCACAGGACGATCTCGGCCTTGGCGAACATCGTGCGGGTGCACATCCCGAGAGGGAACGCGGAATCCTCGAGATCGAGCGGGCAGCCGGTGGCGAGCAGCGTCGTGGCCTGCCGGCCGCGCAGCGCCAGCCCGATCTGCCGATGGCTCACATCGGTGAGGGAGTGCGGCAGGCCGGCGAGTGTGGCAGTGAGCGCTGCCGGGAACTCCTCGCCGATCGCACCGGCGTTCACCAGTAACCACTCGTCCGGCCCGAGCCACAGCGCGGCGCGCTCGCCCGCCGATGCCGAGCGGCAGGCGGCGGCGGGGATCTCGAGTCCGAGCCCGCGAGCGGCCGCGATCCTCACCTCCGGCCCGCCGCGCAGGATGTGGCGCGCCGCGGGCGGCAGCGGATGGAGCCCCGGGGTCGTGGCGATGAGCAGCGACTGCCGCAGGGCTGCGAGCTCAGGCATTCAGGCGCTTTCCTTCTCGGTCGTAGAACACCGGACTTGCGACTTTGACCGGGATGTCCCCGGTGGGTGTCTGGATGTAGAGGCGGTGGCCGAGACGCGCGCGTCCTCCGCAAACGAGCCCGAGAGCGATCGAGCGCCCAAGCACTGCGCTGTGATAGGACGAGGTCACGTGCCCGATGGGGCGCGTCGGCGGACGGGCGCCCGGCTGCGCCATGACCTGCGCTCCCTCGTCGAGGACGACCGCGGGATCGTCGGTGGACAGGCCCACCAGCTGGCGGCGCGTGGGCGCACTCATGGCGGGGCGCTGCAGCGCGCGCTTGCCGACGAAGTCGGGCTTGTTCTTGCCGATTGCCCAGGCGAGCCCGGCATCATCGGGCGTGACCGTGCCGTCCGTGTCCTGACCGATGATGAGGTAGCCCTTCTCGGCGCGCAGCACGTGCATGGACTCGGTGCCATAGGCCGTCAGCCCAAAAGGCTGTCCCGCCTCCCACACCGCTTCCCACACCGCGGTGCCGTAGTCCGCCGGCACGTTGATCTCGAAACCGAGCTCGCCGGTGAAGCTCACGCGGAACAGGCGCATCGGCACGCCGCAGATCGAGCCGGCGACCACGCCCATGTGCGGCAGCCTCTCGGGGGCGAGGTCGACCGCGACAAGACCGGCGAGCACCTCGCGCGCACGCGGACCCTGCACGGCGATCACCGCCCACTGCTCGGTGGTCGAGGTGAGCCACACCTTAAGGTCCGTCCACTCGGTCTGCAGGTAGTCCTCCATCAGCGCCAGCACCCGCGGCGCCCCACCGGTGGTGGTGGTGACGTGGAAGCGCTCCTCGGCGATTCGCGCCACCACGCCGTCGTCGCACAGGAAGCCGTCGTCGCGCAGCAGGACCCCGTAACGGGCGCGACTTACGCCGAGCGAGTTCCAGGCGTTGACGTACAGGCGGTTCATGAAGGTCACGGCGTCCGCCCCCACCACCTCGATCTTGCCGAGCGTCGAGCCGTCGAAGATGCCGCAGGCGTCGCGCACCGCGCGGCACTCGCGCGCAACGGCCTCGTGCAGATCCTCGCCCGCGCGCGGGAAGTAGCGAGCGCGCTTCCACAGGCCCACATCCTCGAACACCGCCCCGTGCGCAGCGGCCCAGCCGTGCATGGGCGTTGCGCGCACGGGATCGAACAGCTGCCCGCGCGCGAGTCCCGCAAAGGCACCGAAGCTCACCGGCGTATAGGGCATGCGGAACGTGGTGAACCCCACTTGCGGGATGCGCTTGCCGAGCGTACGCGCCACGATGCCGAGCGCATTGAGACTGGAGGTCTTGCCCTGATCGGTCGCCATGCCGGTGGTGGTGTAGCGCTTGACGTGCTCGATCGAGTGAAAGCCCTCGCGCGTGGCGAGCGCCAGGTCCCTCGTGGTGACATCGTTCTGCCAGTCGACGAAGGCTTTCGCGCGCGCGTGCCGCGGCTGCGGCAGGGCGCCGGCGAAACCGGCGTCGGCCTCCTCAGCGCAGGTGGCGGGCAGTGCCGGCCGGGCAGCTGCCCCCGAGAGCGGCGTACCCACGCGGGTACGATGGGGGTCGAGAGCCTCGCGCGCGGCGGCTGCGCCCGCGGCCATCCCATCCTCGAGCGTCGCGGCGAGCGTCGCGACGCCGCGGCAGGCCCCCGCGCAGTGCGTGTGCTCGGCGGGCTCGCCGGGCAGGAAGGCCTGCCGGGCTTCGTCCCAGGCGAGCTTGCCGCGCGACTGGGAGAAAAGGTGCACGCTCGGCGTGAAGCCGCCCGACATCAGCACCAGGTCACAGGGCTGAGTCTCGGTGTCGATCACCCGGCCGTCGGCAAGCTGCGCGAGCTCGATGCCGGTGACCCTGCGGCGCCCGCTGGTGCCGAGCACCGTAACGCCCGTGAGCAGCGTCATGCCGGCTTCGCGGGCGCGCCGCGCCCAGGGGCCCGCCGGCGCCGCGCGCACGTCGGCGATGCTCGCCACGAGGACGCCCGCGCGCTGCAACTCGAGCGCCACCCGATACGCCTCATCGCACGCGGTGACCACCACCGCGCGCGTGCCCGGCAGCACCGCATAGCGGTTGAGCCAGGTGCGCGCGGCGCCGGCAAGCATGATTCCCGGGCGATCGTTCCCCGGGAAGACCAGCGGCCGCTCGATGGCGCCGGTTGCGAGGACTACCTCGCGGGCGCGCACCTGCCACTGCCGCTCGCGCGGCAGCTCCGGATCCGGCTCGGCAAGGTGGTCGGTGAGACGCTCGTTGAGACCCACGAGGTTGTGCGGGAAGTAGCCGAAGGCGGTGGTGCGCGGCAGCAGCGTGACGCGCGCCTGGCGGGAAAGCGCCTGCAGCGCCTCGGTGAGCCAGCGGGCGGCGGCACGGCCGTCGGGCAGTGGCGTCGCGTCCGCAGCCTCGTTGAGCAGCGAGCCGCCGGGCTCGCTCTGCTCATCGCACACGATGACGCGCGCGCCGGTCGCCGCGGCGGCCTGTGCCGCGGCGAGCCCCGCGGGGCCCGCGCCCACCACCAGTACGTCGCAGTGCGCATAGCGGCTCGTGTAGCGATCCGGGTCGGGCTCGGTCGGGGCGTGCCCGAGGCCGGCGGCGGCGCGGATGCGCGGTTCGTACAGCGAGCGCCACGCGCCCGGTGGCCACATGAAGGTCTTGTAGTAGAACCCTGCGGGGATGAAAGGCGACAGCAGGTCGTTGACCGCGCCGACATCGAACCTCAGGCTCGGCCAGCGGTTCTGGCTCAGGGCGGTAAGCCCCTGGTAGAGCTCGACCTGCGTGGCGCGCAGGTTGGGCGTGTAGCGCGCCGCGTCGCGACGCACGCTCACGAGAGCATTGGGCTCCTCGGCGCCGGCGGCGAGGATGCCGCGCGGACGGTGATACTTGAAGGAGCGCCCGAGAAGCTGAACGCCGTTGGCGAGCAGCGCGGAGGCGAGGGTGTCGCCGGCGAAGCCTGAGTAGGTGCGGCCGTCGAAGCGGAACGCGAGGGGGCGCGCGCGGTCGATACGGCCGCCGGATGCGGTGCGCAGGCCCTCGTTCATGGCGCGCGCTCGCCCGTCTTGTAGGTGGCGAGGAAGCGGTCGGTGGTCGTGTCGCGCAACGCATTGAAGAAGCGGCCGCAGCCGTGGGTGTGGCGCCAGCGCTCGGCGTGCACGCCGCGGGTGTTGTCACGGCGGTAGAGGTAGTCGGCCCACTCCTGGTCCGAGGCCTGCGTCGGCTGCGGCCGCGCGACGTGCGCCTGCCCACCGTAGACGAATTCGGGTTCGGGACGCTCGCCGCAGTAGGGGCACTCGATGAGCAGCATGCGTGCCTTCTCAGTGGGCGACCGCCGCCGCGGCCGCCTCGTCGATCAGGTTGCCGTCGCGGAAGCGCTCGAGCGTGAAGGGAGCGTTGATCGGGTGCGGCTCGTCGTGCGCGATGGTCCACGCGAACACGTGCGCCGACCCCGGGGTCGCCTTGAAGCCGCCGGTTCCCCAGCCGCAGTTCACGTACAGTCCCGGTACCGGGGTCCTGGCGATGATCGGCGAGCGGTCGGGCGTTACGTCGACGATGCCCCCCCAGTTACGCAGCATGCGCATCCTGCGGAACATCGGGAACAGCTCGCAGATCGCTTCCAGCGCGTGGCTCGGGATGTGCAATCCGCCGCGCTGCGTATACGAGGTGTAGGCATCGGTGCCGGCACCGATGACCAGCTCCCCCTTGTCGGACTGGCTGATGTAGGCGTGAATGATGTTGGACATCGCCACGCACGGAAACACCGGCTTCACGGGCTCCGACACCAGCGCCTGCAGCGGGTAGCTCTCGAGTGGCAGCGCGACGCCGGCCATCTTCATGATCACGCTGCTGTGGCCGGCTGCCGCGACACCGACCCGCCGCGCGCGGATCGGCCCGCGGGTGGTCTCGAGCCCATCCACCGCGCCGGTGGCGCTGCGGTGGATGCCGGTCACCTCGCAGTTCTCGATGATGTCCACCCCGAGCGCATCGGCGGCACGCGCGTAACCCCAGGCCACGGCGTCGTGGCGCGCCGTGCCGCCGCGGCGCTGCAGGGCGGCACCCAGCACCGGGTAGCGCAGCTCGTCGATGTTCAGCGGCGGGCAGAAGGCCTTGGCCTGCTCGGGCGTGAGCCACTCGCTCTCGACGCCGTTGGCGCGATTGGCGTGCACGTGGCGCTTGTAGACCTGCACGTCGTGCACCGTGTGCGCCAGCATCATGACGCCGCGGGGCGAGAACATGACGTTGTAGTTGAGTACCTGCGACAGGCCCTCCCAGAGCTTCAGGGCGTGATCGTAGAGTGCGGCGCTCTCATCGAAGAGGTAGTTGGAGCGAATGATGGTGGTGTTGCGGCCGGTGTTGCCGCCGCCGATCCAGCCCTTCTCGAGCACGGCGACGTTCGTGAGCCGGTGCTCGCTCGCCAGATAGTAGGCCGTGCCGAGTCCGTGCCCGCCGCCCCCGACGATGACGGCGTCGTAAGCGGCCTTGGGCTCAGGGCTGCGCCACTGCGGGCCCCAGCCGCGCTGACCTGTGAAACCCGCTTTGAGCAGCGCTAGGGCGGAGAAGGGTTGCATCGCGCGATCCTGCGGCGTGGGCCGGGGAGGGACGAGCATGCGCGCGCCGACACCCTTGAATCGAGGCGACATGGGGTGGCGGCACCGCACTTGACCCACGGGGCTGCCGACTCCATCATTTCCATCGGGTCTTGAATAGCCGTTTAACCATCGTTGTGTCAAATCCCTGAAAGCATCACAAGTCCCTGAGCCGCCACATTGAACAGGCACTCAATGTCCGTGCTGCCGCGCGATGAGCTGGAGGACTCCCGACGCGCGCAGCTGATCGAAGTGACCATCGACAGTCTCGCCGAGGTCGGTTACGTCGGCACGACGCTCGCTCAGATCGCGCGCCGCGCGGGGGTCTCGCCCGGACTCGTCGCGCACTACTTTGGCGACAAGGACGGGCTGCTCGAGGCGGCCTTCCGCACCCTGGCGCGCACGATCGCGGCACGGATGCGCGCCCAACTGGCGCTCGCCGGCTCGCCCCGCGAGCGCGTCCAGGCGGTCATCGACAGCAACCTCGCGCCGGAGGAGTTCGACCGCCGCACCGGGACCGCGTGGCTCGCGTTCTGGGGACAGGTGCTGCACGTGCATGGCCTGAAGCGCGTGCAGACCGCCTACCAGCGCCGCATGCTCTCGAACCTGCGCAATGACCTGCGCAGCATGATACCCGGGGACGAGGCGCGCAGCCTCGCGGCGATGATCGCAGCGCTCATCGACGGGGTGTGGCTGCGGGCCGCGCTCTCGCAGTGGCAGGAAGCCGACAGCGAGAGCGCGCGGGCGCTGCTGACGGCGTTCGTCGAGGGACGCCTGAAGGAGCTCGCGGCACAGGCGGGAGCTCCCGCGCTGGCGAGTGTCGCACGGCCCGCGACACCGGCCGCGCCCGAACCGGGAGCGGCGCGGGCGTCCGGGCGGCTGCGCGTGCTGAACCCCGCTACGGGGGCGCTGCTCGCGGAGCTCGCGGTGGACGGAGCACCGCAGGTGAACGCCGCGGTCGAGAAGGCGCTCACCGCACAGCGCGAGTGGGCGGCGCGCACCGGCGCTGAGCGCGGGCGTGTGCTGCAGCGCGCGGCACAACTACTGCGCGAGCACAACGCGCAGCTCGCCGAGCTCGAGACGCGCAACACCGGCAAGCCCATCCAGGAGACACGCGCGGTCGATGTGCTGTCGGGCGCGGATTGTCTGGAGTACTACGGCGGGATCGCGGCCGGGATCTCCGGCGAACATCTCGACCTGGGCCGCGCCGCCTTCGGCTACACGCGCCGCGAACCGCTCGGGGTGGTGGCGGGGATCGGCGCCTGGAACTACCCGCTGCAGATCGCCTGCTGGAAGAGCGCGCCCGCGCTCGCCTGCGGCAACGCCATGATCTTCAAGCCCTCCGAGCTCACCCCGCTCACGGCGCTGCGCCTGCGCGAGATCTTCGGCGCCGCAGGCCTCCCCGAGGGCGTGTTCCAGCTGGTGCAGGGGGGTGCTGAGACCGGGCGCCTCCTGACCCGCCACCGCGCGATCCGCAAGATCTCGCTCACCGGAGAAGTGGGTACCGGCAGGGCCGTCATGGCCGATGCCGCCGCGACCTTGAAGCAGGTGACTCTCGAGCTCGGCGGCAAGTCCCCGCTCATCGTGTTCGCCGATGCCAGGCTCGACAACGCGGTGGCGGGCGCCTTGCTCGGCAACTTCTACTCCGCGGGCGAGGTGTGCTCGAACGGCACGCGGGTGTTCGTCCACAAGAGCATCCGCGCGGCGTTCGTCGAGCGCCTCGCGCGCCGCGCCGCCGCCATGCGCGTTGGCGACCCGCTCGACCCGGCCACGCAGGTGGGCGCGCTGATCTCGGCGGAGCACATGGAGAAGGTACTGGGTTTCATTGCCCGCGGACGCGCCCAGGGGGCGCGGCTCCTGACCGGGGGCGTGCGCGTCACGGACGGGGCACTCGGTGAAGGGTGCTTTGTAGCGCCGGCCGTCTTCGATCACTGTCACGACGACATGGACATCGTGCGGCGCGAGATCTTCGGGCCCGTCATGTCGGTGCTCGAGTTCAGCGACGAGGAGGAAGTGATCGCGCGCGCCAACGACACCGAGTTCGGGCTCGCGGCGGGCGTCTTCACCAACGACCTGACGCGCGCCCACCGCGTCATCGCCCAGCTGCAGGCCGGCACCTGCTGGATCAACCACTACAACGTGACGCCGGTGGAACTGCCGTTCGGCGGCGTGAAGATGTCGGGGCTCGGGCGCGAGAACGGCCGCGCCGCGATCGAGCATTACACTCAGCTGAAGAGCGTCTACGTCGCCATGGGCGACGTCGAGTCGCCCTACTGAGCGGCGCTCACGTGGCCGAGGAAACCGTCGACTACGTGATCGTCGGCGCGGGCTCCGCCGGCTGTGTGCTGGCGGACCGCCTCACCGAGGACGGGCGCGATCAGGTGCTGCTGCTCGAGTACGGCGGCTCGGACCGCTCGCTGTGGATCCAGATGCCAAGCGCGCTGTCGATCCCGATGAACATGCCCAAGTACGACTGGGGCTACTACACCGAAAGCGAGCCACAGTTGAACGGCCGCCGGCTGCACACCCCGCGCGGCAAGGTGCTCGGCGGATCCTCCTCGATCAACGGTCTCGTGTACGTGCGCGGCAACCCGCTCGACTTCGAGCGCTGGGAGTCCGAAGGCGCCGCCGGCTGGGGCTACCGCGACGTGCTGCCGTATTTCCGGCGCGCCGAGGCGCGCGCCGGCGGGGGCGATGAGTACCGCGGCGCCGAGGGCAAGCTCGCGACGCGCCGCGGACTCCTCACCAACCCGCTGCATGCCGCCTGGCTCGCGGCGGGTCGCGAAGCGGGCTATCCCGCCAGCGGCGACCTCAACGGCTACCAGCAGGAGGGGTTCGGCTACTTCGACATGACGGTCGGCCAGGACGGCCGTCGCGCCAGCGCCGCCAACGCTTACCTGCGCCCGGCGCGCGGCCGGCGCAATCTCGAGGTGCGTACCCACGCGCTCGCGGCGCGCATCCTCACCGAGGGGCGGCGCGCGGTCGGCGTGCGCTACCTCCACGGCAACGCGGTGCGCGAGGTGCGCGTGCGGCGCGAGGTGCTGGTATGCGCCGGTGCGGTGAACTCCCCGCAGCTGCTGAAGCTCTCGGGCATCGGCTCCGGGGCGGAGCTCGCGCAGCACGGTATCGCGGTGGTGCACGAGCGGGGGGGAGTGGGCGAGAACCTGCAGGATCATCTGGAGTTCTACTTCCAAATCGCCTGCCGCGAGCCCATCACGCTCTACTCGCAGATGAGCGCGTGGCGCAAGGCGCTCATCGGGCTGCGCTGGCTCTGGCGCCACGACGGACTCGGCAGCAGTAATCACTTCGAGACCGGCGGCTTCATCCGCAGCCGCGCCGGGGTGCGTTATCCGGACATCCAGTTCCATTTCCTGCCGATGGCGGTGAGCTACGACGGCTCATCCCTCGCCCGCGAGCACGGCTTCCAGGCGCACGCGGGTCCGATGCGCTCGGCGAGCCAGGGCTGGGTGCGGCTGCGCTCGGCGCAGCCGCATGACAAGCCGCGCATCTTCTTCAACTACATGTCACGGCCGCAGGACTGGGCGGAGATGCGCGCCTGCGTGCGCCTGACGCGCGAGATCTTTGCGCAGCCGGCCTTCGATCGCTATCGCGGGCGGGAGATTCAGCCGGGCGCTGCGGTGCAGAGCGACGCCGAGATCGACGCCTTCATCCGCGAGAAGGTCGAGAGCGCCTACCACCCGTCCTGCAGCTGCCGGATGGGAAGCCCCACCGACCCGCTCGCGGTGGTGGATCCGCAGGCCCGCGTCATCGGCATGGAGGCGCTGCGCGTGGTCGACTCCTCGATCATGCCCTCCATCACCACCGGCAATCTCAACGCGCCGACCATCATGCTGGCGGAGAAGGCGGCCGATCACATCCGCGGGCGCGCGCCGCTGCCTCCGGCGAGCGCGCCGTTCTACGTGGCACCGAACTGGGAGAGCGCGCAGCGCTGAAGGGTGCGGACGCGCTAGTCCCGGTAGCGCACGAGCGCATCCCCGAGCGCCGCGCGCAGCTCGCCGAGCCACGGCTCGAAGTGACGCCACTGCTCCAGTCCCTCGCGATAGATCGGCTGGCGCACCTGCTCGGAGCTCGCGGTGCGCACGCTGCGCTCGGTCCGATGGAACTCGACGCACGCCGGCTCGAACTCAAGTCCGCAATACTCCAGCAGGCGGCGCACGTTGCCCTCGAGATCATCCACCAGGTCCTCGTGCTGCACGCGCAGCACCGCGTCCGGGCAGCACCGCGTTCCAATGCCGCATCAGCTCGAGATAGGTGCGGTAGTAGCGGGCGATGTCCTCGATGCCGTAGGTGAACTCCTGGCCGCTCGCGAACAGCTGCTTGAGGTTTCCAAAGCAACAGGCCATCGGCTCGCGCCGCGCGTCGATGATCTTCGCGTTGGGCAGCATCAGACGAATGAGCCCGAGGTGGCGGAAGTTGTTGGGCATCTTGTCGATGAAACGCGGCTTGCCGCCGCGGTAGCTGCGCGTGTCGGCGAGGTACTTCTCGCCGAGGCGGCGAAAGTCTGCAGGCGTCATCTGCGCGAGCATCGCCGGATAGCGCGGGTTCTCGGACTCGGGCTCGCGGCCCTTGAGAGCCACCACCATGCGGGGGATGTCGGCGAGCTCGTGGGTGCCTTCGACCGCCGAGTGTGAGGCGAGGATCTGCTCGATGAGCGTCGAGCCCGAGCGCGGCAGACCGACGATGAAGATCGGGTCGGACGCGGGTGAGCCGCTTGCCGGATGACGGGCGAACAGCGCCTCGTTGCACACCTCGATCTGCAGCCGGGTGTTGAGCTCGAGCGTCTCGGGCCGGTAGCGGCTGGCGGCGCGTTTGAGCTGATTGCCCCGCGCGTAGTAGCGCAAGGACTGCTCATATTGCCCCGCATCCTCGAGCGCCTTACCCAGCGCGAAACACAGATGGCAGCGGTCGATCTCCGAGGTTGCGGCGGCTCCCTCGGCAGCGCGCATCGCCTCGAGCTCGCGCTCCGCGAAGCGGTAGGTCTTGAGATTGGCAAGACTCCAGTAGGCGTCCCCGAAGCCGGCGCGGGCCGCCGCGGCAGCCCGATACTCGGCGATGGCCTGCGCCTGACGGCCGAGGGTCTTGAGGGAGTGCGCGATGGACAGGTGCAGCTCGGCGGGCTGCGGCGCGTCCTCGAGCAGCTCGCGGTAGAGCCCGATCGCCCGCTCGTGCTGGCCGAGACCTACGCAGGTCAGGGCGTGGATGGTGCGGTAGTTGCGATTGCCGGGCTCCGCCGCCAGGAGCTTCAGGGTCTGCTCCTGGGCCTGATCGTACAGGTGCCGCTCGATCAGCACCTGGGCGTAGTCGGCCCGCGCCGCGCGGTAGTCGGGGGCGAGCTCGAGCACCCCCTCGAGCAGCAGCTGCGCATCGTCCAACACCTCGCGCGCCACGCCGATGCGCGCCAGCAGCCGCATCGCCTCCACCTGGTGTCCGTGTTTCAGCAGGAAGGCGCGAATCATCTCTTCGGCGGCTCCCAGCTCTCCGTCGGAGAACAGTGCGGTCGCCGTTACGACTTCGGGTGGCTGCTTCTTCAGCGCCGCCAGGTGCGCGGCGGCGTCCGCGGCGCTCGCATCCTGTCCAGTCATGCGGAACAGGCCTTCGAGCATGCTCCAGCTCCCCGCCAGGGCGGGATTGATGTTGACGCCGCGCAGGAAGGCGTCGATCGCTTCGGGGGCCCGTTTCAGCGCCACGTAGCAGTTGCCACGCTCCTGGTGCAGACCGCTGAATCGCGGATGGAACCGCTCGAGCTGCGCAAGGGTCGCAAGCGCCGCGTGCGTGTCGCCAAGATAGCGTTGCGCCGCCGCCTGCAGATACAGGACGTCGCGGTTCTCGGGCACCCGCTCGCGCAGCGCGCCGGCGGCGCGCAGTGCCTCCGCGTAACGGCGCTGCCTCAGCAGCGCACGTGTGCGCCCCACCTCGAGCTCGACGGAGGAGAGAGTGCTGGCGGCGGCCGGCGTCATGCCGGGCATGATGCACCCGGCCGCCGCGAACTGGCTACGTAACCCCTAGAAGGTATAGCCCAACGCGAGTCCAATCACCCGCGGCCGCAAGGGGGTCTGCTCGACGATGAACTGATCGGTGCTGACGAATACGCTGGCGTTCGAGTCGCTCAGGTTCTCGACGAAGAGGTTTGCGTACCAGGCGTCCTTCGAGACTCCGATCGAGGCGTCGTAGAGGCTGTACGCGGGGTTCTCGAACCGCCCTCGGGAGTTGGAGACGGTCTCGCCCAACCCGAAAGTCGGGTTCGCGCCCGCCTGCGTGAACGAGTGGGCGCTGTGCGTGGCGCCGAACTGAACGTAGGGCGTGTAGCCGCTCACAACCCAGTCATAGCGGATTCGGGCGCTGAGCTGCAGGGGTGGCGAATTCGCGCTGGGCGCGCCGACCGGGCCGTAGGGGTTGACGATGGGCGTGCAGTTGGTCCCGGCGGTGCTGCAGACCTGGGTGATCGCCTTGCCGTAGTTGTTGCTTGCCGGATTCGTATCGATGAGCGCCGGGGAGTTGGTCTGCTCGCTGTGGTTCCAGGAGCCCGCCGCCTGCAGCGTGAGGCCGGCCATCGGGCGGGCGATCAGCGAGGTCTCGACGCCCTTGATGAGGAAGTCCTGTCCGTTGGTGTCGAAGAAAATGTTGCCGGTCACACCGGGATCGAAGAACGCGACCTGGACGTTGTCCCACTCCTCGCGGTAGAAGGCGCCGTTCCACTGCAGGCGGTGATCGAGCCACTCGGTCTTCCAGCCGATCTCGTTGTTGGTCAGTTTGTCGGACTGATAGGAGCGCGGCACGGCGTACTGGGCCACCCCGTCCGTGCCCGGGGCGTAGTTGAAGAAGCCGCCGTTCTGGTTGAAGCCGCCCGGGCGGAATCCCTGCGAGTAGGTGTAATACACCATGGCATCCGTTGTGACGTGCCAGGTGAGATTGGCGCGACTCTTGAAGCCGGACTCGCTGTCGGAGAGATTCTGTGCATTGAGATTGAAGCTCGAGCCACTCATGCATCCGCCGGGCGGCAGGCCCGCCTCGAAGCAGCCGAAGGTCGACAGCACGCTGCCGGCCATGGAGTTGTCGAAGCGGAAATGGCGCGTGCCGGCGGTGAGCGTCAGCACTTTGGGAATGAGGTCGTAGTCGAGGGAGATGAACTCCGCGAGCTGCTTGGTCTCGCGAAGCTGGTCCTGATAGAACGAGGTGTTATTGCTCTGTATCCCCGGATTCACCACGGTCGTATCCGGGAAGGTGCCGACATTCGACTCGCAGCCGGTATTGCCGTTGCCGGGCGTGCCCGGGGTTGCGTTGCTGGTGCATGGAGGAACGGTCTTGTAGTTCCAGCGCGTCTGGTCCCAGAGCTTGTTGTTCTCCCAGTAGACGCCGCCGATCGCGCGCAGCCGCCACTCGTCCGGTGTGCTGAGGCGCAACTCGTGCTGCTGGTGCGTGTTGCGCTCGGTCTCCTGCCAGGTAGCGCTCGGGGAGAAGCAGGTCGGCTTCAGGGATGGATCGTTCACGAAGGTTCCGGCACCCGGCGGCCCATAGCACTGGTAGTAATCGGCAAACACGCCGCGCGCATAGTTGGTGTAGTCGCCCACCTGATCGACGTTGCGCACCAGGTAGCCCCCCGTATAGACCACCTTGAGAGCGCCGAGCTTGCCGTTCACCGTCCAGGCGGTGCTCTCGAAGCGGTCCGTGTCGAACGTGGGATTGAACAGGGTAACCTGCAGCGGCGCGAGAGCCGCCCCGTCGGAGGCATTGGGCTGCTGATAGAACACCCCCGTGGAGTGCATGTCCTGGTAGGACTGCGAGATGAGCAGGTTCCAGTCGTCGTTGAACTTGTACAGCCCCTCGACGCGCATCCCCTCGTAGGTTACGGGGTTGATGGCGTTGCTGATGAGATTGGCGTTGGTGAGCGAGGGGCTTCCGGGCGGCACTCCAAAGGCGGTGGCGTTCACGTTGCCGCCCGGACATATGCCGCCGGCGCTCGGCGTCCCCGCCGCGCAGGCGGTGGCGAAGTCCGCGTAATGGATGCCGATATCGGTGCTCTTGCGCGTGAAGGTCGCGGGCACGTTGTCGATGTAGCCGCCACGGCGGTCGTCGTAGACCACCGCGCGCAGCGCGAGGGTATCGGCAATGAGTGGCAGGTTGAGCACGCCCGTCATGTCGGTGTTCGGGTCGCCGTGGGCGGTGGTGCCGTAGCCGGCCTTGACGCTGGCCTCAGTGGTGTCGAGCTTCGGCTCGTTGGTGATGTAGCGGATGGCGCCCGCCTCGGCACCGGCGCCGAACAGCGTGCCCTGCGGGCCCTCCAGAACCTCGATGCGGTTCAGGTCCGCTGCGTAGATGTCGAGGTTGCGGTTCGGGAGCTGTCCGGACTGGTTGTCGAGATAGATGGCAACGTTCGGCCATGCGGCGGTCGAGCCGCTGCCCTGACTCGCCTGCGACCCGGCGGAGAGGCCCCGCATGAAGACTTCGCTCTGCCCCGGGCCATTGCTCGCCGAGGTGACGTTCGGCAGGTACTTGAGGTAGTCGTCGAAGGTCGAGATGTTGAGCTGCTGCAGTGTCTGCGCGGTCAGGGCCTGGATCGAGATGGGCACGTCCTGGATGTTCTCGGTGCGCCGCTGTGCGGTCACCGTGATCTCCGCGAGCGCCTCGGTCCCGGTGCCGGTGGTGTTGGCGGCGGCGCCGGTGGGCGCGGCGGGCTGCGTCTGGGCCGCCGCTGCGAAGGATGCACCGCTCAGGATGGCGGCGATCGCACATGAGATGCGCGGATTGCGTACCGCGGCCGGTTTAGTGGGCATCGTCGACTCCCCCGTTCAATGCTGCGCAAGAATCTGGGCACCCGGGCCGGGTGCATGAATGGACGCGTCACGCCGTTGTTGAGGCGCGCCCCTACTCGAACACGCGCGCGCGCGCTGCGTTGCCGCTCATCGCGCGCGGCGGCTGCAGCCGGCGCGTGGAAGGCGATAGACCGTAAGCGTCCTTGAACTGGCGCGAGAAGTGGGCGCAGTCCGCGAACCCTGCCTCGTTGGCGATATCGGTGACGGAACGATCGGTGTTCTCGATGAGCCAGTTGGCGTAACGCATGCGCAGCTGCCGGTAGAGGGATGCGGGCCCCATGCCGACGTGCTGCCGGCAAAGCCGCTCGAGCTGCCGGGCCGAGAGGCCGAGCTCGCTCGCCACCGCGGCGATCGCGATCGGGCGCGCGAGGTTCTGCTCCATGAGCAGCAGTGCGCGCCGCACCCGCGGCTCGCTCACCACTTCGGACATCGGCGGATGCGGCTGGGCGTCGCTCCCCGAGCGCGGCCGATCAAACAGCAGCACCTGACTCGCCTTCTGCGCGACGCCGCGCCCCAGGTGCTGCTCGATGAGGAAGGTCGCGAGCGCCGCGGTGCCTGCGCCTCCCGCGCAGGTGATGCGCGGGCCGTCGACGAGGAACAGGCGGTCGGCGATGACCTCCTGGGTAGGGAACGCTTCGAGGAAGTCCTGGTAGTGATACCAGCTCACGCACGAGCGGCGGCCCCTCATGAGACCCGCCCGGCACAGGACGAAACTGCCGGTGCAGATGCCGATCAGGGGCACGTGCGAGGCGCCGACCTCGCGCAGGTAGCGCTGCGTGGCATCGTCCACCTGGGGTCCGGCGTGCAGGATGCCGCCGATCACCACCACGTAGTCGAGCGACTCGGGTGGGAGAAATCCGCTGGTGGGCTGCAGCGACACGCCGCAGCTCGCCGGCACCGGGTCCGCGCGGCTCGCCATGATCGACCACTGCACGTTCAACGGCCGACTGCGATCGCCCTCGTCAGCCGCGAGGCGCAGGTGGTCGATGAACACGGCAAATGCGGAGAGTGTGAAGTGGTGGGCCAGGATGACGCCGACGCGCAGGGGCGGGCGCAGGCCTCGCTCCGTGGACGTTACGCGCTGAAACCCGTTTGAGTGGGTCATTGAACGCTCACTCAATCTTCCCCGTCCCCCCGACGCCACTTATCTTCCGTCAAGCCTCCACGGGACGCAAGGAGTATCGCAGGACGAAAATATTCCAAGCAGAAACAATTAACAACGCTTGATTGCGTGCATCAGGTGAGCTGCGTAACGAGACTGGGATGCGTTGAATGGCCATTCAGGCACGACGAGCCGAGGGCAGACGGAGCGCGGTCCATGCGCGGGGTTGCCGAGGGCGCATCGGCGAGCGCCGGCGTCGCTCATTCAGCAGAAAAGCTATTCAGCGCAGGACGGCGAGGCGGGCGAGATTGGTCTGCACGGTGATGTCGTGGCAGGCGCTGCGCGCATACCAGCGTCGCGCGGCTTCGACCAGAGCGGTGCAAATCTGGGCGGTTTCGCTCGCCTGGGGATCGAGCCCCCGAGTGCGTGCGGGGCTGAAGCCCCGCGGCGGTGTGCGCACGTGCCGGCGCAGGCGCAGGCGCCGCAGGGCACGTGCCGGTACCGACTTCGGCGCCGCGGTCTCCTCGTGGTCCATGCGCTCACGCACCACCTTGCGTACGCGCGCATAGTCGAGCCCAGGGGTGTCCTCGGGCCCGGCCGCGGGGGGGCCGATCCATTGTTCGCACCAGGTCTTCTGCTGCTCGCCGGAGCTGTGCAGCTTCGGGTCGGTGAGCGCCACGGCGATACGCGGCAGATCGAAGGCATCGCGCAGCGCCGCATCCCAGCGCTGCTCCTCGACCAGCTGCTCGACATCCGTCAGATAGCTCGCGACCATGCGCGAGCTCGACGGTGCGGTGTGCGCGGCGGGAGTTTCAGCCATGGGCCTCAGGCCGCCTGCTCCGTGGGGGTCAGATTCGGCGGGGTCTCGCCCGCCGTCGCCGGACTCGCGCCGCCCGCCTCCTGCGGCGGAGCGCCGGTAGCCCGAGCGGCACGTCGCGGCGTAGCCGTTCGTGCCGCCTTCGGGCGAGGCACGGCGCGCGCCCGCGCCGCCGCCGCGCGCGAGGTTCTCAAAGCCACGGCTGCGCGCTGCACACGGACGGCAGCCGCGCTGCGCGCTCCTCGCCGGGCGCGGCGTGGCTGCAGCTTGACGGGCGCCTGCTTGCGGGCCACGCGCCGTGGTGGCTTCTGCGCCGCCGCGCGCTTGCGCGCGATCGCGCGCAAGCGCGAGGTCCTGGCGGAAGCGGTGGCTGTCTTGCCCGCGGGCGCGGCGCTGCTTTTCCGGTCGCTGCCTTTCTTGTCCTTCGCGGAGCCGTTCTTTTCCTGAGCGCGCCGCGCGCGCTTCCACGCCTTGCGCGCCCCGGCGGACTGCTTGCGTGCGCGCTTCGCTTCGCGCTTGGCTTCCTTCAGACGCTTGCGCGCGCGCTTCAGCTCCTCCTTGGCAATACGCACGCGCTGCTTGGCGACGTCCGCCTGGAGGCGGGCGCGTTCAAGCGGCTCGGCGGGCAGCTCGGCAGTTTCGCTGCCTGTCTTTTTCATCTAGGGGCCTGCGCAGCGCTAAAGAATATCAGTCTCACACATGCGACCAACGTTTCCACCGCTGCGTACTTATCCACAGAATTTGTGCATAACTATGTGGACAGAAGCAGCACGCGGACGCAAACGCCGAGCGGCAGCAAGGGCTTGCATTACGGTGCGCGAGTTTTCGCCAGCGGCGTACGCGCTTCAGATCTCGCCCGAGGCATTGTAGCGGCTCGCGGTCACGCGGTTCCTGCCGGCCTGCTTGCTGCGGTAGAGCGTCGCGTCGGCAATCTTCAAGATCCGCTCGGCGAGCTGCACGCTCGCCGGCCGGCACGCTGTCGAGCCCGCACAGTCCGAAGCTCGCCGTCACGGGACTTCCTTGCCTTCGCCACTTGAAAGCGACCGAGGCGATCGCGTTGCGCAACTTGCGCGCCACTTCGAGCGCCGCGTCGTAGCCGGTCTCCGGCATGACGACCGCGAACTCTTCGCCGCCGATGCGCGCGACCCAGTCGACCCCGCGGCGCAGCGCCTGCTGCAGCCGCGCGCCGAACTGCCGCAGGATCTCGTCCCCGCTCGCGTGACCCGAGGAATCATTGACCTGCTTGAAGAAGTCGATATCGCACAGGATGAGCGACAGCGGGCGCTTGTAGCGCGCGGCGCGCTCGACCTCGCGCGGAAAGTGCTTGCCGAAGAAGCGGCGGCTGGCGACGCGTGTCAGATCGTCGGTAGCGGACAGCTTGCGGTTTTCCTCGAGCGTGATGCGCAGCACCGCTTCGAGCTCGGCGATGCGCCGCGCGGCGCCGATGCGCGCATCGATCTCGCGCGCCGGGGCGCCGCGACCGACGCAATCGTCGGCGCCGGCCGCAAGCCCGGCGTCACGCTCGACGCCCTCGTCGCGCTCGGCGATGTAGACCACGTGCGGGCTGCGCGCCGCGGTGCGCGCACGCAGCAGGCGCACCAGCTCCAGGCTGTCGGTGAATACCGCGGGACGAAACTCGGCGTTGAGTTTCTCGATGGCCTCGCGCCCCGGGGCGGCCAACTCGAGGTCGAAGACGTCGGGCGGTATGCGCCGCTCGAACTGTACGCGCAGCACAGAATCGGCGAAGGCGAGCAGCGCCTTGGGCGGCGGCACGACACGCAGCATGACCGCCACGGTGGCGGTGGTCTCTTCGTGCTGGGTGACGGGCCGCTCGGCACGCCGCTCCAAGATCCGCTGGATGACCGTGGTCTGGCCACCGGATGGCATCGGTCCCCCTTTGTGTCTGCGAGATTACATTTACCGAGGTCAAAATACCCGTACCGCTTGCGGTCACACTATGATGCACCCATGGAAGCGCCGGGCATCACCCGCCACCGCCGCCCGTTCCTCGCGCCCCTGTGGGTGACCCTGCTCGCGGTGCTGGTGGTCATCGGCGTGGCCGCATCGGTCTACCGTGCCGCGACCACGACGGTGGTGGTGCTGGTGCCGTCGGGAGAACGCGAGCCAGGTACCATCGAGGACCCGCCGATCTCGGACGAGGGCGAGCAGCGCGCCCAGCGCCTCGCGCAGATGTTCGGCGCGGGCGCCGGTCGGATCGATGCAGTCTACGTGGAGAGCGAGCGGCGGGCACAACAGGCCGCCGCGCCGCTCATCGATCTGCTGCACTTGAGTCCGCTCGTGTACAACACGCGCGATGCCTCCGCGACGGCTGCGGACCTGTTGCGAGCGCACGATGGCGGCGCAGTGCTGGTGATCGGGGACCACGCCGCGTTGCAGCAATTCCTGCGGGAGCTCGCCGGGAGCGCGGCGGGATCGTCGGCAGCCGACGACCCGGCACTCTTATATATGGTCAGCGTGCCGACTTTCGGGCACCCGCATGTGCTGCGGCTGAAGTACTGACGGCCTTACTCGGGCGGGCGCTGGGCGCGCGTGGTGCCGGCGCTCAGGGCGACCCACTTGCGCACGAAATCTTCATGTTCGGCGATGCGGAAGTCGGCAAGCACGGCGCCGCGGATATACCGCGCCTGATCGATGAGGTAGGTCGCGCGCCGCACTCCGAAGCCAAGTGGCCCGCGCACGTCGTACATGCGGATCACGAACTTGTCGGCGTCTGAGAGAAGGGTAAAGGGCAGCCGTGTTTCTCGCGGAATGAGCGGTGGCTCTCGGGGGCCTGGGGGCTGACACCCGCCACGTCGATGCCGGCCTCACGGACTTCAGGGTACAGATCGCGCATCAGGCAGGCCTGGCGCGTGCAACCGGTGGTGAAATCGGCAGGGTAGAAGTAGAGGATCAAGGGGCCATGCCGCAGCAGCGTGCTCAAGGACACACTCTGCCCGTCGTGATCCGGTAGCGTGAACTCCGGCGCCCGTCCGCCCATCGCCAGCATCAGCGCTCATCCCCTCGCCCAGCGGCCCCGCAGGCGATCATAGCCGCATCGGCAAGCGACGGTTAACGGCCGCAAAGGCGGGAACCGCCCGCCGGGCTGTCGCCGCTGCCCAAATTGGACCGGCGGGACCGCGATGCTAGAATCGCGCGCCTTGCGTGGGGCGGTAGCTCAGCTGGGAGAGCGTCGCGTTCGCAATGCGAAGGTCGAGGGTTCGATCCCCTTCCGCTCCATTTCCCCACCCTCCATGGCCGTGCACGGGTTTCCACGCCCGTTCATGGCTGTCCGGGTAATCCCTTCTAATTTCAGGCAGTTGTAACCTAATTGCGATCGCGCAACTGCAGCCGATGCGCGTCAAGCCAGGGCGCAAGAGAAAACCGCTGGATGCCGGACTTGCCGGTGAAGTAGATCGTGCGCCCATCGGGATCGAGGTGCGAACCCCAGGGGAGGTCTTTGTTGAGGCTATCGCCAAGATCGATGGGCTTGCCCCAGTGGTCCCCCTCGCGGAAGGCAATACACAAGCGGCCCAATCCGCCTTTCACTTTGCCGGAATCGAACACCATGAACGATTGATCCGGTGCCACCGCCGGATCATGAATTGATTGCGCGGGATCTCCGAGTGTCACGAATTGCGGTGCAGGATATGAACCGTTCCTATATTGCGATCGCCAAAGATGCATGGACTTTTGGGCGGCGTCCCAGCGCATGAAATAGAGCGTCCCATCGGCGGCGAGACTGGCGAAATCGATAAATACATCGCTATTGATGGTGGGGCCGAGCCACACAGGATCACCCCAGTGATCTGCCTTGCGGTCAACCCGCCATATGTTGGAACCCGGCCCCGGGCCGCCTGCAAAATAGTTCTGCACCAGCGGTTTGCCGTCTGTGCTGACGGGGCGATCTGAATTGAACAGCAGGAAGCTGCCATCGGGAGCCACGAGGGGATCCTGATCAAACCACCGGCCGGAGAAACTTGCGGGTTGTGGTGGCGACCAGTGTCGATTGATGCGATGCGAAACCATGATGGTCTTACGCGGGCCGTCGCTGCGATCAAAGAACACGGTATTGCCATCCGGCGTGAACGCGAGTGTGTCGTCACTATCCTGATTGATGATGCCGCCCAAGGTCACAGGTGTCACTGCTGGCACGATCTGCGTCGCACTCACCCGGGAAGTCATAAAACAGATGCCTGTCACGGCGAGAAAAAACGCTCTACGGATCATGTGGGAGGCCTCATCAGAAGATTCGAGGGTGCTTCGTTGCCGCCACGCTTGAGCGGTTGCCGCTCATTGGCGGCATGCGCTGCAAGCACGTCGGAAATATCCACCTGCCAGATGTGGTCGTTACCATCGTTGCAGCGTTGCATGTCCCGCAGCCCTTCCCGGGTTGCGGCCGGGTCCTTGGGGAAATGCGGGGGCTGCACAAAGCTACTGCTGAAATACAACGTATGGGCGTCGGGGCCGAGGCGCACTTCGGTGATGGGTCGCAGCCGGTTGATCCGCTCGGGCAACGGCTGCGGCTCCCCCCACGTCGAGTTCCTGCCGAAGACGATGAACAACTCCTGCGTCTGCGGCGGCGCCGGCGGACGGGTGGAGGAGAAGATCAGGAAGGACTGGTCGGGAGACACGGCCGGGTCGACGTCGCTCCAATTGCCGCTGGTGAAGGGCAGGGGCCGCGGCGGCTGATACACACCATCCCGCATCTCGGCGCGGAAGAGATGAAAGCGCTTGCTGTCATCGTAGACCTCCATGAAGTAGAGCGTACCGTCAGCCGCGATCGCCGGACTGAAGGTCGAGCCGTTGCGATTGATGCTGTCCGGCAACCGCACCGGCTGGCTCCAGCCTCTGCGGCTGGTGCGATCCACCCGCCACAGGTTGCCGCCTTTGCCGGGATGATTGGCACCGCCCCAGAATCCATCCGGCGGCCCGCTGCTACCAGGAATGGGTCGGCTCGAGGCGAAGACAAGGTAGGAACCGTCGGGGGCCATGGTGGCTTCCAGATCGCGCCATTGTCCGGAGAACGGTGCTGGTACCGGCATCGACCATGTGCCGTGATACTCCGAGACGAGAATGTCGTAGTCGGTGCCGTTGCTGCGGGTGAAGTACACCGTTCGACCATCGGGCGCGAACGCGGGCGAGGCTTCGTTGGCCGCGCTCGAGATGACGCCCGGAGCCAGCAGACCGGGTTCGGACTCGGCGGCCTGCAGAGGCTGCATGCCCGCCAGAGCCGAGATCAGAAACAACGCCATCGCGCGCACAGGTCGAGGCTGCCCGAGCCGCAGCGCTTCGGCATCGACAATGTGACGGGCGAGCGCGCTGCAGTGGCAGACGGCAGTCCACGCGCCCGCAGCGGCAAGCGGATGCCGGGTACGGCCATTCGCAGGCCCCGGCGCACCGCTCGTCACCGCCAGGGAGCCGATCGACACTGGCAGCGCGACGCCGGGCGCTGGCCCGGATAGGCTGCGCAGTCCCGATCAGCCAGCAGGGCGGGCCGGGCGCGCGAAGATGCTCCCGACGAGCCCGTCGCGGTGCGGGGTCGACTGAAGGGCCGCGGTCACCTGTCTGGAGCGTCATGGCAAGAGTCCCGCGCGAGGAGCGCAGCACGACGCAACGACTGAGGTCCTGGAGCCTGGCGCTGGGGTTTTGGACCCTGCTCGCGCTGTCCTATACGGTCACCTCGTTCATCTCCGCGGTGAACGAGGGGGAGCCCGCATCCTGGCTGCGTACGCTCGGCTGGAACCTGCTCAACTGCTATCTGTGGATGGGCCTCACGCCGTGGGTCGCCTGGCTCGGGCGCCGTGGCGCGCTGCGTGGCTGGCCCCGGTTCTGGGCGTGGCACCTGCCGGGGAGTTTCGGAACGGCGCTGGCGCAGTCGCTCGCCATGCTGTGGATCTACTGGATCGGTTTCGGCGCGCCTCCCCGCAGCACCATCACGACCTTCAGCGGCTACCTGCACGTGGAGTTTGCGTACAAGCTCCACGTAGGTCTGATCACTTACTGGGTGTTGCTGGTGGTATTGCGCAGCCTGGAGTCGCAGCGGCGGCTGCGCGACGAGCGGCTGAAGAACTCGCAGCTCGAGACCCAGCTGGTGCAGTCGCAGCTGCAGACCCTGCGGGTGCAGCTGCAGCCGCACTTCCTTTTCAACACGCTCAACGCGATCTCCGCCCTGGCGCTGTCCGATCCTCTGCAGGCGCGGGCCATGATTGCGCGACTGAGTGACTTTCTGCGCCTGACGCTCGAAGAGCGGCACACGCAGCTCGTTCCCCTGGCGCGCGAGCTCGAGTTCCTGCGCTGCTATCTGGACATTCAGCAGGTGCGGTTTCGCGACCGGCTGGTCACGCGCCTGGATGTCGCGGAAGATACGGTGCGTGCCCTGGTGCCCAGCATGATCCTGCAGCCGCTGGTGGAGAACGCCTTGCGACACGGCCTGTTGACGAAACCGGAGCGCGGTTCGCTCGCGGTCGTCACGCGCCGCGAGGGTGATGAGTTGCATCTGGAGGTGCAGGATGACGGACTCGGCCTGCCCCCGGGTGGCGCCCAGGAGGGTTTCGGTCTGGGTAACACACGTGCGCGGCTCGAGATGCTGTTCGGCGCCGCGGCCCGAGTGCAGCTCGAGCGCCGGGCCGAAGGCGGCACACGCGTCGCGCTGTGGCTGCCCTTCCGCGAGCGCCCCGCGTGAGCCCGGCGGCGATTCGCGCGCTGCTGATCGATGATGAGGTGCTGGCGCGCCTCGCGCTGCGGCAGGCGCTCGCCGCGCACCCCGACGTCGAGGTGGTCGGGGAGTGCGGCAACGCAGCCGAGGTGCTGCAGGCGATCGAGGCGTTGGCCCCCGATCTGCTGTTTCTGGACATCCAGATGCCCGGAGCGGACGGCTTCAGGCTGCTGCGCAACCTGGGTGGCAGGGCGCCACCGATGGTGGTGTTCGTTACGGCCTTCAGCCAGCACGCATTGCGTGCTTTCGATGCGCATGCGCTCGACTACCTCCTGAAGCCCATCGATCAGGAGCGCTTCGATCAGGCAATGACGCGCGTGCGCTCGCAATGGCACGGGCTGCACACTGCGCCCGACCGCCCTGCCGTGCCCGGCGGGTATCTGCAGCGCCTGAGCGTGCGCAATGGCGAGCGCATCCGGGTGCTCGCCACTGAGCAGATCGATTGGATCCGTGCCGACGGCAACTACGTGCGTATCCGGTCCGCAGGGGCCACTTACTTACATCGCGAGAGCCTGCGCAATCTGATCGCCGCCCTCGATCCGGCGCGTTTTCTGCGCATCCATCGCGCGATCCTCGTCAACATTGATCGCATCCGCGAGGTGCACCCGCTGTTCCAGGGCAGCGCCGAGGTGGTGCTGCACGATGGCACACGGCTGAACCTTAGCAGGCGCTTTCGCCCCCAGGCGCGCCGCGCGCTCGGCCTGCCGTGAGGGCTGGGTTCGAGCTGGTACCGTTGTCGCTGCCCGGGCCGAGGCGCCGGTTGTTGACCACCCCCAATCCCGTCGCCTGGACCGCTGCAGGGTGTTGGACGGCCCTGGTGTCCAGAAAGTGGTATGGCCAACGTTGCCGGATGATCGCTGAGGTGGCTCTCGAAGAATGCGAAGGTTGCTCTTAGCATTCACGACACGGCAATTGCGCAGTCGACTCGATCCGCCGCCGCGGACGTTCCTCGGTCCGCCGGACAGGACGCGCAACACGCCTTCGACGTCAAGATCGGCAGCTGGAGGGTCCACGTATCCCGTCTTCTGCACCCTTTGACCGGTTCCAGGAGCTGGGTTCAGTACGACGGCACGAACGTTGTCCATGAGGTATGGGGTGGCCGCGGCAATCTGGCGCAGCTCGAGGCCGACGGAGGCATGGATGAGACGGCGGCATAATTTCCGCATCGCGCTGCTGCTGAGCAGCCTGGTCACGGTCTTGCAGGCGGTTCCGGCAGTACCGCAGACCGCGGCGGCCCGTGATGGTCAGCATGACTTTGATTTCGAGTTTGGCACCTGGAAGACGCACGTAGCGCGTCTGATGCACCCGCTGACCGGCTCGACAACCTGGGCGCGATACGATGGGACCACCGTCGTACACAAGGTCTGGGGCGGACACGCCAATCTTGTAGAACTCGAGGTTTCGGGACCATCAGGTCATCTCGAGCTTTTGTCTCTGCGTCTCTACAATCCCAATGCCCGGCAGTGGAGTCTCAACACCGCTAACAGCAGTGTTGGCACTCTGAATTCACCCCCCATTGGCCAGTTCGCGAATGGGCGCGGTGAATTCTTCGATCAGGAGCTGCTGGGTGAGCGGGCGATTCTGGTCCGATTCGTCATCTCGGGGATCAGCGCTGATTCGTGTCACTTTGAACAGGCATTCTCGGCTGACGGCGGAAAGACCTGGGAAGTGAACTGGATAGCGACCGACACGAGAGTCAAAGAAGGGTCTGCTGCAAGTCTTGCAGGCGCCTCTCCGTCGGGATCGACCTCCGGAAGTAGTTAGAAGCGCGAGTGAAGACGCTGGACGGCGACATGCTCCGGTTGCACATCCGACCCTGAGGTTGAATTTTTGGCAGCCGCAGGGGCGCTAAGACGATCGCCCAAGTAGCCACATAGACCGCTCCGTACGCCCGGCTCAGCCCTGCCGGTACTATTTACTCTCCTGCACGACGCGTCCGTTCAGCGGTTGCACGGGTCGGGCATCGTCCGGGAAGAGCTTGGCGAAGGCCTTGAGCTGGGCTGCCGAAACCTCCACAGGAGTCTTGAGCACGAACCACCTCACGTGCTCCGTGCACGGAGGTGCCGACACCGAGCCCATGTATTCGTAGTAGCTGGTGTCCCGCGGCAGCATGTCCGCAGGGTCCAGGACCATGCCGGGGACGGCCACCTGACCCTCGTGTTCGGGCATGTGCTGCCAGACGCGCTGCACGGTGCCGTTGGCGTGGCCTGCCTTCAGAAAAACCGCGACACCTGCCACCTCGCCATCGCTCGCTCGGTGCATCAGGTGCAGCACCATGGCGTACCGCTTGCCGTGCACGGTCTCCTCGCTCGGCCGATGGAAGTGGAACTGAATGAGCTGGTAGCGCTTGCCACCGACGACGAGGAAGCTCCCAGCCCCCGGAGCGTCGTGGTAGTTGACACGGATCGTGTAGCGGTTGTTGATCACATATCTCGCCGGCTCCCTCGTATATTCGAACTGAAGCGCTGGCAACGGCGCCTTCTGTGCCCCATCGATATCGATCGGGGACTGCTCCTTGCCGTCGTTGCAGAGCGAATAACCCGGATCCAGGGCGCTCCAATGGTCCGCTCCCCGCGGCCCCCGGTACTCCCACACGGTCTTCCACGGAGACTGGTAATGCGAATAGTCAGCATCCTGCGCCGGCGCGGCTGGGGAGTAGGAGACCCATAAGGCCGCCGCCCCCAACAGCGGCGCCAGCGCCACTGCACATCTCTTCTTCGTCATCGTGTTGCTCCTGGCGTTTTTCTCAAAGAGCGGCTACAGGTACGAGTGCGCTCTCATTGCAAAGTCGTTCACACCTAGTAAAGGTACACCTCCGCAAGCGACCACAATTCGTCCACTATCGAAGTTTCAATGTCGAGGGCGGCCAGCCACGTGCTCGGGAGAGTGTGACAAACTTGCTCTCTCGTCGTGACAACGCGTTTGCGGACGTGACTAAGACGAACGCAGGCGTCCGCTGGCATTGACCACTCAGACTTGCCACCTTCGCTTACACGTGTAAACTTACTCGCGGGTGATTTCTGGCTCACGGTGAGCAGTTCCCAGCCGCTGGATCTGATAGGCGGGTGTCAAGTTGTCGCAACCCAGGGGGTCAGTTATGAGTGTCCATCGCAAATTCGCGATAGTGCTGGGGATAGTTATGCTCCTGGGCCTTCGCCAGAGCATTCGCGCCGCCGATGTCCAGTCTGCGGCCCTTGCCCCTGAGTCTCGGGTTCAAGACGGTTCGCAAGACTTCGATTTTCTCTACGGTTCGTGGGTCATGCATAACCGTCGTCTCAAGGGGAAGGCGTTCACAGGATCAAAGGACTGGGTCGCGTTCGACTCCACCGATCACTGTGAGCCACTGCCCGGTGACCTCGGTAATGAGGATGTATTCCGTACCGATGAATTTTTCGGCAAGGGGTTTGTGGGGCTGACCATTCGCCTCTACGACAGGCAGACGGGGCTTTGGCGGCTCTACTGGGTCGACAACAAGAGCTCACACGGCGACGCCGGACAGCCCAACATAGGCGGATTCAAAGGCAACGTGGGTATCTTTGATGAGCACCTCACCCTTGACGGCAAGCCGGTAATCGACCGCTACACCTGGACGAAGTACGGAAAGGATTCAAAGATCACGGCACACTTCGAGGAGTCAATGTCTCAAGATAACGGGGCAACGTGGGAAGTTATTTTTGTCAATGATCTCGTTCGTGCCCACTAACTAACCGCAGGCGACGTTTGCCGAATGCTCAATTCAGGCAAGTGGATCATTCGTGAGGTCGGCGAAAAACGCGGGTGGGGCCGCCCTTTCGGCCTACGAACGCGCCGCCGTCAGGCATTGAAGTCGGGCTGCAGGAGGGAAACGACCGGCTGCGCGCTACGTTGTGTCGGCAGCACGAGCTCGCCTCGCGGGGTCGCCGGGCGCTATCTCCAAAGTAAGTGCCGACAGTATCCCCACCGAAGTCGGATCGTTTCCTCCGGAGAGAGGAGCATTCATTCAGCGCTGCTCGTACGCTTCTGCCTCGGTTGAAAGCTCGAGGAACGGAATCGGCGAGGGATTCGAGATGCTCGCACATACCGGCATCCGGCCGTTGTGGCCAGTGGTCGCGTTCTTGCCATGGCTGCTGGTCGGGGTCGGATACCTCCTGCGGTCGGTGCTCAAGCCAAGGATCCCCGCGGCGCCTGATAGGGAATGCGAAGAGTGAAGGCACGTCTGCCTCCCCGAAGTCGCCAGCTCCGTGGACTCCACGTTTGGGGGCTGGTCTGCCTCGCGGTCGCGCGGCTAGTCCTCGCCGATCCTGCAGCTGAGGCGCCGCGCGCTTGCGAAGCCACGACCCCTCAAGAGGCCAGATCCCTCGCCGACAGGCTCTACGAGAATGGGCAGTATCAACACGCCGGGCAGTGTTATCAGGCGGCGGGGGATATGGCGCACGCCAACCTGGCGTTCCTGAAGGCGGCCGCGCCGCAAAGCGAAGACACGGCCCGAGGACTCAAGGCACAGCGCGACGCAGCCAAATCGCTATTTGCCACGGTTGGGCACGCGTTCCACAGCGGTCACTGACCTCCCTGGTTTGTGTCCGGGCTGAGCACGCTCCCGAATGGGGCGCCAGCGTGTCGGCGTGCGCCTACCTTGCGCTCCCATGTCAATCCCTTCGGCGCCCTGGCCGTGCTGCCCCGCTAGGCGACGAGGTCGCGGTACGCGTGCCAGGTCGCGTAGCCGAGGAGCGGCGCGACCACCACCATGCCGACGAGGAATGTCGCGAACCCGATCGCGGTGACGCACACGATGAGTCCGGCCCAGACCAGCATACTGGGCAGATTGGTGACCGTGGCCCGGATGCTGGCGCGGATGGCATCCACGGCGCGCGCGTGCCGGTCGATCATGAGCGGCACCGCGACCACCGATACGGCGAAGACCATGGCGGCGAGCACGGCACCGCAGGCGATGTAGCCCATCACCTGGCTCATGCTCATGGGCGCGGCGCCACCCCATAGTGCCACTGCGAGACTTGGCATCGAAGCGTTGAGCGTGGTATCGAGCACTATGGCCGATAGAATGAACCAGTCGAGCGCGATCAGCGCCAGCACGCCAGCAAAGTGCATCAGAGCCTCGGGGTTCTCGGTGAACGCCTGCAGCGACTGGTCGAAACTGTGCGGCTCGCCCGCTTCACGGCGCCGGGCGAGCTCGCAGATCCCGGTTGTCATGATAGGACCCACCAAGAGGTAACCGGTGATTGCGGCGGCGGTCAGATACAGGTGGGTGCTCCCAGCATGAGGAGCACCGCTCCCAGGACGGCGATCAGGACCCCGTGCGCCAGCCCCGGCGTGCCGATCTGTTTCACGTCCTCCCAGCCCCGGCTCAGCCACACGAAGGGCTGGCGCATCGAAACGTGGCGGATCTCCACGTGCGGTGCCGGGTGGGTCCCTACGCTGATGGAGGTGCTCATGGCGGTCTCCCCTGGTAAGGTTGCGCCGCCCTGCGGGCCGGCGCCCGAGGCTTCATACTACGCCTGATTTGCGCCCCCGTAGCTCAGTGGATAGAGCGACCGCCTCCTAAGCGGTAGGTCGTCGGTTCAACTCCGGCCGGGGGCGCCAATAAATCAACAACTTGCGATGTTGGAATTAGCTTCCGAGGACGAATTGTCTAACGGTGTCTAATGTCCGGCGGATTTCCGGTGGAAACGACGCGCAGTTTCGGCCGCTCTCCGAGGGCTCGCGCAGTCACGCGCTCGGTGACGCTGCCATGCCGGACTGGAGCGAGTGTGCATACACCTGATCCACCAGGGGGTGCGCGAGTGGCCCATCACGGCGGCGACATTGAAGGCGGCTTCGCCCGCGGTGTGGCCCAGAGAGGCGAACGTGTGCCGGAGCGAGTACATGTCGAGCGTTCGCACGCCGGCGCGCGCGACGAGCTTGCTCCAGATGTCTCGCCGTACGTTGCTCGGGTTCATGGGGCGGCCAGTCTCGGTCGCGAAGGCAATCCCTCGCCATTCCGTCCGGTGAGCGCCTGGTGGGCCTGCAGGGCCTCCACGAGCCAGCCGGAGAGGGGCACCGTGCGCTTGCCGGCCTTGGTCTTCGGCGACACGAAGGTGCCGCTGCGGTGATCCCAGAAGCGTGTGATGCGGGCGTTGCCGGAGGCCAGGTCGAGGTCCGAGTGCCGCAGCGCGTACGCCTCTCCCGGGCGCATGCCGGTCAAGACCAGGAGTCCGATAAGGGCGCGCTCCTGGGGCTGGGTTGCTACCGATTCGCATGACACCACCCTCAGCCTGAGCTCGCGGATTTCTCATACTGCGCGGGACTCAGGTACCCCAATGTCGAGTGTCGTCGCCGTGGATTGTAGAACCGTTCGATGTAGTCGAACACATCAGCCCTGGCTTCATTGCGTGTTCGGTAGTTCGTGCGGTCTGTCCGTTCCATCTTGAGCGTGGAGAAGAAGCTTTCCATCGCCGCGTTGTCCCAGCAGTCCCCGCTGCGACTCATGCTGCACGTAATGCCATGATCCTTCAGCAGCCGTAAGCGTCCGGTCTTGGCCGCATAGCCCTTTGAGCTTGTGATGCCGATGATGTGCTAAGTGGGCACACGCAGGTGTCCACGTAGGACTTAGGTGGACACCTCCGCAGCTGAGAGGGCCGAGATCGATTCGCTGGGGCGGCGTACCGGGCCTCGCCGTCAGCACACGATCGAAGAGAAGCTCCGGATTGTGCAGGAGTCGCACGTCAAGGGCGCCTCCGTCGCAACGGTCGCCCGCCGCCATGATGTGAACCCGAACCAGGTGTTCACCTGGCGACAGTTGCACCGGCGTGGACTGCTGGATCCGAACGCTGCGCAGGGGAGCCCGTCGATGCTGCCGGTGAAGGTCAGCACTCCCACGGTGCTGCCGACCGAGCGAGTCGCACCGGCAGAACCGAGTAAGCGGGGTCGGCCCAAGGGTTCCTCCAGGCTCATCGAGATCAAGCTCAGTAACGGTCACAGCATTGTGTTGCACGGGCGGATAGATGCCGAAGCCCTCTCACGAGTGATCGACTTGTTGGTGCAGCGGTGATTGCACTGCCTGCGGGCGTCAGGGTGTGGCTCGCAGCCGGCGCCACCGACATGCGCAACGGCTTCGATGGACTCGCCGCCCTCGTGCAGACGCAGCTCGCCGAGGACCCCTTCTCCGGGCAGCTGTTTGTCTTTCGGGGCAAAGCCGGTGATCGGGTGAAGATCCTCTGGTGGAGCGGCGATGGGCTGTGTCTGTTTGCCAAGCGGCTCGAGCGCGGTCGTTTTGTGTGGCCGCAGGCGACTCATGGGACAGTGAGTTTGAGTGCGGCGCAGCTGTCGATGTTGCTCGAAGGGATTGATTGGAGACGAGTGGAGCGCACCCAGCGACCCGAACTCGCGGTATAAAAGTGCTTGTTTTGTAGTGTTTTATCGTGCACCGCGTCGGTCCTAACAGTATAATGCGTGCGTGGTGGAGCACGGCGATCTGCCAGACGACGTCGAGAGCTTAAAACAGCTCGTCCTGATGATGCGCCAGGCGCTGGCCCACCGGGATCTGCACATCGAGCATCTCAAGCTCCTCCTCGCCAAGCTCCGTCGGGCCCGCTATGGCCGCTCTTCCGAGCAGCTCGACGAACGTATCAACCAGCTCGAGCTCTCGATCGAGGAGCTCGAAGCGACCCAGGCCCAAGATCTTCTCTCCTCAGAGCCGCTCGAGCCCGTCAAGGACAAGCCGGTCCGCAAGCCCCTACCCGCACGTCTGCCGCGCGAGACGGTGTCACACCTGCCGCTGCCGGAGAGCAGCCCCTGTCCGAGCTGTGGGGGGAAGCTGCGCTACCTGGGCGAGGATGTGAGTGAGATCCTCGAGCACATCCCCGAGCACTTCAAGGTCATCCGGCACGTGCGACCGAAGTTCGCCTGCCGTGCTGCTCGCAGCATCGTGCAGGCGCCGGCCGCCAGCCGACCGATCGAACGCGGCATTGCCCGGCCCGGGGCTGCTCGCGCACGTCCTGGTGGCCAAGTACTGCGACCACCTGCCGCTGTACCGGCAGAGCCAGATCTACGCCCGCGAGGGCGTCGACCTCGATCGCTCGACGCTCGCCGGGCTGGGTGGGACACTGCGCCGCGCTGCTGCGATCCGCTTGGCCGATGCCCTCGGCCGCACGTGCTGGTCGCCCACAAGATGCACGCCGACGACACGCCGGTGCCGGTGCTCGACCCGGGACGCGGCAAGACCAAGACGGGGCGGCTGTGGGTCTATGTGCGCGACGATCGGCCGGCGGCCGATGCGACGCCGCCGGCGGTGTGGTTCCGATACTCGCCCGATCGCAAGGGCGAGCAGCCGCGGGAGCACCTGAAGGATTCCGCGGCATCCTGCAGGCCGACGGCTACGCCGGCTTCAACGGCTTGTACGACGACCGGGCGGGTCGTCGAGGCCGCCTGCTGGGCGCACGCGCGGCGCACGTTCTACGAGCTGTCGACGCGCCAGGCGCTCCCCGTCGCGCCGAGGCGCTCGCAGCGCATCCAGGCCCTGTATCGCGATCGAGGCCGAGATCCGCGGCCGGCCGCCCGATGAGCGTCGCGCCGTGCGCCAGGCGCGCGCCGGTCCGCTGCTGGAGGATCTGCACGGCTGGTTGCACGGCACGCTTGACGCAAGCTCTCGAGCAAGTCCGAGCTGGCGCTGGCGATCCGCTACGCGCTTGACGCGCTGGACGGCGCTGACCCGCTATCGCGACGACGGGCGCATCGAGATCGACAACAATGCCGCCGAGCGTGCGTTGCGCGCCGTCGCTCTCGGCCGCAAGAACTACCTGTTCTGCGGCTCCGACGCCGGCGGCGAGCGTGCCGCGGCGATCTACTGCCTGATCGGCACGGCGAAGCTCAACGGCCTCGATCCCGAAGCCTATCTGCGCGACGTTCTCGAGCGCATCGCCGATCACCCGATCAACCGCATCGAGGAGCTGCTGCCCTGGAACCTCGCCCCCGCACTCGCCGCACAGCACGCGCTCGCCGCGTAAAGCGCCAACCGATTCCGAAGACCGCTTCCACTCCCTGGCCGACCATCGAAGCGTTCTTCGAGGGCGGCGAAGGAGAGATCTCCCTCGGGCGCATCGATTATGTCCCCACGCTTCGCCATACCGCAGTGGCCAGCGATGAGCACACCATGCTCGTCGCCTTGGTACGACACCGAGGGGAGACCCTGCATCAGCTGCTCGACCGTCTCGAGCAGGCGCTCGGCCCCGCCATCGAAGACCAGGTCTTCGTCGATGAGATCAACGGACCCAGCCCCCCGCCCGCGAAGTCAATACGGCGCTGAGCGGACGCTTACCAGCAGCCGCTGAAACTGCTCACTGGTGTACACCAGCTACGCCTTCGGCAAGCGCTGTCAGGAAGCGGGCATCGTGCCCTCGATGGGTACGGTGGGCGATGCGTACGACAACGCGATGGCGGAGAGCTTCTTCGCGACGCTCGAGTGCGAAGTGCTCAACCGCAGGCGCTTCAAGAGTCAGGCCGAGGCGAAGATGGCGATCTTTGATTGGCTGGAGGGCTGGTACAACCCGCATCGTCGACACTCTGCGTTGGGTTACCACTCGCCGGTCAACTACGAGCGTCATTCGCTGCGGAACGAGGCGGCGTGAGCATGCGACCTTCAAGCTCACCCGAGTCGATCTGCAAGGGGCATCACGGTAGCGGGTACCCCTGCGATCGCCGCTCCTGGGGCTTCCTATGCGATCAATCTTTCAAGGCTGTTGGAAAAAGCAGAGCTTCTGCCACCTACGGTGGCAGACTCCCCTGCTGGTAAGATCGATGAGACATCGAGAAGACGAGAGTTCGGAACTAAGACGGCAAACCGTCCACGGAAGCGGGGCAGCTCCACCAGTGGTCCACACGGCCCCAATTGTTCCGATCAGCACGAGCACGGCCCCGAGTATCAGGACGGTGTTGGACAGGCCGAAGAGCTCATTTGCTGCCTGGAGTGACAAGTCAAACATGGACCTGAACCTTTTGAACCTGGTTGGGCTCGGGCTAGCGGCGGCACTGGGCGCGGTAGGTGTCGTCGTCGGGGTGGTCATGGCGAGGCGTAGAAACAGGGGCTGGCGCCGCTAGGGCCATCGGCCGCCACGACAATTAGGCGGGGCGAAATCGTCGGGGTGTAACTTCCATTTTACCGCATCGGCACTTACGGCGCGGGCGTAACCTTCATCTGGAGGTTTCCCATGTTTCGATTGCCCCGCGAGGCTCGCGTGACCGGCGCCGGCTGCGTCACCGCGCCCCACTACACCATCCGCACCTTTGACCACCGCTGCCGCCACTGCGGCTGGGAAGGCCCTGGCAAGAATCTGAGCACGAGCGAGGTGCACGAGGGCAGCGGCATTGTCGACTACAACTGCCCGAAGTGCGGCCAGTGGATCGCCTTTAGCTACCCCGCCTGACTGGCTGGGTGTAGCCGCTACGGCCTACGGCTGCCGCCCGACAGATGATGAGGGTGAACGCCGCGAGGGCGGCTGTGCGGGTTACGTTGCTTATGGTCATTTCCCTCGGTCGTTGAGTTGCTACTGGCTCATAACCGCTTGAATGGCCCGGTAATATAGGTCGGAGCCGTATGTTTGGTTGCTCGGTGAAATCAGGAAGCCTGACAGCCCGCTGCCTGACTGAGCGCTTGTCGCTAATGCCGACAAGTAATACGGCGCGACGAATACCGCACCGTTCGTTCGGTGCATTTCAAACATCGAGAGATATTGGGACGGCGTGAGGGGGACACTTGGATGCATCTCGCCAACGGAATATCTTCCCAGTGCAGCCGCTCTTTCAGGGCCAGGAACGTGTTGCCGAATGCGGTGCCTCCATAGAGGGTGACCCCTGGGTTGTAGGCGTCGTTTAACCGGAGAGAGGCGTCGGCTGCCAACAGGTCTGTGTTCCACGAGTACAGCACAGCAGGAATCTGATGAGCAAACACCTTGGATCTACCGAGACATGAGCTCGTGGCCATCGCGGCGAACTGAGTGACGAAATCCCGCACAACTTTGTTTCGGAACTCGATCCAAAGTGCCGCCAGTGGATTGTAAAGAACTGGTTGCCCAGACAACGGGCCGTCCAAATGCCCCGAGATGTTCGGATCGGCGCTCAACGGCAAAGCACTGACGGGCACATAGTCAATTTGCGAGGGTGGGTTTCGCTGCGGATCGACGATTGGCAGGGGTTGCTTCGCCACCCGCAACAATTCACCACCGGCAGCACTGACGAAGACCTCGAGCGTGTGAATGCCGTAGGCAAAGGACCGGTAATCCAGCTTCAGCCGAAACCCGACGTTCGGGTTCGCAATGGAGGGGATGGCATCGGTGACGTCAGTGCGACTCAGGCCGGTCTCCAGCGACTCCCGCAGGAACTCCGTCCAGATACACGGAGACCGAGAGATCGCGTCCCAGCGCGTCGTAAAGCCAGCCGTAGAAGGTCACGTTTCCCGCTGCTGCAGCGTCGATGTGATCCAGGTAACTCGTCGCCTGCTCGGTAAAGATGTCCTTTGAAGGAGGATTGATCGAACTGAACGACGTGAAGGTGCGCCCGATGGCGGCGTCCAACGCCTCGATAGTGCCGAATCCCTAGTCAGCCAATCGCGGAATTCACTGACGGCAAGCGGCGCATAGTCGGTCGAGTCATACATCGGCACACCGAATCCCGCCCCACCGGCCAGGTCAGGGATGAGCTCGTTGATCTCTCCCAGTATCCCCACGCGGCAATTTTTGCTTGTGCACCTGCAGGGGAGGCGCATAGCGCGCTCAGTACGGCGCCGAAGGCTGCACGCCGCATCGTGTTCACCGGTGCGCTTTGGTCCACCAGCGTCCACGCGGCCACTGGATTGGTGAAATACGCATTCGGGACGAGCGGCCCGTCGCGATCCCACATCAGGTTCCTCGGATCACTGGCCAGATCCGCGGCCAGGGTCGTGTTTGAATCCACAAAATGATCGCCCGATATGAACACGACGACGGGTCGATCAACGTCAGATATCGTTTCAGATTCTTAAGTAGAGCGAGACCCATCGAACACCCATTGACCATTCGTCTTCCTGAAATATCGGAAGGCTGGAATCTCGAGCGTGTAGCCGAGCTGATATTTTGCCGATGGACTTGAAGGAGGACCTAGGGCATCTAACGTTGCGGTGATCCGATCGGCGGCGTTCTTGCCCTCCGCAGCACAGAACAGCGCGGCGTCGTCCTCGGTCTGAACATTGGGGTTGTTAACTGCGTCGTCGCAGTAGTACTCCCCTTGCATCAGCGGCGCGATCAGGAGGGACCGAGTGGGCGCGTTGTTTGAGTTGGGCGGCGAACCATCGCCGCAGGCCGCGAGCAATTCGAGCGTTGCAACCAACGAGATTGCAAGCCAGGTAAGCAATGCGTC
>CAVQKW010000007.1:0-254550 GCA_963713175.1 uncultured Gammaproteobacteria bacterium | reverse complement strand
TTGGTTCGGCACCGCCGGCCTCGACTACAACCAGGATCCGCCGCAGGGCATCGCCGACGCGGTGTTCTCGCCCGACCGCATCGACACCGCCTTCGTCGACCGCCTGCTGTCGAAATGCACCGACCATCTGAGCCTGCTGGCGGCGCCCGCGACGCTCGACCGCGTCTACGATTTCGGCGCCGAGGCCTTCGACTGCGATCTTCGACGCGCTGCGCGGCACGATGCCGTGCATCGTGCTCGACGTGCCGCACCATGTGGACCGGCTGGACCAAGCGCACTGCTGGTCAGCGCCGACGACATCCTGATCGTCGCCGGCGCCCGATCTCGCCAATCTGCGCAACGCCAAGAACCTGATCGATCTGCTGCGCGCCGCGCGGCCGAACGACCACCGCCCGCACTACTGCCTCAACCAGGTCGGCGTGCCGAAGCGGCCGGAGATCAAGCCGGCCGACTTCGCCAAGGCGCTGGAAGACCAGCCGGTCGCGGTCATCCCGTTCGAGCCGCAGTTGTTCGGCACCGCCGCCAACAACGGCCAGATGATCGCCGAGGTGTCGGCCGAGCCATAAGACGGCGGAAATGTTCCGCCAGCTGGCGCAGGTCCTGACCGGCCGCGCCGAGGCCAAGGCGCGCGGCGGCCTGCTGACGCCGCTGCTCGCCAAGCTGATGAAGCGAGTCGAGGCTGAAATCGTCCGGAGACGTCAGTCGTGTTCGGTAAGCGCAGCGGACCTGCCGAAGCTCTCGCGCCGGCGGCCCCGGCCGCCGCGCCGGCGGCGCCGGCCGCGCCCGCGGCCGGCGCCGCAGCCAGCGCCGGCCAGCGCGAGAACCGGCCGCGCGCCGTTGCCTCCGCCGGGCTTGGCGCGCCGCTGGTCTCGGCGCCACGCCGCCACGCCGCGCCGCCGACGCGCCGCCGTCAACTGCCGGCCGATCGATTCGCGCCGCTCGGAAACCTATTACGAGGCCAAGGGCACCATCTTCGGCGCGCTGATCGAGGCCATCGATCTCGCGCAGCTCGCGCGGCTCGACGCCGATTCGGCGCGCGAGGAAATCCGCGACATCGTCAACGAGATCATCGCGATCAAGAACATCGTGATGTCGATCTCCGAGCAGGAAGAACTGCTCGACGACATCTGCAACGACGTGCTCGGCTACGGCCCGCTCGAGCCGCTGCTCGCGCGCGACGACATCGCCGACATCATGGTCAACGGCGCCGGCACGGTCTACATCGAAGTCAACGGCAAGATTCAGAAGACCGGCATCCGCTTCCGCGACAACCAGCAGCTGCTGAACATCTGCCAGCGCATCGTCAGCCAGATCGGCCGCCGCGTCGACGAATCCTCGCCGATCTGCGACGCGCGCCTGCCGGACGGCTCGCGCGTCAACGTCATCGTGCCGCCGCTGGCGATCGACGGCCCCGCGCTCACCATCCGCAAATTCAAGAAGGACAAGCTGACGCTCGACCAGCTGGTCAAGTTCGGCACGATCACGCCGCAGGGCGCCGAAATCCTCAAGATCATCGGCCGCTGCCGCGTCAACACCCTCATCTCCGGCGGCACCGGCTCCGGCAAGACCACGCTGCTCAACTGCCTGACCCACTTCATCGACGACGACGAGCGCATCATCACCTGCGAGGACGCCGCCGAACTGCAACTGCAGCAGCCGCACGTGGTGCGCCTGGAAACCCGGCCGCCCAATCTCGAAGGCGAGGGCCAGATCACCATGCGCGACCTGGTGCGCAACTGCCTGCGCATGCGGCCGGAGCGCATCATCGTCGGCGAAGTGCGCGGACCCGAGGCGTTCGACCTGCTGCAGGCGATGAACACCGGCCATGACGGCTCGATGGGCACGCTGCACGCCAACTACCCGCGCGAGGCGCTGTCGCGCCTGGAATCGATGATCACCATGGGCGGCTTCGCGCTGCCCTCGCGCACCATCCGCGAGATGATCGTCGGCTCGGTCGACGTGATCATCCAGGCCGCGCGCCTGCGCGACGGCTCGCGCCGCATCACCCATGTCACCGAGGTGGTGGGCATGGAAGGCGACGTCATCATCACCCAGGACCTGTTCGTCTACGACATCACCGGCGAGGACGAGCAACGGCAGCATTCTCGGCCGCCATCGCTCCACCGGCATCGCCCGGCCGCGGTTCTGGGACCGCGCCCGCTACTACGGCGAGGAAAAGCGCCTGGCCGCCGCGCTCGACGCCGCGGAAGCTGCCAACGAAGCCATGCGGGCCTAAACGGAGCGCACCGTGGACACGATTGCCGTATTCTTTCTGGCTTCGGCCGCGGTCGGTGGCGTGGTCTATGTATTTCTTTACCCGATGCTGTCCGGCGAACGCAAAGCCGAGCAACGCATGGCGAACGTCGCCAAGACCGAGGCGGTGACGCGCGTACCCGTGGCACCACAGAAATCACGCCGCGACGTCATTGAAAACACGCTCAAAGAATTCGACGACCGTCACAAGAAAAGCAAGAGCATGCCGCTCTCGGTCCGGATCGCGCAGGCCGGCCTGTCCTGGTCGAAGCGACAATATTTCGTCATCTCCGCCGTGATCGGCGCGGCGATGTTCTTTATCGGCATGTCCAGCGGCGCCGGCACAATCGTCGGCGCCGTGCTCGGCGTCGCAAGACCAACCGAACCAGTAGACCAGCGGGGGAAGGCCTGGTCACTTCCGTGCGCGCCCTCGATGTCACGACGGGCCGCCTGCGGTGGCGCAGCGACCATGCCCCCCGTCTCGGATCACGGCCAGACGGGCGGACTCATGAGCACTGCTGGCGGGCTGGTCTTCGGCGGCGACCTCGAGACGTTCTTCGCGCTGGATGCCGCGAGCGGGGCGCCCCTGTGGCACTTCGACGCCGGCGCGCAGATCCTGGCGGCGCCTGTCAGCTATGAGATCGACGGACGGCAGTACGTCGCGATCGCTGCGGGCCGCAGCATACTCGCGTTTGCGCTGGCTCCTCCTTAGAGTGAGCCACCGCGCGTCGCGCGCAGACAGTCGCGGACTCAGCCCGTGACTACCCGCGCCGCCGCCGCAGCGAGCGACTGATCGAGCCGCAGGCGCAATTGGTCGGAGACCCGCTCGGTGACGAGATCCCAGTCGTATTCACTGGCGCGCGCGCGGCGCGCAGCGCACGCGTGCCATCGCGTTCCTGCGCGCCCTGCATCGCCAGCATCACGGCTTCCCATTCCTCGACCGTGCGCGCGACCCGCACCACATCAGCAAAAGGGATGACCGAATCGATCGGCGTAGACACGATGGGTCGGCCGGTCGCCAGATATTCGTACATCTTGATCGGATTGATGAATTTGGTGTAGCCGTTCACCAGGTAGGGCATCAGGCACACGTCCATGTGCTGCACGTACGCGGGTAGTGTCCCCAGGGCGCGATTGCCGAGAAGATGAACGTTCGGCAGCTGTGCCAGCCGCGCTAAGAGCTCCGCACTGTCGCCCAGCGATCCGACCGGTCCGACCCCCACGAACGACCATTCCGGGTGGCGCCGCGCCAGCTCCAGCAGCATGGATATGTCGAGCTGCTTTTCAGCACGCCGACGTAGCCCATGCGCGGGCGCGGGATCGGCGTGAGGTCTGCGGGCTCGGCGGCCGGTGTGGAGAAGGCGCGAAAGTCCACCCCGTTGGGCATGTAGAGCGTGTTGGGATTGATGCTGCCCTTCTTTGCGAGCAGGCCCTTCGAATGCACGAACACCTGATCGACGCGTCCGATGAGCGCGACTTCGGCGGCATCGTTGGGCCGGTCGACCGGTGCGAACGTGTATTCATCGTCGATGTGGTAGCAGGTCAGGTCGGCGTCGACCGCGTCCAGGGCCCAGGCGAACTGGGGTCGCCAGACACTGAGGATGATCTGCCGGCAGCCCTTCTTTCTGAGAATTCGCAGCGCGTTTCCGACTCGCCTGCGCCGGGTCCACTCGCGCAGCCGATGGGGGCGGTAGACCTCCGGCAGCCAGCGGCCCGGGTCGTACACCACGCACCCCGGAGGCGGAGCGATGCTCTGTATCGCCTCGTCGTCGTGGCGGTGGTTACCCGGAGTCCAGAACACATTCCACGGGCGCGCCTCGTCCACCCACACGACATCGAAAAATCGGGATAGTCGGGACAGCACCTGGTGGCGGGTGGTCCAGATGCCGCGCCACCGGTCGGGAACCAGTGCAATGACGCCCGCTCTCGCTGCCGTGCCCGACGGCCCGCCACGGCGAGGCGAAGGGAGGGCCGGGTCCCAGCTCGAGCGCGCGCTTTGCGCGGGCGCATCATCGGCATCGGGCGCGCGTCCCGACTCGCCACCCCCGATGCGCAGCACGGTGAAGGTACTCGCCTCGTGGATCACCCTTGCTCCGAGCTCGGCACACCAGCGCTGCACGATGGTGCGCTCCTCGGGCCGCTGGGTGTCATCGAGCAGTATGACGCATCCGGGTGCCAGGTGTTCCCCAGCACGGCGAGACCGTAGCGCCCGCCGCGGGTTGAGCCGGGGGGCCGTCGCACAGCACGAAGCCGATCGCCGCCGGCAGGGTGTACCGCTCGAGTGAGTACCAGTCGAAGCTGCCGTAGCTGCGAATCGGGGCGTTTGCCACGGTGACCGCTGCCGCTGGGGGAAGCAGGGAGGCTTGCACGCGCGCGCCCAGCCCGCGTCGTGCTCGAGCGACAAGCAGCGTGCGCCCCGAGGCGCTCGCCGCGGACGCGAGCGCCAGCGTCGTGATCCCGCTGCCGCACTCGAGCGCCGGTCCTCGGCTGCGCGCGAACCACTCGAGGCGTCGCGCCGAGCAGCGCCGTGCCCGCGCTCCATGCCTCGTTGCCCCAGCCGCGTGACAGCTGTCTAAGCAGCAGGGCGCTCGGTTGCCGCCCGTCACGCAGGGTGCGGTCGAGCCGCGCGAGGCCGCCGCGCAGCTGCAGCCGCCGAACGGTGTCGGCCGAGCCATCTCTGACTCTGCGCGCCGCCGAGCGGATGTTCACGGAAGAACCGGCGGCCGAAGCGCTGTGCTCATGTGCTTACGATAGCAGAATGAGAGTTACATCGCGGTTGCGGACCGGGGCAGAGCGCGGCACTTACAGTATAATTGCTAAGCGTAGCCGCGCAGGCCGCGGAGCGCACGGCTTCAATATGACAACCAGTCGGGGGTTCAGATCGTGAAGGCGTTCGTCACCGGTGTGAACGGTTATATCGGCGCGGTGCTCGCGCCATACCTGCTCGAGCGGGGAGTACAGGTGCGCGGGCTCGACACCGGCTACTATCGCGACGGCTGGCTGTACAGCGACAACGCCGCTTCGCGGTAACACCCGAGACGCTCAACAAGGACCTGCGGCGGGTGAGCGCCGCGGATCTCGCCGGCTGCGACGCCGTCGTGCACCTGGCGGAGCTCTCCAACGACCCGCTCGGGGAGAACAACCCCGAGGTGACCCACAAGATCAACCACCAGGGCTCGGTGCAGCTGGCGGAGCTGGCGCGCGACGGCGGGCATCCGCCGCTTCGTCTACACCTCCTCGTGCAGCGTCTACGGCGCCGGCAGCGGGGAGTTTCTCGATGAGAGCGCCGCCACCAATCCGCAGACCGCCTACGCGCGCTGCAAGGTGCTGGTCGAGCGCGACGTCGGCGCCATGGCGGGCGCGGACTTCTGTCCGGTATTCCTGCGTAACGCGACCGCCTACGGCCCCTCGCCGCGCATGCGCTTCGACATCGTGATCAACGACCTGTGCGCGCTCGCCTGGACCACGCAGGCGCATCGCCATGATCGAGCGACGGCAGCCCCTGGCGGCCGGTGGTGCACATCGACGACATCTGCGAGGCGATCTACCGGTGCCTGATCGCGCCGGAGGCGGCGATCGCGCGGCAAGATCTTCAACGTCGGCCAGAACGCCGACAACTACCGGGTGCGCGAGATCGCGCAGATCGTGGCCGAGGAATTCCCGGGCTGCGAGCTGAGCGTCGGGCAGTCCAGCGGCGACACGCGCAGCTACCGCGTCAATTTCGACCGGATCCACCGCGAGCTCCCCGGCTTCAAGTGCCACTACAGTGCGCGCGACGGCGCGCGTCAGCTGCGCGCGCTCTTCGAGCGCATCCAGATGCCGCCGGAGATCTACCGCATTCCGCGCGTTCACGCGCCTGAAGCAGCTCAAGTACCTGCAGGACACGCAGCAGATCGACGCGGAATTCTTCTGGAGCGCCTGATGAGGTTCCGCGCGACCGGCGCTCGCGGGTGCCACGCTGGTCGGAATCGAGCCGCAGGCGGATGCGCGCGGCTACTTCACGCGCACCTGGTGCGCGCGCGAGTTCGCCGCGCACGGACTGCCGTCGCAGTTCGTGCAGGCCAGCCTGTCGAGCAACACCCTGCGCGGCACGCTGCGCGGCCTGCACCTGCAGCTGCCGCCCTCGCAGGAGGGGAAGCTCGTGAGCTGTCTCGCGCGGTGCGATCTACGACGTGATCGTCGACCTGCGGCCGGAATCGCCGAGCTTCCTGCGCCCTTCGGCGTGGAGCTGCACCGCCGCAGGTCACGAGGCGCTGTACATCCCGCCGCTCTGCGCCCACGGTTTCCAGACACTCGCCGACGGTGCCGAGGTGCTCTACCAGATGACCGACTATTTCGCGCCCGAGCTCGCCTGGGGTGCGCGCTGGAACGATCCCGCGTTCGCGATTGCCTGGCCGATTCCGACCCCGAGCGCGATCCTGCCGCGCGACGCGGACTACCCCGACTTCGATGACGCCGCGTACCGCGGCCTGCTGTGGGCGCGGCGCGCGGGCGCCGTCTGAGGGATGCCGATGAGCACCGGCATGCTGGCGGAGCTGCGATCGGACGCCGAGTGCGCCGCGCACCTGGAGGATGCCTGGGCCCTCATGCAGGAGCTCTATCCGCTGTGCCGCAGCATCACGGGCGACGGGGTGCGCGCGACGCTGGCGGCGGTCGGCAGGCACATCCCGCTCGAGGTCACCGAGGTCCCGTCCGGAACGCAGGTGTTCGACTGGCAGGTGCCGCGCGAATGGAACATCCGCGCGGCCTGGATCAAGGATTCCTCCGGACGCACGGTGCTCGATCTCGCCGATCACACCCTGCACGTGATGAGCTACAGCGCGCCGGTGAAGGGCTGGCTGTCGCTCGCGGAGTTGCGCCCGCATCTGCACACTCTGCCCGCGCACCCGGAGTGGATTCCCTACCGCACCAGCTACTACCGCGAGGACTGGGGCTTCTGCCTGTCCCAGCGCCGGCTCGATGAGCTCGAGGACGGACGCTACGAGGTGTGCATCGACAGTACGCTCGCGCCCGGAGCGCTGACCTACGCGGAGTGCCGCATCGCAGGGGACAGCGAGGCGGAGTTCCTCGTGTTCACGCACGTCTGCCACCCCTCGCTTTGCAACGACAACCTCACCGGCATCGCGCTCGCGACGCTCATGGCGCGCGCGCTGCGCCGCGAGCGACCGCATCTCAGCTACCGCTTCGTGTTCGGCCCCGGGACGATCGGCTCGATCACCTGGCTCGCGCGCAACGAGGCTTCCCTCGCGCGGGTGCGCCACGGGCTGGTAGTGGGTCTGGTCGGCGATCGCGGCCCGCTCACCTACAAGCGCAGCCGGCGCGGCAACGCGGACATCGATCGAATCGGCGCGCTGGTACTCGGCCGGCTCGATCCGCGCGCGCGCTGCATCGACTTCTCGCCCTACGGCTACGACGAGCGTCAGCTGTGCTCGCCGGGCTTCGACCTCCCGGTGGGACGTCTCACCCGTACGCCGAACGGGGAGTACCCCGAGTATCACAGCAGCGCGGACGACTTCTCGCTCATCGACCGCGGAGCATTCCGGCAGTCGTTGCGTGCCTGCGCTGCGATGCTCGCGATCGCCGACCGTGACGCGCTCTACATGAGCCTCAATCCCAAGTGCGAGCCGCAGCTCGGTCGCCACGGGCTGTATCACAGCGTCGGCGGCACTCAGCCCGCTGGCTTCGAGCACGCACTGCTGTGGATCCTCAACCAGTCCGATGGCCGGCACTCGCTGCTGGACATCGCTGAGCGCTCGGGGCTTGAGTTCGATATCCTGACAGCGGCGGCGGATGCGCTCCTGGGGGCCGAACCTGATCGAAGCGCGCATACCGCCGGCGGCGAACGCGGAGAATAAGTCATGAAAGTCGTGTTGTTCTGCGGTGGACTCGGCACGCGCCTGCGCGAGCATTCGGATACCATCCCGAAGCCGCTGGTGCCGGTCGGCTACCGGCCGATCCTCTGGCACCTGATGCGCTACTACGCGCACTTCGGCCACAAGGAATTCATCCTGTGCCTCGGCTACCGCGGCGATCTGATCCGCGAGTACTTCCTCAACTACAACGAGGCGATGACCAACGACTTCGTGCTGTCCGAAGGCGGCACGCCAGGTCGAGCTGCTGGCACGCGACCTCGACGGCTGGAAGATCACCTTCGTCGACACCGGGCTGCACAGCAACATCGGGCAGCGGCTGCTGCGGGTGCGCAGGTACCTGGATGGGCGAGACCGAGTTCCTCGCCAACTATGCCGACGGGCTCTCGGACCTGCCGCTCGACCAGTTGATCGACGACTTCCGGCGCCGGGCAGTGGTGGCGAGCTTCGCCACGGTCACCTCGCCCCTGAGCTTCCACACGGTGAGCACGGATGCGAACGGGATCGTGACCTCGGTCGGCACCATGAAGGGCAGCCGCTTCCGCATCGATGGCGGATTCTTCGCCTTCCGCAGGGAAATCCTCGACTACATCAAGGACGGCGAGGAGCTGGTCGAGCAGCCCTTCGAGCGTCTGATCGCCAGGCGCGCGCTCGCCGCGTGGCCGCACGATGGCTTCTGGCAGGCGATGGACACCCTGAAGGACAAGATCAATTTCGACCGGATGGAAGCCCAGGGCAAGTGCCCGTGGATGGTGTGGCGCAAGTAGCGCTGCCGGTTTCAGGTGCGCCAGATGCCCTTGCGCAGGTAGTAGCCCTCGGCGAGCCCCGAGGGTGCGCGGCACTCGAGGCCGCGCAGGCGCATGAGGGCGCGGAACGTCTCGGCGGTGAACCAGTGCTTGCCGCGCTGCGAGCCAAAGCCCTCGAGCAGGCAGTCGATCTTGCGCTGCGCCACCACCTCCGGCAGCGGCACGAACCAGTTGGGGCGGCCCAGGTCGCCGTCGTACTTCGGGATCTCATACTCGAGGATCAGGTGATCGCGGAACGCCTGTCCGGTGAGCTCCGACAGGCAGCGATGATCCTGGTGGGCGTCTGCTTGCCAGTGCGTCAGGATGAGATCGGGCGACAGGCGTGCGGCCAGCGCCTGCACCAGACGCCGCAACTGCGCGCCCGCGTACGGCAGCTCGCCGTCGGCGAACTCGTGCGTCTCCAGGTTGAAGCTCGCGGCGCCGGCGAGCAGCTGCTGCGCCGCGCCGCGCGACTCCGCCGCGCGCGCCGCCGGCGCCACCGGCACGAACCAATGCACGACGGGCGCGGGCCGCGCGGCGCACAGCTGCTGCAGCAGTCCGCCGCAGCCGATCTCGATGTCATCGCAGTGCGCGCCGATGCACAGCACTTGCGCGCCGCCGCCGCCGGGGACCAGTTGCCATTGCCGCATGCTGAAGATCCTAAGCGTGAAGGCCTCGACATAACATCGAGGCGCTTCACGCTATGCTAATGATACCAATATGTAAATTTGACTGCCGCCGGTGATGCGCGTAGGACTTACTGGCAAAATTCAGCTCATGCCGTGCGGCGCGGTCGGGGGGAAGCTCGAGGTGAAGGTCGTCCTTTTCTGCGGTGGTCTGGGCACGCGTCTGCGCGAGCACTCCGAGAGCCTGCCCAAGCCGCTGATCACCGTCGGCGACCGTCCGATCCTCTGGCACCTGATGCGTTACTACGCCCACTACGGGCACACCGAATTCATCCTGTGCCTCGGTTACCACGGCGACAAGATCCGCGAGTACTTCCTCAACTACAACGAATGCATGTCCAACGATTTCACCTTGAGCGACGGTGGGAGCTGCCAGCTGCATTCCGCCGACGTCAGCGCCTGGAATATCCGCTGCCTCGACACAGGGCTCCATTCCAACATCGGCCAGCGGCTGTTGCGCGCGCGCGAGTTCGTGCAGGATGAGCCGATGTTCCTCGCCAACTATTGCGACGGGCTCTCGGACCTGCCGCTCGACAGGCTGATCGAGCGCTTCACTCACAGCAACTCGGTGGTGGCGTTCGCCGCGGTCGAGCGACCGCGGGCCGACGCGGCCATCTACTCCGACCCGACGGGCTACGTCTCGGGGATCGAGACGCCGCATGGCGCGGACGCGCTCATCAACGGTGGCTTCTTCGCGCTGCGCCCGGACATCTTCGACTTTCTGCACGAGGGCGAGGAGCTGCTCGAGCAGCCGTTCGCGCGGCTCGTCAGCCAGGGACGCCTCATGTCCTATCGGCACGAGGGCTTTTGGCACTCCATGGACACCTTGGCTGACAAGATCACTTTCGATCGCATGGCCGCTCAGGGCAACTGTCCGTGGGCGGTGTGGGACAGATGAGCGGCGCCCGTCCCGCTGCCCTGCGCGGCGTCGCGGCGAGCGTCGCGTTGAACGGCCGCGCCCAGCAGCTCATCCCCGGGGGCTGTCACACCTATTCAAAGGGCGCCGACCAGTACCCGGAGGGGCTGCCGATCATGATCCGGCGGGGCGCCGGTTGCCGGGTGTGGGACGTAGACGGGAACGAGTTCATCGAGCTCGGCATGGGGCTGCGCAGCGTGACGCTGGGCCATGCCTTCGAGCCCGTGGTCGCGGCGGTGCGCGCGGCGCTCGAGCTCGGCACGAACTATGGGCGCCCGGCGGCTATCGAGGTGGAATGCGCCGAGATGCTGCAGCAGCTGGTGCCGGGCGCCGAGATGGTCAAGTTCTGCAAGAACGGCTCGGACGCGCTCGATGGCGCGGTAAAGCTGGCGCGCGCCCACACCGGGCGCGACCTGATCGCGATCTGCGGGGATCAGCCGTTCTTCTCCGTGGGCGACTGGTTCATCGGCACGACCGGGATGCCCGGCGGCATTCCGCAGTGGATCCGCGAGCACACGCTGAAGTTCCGCTACAACGACCTGGCGAGCCTCGCGCGTTTGTTCGAGGAGTACCCGCAGCGCATCTGCTGCGTGGTGATGGAGGCGAGCAACGGCGAGGAGCCCGCCGCGGGCTTCCTGCAGGCGGTGGCACAGCTGTGCCGCGCGCAGGGCGCTTTGTTCGTGCTCGACGAGCTGATCACGGGTTTCCGCTGGCACAAGAGCGGGGCGCAGTACGTCTACGACGTGCAGCCCGATCTGGCCGCGTTCGGCAAGGCGCTCGGCAACGGCTTCTCGGTCTCGGCGCTTACCGGGCGGCGCGAGCTGATGGAGCGCGGTGGCCTCAACTCGGGTAAGGAGCGGGTGTTCCTGCTCTCGACCACGCACGGAGCCGAGGTGCACTCGCTCGCCGCGGCGCTCGCGACGATGCGCTTCTACGACGCCCACGACGTCACGGACGTGCTGCACGCCCGCGGTGCGCGCCTCGCCGAGAAGGTCGCCGCGGCCGCGCGCAGCGCCGGTCTCGAGCGGCACTTCCAGCTGCGCGGCCGCGCCTGCAGCCTGTTGTACTCGACGCGCGACGAGCACGGCCAGCCGAGCCAGGAGTTCCGCACCCTGTTTCTGCAGGAGACGCTGGCACGGGGACTGATCGCGCCGTCGCTGGTGGTGTCCTACTCGCACTCCGAGGCCGACATCGACGCGGCAGCGGAGATCATCGGCGAAGCGCTGCAGACCTATCGCCTGGCCCTGGAGCGCGGTATCGGCACGGTGCTGCGCGGCCGGCCGGTCAAACCGTCGATGCGGCCGTTCGCGTGACGGTCGCTTAGGTCGAAAGCGCAGGCGCCTGTGCCGCAAGTGTCCAAGCACGTGCTCGTGACGGGTGCCAGCTCCGGTATAGGCGCGGCAGTGGCCGCGCGCTTCGCGGCCCAGGGCGCCGTCCTCACGCTCCTCGGGCGCGACCGCACGCGGCTTGCGCGCGTGGCGCAGGCAGCGCGCGCCACCGCGGGCAGCAGCGCCCGGGTGTTCGCGGCCGACTTCGCGCATCCGGCGCGGCTCGAGCGCGCCATGCGCCGCATCGCCGCGCAGCTGCCACGGCTCGATGCGCTGGTACACGCCGCAGGCGTCTTCGTCGGCGGCTCGGTGCTCGACGCAGAGGAGCGCGCGTTCCGGGCGATGCTGCAGGTGAACGCCCACGCCGCGCTCGCCATCAGCCGCGCGCTGGTGCCGCTGCTGGAAGCGAGCCGCGGCACGATCGTCTTCATCAACACGGCGGGCGTGCAGCGGCCGCCGCTGCCGCTCACCGCGCGCTACATCGCCGGTAAGCACCTCCTGCTCGGCTACAGCGAGGCGCTGCGCGAGGAGCTCAACCCGCTTGGCATCCGCGTGACCTGCGTCTACCCGGCGCGCACGGCCACGCCGATGCAGGAGACCCTGCAGAGGCTCGAGGGGCGGCGCTACGACCCCCAGGGGCTGCTGCAGCCGGAGGACGTCGCCGAGTTGATCGCGGGGGCGGTGAATCTTGCGCCGCGCGCCCAGGTGGTGGACCTCATCGTTCGTCCGATGCCGCCCGCTGCGCCACCGCGCGCGGGCTCGCGCCGCGGCGCGCGACGCGGCGCGCGCCGCCGCGTATGAGCGACGCAGGCGCCGCGCCCGCCGCCATCAGCACCGGCCGTCCGCTGACGCGCGCCCGCCCGGTCCTCTACCTCGCGCTCCTGATCGTGGCGGTGCTCCTGGCGTACGCGCGCGAGCTGCGCCTCGAAAGCATCTACGCCTGTCCGGCCGACGGCTACAGCGCTGATCGTTACCTCGCCTATTGCCAGGCGAACCGCTATGGCGACTACGAGCACGGCGCCTTCTGGTTCGGGCTGGAGCCCGCCGCCGGTCGCGCACTGAGTGCCAGTCAGGTGGTGTTCCTCGGCAACAGCCGCGTGCAATGGGGGTTCTCGAGCGCCCCGACCGCGGGCTGGTTCTCGGGGGCGTCGGCCAGCTATTACCTGCTCGGGTTTTCCTACTACGAGACCTATCAGTTCGAGCAGGGGCTGCTCGATCGATACGCCCCGCGGCCGCGCGCCTACGTGATCAACGTAGACGCCTTCTTTCAGTCCCCGCCAAGCCTGCCGGCGCGCTACGTGATGGACGGTGGAGCCGACGCCTGGTTCAACTACCAGAGCAAGCGCCTGCTGCAGGTCACGCACCGCGCCCTGTGCGCTCGCTGGCGGCGGCTGTGCGGTGACAGCTTCGCGGCGTACCGCTCGCGCAGCACCGGCGCGTGGTCGTTCGACCGCACCCCGCCTCCCAACAAGCCGGTCTCCAACGACCCCGCGGCCGCTGATCCTGGCCGCGTGCGGCGCGAGCTCGCCATAGCGCGCAGCTTCCTCGGCCGGCTGCCGGTGAGCGAGGAGTGTGTCCTGCTGACACTGGTGCCGACGGTGAAGACCGAGCGTGCCAACGCGCAGGCGCTGGCGGCGGCTCTTGGCATGCCGCTCATCGCACCGGAGCCCACGGGCCTCACCACCTTCGACGGCTCGCACCTGGAGCCGGCGAGCGCCGCGCGCTGGTCCGAGGCGTTCTTCGCGGCCGCCGGGGCGCGGCTGCACCACTGCCTCGGGTCCTGAAGGCGCGACGCGTGCTCGACTGGCTGCCCCGTCCCCGCGACTTCCGCAGCGCGCTGCGTGCGGCCGAGGCGACGCCCGAGGCCGGGCTGCGCTTCGCGCGGCTCGGGGCGCTCGCGGGGCAGAGACTGGATTTTCTCGAGACGCTGCAGCTCGACCGGGCGTTGCGGGCTCTGCCCGAGGGCGCTGCGGGCGGTGAGCCGCTGCGCCTGTGGGTCGTATGCGGGCCGACCGTCGAGCACCTCCTGCCGGCGATCCGGGTCGCGGGCGTGCGGCATCGGCTGTCGATCGAGGTGCGTGGCGGCGCCTATGGACAGCACCAGCAGGAAATACTCGATCCGGCCTCGCCGCTGTATGCATTCAAGCCGCAGGTGGTGCTGTTCTGCCTCACAGCCGGGGAGGTGGCCGCCGGTATACCGTTGGCGGTCGGCGCGGCAGAAGCCGAGGAGCGGCTCGCGGCCTGCGTCGCCGGGCTCGCCTGCCTGTGGCGCTCGCTCGCAGAGCGTCTCGGGGCGAGCGTCATCCAGCAGACGTTCCTCGACACCGGTGAGCCGCTGTTCGGGGGCTTTGAGCGCCTGGTGCCCGGCGCGCCCTCGACGGTGGTCGCATCCCTCAACGAGCGCCTGGTGCCGGCCGCGCGCGCGGGCGCGGTGGCCCTGCTCGATATCGCGCAGGCGAGCGCGCGCGACGGGCGCGACGCCTGGTTCGACGTGGCGCGCTGGCTGCAGGCCAAGCAGGAGATCGCGCCGGCCGCCGCTCCGGCCTACGGGGAGCTCGTGGCACGGGTTGCGGGGGCGCTGCGCGGCACCTCGCGCAAGTGCCTGGTGCTCGATCTCGACGACACGCTCTGGGGTGGAGCGGTGGGCGACGTCGGCCCCCAGGGCATCGTGCTCGGGCCCGGCAGTGCGGCTGGCGAAGCGCACGCCGCGCTGCAGCGCTACGCGCGGCTGCTGCGCGAGCGCGGGGTGATTCTCGCGGTGTGCTCCAAGAACGAGCACGCGGTAGCGGCGGCCGCCGTCGACGGACATCCGGAGATGCAGCTGCGGCTCGATGACTTCGCCGCTTTCATCGCCAACTGGAACGATAAGTCGGACAACCTGCGCGAGATCGCCACCCGGATCGGCATCGGGCTCGAGAGCCTGGTGTTCCTGGACGACAACCCGGTCGAGCGCGCCCGCGTGCGTGAGCTGCTGCCCGAGGTGGCGGTCCCCGAGCTGCCCGCGGATGTCGCGGGCTTCGAGCGCTGCCTGGCCGCGGCGGGCTACTTCGAAACGGTGAGCTTCACCCACGACGACCGCCGGCGGGCCGAGCAATACCACGCCAACGCTGCGCGCGAGATGCTGCGCGAATCCGCGCCCAGCATGCAGGAGTTCCTGCGCGGCCTGGAGATGCAGCTCGAGTACGGCCCGTTCGCGCAAGTCGACCTGGCGCGCGTGACCCAGCTCATCAACAAGACCAACCAGTTCAACCTCACCAACCGCCGCCACAGCGGCGAGGAAGTGGCGCGGTTCGCCGCCGAACCGCGCGCTCTCACACTGCAGTTCCGCCTGGCGGACCGCTTCGGCGACAATGGCCTGGTGAGCGTCATGATTTTCCACGAGGGTGCCCCGCAGGAGGACTCATGGGAGCTCGATACCTGGGTGATGAGCTGTCGCGTGTTCGGCCGGTGTCTGGAGTACGAAGCGATGAACATCGCGGTCGAGGAGGCACGACGGCGCGGCGCGCGCACCTTCCTGGCCGAGTATCGTCCCAGCGCGCGCAACGCAATCGTGAGCGGGTTGTATGCGCAGCTCGGCTTCGTGGCCTGCGCTGCGGCGGGAGGCTCCGGCGGCCGCTGGCAGCTCCCACTCAGCGACTACGTGCCGCGCCCGACCGAGATTGCGCGGCAGGGGCGCTGACATGAGCGATTCGGAACTGCTCACGCTGTTCGGGGGCCTCTTGGGTGATCTCATCGGGCGCGAGCCTCCGGCGTTGACGATGAGCACCCGGCGCGAAGAGGTTTCCGGCTGGGACTCCTTCACCTACGTCAATTTCATCGTCGCCGTGGAAATGCGCCTCGGCGTGAAGTTCCGCGTCGCGGAGGTGGAGTCCTTCGAGAACGTCGGCGCCATCGTTCGCCGCGCCCAGGCGCTGCTGCGACCGGGGTGAAGGCGAGCAATGCTGTTCAATTCCTTCGGCTTCCTGTTCGCCTTCCTGCCGCTGACGCTGCTCGGCTTCTACGCGATCGGGCGCCACTCGCGCGCCTGGGCATTCCACTGGCTGATCGCCGCCTCGGTCTTTTTCTACATGTGGTGGCGGCCGTTCAACGTCGTGATCATCGCCCCGTCGATCCTGGTGAACTACCTGCTGGCGCGCGCCCTGCAGCGCGTTGCGACGGATGAGGCGCGGCGGCGCACGGCACGCTGGCTCCTGATCGCGGGACTCGCCTTCAACGTCGCTTACCTCGGCTACTTCAAGTACCGCAACTTTTTCCTCGGTTCGGTCAACGACGTACTCGGCACACAGCTCATCCTGACGCAACTCATCCTGCCGCTCGGTATCTCGTTCATCACCTTCCAGAAGATCGCCTTCCTCATCGACGTGCACGCCGGCAGGATCGAGCGCTTCACGCTGCGCGACTACTGCCTGTTCGTGCTGTTCTTCCCGCAGCTGATCGCAGGTCCGATCGTGCACTACCGCGAGATGATGCCGCAGTTCCATGCGGCTCCCTGCCGCTTCAACGGCAACGACGCCGCGGTCGGCGCGACGCTGTTCGCTTTCGGGCTCTTCAAGAAAGCTTTCCTTGCCGACGGCATCGCACCGCTGGTGAGCGCACTCTACGGGCAGGCCGAGCACGGCGCGGCGCTCAGCTTCATCCCCGCGTGGCTCGCCGCGCTCGGCTTCACGCTGCAGATCTACTTCGATTTCTCCGGTTATTCCGACATGGCGCTCGGGCTCGGACGCTTTTTCGGGGTGCGGCTGCCGGCCAACTTCAACTCACCGCTCAAGGCGTCGAGCATCATCGATTACTGGCTGCACTGGCACATGACGCTCACGCGCTTCCTCACCGCCTACATCTATAACCCTCTGGCGCTGACGCTCACCCGGCGGCGCATGGCGGCGGGGCATCCCGGGCTCAGCGGGCGCAGCACCACGCTCGCCGCCTTCACGAGCCTTTTGATGTTCCCGACCCTTGTCACCATGCTGGTGTCGGGTCTGTGGCACGGCGCCGGGTGGCTGTTCGTGCTCTGGGGGCTGTTGCACGGACTTTACCTGTGCGTCAACCACGCCTGGCGGTTCCTCGCGGCGCGGCTGTGGCCGGACCGCAGGCGCTACCAGGAGCGCATGCGCGGCTTCGGCTTCGTGCTCACGTTCCTGGCGGTCGTCGCGGCGATGGTTCTGTTTCGCTCCCCGACGCTGCACGCCGCCGGCACGATCTATGCGGGCATGGCGGGTGTGCACGGAGTGAGCCTGCCGGCCGCTCTCTTCGGGCACCTGGGACCGCTGACCGGCGTGCTGCATCACCTGCACATCGGTACCGACAGCCTGTGGGACCTGAGCACTTTCGCACGGGTCCTCGCCTGGGCACTGCTGCTGCTAGGGATCGCGCTGCTATGTCCCAATACGCTCCAGATCCTCGCTCTCTACGAGCCGGCGCTCGGCACCCGGGGGACGGCGCTCGCGGGGCCCTGGCGGCGGCTCCTGTGGAGCCCCACGCTCATCTGGGCGCTCGGAACGGCAGCCGTGGCGGCCGTGGCAGTGGCGCAGCTGGGGGGCCCCAGCGAGTTCCTGTACTGGCAGTTCTGAGGGCGACTCCGCAGTCCCGCGCGGGCTATCCGCGGCTCCAGGGGCCTTTAGAGGCCCTGTAGACCCAACTGTGGCCGCCTTCACACTCGCGCCACGGCCATTTTTTACACTGACGCTGTAAGATCCACCCCTTTCCCGAGTGGCCCTGGGGCCTGAGTCCCCCGGGGCGGCCGATCGGACATAAACCGCGAAGGTCTCATGCGCATCCGGGTCCTGGGACAGTACGTGCACGCACCGCTCGCGGCGCTCGCCTCGATCGAGGCGGTGGCGATCGCCGCGGCGATGATCGTGGCGGTGGCGCTGCGCTTCGGCTGGCACCTCGCCTCAGTACGTCAACACGAGGGCCCGCTCTGGCCCCGGGCGGTGCTCTACAGCGGGGTGACGCTCTTCTGTCTCTTTGCCTTCGGGCTCTATAGCTCACGGCAGCGCGCACCCGCGTTCGGCATCGTGGTGCGGGTGCTGGCCGCGATCCTCACCGGCGCGGCAGTCACCAGCGTCGTGTTCTATGTGCTGCCGGACCTGTGGCTCGGCCGCGGTGTCATGGGCTTCGCCGCGGTGCTGGCGCTCCTGGTGCTCATCATCACCCGCAGTACTTTCGCACGCCTCATCGAGGACGACATCTTCAAGCGCTACGTGCTGGTGTACGGCTGCGGCGAGCGCGCTGCCTCCATTGCGAACCTGCGCCGCCGCACCGACCGCCGCGGCTTCGCGGTGGTCGGTTATGCGCAGCCGGAGGGGGAACAGTCGGCGGTTCCGGTCGAGGAGGTGTTCCCGCCCGCGCGGCTGCCCGAGCTGTGCGCGCGGCACTCGGTGGACGAGGTGGTGGTGGCGATGGATGACCGCCGGCGCGCCTTTCCGATCCGGGATCTGCTCGAGTGCCGGCTGAGTGGCATCGACGTGACGGAACTGCCGACTTTTCTCGAGCGCGAGACCGGGCGCGTGCGCGTGGACGTGCTCAATCCGAGCTGGATGATCTTCGGGGAGGGATTCAAGCGCGACCCGGTGCGCCTGTTCTCATCGCGCGCGCTGGATGTGCTCAGCAGCCTCACGATCCTCACGGTGTCGCTGCCGGCCATGGCGATCACCGCGCTCGCGATCAAGCTCGAGGACGGCTGGCGCGCGCCGCTCCTGTATCACCAGCTGCGGGTCGGTTACGGCGGGCGCAGCTTCGAGGTGCTGAAGTTCCGCAGCATGCGCCCCGATGCCGAGAGCGACGGCCAGGCGCAATGGGCACGCAAGGACGATCCGCGCATCACGCGCGTCGGCGCCCTGATCAGGAAGCTGCGCGTCGACGAGCTGCCGCAGATCTTCAACGTGCTGCGCGGGGAGATGAGCCTGGTCGGGCCGCGGCCGGAGCGCCCGGAATTCGTCGCCGAGCTTGCCGATAAGATTCCCTACTACGTGCAGCGGCATTGCGTGAAGCCGGGGATCACCGGCTGGGCGCAGCTGTGCTACCAGTACGGCTCCTCCGAGCAGGACGCCCTCGAAAAGCTGCAATACGACTTGTACTACATCAAGAACAACAGTCTGCTGTTCGACCTGGCGATTCTCGCCCAGACGGTGGAAGTGGTTCTCATGGGCAAGGGAGCACGCTGATGGTTTCCGGTAGCTGGCGCAATCCCGGACAGGAATCCCTGCTCGTGACCGCCATGCAGCGCCGCAAGCTGCTGATCCTCGCAGACGACCGCACCGTGCAGCGCGAGCTGGAGAAGATGTTCTCCGATCTCGAGGTGACCGCGAGCGAGGTGTCCGAACAGGTGCTGGCGCTGGTGCGGCGCATCGAGCCGGACGTGGTGCTGTTCGATCTCGGCACGGCACGCGAGCCGTCCGGGGCGGTGCAAAGCCTCGCGCTGCTGCGCGAGATCCTGAGGCTCGCGCCCGACACCCGCATCGTCGCCATGACCGAGCGTGATGCGCGCGAGCTGGCGGTGGCCGCGGTGGGACTCGGAGCCGCGGACTTCTACCACAAGCCGCTCGCAGCCGGGGTGCTGTCGATCGTGGTGCGGCGCGCGTTGCGCATCCGCGAGCTGGAAGAGGAGAACTGGCGGCTGCGTGAGCAGTCCGGCGCCATGGCGCTGGAAGGCATCCTCGGCGTCAGCGACTCGATGCGCAGCCTCTGCCGCTCGATCGAGAAGGTCGCCCCGACCAGCGCGACGGTGCTGCTGCTCGGGGAGAGCGGTACCGGCAAGGAGCTGCTGGCGCGCGCGCTGCACCGGCTCTCGGGCCGCGGGCACCAGCAATTCGTCGGCATCAACTGCGCGGCGATCCCGGATACTCTGCTCGAGAGCGAGCTGTTCGGCTACGAGAAGGGCGCGTTCACCGGCGCCGACAAGCGCACTCCCGGCAAGCTCGAAGCCGCGCACGGCGGCACGGTGTTTCTCGACGAGATCGGCGAGATGCCGGCGTCACTGCAGGTGAAGCTGCTGCGCGTGCTGCAGGAGCGCACCGTGGAGCGCATCGGCGGACGCACGCCCATTGTGCTCGACCTGCGCATCGTGTGCGCCAGCAACCGCAATCTCGAGGCGCTGATCGGCAGCGGCGGGTTCCGCGACGACCTGTTCTATCGCATCAGCGAGGTGATGGTGCGCGTGCCGCCGCTGCGCGATCGCCAGGGCGACAGCCTGCTGCTCGCGCAGTTCCTGCTGCAGACGATGAGCGAGCGCTTCGGCAAGCCGACGCGCGGACTCGCCCCGGATGCGATCCGGGCGATCCAGACCTATCGCTGGCCGGGCAACGTGCGCGAGCTCGAGAACCGGATCAAGGGCGCGGTGATCATGGCCGAAGGCGCGGTGGTGACCGCGGGCGATCTCGGCCTGCAGGATCCGACCGAGGATCTCGAGTACCTGAACCTGCGCATTGCACGCCAGCGCGCCGAGGTGCAGGCGGTGCGGCAGGCGCTCGCGATCGCCCAGGGCAACCTGTCGCGCGCCGCGGAACTGCTGGGGGTGACCCGTCCTACGGTCTATGACCTTCTCGAGCGTCACCACATCGACGCGGCGCAGTTCGCCCGCAACGAAGTCAGCGCGGAGGCGGGCCCGGCTGAGTCACCGACGCCCTGAGGGGTGCTTAGCGCGGGCACCCGGTGAGGCACCCGCCCCAGCCGCTCAGCCGTGCGCGCGCAGCCTGAGCTGCCGCAGCAGCCAGGTCTCGGCACCCTCCGGGCGGCCCGCGGCGAGCCACAGCAGCGCCGCCGCGGCGATGTAGGTTGCGGCGCCGAACGCCACGCAGGCAAGGAACGGCAGCAAGGCCTGCAGGGAGGTGCGGGCGCCGGGCGGCAGCACCGGTCCCCAGGCGCGGCCGGCGCCGTACATCAGCGCGGCGCTCACCACCGGCCGCCAGGTCGCTATGGCGTAGTCTCGTATGCGCAGCCCGAGGGAGCGCGCGAGGCTGAACAGGTTCACCGGCAGCGCACCGAGGGCAGCGATCACGTAGGCCCAGGCGGCGCCGGTGGCGCCGGCCCTGGGCGTGAGAATCAGCAGGAACAGCAGCAGCAGCGCGACCTGCAACCCGTTCAGCTTGGCAAACAGCCCGGGCTTGCCGAGCGCGATCAGCGCCGCGTAGGCGTTGCTCTGCAGCACCTGGCTGATGCCGAAGAAGGCGAGGATCTCGAGCAGCGGCTGCGCCGCGGCCCAGCGCGGGCCGAGCACCAGCAGCACGATGAAGGGCGCCGCGAGCGCCACGCCTGCGACCGCGGGAACCCCGAGAAGCGCGATTCCCGACATGGAATTGAGGAATTCCCGCCGCAGCGCCGCCGGGTCCGCGGCGAGCCTCGCGTAGGCGGGCAGCAGTGCGCGGTTGATCGGCGCGATCAGCTCGGTGCCCGGCATGTTGGCGATCTCCGCCGACACGCTGAAGGTGCCGAGCGCTGCCGGACCGGCGAAACGCCCGATGAAGAAGCTCGCCGAGCGATCCTTGAGGAACATCAGCGCGTCCTGGATCATCAGCCACTTGGAGAAGTGCAGCATTTCCTTTGCCGCGTGCAGCGAGAAGCGCGGACGGAACGGCTGGATGATGTAGCTGTAGGTGACCGCGCCCACGCGCCCGATGAACGTGCCGAGCACCAGCGCCCAGTAGCTGCGCAGCCACAGGGCGAGTGGCACCGTGACCGCGAACATCAGCAGTTTCTTGGTGAGCAGATAGCGGAACTCGCGGTCAAAGCGCAGCTCCTTGCGGAACAGAACGACACCGATGTTCTCGCAGCCGCCCACCACCGCGCTCACCGCGAGCACGCACATCACCGGCAGGAGACGCGGCTCGTAGTAGAAGTGGCTCGCCGGCAGGGCGAGCAGCGTCACCACGGTGCCGATGGCGCAGCCGGCGAGCACGTTGAGCGTCCAGGCGGTGTTGAAGTGATCGGTGGTCGCGTCCTGGCGCTGGATCAGCACCGTGTCCATGCTGAAGGCGGTGAATATCTCCAGCAGCGCCACCACGGAATTGGCCATGGCGACGATGCCGAAGTCCCTGGGCACGAGCATGCGCGCCAGGATCAGCGTGCTGATGAGCCCCAGCCCGCGCTCCAGCAGCTTGAAGAGCACCATCCACAGCGCTCCGCGGGCCGTCGCTTGCGTCATGCGGCTGGGGTGTCGGGCAGTGGCCTTCAGCGCGCGACGCGCACGCCTCAGCGCTGCTTGAATTCTTCCGGGGTCAGCTGATGGCGCGCCAGGAGCTTGTAGAAGTCGGTGCGATTACGCCGCGCGAGGCGCGCCGCCTGGCTGACGTTGCCGCCGGTGATCTGCAGGATCTGCGACAGGTAGCTGCGTGTGAACTCGTCGCGTGCCTCGTCGAAGGAGGGCAGGCGCCCCGGGGACCCGCCGAGGGACTGCTGCACCAGCTCCACCGGGATGATCGGCGTCTGCGACAGCGCGACGTTCTGGCGCACCACGTTGTGCAGCTGGCGGATGTTGCCGGGCCAGTCGGCGGTGGCGAGCAGCTCCACCGCCTCGGGAGCATAGATCTTGCGCACGCCACTCTCGCGCGCGATCTGCGCAAGGAAGTGCGCCACCAGGAGCGGTATGTCCTCGCGCCGGCGGCTGAGCGAGGGCATCTCGATGTGCACTACGTTGAGCCGGTAGTAGAGGTCCTCGCGGAACTGGCTGCTCGCCATCAGCTGCTGCAGCTCGCGGTGCGTCGCGGAGATCACGCGCACGTTGACCGCGATGGCATCGGTGCTGCCCACCGGGCGGATGACGTTCTCCTGCAGCACGCGCAGCAGCTTCACCTGCAGCCGCATCGGCATGTCCCCGATCTCATCGAGCATCAGCGTGCCGCCGTCCGCGGCCATGAACAGTCCCCGGTGGGCACGGGTGGCGCCCGTGAAGGAGCCCTTCTCGTGGCCGAACAGCTCCGACTCGAGAAGGTTCTCCGCCATGGCGCTGCAGTTGATGGCCACGAAGGGCTTGTTACGGCGCGGTGAGCCGCGGTGGATGGCGCGCGCCAGCAGCTCCTTGCCGGTGCCGCTCTCCCCGGTGATCAGCACGCGCGCATCGGTGCCCGCGACCATGTGCGCCTGGCCGAGCTTCTCCTCCATGATGGCGCTGCGCGTGATGATCTCCGCGCGCCAGTCCTCGTCGGAGGCCCCGAAGCCGGAGATGCGCAGCGCCTTTTGCACGTGATCGAGCAGCTCCTGCTTGTCGACCGGCTTGGTGAGGAAGCCGAACGCACCCATCTGGGTCGCCTGCACCGCATCCGGGATGGTGCCGTGCGCGGTGAGGATGATGACCTTAAGCCCCGGCCAGCGGCTCTGCAGCTCCTTGAGAAGGCCGATGCCGTCCATCTGGTCCATGCGCAGGTCGGTGATCACCAGGTCCGGCCGGAAGCGGCTGGCGGCGGCGAGGGCCTGCGCCGCGCTCTCCACCGCCTCCACGTCGTAGCTCTCCGCGCGCAGGCGGATCGTCAGCAGACGCAGCAGCCCCGGGTCGTCGTCGACCACGAGGATGCGCGCTTTGCGTTTTCCGGTCTGGTTCAAGATCGTGTCCCTTGGCTGGCAGCTTACGGCGGGTGCGGGGTGGGGGTGCCCGGCTTGCGCTCATTCAGCGAGCGCTCGATGTTGGCGATGGCATCGAGCTTGGCGCGCGCCTCGTCGAGCTCCTTGTGCAGTCTCGCGTTCTCGTCCAGCTCGGCCTGCAGGCGCTTTTGCGCGTTCGCCGTGCGCTCCCGGTCCTCGCGTGCCGCCTCACTCTGCAGCCTGCGGTTTTCCGCGGCGAGCGTCAAATGGTCGTCGACCTGCGAAAGCGTCAGGAAGGCGAGCGCGCGCTCACCCGGCAGCAGCGTCTCGGGGTTCGCCATGAGCTCGCGCAACAGGCCCTGGGCCCGCGGCAGGTCGGTCGCGGGATGCCCCGGTGTGGCGAGGATCAGTGCGAGCCTCAGCTGCCGGCTGGGCGTGGGCGCGGTGTCGTATTCGCTCTGGGCGCTGGCGACGATCTCGGCCTGCTCGGAGGAGCTCCCCTGTGCGAGCTTCTGCAGGAGCTGCAGGTATTGGGAAAGCAGCCCCGACGCGGAGGAGTACGACGGGCTCACCACGGCCGGCTCGGGTGCGGCGCTCTTGCCGGACAGCAGACCCGCGGTGCAGCCGGCGAGCGCGAGCAGCGACAGCGTGGCGAGGAGTGAGGACGGCGCAAGGAGCGCGCCGGCGAGACGTTCAGGCTGCGTGCGCATGCGCGTTCGACTCACTCTTGGCGGGCCGGCCGCCGCTCGTCGCCCGGATCGGCATGGTGATGCGAAAGTGCGCACCCGGGAACTCGCCGTCGATGATCTGCACCGCGCCGCCGTGGGCGGAGACGAACTCCAGCACCACGGACAGGCCGATGCCGGTTCCCTTGACGGCGGTGCTGCGCGCCGCGCGCCCGGTGTAGAAGGCCTCGAAGATATAGGCGCGGTCCTCGCGCGGGATGCCCGGTCCACTGTCGGCCACGTCGAGCACCAGCTGGGCTTCCGCGGCACGCGCCCGTATGTGGATGGTGCCGCCCTTGGGCGAGTACTTGACGGCGTTCGACACCAGGTTCTCGAGGATCAGGCGGATCTTGCCGCGATCGGCCTCGAGCGTGACGTCCTCCACCCGCACATCCAGCCGCACGCGCTGCGAGAGCAGCGTCAGCTGCTGGTTCTCGAGCACCTGCTTGACCAGCGGGCGCAGCCGGAATTCGGTGGCCTCGAGCCCGACGCTCGAGGTCTGCCAGGCGCTGAACGACAGCAGGTTCTCGATCATGCGCTGCAGCTTGATGCCATTCTCGCGCAGGATCGCCGCGACCTCGCGCTGGTTGGAATCGAGCTCGCCCACCGCGCCGTCCATCAGGAGCTCGGTCCCCTCGCGGATGTTGGCGAGCGGGGTCTTCAGCTCGTGCGACATGTGGCGCAGGAATCGGTTGCGCTCGTGGGCGAGCTCGAGCAGGCGCTGGCGCAGCCACTCGAGCTGACCCCCCAGGCGCTCGAGGTCATGCGGGCCTGAGACCGCAATGGGGTCGGTGAACGTGCCTTCCCCGAGCCTCGCTGATCGCGCGGTCGAGCTGGCGCAGCGGTCGTCCGACGCCGATGGTGAGCACGAATACCGCGATCACCCCCAGCGGCAGGAGCAGCGCCGACTCCCAGAGCAGGCGCTGGCGCGCGCGCTGAGTGTCTGCCTCGAGCGCCGCTACCCGCGCATCGACCTCGGCGTTGCTCTGCTCAGCCACGCGCTCCACCAGTTCCGAGAGCTGGGTAAAGCGCCCGGACAGATCCGAGGTGGCGGCGGCGCCGCTGCTGGGCGGGGTGCTCAGCACCATGGCGCGAATGCTCGCCTGCAGCGTTCCGAGCTCCTGCAGGGTGCGGCGCGTTTCCTCGGTCGCGTGGCTCTCGAGCTGCCCGCGCGTTCCGGTGAGGCGCTCGTCCTGGGTGCGGTAGACGTCGAGCAGCTTCGGGTCGTTGAGCACGTCATACAGACCGCGCGGTCCGCTCGAGGGAGGCGACCTGCGAGAACAGTGCCTGGCTGGCGCGAGCCTGCGACACCCCCTCGACGATGATGCGCTGCCCGGTGTCGGCGAGATGACGGATCTGCAGCACCGCATCCAGGATGGCGGCGAGCAGCGGGATGGCAATCAGCGCCAGGCCGACCAGCATCAATCCGCTCAATGACTTGGGGCGCCCCCACTGCATGGTCACATTCTACCGGGCATATGATTGGGCGTCTGCGATTGGCGACACGCTGTCGCTAGTGCGCGACGCAAGTGCAAGCCCTTGTTTACCAAGGGTCCCGCAGGAGCTGTCGCTCCCATTCGAGCGCCGTGCGAACGATGGTGTCGAGGTCGTCGCGTCGGGGACTCCAGCCGAGCTCGCTGCGGATGCGTTCGGCGCGGGCCACGAGTTGCGCCGGGTCCCCGGCGCGGCGTGGCTCCTCCCGGACCGCGAGCTTGCATCCGGCCGCTCGTTCTACCGCCGCGAGCACCTCACGCACGCTGTAGCCGTGCCCGTAGCCGACGTTGAGCACGGTGGGCGCGCCGCCGTCGCGCAGATAGCGCAGCGCTTGCAGATGCGCCTCGGCGAGATCCTCGACGTGGATATAGTCGCGCACGCCGGTGCCGTCGGGTGTCGGGAAGTCGGTGCCGAAGATGGCGAGGTCCGCGCGGCGTGCCGACCGCGGCCTCGCACGCGACCTTGATGAGCAAAGTCGCGTTGGGCGTCGCCTGACCGATGCGCCCCGCGAGGTCCGAGCCCGCGACGTTGAAGTAACGCAGCGCCACGTAATCGAGCGCGCCGGCTGCGGCCAGATCGCGCAGCATCCATTCGGCGACGAGCTTCGAGGCGCCGTAGGGGTTGATGGGTGCGGTCGGGGTGGTCTCGGCGGCGTAACCGTCGGCCGGAATGCCGTAGACCGCGGCGGTGGAGGAGAACACGAAATGGCGCACGCCCGACTCGGCGCAGCACTCAAGGAGCGTGCGCATCGCGCAGCTGTTGTTGCCGTAGTACTTGAGCGGCTCGCGCACCGACTCCGGAACGACCGTGTAGGCGGCGAAATGCATCACGGTGTCGACGGCGTGCGCGCGCAGGGCGCCGAGCACCGTGGCGCGATCGCCGACGCTGCCGACCACGAGCGGCGCCTCGAGCACCGCGCGCCGGAAGCCCCGCGACAGATCGTCCAGCACCACCACGCGCTCGCCACGCCTCCCGCAGGCGCAGCGCGACGTGGCTGCCGATGTAGCCGGCGCCGCCGGTGACTAATATGCTGCCGCGATTCATGAGGCCGGGATGATAAACAAAACCGCGGGCAGCAACCTGCAGCCTTTCAGCGGGCTCACGCCCGAGGTGGTACTGGACGCGGCGGCCTCGGCCGGCCTGGATCCGGACGGACGGCTGTTCGCGCTCAACAGCTACGAGAACCGCGTGTACCAGCTGCACGGCGAACAGGGCCCGCTGGTGCTGAAGTTCTACCGCCCCGCGCGCTGGAGCGATGCGCAGATCGCCGAGGAGCACCAGTTTACCGCCGAGCTCGCCTCCGCCGAGCTGCCGGTTGCTGCGCCCCTGCAGATCGCCGGGCAGACACTGGTGCGCTACCGCGAGTTCCGTTTCGCCTGCTTTCCGTGGATCCGCGGCCGTGCGCCCGAGCTGGATGCGGCCGACGCGCGCCAGATCCTCGGGCGCAGTCTCGCGCGCCTGCACCGCATCGGCGCGCTGCGCGCGTTTGCCGTGCGGCCGCGGATCGGCATCCAGCGCATGGGGTGGGAGGCGCGTGCGCAGGTGCTGGCGAGCGAGCTCTTGCCTGCGGCCTTGCACGAGCGCTACGCCTCCGTGAGTGGCGCACTGCTCGAGCGTGTGAGCCAGGAATTCGCCGCGGTGGGCCGCGTGTCCGAGATCCGTATCCACGGCGACTGCCATCTCGGGAATCTCCTGTGGAACGAGCACGGGCCCGCGTTCGTCGATCTGGACGACTGCGCGATGGGCCCGCGCGTGCAGGATCTGTGGATGATGCTGGCGGGGTCAGCGGCCGAGCAGCAGCGCCAATGGGCTGAGCTCATGGAAGGCTACGGACAGTTCGCGGATTTCGACCTGCTCGAGGTGCGCCTCATCGAGCCGCTGCGTGCGCTGCGGATGCTGCACCACGCCGCCTGGGTGGCGCATCGCTGGCGCGACCCGGCCTTCCCGCGTGCCTTCCCGTGGCTGGGCGAACCACGCTACTGGGAGGGCTACCTGAATGATCTCCTCGAGCAGCATGCGACGATCGAGGAGCCGCCGTTGCTGCAGGGCTAGCCTCAAGCGCGCGGATGTTCGGGAAATGCCGACTCCGCACGTGCGGCGCCAGGGCAAGCTGCTATTGTGTCCGCCGGCCTCGATTTCACTTAAGGCTCGCATTAGCTTATGCGCCTTCTGTTAGCGCCCCTCGCCGCGCTGTCGCTGATCGCAGCCGGCTGCGGCTCGAAGAACCAGCCCGGATTACTCGACCGCGTGGTGACCAAGCCGCACCCGGCGGTGAAGAGGGCCGTGCCCTCCGACGGCATCTCGCCCGACATGGTCGCCGCGGTGTCCGCCGCCAACGGTGCGGCCGCCGTGCAGGTGAAATTCGAGCTCACCGGGCGCCCGGACGTGGGCGCGCCGGTGGACGTCAACCTGGTGATCATCCCGGTAGCCGTCGGGCTCGATGAGATCTCCGGGAAGGTCCAGGCGGAGGACGGCCTGCAGATCCTCAGCGGCGATGTCATTGCGCCCGTCGCGAAGCCGGTGGCCGGGACACCGATCAGCCACACCCTGAAGATCCGGCCGCAGCGGGACGGCATCTTCACCTTGAGCACCGTGATCTCCTCCGAGTACGGCGGTCAGGCCACGAGCCAGAGCTTCGCGTTTCCGGTCATCGCCGGGAACGGACTCGCGGAGGCGGCCGCCCCGGCGCGGCTGGCCGGCGCCGCGGCCAGACCCGACGCCTCTGCCGCACCGCAATAACCCGTACGCAACACGCAAGAATCGGGAGGGGCTTCACGGGTCGGCCGTGTTGCGGCCCGTATGATTTTCATCGGGCCCAACCTTCCTCCTTATGTCAAAAACCGGGACCATGCGGACGCTCGCCCAGCCCCAGGAGGCGACGCCAGGTGCAACCACCACGCTCGTGCGGGCGGATCCGCGTGCGTCAGCGGACGCGAGGAGCGAGCTGCACCCGCAACTGCAGGCCCAGCTGCGGGAGCTGCAGCTGCGCACCGGCAACGCCGCCCCCGACGTCGCCGTGCTGCTGGGGCTGATCAACACCCACTACCACACGATCGACGCTGAGCGGCGCGGCATCGTCGAGTCGATGCGCCTGATGGCCGACGAAGCGCGGGCGCTCGCGCATGAGGCACGCGAGCAGAGTTCCGAGCACCTGCAGGTCATTCTCGATCACATCAAGGACGTGGTACTGGCGGTCGACGAAGGGGGGCTGGTCCGCACCTTCAACCCGACCGGCGAACGGGTGTTCGGCTACAGCGAAGCGGAGGTCGTCGGCCAGCGCATCGACGTGCTGCTGCCGACGCTCGCCGCCGGCGCCGAGAGCGTCCCCGAGGCGCTGCAGCGACTCGCTGCGAGCACCGGCGACACGGGACTTGATCTCGCGGCACGCGAGCTGTGGGCGCGGCGCCAGAGCGGCGCGCTGTTCCCCGCCGAGATCGCCGTCAGCAGGGCGCCGCTGTCCGAGCGCGAGATGTTCGTACTGTGCCTGCGCGACGTCACCGAGCGGCGCGAGTCCGAGCAGGCGGTGCGCGAGAGCGAAGCGCGCTACCGGGTGCTGGTGAGCCACGCGCCCGAAGCGATCGTAGTGCTCGACGTGGACACCGGGCGCTTCGTCGACGCCAACGTCAATGCACAGAAGCTCTTCGGCCTTGAGCGCGGGCGGCTGCTCGAACTCGGTCCGGTCGAGCTGAGCCCCGCGCAGCAGCCCGACGGCACACCCTCCGCCGAGCGCGCCCACGCCCTTGTACAGCAGGCGCTCGAGGGCGACACGCCGAGCTTTGAGTGGACGCATTGCAACGCCGCGCGGCGCGAGATCGTGTGCGAGGTGCGGCTGGTGAGCCTGCCGAGCGGCGGCCGCCGGCTGGTGCGCGGCAGCATCGCCGACATCTCCGAGCGCAAGCGCGCCGAGCGCGTCGCCGCGAGCGAGCGCGAGGTGTTCGAGCAGATCAGCCGCAACGCCCCGCTCCCACAGGTGCTGGCTTCGATCACGCGGCTGCTCGAGTCGGTCGGCGTGGGCACCGTGTGCTCGGTGAGCGTGCTGGCCGAGAACGGCCAGGCCTTCTCCTACATGGTCGCGCCGCAGCTGCCGGACAAACTGCGCGCGGCGCTCGAGCGCTCCGACATCGACATCCGCAACGGCTCGTGTGCCGCGGCGGTGTATCTCGGGCGCCAGGTGCTGGTCGCGGACGTCGGCAAGGATCCCTTCTGGCTGGAGCGGCGCGACACGGCGCTCGCGGCCGGCCTGCGCGCGGCCTGGTCGACTCCTATCAAAGCCGCCGGCGGCAACCTGCTCGGCTCGCTCGGCGTCTACCGCGCCGAGCCCGGGCTGCCGAGCCCCGCGGAGACACAGATCATGGCACGTGCCGCGCAGCTCGCCGGCATCGCCATCGCGCGGCGCCTGGCCGAAGAGGCGCTGCGCAGCAGCGAGGCGAAGTTTCGCGGGCTGTTCGAGAGCATCGCCGAGGGCGTCTACCAGAGCGGGCGCGACGGGCGGCTGCTGTCGGTCAACCCGGCGTTCGTCTCGATGCTCGGATACGCCAGCGCCGCGGAGATGTACGCGCTGCCGAGCGCTGCGGCACTCTACTGGAACCCCGCCGACCGGGCCGAGTTCACGCGGCGCATCGAGTCGGAAGGGGAGATCCGCGACGCCGAGTTCCTCATGCGGCGGCGCGACGGCCAGCAGGTGGTGATCCTCGAGAACGCGCGCCCGATACGCGATGCCGCCGAGCGCATCGTCGGCTACGAAGGCACCCTCGCGGACATCACCGCGCGCAAGCGCGCCGAGCAGGCGGTGTTCGCCGAGAAGGAGCGCGCCCAGGTGACGCTGCAGTCGATCGGTGATGCAGTCATCAGCACCGACGCGCACGGGCGCATCGAATACATCAACCCGGTGGCCGAGACCCTCACCGCCTGGAGTCTCGCGGAAGCACGTGGCCAGCCGATCGGCGCCGTGCTCAAGCTGGTCAACGAGCTGACGCGCGAGCCCATCGAGAACTCCCTCGCCGGCGCGCCTCGGGCGCGGCGAGAGCGGCGCCGCCACCGACCATTCGGTCCTGATCACGCGTGCCGGCAACGAGGTGGCGATCCAGGAGTCGGCGGCCCCGATCTGCGACCGCCAGGGCCGGGTGATCGGCGCCGTGGTCGTGTTTCACGACGTGACCAAGGAGCGGCGCCTGAAGCGTGCGCTCGCCTACCAGGCGAGCCACGACGCACTCACCGGGCTCATCAACCGGCGCGAGTTCGACAACCGCCTGCATGCGGCGCTCTTGTCGCGCGCAGCGCGGTGAGGGGCAGCTACGCGCTGCTGTACATCGACCTGGACCAGTTCAAGGTAGTCAACGACACCTGCGGCCACCAGGCCGGCGACCGGCTGCTGCGCGACGTGACCGGTGTCCTGCAGACCCGCGTGCGTACCTCCGACACCATCGCCCGCCTCGGCGGGGACGAGTTCGGGGTGCTGCTCGAGAGCTGCACGCGCGAGCAGGCCTCGCGCATCGCCGATGCTATCCGCCAGGCCATCCGCGATTTCCGCTTCGTGTGGGGCGCCAGCACGCTCTCGGTGGGCGCCAGTATCGGCATCGTGCAGATCCGCGCCGAGACCGAGAATGTAGCCAGCGTGATGAGCGCGGCGGACATTGCCTGCTACGCGGCCAAGGATGCCGGTCGCAACCGTATTCACGTCTACGAGGCCGACGGCGTGTCGCATCGCCACCGCGAGATGCAGTGGGTGTCGCGCGTCACGCGCGCCGCGGAAGAGAACCGCCTGGAGCTGTTCTTCCAGCCGGCAGTGCCGCTCGGCGCCGCGCGCGCCGCGGCCTTCAACGAGCTCACCGTGCGGCTGCGGGACGACAGCGGCGAGCTGGTGCCGCCCGCGGAGTTCATTCCGGCCGCCGAGCGCTACAACGTCATGCCGGTGATCGACCGCTGGGTGGTGAGCCGCGCGATCGAGCTGCTGGCACAACGGCGCGAGCGCGGCCAGACGCTGCCGCTCCTGGCGGTCAACCTGTCGGGCACCTCGCTCAACGAGCAGTCGTTCGTCGAGTTCGTGCTGCAGAGCGTCGGCGAGCCGGCGATCGCGGCCGCGCTGTGCTTCGAGATCACCGAGACCACGGCGGTCACGAGTCTCTCCAACGCCCGTTACCTGATGAGCGAGCTCAAGGGCCGCGGCAGCAAGTTCTCACTCGATGACTTCGGCACCGGCGTGTCGTCGTTCCTGTACCTGAAGACCCTGCCGGTGGACTTCCTCAAGATCGATGGCCAGTTCATCCGCAACATCGCCCAGGATGCTGTCAACCGCAGCATGGTCGAGGCGATCGGCAAGGTGGCGCGTGCCATGGGCGTGGCCACGGTCGCGGAGTGCGTCGAGAGTCAGCTGGTGCTGGAGGAGCTCAAGCGCATCGGCGTGGATTTCGCCCAGGGCGCCTTCCTCGCCCCGTCGCTGCCGATCGTGCAGCTGCCGAAGTAGCCCGCGGCGCGCGAGGTCGAGTCTCGAGCGTGGTAGGCGGGCACGATTGGCCCTAGAATGCGCGCCTTTGTTGCCACCCCCTGGAAGTCTTTCGTGCACAATCAACCTGGTATCCGGGCGGCCCTCGCCTGCGCCGCGCTCGCTGCCTCGCTGCTGCTGAGCACGGGGGTCGAGGCCGCCTCCCGCGGGCAATCCTCGGAGCAGACTGCCGAGGAGCTGCGCGACGCGGCGCTCGGCGGACAGTCGATCGCCTGGGACTGGGTCAGTGAGCTCACGACGCGCTTTGGCCCGCGGCCGGCAGGATCTGCCGCCGAGGGCAAGGCGGCCGAGTGGGCCGCGGCGCGCCTGAAGGCGCTCGGCTTCCAGAACGTGCACATCGAGAGCTTCCCCGTCACTGCGTGGGTGCGTGGCAGCGAATCGGCGCAGATCGTCGCGCCCGAAATCCAGCCGCTCACGGTAGCGACGCTCGGGGAGTCCCCGCCCACGCCCGCCGGCGGGGTCGAGGGCGAGGTGGTGACCTTTCCCACCTTCGAGGACCTGAAGTCCGCGCCGCCCGCTTCCCTCACCGGTAAGATCGCCTTCGTCGCCGAGCGCATGGTGCGCATGCAGGACGGCTCAGGCTACGGGTCGGCAGTCGCTGCGCGGACCGACGGTCCCGGGGAAGCTGCCAAGCGCGGTGCCATCGCCTTCATCCTGCGTTCGGTCGGGACCGACGAACACCGCATCGCGCACACCGGTACGACGCGCTACGTGGACGGCCACGTGCCGCTGCCCTCGTTCGCGCTGGCTGCCCCCGACGCCGATCAGCTCCAGCGCCTCGCGGCGCTCGGGGCCAGGGTGCGCGTGCGATTGTTCTCGACGGCTTCCTACGTGACCGACGCGCACTCGCAGAACGTGATCGCGGATGTCCGCGGGCGTGAGCGCCCGGCAGAGGTGGTACTCCTGGGCGCGCACCTCGACAGCTGGGACCAGGGCACCGGCGCGATAGACGACGGCGCCGGCACCGCCATCATCACCGCAGCGGCGAAGCTCATGATGGATGTGCCGCGTCACGCCCCGCGGCGCACGGTGCGCGTGGTGCTGTACGGCTCCGAGGAAGTGGCGCAGCCGGCGGCGCCGTTCGGCGCCTTCGGCGGCCACGCCTATGTCGCCACTCACAAGGCCGAGCTCGCCAACCACGTGCTGGCCGCAGAGAGCGACCTCGGCGCGGATCGCATCTTCCGCCTGGCGCTGCCGCGTGCGGTCATCAAAGCTGACTTCGCGCGCACCGTATTGCGCGTGCTGGGCCCGCTCGGCGTGCTGGCGGCGACGGAGCCCCCCGAGGATGCGGGTACCGACGTGGGACCGGCGGTCGAGGCGGGGGTGCCGGCGTTCCTGCTCTCGCAGGACGGCACCTACTACTTCGACATCCACCACACCCCCGACGACACGCTGGACAAGATCGACCGCGAGCAGCTCGAGCAGAACGTCGCCGCCTGGGCGGCGCTGGTGTGGCTCGCCGCCGACAGTGACGTGGATTTCCGCACGCACGAGGCGCACTGAGGCTTCAAGCGGAGGTTGCGCGCGGGGCCCGGCGTGACGCAAGCTCGTTCGCATGAGCGAGCAGCTGCTGAGATCCTCGGCGGACGGGGTATGCGAGCTGCGCTTCAACCGTCCGGAGAAGCGCAACGCCATCAACTTCGCGATGTATGCGGCGCTGGCGCGTGCTCTGGAGGAGGCGCAGGCGGACGAGGCGGTGCAGGTCGTGCTGCTGTCGGGGGCCGGCGCCAGCTTCAGCGCCGGCAATGACCTCAACGATTTCCTCACCGGCCCGGAGTTCACCAGCGCGCATCCGGTGATGGCGCTGCTGCGCACGCTCGCCACCTTCGCCAAGCCGCTCGTCGCCGCGGTGCACGGACCGACGGTGGGCATCGGCGTGACGATGCTGCTGCACTGTGACCTGGTGGTCGCCGCACGCGGCACGCTGCTGTCACTGCCGTTCGTGTCGCTCGCGCTCGTGCCGGAGGCCGGCAGCTCGCTGCTTCTGCCGCGGCTCATCGGTCAGCAGCGCGCGGCAGAGCTGCTGCTTCTCGGCAAGGCGCTCGATGCCCTCGAGGCGCGCAGTCTCGGTCTGGTCAACCGGGTGGTCGAGGAGGGTGCGCTCGATGAGGAGGCGCGCGGGCTCGCACGCGCGCTCGCGCGCCAACCCGCCGGCGCATTGCGCGCCACCAAGCGGCTGCTGCGCGGGGATCCGGCCGAGCTGCTGGCGCGCATCGAAGTGGAAGCGCTCGAGTTCGGCGCGCGGCTCAAAACCGCGGAGTTCACCGCGCAGGTGCGCGCGGCGCTCGCCCGGGGACGCGCCTGAGGATGCCCGCGTACGCCGTCGAAGACCTGATTCCCGTGGTCGACCCGGGCGCCTTCGTGCATCCGCTCGCGGTGCTGATCGGGGACGTGATCGTGGGAGCACGCTGCTATGTCGGCCCGGGGGCCTCGCTGCGCGGGGACTTTGGCCGCATCGTGGTCGGTCCCGGGTGCAACGTGCAGGACAACTGCGTGCTGCATTGTTTTCCCGGCAAGGAGGTGCGCCTCGGCGAGGACGCCCATATCGGGCACGGGGCGGTGCTGCACGGCTGCAGCGTGGGCCGCGGCGCCCTCATCGGCATCCACGCCGTGATCATGGACGACGTGACCGTCGGCGAGGAGGCGTTCGTGGGTGCGGCGAGCTTCGTGCGCGCGGGGTTCGTCGTGCCGCCACGCACGCTCGTGACCGGCGTGCCGGCCCGCATCGTGCGCGAGCTCAAGGCGCAGGAGCTCGCCTGGAAGGTGGCCGGGACGCGCGAGTACCAGGAGCTTGCCGGGCGATGTCTCGCCAGCTTGCGCGAGGTGACGCCGCTCCCGGCGCCGCAGCCCGAGCGGCCGACCCGCGCGGCCTCCGGCACCGTGCCGCTGCACTCCATCGAGCGCGCGAGGTAGAGGCCGCCGCGCGCAGCTAGTCCGCCGCGGCGGGCGGGTCGGTGGTGTCCGGGTTGATGATGCCGAAGCGCGCCGGAATGCACGCGTAGAACAACCGCACCTTGTGCGCTTGCAGATGCTCGAGCAGGCGGCGGGCTTCCTCGTCGGTGACGATGAACTCCACTTCCACGGTGAGCGCCCCGGCCAGCTCGAAGAAACTGCTCTCGTGCAGCACGTGATGGCGGCCGAAGCCGGCCATGGCGCGAAACGCCGAACCGCCGCGGATGCCGAAGCCGTTGGCCTGCTCGAGCAGCCACTCCCATACCAGGCGGTTGCCCTGCCGCTGACCCTCGTGAACGTAGAACCTGAGGAATGAGCCTTGCATCGTGCGCTCCGAGCCCGGCGGCGGCCGCGCTAGCTGCGCGCCCAGACCACCGTACCGATGCCGGCGAAGGTCATGAGCAACGAGCCGCCGAGGTGCGCAGCGGCAGCCGAGAGTGCCAGCTGTCCGCGACCCTGCTGCAGCAGCGCGACCATCTCGGCGGAGAAGGTGGAGAAGGTGGTGAGGCCGCCGCAGAAGCCGGTGATCACCAGCAGCCGCCACTCGGGCGCGAGCGCGGAGTAGCTGGCGAACAGCGCCACGGCCACTCCCACCACGTAGCCGCCGATGAGGTTGGCGGCGAGCGTGCCGGGCGGGATCGCGGGGAAGTAGGCATTCAGCCGGGCGCCCAGCCACCAGCGCAGCAGCGCACCGAGGCTCGAGCCCACGCAAACGGCGGTGATGGATTTCCACATACGGAGGCGCTCTTGTACCTGCGGACGCCGCCGCGCGCAATGGTTGCAGTATGCTGTCGCCCCCTCGAGGGCGGCCGGAAAGGCACCTTATGCGCGTTTCTGTGAGTTATATGCTGTTCGCGGCGCTGGCAATCTCGCTCCTCGGCGCCTGCTCGCCGCAGTCGCACGAGCGGTCGGCGGACGAGCGGCTTCGCTCGATCTACAACGACGAGTGGCGCTGGCGCAAGGAGCAGTTTCCCGGGGGCGAGGACGATACGCGCCCGGTGGCCGATCACCTGCCGAAGGTCGACCCCGAAGCGCAGCAGGCGCGCCTCACGCACTGGCAGGACGTGCTGCGCCAGGTGGCCGCCATTCCCCGCGACAGCCTGTCCGTACCCGAGCAGGTGAATTACGACATCTACCGCCTGCAGCTTCAGGGACTGATCGCCAACCAGCAGTTCCGCGATTTCGAGATGCCGGCGAATTCCGATAGCGCTTTCTGGACCGACTTCGGCTACACCGCGCGCCGCCCGTTCCGTACGCTCACCGACTACCAGCACTGGCTCGCGCAGATGCGCGACATTCCGCGCTTCTTTCACGAACAGATGGACGAGATGCGCGCCGGCATGAAGCGCGGCTTCACGCCGCCGCGGGTCACCATGGAGGGGCGCGACGGTTCGATCACGGCGGTGACCGATGCCGGGCCTGAGGAGAGCCTCTTCTACACCCCGTTCAAGGAGATGCACGGGGTGCCCGCGGACAAACAGGCGGGGCTGCGCGAGGAAGCCGTCAAGACCATCCACGACGTGGTGCAGCCGGCCTACGCGGAACTGCTCAAGTTCATGCGCGCCGAGTATGTACCGGGCATGCGCACGAGCCTCGCGGCTTCCGATCTGCCCGACGGCAGGAACTACTACCGCGCCAAGATCCGCGAGTTCACCACGCTCGACATGAGCCCGGAGCAGATCCACCAGCTGGGCGTCTCCGAAGTGGCGCGGCTGCACGAGGCCATGCTCGCGCAGATGCGCGCCACCGGCTTCAAGGGCGACTTTCCGGCGTTCCTGCATTTCCTGCGCACCGATCCGCAGTTCTATGCGAAGACCCCGCAGGAGCTGCTGAACCGCGCGGCCTGGATCGCCAAGGTGTTCGACGGCAAGGCCTCGCAGTACTTCGGCTATCTGCCGCGGGCGCGCTTCACCATCAAGCCGGTGCCGGCGGAACTGGCGCCGTTCTACACCGCCGGGCGCGGCGGTCCGGGCGTCTACCTGCTCAATACCTACGACCTGCCGGCGCGGCCGCTCTACAACCTGACGGCTCTCACGCTGCACGAGTCCGCCCCGGGGCACGCCTTCCAGATCCCGATCGCCATGGAGCACAAGGAGCAGCCGGAATTCCGGCGCCTGAGCTACATCTCCGCCTACGGGGAGGGGTGGGCGCTGTACTGCGAGCAGCTCGGTGACGAGATGGGCATGTACGAGACGCCCTATGACCGCTTCGGCATGCTCGGCTACCAGATCTGGCGCGCGGTGCGCCTGGTAGTCGACACCGGCATCCACGCACAGGGCTGGACGCGAGCGCAGGCGATCGACTACATGCTGCAGTACACCGCGCTCCCCGAGCACGAGATCGGCACCGAGGTGGATCGCTACATCACCTGGCCGGGGCAGGCGCTGTCCTACTACCTGGGCGAGCGCACCATCCTTCAGGGTCGGGAGCGTGCCGAGAAGGCGCTCGGCGAGCGCTTCAACATCCGCGCGTTCCACGACGCAGTGCTCGAGCTCGGCTCGGTGCCGCTGCCGGTGCTCACGGCGCGCATCGATCGCTTCATCGCCGAGGGTGGCAAAGGACCGTACCCCGACATGGAGTAGCGCCGCGCGGTTTGGCGGTAAGATACAGACGCTTACAACCAGGGGGAGCTCCCATGAGACATTCGACGTGGCTTGCGGCGGTGGCGGTTGCGGCTTTCGCAGTGGCGGCGGGCCAGGCGAGCGTCGCGCAGGCGCAGAACAGTCAGCAGGCGAAGATGACCAGCTGCAACGCCGACGCCAAAACCAAAGGGCTGACGGGCGCGGACCGCCAGACCTTCATGAAGAGCTGCCTCTCGAACAAGCCCGCGGACGCCAGCGCCAAGCCGCTCAACAGCCAGCAGCAGAAAATGAAGACCTGCAATGCCGACGCCACGTCGAAGGGCCTCAAGGGCGAGGATCGCGAGACCTACATGAAAAGCTGCCTCAGCGGCTCCGCGAAGTAGCGCGGTGGCGGGCCGGGGCGATGCCGGCTGAGGGAGGCTGCACGTGCCGGGCGGTGCGCTTCGCGATGACCAGCGCACCGCTCATCGTGCACTGCTGTCATTGCCGCTGGTGCCAGCGGGAAACGGGCGCCGCATTCGCGCTCAACGCGATGATCGAAGCCGACCGGGTGCAGCTTCTCGCAGGAGCTCTCGAGCTCGTACCGACGCCGAGCAACAGCGGTCGGGGGCAGCGGATCGCGCGCTGTCCGCAGTGCCGGGTGGCCGTGTGGAGCCACTATGCCGGAGCGGGGGACAAGGTGTCCTTCGTGCGCGTCGGCACGCTCGATGACCCCGACGCCTGCGCGCCGGAGGTTCACATCTTCACCGAATCGAAGCAGCCCTGGGTCGTGATCCCTCCGGGGGCGCGGGCGTTCGCCCGGTACTACCGCCGCGCCGAAGTCTGGTCCGCCGCGAGCCTCGCGCGCTACCAGGCGCTGTCGACCCCGGCCTGAGATGGATGGCTATAGATGAATTGCATATCAGAGCTGGAAAATACGATTATTCCTTGAGGACACGCGAACCCTAGAATCGGGCCGGATGCGCCATCCCACGCCAGCGGACCCGTACCCCTACTCAGGTCAGCAGCTGCCGTGTCTCATCGATGGCGAGTTCGTCCACGAGGGCCGCACCTTCCCCAATACCAGCCCGGTGAACGGCCGGGTGATCGCCACGGTGACCGAGGCCGACGCGGGCCGGGTCGACCGCGCCGTCAGCGCCGCGCGCCGCGCGTTGCACGGCCCCTGGGGACGCCTGTCGCTGCCGGAGCGCTGCGCGCTGCTGCGCAAGGTGGCCGAACGGCGATCGAGAAGCGCTTCGACGATTTCCTCGCCGCCGAAGTCGCCGACACCGGCAAGCCGGTGTCGCTCGCGAGCCATCTGGACATCCCGCGCGGCGCAGCCAACTTCCGCGTCTTCTCCGATCTGGCGCTGACGGCACCGGAGTCCTACTGGCTCGACACGCCCGACGGCAAGGGCGCGGTGAACTACGCGATGAGGAAGCCCCTGGGCGTTATCGGCGTGATCGCGCCCTGGAACCTGCCGCTGCTGCTCCTCACGTGGAAGCTGCGCCCGGCGCTCGCCTGCGGCAACACCGATCGTCGCCAAGCCCTCGGAGGAAACGCCCTCGACCGCGACGCTGCTCGCCGAGGTGATGCACGAGCGCCGGCGTCCCTCCCGGCGTGTACAACGTCGTCCACGGCTTCGGGCCCGACTCGGCGGGCGAGTTCATCACCACGCACCCGGAGGTCAACGGCATCACCTTCACCGGCGAGACGACCACGGGTGCGGCGATCATGAAGGCGGTCGCGCCGACGGTGAAGCCGATCTCCTTCGAGCTCGGCGGCAAGAACCCCGGAATCGTGTTCGCCGACTGCGACTTCGACGCCGCTGTCGCCGGCATGGCGAACGCGATCTTCTCCAACACCGGCCAGGTGTGCCTTGCGCCGGAGCGCGTCTACGTCGAGCGCCCGATCTTCGACAAATTCGTGGCGGCGCTGAAAGCGAAGGCCGAAGGGCTGGTGCTCGGCTTTCCGCAGGACAAGGCGACGACTACGGGCCCGCTCATCTCGAAGCAGCATCGGGAAAAGGTGCTCTCCTACTACGAGCTCGCGAAAAAGGAAGGCGCGAAGGTCGTCACCGGCGGCGGCGTGCCGAAGTTCGGCGACGCGCGCGACAATGGCGCGTGGATCCAGCCGACGCTGTGGACGGGGCTCCCGGAGACCGCGCGCACGGTGCGCGAGGAGATCTTCGGACCCTGCGCGCACATCGCGCCCTTCGACCGCGAGGAGGAAGCGATCGCCATGGCGAACGACACGCCCTACGGCCTCGCCTCCACCGTTTGGACCACGAATCTCTCGCGCGGCCACCGTGTCGGTCAGGCGATGGAAGTCGGCATCTCCTGGGTGAACTGCTGGTTCCTGCGCGACCTGCGCACGCCCTTCGGCGGCGCCAAGCTCTCGGGCATCGGCCGCGAGGGCGGGCTGCACTCGCTCAATTTCTACTCCGAGCCGACGAACATCTGCATCAAGCTGTAGCGCCGTGCCGAGGCACCCTTCCATGGACCAGGAGGCGCACAGCGCGGTGCTGCCCGGCAAGGCGCGCCCGCGCGGCACCTTCCCGCACTTCCGGCGCGCCGGGGACCTCATCTTCGTGTCCGGCACCAGCGCGCGGCGCGCCGACGACACGATCGCCGGTGCCGAGCGCGACGCGACGGGCGGCTGGGTGCTCGATATCCGCGCCCAGACGCGCAGCGTGATCCATAACATCCGCGACATCCTGGCGGGCGCCGGCGCCGAGCTCAGCGACGTGGTCGAGGTCAGCACCTTCCTGGTGAACATGCGCGACTTCGACGGCTACAACGAAGTCTACAGCGAGTTTTTCGGCTACCAGGGCCCGGCACGCACCACGGTCGCGGTGGCGCAGCTGCCGCACCCGCACCTGTTGATAGAGATCAAGGCCGTGGCCTGGCGCGCAGCCGGCCGATGAGGAGGCCAGCACCGTGAGAATCGTCGACATTCATACGCATTTCCTGCCGCGCGAGTGGCCCGATCTCGCGGCGCGCTTCGGCACCCCGGACTGGCCGTGGATGAAGCACCTGGGAGCGGGTGAGGCGATGCTGATGCTCGGCGCGCAGGAGTTCCGGCCGGTGACGTCCGCCTGCTGGGACGCCGCGGTGCGTCTGCAGGCCATGGAACGCGACGGCATCGATGTGCAGATCATGTGCGCGACCCCGCTGCTGTTCGCGTACCAGCGCCCGGCGCAGCATGCCCTCGAGTGCGCGCGCATCTTCAACGATGCGGCGCTCGAGATCTGTGCGCACGCACCGCGGCGGCTGAAGTCCTTGTGCCAGGTGCCGCTGCAGGACATCGAGCTCGCCTGCCGCGAGCTCAGCCGCGCCATGGACGACGGCCACATCGGCGTGCACATCGGCAACCACGTCGGCACTCGAGAGCTCAACGACGAGGGAACCATCACCTTCCTGCAGCACTGCGCCGCCGAAGGAGCGGCGGTGTTCGTGCATCCCTGGGACATGATGGCGCAGGAGCGCATGTCCCGGTACCAGCTGCCGTGGCTGGTGGCGATGCCCGCGGAGACCCAGCTCTCGATCCTGTGGCTGATCCTGTCGGGCGCGTTCGAGCGCCTGCCGCGCTCGCTGAAGCTGTGCTTCGCGCACGGCGGCGGCAGCTTCCCGTATCTGCTCGGGCGGGTCGACAACGCCTGGCGCAACCGCGACGTGGTGCGCGAGGACTGCCCGCATCCGCCGTCCTCCTATCTGGACCGCTTCTGTGTCGATGCGGCGGTATTCAGTGGCGACGCGCTCGAGTTCCTGGTCAGAACGATGGGTGAGGATCGCGTGATGCTGGGCTCCGATTATCCCTTCCCCCTGGGGGAGCAGCAGGTTGGGAGCCTGATCCGCTCGCATCCAACTCTGAACACCGCAGCGCGCGAGAAGCTGCTGCACGCCAACGCCACGGCCTTCTTCGGTCTTGAGACCGGACACGCGGCCTCCGCCGCCTCGACGGTGCCGGCGCGCGCCTGACCGGCCCTTCGCAGCGCGCGGGCGGACCTTGAGGACGCCGCTACCCGCTATGATGGCGGGGCATGACTTCGGTACGGCTCGAACGCTGGATCACGCGCAAGTTCCGCCTGCGCCACGTCGAGCTGATCGCGGAAGCCTATGACTGCCGCAGCATCCTCAAGGCCTCGCGGCGCCTGAACCTCACGCAGCCGACCGTCACCAAGGCATTGCACGACGTGGAGTCGACGCTGGGGTTGAAGCTCTTCGAGCGCAGCAACCGTGGTCTCGAGCCGACCGTGTATGGGGAGATCTTTGCGCGGCACGCCAAGATCGTGCTGGCGCAGCTGCGCCACGCGGCCGAGGAGCTCGAGAGTCTGCGGGCCGGCTACAGCGGCAAGGTCACGGTCGGCACGCTGCTGGCCGCCTCCGCCAGCATCCTCCCGGATGCGATAGCGCTCTTGAAGAAGGAGCGCCCCGGGGTCGGCGATCAGCGTGATGGTCGGTACCTACGACATCCTGATGCCATCGCTGCTCGCCGGGGACCTCGACATGGTGCTCGGCCGGTTGCCCGAGGAGGGGCGCAGCCGCGCACTGGTGTACGAAGAGTTCTACTCCGAGCCGATCTGCGTGGTCTCGCGGCGTGCTCACCCGCTGGCGCGCAAGCGCCGGCTGACGCTCAAGGATCTCGCCAACGAAGCGTGGCTCCTGCCGCTGCCGGAGACCGAGCTGCGCCGGCAGATCGAGCGCGCCTTCGTCGATGCGGGCGCGGCGTTACCGCGCAACCTCATCGAGTCCGTATCGGTGCTCACCAACCGTGCGTTGCTGCGCAAGTCCGACTGCATCGGCATCATGCCCTATCACGTGGCGCTCGATGACGTCGAGCAGGGCTGCTCGCCATACTGCCCGTGAAGCTCAAATCGATCGAGTCCCCGGTGGGCGCGATCCTGCGCGCACCGGGACATCTGCCGCCGGCGGCGAGCGCGCTGCTCGAGTGCCTGCGGCTGTCAGGCAAGGAGGTACCCAGGTGATCGCCCTGATGCGCGAAGTGAGCCCGCAGCTGGCACGGTGCGAGCTCAGTTTTCTCGAGCGTGTGCCAATCGATGCGCAACGCGCACGGCGCCAGCACGCCCAGTACGCCGCCGAGCTCGCCGCTCTCGGTTGCAGCCTCGGCTGGCTCGCACCGCTCCCCGAGCAGGCGGACGGGGTGTTCGTGGAGGACACCGCGGTGGTTCTGCCCGGGGTGGCGGTGATCACCCGCCCGGGCGCAGCCTCGCGCCGAGCCGAGGTGGAGAGCACCGCGGCAGCGCTCGCACCTCATCGGGAGCTGCGCCGCATCACCGAACCGGGAACCCTGGAAGGGGGCGATGTGGTGCACATCGGCCGCACGCTGTACGTGGGGACCTCCGGCCGCACCAACGCGGAAGGGATCCGGCAGATGGCGGCGGCGCTTGGGCCGTTCGGCTATGAGGTGCGCGCCGTCGGCATGCGGGACTGCCTGCACCTCAAGAGCGCCGTCACCTTCATTGCGCCGGACCTGCTGCTCGTGAACCCGGCGTGGGTCGACGCGGAGGATTTCGGCCGCAACACACCCATCGTGGTGGACGAGCGCGAGGCGTTTGCCGCGAATAGCCTCACCGTCGCAGGCGTAACGCTCCTGAGCGCCGCCTTCCCGCGCACCGCACAGCGCCTCGAGAGCGCGGGCGTGCGGATCCGGGTGCTGGACGTCAGTGAGCTGCAGAAAGCCGAAGCGGCGCTGACCTGCATGAGCCTGATGGTCGCCTAGCTGCGGACGACCTGCGGCAGCGCCGCGAGGAACGCCTCGACCTCCGACTCGGTCCCGACCGTGATGCGGCACCAGCTGTCGAAGGGCGCGAAGCGGCGGCCGACCAGGATGTTGCGTGCGCGCATGAGCGAGGTGAAGCGCGCCAGCGGCATGCCGGTGTCGAAGAACACGAAGTTGCCCTGCGGCTCGGCGCAGGCGAGGCCGAGGCGCGCCAGCTCGCTGGTGATACGAGCGCGGCTGGCGAGAATGCGGCGCCGGCAATCCTCGCGGAAGGCGTGGTCGGTGAGGCTCGCACGCGCCGCGCGCATGGCGAAGCTGTTCGGTGTCGTCATGCGCGCCGCGGACAGCTGCTTGATGAGGTCGGGGCGTGAAATAGCGTAACCACAGCGCATGCCCGCCATGCCGTGGATCTTGGAGAAGGTGCGCAGCACCACCACGCGGCGCCCGCCGATCGCGAGGTCCGCCACCGAGCCGATCCCCGGGCCGGCCGCAAAGTCCAGGTACGCCTCATCGACGATGGTCGTGACATGTTGCGGAAGCCCCGCCGCGAAGTCGCGGATCGCAGCCGCGGGCAGCGCCGTGCCGGTCGGATTGTTGGGATTGCATACATAGACCGCCAGGGTGTGCGCCGACACGGCCGCACGCATGGCCGCAAGATCATGCCGCATGCTGCGGTCCACCGGCACGAACTTCAGGCGTGCCCCGCACTGGACGGCATACTTCGGCAGCTCCATGTAGGTGGGTTGGGCGAGGACGATTTCCCCGCCACCGCGGCCGTGGAGCATGCCCAGTGCGCGCAGCAGCTCGCCCGAGCCGGTGCCGGTCACGATGTGTTGCGGGTCGGTGTGTTCGCGCTCGGCCAGCATCCGGGTCAGGACGGGGGCCTCGTCGTCCGGGTAACGGCAGCTTCCGTCGACCGCGCCGCTGGCGGCCAGGCGCGCCGCCGGGGACGGCCCGTAGGGATTCTCGTTCCAGCAGAGCACGATCGGGCTCCCGCCGGGGTTCGCGGCGGTGGCGGCGCGCAGCGCCGCGGCGGGTCCTGCCAACAGCAGTGCGGAGGCGGCCAGAAGGTCACGGCGGCTGAGACTCATGGGGAGACTTTCGGTGTTTGTCGGTGAGAACATACACCCCAGGGGGTTAGCCCGGCCATGGCACTGGCGCGCGTGCCCGGGTGTGGTACTTTTTGCAATCGAAATGGAATTCGAGGCGGTCCGTCATGCACGACCTGCGCATCGGGGAGAAGGATCTGGTCAGCTGGGTGAGCCCCGGCACCCTGTACGGCGCGGTGCTGTACCTGGTGATTTTCGTGCTGCTGGCGCTGCTGGTGGCGCGCGGGCTGCGCATGGGGGTGCGTTCGGCGATGAGCCGCCACGGCCACATCGACCGTACCACCATCAGTTTCATGGAACAGATGGGTACGGCGGCGATCTGGGTGGTCGTCGTGATCCTGTACGCGCACCTGATCCCGGTGCTGCGCTCGGTGGGCACGGCGCTGCTGGCGGGAGCGAGCGTCGCGTCCATCGTGGTGGGACTCGCCGCGCAAAGTACGCTCGGCAACCTCGTCGCTGGCGTGGCGATCACCCTCTACCGGCCCTTCCGCCTGGGCGACACGCTGCAGGTAACCGCGCCGACCGGGACCGAGGTCGGCAGCGTGGAGCTGATCTCGCTCGGCTACACCACGCTCGGCACCCCCGATGGGCGGCGAGTGGTCCTGCCCAACAGCCTCGCCGCGAGCCAGGTGACCATCAATCTGAGCAACCGGCGCTCGGCGCCCCCCTTGAGCGTGTTCATCCGCGTGAGCCGCGACAGTGACTTCGAGGCGGTGCGCGAGCTCGCGCTGCGCATCGCCGGCGAGGCGCAGGAGGGCGGCGGTTCGGTCGGCGGCTGCTTTCTGACCGCGGTCCGGGGCACGAGCGCGACGCTCGAGCTGCGCGTGCAGCCCGCGGATGCGGCGGTCCGCGACCAGTTGCGCTCGCGCCTGATGGCGGCACTGGCGCGCGGCTTTGCAGAGCGCGGCGTCGGCGCCGAGGACGGGGTGCGGCCAGGTTTCTCCTGAAGCAGCGTTCACGGTCCCCGGCGTGTCCGCGTCGTGGACACGCCTCGACGCGCAACGCTAGACTCGTGCCCCGTGCCTGCAATTCAACGATCGCCGAGCCTGCGCATCGGCGCAGCGAACGAGCTGGTTCTGGAGCATCCCGACGGGACCCACGAGCCGCTGCATCCCCTGTGGCTGCGCGAGCGCTGCCAGGACCCGGTCAGCATCGATCTGAAGACGCGGCAGCGACTGCAGGATCCGTCGGACTTCGACGCGCAGCTGTCGCTCACCGCTGTGTCGCAGCCGTCGCCGGGCATTTTCCGCGTGCGCTTCAGCGACGGCCACGAGGCCTCATTCAGCGCCGCGGAGCTGCTCGCCGAAGCCGCACTTGCTCCCGCAAGCCACGACTGTCCGGATCCGCAGCTCTGGGACGGCACGCTCAACCCGCTACCGCGGGCGCGCTGGCGCGCCGATCCGGGCGAGGACGAGATGCTCGGGTGGCTCGAGTCGTTTCTGACCCTCGGGCTCATCATTTTCGAGGGCGTCCCGGCCGAGCCGAACAGGGTGCTCAAGGTGGGCTCGATGTTCGGCTTCACGCGCGAGACCAACTTCGGCGCGCTGTTCGACGTGCGCTCGACTCCAGACGCCACCGACCTTGCCTACACCTCGATGTCGCTCGATCCGCATACCGACAATCCGTACCGTGCTCCGGTACCGGGCATTCAGCTGCTGCACTGCCTGGTGAACGAGACCAGCGGCGGTCTTTCCACGCTGGTGGACGGCTTCGCCGTGGCGCAGGCGCTGCGTACGCGTGACCCGCAGGCGTTCACGATCCTGTCCAGCACGCCGGTGCGCTTCCGCTACGTGGACGCCGACACCGAGCTGACCGCGAGCGCGCCGCCGATCGAGCTCGACGTGACGGGCGCGCTCAAGGCCATACACTTCAGTCCGCGGCTGGACTTCGTGCCGCTATTCACGCGTGAGCGGCTCGATGCGTACTACCGGGCGCGCCGGCTGTTCGATGAGCGGCTGCGCGCAGCCCAGTTCGAGATCCGCTTCCTGCTCGCGGCCGGGGACCTCGTGATGTTCGACAACTGCCGGCTGCTGCACGGGCGCACCGGATTCGACCCCGCCGAAGGGCTGCGCCACCTGCAGGGCTGTTACATCGACCTTGATGGCCCACGGAGCCTGTACCGCGTGCTGCGCCGCCGCCGGCACGCAGCGGCACAGGTGAGGCGCAGCGCGTGAGCCGCGTCGTCAGCTTCCGGCAGATGCGGCACGGCACTCGCGAGGACTACCTGCTGCTCGATGAGTCCGAGCGCGGCTACGCGCGCGGGCTGGGCGATCGCGTGCTGGAGGCCGTCGCGCGGCTCGATCACTCGCTCGAAGGCTATCCGCTGAGCCGGCTGGGACACTCGTTGCAAGTGGCCACGCGCGCGCTGCGCGACGGTGCCGACGAGGAGCTGATCGTGGCGGCACTGGTGCACGACGTCGGCGACGAGCTGGCCCCTTACGACCATGCGGAGCTCGCCGCCTCGATGCTGCGCCCGTACGTGCGAGCCGAAGTCACCTGGATCGTGCAGCAGCACGGCCTGTTCCAGAACTACTATTATGTGCACCACTTCGGCGGCGATCGCAACGCGCGCGAGCGTTGGCGTGATCACCCGTGGTACGAGGCGTGCAAGCACTTCTGCGCTGCCTGGGATCAGTGCTCCTTCGATCCGGACTATCCCGCCGAGAATCTCGCCTTCTTCGAGCCTATGGTGCGCCGGATCTTCGCGCGCACGCCGCATGACCCGCGCTACGTGTCTGGTCCGCTCGGCTAGCTAAGCGATCGCGCGATCGACCCACTCGATCCAGTGCCAGACCGGTACGGCGGCGGCCGCCCCCAGATGCATGATGCAGCCGATGTTGGCGGACAGGATGAGGTCGGGCTTTCCCTCTTGCAGATGCCCGAGCTTGCGCGCACGCAGCGTCCGCGAGAGCTGCGGCTGCAGCAACGAGTAGGTGCCGGCAGAGCCGCAGCACATCTGCGGCTCGCCCGCCGGCACGAGTTGCGCTCCGAGTCCGCGCAGCAGCGGCTCGATCTGCTGACCGGCGCGCAGTGCGTGCTGCAGCGTGCAGGGCCTGTGTAGCGCAACGCGTACCGCGCCTGGCGCGCGCACCCGGCGCTGCAGCTCGGGGAGCGCCGGTGCGAGCAGCGAGTCGAGCTCGCGTGTCGCGGCAACGATGAGCCGCGCCTTGCTGGCATAGACCGGATCCTCCGCGAGCAGGTGCTCGTAGTCGCGCACCGTCGCGGCACACCCCGAGGCGTTGACGATGAGCGCCTCGGCGTCACCGGCCGCAAGCCGCGGCCACCAGGCATCCACGTTGCGGCGCGCGCAGCGCCGCGCGCCGTCCGGATCGTCGAGATGCTGGCGGATTGCGCCGCAACACCCCGCATCGGGCTCGATCAGAGTCTCAAGGCCCGCGGCGTTGAGCACGCGCGCGGTCGCCGCATCGATCGAAGGGGCGAGCGCCGGCTGCACGCAGCCCCGCAGCAGCAGCACCTTGCGCGCGTGCCGTCCCACGGGCCACGCGCCGGCGGGACGCGCACGCCCGAGCGCGGCACGCAGCGAGTGCGGCAAGAACGGACGCAGCGCGCGTCCGAGGCCTACCGCGGCGCCGAACACCCGACCACGGGTGAGACCCGCACGCAACACAGCGCGCAGGGCGCGCTCAGGCTGCCGCCGCGGTACCTGCTCGTGCACCAGCTCGCGCCCGATCTCCAGTAACCGCCCGAACTGCACACCCGAGGGGCAGGTGGTCTCGCAGTTGCGGCAGGTCAGACAGCGGTCGAGGTGCAGCTGCGTGAGTGGGGTGGCGGGAGCCCCCTCGAGCACCTGCTTGATCTGGTAGATACGGCCGCGCGGCCCGTCGAGCTCGTCCCCCAGCAGGCGGTAGGTCGGGCAGGTGGCGTTGCAGAAACCGCAGTGCACGCAACTGCGCAGAATGGCGTCCGCCGCGTCGCCGCGTGCGGTTCCCTGGATCGATTCGGCGAGACGGGTTTGCACGCGAGTATCCGCTACAGCCCGGGGATCAGCCGGTTCTGATTGAAGATGCCATGGGGATCGAAACGCGTCTTGAGGCGGCGGTGGATCTCGTGCACGGCGGGTGCGAGCGGGTGAAACCGACCGCCGGCACTCCCGCCGCGCCAGTGCAGTGCCGTGCCGCGGGCCTCGGCCGCGACGGCGCGTACCTGCGCGTCCGCGCGCTCGGTCGCCACCCAGCGCAGTGCGCCGCCCCACTCGATGAGCTGCCGACCCGCGAGCGCCAGCGGCGGCGCGGTCGATGGCACGGACAGCCGCCACAGGCTCCGCGCACCGGCGAACAGCCGCTGCTCGAGACTGCGCAGCCCCGCCCACCACTCGCGCGCCGGTTCTTCTTCCAGCAACTGCCCGCCGAGCTGTACGCGCGCCGCGGCGACCGCGGCGGCTGCGCCCGAGAGCCGAACGCGCAGCTCCCCCTCCCACCAGGCGCTGGCGGAGATCGGCAGGGGCTGCCCTCCCCAGCGATTGAGGGCGGCGAGCGCCGCATCCTGCGGCAGCTCGAAGTGCAGCGTCTGCTGCGCACGCGGCAGCGGCAGCACCTTGAGCGAGACCTGGGTGATCGGACCGAGAATGCCGAGCGAGCCGCACAGCAATCGCGCCACATCGAACCCCGCGACGTTCTTCATCACCCGGCCGCCGAAATGCAGCAGCTCCCCGTCGACGGCGAGCAGCACCGCACCCAGCACGAAGTCGCGCACCGCACCTGCCTGGCAGCGCCGCGGACCGGACAGCCCCGCCGCCACGACTCCGCCGATGGTCGGATCGGCGCCGAAGCCCGGGGGCTCGAACGCGAGGAACTGCTGCTGCGCCGCCAGCAGCGCCTCGATCTCCGACAGGCGCGTGCCGCAGCGCGCCGTGATCACGAGCTCGGAGGGCTCGTAGTCGACGACGCCGCGGTAAGCGCCCAGCTCGAACACGGTGCCTTCGCAGCTCTCGCCGTAGAAGTCCTTGGTACCCGCGCCGCGCAGCCGTAACGGCGTGCGCCGGCCATGCGCCTCGATGACGCCCGATCTGATCTCATCCAGCAGCGCCTGCATCGCTAGAATCTCGGCAGCTCCGGATGCGCGGGCCTGCCGTGGCGCACGTGCATGCGGCCGTATTCGGCGCAGCGCGCCAGTGTCGGGATGACCTTGCCGGGGTTGAGGAGCCCGGGGGGATCGAAGGCGCGCTTCACCGCGAAGAAGGCGGCCCGCTCGGCCGGGGAGAACTGCACGCACATGGAGTTGAGCTTCTCGACCCCGACGCCGTGCTCCCCGGTGATGGTGCCGCCGAGTCGTACGCACAGCTCGAGGATGTCCGCGCCAAAAGCCTCGGCACGCTCCAACTCCCCCGGCCGGTTGGCGTCGAAAAGAATCAGCGGGTGCAGGTTGCCATCGCCTGCGTGGAAAACGTTCATGCACCTGAGGCCGTGGGTCTGTTCCATGCGCTCGATGGCGCGCAGCACCTCGCCCAGCGCCCGCCGCGGGATCGTGCCGTCCATGCAGTAGTAGTCCGGCGACAGACGACCGGCCGCGGGAAACGCGTTCTTCCGGCCGGACCAGAAACGCAGCCGCTGCGCCTCCGAGCGTGAAACGGCGATGGCCGTGGCGCCGGCCGCGCGCAGCACCGCCTCGATCGCGGCGATTTCTTCTGCCACCTCGTCGGCGGTGCCGTCGGACTCCGCCAGCAGGATCGCCTCGGCGCCGAGGTCGTAGCCGGCGGCGACGAACGGCTCGACCGCCGCGGTGGCCTTGCGGTCCATGAGCTCGAGCCCCGCGGGAATGATGCCGGCGGCGATGATGGCGGCGACTCCCTCGCCGGCTTTGGCGACGTCGTCGAAGGACGCCATCACGACCTGCGCCAGCTGCGGCCTGGGCACGAGCTTCAGCAGCACCTCGGTTACCACCAGCAACATCCCTTCCGAGCCCAGCGCGAGCGCCAGCAGGTCGAGGCCGGGTGAGTCGGCCGCCGCGCCTCCCAGCTCGAGGAGTTCGCCGTCGATGCCGTAGCCGCGAACCGCCAGCACGTTGTGCACCGTCAGTCCGTACTTCAGGCAGTGCACGCCCCCGGAATTCTCGGCGACGTTGCCGCCGATCGTGCAGGCGAGCTGCGAGGAGGGATCCGGCGCGTAGTACAGCCCGAAGGATGCCGCTGCCTCGGACACCGCGAGGTTGCGCACGCCGGGCTCAACGCGCGCGGTGCGCGCTGCCGCATCGATCCCGAGGATCCGGTCGAAGCGGGCGAGCGACAGCACCACGCCCGCGGCGTGCGGCATCGCCCCGCCCGAGAGACCCGTGCCGGCGCCGCGGGCCACCACCGGCACGCCGAGCCGCCGGCATTCACGCAGCACGGCGCGCACCTGCTCCTCGGTGCGCGGCAGGCACACCGCGAGTGGCTGCCGGCGCAACACCGACAGAGCGTCGCACTCGTACGGTCGCAGCTCCTCGTCCCGGCTGAGCAGGCAGTCCTGCGGCAAAAGCGCACGCAGCGCGTCCACGATCGCACGCCGGCGCTCGGGCGGTGGTGCGGCGCCGTCACCGGCGGCCGGCTCGTCCGGAGTGCTCACGTGTTGGTTCCTGTGCGGACGGGCTCGACGACGCGCCAGTATACGGCGTAGCGCTCGTCGAAAATCCGATTGAGCGGGACCAGCGTGATGGGCCGTGCCAGGTGGGTGGTCTTAAATTCGAGCGAGCGCCCCGCGACCGGCGCGAGCCAGCCCAGGGGGTCGGCCGAAGGCGCGCTGATCGGGGCGACGTCGATGGGCTCGGCGCCATACTCGGGCACGTGACGCGGGGCGGTCGGACCTGCGCGCAGGTGTGCCCGATCCAGACCCGCCGTACCGAGTCGTCCGGCGAGAACCAGCGGACCGTACATGACCGCCTGGAGGGTGGGATCGTCGGGCATGCGTGCGAGGTGCAGTCGCATCGGCAGCCGCAGCTCGATCCGGTCACCTTCGCGCCAGATGCGCTTGAGCACCAGGTAGCTGCCGGGAGTGCCGGCGCTCGCGAGCGTCTCACCGTTGAGCTGGGCCGAGGCGGCTGCCGTCCAGTACGGCACCCGCAGGCGCACGGTCATGGGTACGGGCCGGGCCGCGTGCACCGTGAGGCGCACCGTGTCAGCCTCCGGAAAGCGCGTATCCAGCACCAGGCGCACCCCGCGCCCGGCCCAGTCGAGCTCCGAGGGCGATGAAGAGATTCACGTACACGCCCGCGTCATCCTGGAAGTAGATGCTGTCGCCGAGCTTGGCGAAGGACTCCGCCATGCTGCCGGTGCAGCACCAGAAGTCGTGCAGCGGCGTGCCGAACAGCTTCCAGTAGCCGCTTGGCAGCGGCACGTAGTAGAGCTTGTCGCCGTCGGCCGGATGCTGCATCCCGAGAATGCCGTTGCAGAACGCGCGCTCGTAGTAGTCGGCCGCCCGCGGGTCTGCGGTCCAGCCGAACACGTGGCGGGTGAGCTTCAGCATGTTGTAGGTGACGCAGCACTCCTCGGTGTACCCGGAGAGCTCGTGCGCCAGCGCGCCGGGCGCGCGCGTTCCAGTGCTCGCCGTTGCTCGTGCCGCCGGTGCAGTAGCTGCGCCGCTCGCGTGACCGTGCGCCAGAAGTACTCGGCACGCCGCGCGCAGCTGCGGGTCGCCGGTGAGCTCGTAGCGCGCGCGCCGCGCCGATGATCTTGCGGGATCGTGGTGTTGGCGTGCAGGCCCTTGAGCTCGTCGCGTCCCGCCGCGAGCGGTGCGAAGATGCGCTCGCTGGTCGAAGCGGTGCGCCAGCTGGCGCCAGCGCGGATCGCCGCGTGACGGCGGCGAGGTTGTAGAGCACCTCGTTCATCCCGCCGTATTCGCGCTCCAGCACGCGCGCCATCGTCGGCCGTCGCCGAGCGGCTGCACCCAGCGTCGCGGTCCAGCGCGCCATCCCCGAGCAGCGTCTCGAGCGCCTGCGGCATTGCCGCGCTGAGCGTGTGCAGTGTCGAGCAGGCCCGCCATGATCTTGTGCAGCGTGTAGAACGGCGCCCAGACCGGCTGTCCTGCGCGCAGGCGGTCGAACAGCTGCTCGGGAAAGGCGCTGAGGTAGCCGCTGCCGAGCGCCGCCTGGCAGCGGGCGAGCTCGCGTGCAACCTGCTGGCCGCGCGCGCGCACCGCCGCATCCCCGGTTTGCGCGGCGAGCAGCGCGCAGGCCGAGAGGTAGTGTCCGGTGAAGTGCCCGCGCAGCTCGTTGTCGGGCGCCTCCCAGCCGCCGAGCGGCTCGGCGGCGCTCGGCAGGCCGGCGGTGACGCGGAACATGTGCAGCAGGCGATCGGGGTCGAGGCCCATGAGATAGCCGCGGTTCACCTCGAGCGCATCCCGCACCGGTCCGGGGCCCAGGCGCACCGCGTGCAGGTCGAAGGGCCGCACCGGGCGGCGCGAGTCGCCGTCCGCCGCCCATGGCGCGAGCGCCGCGAGGGACAGGCCGGGCAGGAGCGGTGCGGCGGCGGCCGACAACACCGTCATGGAAACAAAGCTGCGGCGCGCGAATCGCTGCGGCATCGGTGTACAGCTTCCTTGGTGCGCGTGCGCGTGTTGAGCGCTCGGCTGGCTGATATCCTACTCCGCTCGGCCGGGGAGGGTTCTCGTCATGATGTCGCAGACCGTTCGTCGCGCGCGCGCTCAGCGCCGTGTGCCTCGCGATTGCCCCGGTGCTGCTCGCCGCAACGCCGGCGCCGAAGACGCCGATCACCCACGAGGCGCTGTGGATGATGAAGCGCGTCGGCTCCCGATGCGTCGAGCCCGGACGGCAAGTGGGTGGTCTACTCGGTACTCGAGCCCTCCTACGAGACCGGACAAAGCAGTGAGCGATCTGTGGCTGCGTGCCGGCCGACGGCCGCAAGCCGCCGCGCCGCATTACCAACACCAAGCGCCGCCGAAGGCGGTGTCGCGTGGTCGCCCGACAGTCAGCGCATCGCCTTCACGACCAAGCGCGAGGCCGACGAAGTCGAGCAGATCTACATTCTCAATCTCGCCGGCGGGTGGCGAAGCGCGCCGGCTGACCAATCTCTCCACCGGCGCCGTCAGCCCGAAATGGCGGCCGGACGGCAAGGCGATCCTGTTCGAGTCCTTGGTCTATCCGAACGCGCTGGACGACGAGGCCAACAAGAAGATCGCCGCGGAGCGCAAAGCGCGCAAATATAATGTGCGCGCCTACGAGCACTTCCCGATCCGGTATTGGAACCAATGGCTGGACGATCGGCAGCCGACGCTCATGGTGCAGTCGATCGAGCCGGGCGCGAGCGCGCAGGACATCCTTTCGAGCACCGCCCTTGCGCGCACGCCGGGATTCTCCGGGTCACCGAAACCGACGCCAGCGTCACACTTGCGCCGATCTGGAGTCCCGACGGCCGGGAGATTGTGTTCACGGCGACCACCGAGCGCTGGAACGCCGCGTTCGCGCATGTGGGCTATCACCTGTACCGGATGGCCGCGCGAGGGCGGCGAGCCGCGCGTCGCTGAGCCCGGCGCCGGGGATATACCGCGAGGCCGGATTCAGCCCCGACGGCAAGTCGCTCTTCTTCAAGTACGAGCCGCAGGATGAGGAGGTCTATCATCTGCCGCGGCTTTACAAGATCGCATGGCCGGCGGGCGGCGAGCCGCGTCTGGTTACGCGCGATTTCGACCGGGAACTCGGCGCGCTATGCACTGACCCCCGACAGCGAAGCTGTCTATCTGCTGGTGCCGGAAGCGGGCAAGGAAAATCTCTATCGAGTGGCCGCGGCCGGCGGGAAGCCGCTGCGGTCATCGAGCCGGCGCACGGGCGGCTACACGGCTCTGGAGATCGCGCAAAAGGCCGCGAAGCCCGTGCTGATCGGCGGCTACGGCAGCTCGGTCAGTCCGACCGAGATCGTGCGCATCGACCCGCGCGCCGCGCAGGCATGCCAATCTCACCCACGTCAATACCGCGGCGGCGGCGGCCATCGACTGGCGAGCCGCCGCAGCATTTCTATTTCACCAGCGCCAAGGGCCGCAACATCCACAATATGATCGTGCTGCCGCCGGCGCTTCGATGCCGGCGCAAGAAGTATCCGTTGCTGGTGTTGATCCATGGCGGCGCGGCCAGCAACAACCCAGATCAGATCGGGCTGCGCTGGAACTATCACCTGCTGGCCGCGCCCGGCTACGTGATCCTGATGACCGACTACACCGGGTCGACCGGCTTCGGCGAGAAATTCGCGCAAGCGATCAAGCTCGACCCGCTGAAGACCCCGGGTGATGAAATCAACCAGGCGGTCGATGAGGCGATCAAGCGCTATGCCGTTCATCGATGGAACGCGGCATGTGCGCCGCAGGCGCCAGCTACGGCGGGCACCTTGCCAACTGGCTCGAAGCGACCACCACGCGCTACAAGTGCCTCGTCAGCCACGCGGGCGAGGTCGACCTGACGAGCCAGTGGGGCACCAGCGACGGCATCTACGGCCGCGAAGTGACCAATGGCGGCCCGCCGTGGGAAGGCAACCCGGTCTGGCGCGATCAGAGCCCCCTCACCTACGCGGCGAACTGGAAGACCCCGATGCTGCTCAGCATCGGCGAGCGCGACTTTCGCGTGCCGATCAACAACACGCTGGAGAACTGGAGCGCGCTGCAACGGATGCACGTGCCGAGCCGGCTGCTGGTCTGGCCGGACGCCTGGCATTGGATCCTGAAGCCCGAGGACAGCCGCCACTTCTATCAGGAAGTGCATGCCTGGCTGGCGAAGTACCTGAAGGGGGAGGAGCCCGCGACTCCCGCCGCCGCCCCCTGATTTCATGCTGTAGGCTGGCTCCTACGTATGCGACTGTTGCGATGCGCTGAATCTGGTGCAGAATGCCTCGCAGGAGCCTTCATATCATGGCGCCACCCGAGTCAGGCGCGAGCCACGAGCCCCTCAACCGGGCGCTGTTGCGTGACCTTGCGCACGAGCTGCGCGATGCGTTGAGCCCCGTCACCGCATCGCTGGATGCGCTGCGGCTGCAGAAGTTCGCTCCCGAGGCCGGCCGGCGCACTGCCGATGAGGTGGAGCGGGCGCTGCAACGTGCGCTCGCAACCGTCGACGCCTTCATCTTCGCCGAGGAATGCGAGCGCGGCAGCCCGGTGCTCGAGGTGCGCCGCTGCAACCTGCGCGACATTCTCGAGTTTGCGCGGGCGGGGCTCCCCGAACGGGTCGCGGCGCGCTGCGCCTTTCTGCGCGGCGGCCACGATGCGGCGGTGAGCGCCGATGTGCAGCGCTCGATCGAGGTGGCGACGGCGCTGCTGCAGCACGCGGCAGCGGCTTCGGCTCAGGGGAGCCTGCTCGAAGTGCGCGAGCTCGGGGAGCCGGCGCCGCAGATTCGCATCCGTCTGCGCATGCATCCTGGCAGCAGCGCGGGGGAGAACTGGTTCGCCGGCTTTCGCGCCAGTTCAGCCGCGCGCATGGCGTTGCGTACCGCGCGGCAGCTGCTCGCGGCGCAGGGCGGGGGCCTCTGCGTCGACAGCGCGGGCCCCGGGGAGTGCGAGCTGGTGGCGAGCTTTGCGGCGGCAGCGGCGCAAGATGGGGACGCAGCAGCTCCCGCAACCGCCCCCCCCGTGAGCCCCGCCCATACTCATGCGGCCGGCGCCTGCGGCATGCGCATCATCATCGTCGACGACAGCGCCGAAGTGCGTAAGGCCTACCGCGAGCCGCTCGTCACGCTCGGCTACACCGTGACAGAAGCGGTCGATGCGGAGCAGGCGCTGCGCACCCTGGACGGTGATCCGCCCAACGTCGCCCTCATCGACATTCATCTGCCGCGGATGAACGGCTACCGTCTGGCTGAGGCGCTGAAGGCGCGCGTTGGCGGCTCGATGCGCCTCATCATGCTGAGCGGCATGACGCTGGATGCCACGACGCGCAGACTCTCGCGCGAGGCGGGGTTTGACGACTGCCTGGACAAGATGGCCGGCCCGATGGCGCTGCACCTGCTGCTGCAGGGCGCCGCGACGCGCTGACTCACTTTCAGAAAAAAAAGAAACAGTCTCGGAGGCGGGGGGCAAATCTCGTCAGTCGCAATACGCGACCCGAGTCACTTGCCTCGTCCGTGGTTGACCCTTGCGGGGGTCTGCGAAGGTCAGTGCATCCTGCGGGAGATACCGTAACCGCCGCCCCCGAGACTGTTTACAACACGTCATACCCGGGCGGGGGGGTCTTGCCCGGGGGACGCTTGATCGACATCGCTCCTCACCCGCAGGTCCTCGCGGGCATCGGCGAGCAGTTCGTCGATGGCCACGGGCCGCTGGGGATTGAAGTGCGCAATCCCCGCCCGCAACGGCAGGTCGGGGGAATCATGGCTCGCCGGACGCGGTCCGAAGGAGCGCAGCAGCAGCGCGAGGCGCGCCTCGTAGTCCTCGCGCAGCGTCAGCGCCGCGAACTGTCCGGGCCCGATACGGCCGAGGATCTCGTAAACCCCATAGTCGGGGAACAGGTCGCGCAGGAGTCTGCCGGTGTGGCGCAACACGACATCGTGCGCCGCCTCTCCCGCCTTCCTCGCCTGCCAGGGACCCTCGACGTTGAGATAGACCAGATGGGCGCTCTGTCGGTAGCGCGCTGCGACCGCGAGCAGCCGTGTGCTGACCTGCAGGAAGGTGTGTCGGTTGTAGAGACCCGTGAGGTCGTCGCTCGATGCCGCCGAACGCAGCGAATTCATGACGTTCAGCAGCGCCTTGAGCTGTACGGACACCCGCTGGCCGTCCGGCAGCCCGTGCGCTTGCAGCAGCTGCGACAGCAGGCGGGTCACGCGCACGTCGTCGTCGTAGAGGACCGCGGCGCGCAGCTGGCTGGCGATCTCGGTGTTGCGCGCGCGGACGGCACCCCGTGGTGCTGACCGAGCCGCGAGTGAGGCATCCAACACGGTTCTGCTCCTGCCCGGCACCTGATGACCCGTAAAGAGCCGTGAGCATAAGGACGCGGTGCAGGCTGCGTTGCAGGCCGGGGCCGCTATGCAAGGTCGGCTTAAGTCCGCCGCTCGGGTAGGGCGTGTCTTACAGGCGGTGCTGGCCGCCGGGGCCACGGTATGATGCCGCCGTGCAGGCATGTTCGTGGCAGTGACCGGGCGCGATGGCCGGTAAGCGGCGCAGACCCGCGCCCCCTTCGGGGGTGCGGGAGCCGTCGCGCGCCTCGGACCGCGCCGCCGAGCTGGCCGGGCTGTGCAGCTACCTGCAATCCACCGCCGAGCAGGAGCGCACGGCGCTGGCACGCGCCCTGCACGATGAGCTCGGCGGGCTCCTGATCGGCGCGCGGATGGAGGCATCCTGGCTCGAGGAGCAGCTCAGTGCGAGCGACCCCGCGCTGCGCTCGCGCTGCAAGCAGGTGCAGGAGAGGCTCGCGGGGGCGGTGGACATCATGCGCCGCTTGGAGGAGGGCCTGCGTCCGGCGCTGCTGGATAACCTCGGCCTCGAGGCGGCGCTCAACTGGCGGATCGCAGACTGCCGCGCGCGCGCCGGGCTGCGCTGCCTGGAACGCTACCCTACGCCCGCGCCCGACTTCGCCCCGCACGCCGCCATCGCTATCTTCCGCATCGTCGAGCAGGCGCTCGATAACGTCGTTCGCCATGCCCGGGCCCGGGAGCTCGAGGTGTGCCTCGCGGTGCAATCGAGCTGGCTCATCGTCACGGTGCGCGACGACGGAGAGGGGTTGGCCGCGGGCCGGCTCAAGAGCGCCGGCGCGCGCGGGGGCCTCGCGGCGATGCGCCACCGGGCTGAAGCACTCGGGGGTGAATGGCACCTGCAACAACCCGCAGGCGGCGGCACGCGCATCGAGGTGCGCCTGCCCCTCGCGCGGGTGCTGCGCAAGGGGGCTGCCTGAGGCTACTGCACCAGCCCGTTGCGCAGCGCATACGTCGTCAGGTCGGCGTTGGTGTCGAGGTTCATCTTCTCGAGGACGCGCGCGCGGTAGGTGCTCACGGTCTTGACGCTGATGAACAGCTCCTGGGCGATCTCCGACACGCTGCGTCCGACCGCCAGCTTGCACAGGATCTGGAACTCGCGCTGCGAGAGTGACGCGTGCAGCGGCTGATCGGTCGGCTCATCGAGCGCGCTGACGAGCATTTCGCTCAAGGTGGCGCTTACGAAGCGCCGCCCCGCCAGCACGGTGTGCACCGCACGCATGAATTCCTCGGGCGCCTGGTCCTTGGCGAGGTAGCCGGCAGCGCCGGCGCGCAGCACGTTGATGGCGTACTGCTTCTCGGAAAAGCCGCTGATCACCAGCACCCGGGTGTCCGGATACCCCGAGCGAATGTGTCGCAGGATGTCGATGCCGCTGCGGTCCGGCATGTTGATATCGAGGATTACCAGATCCCAACGGCCGTCGCGCAGCTGCTGCAGCGTTTCCGCGCCGGTCGCGGTCTCGGCGATTGTTCAATCGACCGATCCTGCTCCAGGTAGTGGCGCAACCCGGCCCGGATCATGGCGTGATCGTCCGCAATGAGTACACTCGCCATCAGGCCTCCCTCCGGCTTCCCCGCCCCGGAATTCGCCGGCGCTCACACTAACGGGTTCATAACCCCGACAGCGTACGCCGATTACCACATCCGCTGTAGGCATGCTCCTACGCCAAAAGGCTGAGCTCACGCTGTGGCTTGGTAAAATCGGCCGTTTCTGCTGGAAAAACGTCCCCGGACATAAGATCGCGTTGTGTAGTCCATATCCTACAATCGATGACGGTGTTCCGCCGACAGCGAGCCGCCGGCCCGCTACAGTACTGTCAGATGATTTCGCTACCGGTAGGGCCGTTCGCGGGGGGGATCCTGATGGGGAGTTCGGGGACGCACGTACAGGCAGGCGAGCGCCGGGCCCGCAAGGTGAACGGGCGGGACGCACTCACGGAGGCGAGCCTCGAGCAGCGCAAGCTCCTGCGCGCGCTGCAGGCGGTGCGCGACGGCGATTTCTCCGTGCGCCTGCGCGGGCGATCAGACCGGGCTCGCCGGCAAGATCGCCGACACCTTCAACGAGATCGTCACGTCCAACCAGCGCTGGCGCGCGAGCTCGAGCGCGCCGGCCAGATCGTCGGCAAGGACGGCAAGACGCGCCACCGCGTCTCGAGCGACCGCCGCTCGGGCGCCTGGGGTGCGATGGAAGGCTCGGTCAATACGCTCATCGATGACCTGCTGTGGCCGACGACCGAGGTCACGCGCACCATCTCCGCCGTCGCCAAGGGCGACCTGCAGCAGACCATGAGCCTGGAGGTCGACGGCCGGCCGCTCAAGGGCGAGTTCCTGCGTTCCGCCACCATCGTCAACACGATGATCGAGCAGATGAGCGCCTTCACCTCCGAGGTGACGCGCGTGGCGCGCGAGGTCGGCACCGAGGGCAAGCTCGGCGGCCAGGCCGCGGTGCCCGGCGTCGCCGGCACCTGGAAGGACCTCACCGACAGCGTCAACTCCATGGCCAGCAACCTCACCGGCCAGGTGCGCAACATCTCCGAGGTGACCATCGCGGTCGCCAACGGCGACCTGTCGCGCAAGATCACGGTGGACGTGCGCGGGGAGATCCTGCAGCTGAAGGAAGCCATCAATACGATGGTGGACCAGCTGCGCTCGTTCGCCTCCGAGGTGACGCGCGTGGCGCGCGAAGTCGGCACCGAGGGCAAGCTCGGCGGTCAGGCGATCGTGCTCGGGCGTCGCCGGTACCTGGAAGGACCTTACCGACTCGGTCAACGCGATGGCGACCAACCTGACCGGTCAGGTGCGCAACATCGCCGAGGTGACCACCGCGGTAGCGCGCGGCGACCTGTCGCGCAAGATCACCGTCGACGTGAAGGGCGAGATTCTCGAGCTCAAGAACACCATCAACACGATGGTCGATCAGCTCAACAGCTTCGCCGCCGAAGTGACGCGCGTGGCGCGCGAGGTCGGCACCGAGGGCAAGCTCGGCGGCCAGGCCGCGGTGCCGGGCGTGGCCGGCACCTGGAAGGACCTCACCGACAACGTCAACTCCATGGCGGGCAACCTCACCGGCCAGGTGCGCAACATCGCCGAGGTCACCACCGCGATCGCCAACGGCGACCTGTCGCGCAAGATCACGGTGGACGTGCGCGGCGAGATCCTGCAGCTGAAGGAAACCATCAACACCATGGTCGACCAGCTGCGCTCGTTCGCGTCCGAAGTGACGCGCGTGGCGCGCGAGGTCGGCACCGAGGGCAAGCTCGGCGGCCAGGCGGTCGTGCCCGGCGTCGGCGGCACCTGGAAGGACCTCACCGACAACGTCAACTCCATGGCCGGCAACCTCACCGGCCAGGTGCGCAACATCGCCGAAGTCGCCACCGCGATCGCGCGCGGCGACCTGTCGCGCAAGATCACCGCCGACGTGCAGGGCGAGATCCTGCAGCTGAAGGAGTCCATCAACACGATGGTCGACCAGCTGAACGCGTTCGCGGCGGAAGTGACCCGCGTGGCGCGCGAGGTCGGTACCGAGGGCAAGCTCGGCGGCCAGGCCGAGGTCAAGGGTGTCAGCGGGGTGTGGAAGGATCTCACCGACAACGTCAACTCCATGGCCAGCAACCTCACCGCGCAGGTGCGCAACATCGCCGAGGTCGCCACCGCCATCGCGCGCGGCGACCTGTCGCGCAAGATCACCGTGGACGTGCGCGGCGAGATCCTGCAGCTGAAGGAGACCATCAACACCATGGTCGACCAGCTGAACGCGTTCGCGGCGGAAGTGACCCGGGTGGCGCGCGAGGTCGGCACCGAAGGAAAACTCGGCGGGCAGGCCGACGTCAAGGACGTGAGCGGAGTGTGGAAGGACCTCACCGACAAGGTCAACTCGATGGCGAGCAACCTGACCGGCCAGGTACGCAACATCGCCGAGGTCGCGACCGCCATCGCGCGCGGCGACCTGTCGCGCAAGATCACGGTGGACGTGCGCGGCGAGATCCTGCAGCTGAAGGAGACCGTCAACACGATGGTCGACCAGCTCAACAGCTTCGCCGCCGAAGTGACGCGCGTCGCGCGCGAGGTCGGCACCGAGGGCAAGCTCGGCGGCCAGGCGATCGTGCCCGGCGTCGGCGGCACCTGGAAGGACCTCACCGACAACGTGAACTCCATGGCGCGCAACCTCACCGGCCAGGTGCGCAACATCGCGGAAGTGTCCACCGCCATCGCGCGCGGCGACCTGTCGCGCAAGATCACCGTGGACGTGAGGGGCGAGATCCTGCAGCTGAAGGAAACCATCAACACGATGGTCGACCAGCTCAACGGCTTCGCGGCCGAGGTAACGCGCCTCGCGCGCGAGGTCGGCACCGAGGGCAAGCTCGGCGGCCAGGCGCTGGTGCCCGGCGTCGCCGGCACCTGGAAGGACCTCACCGACAACGTCAACGTGATGGCGAACAACCTCACGAGCCAGGTGCGCGGCATCGTGAAGGTGGTGACCGCGGTCGCCGACGGCGACCTGCGCCAGCGCCTCACGGTCGAGTCCAAGGGCGAGGTCAACGCGCTCGCGGACACCATCAACAGCATGACCGATACGCTGGCGATCTTCGCCGACCAGGTCACGAGCGTGGCGCGCGAAGTGGGCGTCGAGGGACGCCTCGGCGGTCAGGCGCACGTGCCGGGCGCCGCCGGAACCTGGAAGGACCTTACCGCCAACGTCAACCTGCTCGCGGCCAACCTCACCAATCAGGTGCGCGCCATCGCCGAGGTTGCCACCGCGGTGACCAAGGGCGACCTGACGCGCTCGATCCAGGTAGAGGCGCGCGGTGAAGTGTCGGAGCTCAAGGACAACATCAACGCGATGATCGGCAACCTGCGCGCTACGACCGAGCGCAACACGGAGCAGGACTGGCTGAAGACCAACCTGGCGAAGTTCAGCCGCATGATGCAGGGACAGCGCGACCTGGTCACGGTCGGCAAGATGCTGCTGTCGGAGCTCGCGCCGCTGGTCAACGCGCAGCAGGGCATGGTGTACGTCATGGACACCTCGGGCGATGCGGCCTGCCTCAAGGAGCTCGCCAGCTACGCCGATGAGGCGCACAAGGACCGCGAGCCGCGGCGCTTCCGCCTCGGCGAAGGGCTGATCGGCCAGGCGGCCGCGGACCGGCAGCGCCTGCTCCTGACCGACATTCCGGCAGATTCCGTGCAGGTGCGCGGCGGGCTGTTCAGCGCGCGGCCGCGCAGCGTCATCGTGCTGCCGGTGCTGTACGAGGGCCAGGTGAAGGCGGTGCTCGAGCTGGCCTCGCTCGGGGAGTTCACCGCCTCGCACCTGGCGTTCCTCGAGCAGCTGACCGGCAGCATCGTCGGCGTGGTGCTCAACACCATCGAGGCGACGATGCGTACCGAGGGCCTGCTGATGCAGTCGCAGCAGCTGGCCGCCGAGCTGCAGACGCAGCAGACCGAGCTGCAGCAGACCAACGAGGAGCTCGCCAACAAGGCCAAGCTCCTGGCCGAGCAGAACGCCGAGGTCGAGCGCAAGAACCAGGAGATCGAGCTCGCGCGCCGCGCGCTCGAGGACAAGGCGGCGGAGCTGGCGCTCACCTCGCGCTACAAGTCCGAGTTCCTCGCCAACATGTCGCACGAGCTGCGCACGCCGCTCAACAGCATCCTGATCCTCGGCCAGCAGCTCGCCGAGAACGCCGACGGCAACCTGTCGGGGCGCCAGGTCGAGTTCGCCAACACGATCCACGGCGCCGGCACCGACCTGCTCAACCTGATCAGCGACATCCTCGACCTGTCCAAGATCGAGTCCGGCACGGTCACGGTCGAGTGCGAGGAGCTCCTGTTCACGCACCTGCGCGAGACCATCGAGCGCAACTTCCGCCACGAGGCGGACGCGCGCAAGCTGTCCTTCACGGCGGCTTTCGACGCGCGCCTCGGCCGTTCGATCACCACCGACTCGAAACGCCTGCTGCAGGTGCTGAAGAACCTGCTGTCCAACGCCTTCAAGTTCACCGAGCGCGGCGGCGTGCGGCTGCACGCGCAGGTTGCGACCGGGGGATGGAGCGCCGATCACCCGGTCCTGAGCCAGGCGCCCTCGGTGGTGGAGTTCTCGGTGAGCGACACCGGCATCGGCATCCCGCCGGAGAAGCAGAAGATCATCTTCGAGGCCTTCCAGCAGGCCGACGCGGGCACCGCGCGCAAGTACGGCGGCACGGGCCTCGGGCTCGCCATCAGCCGCGAGCTCGCGCACCTTCTGGGCGGCGAGATACGGCTGAGCAGTGTTTCCGGTAGCGGCAGCACCTTCACGCTCTACCTGCCGCTCAACTACCTCGGCTCCGGCCTACAACCGTGGCACCGCCGGGCGCTGCCGCGACCGGCTCGGCCGCCAGTGCCTACCAGCCGGTGGTCCTGCCGGCGGTGCGTCCGGAGGAGATCCTCGACGACCGCGCGAGCATCGCAGCCCGGCGATGCGGTGCTGCTGATCGTCGAGGACGATCCGCACTACGCGCGCGTGCTGCTGGACCTGGCGCGCGAGCGCGGCTTCAAGGTGCTGCTCGCGCAGGACCGGCGCGGATGCGCTGGCGCTGGCGCGCAAGCACCGGCCGACGGCCGTCTCGCTCGACGTGTTCCTGCCCGACATGCTGGGCTGGACGGTGCTCAATCAGCTCAAGCGCAACCCGGAGACGCGCCACATCCCGGTGCAGATCCTGACCGTCGAGGAGGAGCGCCAGTACGGCCTGGAGCGCGGCGCGTTCTCGTTCATCAACAAGACCGGTGACGACCGATGGCCTGGAGGCCGCGCTCGATCGCCTCAAGAGCTTCACCGCGGCGCGCGTGCGGCGCCTGCTGGTGGTCGAGGACGAGCCCGCCGAGCAGTTGAGCATCGCGTGAGCTGCTCGGGCACAGCGACGTCGAGATCACTGCCGTTGGCACCGGGGCCGCGGCGCTCGCCGCGCTGCGCGCCGGCGGCGTTCGACTGCGTGGTGCTCGACCTGCGCCTGCCGGACATGTCCGGCTTCGAGCTGCTCGCCGCAGATCCAGCAGGACGAGCAGCTGCGCGAGCACGCCGATCGTCGTGTTCACCGGCCGGGAGCTGACCGAGACCGAGGAGGCGGAGCTGCGCAAGAGCGCCAAGAGCATCGTGCTCAAGGGCGTGCGCTCGCCGGAGCGGCTGCTGGATGAGACGGCGCTGTTCCTGCACCGGGTGATCGCCGACCTGCCGCCGTCCAAGCAGCAGATGATCGAGACACCTGCACGAGAGCGACGAGCCGCTGAACGGCCGCAAGGTGCTGGTGGTCGACGACGACATCCGCAATATCTTCGCGCTCAACAGCCTGCTCGAGCGGCACAGCATGCAGGTGATCACCGCGACCAACGGGCAGGAGGCGATCAAGCTGGTCGACAGCACCGATGATCTGTCGCTGGTGCTGATGGACGTCATGATGCCGGAGATGGACGGCTACGAGACCATGCGGCGGATCCGCAGCAAGCCGCAGTTCCGGCACGCTGCCGATCATCGCGCTCACCGCCAAGGCCATGAAGGGCGACCGCGAGAAGTGTCTCGAGGCGGGCGCATCGGACTACGTCGCCAAGCCCGTGAATACCGACCAGCTGCTGTCGCTGGTGCGCATGTGGCTGCACCGTTAACATTGCCGGTCTTGGAGGCTGGATCCCGTGGCACCATGGGTGTTGGCGACAAGGTAAACATCCTGCTGGTCGACGACCAGCCGGCTCGGCTGCTCACCTACGAGTCGATGCTGAGCGAGCTCGGGCAGAACCTCGTCTGGGCCCGCTCCGGCGTCGAAGCGCTCGAGAAGCTCATGGGGGCGGAGTTCGCCGTCGTGCTGCTGGATGTGAGCATGCCGGACATGGACGGCTTCGAGGCGGCGCGGCTGATTCACGATCACCCGCGCTTCGAGAAGACACCGATCATCTTCGTCACCGGCGTGCACGTCAGCGAGCTCGACCGCCTCAAGGGCTACAAGGTCGGCGCGGTCGACTACGTTTCCATCCCGGTGGTGCCGGAGATCCTGCGCAGCAAGGTCGCGGTGCTGGTCGAGCTGTACTGCAAGCGCCGCGAGCTGCAGCAGGCCAACCGAGCGGCTCGGCCGCCGCCAACGCGACGCTGCAGGCGGAGAATACGCCGCGAGCTGCAGGCGCTCAACGTCACGCTCCAGCACGCCAACGAAGAGCTGGAGCGCGCCAACCGCAGCCTGCACGGCGAAGTCGCGGAGCGGGCGCGGGTGGAACAGGCGCTCAAGGAGGCCGATCGCCACAAGGACGAGTTCCTGGCGATGCTGGCGCACGAGCTGCGCAACCCGCTGGCGCCGATCCTCAACGCCGTACAGCTCATGCGCCTGCAGCCCTCCGAGGGCGCAGGTGAGCTGGGCCCGCGAAGTGATCGAGCGTCAGGCGCGCTACCTGACGCGCCTGGTGGACGATCTGCTCGACGTGTCGCGGATCACGAGCGGCAAGATCACCCTCGCCCGCGAGCCGGTCGAGCTCACGACACTCATCGCGCGCGCGGTCGAGACCGTCGATCCGCTGATGCAGGAACGCGGCCATGCGCTCGCCGTCGCGGTTCCCGAGGAAGTCCTGAAGATCGACGCCGACCCCGTTCGGCTGGTGCAGGCGCTCAGCAACGTGCTGGGCAACGCCGCCAAGTACACCAATCGCGGCGGCGCCATCAGTCTCGCCGCCGCGCGCAACGGAACCGATGTCGAGATACGGGTGCGCGACAACGGCATCGGCATTCCCTCCGAACGCCTGCCGATGATCTTCAACCTGTTCGCCCAGCTCGACCGCCGCTCCGACCATGCGCAAAGCGGGCTCGGGATCGGGCTCGCGCTGGTACGGCGTCTGGTCGAGATGCACGGCGGCAGTGTCACCGCGCACAGCGCCGGCAGCAGTCAGGGGAGCGAGTTCGTGATTCGCCTGCCGCTGCTGCTCGCGCCGCAGCTCTGCGCCGACGCCGGCCGGCAGGCCGCCGAACCGAACCTGGTGTCGGGCGTTCCGCGCCGCATCCTGATCGCGGACGACAACGTGGATGCGCTCGAGAGCCTGGCGCGGGTGCTGCAGCTCGGCGGTCACGTGGTGTTCAGCGCCAGCAACGGCAGCCTCGCGCTCGAGCGGGCCGAGGAGCACCAGCCCGACGTCGCGCTGCTGGACGTCGGCATGCCGCTCCTGGACGGTTACGAGGTGGCGCGCCGGATCCGCGCGCAGCCCTGGGGCAAGAACCTCACCCTGATCGCAGTGACGGGATGGGGACAGGACTCCGACCGCCGCCGCTCACGCGAGGCCGGCTTCGACTCGCACCTCGTCAAGCCGCTCGACCTCGACGCGCTCACGGCCCTGCTCGCCCAGCTGCCGCACTGAGGCGATGCAGGTGCCGCCGGCTGCGCGGGCGCGGCGGTGGCGGCGATACAGCCACAGGAGCAGCGCCAGGAGCGACCCGCCCGGCAGCAGCAGCTCGATGGCCGCATAAGGGCCGAGGCTTCGCAGAAGCGTTGCGATCTGCCCCGCCCAGCCGCGCAGGCCGGGCGGGGCGAGCGGGTCACTGCGAATCGGGGCGGCTTCGAACCAGCGGCTCATGGAGATCTCCTGCCGTGCTCGTCTCTACGACTACAAGACGAAGCAGGAGGCCGCGGATCGACAGTGTCAGCCCCTGGAACCGCGCGAGCGCGGCTCGGCCGCGCCGGGGACGGTGGCCGACGGGCGCGTCAGCAGGACTTCCAGCTCGGCCTTCGGCACCGGCCGGCTGTGCAGGTAACCCTGCGACTCGTCACAGCCCTCGCGCTGCAGGTAGTCGAGCTGCGCCTGGTTCTCCACGCCTTCGGCCACCGTGGTCATGTCGAACGCATGAGCCAGGCCGATGATGGTCGAGACCAGCGTGCAACTCTTGCGGTCCAGCGGCAGGCGGGTGATGAACATCCGATCGATCTTCAGGGTGTCGATCGGCAGCTCGGACAGGCGCCCGAGTGAGGAGAACCCGGTTCCGAAATCATCGATGGCGATGCGCACCCCGGCCGCGCGCAGCAGCCGCAATGCATGCACGCAGGAGGAGGAATCGCCGGCGAGCGCGCCCTCGGTGATCTCGATGTCGATTCCCCAGGCGCTGCCGGCGAAGTCACCGACGCGCTCGAGGATCTCGCGAGCGAAGTTGCGCCGTCGCAGCTCCGGCGGGGAGATGTTGACCGCGACCCGGATGGGCGGCAGACCCTTGCGACGCCATTCGCGACAGTCGGCGGCCGCCTGGCGCAGCACCCAGGAGCCGGCCGCGCCCATGAGACCTGCGGACTCGAGCAGCGGCAGGAACACCGCCGGGGAGGTGAGTCCCCCTTCCGGATCGTGCCAGCGCAGCAGGGCCTCACAGCTCGTGATCTGTCCGGTGCGCAGCTCGAGTTTGGGCTGGTAGTGCAGCAGGAACTGCTGGCTGTCGAGCGCGGCGCGCAGGCGATTCTCCATGCCGACGCGCCGCGCCAGCTCGGAGTTCATCTCGATTCGATGGTGCAGGTAGCGCTCCCCGGAGCTCTTGGCGGCCTTGAGGGCGGCCTCGGCATTCTGCACCAGCTCGTGCGGCTCGCGGCCGTCGTGTGGAAAGCAGGCGAGACCGCTCTTGATCTTGGCGGTGATCTCGCGCCCGTCAACATCGAAGGGCCGCTCGAAGATCCGCGCGATGTCCTCGTGCAGGGAGGGGGCTTCCCCCGCGCCGCGCTCGGGCAGCGCGCTCATGCAGACGAAGGTACCGCCGCCCAGGTGCGCGAGCTGCTCGGTGTCGGGGAAGTGCTGTTTGAGGCGGTCAGCTGCGCTTTGCAGCAGGCGATCGCCGGTATGCCGCCCGAAGGAGTCGTTGATGACGCTCAGGTGATCGATGTCGAACACCATGACGGCGAGCTGCGGCAGGCTCTGCGCACCGCGCGTCAGGAGCCGGCTCAGGCGCTCGCAGAACAGTGCGCGCTTGGCAAGACCGGTGAGGGGCTCGAAATACGAGAGGAAGTGCACCGCCTCGCGCTTGTCCAGGTACTGCAGCGCGAACGACAGGTTGGACGCGACCTCCTGGAGCAGCTCGAGCTCGTCCTGCCCCATGGAGCCGCTCGCACGGCTGCCACAGATGAAAGATCCGACCGGAGTGTCATCGACCCGCAGCGGCAGGCAGGCGAGCGCGCGCACGCCGGCAGCGAGCAGCTGCTCGCGGCCGTCGATCACGTAGCTTGAGTGTTCGACGTCCTCGCACAACACCGGCTCGCCGGTACGGATCACCCGCCCCATGAGACTCGTGTCTGCGCCTTCGTGGTCAGCGACCGGGAACTCCTGGCCGGGCTCCGCCAGGAATTCTTCGTAGCCCGCCCAGCCGACCGGGCGCGCCATGCGTGTCTCGGGGTTGATCAGCGCCACCATCGCGACCGCGTAACCACCTACGCGGTGCGCCAGGCGGCAGGTCTCCGTCATGACCTCGTCGCGGTTGTGGATGCGCACCAGCGCGGAGTTGATTCCCGACAACATCTGCAGCACGCTGGTGAGGCGCGCGACCTGCTGCTCGGCGAGCTGGCTGGAGCGGCGCAGGTCCGCCTCCTCCAGGGCGCGCCGCACCGCCGGTACCAGCCGCTTGGGATTGCTCTTCAGTACGTAGTCGATCGCGCCGCGCTTGAGCGCCTCGATGGCGCGCTCCTCACCGATGGTCCCGGACAGGAAGATGAACGGAATCTGCGGTGCCTCGTCGCGGGCGACCGCGAGTGCCGACATGCCGTCGAATCCCGGCAGACTGAAATCGGAAAGTATCAGGTCGGGAAGCGAGGCGCGCAGCGCCTCGCGCATCTCGAACTCGGTCACCACGCAGCGGTAGCGGCAGTCGTAACCTGCCTGCTTCAGGCGCCAGATCGCGAGCTCCGCGTCGGACTCGGAATCCTCCACGAGCAGCACGCGCAGCTCGACGGGTGCCGAGGCGCGATCGGGTTTGTCGGTGCTAGGCGTGTCCATCCGGGAGTTCCGCGTCCGTTGCACGCGCGTTGCCGCCCCGGGGGGCTGCGCGCCGCGCCACACGGTGGTTATTTAGCCCGCCGCAACCGCCCGGACCTGCTATCCGCGTCACAGTCTGCCAAGTGTTAATGTGCTGACCTCATGTGCGTTGCCTTCGAATGCAGTTCCGGCCTGCGCCGGCAGGCTGAAATACAGCGCCGTGCCCTCGCCGGGGCGGCTGTCGGCCCACACCCGGCCGCCGTGCCGCGTGATGATCCGGTGCACGATCGATAACCCGATACCGGTACCCTGGAACTCTTCCTGCGAATGCAGGCGCTGGAAGACGCCGAACAGCTTGTCCGCGTAACGCATGTCGAAGCCAACGCCGTTGTCGCGCACGTAGTAGACGCTATCGGTGCCCTGACGCAGCGTTCCCACCTCCACGCGCGCTGCCTCGGTACGGGCCGTGAACTTGAAGGCGTTGGACAGGAGGTTGACCAGTACCTGCTCGATAAGCGAGCGGTCCCCGCAGCAGTCCGGGAGCTCTGCGACCGTAACCGCGATCTGTCGCCCGGGGAGCTGCTCCTTCAGGCGCTCCACCACCTGCAGCACGAGCTCACGCATCGGTACGCACGTGCGATTGAGCGGCTCGCGAGTGAAACGCGAGAAGTGCAGCAGGTCGTTGATGAGTTGCGTCATCCGCCGTGCCCCGGACCAGACGCGCTCCAGCACCTTGCGGCCCGCTTCCGGCACGTCGGCGCTGAACTCGGTACGGAAGACCTCACAGAATCCCTCGACTGCGCGCAGCGGCTCGCGCAGGTCATGCGACACCGAGTAGGAGAAGGACTCCAGGTCCTTGTTGGCAATCTCCAGCTCCTGGGTTCGCTCGCGCACGCGCTGCTCGAGCTGTTCGTTCACGCGCCGCAACTCGGTGACCAGCGCAGCGGTGGCGAACGCCGTGGCGGCGGTGCGCGCCAGTACGTCGAGCGCCTTGAGGTGCCCGGGACTGAGGCTCTGTTGCGGGCGCGCAGAGGTGAACCCGAGCACCCCGTAGAACTTTCCGCTGGCGACGATCGGCAGCGCGACCGCGATCCGGGAATCGAACGGATGCGCGTAGGGAGTGCGCAGACCCGCATCCCCGTCCGGCTCCTCCAGCTCGGCACGCGAGCGCGCGATCCACGGCTCGAGCAGCTGCGCCTGTGCGAGTCCCCCGGATTCGAGCGGCGCAGCTTCAGGGCCCGCACTGCCGGCGAGCTGCAGGGCGCGGGCGTTGCCACCGGGCACCAGCAGGTAGACCGCGGCGGCGTCGGTCTGACGCGCCGCCGCCGCCAGCGTCCGCGCGACGATCTCGTGGTGCTCGAGCCCCTGGCTGATGGCCCGCGCCAACTCGTGGATGGACACCGAGTCGCGCAAGCGGATGTTCTCGAGCTGCAGCCGGCGCATGCGCAGCGCGCGGGTGAGCGCCGGCAGCAGGGTGTTGACCTTGAAGGGCTTGAGCACGTAGTCGTGTGCTCCGGCCTTCAAGGCGTCGATCGCGGTACCGATCGTGCCGTGTCCGGTCATGACGATGCAGGCCAGCTCGCGGTCGATCTCGTGACAGGCGCGCACCAGCGTGATGCCGTCGATCTGCGGCATCATGAGATCGGTGAGCAGCAGGTCGAAGGACTGCTCGCGAAGCGCCGCCACCGCCTCGCGTCCGGAGGTAAACCCGCTCGTGAGGTAGCCGGCTTCCCCGAGTGTGTCGCACAACGCGCGCATGTGCGCCGCCTCGTCATCGACGATCAGCAGACGCGCCGGCGCCGCGGTGCTCATGCCGAATCCATCCGCGAGGCGGCCGCGGCGGCCGGGGAGCCGAGCTCCAGGAGCGCGGTGCGAACCTCGGCGAGACGCGGTGGCTTGCTCAGCACGCGGTCGACGTGCGCCGGGATGTCGTTCTCGGCCAGCAGGCGCTTGCCCCAGCCGGTCAGGAGCACGACCGGCGTGTGTGCCGCGGCGTTCTTCACGGCCTCCGCCACCTTGCGGCCGTCGACGTAGGGCATGCCGAGATCGGTGATCACCAGCGAGAAGGGTGTGCCATGGGCGAGTGCGTCGCGGAAGGCATCGATGCCCTTCTGCCCGCCGTCCGCCACGGTGACGACGTGGCCGTCCTGCTCGAGGATGTCGCGCATCGATTTGATGAGCATCGGGTCGTCGTCGACCAGCAGGATCCGCAGGCGCGGGGCGGACTGCTGCGGACGCGGGCCGCTGGCGGCGCTGATGATCGACTGATCGGCGATCGCGAAGGTGAGTCGCACGGTGGTGCCGCGGCCTACCGCGCTCTCGATCTCCAGCTCCGCGCTGTGCCGCTGTACCATGCCGTAGACCATCGCGAGTCCCAGGCCCGTGCCGCGCTCGCCCTTGGTGGTGAAGAACGGCTCGAGGCAGCGGCGGCGCGTCTCCTCATCCATGCCGATGCCGGTGTCGGTCACTTCCACGTGCACCTGGCGTTCCGCTGCGCCGTGGCGGGGGCTCGCGGTCACGCGCGTGCGCACCGTCAGCGTGCCGCCCTCGGGCATGGCGTCCACGGCATTGAAGATGAGATTGGTGAGGGCGTCGCGGATCTCGACCTCCGAGCCCATGATGTCCGGCAGATCCTCGGCGAGCTCGGTGTGCAGCTGGATGACCACGCCGCGTTGCTGCGGCATGTCGCTCCAGCGGGCGCGCGTCAGGTCGATGACCTGCTCCACCAGGCGGTTGCAGCCGACGCGCGCCAGCACCAGCTCAGCCTCGCGCGGGCGATAGAACTCGCGCATGCGCGCCACGGTCTCCGCCACGTCCTCGATGGCAGTCTGGATGGTGCCGAGGTAGCCGCGCGCCCGCTCGCTCAGGTTCGGCTCGCGCTCGAGCAGCGACTCGGTGTAGAGCGCGACCGGCGAGATCGCGTTGTTGATGTCGTGCGCGATGCCGCTCGCCATCTGGCCCAGGGCGCGCAGGCGCTCCTGCTGCATGACGGCCTGCTGCGTCTGGCGCAGGTCGTCGTAGGCGCGCTGCAGCGCGCCGTAGAGCTGCGCCTGGTGAGCCGCGAGCGCGACGTGCTCGCTGAGCTGGCGCAGGAACTCGCAGTCGGCGCTGCTGAAGGAGTCGGCGGTGCGGCGCGCGGCCACCAGCACCCCGAAGACCCGCTTCTCGACCAGCAGCGGCGCGACCACCAGCGCATACAGGCCCGCGGCGGCGAAGCGTTGCGGAAACGGAAAGCGGATCTCGCGGGTGTCAGGCTCGTAGACCAGCTCCCCGCCGACGCAGCGCGACAGTCCGTTCTGGTCGATCGGCACCCGCTCGTTCTCGCAGAGCCCGAGGGAAACCGCGGACGCGCCGCTGCGCGGTCCGAGCACGGCAATCGACAGCGCCTCGTCACTCGCCTCGTAGAGGCACATGCAACCGAAATCGAGCGGCAGGTCCTCCTCGAGCGTGCCGAGCACCACGCGAAATACGCTCTGCAGGTCGTGACGCTCGCCGGTGGCGCGCGTGATCCGCTGCAGCAGGTCGAGACGGCTCAACTGGCTGTGGAGCTTCGACTGGTCGCTCGCGATGCGCGTCAGCATGTGGTTGAAGGCATCGGTCAGGAGTCCGAACTCGTAGCCCTGCGCCTTCACCGCCCGTACCGAGTAGTCGCGCTGCTCGGACACCTGCTGTGCCGTGGTGGCGAGCGCCAGGATCGGCCCGGAGACCACCCACTGCAGGCGCCTCGAGATCAGGTAGGCGGCGCCGCAGCACACCAGGAGAAACCCCGCGCCGATCACGACGAACAGCTGCAGGTGCTCGGAGATCTCGCCCAGGTCGGCCTCCACGTACAGAGTGCCCATGCGCTGGGTGCCCTGCACGACCGGCTGCACGCCGCGCAGCAAGCTGCCGGCGAAGTAGTACCCTTCCGCGGATGACAGCGCGGTGAACTTCGGGGCGACAGAGCCGTCGGGGTAGGAGGCGATCAGCCGGCCGTCGTTCAGATACAGCCGGGCGCTCACGACGTGCGGCTGCGCCTTGAAGGCGGAGAGCGCCTCGCGCGCATCGTCGGGGTTATCGAAGGCGAGCGCCGCGGTACTGTTGGCGGCGATGGCCTTGCCGAGGATCTCGAGGTTGCGCAGCGTCAGCTGGCGGAACGTCACATACTCGTAGGTGAAGAACGCCGCGGAGGTGAGCGCCATCATCACCCCGCAGCTGAGCAGGATGACGGTCATGAGAGTGCTGCGGATGGGCCGGGCCTGGGCGGACATGTGTTTCAGCTCCCTGCCTGCACGATCTCGGCGGGGCGCAGCAGCTTGGAGCTGATGATCAGGTTGCCGGCCCTGGCTGCCTCGAGATCGATGCGTAGTCGAATCCGGTTGTCACGCTTGACCAGCCCGATGATGACGCCACGCGGCGCGGGGCCCTCGGCGTCGGTCACCGTGAGAACGCTGCGTCCCTTGAGAGCTGCCAGCACCTCATCCAGATGGGCCAGCTCCGAGGCCGGGATGAACAGGATCTGGCAGTTGCCGATGTGTGCGGCGCTCGGGTAGCGCTCGACGGCGAGCGGGTGGTGATTGACGGTCTCCCCGCGCACCACGTCGTCGAGCGCGCGGCCGAAGGGATCCTGGCCCACCACGCCGATGACGAATGGCCGATCATCGCTCGGCGCCGCGGCCGCCGGCCACTCGACAAAGTGAGCGAAATTGAAGAGGAACACCGCCTTGAGCTGATATTCCGAGACCGGCGCGGCGGCGCCGGTGAGGCCGCACGCGAGCGCCAGCAGCGCCAGCGCGCGCGCCACCGCCGAGCGGGCGGTGATTCTCAGAAGCCCCATGTGATCTTTGCGAACACGCTGCGCCCGATGTCCTCGCGGCTCGGCGACGGAAATCCGTATTCGATGTGCTCGGCGTGCAGAAGGTTGCGGCCCTCGACGGCCAGCTCGAGCCGCTGGCTGATCTGCCAGCCGAGCCGCGAGTCGAGAGCGAAGTAGCTCGGGACGGTTCCGAGCACTGGCCCCGCGGTGGGGCCGTTGTCCATGTGCAGCTCGTCCACCCAGCGCAGTGCGGCGTCGAGGCTCACCCGGCCGGGCAGGTCCATGCTCGAGCGCAGCGCGACCTGCTGCTGCGGATCTGCGGTCTCGTTGCCCGCCCCGACGGCGTCGACGGCCCCGGGTCTGACATGGATGTTCTCGCGCAGCAAGTCGTAGCCGGCATGCAGCCGCCACCAGTCCAGCAGCTGATATGAGCCGCTCAGCTCGAGCCCGTAGGTATCGCCTTCCAGGTTGTTCGTGAAAATGTCCGGATACGGGTAGGGGTCGAACACCGTGGCCGGCGTAGGAGTGATGCTGCGCAGATCGTTGTAGTCGTTGTAGAAAGTGGAAAGGGAGAGCGCCAGGTTCGGCCCGAGCGTGGCGCGATAGCCCGCCTCGTAAGCAAGCAGTACCTCGGAGACGAAATCCGGGTTGCCCTGCAGATAGTTGGTGGGGAACTGAAGGGGCGGCGGCGCGTTCTCGAGGCCGGTCGGCGTCACCAGGTCGTGGTCGTAGCGCGAGGGCGTGCGAACGGCGCGCGAAACGGCCGCCCACAGCAGTTGCGCGAGGTCGACGTTCCATTGCAGGCGTGCGCTCGGCTCCACCTCGTAACCGGTGTAGTCGCTGTGCTCGAGCTTCGAGCCGACGGTGAGATAGACGTCCTGCGCGAGCCGGACCTCATCCTGCAGGAATCCACTGTAGAGCGCCTGCTCGAGGACCGGGGGCGAGAAGCGCACCAGCGAGAGATCGTAGTCGGCTTCATCGGTCAGGCGATAGCCGAGCCCCCAGGTGAGCGTCTGCCGCGTCCCCCACCTGAAGTGGTGCTGGAATTCCACATCGTACGCGTCGAGGTTGTCCGTGAGCGCCGACGCCGGAAAGCCGCTGTAGTAAGGCGGAACAGCGGGGCTGGCGGCAACGGGGTCCGAAAGATAAGTGTGGTCGTAGTAGAGCTGCAGACTCATCGAGCTGCCGTCGGACGCGGTGTGCGTCCAGCGGCCGAGGACGTTGCCGCCGGAGCGGCCCTCCGCCTCGAGGTTGCTGCCGTCCCCTTCGGTGCCGTTGTAGAGGTCGCCCTGCAGCGTGTAGGCGTTCTCGGCCGACGGCTGCGCATCCATGCGGAAGCCGCCGCGGGTCATGTGCCAGGCATCCTCGGCGTTCGCCCCGGTGCTCGTGAGCTCGTCGCCGTAGTCGGTGTACTTGCCGTACACGCGCAGGTAGACGTCGGGGGCGAGCGTCGCGCCGTAGCGCGCGCCTTCCTGCTCGCGCAGCTCGTTGCCGCCTGCCGCGAAGGCGTAGGCCCCCTGCGTGTCCCCGGCGCTCTTGGTGACGATGTTGATGACGCCGTTGACGGCGTTGGCTCCCCACAGCGTGCCGCCCGGCCCGCTGATGACCTCGATGCGATCGATGTCCGCGAGCAGGTAGTCCTGCACGTCCCAGAGAACTCCGCCGTACAGCGGCGTGTAGACGACCCGGCCGTCGATCAGGACCAGGAGCTTGTTGGCGAGATCGGCGTTGAATCCGCGGGCGCTGATCGCCCAGTCGTGCGAGTTGATCTGTGCGACTTCCAGGTTATCCGCAAGTCGCAGCGCTTCCGGTATGGTCGTGGCGCCGGAGCGGCGTATGTCGTCCGCGGTAATCACCTGTATGGAGGCCGCGGCCCGCAGCAGCTTCTGCGGCGCCTTGGCGACCGAGGTCACTTCGACGTTCATGAGGTCCTCGACGGAGAGCTGCTTGAGCGCACCGGCGGAGGTTTCGGCCGGCGCATCGGCCCGTGCGAGCCCGCCGCCGCAGCCGACTAGCAGGCTGCAGATGAGGATTGCAGCGCGTCGCCCGCCATTCGCGCCCGCGGCATGCCTGGCATAGGTGAGGAACGATCTCCGTGTCCGGGCCATGTCCATGGGTTCCCTCTGCTCGATTCCTGAGCGCGGCTCTGCCGAGCCGGTGGTCACTTCAGCTACCTCAACCGGCAAGTTACTGTCGCGACAGGGGTTTTTCTTCGAATTACGTCACATCGCGCACGACCACGCGACGCCCCGGAGCGCGGGCGGGTTGTCGTGGGGGGAACTGTGATCTGCATGCCGTGCGCCGTCTCATATTAAGGAGTCGGAAAGCTCACCATTCGTACCTCTTATGAGCCTCGTAGAGCGAGGTATTTCGACGGCAATTCGTGTTCTGCGTCAGCCACTTAGGGGCGCGCGTGCCATGACGGGCGAATCGCGCGGGGGTGCGAATTTCCCGATGCCTGCCCCGTTCCGCTACGATTGAAGCGATGAGCAAGAGCGATGCAGCCAGCGATCCAGGCAAGGTCCGCAAATTCGAGCACCCCGGCCGGGGCCGTGATCGGGCCCGTCTCGTGCCGAAGGGTCGCCAGGTCGATCCGCACGCCGCCGATGAGATCCAGGCCTGCTCGGGGACAGGCCGCGCGATCGCGACCTGCTGATCGAATACCTGCACCGCATCCAGGACACCTTCGGACAGATCTCGGCGGCGCACCTGGCCGCGCTGGCCGAGGAGATGCGGCTCGCCTTTGCGGAGGTGTTCGAGACCGCGACCTTCTATGCCCACTTCGACGTGGTAAAGGAGGGCGGCCGCGCAATTCCAGCACTCACCGTGCGCGTGTGCGACAGCCTGACCTGTGCGATGTTTGGCGCCGAGCGGCTGCTCGCCACTTTGCAGCAGGAGCTGGGGCCGGGCGTGCGCGTCGTGCGCGCGCCCTGCGTCGGCCTGTGCGATGACGCGCCGGCGGTCGAGGTCGGACATAACTTCCTCAAGCGCGCGAACGTCGCGAGCGTCAAGGCGGCCGTGGCCCACGGCGACACGCATCCGCACGTCCCGGACTACATCGACTACGACGCCTATCGTGCCGCGGGCGGCTACCAGACGCTCGAGCGCCTGCGCTCGGGAGCCTTGTCCGTCGAGGACGTTCTCAAGGTGCTCGATGACGGCGCACTGCGCGGCCTGGGCGGCGCGGGCTTCCCCACCGGGCGCAAATGGCGCTCGGTGCGCGGCGAGCCGGGCCCGCGGCTCATGGCGGTGAACGGCGACGAGGGCGAGCCCGGGACCTTCAAGGACCAGTACTACCTCAACACCGATCCGCATCGCTTCCTGGAAGGCATGCTGATCGGCGCCCATGTGGTCGAGGCGCGCGGACGTCTACATCTACATCCGCGACGAGTACCCGATCGCGCGGCAGATCCTCGCCAACGAGATCGCGAAGCTGCCCGCCGGGCGGCCCGACGCTGCATCTGCGGCGCGGGGCGGGGGCCTATATCTGCGGCGAGGAGTCCTCGCTCCATCGAATCGATCGAGGGCAAGCGCGGCCTGCCGCGCCACAAGCCGCCGTTCCCGTTCCAGGTCGGCCTGTTCGGCCGCCCGACGCTGATCAACAATGTCGAGACGCTCTTCTGGGTCCGCGACCTGATCGAGCGCGGCGCGGACTGGTGGAAGAGCCACGGCCGCAACGGCCGCTTCGGCCTGCGCTCCTTCTCGGTGTCCGGCCGCGTCAAGGACCCCGGCGTCAAGCTCGCGCCCGCCGGCGTCACCATCCAGGAGCTGATCGACGAATTCTGCGGCGGCATGAGCGAGGGTCACACGTTCGCCGCCTATCTGCCCGGGCGGCGCCTCGGGCGGCATCCTGCCGGCGTCCATGAACGACATCCCGCTCGATTTCGGCACGCTCGAGAAGTACGGCTGCTTCATCGGCTCGGCGGCGGTCATCGTGCTGTCCGACCAGGACGACGTGCGCGGCGCGGCGCTCAACCTCATGCGCTTCTTCGAGGACGAGTCCTGCGGCCAGTGCACGCCGTGCCGCGTCGGCACGCAGAAGGCGCGCATGCTGATGGAGCAGGGCGTGTGGGACACCGCGCTGCTCGGCGAGCTGTCGCAGTGCATGCGCGACGCCTCCATCTGCGGCCTGGGCCAGGCGGCCGTCCAATCCGCTGACCAGCGTGATCCGGTTCTTTCCCGAGCTGTTTCCCGCGCCGCAGCCGGCGCTGCGAAGACCGGTCGAAGTACCATGAACGACATCAATCGCACGAACGACAGCCAGCCAACGGCTCGACACGGCGCCAGCGCCGGAGGCGCGGTGCGGCCGAGCGCGAGGCCGGGCATCGTCTTCGAGCTCGACGGCCAGCAGGTCGAGGCCCAGCCCGGCGAGACCATCTGGGCGGTCGCGCAGCGCCTCGGCACGCACATCCCGCACCTGTGCCACAAGCCCGCGCCGGGCTACCGGCCCGACGGCAACTGCCGCGCCTGCATGGTCGAGATCGAGGGCGAGCGGGTGCTGGCCGCCTCCTGCAAGCGCGAGCCCGGTCGTCGGCATGAAGGTCAAGACCGCCACCGAGCGCGCCACCAAGGCGCGCGCCATGGTGATGGAGCTGCTGGTCGCCGACCAGCCCGAGCGCGCCACCTCGCACGATCCGACCTCGCATTTCTGGAGCCAGGCCGATTTCGTGCACGGTGAAGCCGAGCCGCTTCCCGGCCGCCGAGCGCTGGCAGCCCGGACAGCAGCCACCCGGCGATGCGCGTCAATCTCAACGCCTGCATCCAGTGCAATCTGTGCGTGCGCGCCTGCCGCGAGGTGCAGGTCAACGACGTGATCGGCATGGCCTACCGCTCGCATGGCGCCAAGATCGTGTTCGACTTCGACGATCCGATGGGCCAGTCGACCTGCGTGGCCTGCGGGGAGTGCGTGCAGGCCTGCCCGACCGGCGCGCTGATGCCCGCGGCCTACCTCGATGAGAACCAGACGCGCGTCGTCTACCCGGACCGCGAGGTCGATTCGCTGTGCCCGTACTGCGGCGTCGGCTGCCAGGTCACCTACAAGGTCAAGGACGAGAAGATCGTCTACGCCGAAGGGCGCGACGGGCCGGCCAACCACAACCGCCTGTGCGTCAAGGGCCGGTTCGGCTTCGACTACATCCACCACCCGCACCGGCTGACCAAGCCCCTGATCCGCCTCGATCACGTCGCCAAGGACGCCTACGACCAGGTCGATCCGGCCAATCCGTGGACGCATTTCCGCGAGGCGACGTGGGAGGAGGCGCTGGATCGCGCGGCCGAGGGACTGAAGGCGCATCCGCGACACAGCACGGCCGCAAGGCGCTCGCCGGCTTCGGCTCCGCCAAGGGCTCGAACGAGGAGGCGTATCTGTTCCAGAAGCTGGTGCGCACCGGCTTCGGCTCGAACAATGTCGATCACTGCACGCGCCTGTGCCATGCCTCCTCGGTGGCGGCGCTGATGGAGGGGCTGAACTCGGGCGCGGTGTCGGCGCCGTTCGAGGCGGCGCTCGATGCCGAGGTGATCATCGTCATCGGCGCCAATCCGACGGTGAACCACCCGGTGGCGGCGACCTTCATCAAGAACGCCGTCAAGCAGAAGGGCGCCAAGCTGATCGTGATCGACCCGCGCCGCCAGGCGCTGTCGCGCCACGCCTACAAGCACCTCTCGTTCAAGCCCGGCACCGACGTGGCGCTGCTGAACGCGATGCTCAACGTCATCATCACCGAGAAGCTGTACGACGAGGCAGTACATCGCCGCCTACACCGAGAACTTCGAGGCGCTGAAGGCCAACATCGGCGAGTTCACGCCGGAGAGGATGGCCGACGTGTGCGGCATCGACGCCCAGACGCTGCGCGAGGTGGCGCGCCTGTACGCCACGCTCGCGCGCCTCGATCATCTTCTGGGGCATGGGCATCAGCCAGCACGTGCACGGCACCGACAATGCGCGCTGCCTGATCGCGCTCGCGCTGATCACCGGCCAGATCGGCCGCAAGGGCACGGGGCTGCATCCGCTGCGCGGCCAGAACAACGTGCAGGGCGCCTCCGATGCGGGCCTCATCCCGATGGTCTATCCGGACTACCAGTCGGTCGAGAAGGCCGAGGTCCGCAAGCTGTTCGAGGCCTTCTGGGGCCAGGAGCTCGACCCGAAGAAGGGCCTGACGGTGGTCGAGATCATGAACGCGGTCCATGCCGGCGAGATCCGCGGCATGTACGTCGAGGGCGAGAACCCGGCGATGTCCGATCCCGACCTCAACCATGCCCGCGAGGCGCTGGCGATGCTCGAGCACCTGGTGGTGCAGGACCTGTTCCTCACCGAGACCGCGTTCCACGCCGATGTGGTGCTGCCGGCCTCGGCGTTCGCCGAGAAGTCCGGCACCTTCACCAACACCGACCGGCGCGTGCAGATCGCCCGGCCGGTGGTCGCATCGCCGGGCGATGCGCGCCAGGACTGGTGGATCATCCAGGAGATCGCCCGGCGCATGGGCCTCGACTGGAACTACTCAGGCCCGGCGGAGATCTTCGCCGAGATGGCGAGCACCATGCCGTCGCTCAAGAACATCACCTGGGAGCGCGTGATGCGCGAGGGCTCGGTGACCTATCCGGTCGATGGGCCGGATCAGCCGGGCAACGACATCATCTTCACGGACGGTTTCCCGACCGCGAACGAGCGCGGCAAGATCGTGCCGGCGCAACATCCGGCCGCCGGACGAGGTGCCCGACATGCGAGTACCCCATGGTGCTCTCGACCGGGCGCGTGCTGGAGCACTGGCACACCGGCTCGATGACCCGGCGCGCCGGCGTGCTCGATGCGCTCGAGCCCGAGGCGGTGGCCTTCCTGTCGCCACGCGAGCTGCGCCGGCTCGACCTCGAGCCGGGTGACATGATGCGGCTGGAGACGCGCCGCGGCGCCATCGAGGTGAAGGTGCGCGCCGACCGCGACGTGCCGGTCGGCATGGTGTTCATGCCGTTCTGCTACGCGGAAGCCGCCGCCAACCTGCTGACCAATCCGGCGCTCGATCCGACCGGCAAGATCCCCGAGTTCAAGTTCTGCGCCGCGCGGGTCGCGCCGGTGCCGCAAGGCGGCGGCCGGGACGTCCGCCTCCGCCGAGCGCCTCGCCGACGTCGAGGGCTGATTCACCGCTCTGCGGAGCCTTTGGCTGAAGTTTCGAGCGCGGCCAGCACGGCCGGCAGCGGCGCAGCGCGCGCGCGCACGAGCTCCGCGATCGCGCCGACGTCGTTGAGATCCACGACCGGGATACGCGCGCCGGGAAAGGCCTGATCGGCCGCGACCGCGACGATGCGCTCGTCGCGCAGATGCAGCGGCGTCATGCCGAGCGCCTTGCGGAACACTTCCAGCTTGGGATGAGCGCTGCGTCTTGAATCCCTCCACCAGCACCAGGTCGCAGGGCGAGACCCGCCGCAACAGCTGCGGCGAGCGTGGCCTCGCGCCTCGCCCGTGAGCTCGTGCATCTGCACCCAGCGCCGCGCGGAGGAGACGATCACCTCGCTCGCGCCCGCCTGGCGGTGCTCGTAGGAATCCTTCCCCGGCTGATCCACATCGAAGCCATGGTGCGCGTGCTTCAGCGTCGCGACGCTGCAGTCCGCGCTGCGTCAGCAGCGGGATCAGCTTCGTGATCAGCAGCGGGTCTTGCCGGAGCCGCTCCAGCCGCCGATCCCGAGAACCCGCGGCTCGCTCATGGATGGCGGTGGGCGTTGGCTCGCTGAGCGGGCACGAGGCCGTCCTTCGCGATGATCGCCTGGCCCTTCTCCGAGAGCAGGAACAGCGCCAGCCGCAGCGCCGCCGGCTTTTCGCGACAGCACCGCCAGGCCGTACGACCGGGTGCGGGTCGAGCTTCGCGCGGCACCGGCAGGCTCGCCAGCTCCGGGGCATCCTTCTCCAGTCCAGGCGAGCCGCTGCAGTAGGTGATCGCGACGTCGATCTGGCTCGGACTGCGAAGAGCGCCGCGATCGGGTGCTGGCCCGGGCTCGCGGTCTTCGCCGTTCACGGCCATCGAGCGCCTCGGGCCTTCTCCTTCAGGACCGCGCCCGCGCCCGGGCGCAGCGCTTCGATGCGATCGAAGATCGCCCAGGCGTAGTCGCCGGCGGGATCGGCGACCGGCGTCGAGGTCTTCACGCGCACCCCCTTGGCCGAGCAGCCGGTCGATGAGATTGGCTGCGGTGACGCCGGCCGAGCGGCGCGAGACGATGCACATGCGGTTGCGCGCAAAGGCGACGACCGGCACCACGGTTCGCCCCTGCGGCCTCGAGCTTGCGCGGCGAGCCGAGGTCGGCCGACATGAAGAGGTCCGGTCGTCTCGCCCTTCTCGATGCGCTCGCGCAGCAGCCCCGAGCCGCCGAAGGTCGCCTTCACCTCGATGTTCAGCGCCCGGCGCAATCTCGGTGGCCAGATCGTTCACGACGCCGCGCAGGCTCCCGGCGGAAAAGATCTCGACGGTCTCGGGCGCGGCGCTGGCCACCGAGGCCAGCACGCACCAGCGAGCGACGCTGCACCGCGGGCATGCACGGTCATGGGTCGCGCGGTTCATCGTGGTCCTCCGGTGGCGTGATATTAGCGCTGCGATCTTGCCGCGGGTGCCAACGAGCCGGCACGGAGTGCCATGATGCCGACATGCCACAGCCCCGGCGGCTCCGGCCGGCGTGGTGCTCGCCGGCGGCCGCTCGGTGCGCTTCGGCGGCGAGAAGGCGGCGGCGCTGCTGCACGGCAGCCCGCTGCTGTTGTGGGCGGCACGGCGGCTCGCAGCGCAGCTGCGCGGTCGGTCGCCGTCAACGCCCGCCCGGGAACCGAGGCCGAGCGCTCGCGCACGCCGCAGGACTGCCAGTGCTGCATGACGCGCCCGGCGATGCGGCCGGCCCGCTCGCGGGCGTCAAGGCGGGGCTGCACATGGGCGCGCGAACTCGGGCGCGCGCCCTGGCGGTGAGCCCGTGCGATGCGCCGCTGCTGCCGGAGGACCTCTTTGCGCGGCTGATCGCGGCAGCGGGCGGGCGCCGCCATGGCCGAGACCGCCGACGGCGTGCAGCCGCTGTGCGCGGTGTGGCCGGTGAGCGCGCTGGCGCACGTGAGCGCGGCGCTCGCGGGCGGCGCGCATCCGCCGACCTGGCGCATGCTGGAGGGCATCGGTGCGCAGGCGCGTGCGCTTCGACGGACGCCGCGGCATTCGCCAACCTCAACACCCGCGCGGATCTCGCCGCCGTCGCCGGCCGCCTCGGCGCGCGGCGCGCTGACGCGGCCCGCTACCAGCGATACAGCTGCGCGACGAACCCCTGCGGGAAGGTCTCCGCCTGCGGCGGCAGCTCGACGAACCCCTGCGTGCCGGCCAGCGCGAGGAAGTCGCCGGAACCGTTGGGCGGGCGCGGCACGGCGAGCGCCGGCCCGCGCCGTCGTAGCGTCACCGCCACCGGCAGGAAGTAGGTCACGGGCGGCCGAACTTGACCGGCGCGGCCAGGGCGATCGGCTCCGGCGCTGCATGTGCGGCGCGCCCATCGCGGCGGCCATCGCCGGCAGCACGTAGCGTCGCAGGCACATCAGCGTCGAGACCGGGATTGCCCGGCAGTCCGAACACCGCCTGGCCGCGCGGGCGCGACGCCGAACCACATCGGCATGCCCGGTCGCTGCGCCACCTGATGGAAGACCTCTTCGACGCCGAGTCGCTTTGAGCACCTTCGGGACCAGATCGAACTTTCCCTTGGAGACGCCGCCGCTCAGGATCAGCACGTCGTGCTCGGGCCAGGTGGCGCGCCAGGCGCTGCGCGCAGCGACCGCCTCGCTCGTCGACGATGTGATCGTTCTGCGACCTGCTCGAAGCCGTGGGCGCGCAGCGCATGCGACGCACCGCGTAGGCGTTGGAGCGGCGCACCTGGTGCTCGGCAATCGGCTGCCCCGGCTCGATGAGTTCGTCGCCGGTGGAGATGACCATGCAGTGCGCGGCTGGCGGCGCGACGCTGCACGCTGGCCAGGCCCGCCGAGGCCGCGACCGCGATCTCGGCGCGCCGAGTCGCAGGCCCGCGCGCAGCATCGGCACGCCCGGCTGGCTGTCCGCGCCGCGCCGCTGCACGTTGCGGTAGGGCGCGCCGCTGTGCTTCGGCCTTGAGCGATGACGGCACGCCCTCGGCGAGGTCGTACTCCTCGAGCGGGATCACGCAGTCGGTGCCGAGCGGCAGGATCGCCCCGGTCATCACCTCGATGGCGTGCTCGGGGTCGACGAGCGTGCAGCGCGGGGCGCCGGCCGGCTGCGAGTCGCCTCGATGCGCATAGCGCCGCACGCCGCGGCCGAACGTGACGCTGTCGATCGCGATGCCATCCATGCAGACGCGGTCGAACGGCGGGTTGTCGCGCTCGGCGTAGACGTCCTCGCGCAGCATCTGGCCGATGCATTGCGCCGAGCGGACGCGCCTGCGGTCGGCATCGGCGTGAGCCGGGCCTGGATCGTCAGCCTCGGCCATTTGCGGGGTGATGGGCGTAAAGCCTCGCTGGGTCTCGGCGCGTGCGAGAGCCGCGCGAACAATTATAGCTCACGCATAAGTCGCCGCGGCCATACGATGTCGCAGTATGCGCGTGCCTTCATATCGTTAGCGCAAATCGCGCGTGCTAAGTTTGCGCGCGCGATTGCGAGCGGAGATCCCGCCCGCCGTGCTCCAACAAGAGAAATCCCGATGAACCGAACGATCCGCGCGTCTGCTGCTCGGCGCTGCTGTCCTGCTGGGCTTCACGGCCCTCGCCACGCGCCGACGATGCGGCGCCGCCAGCGCCGGGGTCAGCGACGCAGCGGGTCGTGCACGTGAGCGATCACGCGGCACGCCTTGCAGGAGACTACCGCGCCCCGACGCTCGACTCGCTCGGGCCCGCTCGGCACGACGCCGTTGCTGGATACGCCGTACACCGTCGGTGTCCTGAACGCAGGATATGATCGAGAACTCGCAGGCGGTCAACTTCAAGGATGTGTCGAAATACCTGCCGCTGGTCGCCTACCAGGAGCAGCAGGGCCCGGACATCCTGCGCCCGCAGACCCGCGGCATGCAGGGCGGCAACTTCCAGAACTCCGCTCGACGGCATGACGATGTTCATCACCGTCGCCAACGCGATGGAGCAGTTCCAGCAGATCGAAGTCGTGAACGGCTGTCGGCCTCTCGCTGTACGGCCCGGCCAATCCGTCCGGCATGTTCAACTTCGTCTCCAAGCGGCCGACCGACTACGACCTGCACGAAGTCTCACGGCGAGCTACAACAGCGACAGCATCGGCACCGGCAAGGTGGATCTTGGCGGCCGCATCGACAGCAGCGGCATCTTCAGCTACCGGTTCAACGCGCTCTACGGCGCGGGCGACGGCTACGTCGATCACAGCCACCAGACGCCGCGCGCTCGGCGATCTGGGCATCGACATGCGTCCCTGGGAGCACGGCGTGCTCGAGCTCAACTACAGCGACTACTCGCTCGACGACAAGGGCTATCCGGGCTGGTTCACCTACAGCGAGAAGATCATCCTGCCGCCGGCGCCCGGATCCGACGCGCGTCGGCTACGGGCAGTCCTACGCGGGCGTCGACCTGCGCACCCGCATCGCCGAGCGCGCGCCTCAAGCAGGACTTCAGCCTCGCGACTGGCACCTGGTGGCCGGCATCCTCAGTCAGGACGCCTCGCGCAACATCAATACGCCGGTCAACAACCTGACCAACAACGCCGGCGACTACACTTCCTCGTTCGCCAACGGCTTCGCGCCGCGCTTCGTCATCACCAGCGACGCCGCCTATCTCGAACGGCACCTTCGATACCTGGGGCCTCGGCCATGACCTGACGCTCGGCACCGCGGGCTACAAGTCGCGCTCGTTCTCGGTGCATCACGCCGGCGACGCCGGCAAGCGTGCTGCTTGGCAAGGCCAACATCGCCGACCCGCATGATCTTTCCGGAGCCGGCCGGCGGTCCGCCCGACGTGCTCGCCAATTTCGATTCCTCCGACGCCTATCAGCAGGGCCTGAACGCTCGGCGACACGCTGCGCTTCAACGATCCTGGTCGACGCGGCTCGGCGTCAGCCAGGACTGGTTCCACACCGACAACTACAACAGCAAGCGCGTGCAGACCACCGAGTACTCCAATCACGGCCTGAGCCCGACCGCCAGCCTCATGTTCAAGCCGGCGGCGAACATGACGACGTACGTCACCTATGCGAGCAGCCTGCAGGCCGGCGACCTGGCGCCGGCACGGCCGGCGAATGCCGGCGACAGCCTGCCGCCGTACCGCAGCAAGCGAATACGAGCTGGGCTACAAGGCGTCGCTTGCGAACGATCGATTCGACCGCGGCGCTGTTCCGCATCGAGCGGCCGTTCGCCAACATCGATCCTGCCGACAACGTCTTCAAGATCAGCGGCCAGCAGGTCAACAAGGGCCTGGAGCTCTCCGGCGGTCGGCGAGATCGTCGGCGGGCTCACGCTCTACGGCGGCGTGACGCTGCTCGATGCGCGCCTGGAGGACACGCCGCTCGTCGACGACCAACGACAAGATCTACGTCGGCGCGCCCAAGGTCAAGGGCAACGTGCTGTTCGAGTACCGCTGCCCGGCGTGCCGGGCCTGATCGCGACCTTCGACTACCAGTTCTCCGGCGACCGCGCCGGCAACGACACGCAACTCGTTCTTCGTTGCCGGCTACAACCTCTTCGACATCGGCGCGCGCTACACCTCGAAGATCGGCACACAACCGTCACCTGGCGCCTGGCGGTGGACAACGTCACCGATCGCCACTACTGGTCCACGGTCGCGCCGAGCAACCTGACGCGGCGCCAATACCGGCAGTCTGATTGGCGCACCTGGGAGCGCCGCGCACCGTGCTCGCCTCGGTGAGCGTGGACCTTGTGAGGCAGCGCTGCTGCGGCGCAGGCAGCGAAAGCGCTACAGTGCGCCGGTGCAGCCCGACCGACGTAGCCAAGCCCCAGACGCGGCGAGTCCATAGCCTCCGCGGCGGCGCGCGCCGCGCAGCCGCCGCCGACCCGGGCGAGCCTCGGGCTGCACCTGCGCTATGCCTTCGAGCCCGGAGAGCAGCGCGGCGCCGCGCTCGGCAACCCGCTCTTCGAGCTGCTGGCGGCGGTCGCGGAGGGGGGCTCGATCCGTCATGCGGCGCAGACGCTCGGGCACCTCCTACCGCTACGTGTGGGACGCGCTGCGCAAGTGGGAGCGGATCCTCGGCGAGCCGCTCGTCAGCTGGTCGCAGGGGCGGCGGGCGCGCCCGACGCAGTTCGCGCTGAAGCTGCTGTGGGCGGAGCGGCGCGTACGCACGCGCATGCAGCCGCATATCGAGGCGCTGCGCGCGGATCTTGCGCGCGTGCTGGCCGATGCGCGCGACGACCGCCACCAGCTGCTCACGGTGCGCGCCAGCCACGACCTCGCGCTGCCGGTACTGCAGCGGCACGTCGCCGAGGCCGCCAACCTGCACCTGGATCTCGGTTTCCAGGGCAGCGTCGATGCCTTGCGTGCCCTGAATGCGCGCGAGTGCCTGGTCGCCGGGTTCCACGTGCCGGCGCTGCGCGGCGCGGCGCCGGTGTTCTCCCGCGCGCTCAAGCCGCTGCTGAAGCCCGGCGCAGCACAAGCTCATCGCCTGCTCGCGGCGCATGCAGGGCCTGATGGTGCGGAACGAGCACGCGCCGCTGCGTGCGCGACCTTTCCGGACCTGGTGCGTCAGCGACTGCGCTTCGTGAATCGCCAGTCGGGCTCCGGCACGCGCATGCTCGTCGACCATCTGATGCACGAGCATTCGGTCGCGCCGGCGAGCCTGCCCGGCTACCTCGAGCATGTCGAGCACACGCACGTCGCGGTCGCGCTGTGCGTCGCCAGCGGCGTGGTGGATGCCGGCATCGGCGTCGAGGCGGCGGCGCTGCAGTTCGGATTGCATTTCGTGCCGCTGGTCGAGGAGAACTACTTCCTCGCCTGCCTGGATGTCGAACATCAATCATCCGGCCGTGCAGCGTCTGCGCGAGGTGCTGGCGGGCCCCGCGCTGGCGCGACATTCTCGGCGAATCTGCCCGGCTACCAGCCCGCGGCAGCCGCCGGGAGCCTGCTGGTCATCGAAGACGCGCTGCCGTGGTGGCGTCGGGCGCGGGGTCGCGCTCGCGTGCGAACCCGAGGTTGAGGCTCCATGACCAGATTGCGCGTCGAGTCCTTTTCCATATCCATCGACGGCTACGGCGCCGGGCCCGGCCAGGACCTCGAGAACCCGCTGGGGCGCGGCGGTCCGGGGCTGCACGAATGGGCATGGGCTACCCGGACCTTCCATCGCGTACATGGCAAGGAAGGCGGGGAAACCGGCACGGATGAGGGGTTTGCCGCGCGTGGCTTCGAGAACATCGGCGCCTGGATCCTGGGCCGCAACATGTTCGGTCCGGTGCGCGGCGCGTGGCCCGATGAGCGCTGGACGGGGTGGTGGGGCGACAGTCCGCCGTACCATACGCCGGTGTTCGTTCTCACCCATCACGCCCGCGCCCCGCTCAGCATGCAGGGTGGAACGACATTCAATTTCGTGACGGACGGGATCCGCGCGGCGCTGGAGCGCGCCAAAGAGGCGGCCGGCGGCCGCGACGTCCGGCTCGGCGGCGGGGTGGCCACGATCCGCCAGTATCTGCGCGAGGGGCTGATCGATGAGATACACCTCGCCATCACCCCGGTCTTGCTCGGCTCGGGTGAGCAGCTGCTCGCAGGGCTCGATGGCACACAGCTCGGCTACCGCTGCACGCGGCACGGGGCCGGCGAGCGGGCGATGCACGTGGTCCTCGAGCGTGAGCGCTGAAGGCCCGCGGCTACAGCGAGCGGAAATCGTCCGATTCGGCGCTCAGGTCCCCGAGGAAGCGCTCGAGTTCCTTCACGCGCTGCGCACGATGAGCCTGGCCGGCGGGGGAGATGATCCGCGGCGGGACTTTGGCCAGGTAGCCCTGCAGCATCTTCACGGCGGCGGCCCCGTCGGGACGGCCGCCGTTGGGATCGACCAGAGCGAAGACACGTGCCACGCCGATGGCGCCGAGCCAGTCGAGCGCGTCGGCGTCGTGCAGGTACAGCGCCTCAGGTCCGACCGGATCCCGGTAGTACATGTGCGTGCGTATGGCTGCGCGCACCGCCGCGATCTTCGACTCGGGGAACCCCGTGCCCGCGAGGAGTCCTGCGACGAGGTCGGCGCCCTGGTCTGAGTGGTCCACGCCCTGCTTCTCGTAGGGAGCAAAGGCGGCAACGTCGTGCAGGAACGCAGCGGCGTACAGGACATCGTCATCGAGCACCACGTGATCCTCAGCGGCGAGTGCACGTGCCAGGTCGTAGTCGCGGGCCGAGTGCGAAGCGCCCCAGGCCGGATGCTTCAAGTGCTGCTCGGCGAACGTGCGCACGGCGCTGCGCCAGTCAGATCCCGGCGCGATGGGAGTCACCGCATCTTTTTCCCCGCCGGCCGCAGTGGCGGCCCAGAGACTGAGCGCCGCCACGACGAGGAGGCAGTGCGTGCGGGTCAGGTGTATCCAGGGCACGGGTGCTACCTCTGCCTTAATCCCCTGTGGGTATTGCGCCGCAAGGATAGCCCGCCGGCGGGTTGCTTCGTACCCAATCTTCCGCGCTGCCGGCTGTCGCGGGCCACTGCGCTGAGCCCGGTACCCGCTTCGGGGTGACGTCGTCCAAAGGCCGTCCGCGACCGGGCATCCCTCGGCAATGCAGCTTCATCACGGTGCCGGCGCAGCCGTTCACATACCCGCCCGCTGCGCGTCGTTGCTCCTATCTTCGGGCCGTTGCGCGGGCAGGGTGCCCGGGCGCCGACACCGCGGGAGCCTCGCCGGTGTGTCAGGTAGGCAACGGCGAGGCGGTCCGGCTTGGGGAGAACACATGGCGAACAGGCACAGCTTGCAGCGGGCCATACGTTTCACGCTCGCGACCGTCACGGCGGCCGCCGGCGCTCCGGCGCTTTACGCGCAGACAGCCCCCGCTCAGGACAACGCAGCGGCGGCGCCGCTCGCTGAAGTCGTGGTCACCGGATCACGCATTCAGACTCCGAATGAGACCGCGATCAGCCCGATCACGACCGTCTCGGCAACCGACATCCAGGCGACGGGTCTGACGCGCGTGGAGGACGTCCTGAACAACCTGCCGATGGTGTTCGCGGGCATGAATTCCACGGTGTCCAACGGCTCAACCGGCACGGCGAGCGTGGACCTGCGCGGCCTGGGTGCCAATCGTACCCTGGTGCTGGTCAACGGCCGGCGCCTCGGGCCGGGCAGCGACAGCGGCACCAACGTCGCCGACATCAACCAGATTCCGACCGCCCTCATCGAGCGGGTGGACGTGCTCACCGGCGGCGCATCGTCGGTGTACGGCGCGGACGCGGTAGCCGGTGTCGTGAACTTCATCCTCAACACGCATTTCGAAGGCGTGAAGATCGATGCGATCTATGACTTCTACCAGCACAACAACAACGACAACGGGATCCAGAGTGTCGTCACGGGCGCGGGCGATGCCCTGCCGGCGGGCAGCATCAACACAGGCTTCGACAAGAACGTGTCGATCATCATGGGCTCGAACTTCGCGGACAACAAGGGGAATGCGACCGCGTACCTCACCTACGACAACCAGGAGGCTACGCTCGAGTCGAGCTACGACTACAGCGCCTGTACCCTCGGCAATGCGAACGGTGCGGGGAACCCGTTCACCGGTTACGCCTGCGGCGGATCGGGAACCTCGGGGCATGGCGAGTTCCTCGGCCTTGGGGGCAGCGGTACGCTCTTCGATGACACCGTCGACCCGAATACCGGCGTCTTCCGGCCGTTCACCAACGCCGACCTCTACAACTACGGCGCGCTGAACTACTACCTGCGCCCGAACGAGCGCTGGACCGCCGGCACGTTCCTGAACTACGACATCAACCCGAACATGACCGCGTACATGGACATCATGTGGACGCGCAACACCACGTCGGCGCAGATCGCCGGGAGCGGCTCGTTCTTCACCAGCGTATTCGTGCCGTGCGCCGACCCGCTGCTGAGCGCGCAGGAAGCTTCCGTAATCTGCGCACCCGGTAACGCAGCCTCTCAGGCGGCCGCTGGCTTTCAGACCGGCGAGACGGTCAACGGCACGAGCTATCCCGGCGCCACGTTCTACCTCGGCCGGCGCAACGTCGAAGGCCTGCCGCGTATCACCAACCAGCAAAGTGACTCCATCCATCTGACGACCGGGCTCAAGGGCGGCTTCGCGGACGCCTGGACGTACGACGTCTACGCACAGCGCAGCACGGTGGACGGTTCTGACGATGCCGTAAACTTCCTCTACACCCCCGGCGTCATCGCCGCGATGAACGTCATCACCGGACCTGCGCTGCTGCCGAACGGACAGAGGAACCCGAACGCCGGCCAGCCTGAGTGCGTGGCGGCCTACACGGGAACGATTCCCGGGTGCGTGCCGTGGAACGTGTGGCACCCGGGTGGGGTGAGCCAGTCACAGCTCGCCTCCCTGTACGTCCCGCAGGAGGACCAGGGGAACGTCGTCGAGAACGTGGTGTCGGGCTCGGTCACGGGCGACCTCGGCAAGTACGGGGTGAAGCTGCCGACGGCCGATGACGGCATGCAGTTCAACGTGGGCGCGGAATACCGCTCGGAAGCTTCGGTCTTCAACCCGGACTTCATCGAGCTGCAGGGCGCTGCCGCTGCCGAGGGCGACGGGGGCCCCGCAACCCCCGTGGCGGGCGACTTCCACGTGAGCGAGGCGTTCACGGAGATGAACCTGCCGCTGCTGCAGCATGCGCCCGGCGCGGACTCGCTCGCGATGGATGCCGGCTACCGCTACTCCTCCTACACGATGGGCTTCAACACCAGCACCTACAAGCTGGGACTGGAGTGGGCGCCGGTCAAAGACATCCGCTTCCGCACCAGCTACCAGCGTGCGGTGCGCGCGCCGAACATCCTGGAGCTTTACAGCCCGCAGGCGGTCTCGCTCGACGGCACGGAGGATCCGTGCGCGGGTACGAAGCCGTCCTTCTCGGCGACGCAGTGCTCCTACACGGGCGTGAGCGCGACGCAGTATGGCCATATCTCGGTGAACCCGGCCGGCCAGTACAACGGGTTCACGGGCGGTAACCCCGACCTCAAGCCCGAGACGGCCGACACCTACGGGGTGGGCTTCGTGCTGCAGCCGCGGGTGCTGCCGAACCTGAGCGTGTCGGTCGACTACTTCGACATCAAGATCAAGGACGTCATCAACGGCATCGGCGAGAACACGATCCTCGAAAATTGTGCCACGACCGACAATCCGCTGTTCTGCAACCTCATCCACCGCGCCCTCGGGTCGGGCTCCTTGTGGCTGACCACCGCAGGCTTCGTCACGGACACCACGCAGAACTCGGGTCCCTCAGCACCAAGGGGGTCGACGCCAAGGGGAGCTACCGCCAACCGCTGCCGGCGCTCGGATCGCTGCTGTTCTCCCTCGAGGGCACGTATCTGGACAGTCTGGCCACTCAGCCATTCCCGGGCGGACCCTCGTACGACTGCGTCGGGCTCTTCGGGGGCACCTGCGGTGCACCCAATTCCAAGTGGCGGCACGTGCTGAACGCGACCTGGTCGACGCCGTGGGATGCGCTCAACATCACGCTGCGATGGCGTTACATCGGCTCGGCCGATTCCCAGGAGACCAGCAGCAACCCGCAGCTGGCGGGCGTGGTGCCGGGCGTCGCGAGCGTGCCGTCGTACAACTACCTCGACATGACCGCGGATTGGGCGCTCTACAAGTCGATCCGGATGCAGGTGGGCGTCAACAACATCTTCGACAAGAATCCGCCCCTCTTCATCGGTACGGACTGCCCGGTGCTCTCCACGGGTCCCGCCGCCTCGGACTGCAACGGCAACACCTTCGCGGGAACCTACGACGCGCTGGGCAGGTATATCTTCATTCACCTCTCGGCGCAGTTTTAAGCACGATGGCGAGTGCGCACGGCGGCGGACTTTCTCTCCGGTCCGCCCGTCACTGGGCCAGGGGCAGCACACGCAGAATCTCGTGGCGGTAGGTCGCGCCTGAATGCAGGCACGAGCCCGATACGAGCGTGAACGAATAGGTTCCACGGCCGACGCGCTGGGCGTACAGGATGGCGCGGAGGTTGAGCAACAGGGAGCGCTCGATGCGCACGAAACCCCTGTCAGCCAGCGTGCCCGCGAGTCGTTTCACCGAGTCGCGGGAGATGTAGTCGGTATCGCCGATATGGAACCTGACGTAGTTGCCATGCGACTCGATGTATTCGATTTTCTCCGGGTCGAGCACGTACAGGCGATGTTGACGCTCTCCCACCAACAGGCGGGGAAGCGGGGCGGCCGCTACCGGGACCGCTTCGGGCTGGCCCGGCGCAATCCGGATCTCGGCGCGCGTGCCGGTGGATCGGCGGGGATGGGGCCTGGTCAACGGGTTGAGACTCACGACGGCGCCCGTTCTGAGCGCGGTGATATCCGGGACGGCGGTCGGTGCGCGCGCGATGAGCCGCGCTGCGGCCGCCAAATCTGCGTCCGTGCTTGCGGAAGCGTACTCGAGGGATCCGTTGCGGCGACGATCGGACATGGGTTTCTGCCACTTGGCCTCTGCAACGCGAACAAAGCTAGCGCTTGAAAACCCGTGACACTTCGCCTACGGTGAAACCATGAATGCAGGGCTCGATACCGACGTCGCCGTGGCAACCATGGCCTCCGCTATCGGGGAGCAGACCCGCGCCCGGATCCTCGTGAGCCTGATGGATGGACGCGCCCGCACCGGCACCGAGATTGGGGCGATCGCCGAGGTCAGCCTGTCGACGGTGAGCGTGCACCTGCACCGACTGGAAGAGGCTCGCCTGATCAGCGTGCGGCGGGCGGGCAAGCACCGCTACTACAGCCTGAGCGGGACCGAAGTCGCCAACGTGCTGGAGAGGCTGAGCGCGCTCGCGGGCGGCACGCGCACCGTGCCTGGCTCCAGAGCACCGGTGCGTCTGCGCACCGCGCGTACCTGCTACGACCATATCGCCGGGACCATCGGTGTCGCGCTGCACGACCGTTTTGCCGCGCTTGGCTGGCTCGCGGCCGGCGCCAGTGATGCGAGCTACGAGGTCAGCTCGAGCGGTGAGCGCGCCTTCACCGCGCTGGGTATCGACCTTGCTGCTGCCCGCACCTTACGGCGCCGCTTTGCATTCGGTTGCCTCGACTGGAGCGAGCGGCGCTATCACCTCGGCGGTGCCCTGGGGGCGGCCTTCCTGCGACTCGCCCAAGCGCGCAAGTGGGTGGTCCAGGATCTGGACAGCCGCGCGCTGCGCGTGACCGCGCGAGGGCGGCGCGAGATGCTGGCTCGTCTCGGTGTAGCGACCTTGAGCGGCGCGGGCGCCTCAAGCTAAGCGAACCCCTCCCGATCTCCTGCGGCGCTCGCGGACCTCGTTGCCCGAGCGGACAGCTCGTACCTGCGTACTGCACGTTGATCACATATCCCGCCCGAGGGCTCGCGCGGCCCTATATTCCCGCCAGGGACTACAAACCCACCTGCACTCAAGCGGGCATCGTCGCCCGAGTGAGTGAGGTGGCCTGCCGGCGGGCCTGTGCGGGCCCGCCGACGGGCCTTTACCGCTTCAGGCTGTTCTACAATGCCGCGGTGCCCCACGATGATCATCCGGCGCACCCGCACGATTCCCACGACCCGCACAGCGAGCTCGGAGAGATGGACCTGCGGGTGCGCGCCCTCACCACCGTGCTGGCGCAGAAGGGCTACATCGAGCCGGCAGCGCTCGATGTCCTGATCGATACCTATCAGACCCGGATCGGGCCCCGCAACGGCGCACGGGTCGTGGCGCGGGCGTGGGTAGATGCGGGCTTCCGCCAATGGCTGCTCGGGGATGCGACCGCCGCCATCGCATCCCTCGGGTATACCGGACGGCAGGGCGAGCACATGATTGCGGTCGAGAACACCGAGTCGCGGCACAACATGGTCGTCTGCACGCTGTGCAGCTGCTACCCCTGGCCGGTGCTGGGGCTGCCGCCAACCTGGTACAAGAGCGCCCCTTACCGCGCCCGTGCCGTGCGAGATCCGCGCGGCGTGCTGGCCGACTTCGGCGTGAGCCTGCCGGCCTCTACCGAGATTCGGGTGTGGGACTCGACCGCGGAGGTTCGATATCTCGTCATCCCGCGACGTCCCCCTGGGTCGGAGCGCCTGAGCGAGGAGCAGCTGGCCGCTCTGGTCACTCGCGACTCGATGATCGGCACCGGACTGCCCCGCGCTCCAGCTCGGAGCGCCATATGACCTACCGTTCGCACGCCGATCTGGGTGGGCGGCCGGGTGACGGTCGGGTGATCCCCGAGGAGGAGGGGGAACTGTTCCACGCGGCCTGGGAACCGCTGGCGCTGGCGCTTACGCTTGCGATGGGCGCGACGGGCGCCTGGAACATCGACATGAGTCGCAGCGCCCGCGAGTCGCTTCCCGACTACCCGTCCTCGAGCTACTACGAGATCTGGATCAAGGGCCTGGAGAGGCTGCTGCAGGAGCGCGCTCTGGTGCGTGCGGACGAGCTCGCCAAGGGGCGCGCAATGCATCCGGTCCAACCGCTGCCGCGGGTGCTGCGCGCTGCCGAGGTCGGGGCCGTGCTGGCGGCCGGGTCGCCGACCGCACGCCCGGCGCGGGGTGTGGCGCGTTTTGCGATCGGCGACAGCGTGCGCACGCGCTCGGCCCAGGTGGCGAGCCACACGCGACTGCCGGGTTATGCACGGGGAAAGACGGGCCGCATCGAGCGCCTGCACGGTGCGCACGTGTTTGCCGACAGCAACGCCCAGGGACTGGGTGAGTCTCCGCAGTGGCTCTACACCGTGGTGTTCACGGCCCGCGATTTATGGGGTAATGAATCCCCGGCGCCCGACTCCGAGGTGTCGATCGACGCCTGGGAATCCTACCTGGAGCGTGCCGGGTGAGCGCCGCGCCCACGACACTGCCGGGCGAGCCGGCCGACGAGAGCGGTCCGGTGTTTCGCGAGCCGTGGGAGGCACAAGCGTTCGCGATGACGCTGGCGTTGCATCAGCGCGGGCTGTTCAGCTGGGGGGAGTGGGCGAGGGCGCTGGCTGGCCACATCGCGGTGGCCCAGGCCCGGGGCGATGCGGATCGCGGCGACACCTACTACCACCACTGGCTCGCGGCGCTCGAGTGGCTGGTCGCCTCCAAGGCGGCGAGCTCAGCCGAGGAGCTCTCCCGATACCGGGCTGCCTGGGATCGCGCCGCCGTACGCACGCCGCACGGACAACCGATCGAGCTGCAACCGGGCGACTTCGGGCACCCTTGAGTAGCCACCGCAGGACGGCCGGCCCTCATGGCGGTCATCCAGAGCATCGCTACGCTCGCTGAGTGGAAGTTCACGAGCGGCATTGCACCCCGCCGACGCCGGCGCGACAAACGATTTGTTGCTGCCCGTACGATAACTTAAACTCATGCGAGCCATGCCCGGTCGCCGCCCTCCGTCGCTTCTCGCGCTGCGTGCGTTCGAGGCGGCCGCGCGCCATATGAGTTTCACGGCGGCGGCGCGCGCACTGCACGTATCGCAGGCCGCGGTGAGCCGGCACGTCCGCTCGCTCGAAGCGGACATCGGCAGGCAGCTGTTCCGACGTCTGCACCGGCGCGTGGAGCTGACCGCGACGGGCGAGCGGCTGGCGGGCGAGCTGTCGGCGGGGTTTGTGCGCATCAATCGCGCCGTCGAGGTGGCGCGCGGCGCAACGGCGCGTCGCTTGCGGCTCGCGGTCGAGCCCGCCTTTGGGTCCCGCTGGCTCATCGCGCGTCTCGGCCGCTTTGCTGCCACCCACCCGCAGATCGAGCTGGAACTGGAGACTTCAGACGAGCTGCGGGTTCTCGGGCGCGACGCCGACGTCGCCATCCGCTACCTCGCGGCCAACGCGCGCAGCACGGCGGGCGGGCGGCGGCTGTTCGCGATCGACGGCGTACCGGTGATCGCCGGAGTGCGCCCGAGGCCGGCCGAATGGCAGCGCGATGCGGCGGTCCTCGGCCGTCGCCTGCTGCACGATGACGACGGGCGCGCGTGGTGCGGCTGGTTCGCAGCCGCGGGACTTGGCGGCTTCGAGCGCGCGCGGCATCAGTACTTCAGTGACTACTCGCTGGCGCTGACGGCCGCGCAGCAGGGCCATGGGGTGGTCCTCGGCGCTTCGGCCTTCATCGGTCCGGAGCTACGCAGCGGGCGGCTTGTGCGGCTCGGCACGACGCGGGTCGCGTTCGGGAGTTACTGGCTGCTCGAGGCGCGCGAGCGCTCGACGGCCGCCATCCGGGCCGCTTTCGCCCGGTGGCTGGCCGCCGAGATCAACAATGACCGGCCTGCGAGCCGAGCCTAGCCGCGCGGCTGCGGCACGATGCGGATGTACGGCTTGGGCGCCTTCCAGCCCTGCGGGTACTGCTGCTTCGCATCCTCGTCGGACACCGAGCCGGAGATGATGACGTCCTCGCCGCTCTTCCAGTTCACCGGCGTCGACACCTTGTGCCGGGTCGTGAGCTGCAGCGAGTCGATGACGCGCAGCACCTCATCGAAGTTGCGTCCGGTGCTCATCGGGTAGACGAGGATCAGCTTCACCTTTTTGTCGGGACCGATGACGAACACGTTGCGCACGGTCTGGTTGTCCGCCGCGGTGCGCTTGGTCGGGTCACCGGACACGGGCGCCGGCAGCATGCCGTACAGCTTCGACACGTTGTAGTCGACGTCGGCGATCATCGGATAGTTCGGGGCGAACCCCTGCGTCTCCTTGATGTCGCTCGCCCAGCCGCTGTGACGCTCGAGCGGATCGACCGACAGGCCGATGATCTTCACGCCGCGCTTGTCGAACTCGGGTTTGATTCTCGCCATGTAGCCGAGTTCCGTGGTGCACACGGGCGTGAAGTCCTTGGGATGCGAGAACAGCACCGCCCACTTGTCGCCGATCCAGTCGTGAAAACGGATCTTGCCTTCGGTGGTCTCGGCGCTGAAATCAGGCGCGGTGTCGTTGAGGGATAGAGTCATTTGGAAGCCTCCTGGCCCTCCCGCCGCTTATGCCCGGCGGGAAGATCGATAGAACCGGTGGATCTGGCCGACGCTCGTCGGCGCTGTTGGATGCTCGCACTTTTGCGCGTTGGCTACCAGCGAGGCGCGAGCGGCACGGTGCTCACACTCTGGCGATCAATTCCCTGACGATGCCTGCAGTGAAATGGCTGGCGACTTTGTCGACGAACGGAACGAAATCCACGGCAGCCGAATGATCTGCTCTGTCGGAGATCGTGCGCAGAACGATCACGGGGACATCGTGCTCGTAGCACACCTGCGCGACGGCCGCCCCTTCCATTTCGACGCATAGGGCGCACGGCAGACCGGCATCAGCCAGAGCCTCCTGCAAGCTCCTCAGAGTCAGGGGGCTGGAGACGAACTGATCGCCGCTGATGATCAGGCCCGCGCGTACTGCGGGCGAGGCTTGTATCCCGAAGTGCCGAAGCACGTGGGCGGGTATGTCCTCAGGCAGGTGTGTGTCAAGGTAGGCGTGCGCCGATCGGCTGGCCAGCTCGACAAGTGCCGACGGCGCCTCAAAGAGCACCTTGTTCAGCAGCGGAACCTCGAAGCGCCGAAAGAGTGGGCGAGGGTCGAGGTCATGTTGGAGCAATGCAGTTCCTATGACCACATCGCCGATATGCAGGCTCGACTCCGCGGCACCGGCTACGCCGGTGAAGACCACGAGGTCGACATCGAATACTTCGATGAGGGTGGTGACCGTGGACGCCGCGGCGACTTTGGCCATGCGGGAAAACACCAGAACGACTTCCCGGTCGTAGAGCCTTCCTTCGAGATAGTCGCGCATGCCGCGGCTCTGGCGCCGAGCGTCTGTGAGCGCGCGCTGCAGGAGCGAGACCTCCTGTTCCATCGCGCCGAGGATTCCGATCTTCATGGGGAAAGTAAGCTTGAGCCAAGCCATGCGGTGACTTGATAAGACTAGGCCACGTCGACCATATTCCTCCAGAATAACGCGCTGTTCGGCGGCCGTTTCGTCGCGGCCAGCCTGGGAGTATTCGTGTGAATGCAGGCGGCGATCGACTGCGGTGACCTCTCAATCCCGGAGCAGGGCGGTGCGCTCGGGGATCGGCTACGTTCTCTGGACTGGTCAAGGACGCCGCTCGGCCCGCCGGAGCATCGTCGCCCACGCTTCACGTCATGGTTCGGTTCGTCCTGGCCAATCGCTTCCCCCTTCTGCTGTGGTGGGGTCCCCACTACGTCTCCATCTACAACGATGCTTACCGCCCGATTCTGGGAACCAAGCATCCGCGCGCATTGGGACAACCCGTGAAGGAATGCTGGAGCGAAATCTGGCACGTACTGCAACCCCTGATCGACACGCCCTTCAACGGGGGCCCCGCGACCTGGATGGAAGACATCTGCCTCGAGATCAACCGGCACGGATTCATGGAGGAGACGCACTTTACGGTGGCCTACAGCCCGGTGCCCGACGAGACGGCGCCGCGCGGCATTGGCGGCGTACTGGCGACCGTGCATGAGATCACCGAAACGGTGATCGGAGAGCGCCGCCTGGCGATTCTGCGCGACCTGGGAGCCCAGGCGGTAGAAGCCAGAACCGCCGAGGAGGCCTGCGAGGTGGCAGCGCAAGTCCTCGAGCAGCACCGCATCGACATCCCGTTCGCGTTTCTTTACCTGGTGAATGCCGAGGGGACAGGAGCGAATCTGGCGGGCGCTTCGGGCCTCGCATCCACGAGAGTCCGGCGCCCGCGGTGGTGAAGTGGACCGATACCGATCCGGGCGCTGCGGTCTGGCCTCTGGGTGAAGTCCTGCGCACCGAGTCCACGCAGTTACTCGACAGATCTGTCGGCCCGCCTGGCTCGGGTGCCATCGGGCCCCTGGTCCGACTCGCCGGATACGGCATTGATTGTGCCGATTCGCTCGAACAAGGCACACCAGTTGGCGGGGTTCCTGATCGCCGGGATCAGCGCGCGGTTGAAACTCGATGAGTCGTACCGCAGCTTTTACAACTCCTCGCGACACAGGTCGCTACCGCCGTTGCCAATGCCCGTGCGTATGAGGAGGAGCGCCGGCGCGCCGAGGCACTGGCAGAGCTGGATCGGGCCAAGACGACTTTCTTCTCCAATATCAGCCACGAGTTTCGAACGCCGCTCACGCTTGATGCTCGGACCCCTCGCAGGACATGCTGACGGATGGAGCAACCTCACCCGCGATGCGGCAACGGATCGAGGTCGCGCATCGCAACTCGCTGCGGCTCCTCAAGCTCGTCAACTCGCTGCTGGATTTCTCGCGGCTCGAGGCGGGCCGGGTGCAGGCATCCTATCGAGCCGACGGATCTGGCAGCCTTTACGCGCGATCTCGCCAGCACCTTCCGCTCCGCGATCGAGCGGGCGGGCCTGCGCTACCAGGTCGACTGCTCGCTCGGGGAACCCGCGTACGTCGATCGCGACATGTGGGAGAAGGTCGTCCTCAACCTCCTGTCGAATGCGCTGAAATTCACGCTCGAAGGCGAGATCGCGGTCACTCTCAGACAGGAGAACCAGACCGCCGTGCTGACTGTTCGGGACAGCGGGGTTGGCGTGTCGCCTGCCGAACTGCCACGCCTGTTTGAACGGTTTCATCGCGTAGAGGGGACCCAGGGGCGCTCTCAGGAGGGTTCTGGCATCGGTCTCGCGCTGGTGCAGGAGTTGGTCAAGTTGCACGGCGGCGCGGTGGGCGTCCAAAGCGAAGTGGGAGGCGGTTCGGCCTTTCGCGTAACCCTGCCGATGGGATCCGCGCACTTGGCGCCTGAGCGGATCCGCACGGCGGGGGTATCGACCGCAGCCACGTTGGGCGCGCAAGTGTTCCTGCAGGAGGCACTGCGTTGGATCCCTGGTGCGGTGGGTGAAAGTGAGTCCCGCCAACCTGCGTTGAACGAAACCCGGATGGCAGCGGGTGACCAGCGCGTTGCCAATACCCGTGGCGCCCGAATCGTGCTGGCCGATGACAACGCCGATATGCGCGCGTACGTGCGTGAGCTGCTGACACCATACTATGCGGTCGAGCTCGCGGCCGATGGCGAGCAGGCGCTCGCCGCGGCCCGACGTGAGCGCCCGGACCTCATTCTGTCCGATGTCATGATGCCGCGGCTCGACGGATTGGGGCTGCTGGCGGCGGTGCGTGCGGATCAGGAACTGCACAGCGTGCCGGTGGTGCTCCTCTCGGCGCGTGCCGGCGAGGAGGCCCGCATCGACGGACTCGATGCCGGCGCGGACGACTACCTGATCAAGCCTTTCTCCGCGCGCGAACTCCTGGCCCGCGTGGGCGCGCTTCTGGAACTCGAAAAGATGCGCGGCGGCGCCGAAGAAGCCTCGCGACGACGTACGGAACAGTTCGAGACCCTGCTGAACGCGGCACCGGTGGGTGTCTACCTGGTCGATGCCGATTTTCGAATTCGCGAAGTGAATCCTCTGGCTCGTGCCATGTTCGGCGACATTCCTGCTCTCATGGGACGCGATTTCGCCGAGGTCATTCACATTCTTTGGCCGCAAGCGTACGCCGATGAGCTCGTGCAACGGTTCCGTCACACGCTCGAAACCGGCGAGGCTTATGCGGTGCCTGAGCGAATGGAGCGGCGACGGGATCGAGGCGTCATCGAATACTACGAGTGGCGGATAAACCGTATCGCGTTACCGGAAGGCCGCTACGGCGTGGTCTGCTATTTCCGCGACATTGCCGAACAGGTGCTGTCCCGCGCGAGGCTGGAGGTGGCGGATCGTCAGAAGGACGAGTTTTTGGCGATGCTCGCGCACGAGTTGCGCAATCCACTGGCCCCAATCCGCAATGCGAGCGAACTGCTGGCGCGGTCTGCAAACCTCGACTCGCGCACCCAGGTGGTCGGAATCCTGCAACGTCAGCTGACCCAGCTGACGCGCCTCGTCGATGATCTGCTCGACGTGTCGCGCATTACACAAGGAAAGATTGAGCTCAAGCGACGTCCCGTGCAGCTGGCCCAGATCATCGAACAAGCGGTCGAGACGGTGGAGCCGCTACTCAAAGAGAAGCAGCACAAGGTCTCGATCATCAGTGATCGCCGCAGCCTATGGGTGAATGCCGACCCGGCACGGCTGCTGCAGTGCGTGGCCAATGTCCTGACGAACGCCGCCAAATATACCCAGTCACGCGGTGAGATCCGCATCGAATCCCGTGAGGAGAGTGGCGAGGCGGTGCTGAGTGTGACCGACAATGGCGTCGGAATCTCTCCGGATCTGCTTCCGCGGGTGTTTGATCTGTTCGTGCAGAGCGATCGAACACTCGATCGCGCGCAGGGCGGCCTCGGAATAGGACTGTCGGTCGTGAAGAAGCTCCTCGAGATGCATGGGGGCAGCGTCAAGGCAACCAGCGCCGGCCTGGGAAGTGGCGCGATGTTCGAGATTCGCGTGCCCCTCATCGACGGTGCCCCGGAGTCCTCATTCAATCCCTTGCAGATCAAGATCACCCCGCGGCGCATTCTGGTAGTGGATGACAATCCCGATTCGGCGAACTCCCTCGGCATGCTGCTTGAATTCGAGGGTCACGAAGTCGAGTCCGTGTACAGCTCTGAAGACGCCCTCGAGCGCGTGGAATCCTTCAAACCAGATGTCGTACTGCTCGACATCGGGCTTCCGGGCCTGGACGGCTACGAGGTGGCCCGGCGCATGAGAGCACTACCCGGACTCGAGCGCGTGCGCCTGGTCGCCCTCACCGGTTATGGCCAGGCGGACGACAGGGAGAAAACGCGCGGCGCGGGATTCGACGGCCATTTCGTCAAGCCCGTAGATTTCTCGTTGCTCCGGCAGGCGCTGAGTTAAGCGTCAAATAGCCGCTCAAGTGTGTCGGGGTCGACCGGCTTCGTCAGGTGACGATCGAAGCCGGCGGCGAGAGCTCGTCGCTTGTCCGCGGCCTGACCCCACCCGGTCACCGCGATCAAAGTCATTTCTTCACCCCACGCCTCATGGCGGATCCGTTGCGCCAGCTCATAGCCGCTCATGTCCGGCATTCCAATATCGAATATTCCCGCGTCGGGCCGCACGCGCCTCGCTAATTCGAACGCCTCGGCGCCCGAGCGGGCGAGGTGCACGTCATGGCCCGAGAGCCGCAGCAGCAGGCTGAGCGTATCGCCACTGTCGGCATTGTCGTCCACGATCAGAATACGTCGCGGTCGGGGCGCGACGTGGCTCGTCACGTCGGTTGACTGCCCCGGTGCCGTTGCCGGCACCTGGACCACGAGCGAACGTGGAATGCAAATCAGGAATTCGGATCCCTGGCCGCTTCCAGTACTGGTAACCTGCAGGCGGCCGCCATGCAATTCCATGAGCCCCTTCGCCAACGCCAGACCAATACCAAGCCCCCCCTCAGCGCGAGCGGCTTCGGAATCAATGCGGGTAAACATTTCGAACACCCGCCCCATCGCATCGGCCGTGAGCCCGACCCCGTTATCGCGCACAAAGATGACCAGATACTGCGACTCGAGGCGCGTCCCCAGGGAAATGAGACCGCCGGCAGGGGTGTATTTCACTGCATTGGTCAGCAGGTTCGTGATGACCTGGGTGATACGCACCGGATCGACCTCCAGTACGACTGGCTCCGCCGGGTTCTCGACGCGAAGCGTATGCTGCTTTGCATCGACGGCGGGCCGGACCGCGATCACCGCATCATCGATCAGCAGCTGCACATCGACATATTCCTTCTTGAGCAGAAAGACGCCGCGAGTGATGCGCGACACGTCGAGCAGGTCATCGAGCAGCGAACTCATGTGGGCCACTTGCCGCGCAATAACGGCCTGCGCCCCCTTGACTTGTGCCGGTTCCAGCTTGGGCGATTGCAGGAGCTGGGCGGCAATGCGGATGGGGGTGAGGGGGTTGCGCAGCTCATGCGATAAGGTCGCCAGGAAGACATCCTTGCGGACGTCCGCCGCCACGAGTGCTTCCTCGGCGCGCACGATATTGGTGACGTCGATAAACGTCACCAGCACGCCGCTCACCGTACTGTCAGGTTCCCGGTACGGCAGAATTCGCATCACGTAGTTTGCAGTCCGATCATCGCGCTCGATGCGTCGCTCGAGCGGCTCGAGTGTCGATAGAACCAAAGACACATCGGCTCGCAGAGTGGTGTATTGCAGGCGACTCGCAATATCGGTCAGGGGACGGCCGTTGTCGCTCGGAATCAGGTTGTAAAGGTTCGCGATAGCGGGTGTGAAGCTGCGAATGATGAGGTGTCGGTCGAGAAACACCGTGGCTATCTCTGTGCTCTCGAACAGATTGCGCAAATCGCCGTTGGCCTGATTCAGCTCATCGACTTTTTCGGTCAGCCGAATATTAACGGTGTGTAGCTCCTCGTTGACCGCCTGCAGCTCCTCCTTAGATGTTTCGAGTTCCTCGTTGGTCGATTGCATCTCCTCATTGACGGAATGGAGTTCCTCGTTCGAGCTGCGGATCTCTTCCAGTGCAGTCTGATGCTCCTCGATCAGGGACTGCAGCTCCTCGCAGACACCGCCGAGCGCCTCTTGCAGCTGCGTGACGATCTCTTCACTTGGCGCCACGGACCTCAGGAGATCCTTGAAGCGCAGGGCCGGCAAGGGGGGGGCATCCGGACTCGCGTTCTGCTCCACCCTGGAGAATGTGCGATTGCCGGTGGACGAGTCGTGATGAAAAGCTGCCATGTGCACGTCGGCGCCTGATTGGCCGCCGGCAATCAAGTGCGGTCGTTGCCACCTGAGACTCAATTCGGGGCTGCGGCCCTGGCGCCGCTGGTAGATGCGCGCGTCCTTGTCGACCGTCTCGAACAGGTCGGGATGCTGCGCGACCGACTCCGATGCTCCCAGCAAAAGGATACCGCCCGGAACGAGAGAATAGTGAAAAACCGGAATGATCCGCGATTGCAGCTTTGGATTCATGTAGATGAGCAGGTTGCGGCAGGAGACCAGGCTCATCATCGAGAAGGGGGGGTCGCGCGTGACGTCGTGTGCGGAGAAAGTGCAAAGATCCCGGACATCCTTGGTCAAGCAATAGCTACCATTCGAGAAGGTGAAGAAGCGCTGCAGACGGGCTTCAGACAGGCCCGCGAGCAACGTTCTTGGATAACGCCCCAGGCGCGCCGCTGAGATCGCCGCTTCGTCGATATCGGTCGCGAACAGCTGTACCTTGGGGAGCGCTGACAGGTTATCCATGTGCTCCCGCAACAGGATCGCCAGGGAATACGCTTCCTCCCCCGTGGCGCATCCGGGTACCCAGACGCGCACCGTTCCATCCGCTGTCTTGCCGTCGAACAGGCGGGGTATGACCTGGGCCGCGAGTGTTTCGAAGGTTTCCTTGTCGCGGAAGAAGCTCGTGACCCGGATCAACAGATCCCGGAAGAGTCGCGTCGCCTCCTCGTGATCTGACTTCAGCGTCGCAATGTAATCCGCGAGCGTACCGATATTCAGGACCTGCTTGCGGCGCGCGACCCGCCGCAAGAAGGTCTGACTTCGATAATCGCTGAAGTCGTGGCCCAGCTGCGAACGCAGGATGGCGCAAATCTCCAGGCGGGCGGCGTCGGTCGTGATGAGCGGGTCACTGACGGCGGGACTTTCGCTGCGCACCCGGCTCAGGCGAACGAGGTGTGCCGGCATCTCCTCGACCGGTGCCGTGATGTCAACCACACCGGTAGCGATTGCGCCGGCGGGCATTTCTGCGTATTGCGGAGAGGTTCCGTTGGTCCCCTGCGCCATCGTGAGACCACCACACTCCCTGATGGCCTTGAGGCCCAGCGCCCCGTCGCTGCCCGTGCCTGACAACACGATGCCAACGGCCCGATCGCGTAAAGCGGTGCCCAGGGAGTCGAAGAATCCATCGATCGGCCGAAACAGCCGGTCACCGTTTTCGGACACCGGCTGGACCCCCAGGGCGCCGTCGACCACGGTGACAAAGGAATGCGGCGGGGGGACGTATATATGGTTCGGCTCAAGCCGCGTGCCCTGATTTGCCTCCACGACCGGCATCGAGGTCCAGCGGCTCAGGATTTCCCTGAGCATGCTCCGGCGATCAGCCGGCAGGTGCAGAATCACCACGAACGCCATGCCGGAATCGGTCGGCATGTGATGAAAGAAGCTGTGGAACGCCTCGATACCACCAGCCGAGGCACCCATGCCGATGACGGTAAATTCGGCGCTGCTCACGCGCCTCGTGGGCGGATTGTGGTTGCCGCGGCCATCTGGATCCCCATTGGCGTTTTGCAGCTATTAGAGCATGAACTGGAGAGTGACTATGTAGGACGCTGTCCTGACCAATTTCATGCCCATCGCAAAATCGAAGCTGACGGCACGTAGTCGCCCCGGATCAGCGGAATGTTCGAGGCAAGGCGCGCAGTGCGTTTGTTTACGTCGCTGAAGGCCTGCAGATACGAAATGTGCACTGGCAGGAAAAAGCTCTGCTCGAACGGATCCGTAATTGCTCGTGCTTTTTCCAGCAGCAAGAGCAGGAGCCTCGCCAGTCTCTCTCGGCCGTCCAGCGGCGCATACGTTGTGCGGCTCACACGGAAGCTCTCGTCACGGATCTGACCGGCGGCTCGCGCAGAGTTGACGCTGAAATCGATCAGCAAGCGGTCGTAGATCTTCTTGAACGTGCCGGCGTGACCGTAGATCGGGTCGCGCTTGCCGATCGCTGCAAGCTCCTCGCGCTGCTTGGGTCTCAGACAAGCGCTCTCGTTGGGTACGTAGGTCTGCAGCCAGTCCTCCCGGTAAGTCGCCGGCGGGCGCGTGTAGAGGGGCGCCACGACGCGCTTGATCAGCCTTTCACTCTCCGGCGTGAAAAAACGGCTGGACTGCCACAGCCGGGGGCCGTCCCTCGACTGCGATCGTGCCCGCTGCCGGGACGAGGCCCAGGGGACGGTCGACAAGGCGATAGCGCCGACCCTTGCGCTCGCCGCGGGACTCGACTGCGCCTTCCTCGACAAGATCCCGAAGCCAGTTGCGCAGCGTCCGGTCGGGCACGCGGATGACTGCGCGGAGCTGGGCAGCTGAGGTCCAGTCGTCGGCCAGATATCGGCCACAAGCCCATGTGAAAGGGCCGGGCATATTCGGTTGAGCCGGCCCGACCCAGGTCCCGGGCAGGGCGGTAGTTGCGATATTGAACATGGAATATATACCGTGTGAAGTTGACATTTACGTCAAGATTTGGCCAAATTCACCTGTCTCTTGATGTATTTATCAATATGAAAACCCTTCTGGAGCTGGGAGCCGCAGTGGCTCGCCGCCGCCGTGAGCTTGGTCTGAAGCAACATACCGTCGCGCTCCAGGCCGGGCTTACGCCCGAATCCCTATCACGCTTCGAGCGCGGACACGCTCGCGAGTTCGGATCTCGAAAACTACTCTCGGTACTCGCTGTGCTCGGTATGGAGTTGCAAGTCACCGAAATGGGCTTTTCAGGTTCGCTCGATGAATTGCGGAGTGAGCGCGCCAAGTCGTGAAGCTCTCCACTTACGTTCTTGGTCGTGATGTTGCCGTACTGGAGTCAGTAGGTGACTTCCGAAGCGTACTTACGTACCACGCCAACGTAGCGCCAGATGACTTCGTATCACTCACCATGCCCGTCCGAACCGAATCCTACGCATGGGACGACGTGCTGCATCCCATATTTCAAATGAACCTGCCTGAGGGTTACCTACTTCAGGTCCTGCAGGAACAGTTTGGGCCCCAGATAACGGGTAGTCCCATGGCCCTACTATCGGTGATCGGCCGAAACATGGTCGGCCGCACCCAAGTCGCAGCCCCAGGTGCGAATCTCGCTGTGCCGCCGCAACCAATCGAGATCGCAGAACTCCTCCAAGGCGACAATTCAGATGAGGCCTTTGCCGAGCTCGTCCGCCAACATGCGACGAGTGGGGTCTCCGGAATCGTTCCGAAGTTTCTAGACGAACAGAAGGAGGAATCTGAACCAGTTCACGCGAAAACCACGTTAGTTACTCACAGGCACATCATCAAAGGTTCGAGCGGCAGACTTCCATACGTCTCTCTCAACGAGCATCTTTGCATGCAGGTTGCGCGGAGAGTGTTGCCAACAGCAAAAACTGAGTTATCCAACGACGGGAGAGCCCTCGTCGTCTACCGATTTGACGTTGACAGAAACGGGCAACCCCATTGGGGTATGGAAGATTTCTGCGCCTTACTGGGGCTACGTCCAGCGGCAAAATACGATACGACTTGGGAGCGCCTAGCAAAGGCAGTCCGCGACCATGTTCCCGGTGGCAACCAAGTCGAAACCTTCCATCAGCTCGCGACCCTCTTGCTGGTGAACTACGCTGTGCGGAATTCCGATTGCCACGCAAAGAATCTTGCGTTGCTCTACACGAAGCGCGCCGACGTCCACCTTTCGCCCGCATATGATGTGATCACAACGACCGTGTACGCGGGGTACCGGCACAATCCGCCGGGCATCAGCTTTATGGGACGGAAGACGTGGGCTCCCGGCAACTCGCTGCCAAACTTCATAGCGGCGAGTTTCGGCCTTTCGTTGAAGGTACAGTCTGAGATTGTTGAAGCAATCAGCGACGCTGTTTCGGAGACTGCGCCTCGCGTGCGAGAGGCAATGGAAAGGTACCCGGACTTCAAAGACATTGGCTCACGCATGCTACTTACTTGGAGTTCCGGCGTTGCCGGCCTACGAGAGAAGCGCGTTTACAGCCTTCCGGAATGGAAACCCGGCGCGGCCTTTGAGGGTTTTTCGGACCCACCGAAGCTCGAGACGCCGAAGAGAGTCATCGGGAGGTCTCAGGGCCTTGCGAAGCCCAGCAGTAGAGTCCGACGGAAGTAGCACTGTGTAAGCACGGTAATCGTGACGTCGCGGGTCGAGTACGCGATGTACGAGGCTGAAGACTACAATTGCGTGCTGCGGTGGCACGGCGACGGCTGCTTCCCCCACACCCGCGTGCAGCTCAAGGAGGTCGTGCCGCACCTCAACCCGAAAGCGAGCATCGCGGCCGAGCTGGCCAAGTACACGCAGACGATTCCTCCAGGACAACCTCGCGGTGTCTCGCCCACCTGACCGCGGTGGATCGTTGGATCGATGCGCGAACGTGCGGGTTTCTCGATGCAGGATCGCCCCGCCGCGGCGTATGCGCACGATCGCCGTATAGCGCGTAATTCCGTTGACTTGCTTGCGAACTTTGATCGTCGGCATGATGGCGCTCGGGGAGACATGGCATTCCTGTCTCCTCCCGCCGGGATCACGCAGAAACACGCAGCATGGAAAGCACTGGAAAAATAGGCATTTCCTCCGAGCAAGAGGCTCGAAAGATCGACCGGCGGATCTCAGTCGCTCCCATGATGGATTGGACCGACGAAGTCCGTTTCATTTGCTAGATCAGTACCTTAGAGACCCTCAAAATCGCTTGTCTCCTTTACGTCTCCTCTGAAGTCGCCTCCTTGGGCATGCTTATCTCAATACTGATATAATCTCGGACGTGAAGCCGATCGTCTGGTGTGGCGACAGTCTGCGAAGACTTCGCGACTTTCCGGAAGACGCACGGCGCGAGAGCGGGCACCAGCTCAACCGCGTGCAGCAGAGGCGCGACCCGAAGGACTGGAAACCCATGTCGGCGGTAGGTCCCGGCGTGCGAGAGATACGGATTCACCAGGCAGGTGAGTTCCGCGTGCTTTACGTCGCGAACCTGCCCGAAGCGGTATACGTCCTGAGTGCCTTCGAAAAGAAGACGCGCAAGACACCGCAAAAAGAGCTCGAGCTGGCTGCGGAGCGGTTTCGTACAGTTGCGGAGGAGCGCAGGAGACAGCGACGATGACCAAGCGAATGAAGATGGTACGTGGGAGCGGCAACGTGTTCCGGGATCTTGGATTCCGGGAGCCCGAAGCGCGCAACCTTGCTCTGCGCTCCGAGATCATGGTCCGGATCGAGGAGTTCGTTGAGCGAAGCGGCATGACGCAGGCTCGTGCAGCAGCGCGGCTCGGTCTGACGCAGCCGCGCCTCAACGCGTTGCTGAAAGGGAAGATCGACCAGTTCAGCCTCGATGCTTTGGTGAATGCTGCCACCCGCGCTGGGTTACAGGTCGATCTGCTGGTTACGCAAAAGCGGATCAACGAACGGGCAGCTGCTAACGTCTGATCTCAATGATGTCTAATATCGCCGTGAGCTAAATGGGTCCGGAATTTCATCCAGATTATCGCTTTGCGAAACTGCTCGGCGCGTACGCGTTGGCAGTAGTGGCGGGTTGTTCAAGCGGGATTCCCGAAATTCTGCTGGGAGTAACGGCGGGTGGCGGCTATTGGGGGCTTGTCCGCGCCCGCACGAGGAACAAGATCGTCCGCTAGCAATCTCACTAGAGTTTACGCTCGGCTCAGTAGCAGATTCCCTCCCGGGACCGCGGAGACGACTCTAGCGAACGCGTTGGCGGGCATGGGATTCAGGCCCTCCGGAAGTTGTGACGAGGACCGAACCATTCGGAGTGTTCGCTTTGATAAGCGAGGAAGCGGACTTGTGGACGTAACCGCCGTCGCGTACTGGCAGGCTGATTCGCAAGGCAAAATACTTTGGACCAAAGGGTTTGTTGCATACACGAGCCTGTAGAAACGCCTCCTGGCAGCAGCGATCCGACAACTCGCCCCGCAGGAGCCTCCATGACGCTGCTCACCGGCGCGAACTTTGATTGCCGCTCATGAAAGAGTACGCGCAGTACGATATCTCGGGATCCTCGTTCGAGGGGTTTGTTGACTTCATTTTCGACAGGGAAATTGCCCCAATCTCCGAGGGGAAGCGAAAGAAGGCCGACCCTTGGTACGTTCACGTGGGAATTACGCTTGACCCTCGCAGGGTCGTGGGGTTCTACGTACGGCTCTTCGAGAGGCCGGAGTTCTTGCTGACTCGCTATACGAAGGGACAGCTGGAGCAAGGATTTTGGGCCATGATCAGCCACATAGAATGTGCGGTGGCGGTAGTCATTTGGGAAACGAGTGTCCCATTTGAAATGAGAGGATCCTGTGTCCGATCCATGTATCACCTTTACGAGCGCCTCTTCGCGAAGGAGCCGCTAGAAACGTCCTCAAACATGTGGTGGGACGTTCTAGCGTACGACTGGCACTGCGACAGCAGATCTCGTGCTAACGGGGGCGAGGACGAGCTGATGCAGGATGTGATGTTCGAGACACTCGAGCGGATCCTGAAGCTGCCCTCGGAAACATGTCAGGCAGCCGCATTGCATGGATTGGGCCACCTGCATCATCCAACGACAAAGGAAGCAATTGACCGCTACCTCAAACGGTCGTCCGTGTCTGCGGGGCTACGCAACTACGCCCTTGCAGCCGCCCGCTTCGGGGTTTTGTGAATTGACGCCCACATATTGGTCCTGCGGCGTTGATGCTCCTGGTCTATCGCAGTGATCCTCCCGGCCACAAAGTACCGCCTCCTGCTTCTCCTGTTTGGACTCTATTTGATTAGTGGTGGCGTCTATAGCTTCCTAACGGGCAAATGGTTCGCTGGATTCCCGCCTGCGCTGGATTTTCTAGGTGCGCTGCCATATGGCAGCGGGATAGAGGCGACGGTGGCTGCAGCGCTAGGTGCCGTCGCGATTGCGGCAGCCCTTCTTAGGCCAAGGTCAAGTGAGTGCAACCGCGCTGTACTAAGTGCGCGGGGAAGTCACCCGCCCGCATGGCGAGCAGCTCGGCTACTGGTAGCTGCGGCGACGCGATGAGCGAATGTCTTGTACTCCTGGTGGATGATGGTCTTGCCCTTTCGAATGCGCACGATCGCGGTGTAGCGCGTGGATCCATCGGCCTGCTTGCGTGCGCGGATCGTCGGCATGCTGAGTTCCTGGAGGAGTCAAGCTATTCTTGACACCTATACGGCACCTCTGCAACCGATAAACTCCCCGTAACCCGCAGGAATGCCGCAGAAACGCGCAGCATGGAAAGCACTGGAAAAATAGGCATTTCCTCCGAGCAAGAGGCTCGAAAGATCGACCGGCGGATCTCAGTCGCTCCCATGATGGATTGGACCGACCGTCACTGCCGGTACTTCCTCAGGGGCTTCTCGCAGGACGTGCTGCTGTACACCGAGATGATCACCGCCGCGGCGATCCTGCGTGGCGATCGCGCCCGGTTGCTGGCCTTCGATCCGGAGGAGCACCCGGTGGCGCTGCAGATCGGCGGCAGCGAGCCGCGCGAGCTCGCGGCCGCGGCGCGAGCCGGCGAGGAGGCAGGGTACGATGAGATCAACCTCAACTGCGGCTGCCCGAGCGAGCGCGTCGCGAGCGGCGCATTCGGCGCCTGCCTGATGCGTGAGCCGATGCTGGTGGGCGAGTGTGTGGCGGCCATGAAGGCCGCGGTGCGCATTCCGGTCACCGTGAAGATGCGCATCGGTGTGGTCACCGCCGGGTCGCATGATGCGCGCGCCGCGGTCGCGGGATTCGACGACCGCGACCTCGAGTCGCTTGTCCGGCTTCGTGCGCGGCGTGCGCGATGCCGGGTGCCAGGTCGCGATCGTGCACGCGCGCAAGGCGGTGTTGGGAGGGCTCTCGCCCAGGGACAACCGCGAGGTGCCGCCGCTGCGCTACGACGTGGTGCGGCGTCTGACGCAGTTGTACCCGATGTTGCCGATTGTGGTGAACGGCGGATTGCGCGAGGCGCGGGCGGTGCTCGATGCTCTCATCTGGTGCGACGGTGTTATGCTCGGGCGCGAGGCCTATCATCGCCCGTACCTGCTGGCGGAGTTGCGCCAGCTGCTCGATCCGGGCGCGCCGGCGCTCCCTGGCCGCGCCGAACTCATCGAGCGCATGAGCCGCTACAGCGAGCGCCAGCTTGCCGCGGGCGGGCGGCTCGCGGCGATTACACGCCACATGCTCGGGTTGTACAGCGGCGAGCCCGGGGCGCGCGAGTATCGCCGCACGTTGAGCGAGGGCTCCCGGGCCTCCGGGGCCGGCGCCGAGCTGCTGCGCGACGCCATCCCGACAGGGTCTCGGCCCTAGGCGCGTTTAGTGGCGGTGCGAAGCCCGCGCGTATAATCTGCGCGCATTCATGGGCAAAGACATCGAACTGGCCATCCTGTTTGCTGACGTCGTCGGCTCAACCCGGCTGTACGACATCATGGGAGACCTGCGCGCCCGCGACATGGTGTCGACCTGTATCGAGGTGATGCGCAGCGCCACCGAGCAACGCCAGGGCACCGTGATCAAGACGATGGGCGATGAGGTCATGGCGACTTTCCCGAGCGCGGATGCAGCGCTGAACGCCGCCGCGCAGATGCAGCAGCAGATCACTACGCACGCGCAACTCAAGGTCGATGGACAGCCGGTCTCGATCCGCATCGGCTGCCACTACGGCCCGGTGATGCTCGAGAACCGGGACGTGTTCGGCGCGGCGGTGCATACCGCCAACCGCATGACGAGCCAGGCCAAGGCCGGCCAGATCGTAACCACGGCGGCGACGGTCGAGAAGCTCTCGCCCGAGTGGCGCGCCAGCTGCCGCCAGATCGACATCGCAACCCTCAAGGGGCAGGGGAACGAGGTGGTGCTGTTCGAGGTGCTGTGGCAGACCGAGGATGTCACCAGCATGGTGCCGGGGATCGCCGCCGATCCGCGCTCCTCGCGCCCCATGCGGCTGCGGCTGCGCTGCCAGGACCGTGAGCTGCTGGTCGACGAGCGGCACTCGAGCGTCACCATCGGGCGCGCCGAGGACAACGACGTGGTGATCAAGGGCAACCTCATCTCGCGCCTGCACGCCCGCATCGAGATCAGCCGCAACAAGTTCGTGCTGGTGGACCAGAGCACCAATGGAACGTTCGTGCAGACGGCCGACGGCGAGGAGTCGTTTGTGCGGCGCGACAGTCTGCAGATCAAGGGTCAGGGGATGATCGGACTCGGTCGCCTGCCCGAGCAAGGCTCCCCGCAGACGATCCGCTTCACCTGCGAAGAGATCTAGAGAGCGCCGCGCGCCGCAAGCCCCGCCACAGTGCCTAGCCGAGCCGCTGCCCCGTAAGGTCCAGCTCCGCGAGCAGCGCCGCCGGCAGGCGGCTCCCATACCGCTCGAGGTACTCACGCACCTCGGCGATTTCCTTGCGCCACAGCGTCGGGTCCACGCTGGAGAGCGCTGCGAGGGTCTCCGGGCTCACATCGAGCCCCTGGGTGTCGATGTCGGTGGGACGCGGCAGCCAGCCGATCGCCGACTCGGCGGCACCCGCCTTGTCCGCACACCGGTCGAGCATCCAGGCGAGCACCCGCAGGTTCTCACCATAGCCGGGCCAGAGGAACTTGCCCTGGGAATCGCGGCGGAACCAGTTGACGTGGTAGATCCGCGGCGGGTGCGCGAGCTTCGCCCCGACGTTGAGCCAGTGCTGCCAGTAGTCGGCGAAGTTGTAGCCGCAGAACGGCTGCATCGCCATGGGGTCGCGGCGCACAACCCCGACCTGGCCGACCGCGGCGGCGGTGGTCTCGGATGCCACCGAAGCCCCGACCAGCACGCCGTGCTGCCAGTCGCGCGCCTCGTACACCAACGGCGCGACCTCACGCCGCCGGCCGCCGAACACCAGGGCGGTAATCGGCACGCCGCGCGCGTCCTCGGCATGTGGCGAGTAGCCGGGATTGCGCCTGGCCGAGACCGTGAAGCGCGAGTTGGGGTGCGCTGCGGGTCCGCGCGCCGGATCGTAAGGCCGTCCCTGCCAGTCGAATGCCGGCGTGCCGCTGGTGAGGCCCTCCCACCAGGGCTGGTTGTCGGCGGTAAGGCCGACATTGGTGAACAGCGTATCGCGCCGGATCATCTCGTAGGCGTTGCGGTTGGTCCGGGGATTGGTGCCGGGCACCACGCCGAACAGGCCCGCCTCGGGATTGATGGCCCACAGGCGTCCGTCCGCGCCCGGGTGCAGCCAGGCGATGTCATCGCCCACCGTGAATGCCCGCCAACCGGGGAGCGAGTCCGGCGGGATGAGCATGGCGAGGTTGGTCTTGCCGCAAGCGGAAGGGAAGGCGCAGGCCAGATAGTGGGTCTCACCGCGCGGGTTCTGCAGGCCCACGATCAGCATGTGCTCGGCGAGCCAGCCCTCGCTGCGCGCCTGCCAGCTCGCGATGCGCAGCGCGTGGCATTTCTTGCCGAGCAGCGCGTTGCCGCCGTAGCCGGATCCGTAGCTCTCGATCGAGAGCTCCTCCGGAAAGTGCATGATGAAGCGCCGCTCGGGGTCGAGCTCGCCTAAGGAATGCAGTCCTCGTACGAAGCGACCGTCGCGCGCAATGCGCTCGAGTGCGGGCCGCCCGGCGCGCGTCATGACCAGCATGTTGATGACCACGTACGGGCTGTCGGTAATCTCCACCCCGCAGCGTGACAGCGGCGAGTCGAGCGGTCCCATGCAGTAGGGGATCACGTACAGCGTGCGCTCGCGCATGCAGCCGCGGAACAGCTCGCGCATCCGGGCATGCGCCTGCTGCGGGTCCATCCAGTGGTTGTTCGGGCCCGCGTCCTCCTGCGAGCGCGTACAGATATAGGTGAGATGCTCGACTCGCGCCACGTCGTTGGGCTTGGAGCGCGCCAGGTGACAGCCCGGGAAGTACTGCGGGTTGAGTGCGATGAGCTCCTTGTCGTGTACCAGCTTCGCGGTCAGCTCGCGCGCCTCGGCCTCGCTCCCCTCGCACCAGTGGATGGCGCGTGGCTGGGTGAGCTCGCGCACCGCCTCCACCCAATCGGAGACCGCGCGGCTCAACTCGGGCAGGGCGGTCATGCTGTGCGCAGGAGTGGCCATCCGCGAATCCTCTTACGGCGTCATGCCGGCGATCGGCGAAGTATATCCCGGCCCGTTGCAGCCCCCCTGCTAGAGTACCCCCGGGGATCGACGTTCCAGCCCCGGCAGTCCGGGCGTGCGCAGTTTGTAGGAAATTCAGAAAGATATGCGTCTCGACAGGCGCCGCCGCTCAGTCCAGGATGCCGGCGTTGGACCTTGAGGACATTTTCGGCCAGGGCGGTCCCCTGCAGCGCGCGCTCCCCGATTTCAGGGTGCGGCGTGAGCAGCTGCGCATGGCGGAGCGCGTGGCGGGAGCGCTTGCCGGGCGCGAAACCCTCGTGGTGGAGGCGGGCACCGGTACCGGCAAGACGTTCGCGTACCTGGTACCGGCGCTGCTCTCGGGGGCGCGGGTACTGATCTCCACCGGTACACGCACGCTGCAGGATCAGCTGTTCTCCAAGGATCTGCCGCTGGTCGGCGCGGCTCTCGGCCGGCCGGCGCGGGTGGCGTTGCTGAAGGGACGGGCGAACTACCTGTGCCGGCACAGACTGGCGCTCAGCAGCGAAGCGGGGGCGCAGCTGTCCATGGTGGACGGGGGAGAGCGCTCGCCCGCGCGCGCCGGCCGCACCATGCTCGCGCGCATCGCTCGCTGGGCGCGCACTACCCGCAGCGGCGACCTGGCCGAGGTGCCGCGGCCTGTCCGACTCGCACCCGGTATGGCGCGCAGGTCACCTCGACGCGCGAGAACTGTCTCGGCGTGCGCTGTCCCGAGATCTCTCGTTGCCACGTGGCGCTCGCGCGGCGCGAGGCGCTCGAGGCCGACATCGTCATCGTCAACCATCACCTGCTGCTCGCCGATCTCGCGCTCAAGGAGGACGGCTTCGGTGACCTGCTCGGATCGGCCGACGCGGTGATCCTCGACGAGGCTCACCAGATTCCCGATCTTGCGACCCAGTTCTTCGGTGCCCACGTGAGCAGCCGCCAGATCGAGAATCTGCTGCGGGACGTGCAACTGGAGGCGACCCGCGTCGCGCCGTCACCGCGCGACGACCGCCGAGGCGCACCGGCAGCTCGCGCGCGCGATGCGCGCCGTCGAGGAGAGCCTGCGCGAGCTGCACGCGGCAGGGCCCGCCCTCGGCCCGCGTGGGGCGCGCCGAGCGTGCGCTTCGCCTGGACGCGCGAGGACTCTCGCATGGGCGGATGCGGCGCACGAGCTGTCGCTGTCGCTCGAGACCCTCGCCGCGGCGCTCGGTCGCCTGGGCGAGGATGGTGCGCTCGCGCTGCTCGCCGAGCGGGTCGGCGACTCGCGGCGAGCCTGGCTCGCATTGCCGCGCCCGGACGAACTCGAAGGCGCGCGCGCGGTGGAAATCACGGCACGCGGCGTGCACCTGAGCCTCATGCCGTTCGATATCTCGGCGCGCTTCCGCGCGCCTGGTGCAGGCGCGGCGCGGCGCGTGGATCTTCACCTCGGCGACGCTGTCGCTCGGGGAGGACTTCGGCCACTTCACCGGGCCGGCTGGGACTCGCCGGCAGCCCGACGCTGCGCATCGACAGTCCCTTCGATCACGAGCGCCAGAGCCTGCTGTATCTGCCGCCCGCGATGCCGCAACCGAGCTCGCCCGGGTTACGTGTCCGCCGTGATCGAGACGGCGCTGCCACTGATCGAGGCCGCGGGCGGCGGCGCGTTCGTGCTGTTCACCAGCCACCGCGCGCTCGCGCAGGGCGCGGCGCTGCTGCGCGCACGCTGGGCGCAGGCGATGCCGCCACCGGCTGTTCGTGCAGGGCGAGGCGCCGCGCGAGCGGCTGCTGCAGGAGTTTCGCGAAGACGGCAATGGCGTGCTGCTCGGTACCGCGAGCTTCTGGGAGGGCGTGGACGTCAAGGGCGAGGCGCTGCGCCTGGTGATCATCGAGAAGCTGCCGTTCGCCTCCCCCGATGATCCGCTGGTGCGCGCGCGCATCGAGCACCTGACCGCGAGCGGGGGCAACGCGTTCCGCGACTACCAGCTGCCGGAGGCGGCGCTCGCCCTGAAGCAGGGCGTGGGGCGCCTGATCCGCAGCGAGGACGACTACGGCGCGGTCGTCATCTGCGATCCGCGCATGCTCGGGACGCAGCTACGGCCGGGTGTTTCTCGCGGCGCTGCCGCCGATGACCGTCACGCAGGACGCGGACGACGTGCGCCGCTTCCTGCGCGCGCACGCGCCGCGCGCGGCGCCGCGCCGCGCGAGCGCTCGCGTGAAGATCCTGGCGCTCGATACCGCCACCGAGAACTGCTCGGCGGCGCTGCTGCATCGACGGGCGCTGATCGCACGCGAGCGCCGAGCTCGAGCGCGGCCATGCCGAGCTCATCCTGCCGATGATCGATGAGCTGCTCGCGCGAGGCGGCGACCGAGCCTGCGGGAGCTGGATGCCATCGCCTTCGGGCGCGGGCCCGGCTCCTTCACGGGCGTGCGGCTCGCGGCGAGCGTCACGCAGGGACTCGCTTTCGGCGCGGGCTTGCCGCGTCGTGCCGATGTCGGACCTGCGGGCGGTGGCTCAGCGGGCTCTTCGGAGCGGACCGCGGCCGCCGCGCGCGTGCTGGTGTGCAACGACGCGCGCATGCGCGAGGTCTACTGGGCCTGCTTCGAGCGCGGTCGCTGACGGGCTCGCCGCGCCCGCGGGCGATGAGCGCGTCGGGCACCCGCGAACGGTTGCGCCTGCCCGCCGGCTGGTCTCAGGGCGCCGAGGTCCGCGGCGCCGGTACCGGGTTCGCCGCCTATCCGCAGCTGCGAGCGCGTCTGGCGACGGTCTGCTGCACGCGATGGCCGGGCTCTACCCCGCGCGCGACCGAAATCGCCCTCCTGGCGGTCGCGGAGGTCTCGGCCGGACGGCGTCCGGCCGCCGGCGAGGCCCTGCCGGTGTACCTGCGGGACGATGTGGCGCAGCGCCGGCCGCACCGTCACGAAACTGACATACGTCCTTGCAGGTCTGTCACGAATCTGCAACACAGTGCCCCTGTAATACTCGCGCAATCGCGCGGAACGCGGCAACACCATGCCCGCCAAACAGGTTCTGATCGTCGAGGACGAGCGGCCGATCCGCGAGATGATCGCCTTCGGCCTGAAGCGCGCCGGCTTCGAGGTGCGCGAGGCCGAGGACTGCCGCGCGGCCCGCGCGGCGCTCGCGGACAGCCGCCCGGACCTGGTGCTGGTCGACTGGATGCTGCCGGACATGAGCGGGCTCGAGCTCACCCGCGCGCTCAAGCGCGACCGCGAGACCCGCGAGCTGCCGATCATCATGCTGACGGCGCGCGCCGAGGAGGGCGACAAGGTCGCGGGCCTCGAAGGCGGCGCCGACGACTACGTCACCAAGCCTTTCTCGCCGCGCGAACTGCTGGCGCGCATCAACGCCGTGCTGCGCCGGACGACCGCCGACCGGAGTCGACGAGCTGATCGAGTTCGAGGGCCTGGCGCTCGACCAGGGCAGCCATCGCGTCATGGTCGGGCGAGCGCACCGTGGCGCTGGGGCCCACCGAATACCGCATGCTCGAGTTCTTCATGACGCACCCGGAGCGGGTCTACACCCGCGACCAGCTGCTCGATCGCATCTGGGGCGGCAACGTGTACGTCGAGGAGCGGACCATCGACGTGCACATCCGCCGCCTGCGCAAGGCGCTCGAGGAATTCGGGTACGATCGCTTTGTACAGACGGTCCGCGGCTCGGGGTATCGCTTCTCGGCGCGGACGGTGTAGGCCCAGAAGAGGCGTACGCAGACACTATGCAACCCGCGACACAGGTATGGTGGTTCGCGGCGGGGCGCTTGCTCGCCACGGTGCTGATCGGCGCTGGTGTCGGCTGGCTGTTCGGCAATCCCTGGGGCGGGCTGGCCGTGCGCGCTCGTCGTGCATCTCGCCTGGCGCTCGTCAACCTGTTCCGCCTGGAGTGGTGGCTGCGGCACCGCAGCTACGCCGATCCCCCGACGTCGGCGGCGTCTGGGGCGAGATCATCGCGCAGGTCGTGCGGCTGCACCGGCGCAAGCGCTTCCACAAGCAGCGCTTCGTGCAGCTCATGCGCCAGCTGCAGCGCTCGACCGCGGCGCTGCCCAACGGCGTGGTGATCCTCAACGCGCAGCGCGAGATCATGTGGTTCAACCGCATGGCGGCGCGGCTGCTCGATCTGCGCCGCACCGCCGACCTCGGCATGCGGATCGAGAACCTGCTGCGCGAGCCGGAGTTCGTGCGCTACCTGGCAGGTCAGGACTACGCCAACCCGGTGGTCATCCGCCCGACCACGGCGGAAGGCAACGTTACCTGTCGCTGCAGGTCGTTCCCTATGGCGACGGCCAGCTGCTGCTGCTGGTGAGCGACGTGTCGCGGCAGATGCGCCTCGAGGCCGTGCGCCGGACTTCGTCGCGAACGCCTCGCACGAGCTGCGCTCGCCGCTCACGGTGATCTCCGGCTACCTCGAGACGCTCGAGCCAGGACCCGGCGCTCGACCGCGGACCTGCTCGGGCCCGGTCGCGGAGATGCGCCGCCAGGCCGAGCGCATGACCGGCATCATCCGTGACCTGCTCGAGCTGTCGCGGCTCGAGGAGAGCGAGGAGCTCGTCGGCGGCGAGCCCATCGACGTCGCGGCGCTTGCTGGCGCTGCTGCGCAAGGACGTGCTGGCCCGGGCCGGCCACCCGCAGGACGTGCGTGTGCGCATCGATTCGAGCGCGCAGCTGATCGGCGACGACCCGGAGATCCATTCGGCGTTCTCGAACCTGGTCGACAACGCCGCCAAGTACACCCCGCCCGAGGGCTCGATCGAGATGCGCTGGTGGGTGGACGAGGACGGCGCGCACCTGGCCGTGACGGACACCGGCATCGGCATTCCGCCCGAGCACATTCCGCGGCTCACCGAGCGCTTCTACCGGGTAGACGCGGGACGCTCCCGCTCGACCGGGCGGCTCGGGACTCGGGCTCGCGATCGTGAAACACGTGCTGCAGCGCCACGGCGCGCGGCTCGAGGTGCACAGCACCCTCGGTGAGGGCAGCTCGTTCATATGTCACTTTCCGCCCGAGCGCGTGGCGGCGGTGGCGCCCGAGGTCACCCTGATAAGTACCGCAACGGCTTAGGTTTCTCACGCAACTACCTAATTCGTAAGAAAGCCGTAGTCCCGCTGTCACGAGAACGAAACGCCGCCATACGAACCTAGGGTTGCCCCAAGGACCTTTCGGAGGCAGCTCGGCGATGGCAGCGAAGGGCGTGACGCGCAGCAGCAGGATTCGGGTCCGGACGCTGTTTCTGTCCGACATTCACCTCGGGTTCAAGCTCGCGCGCGTGCGCGAGCTGAACGAGTTCCTGCAGGGCGTGGAAGCGGACTGCATCGTGCTGGTGGGCGACATCATCGACGCCCTGAGCCTCTGCCGGCGCGTCTTCTGGAGCGCCGAGCACACGCAGGTCGTGCGCACGCTGCTCGCGCGGCGGCGCGCCGGCGCCCGGCTCATCTACATCCCGGGCAACCACGACGCGAGCCTCGCCATGCTCGCCGACATGCTGCAGGGTCAGTTCGAAGTCCACCGCGAGTGGGTGCACCGCACCGCGCGCGGCGAGCGGCTCCTGGTGCTGCATGGGGACCAGTTCGACGGCGCCGTGACCTGCCCCCGCTGGCTCACTCACCTCGGGGACGCGCTCTACTACGTGAGTGTGGGCTTGAGCCACAGCGTCAACGACCTGCGGCGCCTCATCGGCAAGCCTTACTGGCCGCTGGCGGAACGCCTGAAGCTGCGTATCGGCACGAGCCTGCGCTACATCACGCAGTTCGAGGAGGTCGCGGCTCAACCACGCCCGCGACCCAGGGCTACGACGGCGTGGTGTGCGGCCACATCCACCGCGCCAACCTGCGGGACATCGACGGCACGCTCTACTGCAACACCGGCGACTGGGTCGAGTCGTGCTCGGCGCTGATCGAGACTGCGAGCGGGGAGCTGCAGCTGCTGCGCTGGCCGCACGGCGTGCAGGCCGTCCGCTCGCCCGGCCACCGGGCTCGTCGCCGACGCGGCGTGAAGATCGCGCTCGCCAGCGACGCATGGGCGCCGCAGACCAACGGCGTCGTCACGACGCTCCGGGCCACTGCGGACGTGCTGCTGCAGGCCGGGCACGAGGTGCGCGTGCTCTCCCCGCAGCATCTGCGCTGCCTGCCCTGTCCGAGCTACCCTGAGATCCGCCTGGCGGTGAACCCGGGGCGCTACGTGGCCCGCGAGCTCAGGGCATTGCGCCCTGACGCGATCCATATCGCGACCGAGGGTCCGCTCGGACTCGCCGTGCGGCGCTACTGCCGTCATCGGCTCCTGCCGTTCACGACCTCGTACCACACGCGATATCCGGAATATCTTGCCGCGCGCTGGCCGATTCCGCTCCTCGTGAGCTACGCCTGGCTGCGGCGCTTCCACGGCGCCGCGCGCCGCACCTTCGTCAGCAGCCACACGCTCGAGACGCAGCTCTCGGCGCGCGGCTTCGGCCACCTGCACCTCTGGCGCCGGGGCGTCGACTTACGCAGATTCCGCCCGCGCAGCGCGCAACACGCGCTGCTTGCCGGGCTGCCGCGACCCGTCTGGCGTACTGGGCCGGCTCGCCGTAGAGAAGAACCTCGAGGCCTTCCTGTCGCAGACGGTCCCCGGAACCAAGTTCCTGATCGGCGACGGCCCGGAACGGGCCGCGCTCGCCGCGCGCTTCCCGCAAGCCCGCTTCGCCGGCTACCGCTTCGGGGATGAGCTTGCGATGCTGCTCGCCGGCTGTGATGTGCTGGTATTTCCGAGTCTCACCGACACCTTCGGGCTCGCCGATGATCGAGGCGCTCGCCTGCGGGGTACCGGTCGCGGCCTTTCCCGTGGCCGGTCCGATCGATGTCATCGAGCAGGGTGTGACGGGGGTCCTGCACCAGGACCTCGCGTACGGCGATAACGCTCCGCGCTGCGGCTTGACCGCAGTGTATGTGCGCAGCGCGCCCGGGCTTTCACCTGGGAGGCCGCCACGGGACAGTTCCTCGCCGGCCTCGCACCGATCCCGCAGGCACTGCGCGCCACGGTGGCTGTCCGCCGCAGTTCCGTTATCATCGCCGCGCATCGGCCGCACGACGGCTCAGCCGAGTGAAGCCGGAGACGCCAACTGATGGAAACCGCCGATCTCAGTCATCACATCTCGCGTCGCTTCAACGAAGACCTCGAGCGCGTGCGCAGCAAGGTGCTCGGCATGGGCGGCTTCGTCGAGCAGCAGCTGCAGAAGGCGATCACGGCGCTGGTCGAAGGCGACAGCTCGCTCGGCGAAGTCGGTGGCGCATGGATGACTACAAGGTCAACAACATGGAGGTCTCCATCGACGAGGAGTGCAGCCGCATCCTCGCGACGCGCGCGCCCGCGGCCGGCGACCTGCGCGTGATCGTGGCGATCATCAAGACCATCACCGACCTGGAGCGCATCGGCGACGAGGGCGAGAAGATCGGCTACATCGCCTCGCGCCTGGCGACCATGGAGCGCCCGGCGGACAAGTACCGCGAGATCAAGCATCTCGGCCGCGTGGTATCGGACATGGTGCACGACGCGCTCGATGCGTTCGCGCGCATGGATGCCGATGTCGGCGCTGCGCGTCGCGCGCCAGGACCGGCTGGTCGACGAGGAGTACGAGGCCATCCAGCGCCAGAGCATCACCTTCATGATGGAGGACCCGCGCACCATCCGCCGGGCGCTGGATGTCATGTGGGTGGTGCGGGCGCTCGAGCGCATCGGCGATCACGCCAAGAACATCAGCGAGTACGTCATCTACATGGTGCACGGCAAGGACGTCCGCCATACCTCGCTGGATGACGTCGAGCGCGAGCTGCGCGGCGAGCGCCGGCGCGGGCACGGCGAGCGTCAACCCGTAGTCCATGGGCATGGGCAGGCCCCGGCAGCGTCGATCGCCGCCGTTTAGTTAATCTGCGCCAGATGCACCGCCGGCTCGATCAATTTCGCTGGGGTTCGTCGCGTGCGTCGGCGATGCTCGCCTACGCGCTGTACGCGCAGTTCGACCTCGGACTCGACCCGTGCCCGCTGTGCATCTTCCAGCGCATCGGCGTAGCGCGCCTCGGGCGTGGTATTCCTGGTCGCCGCGGTGCATAACCCGCGAGCGCTGGGGCGCGTGCGTCTATGCCGCGCTGATCGCGCTGTCGCGGCTCTGGCGACGATCGGCGTGGCGGCACGCCACGTCTACATCCAGAGCCTGCCGCCGGGCACGCTGCCGTCCTGCGGCGCGCCGCTCGGCGTGCTGCTGCAGATGTTCACGCCCCTACCGAGGTGATCCGCAAGGTGCTGCACGCGGCAGCGGCGAGTGCGGCGAGGTCAACTGGACGTTCCTCGGGCCTCGCATGCCGGCGTGGGTGCTGATCTGCGCCCTGATTCTCGGCGGCGCCGGCGTCATCGCCAACGTCCCGCGCCGGCCACCGGCGCATGCGCTCAGGTCAGCCAGCAGCGCTCGCAGCACGTTCGACAGTACATGCGATGCAGCGCGTCGATGTCCGCGACGCGCACGCACTCGTTGACCTTGTGGATGGCTGGCGTTGACGACGCCCGAGCTCCACCACCTGCGCGCCCAGCGGCGCGATGAAGCGCCCGTCGGAGGTGCCGCCGCCGGTGGAGAGCTTCGGCGCGCCTGCCGGTGACCTCCGCCACGGCCGCGCTCACGGCGTCGCGACAGCGCGCCCGGGCGGCGTGTAGAACGGCTCGCCGGAGACGTACCACTCGAGCGTGAAGCGCACGCCGTGCCTGCGCAGGATCCCCTCGACCGTCGCCTTGAGCCGCTCCATGCGTCTGCACCGGCGAGTAGCGCAGGTTGAAGCGCGCCTTGAGCTCCCCGGGAATCACGTTCGGGCGCGCCGGTGCCGGCGTTCAGGTTCGAGACCTGGAAGGTGGTCGGCTGGAAGTGCTCGTTGCCCTGGTCCCACACGCGGCTGGTGAGCTCGGCCAGCGCGGGCGCGAGGGTATGCACCGGGTTCTCGGCCAGCTGCGGGTAGGCGATGTGGCCCTGCACGCCGTGCACCGTGAGCCGGCCGCTGAAGCGAGCCGCGGCGCCCGACCTTGATCGTGTCGCCGATGCGCTGCTTCGCTCGAGGGCTCGCCCGACGATGCACCAGTCGATGCGCTCGCCGCGCCCGCTGAGCGTCTCGACGACGCGCTTGCGTGCCATCCACCGACGGGCCCTTCCTCGTCGCTGGTGATCAGGAAGGCGATCGAGCCCTTGTGCCCCGGGTGGGCGCGCGACGAACTCCTCGGTGGCCGTCACCATCGCCGCGAGCCCGCTCTTCATGTCGGCGGCGCCGCGGCCGTACAGCACGCCGTCGCGGACCGTCGGGCTCGAAGGGATCGGTGCGCCATTCCTCGAGCGGACCGGTCGGCACGACATCGGTGTGGCCGGCGAAGCAGAACACGGGACCCGCGGCGCCGCGCCGGGCCCAGAAATTCTCGACGTTGCCGTAGCGCAGCTGCTCGACCTCGAACCCGAGCGCGGCGAGGCGCTCGCATCATGCAGTCCTGGCAACCCTCGTCGGCCGGGGTGACCGAGCGCGGGCCATCAGATTCTGAGTCAGCTCAAGTGTTTGCGACATGTGTTTGCTTGGTAAAAGCGTCAGGATCGCAAGGCTCGCGTTTATACGGTGCATGCCTGCCATCGAGGCGCAAGCGGTCGTCGCGCTGTCACGACGCGGAAAACGTCATCCGGCAACACTGTGCAGGGTCGCCGCGGCGAGGGCTGTCATCAGACGTCACATTATCTGTCATGTAATGCGCGCGACCGGTGGCGGCAGCGCCGCGGCCGGCCGGCGCTCGAGGTCTGCGAGAATGTTCGCACGCAACTGCAGGAGTGGAATCATGAGCAATTCATTCGCAAGTGTACAACGCGTCGCGGCGGCTGCGGCCGCCGTTGCGCTCACCGCGGCTGGCGCACGCCGCCGATATTTCCGGCGCGGGCGCCACCTTCCCGTATCCCATCTATTCGAAATGGGCCGATGCGTACAAGACCAGCAGACCGGCATCGGGCTGAACTATCAGTCCATCGGCTCCGGCGGCGGCATCAAGCAGATCAAGGCCAAGACCGTCACCTTCGGCGCCTCGGACATGCCGCTGAAGCCCGAGGAGCTGAAGGCAGCCGGCCTGGTGCAGTTCCCGATGATCATCGGCGGCGTCGTGCCGGTGGTGAACGTCAAGGGCGTGGGCCCGGGCCAGCTGACGCTCGATGGCGCCACGCTCGCCGCCATCTACCTGGGCGACATCACAAGTGGAACGACCCGCGCGATCAAGAAGCTCAACCCGAAGCTCGCGCTGCCGGCCACGGCCATCGCGCCGGTCTACCGCTCCGACGGCTCGGGCACCAACTTCCTGTTCACCGACTATCTGTCCAAGTCCGAGCCCGAAGTTCAAGGACAGCATCGGCGCCGCGACCTCGGTGCAGTGGCCGGTCGGCATCGGCGCCAAGGGCAATGAGGGCGTCGCCAACATGACCACGCAGACCGACGGCGCCATCGGCTACGTCGAATACGCCTACGCCAAGCAGAACAAGATGGCCTACGTGCTGCTGATCAACCAGGCGGGCAAGGCGGTTCGCCCAGTGCGGCAGCGCTTCCAGGCGGCCGCCGCCAACGCCGACTGGGCGCACGCGCGACGGCTACTACCTGATTCTGACCGATCAGGCCGGCGCCGCAGCTGGCCCATCACCGGCGCGAGCTTCATTCTGTGTACGCCATCCCGCCGGACCCGGTGGCCACCGGCGAAGCACTGAAGTTCTTCGACTGGGCGTACAAGAACGGGGGCAAGATGGCGGCGAGCTCGACTACGTGCCGCTGCCGGACGGCGCTGATCAAGCAGGTGCGTGCGACCTGGAAGGCGCAGATCAAGGGCGCACCGGCAATGGCCAGTGCTTCGGCGGCCACCAAACGGATGTAACCTGATGCAGGCCACGTGCGCAGCGGGCTTGCGTCGCACACGCTGCCCGCGACGTACACTCCTTAAAAGACGGCGGCTTTCTCGCGCTCGGGCGCGGTGCCCCGGGCGTGACGACCGGAAGGCCAGCGTGACAGGGCACTGCCCGCGATGAGTACCGTGGCTGTCATCGATGCCGCGACATGCGGCGGGGCAGCGGCTGCGTGAGCGGCTCTTTCGGGGCGCCACCCTGGTCGCGGCGCTGACTGGTGCTGACGCTCCTGGGCGGCGTCGCGATGTCCCTGATGCACGGGGCGTGGCCGGCGCTCGCGCACTTCAAGCTGGACTTTCTGACGCAGCGAGATCTGGAATCCGGTGACCGAGAAGTTCGGCGCGCTGGCGGCGATCTACGGCACGCTGGTCACCTCGTTCATCGCGCATGCTGATCGCCATCCCGGTGAGCTTCGGCATCGCCATTTTTCTCACCGAGCTGTGCGCCGGCGTGGCTCAAGCGCCCGGTCGGCATGGCCATCGAGCTGCTGGCCGCCGTGCCAAGCATCATCTTCGGCATCTGGGGCCTGTTCGTGCTCGCGCCGGTCCTGCAGCGGCACGTGCAGCCCTGGCTGATCGACACCCTCGGGCCGCTGCCCGGCATCGGCCGACTGTTCCAGGGTCCGCCTTTCGGCATCGGCATCCTGACCGCGGGTCTGGTGCTCGCGATCATGGTCATGCCGTTCATCTCGGCGGTGATGCGCGACGTGTTCGAGACCGTGCCCGACGTGCTGAAGGAGTCCGGCTACGGGCTGGGCGCCACCACCTGGGAGGTGATCTGGCAGGTGGTCGTGCCGTATTCGCGCACCGGCATGGTCGGCGGCATCATGCTGGGCCTCGGACGCGCGCTCGGGGAGACCATGGCCGTCACCTTCGTGATCGGCAATGCGCACCGGATCAGCTCCTCGCTCCTCGCGCCCGGCACGACCATCTCGGCGGCGATCGCCAACGAGTTCACCGAGGCGGTCGGGGATCTCTACACCTCCTCGCTCGTGGCGCTCGGCGCGCTGCTGTTCCTCATCACCTTCACGGTCATCGCGGCGGCGCGCTTCATGCTGCTGCGCCTCGACCGCCGCGCGCTGTCCTCCGTATGAGCCGCAGCGCACGCCGCAAGGTCACCAACTTCCTGGCGCTTGAGCCTGTCGGGCGTCGCGACCGCCATCGGGCTGTTCTTCCTCGGCGGCCATCCTCTGGACGCTGCTCAAGAACGGGCTCGCGGGCATGTCGGCGGCGCTGTTCACGGCCATGACGCCGCCGCCCGGCAGCAGCGGCGGCCTGCTGAACGCCATCTACGGCAGCGTGGTCATGACCCTGATCGGCATCCTGATCGGCGGCCCGATCGGCATGCTGGCGGGCACTTATCTTGCCGAGTACGGCCGGGCATCGCGCCTGAGCTCGGTAATCCGCTTCGTCAATGACGTACTGCTGTCCGCGCCCTCGATCATCATCGGCCTGTTCGTGTACGAGCTGCTGGTGGTCACCATGGGGCACTTCTCGGCCCTCGCCGGCGCGGTCGCGCTCGCGATCATCGCCATACCGGTGACGGTGCGCACCACCGAGGACATGCTGAACCTCGTGCCGCAGGGCATGAAGGACGCCTCCACCGCCATGGGCGCCTATCCCTGGCGCACCATCACCAACGTCATCTATCCGGCGGCGCGCAGCGGCATGGTGACCGGACTGCTGCTCGCCGTGGCGCGCATCAGCGGCGAGACGGCGCCGCTGCTGTTCACGGCGCTCAACAACCAGTTCTGGAGCACGAATCTCAACGCACCCATGGCGAATCTGCCGGTCGTGATCTTCCAGTTCGCGCTCAGCCCCTATCCGAACTGGCAGCAGCTCGCCTGGTCCGGAGCGCTGCTCATCACGCTCTCGATCCTCGCGCTGAGCATCATCGCGCGCTTCGTGGTCGCGCGGCTCAACCCCGGCGGCCGACGCTGATGAGTGCGCCGCGCCTCGACATCGCCAGCGCCCGCCCCCGCGGCTGGCGCAAGCTACCCGGTCAAGTACGAGGTGCGGCACCTGGACTTCTACTACGGCCCGACGCAGGCGCTGAAGGACGTCAGCCTGACGCTCACCGACCGGCGCATCACCGCCTTCATCGGCCCCTCCGGCTGCGGCAAGTCGACGCTGCTGCGCGTCTTCAACCGCATGTATGCGCTCTACCCCGGCCACCGCGCCACCGGCGCCGTGCTGCTCGACGGCGAAGACATCCTCGCGCCGACGATGGACGTGGCGTCGCTGCGCCTGCGCGTCGGCATGGTGTTCCAGAAGCCGACGCCGTTTCCGATGTCCATCTTCAACAACGTGGCGTTCGGCTTGCGGTTGTCGCGGCGCATCTCGCGCAGCGAGCTCGCCGACCGGGTCGAGCAGGCGCTGCGCGACGGCGCCATGTGGGAGGAGGTCAAGGACAAGCTTGCACGAGGACGGTCGCAGTCTCTCGGGCGGTCAGCAGCAGCGCCTGTGCATCGCGCGCACCCTGGCACTGCAGCCCGAGGTTCTCCTGTTCGACGAGCCCACCGCAGCGCTCGACCCGATCTCGACGCTGCGCATCGAGGAGACCCTGCAGAGCCTGCGCGAGCGCTATTGCATCGCGGTCGTGACCCACAATCTGCAGCAGGCGGCGCGCGTGTCGAATTTCACGGCCTTCATGTACCTCGGGGAGCTGGTGGAGATGGGACCGACCGAGCAGGTGTTCACCGCTCCGAGGAATCGCCGCACCGACGACTACGTCACCGGGCGATTCGGCTGAAAGTGCAGCCATGACCGGCCCCACGGAACCGAGCATCCAGTCTGCCGGCCCACGACGGGTCGGAGAGAGTGGCCTGAACCTAAAGCCGAGCTCGCGCGTACACACCCCGCCCTCCGCCGAGAGTGGCGCCGCGGCTGCCGGCGCCGCGGCGGGTACGATCGAGAACCCGGTGTTCTCCTGCCGCGATGTGAATGTCTTCTACGGCGCCAAGCAGGCGCTCAGGAATGTCAGCATCGACGTCGGCCGCCGGCAGGTGCTGGCGATGATCGGCCCGTCGGGGTGCGGCAAGTCGACCTTCCTGCGCTGCCTGAACCGCATGAACGACACCATCCCGGGGGCGCGGGTCACCGGCACGATCACCCTCGACGGCCGCGACATCCACGATCCCGGCCAGGATGTGGTGCAGATCCGCGCCCGCATCGGCATGGTGTTTCAGAAGCCCAATCCCTTTCCCAAGTCGATCTACGACAACGTCGCTTACGGGCCGCGCATCCACGGCCTCGCGCGCAGCCGGGCGCAGCTCGATGACATCGTGTGCACCAGCCTGACGCGCGCCGGACTTTGGGATGAGGTCAAGGATCGGCTGACGAGCCCCGGCACCGGGCTGTCCGGCGGCCAGCAGCAGCGCCTGTGCATCGCGCGCACCATCGCGGTACAGCCCGAGGTGATCCTCATGGACGAGCCATGCTCGGCGCTGGATCCGGTGGCGACGGCGCGCATCGAGGATCTCATCGACGAGCTGCGCGAGTCCTACGCGATCGTCATCGTCACGCACTCGATGCAGCAGGCGGCGCGCGTCTCGCAGCGCACCGCCTACTTCCACCTCGGAGACCTGATCGAGGTCGGCGACACCGACCGGGTATTCACCAACCCGCGGCACCGGCTCACCGAGGACTACATCACGGGCCGCTTCGGCTGAGCTGCGAAAACGACCGGGCCCGCTTGCGCGGGCCCGGGGTTGTCCGTCCATGGAACGGACGGCGCTGACGTTGCGGGTGCCTTCAGAACTTGAAGCGCAGGCCGGCGGTTGTGGCGATGTTGTCCTTGTTGATGTAGCCGTTGGCGAGTCCGTCCTGCACACCCGACCACATGCTGCCGAGATAGAGGTCGAAGCGCTTGGACATGCGGTAATCGACCACCACGGACACCGCATTCTCGGTGCCGCTGCAGCCGGAGCTCTGCGTGCCGCCGCAGCCGGCATCGGCGCCCGCAGCGAAGCTGTTCTGCTTGTAGCCGTAGTAGGCCGCCAGCAGCTCGACGTTGGGCACGATCGTGTACTTCAGGCCGGCCCAGAAGACCTCGAGCGTCTTCTGATTCTCATACGCCTTGTCGTTCACGAAGGCGAGAATGTAGCCGCCGATCGTGAGCGCACCGGGGTTGAGCGGGTTGTTGGGGTTGTTGAAGGCAATGTGCTCGTAGCCCGCGAACAGCTTCAGCGGCACCGGATTGAGATCCCAATTGCCCATCACCGAGTAGGTCTCGTTGTCCGAGACCGTCGCCGCAACCGAGTTGCTGATGGGCCAGCACTGGGGGGTAGCCGGCGCTGCCGCAGTGCAGCTGCCGCCCTGCAGGTCTGCGACCTGCGCTGCGCTCAGCGAGGAGACACCGACCGCGTCGTACTTCTTGGCGTAGTACCCATCGACCGACGCACCGGCAAAATCAGCGCCGATCTGGAACTGGTACGCGGTGTTGGTGCTGCCGCTCGAGCTGCCGAACTGGTACAGGGCCCCGAGATGCAGCGCGCCGTACTTGGCGGCGTACTTGAGGGACTGGTCGAGACGCCGATCCTCGGTGTCGCCGCCGCCGGCGGCCGTGCCCGAGAACCCGATTACCGAGAACGCGTTCGAGGCTCCCATCGGGTCATACTTGCCGATGCCGTCCGCGAGCGGCGTGACATTGCGCCCGAAGGTGAACGTGCCGTAAGTCGGCGAGGATATGCCCGCATAAGCGGCTCCGGAGAACAGCTGCCCGGCGACGCTCGAGTCGACTCCCACGGCCTGGTTGGTGGCCGACTTGCCGTTGTTGAGGGCTACGGACTTGATCGCGTCGGAGATATCGCCGGACTGCGGATTGAAGAAAGTCTCGAGCTTGAATACGCCGGCCCAGTCGCCGACCAGCGGCTCGTTGCCCGAGATCCCGATGCGCGACTGCGACAGATTGCTCGGCGTGATACCGGTGGGCGAGTCGTAGTCGTTCTTCTGCACCAGCGAGGCCGATCCGGGCGGGAAGTAATCGCTGAACGGCGCGCTGTGGGTGTCGTACTGCAGACCCAGATCGACGATGCCGTAGAGGGTGATCCCGTTCCAGGTGAGGCTGCTGTCGTCCTTGGCCTGGGCCTGGGCGATACCGACTCCCGCCATCGAGGCAATGAGAAGGCAGGCACCTCCCACACGAGCGATGGCACTGGCTCTGGATCGGCGGTGCAGGTCCAAACGATTAGGGGTCATCTTCGCGTTTCCTGTGTGTTTGGAGGTGGCCTGTAGCAGCCAGGGCCGCGCGGGCGTCCGCTGACTGCAGTCGTAAGACGATCAAAACACATATAGATGGCACTTTTGTTGCGTCCGAGCCCCAAGCGAGCGTTTTATGTCGACTGGACAAATATCTGTCCAATCAAGCAGCTACGGGCGCAGCAGCCTTTCTGAATGCATTTTAATCGCTCATTCGCCGCATTTTAATCCACCTTGTGGCTTCCTGACACCTGTTGGTTTGTCCCATGCGAATGCTGCTGGTAGAAGACGAGAAGAAGGTGTCCGAGCTGGTGGCGCGCGCGCCTCAGAGCGGAGCGCTATGCCGTGGATGTCGCCGCCGACGGGCACCAGGGCTGGCAGATGGCCGACTCCTGCGACTACGACCTCATCATCCTGGACCTGATGCTGCCGGGCCTGTCCGGCGGGGAGCTCCTGCGCCGCATCCGCCGCAAGAACCACCAGGTGCCGATCCTGATCCTCACCGCGCGGGACGCCACCGAGGAGAAAGTGGCGAACTTCGAGGCCGGCGCCGACGATTACCTCACCAAGCCGTTCGCGTTCGCGGAACTGCGTCATGCGGGTGAAGGCGCTGTTGCGCCGCGGGCCGGTCGCGCGCTCGAGCGTGCTGCGGGTCGCCGATCTGGAGCTCGACCGCTTCACGCAGCAGGTCAAGCGCGCCGGCAAGCAGGATCGAGCTCACGCCCAAGGAATACGCGCTGCTCGAATACCTGGCCGCCAATCCCGGACGGGTATTCTCGCGCACCATGATCATCGAGCACGTGTGGGACCAGAGCTTCGAGGGACTGACGAACATCGTGGACGTCTACGTGCGCCACCTGCGCGCGCAAGGTGGACGACCCGTTTCCCGTCAAGCTGATCCGCACCGTGCGCGGTGTCGGTTACGGCCTGGGCGAGAATCCGCAGGCATGAACACGCGCTCGCTCAAGTTTCGCCTCGTCGCCTGGTACGCCGGCGTGCTCACCGTCGTGTTCGTGCTGCTCGCAGTTCTGACCTTCTTCATGCTGCGTCACTACCTCGAGGCAGTCTGCTCGACGCCCAGACGCGCCGCGCCCGACAGATCGCCGATACGCTGCTCCCGGCTGCCGAGCGCAGCGAGCGGCAGGTGAGACGCGACATCGAAACGCTGTATGCCCCCGAGGCTAACGACCGCTTCGTGCGCATCACCCGCGCGGACGGACACCGGGTGTACGTCTCGGGCGCGCCGAAGGACGAGGGCTTCGATCCGCAGCACATCCCGGCGCCGCTCGCGGGCCGCGCCGTACCGGCCGAGCGAGCGGAGCGTTTCCCCGGCGGCCTGCTGCTGATCGCAGGCCTGAGCGCCCAGGGGGCCGACGGCGCGAGCTACCTCGTCGAGGTGGGGGCTTCGGGTACGGGCACGCAGGCGACGCTCGCCGAGGTGCTTATCCTGCTGGCTGTGGGATTGCCGGTCGCCGTGTTGGTCGCGGTAGGCGGGGGCTTCGTGCTGGTGCGGCAGGCGCTCGAGCCCGTCGAGCGTATCGCGCGCAAGGCGGAGGAGATCACCCAGCACAACCTCGAGCGAGCGCCTGCCGGTGGTGCGCAGCGGGGATGAGCTCGAGCGGCTGTCGGTGGCGCTCAATCACATGATCAGTCGCCTGGAGGATGCGATCCACGGCTCCAAGCAGTTCGTCGCCGACGCATCGCACGAGCTGCGCACGCCGCTCACGGTGATGCGCGGCGAGCTCGAGAGCCTCGCTCAGGATGCGCAGCTGGAGGGCGGGACGCGCGAGACCTTGGGCAGCGTCCTCGAGGAAGTCGATCGCCTGGCGAAGATCGTCGAAGGACTCTTCGCGCTGTCGCGGCTGGATGCGGGCGAGACACAGCTCGGAATGGGTGCGGTTCGATCTCGCGGAACTGGCCGCCACGACCGCCGATCAGATGAGCCTGCTGGCGGAGGACAAGCAGGTGAGCGTCGCCTGCGACTCGACCTCCACAGTGACGGTGGAAGGTGACCGGGCACGGCTCAAGCAGGTCATCGTCAACCTGCTCGACAACGCCATCAAGTACACCCCCGGCGGTGGCGCGCGTGCGGCTGAGCGTGAGGCGCGAGGCGGGCTTCGCTATCCTCGAGGTTACCGACGACGGCGTCGGGCATCCCCGCCGAGGCGCTGCCGCACGTCTTCAAGCGCTTCTTCCGCGTCGACGGGTCGCGCTCGCGCGAGCAGGGTGGGGCCGGCCTCGGCCTTTCCATCGTGAAGTCCATCTGCACCGCGCACGGCGCCCAGGTCGAGGTCGCGAGCGCCCCGGGCAAGGGCAGCACCTTCCGCCTCCGGCAGCCGCTCGCCGCCGAGCCGTCCTCACGTGCGCAATGAACAGAATCGAGTCATGAACAGATCCAAGTGGAGCCTGGGCGTCCTCGCCGCGGTGGTGCTGATCGCGCTGCTCATCGCCCGTCCGTGGCGCGGCCGGGACGCCGCCGCGCTCGACGCCGGGCAGCCACCGGCCGTGGCCGTCGCCCGTGTGCGGCGCGAGGATCTCTTCAAGGAGATCACCATCCCGGCGGAATTCCGGCCGTACACGGAGGTCGAGGTACACGCCAAGGTCTCCGGCTACGTGAAGAGACATGAAGGTCGACTTCGGCGACCGCGTCAAGGCCGGCCAGCTGCTCGCGGTGCTGGAGGTGCCGGAGCTGCAGGACGATCTCGACCACGCCATCGCCGCCCAGCGCGCGCCGTGGCCGACTACCGCGACGCGCATCTGGCGTACACGCGGCTGGTGGCGGTAAACAAGGACCACCCGAATCTCATCGCCGAGCAGGACCTCGACACCGCCGAGGCCAGGACGGCAGCGCGCAGGGGAACGTGGCCGCCACCAAGGCGGACGTCGACAAGTACCAGACGCTGTTCGCCTACACCCGCATCACCGCGCCCTTCGGCGGCGTCGTCACCAAGCGCTATGCCGACCCCGGCTCGCTGATCCAGGCGGGCACCGCCTCCAACACCCAGGCGATGCCGCTGGTGCGCGTTTCCGACAACATGCTGCTGCGGCTCGACTTCCCGGTGTCCGTGGACTACGTACGCGGCATCCGCCTCGATGCGCCGGTGAGCGTGCGGGTCGACTCCCTCGGCGGCCGCGTGCTGCACGGGCAAGATCGCGCGCTTCACCGACAGGGTCGACGACAGCACCCGCACGATGATCGCGGAGATGGAAGTTCCCAACCCCTCCCTCGAGCTGGTGCCGGGCATGTACGCCACCGTGACGCTGAAAGTGGCGGAGCGCCCGCAGGCGCTGGCGATCCCGCTCGAGGCGGTGCCACCGGGCGGCAAGAGCGTGCTGGTCGTCAACGCCGCGCACCGCATCGAGGAACGCCCGGTGACGCTCGGGCTGGAAACCCCCGGCCGCTACGAGGTTCTGAGCGGGCTCGAGGCCGGGGACCTGGTCATGCTCGGTAACCCTGCGCAGCTCGCTCTCGGCGAGAAGGTGGAGCCGCGGGTCATCGAACCGGTGGCGGGTGAGTGAGCTCGTGACCGCACCGGCGCCCCTCACCAGCGAACAGCTGCAGGCGCTGCGCAGCCTGGACGCCTGCACGCTGGCCAACGCGATCGAGACGTTTCACGTGCGCCTGCGCAACGAAGGCTTCGTCGATGCGAGCGTACGGTGCCTGTTCCCGGAGCTGCCCCCATGGTCGGTTACGCCGCCACCGTGAAGATCCGCGGCTCCGCCCCGCCGACGGCCGGCGCTCGCTATCCGGACCGCACGCGACTGGTGGGATTACATCGTGCACGCTGCCGGCGCCGCGCGTCGTCGTGATACAGGACGTGGCGACGCAGCCCGGCCTGGGCGCGCTGGTCGGCGAAGTGCACATGAACATCCTGCGCGCGCTCGAGTGCGTGGGGGTCGTGACCAACGGCGCGGTGCGCGACATTCCGGCGGCGCGAGACCGCGGGGTTTCCACTTCTTCGCCGGCAGTGTCTCGCGTGTCCCACGCCTATGTCCACATCGTCGAGTTCGGCCAGCCGGTCGAAATCGACGGCCTGAACATCCGCTCCGGCGATCTGCTGCACGGCGACCTGCACGGCGTGCAGTCCGTTCCGCTGGAGATCGCGCCGCAGATCCCGGCGGTCGCCGCCGCGATTCGCGGCACGGGAACGGGCGCTGATCGCGCTGTGCCGCTCCCCGGGTTTCTCGCTCGAGAAACTGCGCGCCGCTGCTGGCGCGCGCAGCGGCCCTAGGGACGGCTGCCGCACATGTCACGCTTCGCCCTCCGCTATCCCGTATCTGATCATCGTCATCTGCCTGATCACCTGCGTGGTCGGCGTGACCAGCCTGGTGCGCATGCCGGTCGATCTGTTTCCGCCGATCAACATCCCGGTCGTGGTCGTCGCCACGTTCTTTTCCGGCATGCCGCCGGAGCAGATCGAGACCGACATCACCGGCCGCTTCGAGCGCTTCTTCACGCTGGCCAGCGGCATCGATCACATCGAGTCGCGCTCGCTGCCGGGCGTCAGCCTGATCAAGATCTATTTCCAGCCGGGCATCAACGCCGACTCCGCGGTCACCAGCATCGCCAATCTGGCGCATGGCCAACCTGCGCAAGCTGCCGCCGGGCACGCTGCCGCCGGTGGTGCTGAAGTTCGACGCCTCGAGCCTGCCGGTCTGCCTGATCACGCTGAAGGGCGAAGGGCTTGAACGAAGCGCAGCTGCGCGACCTCGGCCAGTACGACGTGCGCAACCAGGTCGCCAATGTGCCCGGGCGCCTCGGTGCCGCAGCCGTTCGGCGGCCGCTACCGCCAGATCATGGTGTATGTCGACCCGCTCAAGCTGGAGGCGCACCAGCTGAGCGTGATGGACGTGGTGCGCACGGTCAACGACTCCAACCTGATCCTGCCGGCCGGCGACGTGAAGATCGGGCCGTTCGACTACAACCTCTACGCCAACAGCCAGATCGACGCCATGGAGGACATCAACCGCCTGCCGCTGAAGACGGTCGGCAACGCCTCGGTGCTGGTGGCCGACGTCGGCAAGGCGAAGGACGCCTCGCAGATCCAGAACAACATCGTGCGCGTCGACGGCCAGCCCTCGGTCTATCTGCCGGTGCTGAAGCAGGGCGGCGACGCCAACACCATCGCCGTCGTGGACGGCATCAAGGACGGCCGTCGCGCACCTGCTCGACGTGCCCAAGCAGCTGGTCACCAAGGTCGTCTTCGACCAGTCGTGTTCGTGCAGCAGCGCCATCGAGAACCTGATCCACGAAGGCGCCATCGGCCTGGTGCTGACCGGCTGATGATTCTGGTCTTCCTCGGCAGCATGCGCGCCACGGTCGGCGGTGTTCCTTTCGATTCCGCTTTCGGCGCTGGCCGCGTTCATCGCGCTGTCGCTGGGCGGCAGCACGATCAACGCGATGGTCCTCGGCGGCCTGGCGCTGGCGTTCTCGCGGCTGATCGACAACTCGGTGGTCGTGCTGGAAAACATCTTCCGCCACATGGAGCTGGGCGAGTCGCCCGAAGGTCGCGGCCGAAGCGCGGCGGCAAGGAAGTCGCCCTGCCGGTGCTGGCCGCGACGCTCACCACGGCCATCGTGTTTTTCCCGGTGACCTTCCTCTACGGCGTCAGCCGTTTCCTGTTCACCGCGCTGGCGCTGGCGGTCGTGCTGTCGCTGTTCGCCTCCTACTTCGTGGCGATGACGGTCGTGCCGCTGTTCTGCGCGAAGTTGATCAAAGGCCATGATCCACGGCGCAGAACGCCGCGGATCGCGGACGGCGACGCGGCCGAGGCAGGGCCGCCAGCCCGGCAAGCTCAGCCTGGGCGCGCAACTTCAACAGCTGGTTCAACCGCCAGCTTCAGTGCGATGCTCGACCGCTACGAAGGCACGCTGGCGCGCGCGCTGGTGCGCCCGGCGGCTGACCGTGCTGGGCATCACCGGCAGTGTTCCTGCTCAGCCTGGGGCTGTACCCGCTGGTCGGCAAGGCGTATTTCCCGCGCACCGACCCCGGCCAGTTCGTCATCAACCTCAAGGCGCCCACCGGCACGCGGCTCGAGCTCACCGATCAACTGGTCGAGCAGGTCGAGCAGATCGTGCGCGAGGTCGTGCCGCCGAAGGAGCTTGCGGATCATCGTCTCCAACATCGGCATGACGCCCGGGTTCTCCTCGATCTACACGCCCAACTCCGGGCCGCACACGGCGTTCGTGCAGGTCGGCCTGAAGGACGGCCACAGCCGCAGCAGCTTCGCATACATGGACCGGGTGCGGCAGCAGCTGCGGACGCGAATTGCCGCAGCTGACCGCCTATTTCCAGACCGGCGGCCTGGTGGACGCCGTCCTCAACCTCGGGCATGCCGGCGCCGCTCGATATCCAGGTCAGCGGCACCGACATGGAGGCGGCCCACGCGGTAGCGGCGCAGATCGCGCGCCAGACGCACGCGCTCCCCGGGGTCAGCGACGTGCTGGTGCCGCAGGACGTCGACTACCCGGCGCTCGAGCTGGACATCGACCGCGTGCGCGCCAGCGAGCTCGGGCTTGACGAAAAGGAGGTGGTGGGCAACGTCATCACCGCGCTGACCTCGAACGGGATGATCGCGCCCAGCTACTGGGTGGATCCCAAGAGCGGCAACGACTACCTGCTCACCGTCCAGTACCCGGAGAACATCATCAAGAACCTGGCCGATCTGCGTGCCGTGCCGCTGCGCGGCGCGCATTCGACTGTAGTCCGACCCAGCTCGACGCCGTGAGCACCATCCGCCACATCCAGGCGCCGACCGAGGTGGACCACTACCAGCTGCGCCGCGTGATGGACGTGTACGTCGCGCCCGCAGGGGAGGACCTGAGCGGCGTGCTGAGCGGGGTGGAGCGCATCATTCACGGCACGAAGCTGCCCGAGGACGTGCGCGTCACGGTGCGCGGCTCGGCGCAGGCCATGCAGCACCTCGTTCAGCGCCTTCGGCTTCGGTCTGATTCTCGCGACGCTGCTGGTCTATCTGATCCTGGTCGCGCAGTTCCAGTCGTTCCTCGATCCGCTGCTGATCCTGCTGGCGGTGCCGACCGGCCTGACGGGCGTGCTGCTGATGCTGTCGCTGACCGGGACCACGCTCAACGTCATGTCGCTCATGGGCGTGGTCATGATGGTCGGCATCGTCGTCTCCAACAGCATCCTGATCGTCGAGTTCACCCACCGGCTGCGGCGCGAAGGGCGGACGTTGCGCGAAGCGGTATCGCTCGCCTGCCGGGTGCGTCTGCGCCCGGTGCTGATGACCTCGCTCGCCACGCTGATCGGCCTGATGCCGATGGCGCTGAAACTAGGCACCGGCAGCGAGGCCTACGCGCCGCTGGCGCGCGCCATCATCGGCGGGCTGGCGGTATCGGTGGTGCTGACCGTGTTCATCGTGCCGGCGGCCTACTACATCGTGCACCGGCGCGAGGAACAGGTAGCGGCTGCATGAAACGGGCGCTGCTCATCACCGCCTGCTGTGCGCTGTGGGCGGGCCGCGCCGGGTGCCAGCCGGCCCCCGTGCCCGCCGCCGGACCGATCGCGCTGCAGGCGGCTGCCGCGCCCGCGGACGCGCCGCAGCCGCTCACGCTGACGCAGGCACGCGTTCTGGCATTACGCAACCACCCGGATGTCGCGGCCGCCAACTACCGCGCGCTGGCCGCGCACGAGGTGCTGGTGCAGACGCGCGCCGGTCTGCTGCCGCAGGTGAGCCTGTACGGCTCGGCGGTGCACGCGGATTCGGAGAACACGCGTCTCATGGCCGGCGGGCTCAACAATCCGAGCGTGTTCAGCCGCAGCGCGCTCGGCGGGGGCTTGAGCCAGCTGATCACCGACTTCGGCCACACCACCAATCTGGTCGCGAGCTCCAGGCTCCAGGCGAGCGCCGAAGACCAGAACGCCGAGGCGACCCGCGAGCAGGTGCTGCTCGACGTCGATCGCAACTACTTTGGCACGCTCGAGGCGCAGGCGGTCGAGTCGGTGGCGCGGCAGACGCTCGACACCCGGCAGCTGCTGCTCGAGCAGGTGCGCATCCTGGCCGAGAACAAGCTCAAGTCCGATCTCGACGTGAGCTTTGCGCAGGTGGGCGTCGAGGACGCGCGCCTGCTGCTGCAGAAAGCGGGCAACGCGGTGAACTCCGCCATGGCATCCCTGTCGACGGTGCTGGGCTACGGCGAGCTGCACCAGTTTACCCTTGCGGAACAGGGCCCCGCGCCCGCCGCGGCCGGCGACGACGTCGCCATGCTGATCAGCCAGGCGCTGCGCGAGCGTCCCGAGCTCGCGAGCCTGCGCGACCAACGCGACGCGGCACAGCACCTGGCGCTGTCGTTGCGCGATGCACGCCTGCCGACCCTCTCGGCAGTGGTGGCCGCGGGCAATTCGCCCTCACACGATGCGCGGCTGCCCGCCAACTACAGCGCGGGGGGCATCGAGCTCAGTATGCCGGTGTTTGCCGGCGGGCTGTACGAGGCGCGGCAGCACGAAGCGGAGCTGCGCGCCAGGGTCGCGGCCGAGAGCCTGCGCACGATCGAGGACAACGTCAGCCGCGACGTGCGGATCGCCTGGCTGAACCTGAACAATGCGCGCGAGCAGCTGCGCACCACGGGGCAGCTCGCCCGCTATGCCGGTACCGCCTATCAGCTGGCGGACGCGCGCTACAAGGTCGGCGCCAGCTCCATCGTGGAGCTGAGCCAGGCGCAGCTCGAGCTGACCGCCGCGCAGATTGCCGAGACGAATGCGCGCTACGACGTGTTGATCGGACAATCGGACCTCGATTATCAGACCGGCGCCCTGACGGGCACCGCTGCGGCGCTGGAGCCCCGACAATGACTATAATGAGGAATGAGCCTGGGCAACCTCAAGGAGAAGCTCACACCGGCCACCCCGCCCGCAGATCCCGCGAACCCGGACTATGCGATCCAGGGCGCGCTGCTCGCGGCGATCGTCGCGTCCTCGGACGACGCGATCGTGAGCAAGACCCTCGAGGGCCGGATCCTGACGTGGAACGAGGGCGCTGCGCGCATCTTCGGTTATCGGGCCGAGGAAGTGATCGGCAAGCCCATCACGATCATCATTCCGCCCGAGCTGCACGACGAGGAGCGGCAGATCCTCGATAAGGTGAGGCACGGGGAGCGCGTCGATCATTTCGACACCGTGCGTGTGACCAAGGACGGCCGGCGTCTGCCGATCTCGCTCACCGTCTCACCCATACGCGACTCGCGCGGCGTGATCATCGGCGCCTCCAAGGTCGCGCGTGACATCTCCGAGCGCAAGCACGGGGAACTGCTGTTGGCGACGCAGGCGGCCGCGCTCGCCCGCCTGAGCGAGCTCAGCCTGCGATTGTGGCGCTCGGGGACGCTCGCCGAGGGTCTGGAAGAGATGCTGGCGGCCGTCATGAAACTGCTGGGGGCCGAGAAGGGCCACCTGCAGCTGCTGGATCCTACGACCGGCGTGCTCACCATTCACTGCCAGCACGGCTTCGCGCAGGCGTTCCTCGATTCCCTGCGCGAGGTGACCGCCGCCGACGAGAGGGTCTGCGGCCGGGCGCTGCGCGAGGGTGAGCGCGTGGTCGTCGAGGACATCGAGGCCGACCCGCGCTGCGAGCCGTCGCGCCCGCTGGCCCGTGCCGCAGGGTACCGCGCGGTGGTGTCGAATCCGCTGGTAGGAGCCGACGGCACACGACTCGGGATGATCTCGGTGCACTTCCGCTCGGTGTATCGTCCCGACGAGCAGGAGCTGCGCCGACTTGATCTGTACCTGCGCCACGCGGGGGATTTCGTGCAGCGCTGCCGGGTGGAGCAGGCGCTGCGCGAGAGTGAGGAAGCGTTGCGCGAGGCGGATCGCCGCAAGGACGAATTTCTCGCGCTGCTCGCCCACGAATTACGCAACCCGCTGGCGCCGATCCGCTACGCGCTCGCCGCGAGCAACAAGGCCGGGCGCACGCCCCGGCAGCAGAAGCACGCGGAGGAGGTCATCGAGCGCCAGGTCGCGCACATGAGCCGCCTGCTGGATGACCTGATGGACGTGTCGCGAATCACCCGTGGCACGCTCGACCTGAAGAAGTGCCCCACCGAGCTGACCTCCGTGGTGGGGGCGGCGATCGAGACCGCGCGTCCCGCCATCGACCTGAAGCGCCACACCCTCACGGTCGACCTGCCGACGCAGCCCATGCGTCTGGAAGCGGACACCGTGCGCCTGGCGCAGGTGCTGTCCAACCTGCTGATCAACGCGGCCCGTTATACCGAGCCGGGCGGACATATCCAGCTACGGGCAAGCCGGCAGGACGGCGAGATCCTGATCAGCGTGCGAGACGACGGCATTGGGATCGATGCGGGCATGATGCCGCGGCTGTTCACCATGTTCGCGCGCGCGCCCGCGGCGCTCGGACACGCGGAGGGCGGGCTCGGCGTCGGTCTTTCGCTGGTGCGCGGACTCGTCACGCTGCACGGCGGGAGCGTCGAGGCGCGCAGCGAGGGCGTCGGCCGCGGCAGCGAGTTCCTGGTGCGGCTGCCGGTGGGAGAGGTCGGGCGCGGCGCGCCGCAGTGCGAGACGCGGCCCACCGAGCGACGCAGTTGCACGGGGGGACTCAGGATTCTCGTGGTCGACGACAACCGTGATGCCGCCGACACCTGTGCAACCTTACTGGAGGTCTCCGGTCACGACGTGCGCACCGCGTACACCGGCCAGCGTGCGCTCGAGGTCGGGGACGCCTTCCACCCCGACGCGTTGCTGCTCGACATCGGCCTTCCGGACCTGGACGGCTACCAGCTCGCGCAGCAGGTGCGCGCCGCGCCCTGGGGCCGCGGCGCGGCGCTCATCGCGGTGACCGGCTGGGGCCAGGAGGAGGACCGGCGGCGCGCATTCGAGGCCGGCTTCGATCATCACCTGACCAAGCCGATCGCCACCGAAGCGATGGAGTCGCTGCTGCGCCTGCTCCCGGGGGGACGCTGAGGCCGCCCCTGCGCCGCCTCGCATAAAGAGCCGGGCGCGGCTACTGCGCGCTGCGCAGCAGCTCGTTGACCGAGGTCTTGGCGCGCGTCTGCGCGTCCACGCGCTTGACGATGACCGCGCAGTACAGGCTGTAGCGGCCGTCGGCCGCGGGCAGCGTGCCCGACACCACGACTGATCCGGCCGGCACGCGGCCCTGCAGCACCGTGCCGGTGGTGCGGTCGTAGATGCGGGTACTCTGGCCGAGGAACACCCCCATCGAGATGACCGAGCCGGCTTCGACGATCACGCCCTCGACGACCTCGGAGCGCGCGCCGATGAAGCAGTCGTCCTCGATGATGGTCGGGCTCGCCTGCAGCGGCTCGAGCACGCCGCCGATGCCGACGCCGCCCGAGAGGTGCACGTTGCGCCCGATCTGGGCGCACGAGCCGACCGTCGCCCAGGTGTCGACCATGGTGCCCGCGCCGACCTAGGCGCCGATGTTGACGTAGCTCGGCATCAGCACGGCGTCGGGGGCGATATAAGCGCCACGGCGTACCACGGCATGGGGCACGATGCGCGCGCCGCCGGCGCGCAGCTCCTCGGCGCTCGCCGCGGCATACTTGAGCGGCACCTTGTCGTAGAAGCGCGTAAAGCCGGCGTCGGTCACCTCGTTGTCGCGGGTGCGGAAATACAGCAGCACCGCCTTCTTCAGCCACTCGTTGACCACCCAGCCGCCCGCGCGCGGCTCGGCCACGCGGGCTTCACCGCGGTCGAGCAGACCGATGGTCTCTTCGAGCGCCCGGCCGAGCTCCGGCGGCAGGTTGCGCGGGGTGAGCTGCGCGCGCTGCTCGAACGCGGCTTCGACGATCGACCTGAGAGCGGCGTGCTCGCTCACGCGCGCGCCTCGGGCACGAGCGCGGCGAGCAGCCGCTCCTTCAGGCGCTCGGTGGCCTCCGCGCCGAGCGGGCGATTGTCGAAGTCGGTGAGATAAAAGACGTCCTCGGCGCGCTCGCCGACCGTCATGATCTTGGCCGCCTGCAGCTCGATGCGCTCGCGCATCAGTACCTTGCCGACATCGCACAGCAGTCCGGGCCGGTCGCCGGCGGTCAGCTCCAGCACCGAACGGCTGTTGCGTTCGTCGACGCTGAGCGCGATGTGGGTCGGGGTGTTGAACATCCGCGCCTGTCGCGGCGCGCGTCGCGACACCGTGAGCGGGGTGTCCTCGGGGGCCTGCACCGAGCGCCACAAGGCCCGCTCGATCTCCTGCTGACGGTCGCTGTCGGTGATCGCGACGCCGTCATCCTCCAGCACGATGATAGAGCTCGAGGTTGAAGCCATCGCCGGTCGGGGTGATGCGCGCGTCCACGATGGTGAGACCGAGCTGGTCGAGGACCGCGGTGGTGCGGGCAAAGCCGTTGCGGCGCGGGCGGGTGAACAACAGCGTTGCCGTCGTGCCGCGCACGCTGCGCGGATCGATGGCTACCAGGGGCTCGTCGGAATCCGCGTCGCGCTCGGCCAGGAGCCGCGTGTGCCAGGCAACCTCCTCGGGGGAATGCTGCAGGAAGTAGCCCTGCGTGAAGCGCGTCCATACGCCGCACGATGTCGCGCTCGCTCACACCGCGCTCGACCGCAAGCCGCCGTGCGGCATCCTGGATCTCGCGCACCAGGTGCTCGGGGTCGATCGGGCTCTCGAGCCCGCGTCGCAGGGCACGCTTCACGCGCTGGTAGAGGTCCTTGAAGAGCGAGGCCTTCCAGGAGTTCCACAGCTTCGGGTTGGTGGCGCGCACGTCGGCGCAGGTGAGCACGTAGAGGTAGTCGAGGTGCGTCTCGTCGCCCACCTTGCGCGCGAACGCGTTGATCACCTGCGGATCGGCGATGTCCTGCTTCTGCGAGGTGAGTGACAGCTCGCAGGTGATTGCGCACCAGCCAGGCGACCAGGCGCGCATCGTAGGGCGAGAGGCCCTGCTCGAGGCAGAAGGCCTCCGCGTCCACCGCGCCGAGCTCGGAATGATCCCCGCCGCGGCCCTTGGCGAGGTCGTGGAACAGTGCGGCGAGGTACGCGACCTCGCAGCGCGGCAACGTCTGCATGACGCGCGAGGCTTCGGGCAGCTCGTGGTCGTAGCGCGCCATGGCGAAGCGGCGCAGGTTGCTCACCACGAACAGGGTATGGGCGTCGACGGTGTAGGCATGGAACAGGTCGTACTGCATGCGCCCGACGACGCGGCCGAAGGCGGGGATGTAACGTCCCAGCACGCCGTAGGTGTTCATGCGGCGCAGCTCGTGCGTGACGCCGACGGGTGAGCGCAGGATCTCGAGGAACAGGCGGTGATGGCGCGGGTTCTGCCGGAACTCCTCGTCGATCAGCCACAGGTTCCTGGCGACCGCGCGCATGGTCGAGGCGCGCACTCCGCGAACCTGCGGGTTCTGCTGCAGCAGCACGAAGAGCTCGAGGAGCGCCGAGGGGGTGCGCGCGAACACCTCCTCGCTCACCGCCTCGAGCGAGCCGTTGCGCACCTGGAAGCGCGCGTTCAGCGGCCGCGGCGGCTCGCTCTCGGTGAGGATCGCCTCGCGGAACAGCTGCAGCAGCAGCTCGTTCAGCAGGCTCACGTCCATCACCGTGCGGTAGTAGCGCTGCATGAGCTGCTCGACCGCCAGCGTGTAGGAGGCATCCTCGTAGCCGAAGGTACGCGCCAGACGGATCTGGTGATCGAACAGCAGCCGGTCCTCGCGCCGCCCGGTGAGGGCGTGCAGCCCGAAGCGCACCCGCCACAGGAACGCCTGCGCCTGGCGCAGGCGCCGCAGCTCCGCCGGCGCTGAGGAACCCGTGGGTCGCGAGACCGTCGAGACGTGTCGGCGCCAAAGTGGCGCTTCGCCACCCAGGCGATGGTCTGGATGTCGCGCAGCCCACCGGGGCCGGTCTTGACGTTGGGCTCGAGGTTGTAGGCGGTATCGTGGGCTTTGAGGTGTCGCTCGGCCTGCTCGCGCACCTTGGCCTCGAAGAACTCCCGCACCGGCCAGAGGCGCTCCGGTCGCGAGCGCGACCCGCATGCGCGCCAGCAGCGCCGCGCTGCCGGCGAGCGAGCCGTGCCTCGATGAGCGTGGTCATGACGCCGACGTCGGCGGCGCTCTCCTCGACGCACTGCTCGATGGTGCGCACGCTGTGTCCGACTTCCAGACCGATGTCCCAGAGAAAGGCTACGAGGCGCTCGATGGCCGCGCGCGCTGCGGCCTCCGGCGGCTGCGGCGCGAGCAGCAGCACGTCGACATCCGAGCAGGGATGAAGCTCGCCGCGTCCGTAACCGCCGACCGCTACCAGCGCCCAGCCGGCGCAGGCTGCGGCGCAGTGCGCGCGCCAGGCCTCCGCGAGCGCCGTGTCGACGAGCGCGGCGCGGGCGTGCACCAGCGCCTCGACCGGCTCCTCGGCGAAGAAGCGGCTCTTGAGCTCCTCGTGTGCCTGGCGCAGGAGCTCGCGCCAGGCAGCCGGCTCGCCCGCGCCCCGCGGCCAGCTGCGCGGGCAGCCCCGCGAGCAGCGGCCAGGGCGCGCCCGCAGGGCTGACGTGCGCGCTTCTTCGAGCAGCTCTGTGTCACTGGCCCCCATCGCGGTGCGGTGGTGTCAGCGTCCGGCCGCGTGGGCGCCGAGCGTCAGCACGTCGACGCCCGTGTCCGTCACCAGCACGGTGTGCTCCCACTGCGCCGACAGCGAATGATCCTTGGTGACCACGGTCCAGCCGTCGCCCAGCAGCCGCACGTGGCGCTTGCCGGCGTTGACCATCGGCTCGATGGTGAAGGTCATGCCGGGCTTGAGCTGCAAGCCCGGTGCCCGGCTCGCCGTAGTGCAGCACCTGCGGGTCTTCGTGGTAGACGCGGCCGATGCCGTGGCCGCAGTACTCGCGCACCACCGAGTAGTCGTGCTGCTCGACGAAGGTCTGGATGGCGTGCCCGATGTCGCCGAGGCGCGCCCCGGGGCGCACCACCTCGATGCCGCTGCCACATCGCCTCGAAGCAGGTCTCGGCCAGGCGCTCGGCCTGCGGGGGCGGCTTGCCGACGGAGTACATGCGGCTGGTGTCGCCGTGGAAGCCGTCCGGATGACCGTGACGTCGATGTTGACGATGTCGCCGGCCTTCAGGCGCTTGTCGTTGGGGATGCCGTGGCAGACCACGTGGTTGACCGAGGTGCAGATGGTCTTCGGGAAGCCGCGGTAATTCAGGTTGGCCGGGATCGTGCTCTGCACGTTGACGATGTAGTCGTGGCAGATCCGGTCGAGTTCCTCGGTCGTCACGCCGGGCAGCACGTGCGCGCCGATCATGTCGAGGACTTCGGCGGCGAGGCGGCCGGCGACGCGCATCTTTTCCTGCTCTTCGGGGGTCTTGATCGTGACGTGCATGGGCTTTGAGGGATTTGGGCTGCCGGTACCGCCTGCAAGGGGTGCCCTCAGTCGGCGTAAGGCATTGTTCCGACGGGGTCTTCATGGTATAAAGCGCGGCCTTTTTTGGCAACGCAACCCACACGCGCATCGTAACCCGTCGGCTGGGTGTTCCTGCCACGGACCTTAAGGGTCCTTAAGCGGGGATGGCACGGGGATGCGCGGAGGCCTAACCCAAACAGGAGTTCTCATGCCCGGCGTGTCCATGCGACAGATGCTGGAGGCGGGCGTGCATTTCGGACATCAGACCCGCTTCTGGAACCCGAAGATGGCGCCGTTCATCTTCGGCGAGCGCAACAGGATCCACATCATCAATCTCGAGAAGACGCTGCCGCTGTACAACGAGGCTGCCGAGCTTCGTGAAGGGCGTCGTCGCTGACGGCGGCACGGTCCTCTTCGTCGGCACCAAGCGCGCGCGCGCGCGAGACCATCCAGGAGGAAGCCGACGCGCTGCGGCATGCCCTACGTCAACCAGCGCTGGCTGGGCGGCATGCTCACCAACTTCAAGACCATCCGCCAGTCCATCAAGCGGCTGAAGGAGCTCACCGAGCTGTCCGACTCCGGCGCGCTCGACAAGCGCGGCAAGAAGGAAGCCACCCAGCTGCGCCGCGAGATGGACAAGCTCGAGAGGAGCCTCGGCGGCATCAAGGACATGGAGGCGCTGCCGGATGCGCTGTTCGTCGATCGACGTCGGGCACGAGAAGATCGCCATCGCACGAGGCGCAGCAAGCTCGGCATCCCGGTCGTGGCGATCGTCGACACCAACTGCTCGCCCGGACGGCATCGACTACGTGATCCCCGGCAACGACGACGCCATGCGCGCCATCCAGCTCTACGCCGCAGGCATCGCCGACGCGGTGCTCGAGGGCAAGGCGTCGGTGCCGCAGGTCGCCGGCGGGCGAGGACGAGTTCGTGGAGCTCGACGAGGCAGGCAACCCGCGCAGAAGACCGGCACGCGGCCGCCAGCGTCCGCAGCCCGCGCGTGCGCAGGAAGGCGCCGGCGCGCGCGTCGCCGTCCCGCCGCTCGTCAAGCCGCCGGCGACGCCCGGGCGCGAGCCGGAGGTCGTGGTCGAGGACGACCGGAGCCGATGACGTGGCCGATGCCGCCGAGGCTGTAGTGCCGGCGGGCGTCGTGCCGGACGCCGCAGCTGCGGGCCGCCGGCCCCGCGGTCGCGCCGCCCGGCCGCCGTAAGGCGGCGCGGTGGCGCCGACGCCGCCGAATGAGCGAGGATTGATCGATGAACATCACAGCAGAAGCGGTCAAGCAGCTGCGCGAGCGCACCGGCGCCGGCATGATGGAGTGCAAGAAGGCGCTCGTCGAGACCAAGCGGCGACCTGGATGCGGCCGCCGAGCTCATGCGCAAGCAGGGCCTCGCCAAGGCCGACAAGAAGGCGGCGCGCATCGCGGCCGAGGGCGTCGTCGTCATCGAGACGCGCGGCCGACGGCCGCGCGGCCGCCATGGTCGAGGTCAACTGCGAGACCGATTTCGTCGCGCGCGAGCCGGATTTCCGCGCCTTCGCCGCGGACAGTCGCGCAGGTGTGCGCTCGCGGCCCGGCCCGACGGCTGGAGGCCCTCGCTGCAGCGCGAGCTGCGCGGCGGCGAGAGCGTCGAGGAGCGCCGCCGGGCCCTCGTCGCCAAGATCGGCGAGAACATCAACGTGCGGCGCTTCGCGGTGCTCAGCGCCCCGGACGCACCTCGGCGCCTACGTCCACGGCACGCGCATCGGCGCGCTGGTCGCGGTCGAAGGGCGGGGATGCCGAGCGCTCGCGCACGATCTGGCCATGCACGTCGCGGCGAGCAATCCGCAGTATCGTCACGCCGGCGCGAGGTGCCGGCCGACGTGGTCGCCAAGGAGCGGGAGATCCTCACCGAGCAGGCGCGCGGCGGAGGGCAAGCCCCCCGAGATCGTCGCCAAGATGGTCGAGGGACGGCTGCGCAAGTACGCTGGCTGAGATCACGCTCGCTGGGCCAGCCCTTCGTGAAGGACCCGGACACGAGCATCGAGAAGCTGCTGAAGGGCTGCGAAGGCGGAGGTCCTGGGCTTCGAGCGCTTCGAGGTCGGCGCGGGCATCGAGAAAAAGCAGGAGGATTTCGTCGCCGAGGTCATGGCGCAGGTCAGGGCACGGGCCTGCGATCAGGCACTGACGGCGCGCCGAGCGTCACAGGATAAACCCCGCCGCGCAGCGGGGTTTTTTCCATCGGACGGAGCGTGCGCATGACGACGCAGACGCGAAGGCGCCGCTACTCGACGCATCCTGGTCAAGCTCTCGCGGCGAGGCCCTGCTCGGGCAGCGGCGACTACGGCATCGACCCGGCGGTGCTGAAGCGCATCGCCGGCGAGATGCAGGAGATCGTGCGGCGCTCGGCGTGCAGGTCGCGGTCGTCATCGGCGGCGGCAACATCTTCCGCGGCGCGGGGCTGGCGCGCGCCGGCATGGACCGCGTCGCGGCCGATCACATGGGGATGCTCGCCACGGTCATGAACGCGCTCGCGCTGCAGGACGCGCTCGAGAGCCTGGGACTGCACGCGCGCGTCATGTCCGCCATCCGCATCAACGAAGTCTGCGAGGACTACATCCGCCGCCGCGCCATGCGCCACCTCGAGAAGGGGCGCAGTCGTCGATCTTCGCCGCCGGCACCGGCAATCCGTTCTTCACCACCGATACGGCCGCGGCGCTGCGCGCCATCGAGATCAACGCCGAGCTGCTGCTGAAGGCCACCAAGGTGAACGGCATGTACTCCGACGACCCGGTGCGCAACCCGCCGCGCGTACGCTATCCGCGCCTCACCTTCGACAAGGTGCTCGACGACAGCTCAACGTGATGGACGCCACCGCGATCGTCATGTGCCGCGACAACCGCTTGCCGCTGCGGGTGTTCAATCTCAACAATCCCGGGGATCTGCACCCGCATCGTGCGCGGCGAGGATGTCGGCACCGCGGTCACCTTCGAGTGAGCGCGCGGGCCACGAGGAGACAGAGACACCATGCTCGAAGACCTCAAGAAAGACGCGCGCCACGCGCATGGCCAAGTGCGTGCAGACGTTCCAGGCGGATCTGAAGAAGCTGCGCACCGGGCGCGCGCACCCGAGCCTGATCGAGCATCTGAAGGTCGACTACTACGGCTCCGAGGTGCCGCTGCAGCAGGTGGCGAGCATCGCCGTCGAGGACGGCCGCACGCTGGTGGTCTCGCCCTGGGAGAAGAGCGTGGTGCAGGCGATCGAGAAGGCGATCTTCAAGTCCGACCTGGGGCTGACGCCGATGACGGCGGGCACCGTGATCCGCATTCCGATGCCGCCGCTGACCGAGGAGCGCCGCCGCGAGATCACCAAGGTGCTGCGCCACGACGCCGAGAACGCGCGCGTAGCGGTGCGCAACGTGCGCCGCGACGTCATGAACGAGATCAAGGACATGCTCAAGGAAAAGCTCGATCTCGCAGGACGACGAGCGGCGCGCCGAGACCGAGGTGCAGAAGCTCACCGACAAGCACGTCGCCGACATCGACAGTTGCTGGCGGCCAAGGAAAAGGAGGTCATGCAGGTTTGAGTGAGTCCCGGCAAGACCGCCAGCCGCCTGCCCCGGCACGTCGCCATCACCATGGACGGCAACGGCCGCTGGGCCGCGGCGCGCGGGCTGCCGCGCGCCGCCGGCCACAAGGCGGGCCTGACGCCGGTGCGCGCTGTGCGTCGAGGAGTGCACGCAGCGTGGCATCGAGGCACTGACGCTGTTCGCCTTCTCGAGCGAGAACTGGGGCCGGCCGGCGGAGGAGGTCGGCAGCCTGATGGGGCTGTTCCTCGAGGCGCTCGACCGCGAGATCGCCGAGCTGCACGCCAAGCGGCGTACGGGTGCGCTTCATCGGCGAGCGCGCGAGCCTCTCGGTGCGGCTGCAGGCACGTATCGCGGCCGCCGAGCAGCTCACCGCCGCCAATCACGCGCTCGCGCTGCAGATCGCCGTCAGCTACGGCGGCCGATGGGATATTATTCAGGCCGCTCAGAGCTTGCGAGAGAATGCTCGAGCGGCGCAATGCGCCCCGAGGACGATCACCGAGAGCCGCTTTGGCGAGGCGCTGGCGCTCGGCGGGCTGCCCGACGCGGACCTCCTGATCCGCACCGGCGGCGAGCAGCGCATCAGCAACTTCCTGCTGTGGAACCTCGCCTACGCGGAGCTGTACTTCACCGTCCGGCCTGTGGCCGGACTTCGCCCTGGCGGACCTCGAGCAGGCGCTCGGCTACTTTGCCTCGCGCGAGCGGCGCTTCGGGCGGCGCGCGGCGCCGCAGCGCCGCCAGGGCGCGGCCCGATGACCGAGGCGCTGCGCAAGCGCGTGATCACCTCCGTCGCGCTCGGGGTCACGCTGCTCGCGATCCTGCTGTGGCTGCCGCAGTGGGTCATGGCGCTGGTGCTGACCGCGATTCTCCTGGCCGGCGCCTGGGAATGGTCGGCGTTCCTGCGTCTGTCGAGCCCGGCGCGCCGCCTGCCGTACGTGCTGCTGGTCGCGCTGCTGCTGCCGCTCGTGTGGCGGGTGTCCGCCGACCGGGACGGGCGCGACCTGATCCTCGGGGTCGCGGTGCTGTGGTGGATGCGCGGCGCTCGTGTGGATCGCGTTGGCGCCGCGCCGGGTGACGCGCTGGTCGGCGGGCGTTGCCGGAATACTGGCGCTGGTGCCCTCGTGGCTCGCGCTGGTGCGCCTGCTGCACGCGCCACCGCGCGGTCCGCAGTGGGTGCTGTTCATGCTGCTACTGGTGTGGGTCGCCGACATCGGAGCTTACTTCTTCGGCCGCCGCTTCGGGCGGGTGCGCCTCGCGCCGGAGGTCTCGCCCGGCAAGACCTGGGAGGGCGTCCTCGGAGGCGCGGCCGGGAGCGCGCTGGTGGCGATCGCCGGCAGCGCCTGGTTCAGAATACCGCTCTTCGCCTTCGTGCCGCTGTGCCTGGCGGCGGTCGGCTTCTCGATCGTCGGGGATCTCACCGAGAGCCTCCTGAAGCGCTTCGCGGGCATGAAGGACAGCGGCACGGTGCTCCCGGGGCACGGCGGGGTGATGGACCGCATCGACAGCCTCACGGGCGCGGCGCCCGTGCTGCTGCTCGGGCTCTCGTTCCTCGGAGTCGTGCCATGATCGGGGTCGCGGTCCTCGGCTCCACGGGCTCGGTGGGCGAGAGCACGCTCGATGTGCTCGCCCGTCACCCCGCGCGCTTTCGCCTCGTCGCCATCGCCGCGCACCGCAACGCCGCCAAGCTCGCCCGCCAGATTCTCGCCTGGCAGCCGGCCTACGCCGCGCTCGCCGACGCGACCGCGGCGCCCGAGCTCGTAGGAGTTGCTCGGTGCCAGTGCCCCCAACACCCGATTGCTGGCCGGCCCGGGTGCGCTCGAGGAGCTCGCGGCTCTGGCGGACGTCGAGTGCGTGATGGCGGCTATCGTGGGCGCGGCGGGGCTGCGCTCGACGCTGGCCGCGGCGCGCGCCGGCAAGCGGCTGCTGCTCGCCAACAAGGAATCGATGGTCATGGCGGGTCCTTTGCTGGTGGCGGCAGTGCGCGCCGCCGGCGCGACGCTCCTGCCGATCGACAGCGAGCACAACGCCATCTTCCAGTGCCTGCCGGCAGGCACGCGTACCGGGGTCGCGCCCGCGGGATTGCAGCGCGTCCTGCTCACCGCCTCCGGCGGGCCGTTCCGCGAACGCCTCGAGCGAGGCGCTGGCCGCCGCCACGCCCGAAGCCGCCTGCGCGCACCCCAACTGGGTCATGGGGCGCAAGATCTCGGTGGACTCGGCCACCCTCATGAACAAGGGGCTGGAGCTGATCGAGGCCTGTCTGCTGTTCGGCCTCACCCCGGCGCAAGTGGAGATACTGGTGCACCCGCAGAGCATCGTGCACTCGCTGGTCGAGTACGTCGACGGCTCGATGCTCGCGCAGCTGTCCGCTCCCGACATGCGCACGCCGATCGCGCATGCGCTGGCGTGGCCCGAGCGAATCGACTCCGGTGTAGAATTCCTCGATCTGCTCAAGACGGGCCGGCTCGAGTTCCTGGCTCCCGATCACGACCGGTTCCGCTGCCTCGCGCTGGCGCAGGCTGCGGCCCGTGCCGGGGGGCTGCATCCGGTGTTGCTGAACGCCGCCAACGAAGTCGCCGTGCAGGCGTTCCTCGAGCGCCGATTGAACTTTCCCGGCATCGCGACGGTCATTGAAGCCGTAGTGGAGCGGGGCGCCGGGGGGGCGATCGGCGGGCTGGACGACGTCCTGGCCGCCGATGCCGAGGGCAGGCAGCGGGCACGTGAGCGGATCGTCGGCATTACAAGAAGTGAGTCGGTGAGGGGCGCTCACGCATGAGTGTTTTCTGGTACGCGCTGTGGTTCGTGGTGGCCGTGGGCCTTCTGGTCACGGTGCACGAATTCGGCCATTTCTGGGTCGCGCGCCGCCTCGGATTCAAGGTACTGCGCTTCTCGGTCGGATTCGGCCGTCCGCTGATCAAGTGGGTCGCGGGCCCGGACCGCATCGAATACGTCGTGGCCGCCGTGCCGCTCGGCGGCTACGTGAAGCTGCTCGACGAGCGCGAGGCGCCGGTGGAGCCCGCGGAGCTGGCGCGCTCCTTCACGCATCGACCCCACTGGCAGCGCATCCTGGTGCTGCTCGCCGGTCCCGCATTCAACATCGCGTTCGCGGTGCTGGTGCTGTGGGGCCTGTTCTGGGCGAGCGGGGTGAGCGAGGTGAAGCCGGTGGTCGGGGACGTCACCGTCGGATCGGTGGCTGCCTCGGCCGGCCTGCGCGCGGGAGATGAAATCCTCGCCATCAACGGCGCCCCGGTCCGCGGGCAGCGTGACGTGGTGTTCGACCTGCTCGATGCCATGAGCTCGCGCGGCGAGGCCGACCTCAGCGTGCGCGGGGCTGCCGGTGCGCGCATCGCGCGCCTCATCGTGTCCGACCCCGAGGCGCGGCGCCGTCTCACCGAGCCGGCGGAGCTCTTCAGCGGGCTCGGCTTCCAGTTCTGGATGCCGCCGGTCCCGGCAGTGCTCGGTGAGGTCATGCCGGGGCCCGCAGCGCGCGCCGGACTTGCGACCGGCGATGCGATCGTGGCGGTGGACGGCAAGCCGGTGCGGGACTTCCGCGATATCGTCGCGCAGATCAGCGCCCGCCCGGGCGCGAGCGTCACCATCGACTATCGCCGCGGGGCGACGTTGCACAGCGTGCGTCTGCAGGTTGCGAGCGATGAGGTGAACGGCAAGCGCGTCGGCCGCATCGAGGTCAAGCAGCCTCCGGGCAAGGCCTATCCGCCCTCGATGGTGCTGCACACCGACCTTAGCGCGGGCGCGGCTCTCGCGCGCGCCGGGCAGGAGGCCTGGGACATGAGCGTGCTGCAGGGGCGGCTGTTCTGGCGCATGGTGCTCGGGCGCGTGTCGCTGAAGAATCTCTCCGGTCCGTTGTCGATCGCCGAGTTTGCCGGGGACTCCGCCGAGGCCGGCTTGTCCGCGTTCATGGGTTTCCTCGTGTTGATATCCTTGTCGCTCGGGTTCCTCAACCTGCTGCCGATCCCGATCCTGGACGGCGGGCAGATCGCCTTTCAACTCATCGAGTGGCTCAAGGGAAGTCCGCTGTCGGAGCGGACCCAGGTATTCGGGCAGCAGGTGGGGATCGCGCTGCTCCTCGTCCTCATGGGTGTGGCGCTGTACAACGACATTGCGCGCCAGTTCGGCTGATCGGTTGCACTTGTGGGCCGCGTGACGGCCCGATCGCGCTGAGGGCCCGCGGGTCTTCAGCGCTCGAATGATGTCGGGAATGACGCGCCGCAGGCGCGAAGGCAGAGTGATTCGTGGTTGAAGCATGAAGGTCCGCGTCGCCTTGGCCGCGCTCGCACCGCTGGTGTGCTACGCGATCGCGTTGGCCCAGACATCCCCGCCTGAGACGGCGCAGACGGCGCCGGCACCCCAGACGTCCGCAGCTGCGACGCAGCCGCCCGCCCCCGCGGCGCAGGGCCCCGCCCCCGCGGCGCAGGGCCCCGCGCCCGCGGCCGCAGCTGCCGCGCCGCCTGCGGCGCCCGTGCAGTCGACGGCGCCGGAAGAAGCGGACTTCACGGTCAGCGATATCCGGGTCGAGGGCCTGCAGCGCGTCTCCGAGGGCACCGTCTACAACTATCTGCCGGTGAACATCGGCGATCACCTCAACCCGCAGCGGGTGCGCGAGGCGATCCGCGCGCTGTACGCGACCGGCTTCTTCCGCGACGTACAGCTGCGCCGCGAGGGCAACACCCTGGTGGTGGTGGTGCTCGAGCGACCGTCGATCGAGAGCTTCGAGATCACCGGCAACAAGGACATCAAGACCGAGGACCTGCAGAAGTCGCTGCGCGGGGTCGGGCTCGCGACCGGCAAAACCTTCGATCGCTCGGTGCTCGAGGACGTCACCAACTACCTCACCGATCAGTACTTCGCGCGCGGCAAGTACGGCGTGCGCGTCGACGCCAAGGTCGAGGAGGAAGTCGGCAATCGCGTGAAGATCAAGATCGACATCAAGGAGGGGTCGCGCGCCAAGATCCGCCAGATCAACATCGTGGGCGACACCAAGTTCCCGCAGAAGGCGATCCTGCAGACGCTCGAGCTGAAGACGCCCAACTGGCTGTCCTGGTACAAGCAGGACGACCGCTACTCGCGCGAGTCGCTGCAGGGCGACCTGGAAAAGATCCGCAACTACTACATGGACCGCGGTTACGCCAACTTCCAGCTGGAATCCACCCAGGTGGCGATCGCGCCGGAGAAGGAAGACATCTTCATCACCGTCAACATCGAGGAGGGGCAGGTCTACAAGCTCTCGAGCATCAAGCTGGCGGGTACCTTCGTGGTGCCGCAGGCCGACCTGCAGGCGCTGCTGCTGGTGCATCCGGGGGAAACCTTCGACCGCAAGCTGATCACCCAGAGCCAGGAGCTGATGCAGAACCGCATGGGTCGCGACGGCTATGCGTTCGCCAAGGTCGAGCCGGTGCCGACCGCCGACAACGCGAACCACACCGTGGCGCTGACCTTCTTCGTCGACCCGGGCAACCGGGTGTACGTGCGCAACATCACCTTCTCCGGCGTCAACCGCATCAACGACGAGGTGCTGCGGCGCGAGATGCGCCAGCTCGAGGGCGGCTGGCTCTCCAACACCGCGCTGGAGCGTTCCAAGCAGCGCATCCAGCGCCTGCCGTACGTCAAGAGCGTGGACTACGAGACGACGCCCGTCGCCGGCTCGCCCGACCTGGTGGACGTCAACTACAAGATCGAGGAGGGGCCGGCTTCCCAGCTCTCCGGCGGCATCGGCTATTCCGCGACCTACAAGTTCCAGCTGAACGGCAGCTTCGCCGACGCCGACTTCCTCGGCTCCGGCCAGCGCATCGCCGTCCAGTTGAACGGCGGCGCCTTCAGCAAGGTGTATACGCTGCAGTGGACCAATCCCTACACCAACATCGACAACCTGCAGCGCACGCTCTCGGTGAGCTATCAGGACGTGACGCAGTTCGTGTCGAACTCGTCCAACTTCTCCTCCGAGACCCTGAGTGCCGGGCCGACCTGGGCCTATCCGATCACCGAGACGATGTTCCTGCGCGGCGGCTTCGCGTTCAACAGCGCGCAGCTGCTCACCAACTCACTCACCAGCGCCGAGCAGGCGCAGGAGTGGGTGCAGGAGAACGGCCATCCCTACCAGCGCCTGGCGCACGATGACGCCAGCAACAACGACTACATCTTCTTCGGCTCGAACTTCAAGACGGTGGAGGCGGTGACCGGGTGGGACTGGGATACACGTAACCGCACGCTGTTCGCCGATCGCGGCATGCACCAGTCGCTGAGCTTCTCGATCACCGCGCCCGGGAGCGATGTCAAGTACTACATCGGCAATTACCAGTTCCTCAAATACGTGCCGCTGTGGCATTCCTTTGAGCTGTCCTTTCTCGAGGGTATCGACTACGGCGGCCCGCTCGGCAGCACCACGGGGATCCCGCCGTTCCGCCAGTTCTACGGCGGCGGCCCGGACAACGTGCGCGGCTTCCGCGAGAGCTTCCTCGGTCCGGTCGACCAGTTCGGCAACCCGTACGGCGGCAACATGCGGATTACCAGCCAGAACGAGCTGATCCTGCCGATGCCGGCCAAGTGGGCCCAGACCGCGCGCGTCAGCATGTTCTTTGACGCCGGCGGGATATTTCAGACCGGCAGCAGGCTGCAGTTCTTCGGCCCGGACAACGTCACTCCGATCAGCTACCGCTTCAAGCCCGACGAGATCAAGAAATCCGTTGGTATCGCCGTGGAGTGGCTCGCCCCGATAGGCCTGTTCCGCTTCAGCCTGGGACTGCCCCTGAATGCGCGCCGCGGCGACGGCGTGACGACCTGGGGCGATCAGACCGAGGTCTTCCAGTTCTCGGTCGGGCAGGCGTTCTAGACATTGTTCAATCGGGAAGGGACGGCCGGACGTTTCTGCGCGATACTACTCGTTTAGGCCCGGCCGACCCGGCGCGGCGGGCAATACCATACGAGGTGGGTTTTCCGTGAAGTCTTCGATCAGCAGTATTGTGGCGGTAGGCATCATTGCAGTGGCCGGCTCGCTGGCTGCGTTGCCGGCGCGGGCCGAGGGTAAGGTCGGGATCGTCGATCCGCAGCGCCTGCTGCAGGAGTCCCCGCAGGGCAAGGCGATGATGGAGTCGATCCGCTCGGAGTTCGCACCGCGCGAGCGCACGCTGCAGGCCCAGGCGCAGTCGCTCAAGGGCAAGCAAGACAGGCTGCAGAAGGACGGCGCCACCATGACGGACGATCAGCGTGCGCGTGCCGAGAAGGAGCTGCGCGACGGCGAGCGCGACTTCGAGCGCGCGCGCGGGGAGCTGCAGGACGACTTCACGGCGCGCCGCAACGAGGAGGTCTCGCGGCTGCAGCGCACGATCATCGAGGAAGTGCGTACCTACGGTAAGGCGCAGAACTACGACGTCATTCTGAGCGGGGAGGCGGTGCTGTACGCCGCCACCTCGCTGGACGTCACGCAGGCCATCCTCGGCGCCCTGCAGGCGCACGCCGGGGCCGCGCCCGCGGCGCATGCTCCGGCGCCGGCCGCGAACCCGACTCCCAAGCCGCAGAGCCACTGAGCGCTGCGGGAGCGCCGTCGGGGAACCGGGCTCGCCATGTCGGTGTCGCTGGGGGAGCTCGCGGTCCGGTTCGGGTGCGAGCTGCGCGGTGATCCGGACGTGCGTGTCGAGCACGTGGCGACGCTCGCCAATGCCGATCCGGCCGCGCTCGCCTTCCTTGCCAACCCGCGCTACCGGCCGCTGCTCGCCACGACGCGTGCCGCGGCGGTGGTGCTCGACGCGGCCGCAGCCGCCGACTGCCCGACCCACGCACTGCTCACCGAGAACCCCTACGCCACCTACGCGCGCATCGCGGCCGCGCTGCATCCGCCCGCCGCAACGGTGCCCGGCGTGCACCCGAGCGCGGTCGTCGCCCCGAGCGCCCGCATCGATCCCACGGCGCAGCTGTGTGCCTGCGCGAGCGTCGGTGAGCGCGCGGTGATCGGCCCGCGTACGTACGTCGGCCCGCACAGCAGCGTGGCCGAGGACGTGCGCCTCGAGGCCGATGTGCGCCTGGTGGCGCGCGTGACGCTCGGCCGCGGCGTGCAGCTCGGGGCGCGCACCGTCGTACAGCCGGGCGCGGTGATCGGCGGCGACGGTTTTGGGTTCGCGCCGCAGGATGGCGTGTGGCTGAAGGTGCCGCAGCTCGGCGGCGTGCGCGTGGGCGCGGACGTGGAGATCGGCGCCAACACGACCATCGATCGCGGCGCGATCGAGGACACGGTGATCGAGGAGGGGGTCAAACTCGACAACCTCATCCAGATCGGGCACAACGTGCGCATCGGCGCGCACACCGCGATCGCCGCGCTTACCGGAGTCTCCGGCAGTACCAGCATCGGCAAGCGCTGCATGATCGGCGGAATGATCGGCTTCGCCGGCCACATCAGTATCGCCGATGACGTGGTCGTCACCGGCTACTCGGCGGTGAGCCATTCCATCACTAGTGCCGGGGTATACTCCGGCACGCTACCGTTCGAAGAAGTGCACGCCTGGCGTCGGCTCGTCGCCCGTTTCAAGCGCAGCGCGCTGCTCGAGGCGCGGGTGCGAAAACTGGAGAGTGCGGCGGGCGTCACGCCCGCGCAGGAAGAGGATCATGACTGAGCCGGTTCAACTCGACATGCAGGCGATCCTCGAGCGCCTGCCGCATCGCTACCCATTCCTGCTGGTTGACCGGGTGATCGAATGCCATCCGGGCGAGCGCATTCGCGCGCTGAAGAACGTCACCTACAACGAGCCGTATTTCCCCGGGCACTTCCCCCACCGGCCGGTCATGCCCGGGGTGATGATCATCGAGGCGCTGGCGCAGGCCTGCGGTATCCTGTGTTTCGTCACCGCCAACGTGATTCCCAACGCCGACACGCGCTTCTACTTCGTCGGCATAGACAACGCCCGCTTCAGGAAGCCCGTGCTGCCCGGCGACCAGCTGGTGCTGACCGCGCAGCTGGAGCGCTCGCTGCGCGGCATCTGGAAGTTCTCCACCGCCGCGCTGGTAGGCGCGGCCGAGGTGGCGCACGCCGACATGATGGTGGCGCCGGAGACCGGTAGATGATCGATGCGCGTGCCGTGGTGTCGCCCCACGCGCAGCTCGCGCCGGACGTCACCGTCGGCCCGTTCACGCTCATCGGCCCCGGGGTGCAGATCGGCGCGCGTACCGTCATCGGCCCGCACGCGGTGATCAACGGCCCGACCGTCCTCGGCGCCGACAACCACGTGTTCCAGTTTGCATCGCTGGGCGATGCGCCGCAGGACAAGAAGTACCGCGGCGAGCCAACCCGGCTGGTGATCGGCGCGCGCAACGTATTCCGCGAGAGCTGCACGGTCAACCGCGGTACCACCCACGACAAGGGCGTGACGCGCATCGGCAATGACAACCTGTTCATGGCGTACGCGCACGTGGCGCACGACTGCCTGGTGGGGGACAACACCGTGTTCGCCAACTGCGCCGCGCTCGGCGGGCACGTCGAGATCGGTGACTGGGTGATCCTCGGCGGACTGACCGCGGTACACCAGTTCACCAAGATCGGCGCGCACGCGTTCCTCGCCGGGGGGGCGATCGTCACCCGCGACGTGCCGCCCTACATCATGGTCGCGGGGAATCCCGCATCCCCCCACGCCGTGAACGCGGAAGGGCTGAGGCGCCGCGGCTTCAGCGAGGTGCAGATCCGCAACCTCCGCGACGCCTATCGCATTCTCTACCGCGCGGAGTTGAAGCTCAGCGACGCCCTGGCGCGCCTCGCGCCGCAGGCGCGCGAACATCCCGAGATCCGCGCCTTCGTCGACTTCATCCACACCTCCACGCGCAGCATCGTGCGATGAGCGTCGCGCCGGCGCGCTGCAGCGCACCGCTGCGCGTAGGGATCGTAGCGGGTGAGCACTCCGGGGATCAGCTGGGTGCGGCCCTGGTGAGCGCACTGCGCGCACGCGTGCCGCAGCTGGAGTGTTTCGGCGTGGCCGGGCCGAAGATGATTGCCGCGGGCTGCGAGCCCTGGGTGGGGGCCGAGGAGCTCGGCATCATGGGACTCGCCGAGGTGCTGCGGCATCTACCGCGCTTGCTGCGGCTGCGCGCCGCGCTCGCAACGCGCTTTCGCGCCGCGCGTCCGGACGTGTTCGTCGGCATCGACTCCCCGGAGTTCAACCTGGCGCTCGCTGGACGCCTCAGGCGCGCCGGCATCCGCTGCGTGCAGTACGTCAGCCCGCAAGTCTGGGCCTGGCGGCAGGGCCGGGTACGCACCATCGGGCGCGACTGCGATCTGGTGCTGTGCCTGCTGCCCTTCGAAAGTGATTTCTATGTCCGCCATGGGGTACCGGCCGTGTTCGTAGGCCACCCGCTGGCGGATCAGATTCCGCTTGTCCCCGAGCGGCAGGACGCGCGGCGCGTGCTCGGCGTCGATGCCGACGCGACGCTGGTCGCGCTGCTCCCCGGCAGCCGCCTGGGCGAGGTAACCCGCCTCGGTACACCGTTCGCCGCCGCGGCAGCCTGGGTCCACACGCGGCGGCCGGGTTTTCAGTTCATTGCCCCGATGGCGTCCGCCGCGGTGCGTGAGTGCTTCGAGAGACAACTGGCGCAAGTGGGCGTGAACACAGCGATTCGGGTGCTTGACGGGCAGGCGCAGCGGGTGCTCGCCGCGGCCGATGCGGCGATCGTCGCATCCGGCACCGCCACGCTGGAGACGATGCTGACCGGGCTGCCGATGGTAGTGGCGTATAAAGTGAACCCGGTCACGGCGTTTCTGCTGCGCAGGCTCGTCACGGTGCCGTACGTCTCGCAACCCAACCTCCTCACCGGGCGGCGCCTGGTGCCGGAGTTCATCCAGCAACAGGTGAGCGGTCCGGCCCTGGGGGAGGCGCTGCTCGCGGAGCTGGAGAATCCCGGACACGTGGCCGAGCTGCGCGCCGAGTTTGCCCGGGTTCACCACACCCTGCGACGCGACGGTGCCGGGCTCGCGGCCGCGGCCGTCCTCGAGTGTGCTGGCCGCGCCCCCGAGGGGCGGGGCGCAGCGTGACGGACCGTCCTGACGGGGGCGGGCGGGCGCGCGTGGCGGGGGTCGATGAGGCCGGGCGCGGACCGCTCGCAGGCCCGGTAGTGGCCGCCGCGGTGATCCTGCACCCGCGCCGGCGCATCGCCGGGCTCGCGGACTCCAAGACCCTGGCGGCGAGCGAGCGCGAGCGGCTCGCGGGACTGATCCGCGTGCGTGCCGTGGCGTGGGCGATTGCCTGGGCCGACCGTGAGGAGATCGACTCGCTCAATATTCTGGAAGCGACGCTGCTCGCCATGCGCCGGGCGCTGCTCGCGCTGCCGATCTGCCCGACGCACGTGCAGATCGACGGCAATCGCTGCCCGTGTCTCACCGACCTGAGCCTCGGGTGCACCTTCGAGGCGATCGTCGACGGGGACGCGCGCGTCGCCGCAATCAGTGCCGCCTCGATTCTCGCCAAGACGCACCGCGACGCGATGATGCGCTCCCTCGATGCCTGCTACCCGGGATTCGAGCTCGGCACTCACAAGGGTTACGGCACGCCGGCGCATCTGGCCGCGTTGCGCGAGCACGCCCCCTCGCCGTTGCACCGCCGCTCCTTCAGTCCGGTGCGGCGCCGCGTCCTGGCCACTTGACAGCCCGCAGTCCGAAGACTTAATTCGCCCAGGATGTCACCCGGCTTCGTCCACCTGCGGCTGCACACCGAGTACTCGCTCAGCGACAGCGTCGTGCGGGTGCCGCAGCTGGTGGCGGCGGTGGCTACAGCCGGCATGCCCGCGGTAGCGGTCACCGACCAGAGCAACCTGTTCGCGATGGTGAAGTTCTATCGCGAGGCTCTGCAGGCGGGCATCAAGCCGATCATCGGAGTGGATCTCGCGGTGCGCGAGGAGGGCGAGCGGCGCGAGGCGAACCGCATCACGCTCCTGTGCCAGACCCGCGACGGCTACCGCAACCTCGCACGCCTGGTCTCCCGCGCCTACCTCGAGGGCCACGAGCGCGGCGTGCCGCGCATCGAGCGCGGCTGGCTGGACGCGGCGAGCCTCGCCGGCCTGATCGCGCTCTCGGGCGCAACCGAGGGTGACGTCGGACGCGCGCTGGTGAACGGCCGCGCAGAGGACGCCGAACGCGCGCTGGAGCGCTGGCGGGGGCTCTTTCCCGGACGCTTCTACCTGGAGCTGCAGCGCCTCGGTCGGCCGTTCGAGGAGGCGTATATCAGCGTCGCGGCCGCGCTCGCCGCGCGCCATCAGCTGCCGGTGGTCGCCACCAACGACGTGCGCTTCCTCGAGGCGGGCGAGTTCGAATCGCACGAGGCGCGGGTATGCATCCACGACGGCGCGCTGCTGGCGGACCCGGGACGGGTGCGCCGCTACTCCCGCCAGCAGTACCTGCGCACCCCGGCGGAGATGGCCGCGCTGTTCGCCGACCTGCCGGAAGCGCTGGCGAATTCGGTGGAGATCGCGCGCCGCTGCAGCCTGCAGCTGACCCTCGGGGAGGCTCACCTGCCGCGCTACCCGACGCCGGCGGGCGTGAGCACCGAGGACTTCCTGCGCGGCGAGGCGTTGCAGGGGCTGCTGCGCCGCCACGGGTCTGCCGACCCGCCGGCGGCCTACCGCGCGCGTCTTGCGCGCGAGCTCGACGTGATCTGCCAGATGGGGTTCGCCGGCTACTTCCTCATCGTCGCCGACTTCATCCGCTGGGCGCGCGAGAACGGCGTGCCGGTGGGCCCCGGGCGCGGCTCGGGTGCGGGCTCACTGGTCGCCTACAGCCTGTACATCACCGACCTCGATCCGATCCGCCTCGACCTGCTGTTCGAGCGCTTCCTCAATCCCGAGCGCGTCTCGATGCCCGACTTCGACATCGACTTCTGCATGGACGGGCGCGACCGGGTGATCGACTACGTCGCGGGCAAGTACGGCCGCGAGCGGGTATCCCAGATCATCACCTACGGCACCATGGCCGCCAAGGCCGTGGTACGCGACGTCGGGCGCGTGCTCGGCATGAGCTACGGCTACGTCGACCGGATCGCGAAGCTCATCCCGTTCGAGCTCGGCATCACGCTCGAGGGGGCGCTCGACAAGGAGCCCGAGCTCAAGCGCCTGTACGATTCCGAGGACGAGGTCAAAAATCTCATCGACCTCGCCCGCTCGCTCGAGGGCTTGACCCGCAACGCCGGCATGCACGCCGGCGGGGTGGTGATCGCACCCTCGGTGCTCACGGATTTTGCGCCGCTGTACTGCGATGCCTCGGGCGGCAGCGTGGTCACCCAGTTCGACAAGGACGACGTCGAGGCGGCGGGTCTGGTGAAGTTCGACTTCCTCGGCCTGCGCACGCTGACGATCATCGACCGTGCGGTGCGGCTCATCAATCACGAGCAGCCCGCGGGGGCCGCGCCGCTGTCGATCGGCGCGCTGCCGATGGACGATGCGGCGAGTTACGCGCTGCTCAAATCCTGCCGCACGACCGCGGTGTTCCAGCTCGAGTCGCGCGGCATGAAGGACCTCATCCGCCGCCTGCAGCCGGACTGCTTCGAGGATATCGTGGCGCTGGTGGCGCTGTTCCGCCCGGGCCCGCTGCAGTCGGGCATGGTGGACGATTTCATCAACCGCAAACACGGTCGCAGCGACGGGCCGATCGACTACCTGCACCCGAGCCTCGAGCCGATCCTCAAACCCACCTACGGCGTCATCCTCTACCAGGAGCAGGTGATGCAGATCGCGCAGCTGCTGGCCGGCTACACGCTCGGCGGAGCGGACCTGCTGCGCCGTGCGATGGGCAAGAAGAACCATGAGGAGATGGCGCAGCAGCGCTCGGTGTTCATCGCGGGGGCGGTTGCGCACGGCGTCCGGGAGCCCCTCGCGGCGCACATCTTCGACCTGATGGAGAAGTTTGCCGGCTACGGCTTCAACAAGCTCGCACTCGGCCGCCTACGCGCTGCTCGCGTATCAGACGGCGTACCTGAAGGCTCACTACCCGGCGGCCTACATGGCCGCGGTGCTGTCGGCCGACATGGATCACACCGACAAGGTGGTCACGATCATCAAGGAATGCACCGACATGGGTCTGACGGTGCTGCCCCCGGACGTCAACGCTTCGCGTTACGAGTTCACCGCCGCGGGCGAGGTGCAGCATCCGCTATGGGCTCGGCGCCGTGCGCGGCGTGGGCGCGGGGGCGGTCGAGGCACTGATCACGGAGCGCGCGGCGCGCGGGGCCTACTCGAGCCTCGCAGAGCTGTGCCGGCGACTGGATCTGCAGAAGGTCAACCGGCGGGTGCTCGAGGCCCTGCTGCGCTCGGGCAGCCTCGATGGCCTCGGGCCCAACCGCGCGACACTCATGGATCGGCTGGCCGCGGCCATGCAGCTGGGCGATCAGAACATGCGGGCGCACGCCAGGCGGGGCAGAACGATCTGTTCGGCTTAGGCCCTGCACCCGCGCGCGGCGCGCCGCTCGGCGCGGCCGACCTGCCGGAGTGGAGCGAAGCCATGCGGCTCACGGGCGAGCGCGAGACGCTCGGGCTGTACCTCACCGGGCACCCGCTGGCGCGCTACGAATCGGGGCTGGCGCGGCTCGTCACCCACCGCATCGGCGATCTGGTCGCCGACCGGCCGGTGCCCGGGTTCGAGCCGGTGCGCTTCGGCGGCGGCAAGCCCGTGACGGTCGCAGGTCTCATCGACGAGGTGAAGAAGCGCGGCCCGCGCGTGATTGTGATGCTCGATGATCGCACCGGGCGCATGGAGGTGACGCTGTTCGAGGAGACCTGGCAGAAACACCGCGAGCTCGTCACCAAGGACGCGCTGGTGCTGGTCGAGGGGCATGCTGCGGTTCGATGAGTTCTCGGATGCCTGGCGGTTGTCGGCGCGCCGTATTACCGAGCTCGATGAGGTACGCGCAGCAGCTGGCGCACGCGGCTGGTGCTGCGCTGCTCGCAGGCCGACCTGCCGCGCCTCGACCGAGCAGCTCGCGGGGGTCCTGACGCCGTGGCGCCCCGGGTCCTGTCCGATCACCATCGAGTACACCGGCGCGAGTGCCAGCGGCGCGCTGACCCTCGGCAGCGACTGGAGCGTGCGTGCCAGCGGCGAGCTGCTCGAGAAGCTCGAGGCCCTGGTGGGGCGCGGGGGCCTGGAGGTGGTGTACGCCGCGCCGCCGCCGAGCGGCGTGGTGGCTTACGGCGCCGACGGCCGTTGAGGCTCACTTGCGCTGCCCGGCGCACCTTACGTAGGCTGCTACGCTCTTGCCCACGGGCAGGCGGGGCCGACTGAAGTCGCATGGCCGTTGCCTTCCTGGATTTCGAACAACCGATCGCCGAGCTCGAAGCGAAGATCGAGGAGCTGCGGCACGTCACCTCCGACTCCGAGGTCAACATCGCAGGACGAGATCGCGCGGCTGCAGGCCAAGAGCCGCGCAGCTCACGCACGAGCATCTTCGCCAACCTCACGCCCTGGCAGATCACGCAGCTCGCGCGCCACCCGCAGCGCCCCTACACGCTCGACTACGTCGGCGCGATCTGCACGCGAGTTCCAGGAGCTGCACGGCGACCGCATGTATGCCGACGACCTGGCGATCGTCGGCGGCCTGGCGCGCATCGACGAGCACGCCGGTGATGATCATCGGCCATCAGAAGGGCCGCGACACCAAGGAGCGCGTGCGGCGCAACTACGGCATGCCCAAGCCCGAGGGCTACCGCAAGGCGCTGCGCCTGATGCGGCTCGCCGAGCGCTTCGGCCTGCCGCTCGTCACCCTGATCGACACCCAGGGCGCCTATCCGGGCGTCGGCGCCGAGGAGCGCGGCCAGAGCGAGGCGATCGCGCGCAACCTCTTCGAGATGTCGGTGCTGCGCGTGCCGATCGTCACCGTGGTGACCGGCGAGGGCGGCTCGGGCGGCGCGCTCGCGATCGGCGTCTGCGACCGGCTGCTGATGCTCCAGTACAGCACCTACTCGGTGATCTCGCCCGAAGGCTGCGCGTCGATCCTGTGGAAGAGCCAGGACAAGAAGGAGGCGGCGGCCGAGGCGCTCAACCTCACCGCCGACCGCCTGATCGAAGCTCGGCCTGGTCGACGAGGTGATCGAGGAGCCTCTCGGCGGCGCGCATCGCGATCGCGGCGCTGATCGCCGCGCGCCTGAAGCAGGCGCTGGATCCGCCACCTCGATGAGCTCGAGGCGATTGCCGCGCGACGAGCTGCGCGCGGCGCGCGCGGCGAAGATCGCCGCCTTCGGCGTGTTCTCCGAAACCGCGGCTGAGGAGCTCGCGGGAGCGCGGTGCGGCGGGAGCGCACAGTTCGGGCCGCGCTGGCTCGAGCGGCACGCTCGCGCAGCTGCTGCCGGCTTTCCGCGACGCTCGCGCTGTGCGTCGCGTTCAGCGGCGGCGGCGATTCCACCGCGCTGCTGGCGGCGCTGGCCGAACATGCGCGCGCGCGCCGGCGTGCGCTGCGCGCGATGCACGTCGACCACGGCCTGCAACCCGCAATCGCCGCACTGGAGCGCGCACTGCCGTCAGCTCGCCCGCAGCCTGCACGTGCCGCTGCGAAGTGCTGGCCGGCGCAGGTACGCGCGGGCGCGCGGCGAGTCTCCTCGAAGCCGCGGCACGCGAGGCGCGCTACGCGGCTGCTCGGCGCGAACTCGCGCCCGGGCGAAGTGCTGCTGACCGCCCACCACCAGGACGATCAGCTCGAGACGGTGCTGCTGCAGCTGTTGCGCGGCGCGGGCTGCCGGGCTCGCGGCGATGCCGGCGCTCGCGCCGCTTCGGCAGCGGCTCGCTGGCTGCGGCCGCTGCTGTCGCGCTCGCACGCGCGAGCTCGAGGCCTGGGCGCGCGCGCGAGGGCTCGCCTGGGTCGAGGACGACAACGCGGACGAGCGCTTCGACCGCAACTACCTGCGGCGGCGCGTGCTGCCGCTGCTGCGGAGCGCTGGCCGGGCGCGCGCGGCCACCGTCAGCCGCAGCGCCCGCCACGCCGCCGAGGCGCAGGGGCTGCTCGATGCAGCTGGCGCGCGCCGACGTCGGCGCGCGCGCGTCGACGGCGCGGCGCTCGCCGCGAGCGCGCTGCGCGCACTGCCGCCGGAGCGGCGGCGCAATGCGCTGCGGTTCTGGATCGCGAGCGCCGGCGGCCCGGTTCCCGGACGCGCGCGCCTGGAGGAGATCGCGGGCGCGCTGCTCGCGGCGCGCCCCGACGCGCATCCGTCGTCGAGTGGCGCCGGCGCGAGCGTGCAGCGTCAGGCGGACGCTCTCGACCTGGTCGCAGCATCGGCGCCGCGCGCGACCGGCCGCGGCCGGCGAGTGCCCCGGCCAGGTGCACTGGCGCTGGCGCAGGTCACCGAGCTTGCCGCTGCCGGCGGTCGGCGCGCTCGAGCTTGTGCGCCGACGCGCACGGCCCGTCGACCTCGACGCGCTGCCGCCGACGCCTGCACGATCCGCTCGCGGCGCGGCGGCGAGCGGCTGCGGCCGGCGACGGGCGGCCGCGTCGCGCGCTCAAGAGCCTGCTGCAGGAGCTCGGGATGCCGCTCGCGGAGCGCGCGCGGCTGCCGCTGCTCTGCTGCGGCGAGCACACTGATCGCGGTCGCGGACCTGTGGCTCGACCAGTCGGTGCAGGCGGGCCCGGGCACGCGCCGGCGCGCGCGCTCGCCTGGCGTCCGTGGCGCGCCCTGACGGCGCGCCGGTGCGCGAATTGCGCGCCTCGCGTCGCAACGGCGGCGCGAGATTGTGATAATCTGCTCGCCCGTCGTCGATCTGCCCTCTCGCGGCAGCGACTTCACACGACGGGAAACCCTCAAGAGCTATGACGCGTTTCGTATTCGTCACCGGCGGCGTCGTGTCCTCGTTGGGCAAGGGCATCGCCGCCGCCTCGCTCGGCGCGATTCTGGAGGCCCGCGGCCTCAAGGTCGCGATGGTCAAGCTCGATCCGTACATCAACGTCGATCCGGGCACCATGAGCCCGTTCCAGCACGGCGAGGTGTTCGTCACCGCAGGACGGCACCGAGACCGACCTGGACCTGGGCCACTACGAGCGCTTCGTGCGCACCACCACCGGCCGCAACAGCAATTTCACCACCGGCCGCATCTACGAGCGCGTGATCGCCAAGGAGCGCCGCGGCGACTATCTCGGCGCCACGGTGCAGGTCATTCCGCACATCACCGATGAGATCAAGCGCAGCATCAAGCTCGGCGCCGACGACGCCGACGTGTGCATGGTCGAGATCGGCGGCACGGTGGGCGACATCGAGTCGCTGCCGTTCCTGGAGGCGATCCGCCAGCTCGGCGTCGAGCTCGGCCGCAGCAACTGCGTCTACATGCACCTGACGCTGGTGCCGGTCGTCGGCGGCTCCGGGGAGATCAAGACCAAGCCGACGCAGCACTCGGTGAAGGAGCTGCGCGGCATCGGCATCCAGCCGGACGTGCTGCTGTGCCGCTGCAAGCATCCGCTGCCCGAGGAGCAGCGGCGCAAGATCGCGCTGTTCACCAACGTCGAGGAGCGCGCGGTGATCTCCGGCGGTCGACGCGGACGACATCTACCAGATCCCGATGCTGCTGCACGAGCAGGCGCTCGATGACATCGTGGTCGACAAGCTGCGGCTCGAGGTGCCGGCCGACCGACCTGTCCGAGTGGCGCCAGGTGGTGAGCGCCAAGACCAATCCGGACGGCCAGGTCGACATCGCGATGGTCGGCAAGTACGTGCAGATCCGCGACTCCTACATCTCGCTGAACGAAGCGCTGATGCACGGCGGGCTCAAGACGCCGCACGCGCGTCAACATCCACTACATCGAGTCGACCGACATCGAGCAGCACGGCACGCACGCGCTGCAAGGGCATGGATGCCATCCTGGTGCCCGGCGGCTTCGGCGAGCGCGGCATCGAGGGCAAGATCCAGGCGGTGCGCTTCGCGCGCGAGCACGGCATGCCGTACCTGGGCATCTGCCTCGGCATGCAGGTGGCGATCGTCGAGTTCGGCGCGCCACGTGCTGGGTCTCACCGACGCCAACAGCACCGAGTTCAACCGCGCGACCCCGCATCCGGTGCATCGCGCTGATCACCGAGTGGCAGGACCAGGCGCGCGGCGCGCAGACGCGCGACGAGGCTTCCGACAAGGGCGGCACCATGCGCCTCGGCGCCCAGGAAGTGCTGCTCGGGGCGGGCACCCGGGCGCGCGACATCTACGGCCGCGACGTCATCATGGAGCGCCACCGCCATCGCTACGAGTTCAACAACAATTACCTGGACCGCTACCGGCAGGCCGGGCTGCGTTTCTCGGGGTTCTCGCGCGACGGGCTGGTGGAGGTGATCGAGCTGCCCAATCACCCCTGGTTCCTCGCCACGCAGTTCCACCCGGAGTTCACCTCCGCGCCGCGCGACGGGCATCCGCTGTTCACCGGCTTCATCCGCGCGGCGCGCGCGCAGCGCGCGGCGCAGCTTCCGCAGGCCGCGGGCGCCTAGCGCAGTCGACTCGCGCACCATGTTGCTCGCAGGACACGAAGTCGGCCCCGGCCGGCCGCTGTTTCTCATCGCCGGCCCGTGTGTGATCGAGAGCGCGGCGCTCACCGCAGGAGATCGCCGGCCACCTGAAGGAGGTTACCGGCCGGCTGGGCATTCCTTACGTGTTCAAGGCGTCCTACGACAAGGCCAACCGCTCCTCGCGCGACAGCTTTCGCGGGCCGGGGATCGAAGCGGGCCTCAAGGTGCTCGACGGCGTGCGCCGCGCGGTCGGCGTGCCGGTGCTGACCGACGTGCACGAGGACACTCCGCTGGCGGAAGTTGCCGCCGTGGTCGATGTGCTGCAGACCCCGGCGTTCCTGTGCCGGCAGACCAACTTCATCGTCAGCACTGCCTCCCAGGGCAAGCCGGTCAACATCAAGAAGGGCCAGTTCCTCTCGCCCTGGGAGATGCAGAACGTGGTCGACAAGGCGCGCTCCACCGGCAATCGCGAGATCATGGTGTGCGAGCGCGGCTTCTCCTTCGGCTACAACAACCTGGTCACCGACATGCGCTCGCTGGCGATCATGCGCGCGACCGGCTGCCCGGTGGTGTTCGACGCCACGCACTCGGTGCAGCTGCCGGGCGGCAAGGGCAGCGCTTCCGGCGGCCAGCGCGAATTCATACCGGTGCTGGCGCGGGCCGCGGTCGCGGCGGGGGTCGCCGGGGCTGTTCATGGAGACGCACCCGCGTCCGGAAGAGGCGCTGTCGGACGGACCGAACGCCTGGCCGCTCAAGCGCATGGAGCCGCTGCTCAGGACACTCGCCGAGCTCGACCGCGCCGTGAAAGAGACCCGTTCGAGGAATCACTGCTGTGAGGAAGGAACGCCCATGAGCCGAATCAAGGAGGTTCGCGGACGCGAGATCGTCGATTCGCGTGGCAATCCCACCGTCGAGGTGGACGTGCTGCTCGATTCAGGAGCGCTGGGCCGAGCCGCGGTGCCGTCCGGCGCGTCCACCGGTACCCGCGAAGCGGTTGAGCTGCGCGACGGGGACCCCAGGCGCTACGGCGGCAAGGGCGTGCTCGGGGCGGTCAGGCACGTCAACACGGTGCTCAAGGATGCGCTGCTGGGAGCTGATCCGCGCGATCAGGCCGGAATCGATCGGCCGGATGATCGACCTCGACGGCACCGCGAACAAGGGTCGGCTGGGTGCCAATGCCATTCTCGGCGTGTCGCTCGCCGCCGCGCACGCGGCGGCCAACGATGCGCGCGTGCCGCTGTACCGCTATCTGGGCGAGCTCGGCGGCGCACGGCGCGCACCGCTCATGCCGGTGCCGATGATGAACATCGTGAACGGCGGCGCGCACGCGAACAACAGCCTCGACATTCAGGAATTCATGATCCTGCCGGTAGGCGCGCCGAGCTTCAGCGAAGCGCTGCGCTACGGGGCGGAGGTATTTCACGCGCTGAAGAAGCTTCTCGGCGGCACGGGGCCTCTCGACCACGGTGGGCGACGAGGGTGGCTTTGCGCCGGACCTGCAATCCAACGAGGCCGCGCTCGGGGTGATCCTGGAAGCGATCGAGAGCCGCCGGCTACCGGCCAGGCGAGGACATCTGCCTCGGGCTGGATGTCGCGAGCTCGGAGTTCTTCCGCGACGGCCGCTATCGAGCTCGAGTCCGAGAAGCGCAGCTTCTCGGCCGCGGAGTTCACGCGCTACCTCGCCGATCTCGCCGCAGCGCTATCCGGTGATCACCATCGAGGATGGCATGAGCGAATCCGACTGGGACGGCTGGGCCGAGCTGAGCCGCGCGCTCGGGGACAGGATCCAGCTGGTGGGGGATGACGTGTTCGTCACCAATACCAAGATCCTCAAGCAGGCCATCGACAAGCGCATCGCCAACGCCATCCTCATCAAACCCAACCAGATCGGCACGCTCACCGAGACCCTGGCCTGCATCGAGATGGCAGACGCGGCGCACTACGCCGCGGTGGTCTCGCACCGCTCGGGCGAGACCGAAGACACCACGATCGCCGACATCGCGGTCGCGACGGCAGCCACCCAGATCAAGACCGGCTCGCTGTCGCGCTCCGACCGCATCGCCAAGTACAACCAGCTGCTGCGTATCGAGGAGCAGCTCGGCAACGTGGCGCTACGCCGGCCGCGGCGCCTTTCCGGACCGCTCACTTCGCGCACGTGGCGCGCTCTGATACTCTCTGGCTCCCATGAAGTGGCTCACCGCCGCGCTGACGGTCGTCATGCATCCTGCTGCAGTTCGCGGATCTGGGTGTCGGACAACGGCGTGCGGCAGGTGGATCGCCTCAAGCGCGCGGTCGCGCAGCAGCAGGCCGAGGACGAGCAGCTCGCCGAGCGCAACCGCCAGCTCGCCGCCGAAGTACGCGACCTGAAGACCGGCACGGCGGCCCTCGAGGAGCGCGCCCGCAGCGACCTCGGAATGATCGACTCGCACTGAGACCTTCTACCAGGTAGTTCCGGCCCGGCCGGCGAGCACGGACGCGGCGCCGAGCCGCACCGCCGCCCGCTGAAGCGGACGCGGTCGATCGTTTCGCATGCGTTACTGGCTCGTCATGCCGGCAGCGGGCTTCGGTAGACGGTTCGACGCGGGCCTGCCCAAGCAATACGCGCCTCTCGCCGGACGCACGGTCCTCGAGTGGTCCCTCGCCCCGTTCCTTGCCGATGCGCGCTGCGCGCACGCGGTGGTGGCGATCGCGCGCGGCGATGCGCACTGGGCGCGCCTCGCGCAGCGGTTGCCGGCCGGTCGTGTCACGGCTGCCGAGGGTGGAGGCGAGCGCAGCGAGTCGGTGCGCCGGGCACTCGCCGCGCTCGCCGGGCGCGCGGGAGACGAGGAGTGGGTGCTGGTACACGACGCGGCCAGGCCCTGCCTCGAGCCGGCCGATCTGGAACGCCTGCTCGCGCAGCTCGCGGCGCACGCACTCGGGGGGCTGCTCGCCGTGCCAGCCGCCGACACGGTGAAGCGCGCGCAGCGCGAGGCCGCAGACACAGTCGTCGAGGCGACGCTCGACCGGCGCGATCTGTGGCGGGCGCTCACGCCGCAGATGTTCCGCTTCGGGCGGCTGTGCGCGGCGCTGGATCGGGCGCATGCGGCGGGGCGCTACCCGAGCGACGAGGCCGAGGCGCTCGAGTGGGTGGGCGAGCACCCGCGGCTCATCGAGGCGGCGGCGACTAACCTCAAGATCACCACCCCGGAGGACCTCGTGCTCGCGGCGGCGGTGCTGAACGCGCGCAGCGCGATGAGGATGCCATGAGGATCGGAGCGGGACTCGACGTGCACGCCTTCGGTCCCGGGGCGTTCGTCATGCTCGCCGGGGTGCGCGTGCCGCACTCGCACGGCGTGATCGCGCATTCGGACGGAGACGTGGTGCTGCACGCGCTGTGCGATGCGCTTCTCGGAGCCGCGGCTCTCGGGGACATCGGGCAGCACTTCCCTGACAGCGACCCGCAGTGGAAGGACGCCGACAGCCGCCGCCTCGTCGCCGCGGTCATGGATCAGCTGCGCGCCCGGCGCCTCACGGTGGTGAACGCGGATCTCACGATCATCGCCCAGGCTGCCGAAAATCGCGCCGTTCCGCGAAGCGATGCGCCGCGAGGTGGCGCAGCTGCTGGATCTGGCCGTGCAGTGCGTCAATCTCAAGGCGACCACCACCGAGGGGCTCGGGTTTCTCGGCCGCGCCGAGGGCATCGCCGCCCAGGCCGTGGTGCTCGTCACCGAGACCTGAGCATGCCATCCGCGGCGGATGCAACCCGCGCCGCGCTCGCGCCGCCCCGCGGGCACGGCGCACCGGAATGCTCCGCCACGCTGCGCGCCGTGCCGGAGGATTTCCTGGTGGAGGAAGACCTCGGGTTCGCACCCGCCGGCGCCGGCCAGCACCTGCTTCTCAAGGTCCGCAAGACCGGCGCCAACACCCAGTGGGTGGCGCGCGAGCTCGCACGGCTCGGCGGTTGCCGGCAGGGCGAGGTCGGCTATGCCGGGCTCAAGGACCGCCGTGCGGTCGCGATCCAGTGGTTCTCGCTGCCGCGACCGCGCACGCCGGTCGAGTGGCATGCGCGGCGCGACGCGCCCTTCCAGGTGCTCGAGACCCATGCGCATACGCGCAAGCTCCCGCGCGGCGCGCTCGCCGGCAACCGCTTCACGGTGCGCCTGCGGACAGCGGGCGAGGGGGCGAGCGGCTGGCAGCGCGCCTCGCCCCACGCCTCGCGCTGATCGGCGCGCGCGGCGTGCCCAACTACTTCGGCGCACAGCGCTTCGGCCGACGCGGGCGGAAATCTCGCGCCCGCCGACGAGGGCCTGCAGCGCCTTGGGCGCCAGCAGCGCGCCTTCGTGCTCTCGGCCGCCCGCAGCCTCGTCTTCAACGCGCTGCTCGCCGAGCGGGTCGCGGACGGGAGCTGGGAGCAGCTCGAGGCGGGCGATCTCGCCTGTCTGGACGGGCGTGGCAGTTTTTTCCCGGTGGCCGCGGCCGACGAGACTCTCGCGGCGCGCTGCCGCCGGCTCGAGATCCACCCGACCGGACCGCTGTGGGGGACGGGGCCGCCGGCAACCGGCGCACGGATCCTGGCGCTCGAGACCCGCATCGCAACCCGGTTCGCGTCGCACGGGGAGCTGTGCCTTGCGGCGGGCATGCGCCAGGAGCGCCGCAGCCTGCGCCTCGCGGTGCACGAGCTCGGCTGCGAGCCTGAGCCCGAGGCGCTCGTGCTGCGCTTTCGCCTCGCCCGCGGCAGCTTTGCGACCGCGGTGCTGCGCGAGCTCATCGACTCCGAGCCGCCGCACGGCGACGGTTAGCCCTTAAAGGCCTGCCAGCAACACGTAGACCGCGCCGGTGCCCCCGTCAGCGGGCCGCGCGGACACGCACGCCAGCACCGCGCCGCTGCGCCGCAGGACCGAGCCGACCGCCGCCTTCAGCACCGGGCCGCGGGCGCCCGAGCGCAGCCCTTTGCCGTGGATGATGCGCACACAGCGCACCTGCGCTTCGCAGCGCCGCGATGAGGAACTGCCGCAGGACCTGCTTGGCTTCGGCGACCGTGAGCCCGTGCAGGTCGATCTCGCCTGCACGCGATACTCACCGCGGCGCAGTTTGCGCAGCACGGCAGGCTGTATCCCGGGGCGGTGAATAGGTGAGCTCCTCGCCGCCGTAAGGCGGCTCGGGACCGGCGCGCCGCGAGGCTTTCCCTGAGCACCGCGGCGCGATCGGCGCGCGTGAAGCGGGCCCGCGGCCGGGGTTTGGGGCGGGCGTCCGCAGGCGCCCGGGGCGGGCAGCGGCTTGACATCGCGCACCGCGTCGCGAAAGAGACGCACTTCGTCAGGGTCCTCGTCCTCCTCGCCGCCGCCCGCTGTCTGCGCCACGCCACCTCCGCCGAAAGTCATTCCAGTATAGGCATCTGCGGCAAGTGAAAATCCTGGTCAGTAACGATGACGGCTATCGCGCCGAAGGCATTCGCTGCCTGCGCGAGGCGCTCGCGACGCTCGCCGAGGTGACCGTGGTCGCTCCGGATCGCAACCGCAGCGGCGCCAGCAATTCCCTGACGCTCGATGTGCCGTTGCGGGTCTTCGAGGCGGAGCCGGGCGTGGTACTTCGTGCCGGGCACGCCGACCGACTGCGTGCATCTGGCGATCACGGGCCTGTTCGACTTCGAACACGACATGGTGGTCTCGGGCGTCAACGACGGCGCCAACCTGGGCGACGACGTGCTGTACTCGGGCACGGTGGCGGCCGCCGATCGAGGGCCGGTTCCTCGGGCTGCCGACCATCGCGGTGTCGCTGTGCACCGGGGCCGGATGCGGGCGGCATTTCCACACCGGTGCGCAGGTCGCGCGCCTGCTCGTGGCGCAGCTGCTCGAGCAAGCCGCTCGAGCGCGGCGCTGATTCTCAATGTCAACGTGCCGGACGTGCCGCCCGGTCGAGCTGCGCGGTTTTCGCGCCAGCCGGCTCGGCTACCGGCACCGCTCCGAGCCCGTATGCGCGCCGCAGGACCCGCGCGGCCGGCCGGTCTACTGGGTGGGCCCGGCGGGCGCGGAGCAGGACGCGGGACCGGGCACCGATTTCGACGCCGTGGCGCAGGGGTTCGTCTCGGTGACGCCGCTGCAGGTTGACCTCACGCGCCATACGGCGCTGACCGGCGCAGTGCGCGCAGCTGGCTGGAGGGTGTCGATGACTGACCGGCGCCTGGCCGGCATCGGCATGACCTCGGCGCGCACGCGCGATCGCCTGGTGCAGCGGCTGCGCGAGCAGGGCATCGCCAACCTCGCGGTGCTCGACCGCATCCGCAACGTGCCGCGGCACATCTTTGTCGACGAGGCGCTCGGCAGCCGCGCCTACGAGGACACGGCGCTGCCGATCGGCTTTGGCCAGACGATCTCGCAACCCTACATCGTGGCGCGCATGACCGAGGCGCTGCTCGAGGGCGGCACGCTCGACAACGTGCTCGAGGTCGGCACCGGCTGCGGCTACCAGACGGCAGTGCTCGCGCCGCTGGTGACACGGGTGTCCACCATCGAGCGGATCGAGCCGCTGTTGGCACGCGCGCGCGAGCGCTTGAAGGAGCTCGGGGTGCGCAACGTGCGCTTTCGCCACGGCGACGGCACGCTCGGCTGGAAGGCGCAAGGCGCCCTTCGACGGGATCCTGGTGGCGGCGGCGCCGCTCACCGTACCCGAGGCGCTCATCCGGCAGCTGCGGGTCGGGGGGCGGCTCCTGGTGCCACTGGGACCGGACGGTGAGCAGGAGCTGGTGCGCTTCACGCGCCGCGAACAACGCATCGAACGTGAGTCCCTGGGGTCGGTGGCGTTCGTGCCGCTGCTCGGCGGCACAGGTTGATTCTCGTTCGAGATATACGAGCTAAGATACTGATTATAATTATCTAAAACTCTGAATCGGCAATGGAAGGCAGCTCTTGTGCCCGCCGGGGGTGTCCGGGCGTTCGAATTGACTGGGAAAAGTCTTTGCATCTCAAAGATCTTGCGCCGGAATCTGCGACGTGCGTACCATGCACGCCCTGTCGCTCTACGACGACAGAAACTCGCGGAGGGTGATCAGCAGAAGACACAGGGAGGAGGGAGTCGCAACAAGAGCAATAACGTTTATAAAGAACAACAAGAACAGTGCAATTGTTCGAGTCTGTCAGCTTCGAATGATTGTTTGGTTGGTTGAGCCTCCCCCTGTGTCTTCTGCCGATCGCCCTCGCCTCAGCGCAGAAACAGCGCCGCGGCGACCCGCCGCTCCTCCTGCACCAGGACGTTGAACGTCCGGCACGCCGCGCCGAGCTGCATTGCTTCAAGTCCCACGCCGCGCTGCGCCAGCAGCGCGCGGATCTCCCGCCGGGGAAAGCGCTGCTCGGGCCCGGTGGCGAGCACGACGAGCTCCGGGGCGAGCGCCAGGACCGCCTCCATGTGCGCAGGGCGCAGCTCCGCGAAGCGCGCCGGCTCCCAGTCGGTGATCAGCGTGTCGGCGGTCAGGATGCAGCTGCCGCGCACACTGCGCTCGCCGATGCGCACTTCCAGGTCCGAGTAGCCGCGAATGAGGTTGGCCGGTCCGCCCGGTTCGAGGGTGAACTTCACGGGCGCTACGATAACGTCCATGCGCGAGTTCGTCATAGTCATCCCCGACCTGTACCTGGCGCACGGCGGCGGGCAGCATCCCGCGCTCCCCGAGAACGGGTCGCTCGGCGGCCTGGAGTTCGCCGGACGCTTCGGCACACGCACACGGCTCGTCCGCGGCTGGCGCGGGTGGCTCGCCGGCTGGCTGGGGCACCCTGAGCTCGCCGGCGCGGCGGTCGGGGCCGTGGCCGCCGCGGGCCTGCCCGGGGGCGACGCCGTGGGTACCGCGACTCGCTGGATGGCGACCCCGCTCGAGCTGCACGCCGGGCTCGCGCGCGTGCACCTCGAGCATCGGGGCCTGGTGCGGCTGAGGCAGGACGAGCTCGTCGTGCTCGCCGCCGAGTTCCACCGGGTCTTCGCCGGCTCGGGCCACACGCTCACGCCGCTCGGCGACGGTAACCTGCTCCTCACCGCGCCCGGTATCGCGCCCGTTGCGACACTCGAGCCGGCGCGCTTCGCGGGCGGGGTGGTGAGGCTGCCGCAGGGCCCGGCTGCCGGCCCCCTGCTGCGCCTCGCGACCGAGATCGAGATGTGGCTGCACGGCGCGCCGTTCAACGAGCGGCGCCGTACGCGCGGGCTTTCCCCCGTCACGGCGCTGTGGCTGTGGGGCGGGGAGGGCGCCGCGCTGCCGGCGCGCGCGCGGCTCGAAGCGCGCCCCGACGCGCCGCTCGCCTTCGGGTCCGACGCATACCTGCGCGGTCTGTGGCATCTTCACGGCGGCCCGTGCCGTGCGCTCCCGGGGCGGCTCGAGGACGCGCTCACGGCCGGTGGCGCGCGCACGGTGTTGGTCGTGGAAGCGGGAGGCGAGTTGCCGCAGAGTGCATCGTGGACGATCGAGGGGGCGCTGGTCGCGCTCGACGGCCGGGTGGTCCAGCCGGCTCTGCGGGCGCTGCGCGAGGGTCACCTCGGGCGCGTGCTGCTGGTGGCGAACGACACCCTGCTCACGCTCGGCCCGCGCAGCGGCCTGAAAGGCTGGCGGCGCCGGCGCGCCGGTCTCACGGGGTTCGCGTGACGCTGCACATCGTGCGCCGCGAGCCCCCCGCGGGGGTCGTGCTGGCGAGTGGCCTGCACCCGGTGCTGGCGCGCGCCTACGCCGCGCGCGGGGTGCGCTCGCTGCTCGACGTCGACACCTCTCTCGAGCGTCTGCTGCCGGTCGGCACGCTGGAGGGTATCCCGGGCGCCGTCGAGCTGCTGCTGCGGCATCGCACCGGAGGCCGGGTGCTCGTGGTGGGGGATTTCGACGCGGACGGGGCGACCAGCAGCGCGCTCGTGGTACGGGCGCTGCGCGCGCTGGGATTCTCGGCGGTGGACTTCCTGGTGCCCAACCGCTTCCGTTTCGGCTACGGCCTCACCCCGGAGATCGTGGTGTTCGCCGCGGCGCGCTCGCCCACTCTGATCGTCACGGTCGACAACGGCATCTCGAGCAACGCCGGGGTCGCGGCGGCGCGTGCACACGGGATCGACGTGCTGATCACCGACCACCATCTCGCCGGGGCGCAACTCCCGGACGCCAACGCGATCGTCAACCCCAACCTCAGCGGCAGCCGCTTCGGCAGCCGCGCGCTCGCCGGGGTCGGGGTCGCGTTCTATCTCATGGCCGCCCTCGAGCGCAGGCTCGCGCAGCAGGAAGGCGCCGGCGCGGTGGCGCACGCGGTGGCGCCGCTCCTCGATCTCGTGGCGCTCGGCACCGTGGCGGACGTGGTAGCGCTCGATGCCAACAATCGCGTGCTCGTGGCTCAGGGCCTGCGCCGCATTCGGGCCGGCCGCTGCGTCCCGGGGATCCGTGCGTTGCTGCAGATCGCCGCGCGCACCTCGCGCGAGCTCACGGCGGCGGATCTCGCCTTCGGCGTCGCGCCGCGGCTCAATGCCGCCGGCCGCATCGACGACATGACGATCGGCATTCAGTGCCTGCTGGCCGACGAGGAGGCCGAGGCGCGCCGGCTCGCGGTGCGGCTCGACGAGCTCAACAATGAGCGCCGTACGATCGAAGCGCGCATGCAGCAGGAGGCCCTCGCCGCGGTGCGTCAGCTGCGCGATGACGGGCCCGGCACGCTGCAGCGCAGCGGCGTTTGCCTGTTCGATCCGGGCTGGCACCAGGGGGTCGTGGGCCTGGTCGCGAGCCGGGTGAAGGACCGCGTGCGGCGCCCGGTGATTGCCTTCGCGGCGGCCGACGCCGACACGCTGCGCGGCTCGGGGCGCTCGGTGCCCGGCATTCACATTCGCGACGTGCTGGACTCCATCGCGGCGCGCCATCCGGAGCTCATCAGCCGCTTCGGCGGGCACGCCATGGCGGCGGGGCTCACCCTCGAGCGCGCGCGTCTCGATCAGTTCGCGCGCGCCTTCGACGAGGAGGTGGCGCGTGCCGCTGCGGGTGCCGCGGCGAGCGATGCGGTCGAAACCGACGGCGAGCTCAAGGTGAACGAGATCGCGCTCGAGACGGCGCAGGCGCTGCGCGCCGGAGGTCCGTGGGGCCAGGCATTTCCCGAGCCGTGCTTCGACGGGGTGTTCACGGTGCGCAACGCGCGCCTGATCGGCGAGCGGCACGTGAAGATGTGGGTGGAGCTGCCAAAGAGCGGCCGCTCCTTCGACGCCATCGCCTTCAACCACGTCGAGGACGGTGCGCAGTACGAGCCGCCGGAGGGGGCGGCGCAGCTGGTCTACCGGCTGGACGTCAACGAATACCAGGGTGAGCGGCGCTTGCAGCTGCTCGTCGATCACCTGTTGCCTGCGGGGTAAGATCGTCGCGTTCGATGAGTGACAAGCCAACACTGCGCATTTTCCTGTCCTCTCCGGGCGACGTCGCCGAGGAGCGCGCGCTCGCGCAGCAGGTGTTTCAGCGCCTGGCGAAGGAGTTTGCCGGCAGCGTCGAGCTCAGGATCTCCGTGTGGGAGTACGAGCCGCTGTACGCGCACGCCGGGTTCCAGGAGCAGATCGACCGCCCCTCGGAGTGCGATCTGGTGGTGTGTATTCTCTGGTCGCGGCTCGGGTCGCGCCTGGCGCCGGAGTTCGCGGCGCAGCCCGGGGAGACGCCACCCACCGGCGCGCAGTTCGAAATCGAGGACGCCCTCGAGAGCTTTCGCCGCCGCGGCCGACCGAATCTCCTCATTTACCGCAAGACCGCGCGCCCCAAGGTGGATCTGGACAGCGCGGACGCCGAGGAGCGGCTGCGCCAATTCCGCGACCTGGATGCATTCTGCCAGCGCACGTTCTATGACGCCCAGGGTGTCGCCCGGGTGGCGCACCACCTCTTTGCCGACGGCTTTGAGTTCGAGCGCCGCCTGCGCGAGCACGTCGGCAAGTGGCTCGAGCGGCAGCTGCAGGCGAGCGGCACGATGCCCGACCGGCGCCGCTGGGTTCACGGCTCGCCGTTTCGTGGCCTGCAGGCGTTCTCGGAGGAGTACCAGGATGTCTTCTTCGGCAGATCACAGGCGCTCGGGGAGCTGATCCAGCGCATCGCCGCGGTCGAGATCGCGGCGCAGCCCGGCGAGTCGCGCTCGCGGCTGCTGCTGATCCAGGGAATGAGCGGCAGCGGCAAGACCTCGCTCGTGTGCGCAGGACTCTTGCCCCTGCTGCGGCACCGTCCGATCGAGGGGATCGCCACCTGGTTCTCGCTCTCGCTGCGTCCCTCGGATATCGACGGCGCACAGCCCGATGCCGGACCGCTCGGCGCACTCGCGGCGCGGCTGCGCACGGCGCTTCCCGCCGTGGAGCGCGTCGGCGTGAGCAGCGGCCGGCTCGCCACGGAGCTGCGTGCCCACCCGGTGGCCGCGGCGGCGCGCCTCGAGACCTACCTCGCCGCGGAGGCGGCCGCTCGGGGACTCTCACCCGCGCAGCTGCGCCTCGTGGTCTATCTGGATCAGCTCGAGGAGGCCTTCAGCGCCCTGACACCTCCCGAGGCCGAGGTGCTCTTTGCGGCGGTGGTCGAGCTCGCGGGACTTGCGGGCGTGTGGGTGGTGGCGACGATCCGCAGCGACCTGGTTCACCGGCTGGAAAGCTATCCCGCGCTCATCGAGCGTCTGCGGCGCACCGCCCCGTATCTGATGATCCCGCCGCGCGGGGATGAGCTCGCCGAGATGATCCGCGGGCCGGCGGATGCCGCCGGCCTGATGTTCGAGGTCCGCAACGGCGTCTCGCTCGATCAGGCGCTGCTGCAGGAGGCCGAGGGACGCCCCGAGTCCCTGCCGCTGCTCGAGTACGCCCTCGAGCAGCTCTATGCGCGACGCGAGGGCGACACGCTCAAATGGGATGTGTACCAGCCCGCGCAGGGCCAGGGCGGGTTGCGTGGAGCCCTCGTCGCGGTCGCCGAGACCACGGTGGAGGGCGCCGGGGCTGCCGTCGATGCGCCCTACCGGCGCGTGATGCGCGAGCTCACCGCGGTGGGGGAGGACGGCACGGCGACCCGCCGCTACGCCCCGCGCGGCGCATTCGCTGCCGGTAGCCCTGAGCGGGCGCTCCTCGATCGCCTGATCGAGGCGCGCCTGTGCGTGACGGACGTACGCGGCACCGAGCCCGTGGTGTACCTGGCGCACGAGGCGCTGCTGCAGTCCTGGCCGCGCGCCGGGGTCTGGCTGCAGCAGGAGGCCGCCCTGCTGCGACTGCGCGATGAGCTCCTGGGCGAGGCGCGCGCCTGGAGCAAGCACGGCGAGAACGACAACTGGCTGGGCACCGCTCCGGAGAAGCTCGCCTCCATCTCGCAGCTGGAAACGGCCGACATGCTGCCCTCGGGCGTGGGTGCGCAGTACGCGCTCCGCAGCCGTCGCCGGGCGCGGCGCAACCGCCTGGTACGCCAGGGGGCGGTGGCTGCGATCGCGGGCCTGGCGGTGGTGGCCATCATCGCGGGCCTCATCGCCGCGCGTCAGCGCGACCGCGCGCAGCAGCAGGCCCTGACGGCCGACCAGGTGAGCTCCTTCATGGTGTCGCTGTTCGAGCTCGCCGATCCGGGTGAGAACCAGGGCAACACGGTGACCGTGCGCCAGGTGCTCGACCGCGGCGCCGCCGCGGCCAGTGCGCAGCTCGAGTCGCAACCGGGCGTACGGGCGAGCCTGCTCACGGCGATGGGGCAGGCCTACTCGGGGCTTGGCCTGTATCCGCAGGCGATCAAGCTGCTCGACCAGGCCCGCGCCGACGTCGCAGCCGGCGCCAGTACGCCTGCGGAACGCGTTCGCACGCTGCTCGCCGCCGGCAACGCCTTCAACCGCGCGGCGGACTACGAGCACGCGCAAGCCATGTACGCCCACGCGGTCGACCTTGCGCGCCGCACGCTCGAGCGCGGCGACCCGCTGCGCTCCAACGCGCTCACCGGGCTCGCGGATGTGCTGACGCAGAGCGAGCACCCCGACCTCAAGCAGGCCGAGGCGCTGTGCAACGAGGCCCTCGCCGCCGACCGCAAGCGCTCACCGGCCGATCCCCTGACGCTCGCGCAGACGCTCAGCACGCTCGCTACCGTGCACTATTTCAACCACGACCTGCCGGCCGCGGAGCGCATGTTCCGCGAGTCGTTCCAGCTGCGCGAGCGCGTGCGCGGCAGACGCGACGCGCAGAGCGTCGAGGCGCTCAACAACCTGGGTGCGGCCATCTACGATCAGGGGCGTTACGCCGAAGCCGCCGACATCTGGCGGCAGGCACTGCCGCTCTATCGCGAAGTGTTCGGGCCCGATCACCCCGAGGTCACCATCGACCTGAACAATCTTGGCCGCTCCCTGCTCATGGCCGGGCAGGTGTCGCAGGCGGTGCCCTACTTTCAGCAGGCGATCACCATCGACGAGCGGACCAAGGCCCCCGATCACGACGATCTGATCGCGCCCCTCAACAGCCTGGGGATGGCAGCGCTCTATCTCGGCAAGCCCTCGGACGCGCTCCTATCGCTCGCGCGCGCCGAGCAGATCGCGCGTGCACGTCATCACGCGATGCTCTACCAGGTGCTGATCAACGTAGCGGACGCGCAGCTGCAGCTCGGACAGGCGGACAACGCCCTGGCGAACCTCAAGGAAGCGCACGTGCTGCTCGTGTCCCAGTACCCGCTCGGCCCGACCCCCGACAAGAGTCCCAACGCCTGGCGCTACGCGGTGTGGGATTCGGTCAACGCTGGCGCGCTGGCGCGCAGCGGCAACGCCGCCGCAGCGCGCGCGGCGCTGCAGAAGGCACGCGCCGTATTGGCGCAGAGATTCGGGGCGAGCGGCTACTACCCGCAGCGTACGCAGCAGCGCCTTGCCGCGCTCGGGGCAACCTGAGCTTAAGGCTAGCGGCGATCTGCGCTGTCGACCGTTTTTACAGAAGCCTGCGCAGCCTTCTCGTGTATCGGATTGTAATCACCTTACAAGTGATTGAATCACCTTGAACTGCGGCCTCGGAGCACAGTTGTTGCATGGCAACCAAGGCTGAACTGAACATACGGGGAGTCTGCTCATGAAGAATTCATTCCGGTGCATGAGGATGGCGGCGACCGTCCCATTGCTCGCCGCGCTGTGCGCCGCTGCCGGGGTCGCCCAGGCGCGCGGCATCCAGGTCGACAGCCCGCTGAACACGGTCAGCTGCGCCATTACCTTCGATGGCTCGGCAATCACCTTCAATCCGGGACTCGGGGGCAGCCCCTCGTGCGTGTCGACGACGGCCACCGAAGCGGTGAATCACATCCCGACGGACATCGCGGGTGAGGAAAGCACGCTCAACATCCCCATCTGGGAGAACTGGCCGGCCGGAAGCGACTTTGATGCCAGCGAGCAGGTCGAGATCTGGACGCTCGACAACGGCGACATGGCCTTCTATTTCAATTATTCGTCGGGTCTCACCTGCGGCACGGGCGACACGGCGACGTTTGCCATCGCGGGGGGCTCGAGCTATTCCCTGGCCAATGCCTGCGCCAACCTGCAGCCGCTGACCGCGGACGCTTTTACGTTCGAGCTGAGCGAAACACCGTCCGGCATCTCGGTCCTCAACCCGGACGAGTTCACTACCGGATCCAGTGGCGGCGGTGTCCCCGAGCCCGCCTCCCTCGCGCTCCTGACGCTGGGGCTCGCCGGATTCGTGGCGACCCGCCGGCGCAAGGCCGTCGGCCGCTAGCAGCTCCCTCCTGCGGGAATCAACCGGCGCGCGCACCCGTTGCGCGCGCCGCTCCTGCGCGCTTTGACCGCGTATGGCTTGCCGCCTGCACCGTGGCCCCTTAGCATCCGCGGCACCATGGAAGTCAATCAGCTGAAGAAACAGCTCAAAGACCTCGGCGAGCGCGTCGGCTCGCTACGGGGGTTTCTTTGAGTACGATCGCAAGTGCGAGCGCCTCGAGGAAGTCGTGCGCGAGCTGGAGGATCCGAAGGTGTGGTCGGACCCCGGGCGCGCCCAGGAGCTCGGGCGCGAACGCGCGCGGCTGACGGACGACGTCGGGCAGCTCGACCGCACCACCAAGGGGATCGGGGATGCGGCAGAGCTCCTCGAGCTGGCGGAAGCCGAGGGCGATGAGCCCGCGGCGCGTGACATCGAGCGCGACGCGCAGCGCCTGGAAGCCGAGGTGCGCCACCTCGAGCTGAAGCGCATGTTCCCGGGCGCGATGGACTCGCACAACGCCTTCCTCGACATCCAGGCGGGCGCCGGCGGCACGGAGGCGCAGGACTGGGCGCAGATGCTGCTGCGCATGTACCTGCGCTGGGGAGCGGCCCGCGGGTTCCGCTGCGAGGTGATCGATTCGAGCCCCGGGGAGGTCGCCGGCATCAAGAGCGCGAGCGTGGAAGTGCAGGGGCGAGTACGCCTACGGCTGGCTGCGCACCGAGACCGGCGTGCACCGGCTGGTGCGCAAGTCGCCGTTCGACTCCGGCAACCGCCGCCACACGTCCTTCGCCTCGGTGTTCGTCTCGCCCGGAAGTCGACGACGACATCGAGATCGAGATCAACCCCGCGGACCTGAGGACCGACGTCTATCGCTCTTCGGGCGCCGGCGGCCAGCACGTCAACAAGACCGAGTCGGCGGTGCGCATCACGCACCTGCCGAGCGGCATCGTGGTCGCCTGCCAGAACGAGCGCAGCCAGCACAAGAACCGCTCCACCGCCATGAAGATGCTCAAGGCGAAGCTCTACGAGCTGGAGGTGAACAAGCGCAACGCCGCAGCGCGGGTGCTCGAGGACTCCAAGTCGGACGTGAGCTGGGGCCACCAGATCCGCTCCTACGTACTCGACCAGTCGCGCATCAAGGATCTGCGCACCGGGGTCGAGGTCGGCAACACCACGGCGGTGCTCGACGGGGATCTCGACCAGTTCCTGGAGGCATCGCTCAAGGCGGGCGTATAAGAGATGAGCGACGCGAGACGACTGACGGCGGCGACGAGAACAAGCTGATCGCGGAGCGGCGCGCGAAACTCGCGGCGCTGCGTCGCGCGACGGCGGCGGCGCCTTCCCGAACGATTTCCGGCGCGACGCGCTGGCCGGTGAGCTGCAGTCGGCCTTACGGCGAGCGTGCGGCGGAGTGGCTCGACGCCAACCCCACGCGCGTCGGCGGTCGGCGGACGCATGATGTTCAAGCGCGTCATGGGCAAGGCGAGCTTCGCCAAGATCGCCGACCGCACCGGCCAGATCCAGCTGTACCTGCAGCAGGAGGCGCTCGGCGAGGCTACGAGGCCTTCAAGGGCTAGGACGTGGGCGACATCGTCGGCGCGGGCGGGGCAGCTGTTCCGCACCCGCACCGGGGAGCTGTCGGTGCGGGTCGACACGCTGCGGCTGCTGGCGAAGTCGCTGCGGCCGCTGCCGGACAAGTGGCACGGCCTTGCCGACACCGAGACGCGCTACCGCCAGCGCTACGTCGACCTCATCATGAGCGAGGAGCAGCCGCGAGGTGTTCCGCACGCGCACGCGCATCGTGCGCTACCTGCGCGATTTCCTCGACGCGCTCGACTTCCTCGAGGTCGAGACGCCGATGATGCAGCCGATCCCGGGCGGCGCCGCGGCGCGGCCGTTCCGTCACCCATCACAACGCGCTCGACATGGACATGTACCTGCGCATCGCGCCGGAGCTGTACCTGAAGCGCCTGATCGTCGGCGGGCTTCGAGCGCGTCTACGAGATCAACCGCAATTTCCGCAACGAGGGCCTGTCGACGCAGCACAACCCCGAGTTCACGATGCTCGAGCTGTATCTGGCGTACGCCGACTACCGCGACCTCATGGACTGGATCGAGAAGGCGATCGCGCGGCCTCGCCGACACGCTGCACGGCACGCAGCAGCTCACCTACCAGGGCCGCGACTACGATCTCGCGCAAGCCGTTCCGGCGCATCACCGTCGAGCAGGCGATCATCGACAACAACCCGGGCATCGATCCCCTGTCGCTGCGCGATGTGCAGCTACCTGCGCAAGCGTCTGCGAGCAGCTCGGCATCAAGGTGAGCGCGCGACGACGGTGCCGGGAAGCTGCAGATCGAGCTGTTCGAGAAGACCGCCGAGCACACGCTCCTCGAGCCCGACGTTCGTCTACGCCTATCCGGCGGAAGTCTCGCCGCTGTCGCGCCCGAACGATGCCGATCCGTTCATCGCCGACCGCTTCGAGTTCTTTCTCGCCGGGCGCGAGCTCGCCAACGGCTTCTCCGAGCTCAACGATCCGGAGGACCAGGCGGCGCGCTTCCGCGCCCAGGTCGCGCGCAAGGACAAGGGCGACGAGGAGGCCATGTTCTACGACGCCGACTACGTGCGGGCGCTCGAATACGGCATGCCGCCCACGGCGGGTCTCGGCGTAGGCATCGACCGGCTGGTGATGTTCTTCACCGATTCGCCCTCGATCCGCGACGTGATCCTGTTCCCGCACATGCGGCCGGAGGCCGAAACCCTCGCCCGCGCAGCGGTGCTCAGCGCGAGGGATACGGCACCGAGAAGCTGCCGTCGGGCGTCTGCGGCACGCCGTCGACGATGGGTAGTAGTCGCCCTTGTCGGCGACGTAGATGTGACAGGCACTGTCAGGCCCGGTCGGCGCCGTCGAGCGTGCCGGCGGCGATGCTGATGTAGTCGCGCCCGTGCCCCTCCCAGAAGAGCGTCGAGCCGCAGCGCCCGCAGAAGCCGCGGCGCGCCTGCTGCGAGGACTCGTACCAGCGCAAGCTGCTCTCTCGACAGCAGCCGGAAATCGGTCCGCCGCGCGGCGGTGCCGCCATGAAATGGCCGGTGCGCGGCGGCACTGCGTGCAGTGGCAGAGCACGACCGGCACGCAGGGGACCTGCGACCGAGTAGCGGACCGCGCCGCACAGGCAGCCGCCGGTCCGGCCGGAGTCGCGGTTCGGGGTCAGTTCACTGAGCTCCGCGGCAGGGTAGGGCAGGGGCAGCGGCGCGGCATCGATCCGCCGCGCCCTGGCCGCGGTGGCCTGTTCGCGGGGCTCGCCTCGCCGCCGGCCTGCGCCGCGGGTGAGCGGCGCCACCGCCAGGAATTCACACGCGCCATTGGGCAGTTTCGCCGCTTCCACCACGCGCAAGGCGCGGCCGTCCGCGAGCTCGCCGGCATCCCCCGGGCACAGCTGAGCGGGGCCGGGCTGACGAAGCGCTGCAGCCGGCGTTTCACGCGACCGCGGTAGTGGGCGCGCGCGATCACCTCCTGGCCGGTGTAACAGCCCTTGTCGAAGGCGATCGCCCCGAGCAGGTCGAGGTTGAGCATCTGGGCGACGAACTCCTCGGCTGTCGCCGCATAGACCTCCGGCTCACCGGCCTGCACGGCGTGTCGCCGCCACTCCCCGGCGCACGCCACTGGATGATCGCGCAGCGCGACGGGCGGGCCGAGTCTGCGACCGGCGGGACAGCACGAGCCAGCGCGCCGGCAGCGCCCAGGCGCACGACGAACGCGCCGTCGATGCGCACCAGGGCATCGGGTGCCGCGGCAGCGGCGCGCCGCGGACCGAGCACCGTGGCCACAGGCCCGGCTGCTCGGACCGATGAGGCCGTCCATCCGCCACGCAGCCGACTCGTCCGTCAACTGCACCTTGGATCGCAGGACGAATTTCGACAGGCGGCCCGATCACCGGCCCAACCAACTCGCGCGGCAGCACCGCGATCACATCCTCGGCCGCGAGCTGCAGCAGCCGCACGAGCGCAATGACGCGTCCCTGCGGATTGTGATAGCCGGCGAGGAGCGAGCGCTCGTCATCGAGCAGCCGCAGATCGTTGGAAAGCTGTCCCTGCAGGAACGACACCGCGTCGCGGCCGCGCACGCGCAGCACACCGCAGTACGCGAGAGAGGCTAGCTCATGACTGCTCCGTTTTCATTGGTTTTCCGTGGCTGCCGAGGCCGAATTCTGGCAGACTTCATGGGTATGTCGATGTCGCATCGCAAGGGGCAGGAAGTGTCCGGCCCCGCCGCCGATTCTGCGCCACCTCCCCCTGAGCATTCCGCGGGTCAACCTGCGCCGACCGGCGCCGTGCCCCGCGAGATCGGCGGGCGCGACGGGCCCGATCCCACTCGCTTCGGCGATTGGGAAAAGAACGGCCGCTGCATCGATTTCTAAGTCTATGCCCACGCGACCGCTGTCACCGCACCTGTCGGTGTACCGGATGCACCGGTACACGCTCCTCACCTCCATCCTCAATCGTTTCGCCGGGGTCGCGCTCTCCCTGGGACTCGTGCTGTTCGCCTACTGGCTGATGGCGGTCGCGGATGGGGCGCGCGCCCAGGCGCGTGCCGAGCGGCTGCTCGCGCTGCCGGTGATGAAGCTCGTGTACGTCGCCCTCATCATGGGGTTCTGCTATCACCTGGTGGCGGGAATCCGCCACCTGGTGTGGGACACGGGGCGCGGACTGGAGCGCGCGCAGGCGCAGCGCAGCGCGCGGCTGGTGATCGCCGTGAGCATCGCGCTCATGCTGGTGATCGCCTACCTCGCCTGGTTCGCCGGGGCGCGCGGTCCATGAGCCTGCGCAGCCCGTTGCGCGCGGTACTCGGTGCGGGCTCGGCCCGGGAGGGCGTGGAGCACTGGTGGCTGCAGCGGCTCACCTCGGTAGCCCTGGTTCCCCTCTCGGTGTGGTTCGTGGTGTCGCTCCTCGCGCTGCCCTCGCTCGATCACGCGACCGTCGTGGCATGGATGCGGCACAGCTCAACCGCGCTGCTCCTCGTCCTGCTGGCGCTCGCCGCCACCTGGCACTCGCAGCTCGGCGTGCGCGTGATCGTCGAGGACTATGTTGACGGTGCCGGCGCGCGCACCCTGACCCTGGTGCTCATCACCTTCGCTCACGTGCTGATCGCTGCGGCCGCGGTGCTCGCGGTCCTCAAGGTGGCGCTCGGAGTCGCGGCGTGAGCGCCTACGACGTTCATCGACCACAGCTACGACGTGGTCGTGGTCGGGGCCGGGGGCGCGGGATTGCGTGCGACGCTCGGGCTTGCCGAGAGCGGACTGTCGACCGCCTGTATCAGCAAGCTCTTCCCGACGCGCAGCCACACGGTGGCCGCCCAGGGCGGTATATCCGCGGCGCTCGGCAACATGGGCGAGGACGACTGGCGCTGGCACATGTACGACACCGTCAAGGGCTCGGACTGGCTCGGCGACCAGGATGCGATCGAGCTCATGTGCAAGGAGGCGCCCGCCGCTGTCATCGAGCTCGAGCACTACGGCGTGCCGTTCTCGCGTACCGAATCCGGGCGCATCTACCAACGGCCCTTCGGCGGCATGACTACCCACTATGGCCTGGGGCTGGCGCAGCGCACCTGCGCGGCCGCCGACCGCACCGGGCACGCGATGCTGCACACCCTCTACCAGCAGTCGCTCCGTCACGCGGCGACCTTCTTCGTCGAGTACTTCGCGATCGACCTCATCATGGAGGGCGGTGCGTGCCGCGGCGTCGTGGCGCTGGATCTCGCCGAAGGGACGCTGCATCGTTTCCGCTCGCACATGACCATCCTCGCCACCGGCGGCTACGGGCGTACCTACTTCTCCTGCACCTCGGCACACTCGTGCACCGGCGACGGCAACGCCATGGTGTTGCGCGCGGGCCTGCCGCTGCAGGACATGGAATTCGTGCAGTTTCATCCGACCGGCATCTACGGTGCGGGCTGTCTGATCACGGAAGGCGCGCGCGGCGAGGGCGGCTACCTGACCAACTCCAAGGGCGAGCGCTTCATGGAGCGCTACGCGCCCAACGCCAAGGATCTCGCCTCGCGCGACATCGTGAGCCGCGCCATGACCGTGGAGATCCGCGAAGGCCGCGGCGTCGGCCACGAGCACGATCACATCGCCCTGCACCTGGAGCATCTGGGGGCGGGGGTGATCCACGAGCGCCTGCCGGGCATCGCCGAGACCGCGCGCATCTTCGCCGGAGTGGACGTCACGCGCGAGCCCATCCCGGTGCAGCCCACGGTGCACTACAACATGGGTGGAATCCCCTGCAACTATCACGGCGAGGTGGTGCGCCCCAGGGACGGCAACCCGGACAGCATCGTGCCCGGGCTCATGGCGGTCGGGGAGGCCGCGTGCGTCTCGGTGCACGGCGCCAATCGCCTGGGGAGCAACTCGCTGCTCGATCTGGTGATCTTCGGACGCGAAGCGGCGCGGCGCTGTGCCGAGCTGCTAACGCCGGGCAGTCCGCACGCCCCGCTGGCGGGGGAGGCCGGAGAGCTCGCCGTGTCGCGCCTCGATCGCCTGCGCCAGGCGAACGGCACGCGTGCCACCGCCGCGATCCGCATCGAGATGCAGAAGACCATGCAGCTCGATGCCGCCGTGTTTCGCACCGGCGAGAGTCTCGCGCAGGGGATCGAGCGTATCGGCCAGACCTTCGCCTCGTTCGCCGACGTGCGCATCAGCGATCGCTCGCTCGTGTGGAACTCCGATCTCATCGAGACGCTCGAGCTCGAGAACCTGCTGCTGCAGGCGACCGCGACGATCCACTCGGCCGCCAACCGCACCGAGAGCCGCGGCGCGCACGCGCGCGAGGACTTCCCGACACGCGATGACCGCAACTGGCTCAAGCACACCCTGGTATGGGTGGACGGGCCGGCGCGCGCCCGTTTCGACTACCGCCCGGTGCACCTCAATACGCTGACCGCGGATGTCGAGTCGATTGCGCCCAAGGCGCGCACCTACTGAAGGACAGTCATGGCCGAGTTTCGCCTGCCCGCTCGCTCGCGTCCGACCCAGGGCATCACCCACAAGGCCCCGGCCGGGGCGCGCGAGGTGCGCACCTTCCGCATCTATCGCTTCAACCCGGATTCCCGCGCAAATCCACGCATCGACAGTTTTGAGCTGGACCTGAAGAGCTGTGGACCGATGGTGCTCGATGCGCTGATCCAGATCAAAGCCGGGGTCGACTCCTCGCTCACCTTCCGCCGCTCGTGCCGCGAAGGCATCTGCGGCTCGTGCGCCATGAACATCAACGGCGTCAATCGCCTCGCCTGCACCACCTCGATGCAGGACCTGGGGGTCGAGATCCGCATCTATCCGCTGCCACACATGCCGGTCGTGAAGGACCTGGTCCCCGACCTCACGAACTTCTACGCGCAATACGCCTCGGTGAAACCCTGGCTGCAAGCGCGCACGCCGGCACCCCCGGATCACGAGCGATTGCAGAGCAAGCAAGAGCAGGAGCGGATCGATCGCCCGGCGGCCTGCATCCTGTGCGCCTGCTGCTCGACGGCCTGCCCGAGCTACTGGTGGAACAGCGAGCGCTTCCTGGGACCTGCGGCGCTGCTGGCCGCGTATCGCTGGATCATCGACAGCCGCGACGAGGCGACCGGCGAGCGCCTGGACGAGCTCCAGGACCCGTTCCGGCTGTACCGCTGCCATACCATCATGAACTGCACCGACGTGTGCCCCAAGGATCTGAACCCGGCGAAGGCGATCGCCGAGATCAAGAAGCTGCTCATCGAGCGGCAGAACTGATCATGGCCGGGACTGGGCGGCTGATGTGGCGCTGCCGGCGCGGCATGAAGGAGCTCGATGTGCTGCTCGAGCGCTTCGCCCGGGGCCGGCTGGCATCGGCCTCCGCCGAGGAGCGGGAGAGCTTTGAGGGGCTGCTGGGTCTGCCGGATCCGGTGCTGGCCGAGTATCTGCTGGGTGGGCGGATACCGCCCGAGCCGCACTGGGCGCATCTGGTGCGCCTGATCCGTGAACAAGTCGATGGCGAGGGCGCTTAGGCGCTATTCTGGCCCGTGCGCCAGGGCAGGCGCCGGAGCTGAACTTTCTCGTGAGGTCAAAGTCTATCCAGGTCACGGCGCGGCAGCCTTCTGTCCCGGAGTAGGGGGCGCGCATGAGCGCCGACGTAAGCGATCTAAGCCTGGTGCGCCGCGTGCAACGCGGAGACAAGGGGGCATTTGATGCGCTGGTCCTCAAGTACCAGCACAAGCTGGTCAAGCTGGTCATGCGCTACGTGCGCAATCCGGCCGAGGCAGAAGACATTGCCCAGGAGGCCTTCATCAAGGCCTACCGCGCCCTGCCGCAGTTCCGTGGCGACAGCGCCTTCTATACCTGGCTCTACCGGATAGCCATCAACACCGCCAAGAACGCAGTAGTTTCCCGTGACCGCAGCCCGATCGAATATGACCTCGACCGCAACAGCGATGAGTCCTACGACATGCAAGGCCGAATGAAGGATTCCGAGACCCCCGAGGGCCTCGTTCTGACGGATGAGATCCGCGCCACGGTGAACGCCGCCATCGAGGCGCTGCCCGAGGACCTGCGCACCGCGATCGTGCTGCGCGAGCTCGAGGGGCTCTCGTACGAGGAGATCGCGGCCGCAATGGATTGTCCGGTAGGAACGGTACGCTCGAGGATCTTCAGGGCACGCGAGGCGATCGATCGTCGTCTGCGCGAGGTGTTCGAGGGCGGCCTGGGCCGCGCGGAGGAGCTCGGATGAACGAGGAACTCGATAGCCAGCTGTCGGCGATGTTTGACGACGAGCTGCCGTCCGCCGAATGCGAGCTGCTCGCCCGGCGACTGTCGCGCGACGAGCCGCTGAAGGCCCGCTGGGGCCGTTATGCGGTGATCGGAGCCGCGATCCGCTCCGAGCGCGGTGTGCGTCTCAACGCGCGCGTCGCAGGAAGGGTGAGCGCGCTGGTGCTGGCGGAGCCGGCGCTGGGCGAGGCTCCCGCGGTGCGCGTCCCGGCGCCTCGCTGGTGGCGTCCCCTTACCGGGGTCGCCGTGGCCGCCGGCGTGGCGGCCGTATCGATCCTGTGGCTGCGCTCGCAGGTGCCCGGGATGACCTCTCCTGCGCTCACTGCGCAGTCGCGTCCCACCGTGCCGGTCACGAACGCCGCGGTGCAGCTCGGTGCGCTGCCGGCCATCCCCGGCCGCTCCTCCGACAGCTACATCGTGCCGCAGGCGCCGCGCGCGCCGGTCGCAGTCGTGCCAACCACGGAGCTGGCCAACTATGTCGTGGCGCACAGCATGTTCTCCTCGCCCGTCGCCCGACGGAACCTGCTGTCCGCCTTCATGACCAGCGAGCCCGGGAGCACGACTCTCGTGGCTGCTCCTGAGCAGCCGGCCGAGGATCCGCAGCGCGATGCCAAGAGCCGCGCCCAGTAACGAGCGCCTCCCGGCTCTGCTGCTCGTGTGGGTGGTCGCCGGAGCGGCGGCCTCCGCGGCCGCGGACCCGGCACCCGCGGTCGCTCCGGCGCAGGGTGCAAGCGTCGAATCGCAGCGCTCGGGCCCCGAGACAGCGCCGAAGACATCGAACGAGCTCACCCCGGCGCGGTGGCTGGAGCGCATGAACCGGGCACTCACCACGCGCAACTACGACGGCACGTTCTCGCACTGGCACGGCGGCAGCACGGTCGAGATGCTGCGCATCATCCATCGCGTGCAGAACGGCCAGGTTTCCGAGCGGCTGGTGTCGCTCGACGGCTCGGGGCGCGAGTTCATCCGCGCCGGCTCGAGCCTCACCTGCTACCTGCCCGACAAGCGCACCGTATTGGTGGAGCACCGCCCGCCGCAGCAATCACTGGTCGACTTCCCCGCCGTCAACGACCAGACGGCTCGCTTCTACGAGATCCGCGAGATCGCCCACATGCGCCTCAACCGGCGCGAGACCCACGTGATCACGGTGACCCCCAGGGATGAGTACCGTTACGGCTACCGGCTGTGGATCGACGACTCCACCGCCATGCCGCTGAAGACGCAGCTGTGCGACACCCGCGGCCGGGCGATCGAGGAGATCGTGTTCGCGAGCCTGGTGCTGCCGGCGCGCATTCCCGACGCCGCGTTCCGGCCGGACGTCTCGACCGAGGGCTTTCAGTGGCTGCGCAACGATGCGCCGCTGCCGGCACCGGCGCTGCCGCAGACCGCGACCGTATGGAGCGCGCTGAAGCTGCCGCCGGGCTTTCGCATGCTGGTGCGCAGGGCGCAGACGCTGCCGGGCTCCACGGCACCGGTTGATCACCTGGTCTTCACCGACGGGCTGGCCTCGGTCTCGGTGTTCGTCGAGGCCCGGGTCCAGGCGCCGGCGAGCGCCGGGTCCGAGCCCGTCGTGCAGTCGGTGGGCTCCTCTTCCGCATTCTCGACGGTGATCGACGGCCACAAGGTGACCGCCGTGGGTGAAGTCCCTCCGGCCACCGTACGCTTCATCGCCACCCAGGTGAAAGCCGAGGTGCCCGCGTCCCTCGGTCCGCGGCGCCCCTGATATGGATTGGCCGCCTGCGGCGGCGGGCACATGCATGTGCCTTCGCTGATGGGCTCGCCCACCGGGCGCGCGCCCCGCCTCACCGTCCTCAAACGCAACGACTGCGGGCTGTGCGAGGAGATGCTGGCGGAGCTCACCGCTCTCGCGCGCACTCGCCCGCTGCCCCCGATCGAGGTGCTGGACGTCGATTCCGATCCCCTCCTGCGCCGCCGCCACGGGCTGGACATACCGGTGCTGCTGCTCGAGGAGACGGTCGTCTGCCGTCACCGGCTGGACGCCGCGGAACTGATCCGCCTCCTCAAGGCGTGAGCCGCCGGACTGCAGCGGCTGAGCCGCGACCGGCAAACTTCCCTATAATCCGCCCCGCCGCTGGATGAGTGCGCGGCACGGCGGCTTGTTTGGGATTCATGCGGCACATACGTAACTTCTCCATCATCGCGCACGTAGATCACGGCAAATCGACGCTCGCCGACCGCCTCATCCAGCTGTGCGGCGGACTCGCGGACCGGGAGATGCAGGAACAGGTGCTCGACTCCATGGACCTGGAGCGCGAGCGCGGGATCACCATCAAGGCGCAGAGCGTCACCCTCTACTACAACGCCGGTGACGGGGAGCGCTACCAGCTCAACATGATCGACACGCCCGGCCACGTCGACTTCTCCTACGAGGTGTCGCGCTCGCTGGCCGCCTGCGACGGGGCGCTGCTGGTCGTGGACGCCTCCCAGGGGGTCGAGGCTCAGAGCGTCGCCAACTGCAACACGGCGATCGAGCAGGGGCTCGCGGTGCTGCCGGTGATCAACAAGATCGACCTGCCGTCGGCCGACCCGGACCGGGTCATGCGCGAGATCGAGGAGATCATCGGCATCGAGGCGACGGACGCCATGCGGGTGAGCGCCAAGACCGGCGACGGGGTGGCGGAGCTGCTCGAGGCCATCATCCGGCGCATTCCGGCACCGCGCGGGGAGCCGGGGGCGCCGCTGCAGGCGCTGATCATCGATTCGTGGTTCGACAACTACGTCGGGGTGGTGTCGCTGGTGCGCGTGATGAACGGCAGCCTCAGGAGCGGCGAGAAGATCCGCGTGGTGTCGACCGGCCGCAGCCACAACGTCGACCGGCTGGGCCGCTTCACCCCCAAGGCGGTGGTCGAGCGCGAGTTGTCCGCCGGAGACGTGGGCTTCGTGGTCGCCGGCATCAAGGAGATCGACGGCGCGCCGGTCGGCGATACGATCACACTGGAGAATCGCCCGGCCGCGGCTCCGCTGCCGGGCTTCAAGCAGATCAAACCGCGGGTGTTCGCGGGCCTCTTTCCCGTGAACTCCGAGGACTACGAGAAATTCCGCGACGCGCTCTCGAAGCTGCGTCTCAACGACTCGGCGCTGCACTACGAGCCGGAAGTTTCGACCGCGCTCGGGTTCGGCTTCCGCTGCGGCTTCCTCGGCCTTTTGCACATGGACATCGTGCAGGAGCGGCTGGAGCGCGAGTATGAGCTCGAGCTCGTGACCAGCGCGCCGACCGTGGTGTACGAAGTGGCGCGCACCGACGGGGTGATCGCGTACGTCGACAACCCCGCCAAGCTCCCCGCGAGCGGGGATATCGAGGAGCTGCGTGAGCCGATCATCGTGGCCAACATCCTGGTGCCACCCGACCACGTGGGCGCGGTCCTGAAGCTGTGCAACGACAAGCGCGGCACGCAGATGAAGATGCTGTACCTCGGCACGCAGGTGTCGCTGCAGTACCAGCTGCCGCTCGCCGAGGTAGTACTCGACTTTTTCGACCGCCTGAAGTCGGCGAGCCGCGGCTACGCCTCGTTCGACTATGAGTTCAGCCACTTCCAGGCCGCGCCGCTCGTGAAGCTCGACATTCTCATCAACGGCGACAAGGTCGACGCGCTGTCGATCATCGCGCACAAGGAAAGCGCCTATCAGCGCGGCCGCGAGCTGGTGGACAAGATGCAGGAGCTCATCCCGCGGCAGATGTTCGAAGTCGCCGTGCAGGCGGCGATCGGCAGCGCGGTCATCGCGCGCGCCACGGTCAAGGCGCTGCGCAAGAACGTGCTGGCAAAGTGCTACGGCGGCGACATCACCCGTAAACGCAAACTGCTCGAGAAACAGAAGGAAGGCAAGAAGCGCATGAAACAGCTCGGACACGTCGAGATCCCGCAGGAAGCGTTCCTCGCGGTGTTGCAGGTCGGCCGCAAGCACTAGGGAATACTGACGCCATGCTACAGACGCTGATGCCGATCATCGTGGTGCTGTCGTGGCTGGCGCTGCCGGCCGGACTCGTGTGCATCGTGGACGACTGGCTGCTGCGGCCGCGGCGCGCACTGAGCTCCGCCGGCCGCCAGGACCCGCCGCTGATGCGCGCGCTGTACGCGGTGTTGCCGGTGCTGATTGGAGCTGCGGTGCTGCGGCTGCTGCTGGCCGAGCGGCTTGACTTCAGTGCGGTGCTGCTGGCGATCACGCTGGTTACCGGGCTCGTGTGGGCGTTCGATGCGGCCGTGCTGCGGCCGCGGCGCAACGCAGCGGCGCTCGCCGCCGGCAAGGACCCGGGCACTATAACTGAGCCCGGCACGGTCGATTACGCACGCAGCTTCTTTCCAGTCGCGCTCGTGGTGCTGGCGCTGCGCTCCTTCGTGTTCGAGCCGTTTCGCATTCCCTCCGACTCGATGATGCCGACGCTGCTCGACGGGGACTTCATCATCGTTAACAAATACGCCTACGGACTGCGCCTGCCGGTGCTCAACCGCAAATTTCTCGCGGTGGGCGAGCCACAGCGCGGCGACGTGGTGGTGTTCCGCTACCCGCTGGATCCTTCCACCAACTTCATCAAGCGCCTGGTCGGCCTGCCGGGGGATCACGTGGAGGTGCGCGACAACCGCATCGTCGTGAACGGCAAGCCCGTCGATTTCACCCTCGAGGGCAAGTACAACGACGGCTGCTACGTCAACCTGTCGCTCGCCAGTGAGCGCCTCGGCACGCACCAGCACCAGGCGATCTTCTGCCCGGTGGCCCTGGACCGCGCCCCGGTGCTGCCGGGCTGCAGCCGCAGCGGCGTTCGTGGCTACGTGTGCGGGGATGAGGACGCACCGGGTTTTCTGCGAACTCCGCCCTATGTCGGGGACGTGCCGGCGGGGCATTATCTGATGATGGGTGACAACCGCGACAACAGCGACGACGGACGCTCGTGGGGTTTCGTGCCCGAGGCGAACCTGGTCGGCAAGGCGACCCGGATCTGGTTCAACTGGGATCCACATCGGACCGGCGGCCCCGTCTGGAGCCGCATCGGCACTGCGATTCACTAATGGGGGTTGCGACACATGCGTAGCAGACAACGCGGGGTCACGGCGCTCGGCTGGCTCATCATGATGGTGCCGTTTGCGATCGTGGGGTATGCCGGCATCCGCCTGGCGCCCGTATACCTCAACTACATGAAGGTGGTGAAGACACTCAACGACGTCGCCGCGGACGCCGCGGACACCACCCCGACGGCCATCCGCACCACCATCGACCGTCACTTCGAGATCGACATGGTGGACTACCCGACCGCGAAGGACATCACGGTGACGAGGGACGCCGCCGGCTGGGTGGTGGAGGCATCCTACGAGGACGAGGCACCGCTGTTCGCCAACATCTCCCTGCACGTGACCTTTGACAAGACGGTGCACACCACGGCCGTCGGGAATTGACGATGCGCGTGCCGCCCGCACGCACGGCATGACCGGGGCGGATTGGCCGGATCGCTGGCTGCGCGAGGCGCTCGGCTATCAGGCGCGCGACCGGGCCCTGTTCCGCGCCGCGCTCACCCATCGCAGTGCCGCCGGGCCCAACAATGAGCGGCTGGAGTTCCTCGGTGATGCGGTGCTGAACCTCGCGATCGCGGAGCGGCTATACCGCGCCTTTCCGCAGGCCACCGAGGGGGACTTAAGCCGGCTGCGTGCCCGGGTGGTGAGCCGCGAGCCGCTGGCGGAGGTGGCCGCGAGCCTGAACCTCGGCGAGGTGCTGCAGCTTGGCTCCGGGGAGCTCAAGAGCGGCGGCTTTCGCCGCCAGTCGATCCTCGCCGACTCCCTCGAGGCGGTGCTCGGTGCGATCTTTCTCGATGCCGGCCTCAGCGCCGTCGAGGGCGTGATCGCGGCGCTGTTCGCGGCGCGGATCACATCGCTTCCCGACCCCGCGACCCTCAAGGACCCGAAGACGCGCCTGCAGGAGTATCTGCAGGCACACAGTCTCACACTGCCGCGCTATGAGGTGGAGCAGGTCGAAGGCCAGGCGCACGCGCAGACCTTCCGCGTGAGCTGCGAGGTCGCAGCGCTGGGACGGCGGGTGCACGGCGGGGGCTCGAGCCGCCGGCGCGCCGAGCAGGAGGCGGCGCAACGGATGCTGAGCGAGCTCGGGCTCGAGCCCGCGGGGAACCGGTCCCCATGAGCGGCGCGGCGGCAGGCACCTTCCGCTGCGGCTTTGCCGCACTCGTGGGGCGGCCGAACGTCGGCAAGTCGACGCTGCTCAACGCGCTCGTCGGCCAGAAGCTCAGCATCGTCACGCCCCGGCCGCAGACGACCCGCCACCGGATCCTCGGCATCTGCAACCTCCCCAGCGCTCAGATCGCCTTCGTCGACACCCCGGGCCTGCACCGCACCGCGCGCCGCGCGCTCAACAAGGCCATGAACCGCACGGCGGGGACGGCGCTCGCGGATGCCGACGTCGCGGTGCTGGTCGTGGAGGCGCCGCGCTGGGGCGCAGAGGACGAGCTCGTGCTGTCACGGATCGCGCAGGCCGCACGGCCGGCGGTGCTGGCGGTGAACAAGATCGACCGGGTGCACCCGCGCGAGCGGCTGCTGCCGTATCTGGCCTCACTCGCGGCGCGCCATCCGTTCACGGCGATCGTGCCGGTGTCGGCCCTCAAGGCGGACAACCTCGAGGACCTGCGCGACACCATCGCCGCGCAGCTGCCGCTGTCCCCGGCACTGTTCCCGGAGGGCCAGCTCACCGATCGGCGGCTCGAGTTCCGGATCGCCGAGGCGATACGTGAGAAGCTGACGCTCGAGCTCAACCAGGAAGTCCCTTACGGCATCGCGGTCGAGGTCGAACGGCTGACGGAAGAAGAGAATCGCCTGATAGTCGATGCCGCGGTGTGGGTCGATCGCGAGGGGCAGAAGCCGATCGTCATCGGGGCGAAAGGCGAGCGGCTGAAGAGGGTCGGGCGCTCGGCGCGGCTCGCGCTGAACGGCCTCACCGGCCGCCGGGTGCACCTGAACCTGTGGGTGAAAGTGCGCGAGAACTGGGCGGACAACGCGCGCGCGCTGCGCGAGCTGGGGGTCGAGTGACCCGCAGCGTACATCGCGTCGCACTCACCCGCGGCTACGTGCTGCACCACCGCCCGTGGCGCGACACCAGCCGCATCCTCGAGGTGCTCAGCCGCGACTACGGCCGGCTGACGCTGTTTGCCCGGGAGTGCGGGGCCCGGCGGCGAGGCTCGCCCCGCTGCTGCAGCCGTTTCAGCCGCTGCTCGTGTCGTGGAGCGGCCGCGGCGAGGCCCCGCAGCTCACCGGCGCGGAGCGTGCCGAGAGCGTGGCGTCGCTGCCCGCGGGATGCCTCATGGCGGCCTTCTACCTCAACGAGCTGCTCCTGAAGCTCACCACGCGGCACGACCCGCTGCCGGCGCTGTTCGATCACTATCACATGACGCTCGGCAGGATGCGCTGCGGGCGAGCCGCTCGAGCCCGCGCTGCGGGTGTTCGAGAAGCGCCTCCTGGAGGTCATCGGCTACGGGCTCGATCTGGCGACCGAGGCCCACACCGGCGTGCCGCTCGAGCCGGACGGGTACTATCATTTCCGACCGTCCGAGGGGCTGACGCCCGCGGTCGCCGGGACTCTCGGCGCGCTCGCCGGGCACTCGCTCCTCGGTCTTGCGGTCGAGCGCTTCGGCAGCGCGCGCGAGCTCGAGGACGCGCGGCGGGTGCTGCGCGCGGCGCTCAACGCCTGCCTCGAGGGCCGCCCGCTCGCCACGCGCGCGGTGGCTTCGTCGATGGCACGAAAGGCGGCGCATTGAGATGAGCGGATCGATTGCGTTGGGAGTCAACATCGATCACGTGGCGACGCTGCGCCAGGCACGGCGCGGACGGCACCCGGACCCGGTGCATGCCGCGCTCGTGGCGGAGCAAGCCGGTGCCGACAGCATCACGCTGCACCTGCGTGAGGACCGCCGCCACATCCAGGACCACGACGTGCGCATCCTGCGGGGGTTGTTGCAGACGCGCATGAACCTCGAGATGGCCGTGACCGACGAGATGCTGGCGATCGCGGCCGAGGTGCTACCTGAAGACTGCTGCCTGGTGCCCGAGCGCCGCGCCGAGCTCACTACCGAAGGGGGCCTGGACGTCGCCGCGCAGGAGCCGCGTCTGCGGGCGGCGGCCGCGAGCCTCGGCGCGTGCGGCATCCGCACGGCGCTGTTCATCGATCCGGACCGCGTGCAGGTCGAGGCCGCTGCGCGCACCGGTGTGCCGGCGGTAGAGCTGCACACCGGCGCCTATGCCGGCGCCACCGGCGCGGCGCTCGGCGGCCGAGCTCGCGCGGCTGCGCGACGCGGCGCGCCTGGCGGCGGGACTGGGGCTCGAGGTGCACGCCGGGCACGGCCTTAACTACCACAACGTGCAGCCGGTGGCCGCGGTACGCGAGATCGTCGAGCTCAACATCGGACACGCGATCCTGTCGCGCGCCGTGTTCGCCGGGCTCCCGGCTGCGGTGCGCGACATGAAGGCGCTGATGCAGGCGGTGCGCGCGTGATCTTCGGTATCGGCGTGGACGTGCTCGAGACGCAGCGCATCGCGCAGACGCTCGAGCGCTTCGGCAGCCGTTTCGTGGAGCACCTGCTCATGCCCGCTGAAGCTGCGCAGTTCGCCGCGACCGCGCGCCGCGAGCGCTTCCTCGCCATGCGCTTTGCGGCCAAGGAGGCGATCGTGAAGGCGCTCGGGACGGGCTTTGCGCACGGCATCTGGATCCGCGATGTCGGCGTCGTGCAGAACTCCTGGGGCAAGCCCGAGGTGGTGTTCTCGGAGCGCGGCGAGCAGGTACGGCGCGCCCTCGGGGCCGGGGATGCGCACGTCACGTTGAGCGACGAGGCGGGGCTCGTGGTAGCGGTCGCGGTGCTGATGAGGGCCTCGTGAGCACCCTGGTGTTCGACATCGAGACGGTGCCGGACGTCGATTTCGGGCGGCGGCTCTTCGGGCTCGAGGCGCTGCCCGACGCACAGGTCGCCAAGGCGATGTTCGCGCGCCGCCGCCAGAATACCGGCGGGGATTTCCTGCCGCTCGAGCAGCATCGCGTGGTGGCGATCTCCTGCGCGCTGCGCAAGGGCGACAGCTTCACCCTGTGGAGCGTGGGCGAGCCGGACACACCGGAAAAGGACCTGGTGCAGCGCTTCTTCGATGGCATCGCGAAGTTCTCCCCGGAGCTGGTCTCGTGGAACGGCGCGGGGTTCGATCTTCCCGTGCTCAACTACCGGGCGCTGCTCGCCGGGGCGCACGCCCCGCGGTTCTGGGAGACCGGGGATGAGGATCGCGCGTTCCGCTACAACAATTACCTCAGCCGCTTTCACTGGCGACACCTTGATCTGATGGACGTGCTGTCCGGGTTCACCTCGCGCAACCGCGTGTCGCTCGCCAACATGGCGTCTCTTCTGGGGCTGCCCGGCAAGCTCGGTTTCGGCGGCGATCAGGTGTGGGACGCCTGGCAGCGCGGCGACCGGGTGGGCATCCGCCGCTACTGCGAAACCGACGTCCTCAACACCTACCTTATCTATCTGCGCTTCCAGCTGCTGCGCGGCGGCCTGACGCCCGAGGCGCATCGCGAGGAGCTCGAGCGCGTCAGGCAGTATCTGCGCAGCTCGCCCGAGCCGCACCACGCACAGTTCCTGTCCGCCTGGCGGGAAGCATGAGCGCGACGCCGGCCGGCGGCCCGCGCCCTGGCACCGGTCGGGGAGGGCGTGGCGCCCGTTCCGGGGTCGAGGAGAGCGGCGGCGTCACCGGGCTCACGCACGAGGGTGAAGGGGTCGTGCGCGCCGGCAAGACGGTGTTCGTCGCCGGGGCCCTTCCCGGTGAACAGATCCGCTGGCGGCGCACGCGCCGGCACCGCCAGCACGATGAGGGGGAGCTGCTCGAGGTGCTCGAGCCCGCGCCCGAGCGAGTGGTGCCGCGCTGTGCGCATTTCGGCGTGTGCGGCGGGTGCGTGCTGCAGCACCTGGCCTCGGCCGCGCAGCTGCGGGCCAAGGAGGACGAGCTGCGCGAGGCGCTGGCACGCGTGGCGGGGCTCAGCCCGCGCCGCTGGCTCGCCCCGCTCGAGGGCCCGGTGTGGGGCTACCGGCGGCGGGCGCGCCTCGGAGCGAAGTTCGTGCACAAGAAAGGGCGGGTGGTCGTGGGTTTTCGCGAGCGCGCCGCGCCCTACGTTGCAGATCTTTCCGGCTGCGAGGTGCTGGCGGCGCCGGCCGCAGCGCTCATCGCGCCCCTCGCAGCGCTCCTCACCGAGCTCTCGATCCGCGAGCAGGTGCCGCAGATCGAAGTCGCGGTGGCCGACAATGCGACCGCGCTGGTGCTGCGCGTGCTGGCAGCGCCGTCGACGGAGGATCGGGCGAGACTCGGCGCGTTCGCCGCCGCACACGCGGTACGCGTGTTGCTGCAGCCCGAGGGCCTCGCCTCGGTGCGCGAGCTCAACGCGGCGGACTGCGCTGCGCCGCCGCTCTACTATGGCCTGCCCGACTTCGATCTTAAGCTCGAATTCGCCCCCACCGACTTCATCCAGGTCAACGGCCCGCTCAACCGCGCGCTCGTCGCGCGCGCCGTCGAGCTCCTGGAGCTCACGGCGCAGTCGCGGGTGCTCGACCTGTACTGCGGCATCGGCAACTTCACCCTCGCGCTGGCGAAGTCCTCGGGCGGCGCCGTGGGCGTTGAAGGCGAGCCGGCGCTCGTCGCGCGCGCGCGCGGCAACGCGACACGCAACGCACTTGGCAACGTGGAGTTTCACCAGGCCGACCTGGCGCGCGCACCGGATCCGGACGCACCCTGGATGCGCGGCTCCTACAGCCACGTGCTGCTCGACCCGCCGCGCACCGGAGCGCGCGCCCTGCTGCCGGCGCTGGCGCAGCTCGCGCCACGGCGGCTGTTGTATATTTCCTGTCATCCGGGGAGCCTGGCGCGGGACCTTCAGGTGTTGGTGCACGAGCATGGCTTGCAGCTGGAGGCGGCCGGCGTGGTCGACATGTTCGCCCACACGGCGCATGTCGAGTCGCTCGCGCTCCTGACACCTGCTGCATGAGCCTCGGGCCGCTGATGATCGACCTCGCGGGCACCACGCTCGATGGTGAGGAGCGCGGGCTGCTCGCGCACCCGCTGGTCGGTGGGGTGCTGCTCTTCACGCGCAACTACACAGACCCGGTGCAGCTCGCTGCCCTGGTGGCCGACATTCACGCCGCGCGTACGCCCCCCCTGATCGTCGCCGTGGATCAGGAAGGCGGGCGGGTACAACGCTTTCGCGAGGGCTTCTCGCGCCTGCCGGCGCCGCGGCGCATCGGGCACCAGTTCGACGTGGACCCGCGCGCCGGGGCGGGCATGGCGCGCCGGATCGGCTGGCTCATGGCCGCGGAGCTGCGCGCCCATGGGGTGGACATCTCGTTTGCGCCCTGCGTGGACCTGGACCTCGGCGTGAGCGAGGTGATCGGGGACCGGGCATTCCACGCCCAACCCGAAGCCGTCGCGCAGCTCGCCGTCGCCTGGACCCACGGGATGCGGGATGCCGGCATGGCCGCGACCGCCAAGCACTTCCCCGGGCACGGGGCGGTGGTTGCGGACTCCCACCTGACGCTCCCCGTCGACCGCCGGACGCTCGAAGACCTCGCCCCCGACCTGACCCCCTACCGGCGGCTCATTCCGAACGGCCTGCCGGGGGTCATGGTCGCCCATGTGCAGTTCCCGGCGGTGGATTCAGCCCCGGCCAGCCTGTCGGCGCGTTGGATTCGCGACGTGCTGCGCGGAGAGCTGGGGTTTCAGGGGGTAGTGTTCGCCGATGATCTGTCCATGGGGGGGGCAGCAGCCGCCTTCGGGGACATCATCACCCGGGCGCGGCGTGCCCTGTCGGCGGGTTGCGACATGCTACCGGTCTGCAACAATCGAGCGAGTGTCATAGAGCTCCTGGAGCACCTGGGGTCGGAGCCCGAGCCGGCATCGAGGCTGCGTCTCGTGCGCCTGCACGGGCGCGCGGCCCGCGACCGGCAGGAGCTCGCGGCATCCGCCGAGTGGGCTCAGGCGCGCGCGGCGCTGGCCGCGATCGATGCGGCCCCCCCGCTCACGCTGGAGGCGGGCAGCGATCCATGAACCACTGGTCGGCCGACGCCTGGCGCAGCCTCGTCGAGTCCGCGCCGGAGGGCATCGTGATCTGCGATGCCAGCGCCCCCGACTGCCCGGTCGTGTTCGTCAACGCGGCGTTCGCGCAGATGTGCGGTTATCCGGCCGCGGCGCTCCTCGGCAACAACCTGCGCACGCTGCAGGGCACGGACCGCGACCAGGAGGCCGTCGTGCGCCTGCGCGAGGCGGTGGCCAGGGGCGAGCCGGCGCGCGTGCTGGTGCGCAACTATCGCCCCGATGGCTCACTCTTCTGGAACGAGAGCGTGATCCAGCCGGTCCGCGGCCCCGCGGGCGAGCTCACCCATTTCATCGGCTATCACCGCGACGCCAGCGAACGCCTGAAGAGCCAGGACCGCGCCCCCGCGGGCGTGCCTTCCTGGCTGCGCGAGGACCGGCTCACGGGACTCTACTCGCGTGCCTATCTCGACGAGCTGCTGCTGCGCGACTGGCAGCTCGCGCAGCGCGACTCGCACGAGATCGGGCTCACGCTGTTCGACATCGATGACCTCGGTGCCTACAACGAGAAGTTCGATCGCGCCGCCGGCGATGCCTGCATCCGGCGCGTCGCGCGCGTCATCGGCGCTTCCTACCGGCGCGGCGGGGATCTCGTCGGACGCTGGGAGGGCGGGGCGTTCGTGGTGCTGACGCAGGGCGAGGCCGCGGAGCGCGCCTCGCAGTACGCCCGGATCGTCTCGCAGCGCGTGCGCGATCTGCTGATGCACCATCCGACCGCGGGCGCCGGCCGTTACGTCACCGTGAGCGCCGGCATCGCGAGCCTGGTGCCGCCGCGCGGCCTGCCGCTCGAGGGGCTGTTCAAGGCCTGCCGGGCGGCGATGAAGCGGGCAAAGCAAAACGGCAAGGATGGGATCGTCACCGCCGAAGCGAGCGACTTCCAATAGCCCCAGCACTTCGTTACTTGTCCAGAATGTGGGCCCCGTCACACGATTAACCACGGCAGGCCCTAAGATGGCCCCGCCGCGCATTGGGGGATCAAGCTGCGGCAAGGCAGGTTGTTAAATTGACAGACCTCGGGGCTGGCCGTGCCGGTGCCAGCGCGAAGAACAAGAATGGCCAGCGGCTGATCGGCTGGAAGGCGATCGGCCAGTTCCTCGGATGCACGGAACGTACGGCGAGACGCTGGGAGGCGGATCGGGCTCTGCCCGTGCACCGCATCCCCGGCGGCAGCCGCGGCTCGGTGTGGGCGCATCCTGAGGAGCTCACAGTCTGGCTGCAGACGCTGCCCACCGATGTGCAAGCGAGCCTGCGCGAGGAGGCCAGCAGCGACGCCAGCGGGGCTGCCCCCGGCGGCGACGCTGCGGTGGTGGAAGCGCGCCCCCAGGCCGATGCCCAACCAAGGAGCGACCACGGATCGACGCGGCGCGGCCCCACCGTGTGGGTGGCGACCGCTCTGGCGGCGGCGTTACTCGCGGCGGGCACGGTGGCGCTGAAGTCTGGGTGGTTCAATGGGCGACAGCAGCCACCGACCACGCGCACCCCCTACGACGACACTCCCGACGCGCGGGAGATCTATAACACCGCGCGCTTCGAGGTGTCGGAGCGCTCGGCCGGGAGTCTGGCCGCGGCGGAACGCGGCTTTCAGCAACTGGTGGACCGCTATCCGGAGCGGGCCGCCGGCTGGGCGGGCCTCGCCGACACCTACCTACTGCAGCGCGAGTTCGGCGCGGTGCCCGATGAGGTCGCGTACCCTGAGGCCGAGCGCGCGGCGCGCACGGCGCTCGCGCTCGATCGCACGCTCGCCGATGCCTGGCTCGACCAGGCGTTCATCGCCTGGTGGTGGCACGGAGACGGCGCGGTCGCCTTCCGCGCGTTCGACACCGCGCTGCAGCTCGATCCGGCCTCGGCACGGGCTTATCACTGGTATGCGACCGCGCTGTATTCGCGCGGGGACTATTCGCAGGCCCTGGAGGCCATCGCGCGCGCCCGGGGGCTCGCACCGGGTAACCGAGCTATCGTGGCCGACGAGGCCTGGATCCGCTTCGGCATCGGACAACGAGTGGAAGCGCTCGCGACGCTCGAGCACCTCGCGCAGCTCGACCCGCAGTTCCTCTCCTGGCACTCCTACCTGGCCCATGCCTACCTCATCGAGATGCGTGATGAGGACTTCCTGCGCGAGGCGCGTATCGCGGCCGGACTGCGGGGACAAGAGGATGCACTGGCCGGTCTCACCCTTGCGGAGCAGCGATTCCGGGAAGGTGGGCACCGGGCGCTGCTCGAGCAGCTGGCGGCGGATGAGGAGCAGCGCTGGGCGCGCGGCTCGGGGTCCGCCGTCGTCATCGCCGAGTATCACGCCCTCGCCGGCGATCGGCCCGGCATGCTCCGGTGGCTCGAGGTCGCCGCGCAGCGTCACGATCACTACCTCAACGGGATCCGCGGATTCCCGGAGTTTGCGTCCTACGTGAGCGACCCCGCCTTTCGGCGGATCGTGAGCGGAGAGCCGGCGGCCGACCGGATGGCTCTCGGCGAGTAGCCGCTGTCGAATATCTATACACCGACGTGTCGGCGGTGCCTTGCACGCCGCCGTGACAGTGATCGGGACGTCGTGCGACCGCCCTTGTCCGTAGCTGTCCGCTCCCGTCCGCTCTCGGTGACCGCCCCACGCGAAACTTTCCGCTGATTGTTACAGCCACGTCCGCACTCGTGTCCGCTTCCGGAGCGGACGAGTGGGACTGATCGCCTGGATCGTCTCCCTTAACCGTCGACGCACCACATACCTCCAAACTCAGGACGGTAGTCGGTCACCTCGGATCAACGCAGCTCCAGAGGGGCACACGAGTGCGACGGAAGGCGCTTGCGCTTCGCAACTGCCGCCCAGGAATTGATTGCAAGGCACTGATCACACTCACGACTTGTCCCTGCAAAGTGCGGCCGCTGACGTGTTCCACAATCGTAAGTTGCGCCGTCCCGAACCCGCGCGCCTGCCCCACGCCGCAAGTGTTAACTGCGTCACGTCGCCTCGCTTTACAGAACGCGGCGCCGCGCTGCGCTGCAGCGAGGGTAGAGGGGGTCCCGCTTAGTTATCCCCTTGATTCTCGGGAGTGCACCCCTGCGGGGCATGGATGTTGCAGACGGGCCTTCCTCAATTGAGCAATGGGCGGCCCGGCCACGTGGCCGCACACCATGTCGAGGGGAGACCAAGTACATGACGACGATTGAGCCTGGCCGGCTTCAAGCGCGATTCCTCTGGGTGCTGCCGCTGCTCGCCGCAGCCTGGTCGGGAGGCGCACAGGGCGCGACCTGTAACTGGACAGGTACGAGCGGCGGGGACTGGGGCACCTCCGGTGACTGGTCGTGTAACGCGGTGCCGGGAGCCAGCGATACCGCCTCGATCGGCAGCGGCAACCTGGTGAACATCAGCGCCAGCGAGTCGATCCTCACCTTCACCAACGCCGGCACGCTCGACATCAACGCGTTCCTGCTGAACCTCGAGAGCGGCGGCAGTACGACCAATTCGGGGACGATCAACGTCGGCACGTCGACCGTTACCGCCTCGATCCTGGACTCAAATAACATCAACAACACCGGCGGTGCGATCACCCTGTCCAACGGCAGCGTGCTCGACCAGCTCGGCACCAGCATCACCGGCGGGACCCTGGGCACCGCCGGCACCACCGGCAAGGTGGTCGCCTCGAGCACCTCCGCCAATGTCCTGAGTGGCGTTACCCTCGACGGCGCGCTCGACCTGACGAGCACCGCCAACTCGCGCGAGCGGATCATCAATGGACTGACGCTCAACGGCGCGGTCAACGTGGCGAACGGCGGCATCCTCACGTTCGACAGCACCAACACCACCGGCAGCAATCAGACCATCGGCGGTACGGGCACCATCAACCTCAATGACTCGGCCGCACGGATCTCGGTCGAGGGCAACGGCGCGACGACCCTCGGCGCCCATGTGCTCATCCAGGGCCAGGGCGAGATCGGCCCCGCGATCTACGGGGGCGGCACCAATGTGCTCACCAACAACGGCACCATTACCGCCAACGCCGGGGCGGGCACCTCGCTGAGGATCGACCCGCCGGCCAATTCCGGCAGCGTCACGAACAACGGCATCCTCAGCGCCAGCAGCAGCTCGACCCTGGTGCTTGCCGTCGTGACCAACAACGCCGCCGGCCAGATCGACGCGACGAGCGCCGGTGTGGTGCAGCAGGCCGGGCTGGCGATCAACGGCGGCACGATCAACACCTCCGGCGGCGGGGTGCTGCAGGCGAGCTCGAACAGCGGCAACGATCTCAATGGCGTGACGATGAACGGCACGCTTGACCTGACGAGCATCGCCAACGCGCGCGAGCGGATCATCAACGGCCTGACCCTGAACGGCGTCGTCAACGTCCAGAATGGCGGCATCCTGACGTTCGACAGCAACAACACCACCGGCGGCGCGCAGACCCTCGGCGGCACGGCCACCATCAATCTGAATGACCCGAACGCGAAGATCTCGGTCGAGGGCACCGGCTCGACGACCCTCGGCAGCGGCGTTCTCATCCAGGGCCAGGGCGAGATCGGCACAGCGATCTACGCCGGGGGCACCAACCTGCTCACCAGCAACGGCACGATATCCGCGAACACATCCGGCGGCACGCTGACGATCAACGCGCCGGGCAACAGCGGCAGCTTCGTGAACAACGGGACGCTCGAGGCGCAGAACGGCGGCACGCTGGTGCTCAGCACCAACATCACCAACAATACCGGCAGCGAGATCATCGCCGGCACCGGCAGCAAGGTGATTCAGAACGGCGTGACGCTCAACGGCATCCTGGATGTCGCGGCGGGCTCGCTGAGTGCAATCTCGAGCTCCAACAACGTCTTCAACGCAGTCACGCTGACGGGCAATCTCGACCTGACATCGGTCGCCAATGCGCGCGAGCAGATTTTCAACTCCCTCACTCTGAACGGCGCCGTCAACATCGCGAATGGCGGTATCCTGACGCTGAGCGACAACGGCACGACCGGCAACATTCAAAGCATACTCGGCAACGCAAACATCAATCTGAACGACTCGGCCGCGCGGCTGTCGCTCGAGGGCAACGGCTCGACCACCCTCGGTGCCAACGTGCTCATCCAGGGCCAGGGCGAGATCGGCACCGCGATCTACGGGGGCGGCACCAATGTGCTTACCAACAACGGCACCATTACTGCCAACGCCGGGGCGGGCACCACCCTGAGGATCGACCCGCCGGCCAACAGTGGCAGCGTCACGAACAACAGCATCCTCAGCGCCGTCAACGGCTCGACACTGGCACTCGCCAGCACAATCAACAACGCCGGCCAGATCAACGCCACCGGGGGTGGGGTCGTGGAGCAGGTGGGGGTGTCGCTCAACGGCGGTACGATCAACACCTCCGGGGGCGGGGTGTTGCAGGCCAACACGAGCAGCGTCAACTTCCTCAATGGCGTGACGCTCAACGGCACACTTGATCTGACGACCATCACCAACTCGCGCGAGCGAATCGTCAATGGCCTGACGCTGAACGGCGCCGTTAACGTGGCGAACGGCGGCATCCTGTCGTTCGACAGCACGAACTCCACCGGCGGCGCGCAGACCCTCGGCGGCGCGGCCACGATCAATCTCAACGACCCGGCCGCGCGGATCTCGATCGAAGGCACCGGCTCGACCACCCTCGGCGCCAACGTGCTCATTCAGGGGGAGGGCCAGATTGGCACCGCGATCTACGGGGGCGGCGTCAATGTGCTTACCAACAACGGCACCATTACCGCCAACGCCGGGGCGGGCACCACGCTGACGGTCAATCCGCCGGCCAACTCCGGCAGCGTCACGAACAACGGCGTCCTGAGCGCCAGCAACAGCTCGACGCTGGTGCTCGCGAGCGCGATCAACAACACCGCCGCCGGCCAGATCGAGGCGCTGGCGGGCAGCACAGTGCAGCAATCCGGGGTGCAGATCACCGGCGGCACGCTGGGCACCACCGGGAGCGGGACCATCGACCCCAACACCAGCAGCAACAATGTGCTGAGTAGCGTGACGCTGGCCGGCACGCTCGGTCTGGGGGTGATTGGCGGCGCGCGCGAACAGATCATCAACGGCCTGACGCTGGACGGCGCCATCGACGTCACGAATAACGGCATTCTAACCCTCAACCCGGGTGTCGCCATTGGCGGTGCCGGCACCATCAACCTCAATGACGCGAGCGCGCGCATCTCGATCGAAGGCAGCGGTACGACCACCCTCGGCGCCAATGTTCTCATCCAGGGCCAGGGCCTGATCGGCACCGCGCTGTATAACGGCGGCAGCAACGCCCTGACCAATAACGGCGCCATCACGGCGAACGCGGCCGGCGGCACGCTCACCATCGCGACGCCGGCCAACACCGGCACTTTCATTAACAATAACGTTCTCAGTGCAAGCGGGGGCGGGACTCTGGCGCTGTCCAGCTCCATCACCAATACCGCCGCCGGCCAGATCGAGGCGCTCGCCGGAGGAGTGGTGAAGCAGTTGGGGGTGACGCTGGCGGGCGGCACGCTCAGCAGCGCCGGTAGTGGCGACCTGCAGGTCAACACGAGTGGCAACAACTTCCTGAGCGACGTGACGCTCGCCGGGACGCTCGACATGACGAGCGTCGCGAACTCGCGCGAGCGGATCATCAATGGACTGACGCTCAACGGCACCGTCAACGTGGCGAACGGCGGCATCCTGTCGTTCGACAGCACCAACACCAGCGGCGGCAGCCAGACCATCGGCGGCACCGGCACGATCAGCCTCAATGACTCGGCCGCGCGCATCTCGATCGAAGGCAACGGCTCGACCACCATCGGTGCCGGAGTCCTCATCCGGGGGCAGGGCTTGATCGGTACCGCGCTCAACAACGGCGGCAACAACGCCCTCACCAATCTGGGCTCGATCATCGGCACGGGCGGCACGCTCACGATTAGCCCGCCGGCCAACTCGGGCAGCTTCACCAACACCGGGCTGGTGCAGGCGAGCGGCGGCACCGTGATCATAAACCCGGTGCTGCTCGGTGCGGGCACGCTGGAAGTCACCGGTACGGGTCAGCTGAACCTGTCGACGGCAGGGGTCAACAACACCGGGGTGGTGCTCGCCAACGGCACGAACGCCGGCAGCCTCAACCTCGGTAGCCAGAATCTCATCGTGTCGAGCGACTACAACAACGCGAATTTCGGTACCGGCAATGCCTTCAACGCGCGCGCCAACGTGGCGGGCACCGGACTGATCGAGGCGGGCGGCAATGCCGCGCAGGCGATCACGGGTGCTGACGTCACCAACGGCGGCACGACGAGTGCGACGCTCACCATCGGCAACGTACACGTCGGCGCCAACAACTACGCCTACCAGATCGCCAATACCGGCACGAGCGGGCCGTCACTGCGGGGTGCGATCCAGACCTCCGTCAATGGCGCGAGCATCACCGACGGCCGCCTGAGCGGCTCGGGGGTGACGGCGAGCAACTACAACACCGGTGGCCCGGGCAGCAATACGGGCGATCTCGACGTGGTGTTCACCGCGGCGGGTGCGGGCACGCTCACCGCGCTCAGCGGCCAGTCGGTCAATCTGGCGAGCAATTTCGCCAACATTCCGAACCAGAAACTGAACATCGTGCTCGGCAGCGGCGCGGCGGCCTACAACCTGGCCTCTGGTGCCACGACGCCGAGTCCGGTGACGATTGGGAACCAGCGTGTGGGTGGGACGGGCAGCCAGGTGCTGACGGTGGGGAACAATGCGCCCTCGGGGGGCTTCACGGAGGTACTGAACGCGGGCTTTGGCGCGAACACGGGAGCGGCGACGAACAACGGCGGCGCGATCAGCGGCGGCCTGGGTTCGGGGGTTGCCGGAGGCGCCTCCAACAACACCGCGATGAGCGTCGGGGTAAACACCGCGACGGCGGGTGCGCAGACAGGCACGGTGACCTTGAACTACGTCTCCAACGGCGCCGGGACGAGCGGGCTCGGGACCACGAGCGTGGGCTCCCAGACGATCACGGTCTCGGGCGGGGTGTACCAGGCGGCCGCCGGTGCGATCACCACGACGCCCCTGAACTTCGGGGTGGTGCAGGTCGGGCAGACGGTGAGCCAGACGCTGGCGGTGCAGAACGTAGCGACGGGAGCTGCCGGGTTCGTGGAGGACCTCAACGCGAGCTTCGGGTCCACGAGCGGCACGGGCTCGAGCCTGATCTCGGGGACGGGGGCGGTGTCGGGGCTGACGGCCGGCAACATCGACTCCTCGCACATGACGGTGACGGTGAACACCGCGAGCGCGGGCACGGTGAACGGTGCGATCGGGGTGAACTTCTTCACCGCCGGCACGGTGAACGGGGTGAGCGACGGGCTGGGCGTGGCCTTGGTGGGCTCGGCGAGCTATGGGGTGTCGGGCACGATCCAGACCACCGGCACGGTGATCAACGATGCCGACCCGGTGATCAACAACTCCCCGATCAGCTTAGGGAACGCCCACGTCGGGGCGAGCTCCCCGGTCGGGTTCGTGAGCCTCACGAACCAGGCGACGAGCGCGCCGCAAGCCTCCCTCAATGCCTCGATCACGGGCAACGCGCCGATCACGGCGAGCGGCACGGTGACGGATCTGGGCCCCGGGGGCATGGATAACACGCACCTGCAGGTGGGGATGAACACGAGCGCAGCCGGTGCGATCAACGGCACGGCAACCCTCGGGCTGGTCTCGGATGCCGGTCCCGCCGGGTGCACGAGCAACTGTCTGCTCACGCTCGCCTCGCAGAACGTGGCGGTGAAGGGCGGGGTATACCAGTACGCGCAGCCCTCGGTGGCCTCCACGGTGAACTTAGGGAACGTGCGGGTGGGGGGCACGGCGGCCGGCACGATCGGGGTGACGAACACGAACATCTCGCCTGCGGGCTTCCAGGAAGGGCTGGATGCGGGCTATGTCGCCTCGAGCGGGACCGGTGGGGCGAGCGCCTCCGGGACGATCACGAACCTCTCGGCGGGCTCCTCCGGGACGCTCAACGCGGCGCTCACCGCTGGGGGTGCCGGGGTGCAGTCCGGGACGGTGACCATTGGCCTCACCTCCAACGGCACGATCGACGGGCTCTCGAGCACCGCACTTGCCGCGCAGAACGTGACGGTGCAGGCGAGCGGGTACCGGGAAGCGAACCCGCTGCTCGCGCCGAGTGCGATCACGCTCAATGCGCGCGTGGGGGATGCGGCCCCGAGCGCAGCGCTCACCGTGACCAACAGCTCCCCGGATCAGTACACCGAAGGGCTGGCGGCGAGCCTGGGGTCGGCGACGGGTCCCTTCACCAATAACGGCGGAGCGATCACGGGCCTGGCGGCCCAGGGGGTCGATGGCAGCAGCTTGAAGGTGGGGATGAGCACGGCGACCTCGGGGAGCTTTACCGGCACGCAGACGGTGAGCTTCACCTCCGATGGAGTCATCGACCACGCGACGGCCGCCTCGGTGGGCACCGGCACGGTGAACCTCACGGGGAACGTCTACTCCACGGCGGTGGCGAATGTGACTCCGCCGACGGTGAGCTTTGGCATCGTGCACGTCGGGGACACGGTGGGCACGCAGGCGCTCACGGTCTCGAATGCGGCCGCGGGAGCCTTGAACGATGTGCTCACGGGGGGCTTTGCCTCGGTGACGGGACCCTTCACCGGCACCGGCACGCTCACCGGTCTTGCGGCGGGTGCGCCGGCAGACTCGAGCACGCTGCGGCTGGGACTGAACACCGCGACCGCTGGCACCTTCAGTGGGACGGCGACGCTGGGGCTTCTGAGCCATGACGGGGTGCTCAGCGATGTGGCGGCGGTGAACGGGGGGACGACGGTCGGGTTGAGTGCTCAGGTGAACTACCACGCCACCCCGACGTTCGAGCTCACCGGCAGCGGCAACACCGGCGGGCTCACCGGCAGCGGGGATGCCTTCACGCTGAACCTGGGAACCCTGACGGCCGGGGAGTCGATCAGCGACATGATCGAGTTCCTGAATGGGGCGCCCGGGCAGGCGGATGCACTCGGGGGCAGCTTTGCCGATGCGGGCAGTGCGCCCGGGCTGACGCTCACGAACTTCAACGCCGTGAGCGAGCTCCTGGACGGGCAGGGGGAGACCGGAGAGGCGGCGATGAATACGACCGGCCTCACCGCAGGCTCCACCTTCACCGACGTGCTCAGCTTCTCGGGCACCGGCTCGAACGCCAGCGGCTTCTCGGAGGATCTCACCGCCACCCTCACCATCACCGGGGAGATCGGCTCCACGACCAACGTGCCTGAGCCCGATACCCTCGCCCTGTTCCTCCTCGGCGGGGGCGGACTCCTCATCCTCCTGGGTGTACGCCGGCGCAGGGGCTTACGCGCGAGCACCGTGGCGTAACCCGAGCAGAGAATTGTTAGCTACCCGCGGCGGGTTGGCCGCCGCGGGTCTTGACAGCGGTGCGTTGCAACAATCCGCCACGAACGTCGAAGGTCTTTACACGCACTGATCTCGGCGGCGTTCCCGCAGGTAGCCAAAGCTCGAGATTACCAAGGGTTTCGGCGGGAAGACCCACACACGGTGTGACTTCCAGGACATAAGCACTCCGGTACGCGGCGGTAGCAGGGATAACTGCCCCGGATCGCGCTCACCGTGACGCAAAAACGTAAGAAGGCTAGTGCGTTGTGTTGGAGCGAAGCCGCTTGTTGTCGACCACCTTTACGCATCCCGACCGCAAGTCCTCGACATGCCGGAGAGACGTCAGCTATCCCGCTCATTTCCCTGACCTAAACCAACAGCGGCGCGAATGTTGCATGGCCGTACGAGACGAGCCCAAGAATCAACGAATCAGGCGCGTCGTTGCAGGGGAGCGATTTCGCATGCAGATCAATACCCGGATCCCGGCAGGCGTGTGCGTTGGCAGGGCGCCAAGGCGCTGGTTACTGGCGGCACTCGCCCTGGCGAGCCTCGTCTCCCCCTCGATCCTCTACGCGCAGGACGCCTGGAACAACGCATCCGGCGGCACCTGGGCGACAGCTGGGGACTGGAGCAGCGGTGTGCCGACGACGGGCCAGGCCGTCGACATCACTCTCGCGGGCGGATACACCGTCAACTACACCGCCGCCAGCGGCACACTCACGATTGGTTCACTGACCATCAGCAACAGCAATACCCTCGCGATCAGCGGCGGATCGCTGACGGTGAGCGGCAATTACACCGGGACGGGCGCCACCACGACCGTGGACGGTGGCACCCTCACGCTCGACGGCACCTCCTCGCTCAGTACCCTCAATCTCTCGAGTGGCACGCTCGGCGGCACCGGCGCGATCACGGTCGGCACCGCCTTCAACTTCAGCGGCGGCACGCTCAGCGGCAGCGGCACCACGACATCCAACGGCACGTTGACGCTCGGGCCGAGCACGGCGATTGAGATCTTCAATGGCGCCACGCTCGCCAACGCAGGAACGGCCAACTGGACCTCCGCGAGCGCCAGCTCGAGCCAGATACTGGTGGGTGAAGGCACCGGGGCCACGATCAACAACAGCGGCAGCTGGAACGACCAGAACGCCTTCAACAACACGATCGCGAGCGAAGGCGGCAGCAACGCGTTCAACAACACCGGCACCTATACCAAGAGCAACGCGGGCACGACCAGTATCGGCATCGCGTTCACCAACGGTGCAACCGGTGTGGTCCAGGTCAACGGCGGCGGCCTGAGCTTCGGTGGCGGCGGATCGGCCGCGAGCGGCTCGAGCATCACCGGCACGACCGGCACGACGGTGACGTTTTCGCAGGGGACGTTCACTGCGGCTGCCGGCTCGAGCATCAGCGCGCCGACCGTGACGTTCTCGGGCGGCACCGACACGATCAATGGCAGTTTTGCGGCGACCACCCTGAACGCGAGCGGTGCGACCGCCACGATCACCGAGGCGGGAGCGCTGACGGTGCCGACGCTGAACGTCACGGGTGGCTCGTTGACACTGGCCATCACCGGCGGGGTGACGATCGGCACGCTCAACCTCTCGAGTGGCACGCTCGGCGGCACCGGCGCGATCACGGTCGGCACCGCCTTCAACTTCAGCGGCGGCACGCTCAGCGGCAGCGGCACCACGACATCCAACGGCACGTTGACGCTCGGGCCGAGCACGGCGATTGAGATCTTCAATGGCGCCACGCTCGCCAACGCAGGAACGGCCAACTGGACCTCCGCGAGCGCCAGCTCGAGCCAGATACTGGTGGGTGAAGGCACCGGGGCGACGATCAACAACAGCGGCAGCTGGAACGACCAGAACGCCTTCAACAACACGATCGCGAGCGAAGGCGGCAGCAACGCGTTCAACAACACCGGCACCTATACCAAGAGCAACGCGGGCACGACCAGTATCGGGATCGCGTTCAACAACGGCGCAACCGGTGTGGTCCAGCTCAATGGCGGCGGCCTGGCCTTCGGCGGCGGCGGATCGGCCGCGAGCGGCTCGAGCATCACCGGCACGACCGGCACGACGGTGACGTTTTCGCAGGGGACGTTCACTGCGGCTGCCGGCTCGAGCATCAGCGCGCCGACCGTGACGTTCTCGGGCGGCACCGACACGATCAATGGCAGTTTTGCGGCGACCACCCTGAACGCGAGCGGGGCGACCGCCACGATCACCGAGGCGGGAGCGCTGACGGTGCCGACGCTGAACGTCACGGGTGGCTCGTTGACACTGGCCATCACCGGTGGGGCGACGATCGGCACGCTCAACCTCTCGAGTGGCACGCTCGGTGGCACCGGCGCGATCACGGTCGGCACCGCCTTCAACTTCAGTGGCGGCACGCTCAGCGGCAGCGGCACCACGACATCCAACGGCACGTTGACGCTCGGGCCGAGCACGGCGATTGAGATCTTCAGTGGCGCCACGCTCGCCAACGCAGGAACGGCCAACTGGACTTCCACGAGTGCCAGCTCGAGCGAGATACTGGTGGGCGAGGGCACCGGGGCGACGATCAACAACAGCGGCACCTGGAACGACCAGAACGCCTTCAACAACGTGATCGCGAGCGAAGGCGGCAGCAACGCGTTCAACAACACCGGCACCTACAACAAGACCGGGGCCGGCACCACCACCGTCGGGATCGCCTTCAACAACAGCGGCGCCGGGTCGCTGGCGGTTCAGAACGGAGTCTTCGATCTTGCGGCGGGAGGCACGAGCAGTGCCGGCTTTACCACTGCGGCCGGGACGACGACGCAGTTCGGAGGCGGCACCTACCAGCTCAACAGCGGGGCGACGCTCGGGGGTACGGGCCTGTATCTGGTGAGCGGCGGCGGCACGCTGAGCGCCAATACCACCATCGGGGTCACGAATCTGACCGTAGCGGGCGGTACGCTGACCGGCGCAGGTCCGGTGAACGTTGGCGGCACCCTGACGATCAACAGCGGCGCGCTGACCGGGGTCGGAGGCATCACGAATTCCAACGGCACGCTCACCTTGGGTCCCGGCGTAGTCGAAGTATTTAATGGCTATACGCTGAACAACATCGGCACGGCGAACTGGAGCTCCACGAGTGCCAGCTCGAGCGAGATCCTGGTGGGTGAGGGCACCGGGGCGACGATCAACAACAGCGGCACCTGGAACGACCAGAACGCCTTCAACAACGTGATCGCGAGCGAAGGCGGCAGCGACGTGTTCAACAACACCGGCACCTACAACAAGACCGGGGCCGGCACCACCACCGTCGGGATCGCCTTCAACAACAGCGGCGCCGGGTCGCTGTCGGTTCAGAACGGAATCTTCGATCTTGCGGCGGCAGGCACGAGCAGTGCCGGCTTTACCACTGCGGCCGGGACGACGACGCAGTTCGGAGGCGGCACCTACCAGCTCAACAGCGGGGCGACGCTCGGGGGTACGGGCCTGTATCTGGTGAGCGGCGGCGGCACGCTGAGCGCCAATACCACCATCGGGGTCACGAATCTGACCGTAGCGGGCGGTACGCTCGACCGGCGCAGGTCCGGTGAACGTTGGCGGCACCCTGACGATCAACAGCGGCGCGCTGACCGGGGTCGGAGGCATCACGAATTCCAACGGCACGCTCACCTTGGGTCCCGGCGTAGTCGAAGTATTCAATGGCTATACGCTGAACAACATCGGCACGGCGAACTGGAGCTCCACGAGTGCCAGCTCGAGCGAGATCCTGGTGGGTGAGGGCACCGGGGCGACGATCAACAACAGCGGCACCTGGAACGACCAGAACACCTTCAACAACGTGATCGCGAGCGAAGGCGGCACGGCGGTGTTCAACAACACCGGCACCTACAGCAAGACCGGGGCCGGTACCACCACCGTCGGGGTCGCCTTCAACAACAGCGGCGCCGGGTCGCTGTCGGTTCAGAACGGAATCTTCGAAATCGCAGCGGCCGGCACGAGCAGTGCCGGCTTTACCACCGCGAGCGGGGCGACGACGCAGTTCGGAGGCGGCACCTACCAGCTCAACAGCGGGGCGACGCTCGGGGGTACGGGCCTGTATCTGGTGAGCGGCGGCGGCACGCTGAGCGCCAATACCACCATCGGGGTCACGAATCTGACCGTAGCGGGCGGTACGCTGACCGGCGCAGGTCCGGTGAACGTTGGCGGCACCCTGACGATCAACGGCGGCGTGCTGACCGGGGTCGGAGGCATCACGAATTCCAACGGTACGCTCACCTTGGGTCCCGGCGCAGTCGAAGTATTTAATGGCTATACGCTGAACAACATCAGCACGGCGAACTGGAGCTCCACCAGCGTCAGCTCGAGCGAGATACTGGTGGGTGAGGGCACCGGGGCGACGATCAACAACAGCGGCACCTGGAACGACCAGAACACCTTCAACAACGTGATCGCGAGCGAAGGCGGCACGGCGGTGTTCAACAACACCGGCACCTACAGCAAGACCGGGGCTGGTACCACCACCGTCGGGGTCGCCTTCAACAACAGCGGCGCCGGGTCGCTGTCGGTTCAGAACGGAATCTTCGAAATCGCAGCGGCCGGCACGAGCAGTGCCGGCTTTACCACCGCGAGCGGGGCGACGACGCAGTTCGGAGGCGGCACCTACCAGCTCAACAGCGGGGCGACGCTCGGGGGTACGGGCCTGTATCTGGTGAGCGGCGGCGGCACGCTGAGCGCCAATACCACCATCGGGGTCACGAATCTGACCGTAGCGGGCGGTACGCTGACCGGCGCAGGTCCGGTGAACGTTGGCGGCACCCTGACGATCAACAGCGGCGTGCTGACCGGGGTCGGAGGCATCACGAATTCCAACGGTACGCTCACCTTGGGTCCCGGCGCAGTCGAAGTATTTAACGGCTATACGCTGAACAACATCGGCACGGCGAACTGGAGCTCCACGAGCGTCAGCTCGAGCGAGATACTGGTGGGTGAGGGCACCGGGGCGACGATCAACAACAGCGGCACCTGGAACGACCAGAACATCTTCAACAACGTGATCGCGAGCGAAGGCGGCACGGCGGTGTTCAACAACTCCGGTACCTACAGCAAGACCGGGACTGGCACCACCACTGTCTCGACCGCGTTCAACAACAGTGGGCTCCTCGACGTGCAGAGCGGGGTCATGAGTCTGTCGGGTGCAACCAACACCAATACCGCGACCGGCACCATGGAGGCGACCACGGGCGGCACGCTGAATGTGACGGCGGGCCTCACCAACTTCAGCAGTAACACCCTGACTAATGGCACCTACATCGTGAACGGCACGGGCGCTGCTTCGACGATGAGCCTGTCGGTCGGGACGAATGCCGGCGGAGAGATCGTCAACAACGCGGCAAACATCGTGCTCGACGGCGCCAATTCCGCCGTGAGTTTCGTGGACTTGAATGGCCACCAGCTGCTGAGCGCACTCGCCGCCAACACCACCAGCTCATCCGGCCTCACCATCGAGAACGGCTACAACCTCACCACGCCCGGGGCGTTCGCGAATGCCGGAACGGTCACGGTCGGCACGGCGAGCGGCGACACGAGCACGTTCAAGATCGGTCCCTCCGGCGCTTCGGCCTACACGCAGAGCGCAGCCGGCGCCCTGACTCAGGGCACCGGCACGATCGCCGGCAATGTCACGGTCAGCAACGGCAACGTGGCGCCGGGATCAACCACGACCGCCGGCACGCTCAGCATCACGGGCAACTACGCGCAGTCGGGCGGCACCTTCACCGACGTGCTCGGCGCCTCCTCTAACGGCCTGCTCAACGTGAGCGGTACGGTGACCCTGGCTTCCCCGGCGGCCCTCGGCATTGTGCTCGGCAGCGGCTTCGTCGCCACCGACGGAACGCTGTACACCATCATCACGGGGCATGGCGGGCTGTCGGGTCAGTTCGCGACCGGCGCCGGTGGGACGGAGTTCCAGGCGGACGGCTTCAACTGGACGATCGGCTACTCGGGCGGCAACGCGATCCTCGATCTCATCAACGCGGTGGGATCCGGGCCGACCGACGTGACCGCCACCTGGACGGCCGGCTCGGGCGCCTGGACGACCGCCTCCCAGTGGAGCTGCTCGCCCGGCTCCTCCACCTGCGTGCCGAACAACAGTAGCAGCGATGTTTACGAGACGGTGTTGAATTCCTCGGGTCACACCCTGACCCTCGGCAGCGGCAACGCGTTCACCGTGAACACGCTCGCTCTGCAGGCCGGCACGCTCGACATCGCGAGCGGCGCGTCACTGAATCTCGTCAATCAGGCGAACGGCCTCACGGACATCGCCGCCGGCGCGGGTCTCACGCTCGGGGGCACCCTGACCGTAGACGGTACGACCAATGGGCTTGCCAAGCTCGGCAGCGTCGAGGGCGCGCTCACGCTCGCCAACGGCGCGACCACGACGGCGACTCCCGGCAGCGGTACGCTGATCGTGAGCGGCAGCCGGCAGCGTGAGCCTGCAGCAGGGCACGACGCTGGCGGTGAACGGCAATGTAATGAACGTGGGCACGATCAACACCGGCAATGGCACCTCCGACACTGGTCTGAACAGTCTGACGGTCTCGGGCGCGCTCACCAACAACGGCTCGCTCACGCTGGCTGCCGCGGGAGACAACGTCAGCGCGACCACGCTCAGCAACGGCGGCTCGATCGGCTTCAACGGGGCCAATCAGGTCGCTCACCATCACCGGTCGGCCAACAATGGCGGAACCCTGGCGTTCAATGGCGGCAGCAGCCACAGCGGCGCCTCCATCGGCGGCACCTTCGGCAACACCGGCACCGTCAGTATGTCGGGGAGCGACGATACGCTGACCGCGACCGGGCTCTTCACCAACAACACCGGTGTCACGCTTGGCGCGACCGAGACGCTCAGCGCCAATGGCGGTTTCACCAATGCGAGCGATGCGACCTTACAACTGAACGGCGGAACGGTTACGACTGGCTCGCTGTCGAACTCGGGCATGCTCCAGGGCGCTGGCGCGGTCGGAGCAAGCGGGGCGACGCTGACCAACAACAGCGGCGGGACCATCGCCGCGAACACTTCGGGCCAGACACTGACACTGACGGGACTTCTCTCCAGTGCCGGCACGCTGGAGGTGGCTGCGGGTAGCACGCTGGCCGTCGTGGGCTCCGTGGACAGCAGCGGCGCGACGAGCATTGCCGCGGGCGGCACGCTGAGCGCCACCGGTTTCAACCAGACCGCGGGAACGCTCCAGCTCAACGGCGGTACCCTCGCCGCGACTCTGCAGAATGCCGGCCTGGTGCAGGGAGCCGGCACGATCGGTACGGGCAGTGCCACGAGCGTCAGCAACGTCGGCGGCACCATCAGTGCCAACACCTCCGGTCAGACACTGACGATCAATGCCGGTACCGTGTCGAATCAAGGCACAATTCAGGTGGCCTCGGGTAGCACGCTCAGCCTCGCCAACGCGTCCGGGTCGAACACCAACTTCGGCACCGTCCTGGTGAGCAGCGGCGGTACGCTGGAGCTGGCATCCGGCGCGCTCTACAGCCAGAGCGCGGGCATGACCACCGTTCTTGGCTCCCTGGGCGGCGCGGGCAGCAGGATCGGCATCAACGGCGGGACGCTGCAGGGCACGGGCACGGTGACGAGTGCCACCACGATCGGCTCGGGCGGCACGCTGCTCGCCGGCAACGGCGCGGCTCCTGGCACGCTCACTGTGGGTGCGCTCACCATCAACGGCACGCTGGGGCTCAATGCGACCTCCGGCACTTCCTACGGCGTCGTGAACGTCACCGGCACGGGAGCCGGGGCATTCACGATCGGCAGCGGCAGCACGCTCAACCTCACGACTCTCGACGCCCTGAATCTCGCAGTGGGCTCGAGCCTGACGATCGCAACCTCCGGCTCCGCGGTGGCGGGCACCTTCGCCAACATCACCGGCCAGAGCTTCCACGGCGGTACCGAGGGGTGGCACGTGCTCTACAACCAGGGCGGCGACAACATCGAGCTGACCGCGGTGTCGACCGCGAACCTTGCGCAGGCGAGCGCCGCGACCCCCAACCCGATCGCCTTCGGCAACGTGCATGTCGGCGCGACCGCCCCCAGCCAGGCGCTGTCGATCTCCAACACCGCAACGCCCCCGAGCGAGGGGCTCAATGGCTCGATCGCGACCTCCACGGCCGGTCTTACGGCGGCCGGCACGTTCACCAGCCTTGCCGCCGGATCGACCAGCACGGCGCTGACGGTCGGGATGAATACCGCGACCGCCGGCACGCGCAACGGCACGGCGACCATCACGCTCGCCTCCGACGGCAGCTTCAACGGCGGGGTGCAAACCGCGCTGCCCTCGCAGACCATCAACGTGACCGGCGGCGTCTACCAGTACGCGCAGCCCTCGCTCGCCACCGCGGTGAACCTCGGCAACTTCCACGTCGGCAGCGGTCAGCCGACGTCACTCAGTCAGGCAGTTGCGATCAGCAATTCCTCTGTGGCGCCGGCGGGCTTCCAGGAGGGTCTGGATGTCGCAACGGGCGCGACCACGGGTCAGGGGACGATCTCCGGCGGTCCGATCACCAACCTCGGGGCCGGGGGCAGCGCGAGCACGATCAGCGTCGGGCTGTCGGGACTCACGGCGGGGGTGAATGCGGGCACGGCGACGGTCGCGCTGACTTCAGACGGTGCGACGACCTCCGGTCTCGGGACGACCTCGCTGGGCAATGCCACCGTCGACGTGACCGGCACGGGTTACAACCTGGCATCGGGCTCCACGACGCCGACGCCGGTGACGATCGCGAACCAGCGCGTGGGCGGGACGATGAGCCAGGTGCTGACGGTGGCGAACAATGCGCCGTCGGGGAGCTTCACCGAGGTGCTGAACGCGGGCTTTGGAGCGAACACGGGAGCTGCGACCAACAACGGCGGCTCGATCAGCGGCGGTCTGGGCTCCGGGCTTGCGGGAGGCGCGTCCAACAACACCGCGATGAGCGTGGGAGTGAATACGTCTGCGGCAGGTGCGCAGACGGGCACGGTGACCTTGACCTACGCGTCCAACGGCACCGGGACGAGTGGACTCGGCAACACGAGCGTCGGCTCGCAGACGATCACGGTCACCGGCGGCGTGTACGAGACGGCGCAGCCCTCGCTCTCGAGCACGGTGAACTTCGGCAACTTCCACGTCGGCAGCGGTCAGCCGACGTCGCTCAGTCAGGCTGTGGCGATCAGCAACCCCTATGCGATTGGTGTGCCGACCGGCTTCCAGGAAGGACTCGATGTCGCAACGGCCGCGACCAGCGGGCAGGGAACGATATCCGGCGGCCCGATCACGAACCTCGCCGCGGGCGCCGGCGCCTCGACGGCGATCAGCGTGGGGCTCACGGGGCTGACGGCGGGGGCGAATTCAGGGACCGCGACCTTGGCGCTGGCGACCGACGGGGCGACCACCTCGGGGCTCACGGCGCAGTCACTCGGAAGCACGATCATCAATGTCAGCGGCACGGGCTACAACCTGGCCTCTGGTGCCACGACGCCGAGTCCGGTGACGATTGGGAACCAGCGTGTGGGTGGGACGGGCAGCCAGGTGCTGACGGTGGCGAACAATGCGCCCTCGGGGGGCTTCACCGAGGTACTGAACGCAGGGTTTGGCTCGAACACGGGAGCGGCGACGAACAACGGCGGCGCGATCAGCGGCGGCCTGGGTTCGGGGGTTGCCGGAGGCGCCTCCAACGACACCGCGATGAGCGTCGGGGTAAACACCGCGACGGCGGGTGCGCAGACAGGCACGGTGACCTTGAACTACGTCTCCAACGGCGCCGGGACGAGCGGGCTCGGGACCACGAGCGTGGGCTCGCAGACGATCACGGTCTCGGGCGGGGTGTACCAGGCGGCCGCCGGTGCGATCACCACGACGCCCCTGAACTTCGGGGTGGTGCAGGTCGGGCAGACGGTGAGCCAGACGCTGGCGGTGCAGAACGTAGCGACGGGAGCTGCCGGGTTCGTGGAGGACCTCAACGCGAGCTTCGGGTCCACGAGCGGCACGGGCTCGAGCCTGATCTCGGGGACGGGGGCGGTGTCGGGGCTGACGGCCGGCAACATCGACTCCTCGCACATGACGGTGACGGTGAACACCGCGAGCGCGGGCACGGTGAACGGTGCGATCGGGGTGAACTTCTTCACCGCCGGCACGGTGAACGGGGTGAGCGACGGGCTGGGCGTGGCCTTGGTGGGCTCGGCGAGCTATGGGGTGTCGGGCACGATCCAGACCACCGGCACGGTGATCAACGATGCCGCCCCGGTGATCAACAACTCCCCGATCAGCTTAGGGAACGCCCACGTCGGGGCGAGCTCCCCGGTCGGGTTCGTGAGCCTCACGAACCAGGCGACGAGCGCGCCGCAAGCCTCCCTCAATGCCTCGATCACGGGCAACGCGCCGATCACGGCGAGCGGCACGGTGACGGATCTGGGCCCCGGGGGCATGGATAACACGCACCTGCAGGTGGGGATGAACACGAGCGCAGCCGGTGCGATCAACGGCACGGCAACCCTCGGGCTGGTCTCGGATGCCGGTCCCGCCGGGTGCACGAGCAACTGTCTGCTCACGCTCGCCTCGCAGAACGTGGCGGTGACGGGCGGGGTATACCAGTACGCGCAGCCCTCGGTGGCCTCCACGGTGAACTTAGGGAACGTGCGGGTGGGGGCACGGCGGCCGGCACGATCGGGGTGACGAACACGAACATCTCGCCTGCGGGCTTCCAGGAAGGGCTGGATGCGGGCTATGTCGCCTCGAGCGGGACCGGTGGGGCGAGCGCCTCCGGGACGATCACGAACCTCTCGGCGGGCTCCTCCGGGACGCTCAACGCGGCGCTCACCGCTGGGGGTGCCGGGGTGCAGTCCGGGACGGTGACCATTGGCCTCACCTCCAACGGCACGATCGACGGGCTCTCGAGCACCGCACTTGCCGCGCAGAACGTGACGGTGCAGGCGAGCGGGTACCGGGAAGCGAACCCGCTGCTCGCGCCGAGTGCGATCACGCTCAATGCGCGCGTGGGGGATGCGGCCCCGAGCGCAGCGCTCACCGTGACCAACAGCTCCCCGGATCAGTACACCGAAGGGCTGGCGGCGAGCCTGGGGTCGGCGACGGGTCCCTTCACCAATAACGGCGGAGCGATCACGGGCCTGGCGGCCCAGGGGGTCGATGGCAGCAGCTTGAAGGTGGGGATGAGCACGGCGACCTCGGGGAGCTTTACCGGCACGCAGACGGTGAGCTTCACCTCCGATGGAGTCATCGACCACGCGACGGCCGCCTCGGTGGGCACCGGCACGGTGAACCTCACGGGGAACGTCTACACCACGGCGGTGGCGAATGTGACTCCGCCGACGGTGAGCTTCGGCATCGTGCACGTCGGGGACACGGTGGGCACGCAGGCGCTCACGGTCTCGAATGCGGCCGCGGGAGCCTTGAACGATGTGCTCACGGGGGGCTTTGCCTCGGTGACGGGACCCTTCACCGGCACCGGCACGCTCACCGGTCTTGCGGCGGGTGCGCCGGCAGACTCGAGCACGCTGCGGCTGGGACTGAACACCGCGACCGCCGGCACCTTCAGTGGGACGGCGACGCTGGGGCTTCTGAGCCATGACGGGGTGCTCAGCGATGTGGCGGCGGTGAACGGGGGGACGACGGTCGGGTTGAGTGCTCAGGTGAACTACCACGCCACCCCGACGTTCGAGCTCACCGGCAGCGGCAACACCGGCGGGCTCACCGGCAGCGGGGATGCCTTCACGCTGAACCTGGGAACCCTGACGGCCGGGGAGTCGATCAGCGACATGATCGAGTTCCTGAATGGGGCGCCCGGGCAGGCGGATGCACTCGGGGGCAGCTTTGCCGATGCGGGCAGTGCGCCCGGGCTGACGCTCACGAACTTCAACGCCGTGAGCGAGCTCCTGGACGGGCAGGGGGAGACCGGAGAGGCGGCGATGAATACGACCGGCCTCACCGCAGGCTCCACCTTCACCGACGTGCTCAGCTTCTCGGGCACCGGCTCGAACGCCAGCGGCTTCTCGGAGGCTCTCACCGCCACCCTCACCATCACCGGGGAGATCGGCTCCACGACCAACGTGCCTGAGCCCGATACCCTCGCCCTGTTCCTCCTCGGCGGGGGCGGACTCCTCATCCTCCTGGGTGTACGCCGGCGCAGGGGCTTACGTACAATGCCGCTGCCGAATATGCGGCGCGCGGCCTGACCATCAGCATGCTAAAGAACTACCAGTACTGGCTTTTGAGTGTCGTGGCGGCCCTGTGTCTGCTCCTGGTGATCCTGGACATCGCCATCGTGCGCAGCAACCAGACCCTGCGCACCGATGTGGACCGTCGCGGACAGTACATCCAGCAGAGCGCGCAGCTGCAGGTCCTCTATCAGGACATGGTCAAGGCGCTCGCAGACCTCGCGGTGCAGAACAAGGACGATCAGCTGCGCGACCTGCTGCGCAAGGAAGGCATCACGATCAATGCGAACGCGCCGGCGGCACCGGCGCCCGCTGCCCCCACGGGCAAGGAGCGGCCGCGATGAGCGATACCCAGGGGGTCGTGGTGCGCAGCCCGTTCCTGCCGCTGTTTCTGGTCGGCGCGGCGGTGCTCCTGTGGATGCTGTTCCAGAGCGCGGAGCTGGTCACGGAGCGTCACCGGCTCGTCGATGCGCACGCTGCCCAGGCGCAGCCCATCGAACAGTCCGAGAAGCTGCGCGGGTCACTCGATCACATCGCTGCCGGCACCCAGCGGCTGGCAGACTCGGGCAACGCGAACGCGAAGCTCGTGATCAGTGAGCTCAAGAAGCGCGGTATCAGCGTCAACCCGGACGCCAAGACGACTCCGCCGCCGGGCTGAGCACCCGCGGCGGCGCACAGCCGCCGCCGATCGCGCCGACTGAACCTCCGTACCCTGCCAGGGGCCCCTCGAGGGCCCTGACGCATGGCCGTGCCGGCTTATTGCTATGGAAATAAAATACTAGTATTATTTCTACTGAAATGAGTCTCAGGACCGCCGGAGCCCGCCCCACCGCCGATGCCGCGGCCACCCTCTCTCGTGCCGCGGTGCGCGCCGCGCGCCTCCTGGGGCTGGCGCAGGCAGACCTGGCGGGAGTTATCGGGGTCAGCGAGGCGACGCTCTCGCGCATCGCCAATGGCCGAAAGCAGCTCGAGGAGGACTCCAAGGCCTGGCAGCTCGCGGCGCTGTTCGTGCGCATGTTCCGCTCCCTCGATGCGATCGTGGGCTCGGACGATGCGGCGGCACGCGCGTGGCTGCGCAGCATCAACCGGGCGCTCGGCGGCGTGCCGCTCGAGCTGATCCGCGATCCGGCCGGCCTGGTACGCACCGTTGACTACCTGGACGCCGCGCGAGCTCGCATCTGAGGCGCGCCGCTACGCGGGGGAGCTGTGGCGCGTCGTGGAATCCCAGCACACCGCCTCCACCATGCGCCTGGTCGACTCGCTCGAGGAGCAGAGCGCGCTCGAGCTGGTTCTGGAGGCGAGTAAACCCGCGCTGCCGCCAGCGGTTCGCCGCCTGCACTACCTGCTCGCAACGCCGTTTCGCTATCGGCCGTTCGTCGGCTCGCGCTTTCGCGCGGCGTTCGATGCCGGTGTGTGGTACGGCGCGGAGCAGCTGCGCACCGCGCTGGCGGAGAAGAGCTACTGGCGTTTACGCTTCCTCCTGGACTCCCCCGGTACGCCGGACTTAAAGCCCGTGCCGCACACGGCATTTCGGGCCGCGGTGCGCACCAGCGCATCGAGCGATCTGACCGCGCAGCCGCTGGTGCGTGACCGCGCTGCGTGGACCTCGCGCAGTGGCTATGGAGACACTCAGGCGCTGGCGGCGAGCGCCCGCGAGGCCCACATCGAGCTCATCCGCTACGAGTCGGTGCGCGATCCGGACCGCGCCGCGTGCGCGGCGCTGCTCGATCCGCGCGCCTTCAGCCGCCCCCGCCCGCGCATGGCGCAGACCTGGTTCATCGCGGCCGCTCGCGAGCGCGTGCGCTGCGCACCGCAGGAGCGCGGGGGAGACACGTGGGAGTTCACGAGCGCACAGCTCCTCGGGGAGCCGTGAGGCCCGCGCGTCAGCGTCCCGGCGGACGTGCGCCCTGCGCGGGGGTCACCAGCGCGATCACACCGAACGCCGGGTTGTCGTAGTAGTTGCGCTCGTAGAAGCGCACGCGACGGCTCTCGTTGATCGTGAAGGCAGTACCGGGCGCGGCGCCGAGGCCGTCCGGCGGCGCCGCCAGCGTCCAGCCGAGCGACATTCCCAGATGCAGGAACTGGCCGCGCTCCAGGAACACATTGCCGGTGAGGCCCGGTGCGTCGATTCCGAGTCGCGCCAGCGGGAACCCGGCGCGCGTTCCCCAGGCGCTCGCCGTCTGCGACCAGGCGACGTGCGCCACCGGCACATAGGCACCGCTCGCGCGCAGCCGGTTCTCCAGCTCATTGAGCTGCCAGGCGGAAGAGGGGAGCAGCGCGACGAAACGCCCGACCTGCGAGGAGCCACTCGCCGACTCATCCCCGGCGACGCTGCGTACGCCGGCTTCCTCGCTCCAGTTTTCCGCGCCGCCCTGGGCGGAGTTGGCTCGGAACACGATGATCTCGACGTTGTAGACCGGGCCGGGGCTGTCCTCGGCGGCCGCCGGCAACGCGCCAGCGAGCAACGCAGCGAGGGTCAGGGTGAGGGCGCGCAGTCGTGCGGGGCGGGCGTCCATGCGGGCATTCTAGCGGAAGCCGCGCCCGCGGCGGCCGGCGCTCTACTCGGGCAGGGCTCCCAGCCGCCGCAGCAGCTCGCCCGCAAATTCGAAGCGCGCAGCCTCGGTGGGCAGCTGGCGCGAAATGCGCAGCTTCAGGGGCCCCTCGAGGCGGTAGTCGCGCGGCGGCCTGGCGGATCATGCGCACCACGGTCGCCGGGTCGATGCGCATTTTTCTCCTCGAACAGCACCGTGCCTCCCTGGGGTCCCAGGTCCAGGCGCCGCACGCCGAGGCGCCGCGCGATGAGCTTCAGCTTGGCGATGCGGATCAGGCTCTGGGCCGGCGGCGGCAGCGCGCCGAAACGGTCGTGCAGCTCGGCGCTGAGCTCATCGAGCGCCGCGCTCCCGTCGGCCGCCGCGATGCGTTTGTACAGCACAGCCGCACGTGGACGTCGGCGACGTAGGCCTCGGGCAGGAAGGCGGGCAGACGCAGCTCCACCTCGGTAGCGGCCGCGAGCGGCTTGTCCAGCGCCGGCTCGCGCCCGTCCTTGAGCGCGCTCACGGCGTGCTCGAGCATGTCGAGGTACAGCGACAACCCGATCTCGGTCATGTTGCCGCTTTGCTCCTCACCCAGCAGCTCCCCGGCGCCGCGGATCTCCAGGTCGTGAGTGGCCAGCACGAAGCCCGCGCCCAGCTCTTCCATCGACTCGATGGCCTCCAGTCGCTTGACGGCATCGCGCGTCAGCGCCTGCCGCGGCGGGACGATCAGGTAGGCGTAGGCGCGGTGGTGCGAACGGCCGACGCGGCCGCGCAGCTGGTGCAGTTGCGCGAGCCCCAAGTGGTCGGCGCGGTTGATGATGATGGTGTTGGCGGTCGGCACGTCGATGCCGCTCTCGATGATGGTGGTGCACACCAGCAGGTTGAAGCGGCGGTGGTAGAAGTCCACCATCAGCTGTTCGAGTTCGCGCTCGCGCATCTGCCCGTGGCCGACGCGCACGCTCGCTTCGGGCACCAGCGTCTGCACCTCGGCGGCGATCTTGCTCGATGGTGCGCACCTCGTTGTGCACGAAATAGACCTGGCCGCCGCGGCGCAGCTCGCGCAGCACCGCCTCGCGCAGCGTCGGGTCCGTGCCATTCGATGACGAAGGTCTTGATGGCCAGCCGCCCCGCGGGCGGCGTCGTGATGAGCGACAGGTCGCGCAGGCCGCCGAGCGCCATGTTGAGCGTGCGGGGGATCGGCGTCGCGGTCAGGGTCAGCACGTGCACGTTCGGCGCGCAGTGCCTGCAGGCGCTCCTTGTCGCGCACGCCGAAGCGGTGCTCCTCGTCGATGATGATGAGCCCGAGGTCCTTGAAGCGCGCGTGCGTGTGCAGCAGGCGATGCGTGGCGATGACGATGTCGACCTTGCCCTGCTCCATGCCCTCGATGCGTCGCGTGGGTCTCCTTCGCAGTGCGGAAGCGCGACAGCGCCTCGATGCGCACCGGCCAGTCGGCGAAGCGGTCGCGGAAGTTGGCGAGGTGCTGCTGCGCCAGGAGCGTCGTGGGCACCAGCACCGCGACCTGCTTGCCCGCCTGCACCGCGACGAACGCGGCGCGCATCGCCACCTCGGTCTTGCCGAAGCCGACGTCGCCGCACACGATGCGGTCCATGGGGCGCTCGCTCGCAGGTCGGCGAGCACCTGGCGGATCGCCTCGGCCTGGTCCTCGGTCTCCTCGAAGGGGAAGGCGTTGGCGAACGCCTGGTAGTCGGACTCCGCCGCGGCGAGCGTGCAGGCCGCGCTGCGCCTTGCGCCGCGCGTACAGGTCGAGCAGTTCCGCGGCGACGTCGCGGATCTGCTCCGCGGCGCGCTTGCGCGCCCGCGCCCACTGGTCCGTGCCGAGCTTGTGCAGCGGGGCGCTTTCGGGCGCCGCGCCGGTGTAGCGGCTGACCAGGTGCAGCGCGTGCACCGGCACGTAGACGCGGTCCCCGCCCAGGTACTCCAGCACCAGGAACTCCCCGGGCTGACCGGCGATTTCCATCGCCATGAGCCCGACGTAGCGGCCGACGCCGTATTCCTCGTGCACCACCGGCGCGCCGGGGTTCAGGTCCTGCAGGTCGCGCAGGATCGCCTGCGGATCGACGCGCGCGCTTGCGCCGCCGCTCCTGGCGGGCGCGCGCGCCGAACAGCTGCGCTTCGGAGATGAGCGCGATGGGCGGTGTCGGTGAGCGTCAGCCCCTGCAGATCGGGGGCGACCGCGAGCGCCAGGCGCGCGCCGCCCGCGACGAAGGCTTTCCACCCCGACACGGCTGCCACCGCGTGACGCTGCTCGCGCAGCATCTCCTGCAGCACCTCGCGCCGCCCCGGGGAGTCCGCTGCGATCAGCACGCGGCCGTCGAACTGCCGCAGGAAGGCATCGAGCGGCGCGAACGGCTGCTCGGCGCGCGCGTCGATGCGCAGTTCGCGGGGCGCCGCGGTGGGGAAGTTGCGCACCGCGGCGCCCGCCGCCGCCGAGCTCGAGTCTGCGCCTTGAATGCATCCAGCGTGATGCTGGCGAAGGCCGTCGACGCTGTCTGCAGCTCCGCCGGCTCGAGAAACAGCTCTGGCGGGCGCAGCACCGGCCGCTCGATGTCGTGGCGGCGGTCCTCGTAGCGCGCTTCGATGTCGTCCCAGGAGCTGCAGCAGGGCGCCGGGCAGGGCGGCGTCGTGCACGATCACCGCATCCGCGGGCAGATAGTCGAAGAGCGTCGCGCGTCGCCTTCGAAGAACAGGGGCAGGTAGAACTCGACGCCGGCCGGCGCCAGGCCCTCGCTCACCCCGCGGTAGATCGCGCTCGTGTTGGGATCGCCCTCGAAGCGTGTGCGGTAGCGGCGGCGGAAGTCGCGCACCGCGTCCGTATCCAGCGGCACCTCGCGCGCCGGCAGCAGGCGCACCTCATCGAGCGACTCGAGGGAGCGCTGCGTCTCGGGATCGAAGCGGCGAATCGCCTCGATCTCCTCGTCGAACAGGTCGATGCGCAGCGGGGCGATCGCAGCCCATCGGGAACACGTCCAGCAGCGAGCCGCGCACGGCGAACTCGCCCGGGCTTACCACCTGACTGACGCTGGCATAGCCGGCCTCGATCAGCCGCTGGCGGAAGGGCTCGAGCGCCAGCGCCTGTCCGACGGGCGAGCTCGAAGGCGCGGCCCTGCACGTAGTCGCGCGGCGGCAGCCGCTGCATGAGAGTGTCGGCGGCCACGATCAGGCAGCCGCGGCGCGTGGCCGGCAGCTCGAAGAGTGTCTGCAGGCGCTCGGAGGTGATATCCGGGTGCGGCGAGAACAGGTCGTAGGGCAGCACCTCCCAGTCGGGCAGGCGCAGCAGCGTCAGCGCCTCGTCAGTGAAGAAGCTGCAGCTCCGCCGTGAGCCGCTCGAGCTCGCGCGCGCCATCGGCCACCACCACGTACAGGCGCGGGTCGGTGCGGGTGGCTTCCGCGAGCGCCAACGCTGCAGCGCTCCCATAGAGCTGGTGCCAGCGCAGGCGGGGTTCGGCCGCGGTAGGAACCGGGGGGTTGAGCAGCAAGGGCATGGATCGGTTGCGGGATGTGCCGCAAAAGGGACGGAAGCTTACCCGACGCGCGGGTCGCGCAGAGACTTCAGGCGGCGACCGGTCCCGCGCTCACGTGCAGCCGGGTCGACAGCGGCACGCAGAAGATGTCGATCGGGTGCGAGCGACCGCGCAGCTGCAGCGGCGGCAGCGGCGTGGCGCCGACGTCCATGCCGCGCGCATCGAGGGAGTGCTTGAGCGTACTCGAGAACAGCATCTCCCCGGCGCGCGCCCGCTGGCACAGGCGCGCGGCGATGTTCACCGTGTCGCCGATGATGGTGTAGCTCATGTAGGAGGAGGAGCCGATGTTGCCGGCGACCACGTCGCCCTCGTTGATGCCGATGCCAAGTCCCGCCTCGACGTGGTAGCGCTCGCGCCAGGAGCCGGCGAGCGCGGTGAAGCCGGTGAGCATCTCGGTCGCGGCGCGCACGGCACGCTGCGGGCTGTCGGCTTGCTCGAGCGGCACGCCGAAGCCGAACATCAGGCAGTCGCCCGCCATGTGGAACACCGTGCCTTCGTGCCGGAAGGTGATCTCGGTCAGCAGCGAGAAGAACTCGTTGAGCAGCGGTACGACGCGGTGCGGATCGAGCTGCTCGGAGATGCTGGTGAAGCCGCGCAGGTCGGCGAACACCACCACCGCGTGGGTGCGCACCTCGGCGCTGGATGCGAGGAGCGTATCGCGCACCTGCACGTCTTCCAGGATCTTGTCGGCGACGCGCGGGGAGACGTAGCGGCGGAAGGTCTGCCGCAGTAGCTCTTCACGTCGCCGGATCTCCGCTTCCAGCTGCGCTCCCGCGGTCTTTCTGCGCACGCTCCCGGCGCGCACGAGCGCCTCTATGCGCGCCCTGAGAGGCTCATCCACCGGTGGCAAATCCCCGATCTTTATTATCTCTTGCCGCGAGACTACCACCGGCGCACGCCGGCGTGCCAGCGCCCGAGCGCGCGTAAGCGCGGGCAGCCGGGTGAGCGGCGGGTCGGGATGCTAGGCGGAGGGCGGGCTCGGCGCGGCGGCCGCCGGGGTCTCAGCGCCGGTGACCACCGAGTGGATCACGCGCTCGCCCTCGAAGAATACCGCGAAGCCGTTGTAGTCCCAGCGCGTGATCGGCGGCTTGCCGACCGTCGGGTGGCGTGTGACGGGCGCGCCGTAACGCTTCTCGACCTCGCCCATGGTGAGTCCACCCTTGGGGCGATCGATCTGGGATTCGCGTACCTGGACCTGATCGTTCACGACGATGGTCTCGGCGACGGCGGCGCCGGCGAACGCACAACCGCACACCAGTGCGGCGAGAATTCGAGTCTGCATGCGAGTTCCTCCCGGTCGCCGGCGACTATAGCACCTGGAGGAATCTGTCAAAGCCGACCGGGCGACTTCCGCGCGCCAATCTGTGACGCACGTCTGAAAAGGGCGGCAACTGTGGTTAAATCGCGACGATGTTTCATCCGCTGTCGGTGTACGTCGGCCTGCGCTACGTGCGTGCGAGGTCGCACAAGTTCTTCGTCTCATTCATCACCTGGGCGTCGCTCGTCGGGGTATGCGTGGGCGTGGCCGCGCTGATCGTCATCGTGTCGGTGATGAACGGTTTCGAGAGTGAGTTGCGGGAGCGGCTGCTGTCCCTGAGCGCCGACGTGCGCGTGATCCCCGCGGCCGGCGCGACGCCCGCGCGAGCCGACTGGCAGAGCGTGGCGCATACGCGCGAGCGGCGTCGCCGGGGTGGCCGACGTGGCGCCGTACCTCGAGCTGCAGGCGCTCGCGGTGCACGACCCGGAGATGCTGCCGGTGGTGCTGCGCGGCATCGATCCGAGCGCCGCCGCCACGGTCACCGAGATCGGGCAGGCGATCACGCAAGGGCATCTTGCGGACCTGACCAGCGGCTCCGGGCGCGTGATCGTCGGCGCGGTGATCGCCGAGCGGCTCGGGCTCTCCGCCGGGCGATGCGCTGACGCTGCTGGTGCCCACCATGAGCACCGACGGTACGCCGGCGCCCAAGCTGCGTGAGTTCACCGTCGCGGGAGTGTTCGAGGTCGGGCTGCAGGATCACGACGGTACGCCTGGTGTTCGCGCACCTTGACGACGTGCGCGCGCTCGCGCCGGCGGGCGCGGCCGATGAGGGGCTGCGGATTCGCGTCACCAACGTGCTGGCGGCCCCGGCGGTGGCGGCGCGGCTGCGGGCCGCGCTGCCGCGCGGCTACGAGGTGCGCGACTGGACGCAGGACAACGCCAACTATTTCCGCGCCATCCGCATCGAGAAGACCATGATGTCGCTCATCCTGCTGCTCATCGTCGCGGTCGCGGCCTTCAACATCGTCGCGATGCTGGTCATGGTGGTCACCGACAAGCGCACCGACATCGCGATCCTGCGCACCTTCGGTGCCTCGCCGCGCCGCGTGATGGGCGTCTTCATCACCCAGGGACTGGTCATCGGCTGGCTGGGCGTGGCGCTCGGCGTGGCGCTCGGGCTGCACCTCGCGTTCAACATCGAGCAGCATCGTGCCGTTCCTCGAGCACACCTTCCGCTTCCAGATCCTCGACTCGGACGTCTATTACAACAGCGCCATTCCTTCCGAGGTGCACGCCGCCAACGTGGTGGGGATATCGGTGGCGGCGCTGCTGCTGACCGCGCTCGCCACCGTGTACCCGGCCGCTGCGCGCGGCCCGCATCGCGCCGGCCGAAGCGCTGCGCTACGAGTAGCGCATGGGGTACGAATGGCTGATCGGCACGCGCTACCTGCGCTCCACGCACCGGCGGGGCTTCGTCTCGTTCGTGGCGGTGATGTCGGTGTGCGGTCTGACGCTCGGAGTCGCCACCCTGATCGTGGTGCTGTCGGTGATGAATGGCTTCGAGCGCGAATTGCGCACCCGGATACTGGCGGTCACGGCGCACGCGACCATCACCGGTCTGTCGGGCACGCTGCCCGACTGGCGCGCGCTGCAGCAGCGCGCCCGCAGCGAGCCCGGGGTGCAGGCGGCCGTCCCGTACGTGGAAAGCGAGGCGATGCTGGCGAACGCCAGGGTGATGACCGGCGCTACGGTGCGCGGCGTCCTGCCCGAGGAGGAGCGCGCGGCGACCGGGACTCGCCCAGCGCATGACAGCCGGGAGCATCGACGCGCTGCAGCCCGGCGGCTACGGCATCATTCTCGGCAGCGCGCTGGCGCACGATCTGCACGTGGGGCTGGGCGGCACGGTGCTGGTGATCGCTCCCGAGGGCACCGCGACGCCCACCGGCGTGGTGGCGCGCATGCGCCGCTTCCGCGTGGTCGGCCTGTTCCACTCCGGCATGTACGAATACGACCGCGGGCTGGCGCTGGTGCACCTGACCGACGCCGCGCGCCTGTTTCGCCTCGGCGACAAGGTCACCGGGCTGCGGCTCGCGCTCGAGAATCCGCTGCAGGCGCCCACCACGGTGGTGCGGGTGGCCCGCTCGCTCGGCGGGGACTACTACGTCACCGACTGGACGCAGAACCACGCCAACTTCTTCCGCTCGATCGAGGTCACGAAATCCATGATGTTCGTGATCCTGCTGATGCTCGTGGCAGTGGCGGCCTTCAATATCGTCGCAACCCTGGTGATGATCGTGAAAGAGAAGCAGACCGATATCGCCATCCTGCGCACCCTCGGCGCGGGCCCGCGCAACGTGCTGGCCACCTTCGCGGTGCAGGGCGTGCTGATCGGGCTCGCGGGAACGCTCTTGGGCGCCGGGCTCGGAACGCTGCTGGCCCATAATCTCGAGATCACTGGTGGCCGCGCTGGAACGCCTGCTCGGCACGCATTTTCTCGATGCCCGCGTCTACAACATGAGTGATCTGCCGGCCTATGTGGAGGGTCTGGATGTGCTGCGGGTGTGCGCCGTGGCGTTCCTGCTGTGCGCACTGGCCACGATGTACCCGGCCTGGCGCGCCTCGCGCACCGCGCCGGCGGAGGCTCTGCGGCATGACTGACAGCGTACTGGAAGCCAGTGAGGTACACAGCAGCTTTCGCCAGGGTCCGGAGCTGCTGCAGGTTCTGCAGGGCGTCGCGCTGACCGTATCGCCCGGGCGAGCGCGTCGCGATCGTCGGCGCCTCCGGCTCGCGGCAAGACCACGCTGCTGCAGATCCTCGGCGGGCTGGATCGTCCGACCAGCGGCGAGGTGCGCGTAGCGGGACGCGATATCCATCAGATCGGCGAGCGCGAGCGCGGCCTGCTGCGCAACCAGGCGCTCGGCTTCGTCTACCAGTTCCATCACCTGCTGCCGGAGTTTTCGGCGCTGGAGAATGTGGCCATGCCGCTCTTGGTGCGGCGCGACGCCGGTGGCCGAGGCACGCGCCGCGGCGCGCGGCCTGCTCGAGCGCGTCGGGCTGGGCGAGCGTCTGACGCACCGCCCGCACCAGCTCTCCGGCGGCGAGCGCCAGCGCGCGGCGGTCGCGCGTGCCCTGGTCACCGCAGCCGCGCATGGTGCTGGCGGATGAGCCCACCGGCAATCTCGATGGCGCCAACGCCGAGAGGTGTTCGCGCTGATGCTGGAGCTCAACCGCGAACGCGGCACGAGCCTCGTGGTCGTGACCCATGACATGCGCCTCGCGGCGGCGCATGGAGCGCGTGTTCGAGCTCGAGGGCGGCCGGCTGGTGCAGCGCGATTAGAGCTACGGTTCTGGGGTGCGGCGTGCGGCGTGCGCGGTAGCGGCTCGTCACGTTCCAGCGCCACACGATCTCCAGCACCAGCCAGCCGAGGATCCCCAGCCCCACCGAGCACACCAGGCATCCGACCAGGAACGGCCGCCATACCGGCAGGAGCGCGTAGCGAAACCAGCCCAGTCCGCGACGAAGCGGAAGTGATGCGGCGGCACGTGCAGCAGCACGACGCCCACGCGGTAGGCGAAGTAGTAGACCGGCACCATGGTGAAGGGATTGGCGACCAGCCACGTCGTCCCGTACACGACCGGCAGGTTAATCCGCCAGGTGAGCGAGGCCATGATCGCGAGCAGCAGGTGCACCGGCAGTGGCACGAAGCAGATCGCGAGTCCCGCACCGAAGGCGTAAGTGACCGCCCGGCGGTGCAGCGTCCACAGCTGCGGATCTGCGAGACGCTCACCGAACAGGCGAACGAACCAGTGCTCCCGGAGCGTGTGGGAAGCCGGGACTATTCTTTTCAGCAGCCTGCGCGGCATCGGAACTGAGGACTCTACCAGAAGGCCCGGGAAGGGGATGTGCTCCGGTTCCGGTATGATGCGGGCATCATGACCGGCCGTACCGGGCCTTTTGTCGGGGTCGTCCAGGATGTGGGAAATCGTGAGGGCCGGCGGCCCGTTGATGTGGCCGATCATTCTGTGCTCCATCGTCGCGGCGGCCATCATCCTCGAGCGCCTGTGGACCCTGCAGGACAAGCGGGTGCTGCCGCGCGAGCTGCCGCAGAAGGTCTGGCAACTCATCGAGGCCAACCAGGTCAACGACAAGGTGATCGCCGCCCTGGAGCAGAACTCCCCGCTGGGGAGGCTGCTTGCCACCGGGCTCGCCAACCGCCACCGGCCGCGCGACATCCTGATGGAGCGTCTGGAGGACACCGGCCGGCACGTGGTGCACGAGCTCGAGCGCTTCATCAACACGCTCGGCACGATCGCCGGTATGTCGCCACTGCTCGGCCTGCTCGGCACGGTGACCGGTATCATCCGCTCCTTCAACGCCATCGAAGCCGGTGGCATGGGGGATCCGCGTGCGCTCTCGGGCGGCATCGCCGAGGCGCTCATCTGCACGGTCGCGGGCCTGTGCGTCGCCATCCCGGCGCTCATCTTCTATCGCTACCTGCGCGGCCGGGTCGAGGGCATCGTGGTGGAGATGGAGAAGCAGGCAATCCGCATGGCCGATGCGCTGGAAGCGGCGCAGCAGCGCGCGCGCTCCTCGCCCGCGGCCGCCGCCTGAGGCAGCCGCCGGAGAGCCTCGCGTGAACCTGAAGCCGCGCCGCCACGAGGAGCCCGAGATCAACGTCGTCTCGCTCATCGACGTGGTGCTGCTGCTGGTGGTGTTCTTCATCCTCTCGAGTCGCTTCACCGACGAAGGGCGTCTGCGCGTGCACCTGCCGCACGCCAACGACGTGCCGATCGAGAAGGTTGGCAGCGAGCCGCTGGTGGTCAGCGTCACCCAGCAGGGCGGCTACCTCGTCAATCAGCACGAGCTCATCAACTCCAGCCCCGAGACGCTGCGCGCGGCGCTTCTGAAGGAGACCGGCACCAATCGCTCGATGCCGGTCACGCTGCGCGCCGACGGGCGCGCCACCCACCAGTCCGTCATCACCGCCATGGACGTGCTCGGACGCCTCGGTTTCGCCGAGATCAATGTCGCCACGGTCAAGGAAGCGCCGGCAGGCAAGCCTTGAACGACTCGCGCTCCCGGTCCGACGCGGCGCGTGCGGCGCTGTCCCCGCCGCGCGCCGACACCGGGCTTGCCGCCTACCGGCGGCTGCTCGGATACCTGCGGCCCTACCGCCCGCAATTCGCCATCGGCATCCTCGGGGCCATCCTGTACGCGGCCACGCAGACCAGCTTTGCGGTGCTCGCCAAGTGGTTCGGAGACTCGACCCTGGCGCAGCGCGACCCGCGCACCATCATCTGGGTACCGCTCGCCGTGGTGGGGCTTTTCACGCTGCGCGGAGTGGGCGACTTCACCCAGACCTACTTCATGGGCTACGTCGGGCGGCGCGTGGTGGCGCGGCTGCGCGGCCAGGTGTTCCGCCGCATCCTCGACCTGCCGATCGGCTTCTTCGACCGCACGTCGCCTGCGATGCTGCTGTCGCGCCTCACCTACAACACCGAGCAGGTGGGACAGGCGACCACCGACTCGGTGGTGGTGCTGGTGCGCACCACGCTCACCATCATCGCCTGCATTGCGCTCGTGCTCTGGTACAACCTGCGGCTCGCGCTGCTGGCGCTCACCATGGGCCCGCTGGTCGCGTGGCTGGTGTCGGTCATCAATCGCAAGTTCCGCCGCTACAGCCGCCGCATCCAGGACTCGATGGGCGACGTGACCCGGGTCGCCAAGGAGAGCCTCGAGGCGCCGCGCCTGATCAAGGTGTACAACGCGCAGGCGCACCTCGACCGGCAGTTCGATGCGGTAAACGAGCACAATCTACGCTCCAACATGAGGCTGGTCCTGACCAAGGGCCTGTCGAACCCCGTGGTGCAGCTGGTGACGGCGATCGGGCTGGCGGTCGTGCTGGCGCTGGCACTCGCCGACACGGTGCACGGACGCACGAGCACCGGGGACTTCCTGGGGTTCTTCGTCGCCCTCATCGGCATCGCTCAGCCGCTGCGCGACCTAGTCGGCGTCGCCGGCCCGCTGCAGCAGGGCGTGGCCGGTGGGCAGAGCCTCTTCGAAGTGCTGGACGAGCCCGCGGAGCCTGAGGGCGGTGGTTACCAGAGTGCGCGCGTGCACGGCGATGTGCAGTTCGAGCAGGTGTCGTTCGCGTACGAGTCCCCGGAGCGCGGCGCGAGCGGGCCGGCCGGCACCCGGGCGGCAGCGCTCACCGGGGTGTCGCTGAGTGTGGCCGCGGGTCAGACGCTCGCCATCGTCGGCCGTTCCGGCAGCGGCAAGTCGACGCTGGTGAACCTGCTGCCGCGCTTCTACGACGCCATCGCCGGCAGCGTACGCATCGATGGCCGCGACGTGCGCGACTACCAGCTCGCCAACCTGCGCGAGCAGATCGCGGTCGTCAGCCAGGACGTGGTGCTGTTTGATGACAGCATCCGCAACAACATCGCCTTCGGGCGCGACGTGTCCGCGCAGGCGATCGAGCAGGCGGCCGAGGCCGCGCACCTGCTGGAGTTCGTGCGCGCGCTCCCCGGGGGCCTCGACACGCTGGTGGGCGATCGGGGCATGCTGCTCTCCGGCGGTCAACGCCAGCGCATCGCCATTGCGCGCGCGCTCCTCAAGAACGCGCCGCTCCTGATTCTCGACGAGGCGACTTCCTCGCTCGACAGCGAGTCCGAGCGCCACATCCAGGCGGCGCTCGCGCAGCTGGTGCGCAACCGCACCACGCTCGTCATCGCGCACCGCCTGTCCACCGTCGAGCAGGCCGACCGCATCATCGTGCTGGATGCGGGCGCGATCGTCGAGCAGGGCACGCACGCCGAGCTGCTCGCGCAGGGCGGCCTGTACGCGCAGCTGCACCGACTGCAGTTCTCCGACTGAGGGCGAAGGCGTTGCAGCAGCGGCTCGAGCGACTGTGGTATGCCGAGCGCCCGCGGGCCGCGCTGCTGCAACCGCTCGCCTGGGCGTATGGCGCGTTGAGCGGCGCGCGCCGCGCGGCCTACGCGTCCGGGTGGTTGCGCGCGCGGCGGCTTCCCCGGCCGGTGGTGGTGGTCGGCAACCTCACCGTCGGCGGCACGGGCAAGACGCCGCTGACGATCTGGCTGGCACAGCAGCTCACCGCGGCCGAGCTGCGGGTGGGTATCGTGTCGCGCGGTTACGGTCGCAGTGGCAAGGGTGCGCGCTATGTGCAGCCCGAGTCGGACTGGCGCGAGGTGGGCGATGAGCCGGTGATCCTCGCCCGCCGCACGAGCTGCGCGACGATGGTGGCCGCGGACCGGGTCGCCGCCGCCCGCACGCTCATCGCTACGCGGCGCGGACGTCATCCTGGCCGACGACGGTCTGCAGCACCTGCGCCTGGCGCGCGACTGCGAGATCGTGGTGATCGACGGGACGCGCGGCTTCGGCAACGGCGGGTTGCTGCCCGCCGGCCCCCTGCGCGAGCCGACGGCGCGGTTGCGCCACGCCGACGTCGTCGTGGTGAACGGCCCGCTCCAGCACGCCTCGCTCGCATCTGGCGCGCTGCCCGCGGACGCGCTGCAGATGCGCCTCGTGGCAAAGCAGGCGCTGCGGCTCGACGGGCGCGGCGCGCCCTGCGAGCTGGGCGCATTTCGCGGCCGGCGCGTGCATGCAGTGGCGGGCATCGGCAATCCGCAGCGCTTCTTCGCGTGCCTCGCGGCGCTCGGCATGGAGGTGCTGGCGCATCCGTTCGCGGACCACCATGCGCTGACCGCCCGCGAGCTCGCTTTCGGTGACGAGCTGCCGGTCCTCATGACGGAAAAGGATGCCGTAAAATGCGCGGCGTTCGCCAACCCGCGACTGTGGTACGTTCCGGTCAGCGTCGAGCTCAGCGAGCACGACGCGCGCGCGCTGCGCGCGCGGGTATTGGGTAAGGTGCGCGGCGCACGAGGAGGTTAGCTCGCGATGGACACCCGACTGCTGGAGATACTCGCCTGCCCGGTATGCAAGGGGACGCTGCAGTATCAGCGCGCGGCCCAGGTACTGGTGTGCCGCATGGACCGGCTCGCCTACCCGATCCGCGACGACGTGCCCGTGATGCTGGAGGAAGAGGCGCGGCAACTGGCCGCTGACGATCCGCTGCTCGAGCGGTGAGGGCAGGCGCGCGCGTGTTTCGCGTCGTCATTCCGGTCCGCTACGGCTCGACGCGGCTCGCGGGCAAGGCGCTGCTGCCGATCGGCGCCAAACCGATGGTGCAATGGGTGTATGAGCGCGCTTGCCGGGCAGGCGCCGCCGAGGTGCTGATTGCGACTGACGATGCGCGCATCGCCGACGCGGCGCGCTCCTTCGGAGCGACGGTCGTCATGACCGCGGCGCAGCACCCCTCCGGGACCGACCGGATCGCCGAAGTAGCGCGCTTGCGGCAGTGGCAAGCCGAGGACCTCGTGGTCAACGTCCAGGGCGACGAGCCACTCATCCCGCCCGCCGTGATCGCCCAGGTCGCAGCGCTCCTGGAGTCCGATCCGCGCGCGGACATCGCGACGCTTGCCACACCGCTGAGCTGCGCCGCGCAGCTCCTCGATCCGAATTGCGTGAAGGTGGTGGTCGATGCTGCCGGGCGCGCACTCTACTTCAGCCGCGCGCCCGTCCCGTGGAACCGCGGCGGCGCACCCGCGGGGCTTGCGAGCCAGTCCGATTTCAGTGGCGCGCGGCGCCACGTCGGGATCTACGCGTACCGCGTCGCCTCGCTCCTGCGGCTCGCGCGGCTGCGGCCGGGGACGCTTGAAACGCGCGAACAGCTCGAGCAGCTGCGTGCACTGGAGAACGGGCTCGCCATCGCCGTGGCGGACGCGTGCGAGACTCCCGGTCCGGATGTGAACACCCCCGCAGATCTGGAGCGCGTCAGCGCACTGCTGACCACGCCCGCGAATTGAGCGCTAAACTCTGCCCGTGTGGGTGGGGGATGAAGCCTGAGGTTAACAATTGTTCACAGTGCCGGGACGGCGCGTGCAGCTGCGTCGCTGCACCGGAACTTAGGCCTCTGCGCAGGCGTCCAACTCAACGCCGGTGACCCGGAGGCTTGATTGTCAACCGTGCGCCCGCAGTTAACGTTTTCGTTAGAAGCGATCCGCTTCAGGCATGGAACACGTCCCATTATGAACCACAGCTGTACAACCAGGCGCGCCGCACTGACGGCCGCCGCAGTGGCCTCCCTGACGGTCGTACTGGCCGGTTGCGTGACGGCACCTCCACCGCGCCCCGTGTATGACGCGCCGCCGCCTGCGCCTCCGCCGGTGAGTCAGGTCTACGCCTATCCGCTGCACGGCCAGACCGCCGAGCAGCAGGACCGCGATCACTACGAGTGCAGCCAGTGGGCGACCCAGCAGAGCGGGTTCGACCCGAGCGCGCCGGGCGTGCCGCCGCACGACAAGGTGGCGATCGTCTCCGCGGGTCCGCCGCCGGGAACCAACACCGCGATCGGTGCCGTGGCCGGGGCAATACTGGGCGCGGTGATCGCACCACGCTGGCAGGCCGCCCCCGCGGCGCTCGCCGGTGCGTTCGTAGGCGGCGCGATCGGCAGCACCGCGGATGCCGCCAACGCGCAGAACACGCGCACCGTGGTGGTTGCCGATCGGCGTGCTGCGGCGGCCCAGGAGCAGCAGGCTGCCAACTATCGGCGTGCGATCGGCGCGTGTCTGGATGCGCGCGGCTATAGCGTGAAGTGAACCGGGGGCCAAGGTACGAAGTCATGAAGAAGCAGACAGCATGGGCGTGCGGCGCCCTGGTGGTGGCGATGGCGCTGGCAGCCACGAGCGCCTCGGCGCAGGACTGGCACGGCGGCCCGCGCGGCGGCGGCGCGCGTTACTATCCCAACCGCGGTGCCTACGTACGCGCGGTACCGGGCCGGCCTTTCGTATTCGACCGCCCCGGGGGTCGCTTCTACTACTCGGGCGGCATCTGGTATCGGTCATACGGACCGCGATTTGTCGTGGTCGGTCCCCCGATCGGGGTGTTCGTGCCGGTACTGCCTCCCTACTACACCACGGTGTGGTTTGGCGGCGCGCCGTACTACTACGCGAACGACTCCTACTACGTGTGGAGTTCGCAGCAGAATGGCTATGAGGTAGTCGACCCGCCCGGCGATCCGAGCACGGCCAGTACCGATGCGCCCCAGCCGCCACCCCCGCAGGGCGATGATCTGTTCATCTACCCGCAGAACGGCCAGAGCGCCGAGCAGCAGGCGAGCGACAAGTACGAGTGCCACAAGTGGTCCTCCTCGCAGACCGGCTTCGATCCCACGCAGCAAGCTGGCGGCGTGCCGCCGGATCAGATTGCCGGCAAGCGTGCCGACTATCAGCGGGCGATGCGCGCCTGTCTCGAGGGACGCGGCTACAGCGCGAGATAGGGCAAGATAGGATCCGTGCGGATCCTGTTCGTCTGCCTCGGCAACATCTGCCGCTCACCCACCGCGGAAGGGGTACTGCGCGTGCTCGCGGCGCGCGAGGCGCCCGAGCTCACGATCGAGGTCGACTCGGCCGGTACCGCCGGCTATCACCTGGGCGAGCCGCCCGATCCGCGCACGCGCGCGGCCGCTGCGCGGCGCGGTTACGACCTCGAAGGGCTGCGCGCGCGCATCCTCGAGCCCGGTGATTTCCAGCACTTCGATCTCATCCTGGCGATGGACCGTGAGAATCTCAGGGTGCTGCGCCGGCGCGCGCCGGCGCAGGCCCAGGAGCGCGTACGGCTGTTCCTGGAATTTGCTTCGGAGGCCGCGCCCGAGGATGTTCCGGATCCCTACTACGGCGGCCCGAACGGCTTCGAGGAGGTGCTCGACCTTGTCGAGGCAGCCTCCCGCGGCTTGCTGACGCACCTGCGCCAGCGCTCCGTGGACCCCTAACGGGCCGTTATTCTTCCGGCTCCCGCCCGCCACCGCCCGCGTCCTTCACCGGCGCGGACGACCACACGACATAGGGCCTGCTGGGATCGGGCTTCGGTTGCGGCTCGAAGTGCGCGAGCGGCGCCGGCTCGTGCGCGGCGACGGGCTGCTCGTGCGTCAGGACGGGCTCGTGCGTCAGGACGGGCTCGTGCGTCAGGACGGGCTCGTGCGTCAGGACGGGCTCGCGCGCCACGACGGGCTCGTGCTCGGCGTGATATTCACGCGGCGCCGAGGGTTCGGCCGCCTGCTGCGGGCGCTCCGCTGCAGGGTCCGCGGACGCGCCTGCAACGAGCGGTGCGGCGTGTGACCCGTTTTGTGTGTTTGTGTCCGCAGCTGGTCCATCGCGCCCGGTGCCTTCACGCATCCCACCACCCCCGCCACCACGACGACCGCGCCGCCCGCGGCGGCGTCCCCGGCCGCCACGCTCGGAGCTGCGCTCGGGCTGATCGGCCCTCACTTCGCCCGGCGCGGCTGCAGCCTCGCCAGTCGGGGCACGCTCGGGGCTGCGCTCACCCGTGCGCTCACCGCCACGCTCCCCACCGCGCTCGTTGCCCCGTTCGGCGATGCGATCGCGCCCGCGGCCCTGATCGCGGTTGCGGTCGCGATCGTGACCGTCCCGGCCGTCGCGGCGACCCCGATCCCGACCCTCGCCGCCGCGGCGTGCGTCGCGGTCGCGACGCGCGCCTTCCACGTAGCGTCCGTGACGCGAGTGCTCGCGGCGCCCGTCGCGCCGCTGGACCTCATCGCGGCGCGGGCTCGCGGCCGGAGCCGCCGCCGCGGCCGGCTGCAGCTCGGGTGCCGTGCTGGGCTTGCCCGCCAGCATGCGCATGAAGCGGCTCCAGAGACTGTCGTGCGCGCGCGCGGGAGCTACCTCGGCTGCGGCTGCAGCGGGCGCGGCCTGCGCGGGGATGATGGGCGCCGGGGTTGCCGGCAGCAGGGTTGCCACCGCGGGTGCCTCGGCGGGCGGGCGCTTGTCCTGCGCGCTGCCCGGCTCGACGACCTCGCGAGCGGTCGGCATGAGGTAGGTCGCCTGCTTGTTCTCGGGCAGGTCCATCTCGTCGTCGCGCACGCGCCTGATCGAGTACTCCGGCGTCTGGATGTTCTCGTTCGGGACGATGATGAGCTCCGCTTCGCTCTTGTCCTCGAGCGTGCGCAGCCACTCGCGCTTCTCGTTGATCAGGTAGGTGGCCACAGCCACCGGCACCTGCGCGATGACCCGCGCGGTGCGGTCCTTGCGCAGCTCCTCGCCGATCAGCCGCAGCACCGCCAGCGTCATGGATTCGACGCTGCGGATGCTGCCGATGCCGACGCAGCGCGGGCACACGAAGTGGCTGGATTCCCCGAGCGACGGACGCAGGCGCTGGCGCGACATCTCCAGCAGCCCGAAGCGCGACAGGCGTCCGATCTGGATGCGCGCGCGGTCCATCTTCATCGCGTCCCGCAGCCGATCCTCGACGTCGCGCTGGTTCTTGCGTCGACTCCATGTCGATGAAGTCGATGACGATCAGCCCGCCGATGTCGCGGATACGCAGCTGGCGGGCGATCTCGTCGGCGGCCTCGAGGTTGGTATTGGTGGCGGTGGTCTCGATGTCGCTGCCGCGCGTGGCGCGCGCGGAGTTGATGTCGATGGACACCAGCGCCTCGGTGTAGTCGATCACGATGCTGCCGCCCGAAGGCAGCTGCACCTTGTGGGCGTAGGCCGACTCGATCTGGCTCTCGATCTGGAAGCGGGTCAACAGGGGGATGTCGTCGCTGTAGAGCTTCAGGCGCCGCTGAGCTTCCGCAAAGTGCAGCAGCAGAGTGCAGCAACCCCACCGACCAGCAGTGACCTGAGCTGACCGGCAAAGACTTTGACCTGCACCAACGACCATCAGTGACCGACATGCGACTAGTTCACACCGAGGAGGTCGTCACTCTGTCCGTCGACGGACACAAACCGGTTACGGAAATATTTCATGTTCGCACTCATAGTGCACCGGCAGTGCCCGCAACGCGTCTTTTGAATGGGAATGCGGCGCAGAGTTGCGTAGGGAGGGAACGTGAGCGAACAGCCACCGTGGTATCCGTATGGCCAGCAACAGGGCCAGTCGCCCTATCAAGGCCAAATGGGCGACGCAGGCTCGACTAGGCCGGTCGAAGCGAGTGAAAAGAATTCGAAGAAACGTAGACTAAGCAAAGCATCAAAAGTCTTGGCAACTCTTGGCGCACTTGGGACATTCACTGTTACAGTTATTCTCGGACATCCATTGCTGACTTACGCCTCTGAAATAAAAAATTCAGTCTTTCCGCCTTCGAACCAGTCCATCATCGGCCAAGCAACAAGTTGGCCTATGATTTACCAAGATTCATTTTCAGCCGAGTTCGGCATCATCTTGGTACTTGTATTCCTCATATGCAGGCGTAAAATCTCACGCCACCACGCAAAATAACAATCTCGATCTGTACTTGTACAGCACCAAACCTAACCAGGGAACGCTGGGTTTTGTTGCAGATAAAGCGGCCAACCTGCCTTCCGGTAATTTCTACATGTCCATCCAAGTCCAAAATGAAAGTGGATGTCAGTTCGGGCTTATGTTTAGGGCAAGCCTTAACAACACCTTTGCCTGGTTTTACGTAAACGAAATAGGTACACCATATTTCCAGGTAGATGTAAACGGAAAGAATGGTTTGAAGTCGATTCTTCATCGGAAATTTAGTGGAACAATGGGTTCAATTGCCTCGATGGGAATCATTCAATATGGCAATAAATATGTGTTTGAAATTAACAGTAACGCAATAGGCAGTGTCAGCTCATCAACCATACAGCGCTGGGTTGGTGATCCAGGCTTGGCGGGTTCGATGCTGGGAATCGGAACATGCAGCTGTGGCTCAAAGGCAGAATACAGCTTTAGGGATCTTGCCATCCGGGCACCGAGCAAATAATTGATTCGCTCCAAGCTGGCGCTACCCCTTCTGGGGTTGCCCCGCTTTGACGGACAGGGCTGATGGCTTGTCAGGCTACCCGCCTGAGTCTTCCTTTCCGGTCGATGCCTCGAATTCGGCGGGGCTGAGGTAGCCGAGGGTGCTGTGCAGCCGGGTGCCGTTGTACCAGCCGATGTACTCGACGATGGCGCGGCGGGCGGCGGCCCGGGTGGGCCAGGCCTGGTGATCGATGAGCTCGCCCTTGAGCGTGGCGAAGAAGCTCTCCGCGAGCGCGTTGTCCCAGCACTGGCCCTTGCGGCCGAGGGACAGGACGACCTGGCAGTCCCCGGCGAGGCCGGCGAACTCGGTGGAGGTGTATTGACAGCCGCGGTCGGAGTGGAAGATCACGCCGGGCGCAGGGTCGCGGGCGGCGATGGCGTTGCCCAGCGCGTCGGAGACCAGCTCGGTGCGCAAGTGATCCGCCATCGCCTATCCGACGACCCGGCGGGAGGCGATGTCGATGACGGTGGACAGGTACAGCCAGCCTTCCCAGGTGCGCAGGTAGGTGATGTCGCCGCACCAGCGGGAGTTCAGCCTGGCGGCGTCCGCGCTGAAGTCGCGGCGGATCCGGTCCGCCCGGACTGCGGCGGCCGGGTCCGCGACGGTGGTTTTCTTCCATCGCCGCGCGGCCCGGCCGGCCAGCCCGGCCTGGCGCATCAGCCGGGCGATGCGCTTGCGGCCGTGCCGGTTCCCGCGGCGCAGCTCGGCGTGCACCCGCGGGGCGCCGTAGCGGCCCCTGGATTCCTTGTGCACGGCCCGGATTGGCTGGTGAGGTCCGCCGTCGGCCCGGGCGCGGCGGGACGCCCTGCCAGGTGCTCGCAGAAGGCGGCACGGGAGACCTTGAGCAGCTCGCACGCCCGTTTGACGTTGCGCTGCTGCGCTTTCTCCGCCTCGATGAACGGGTACAGTTCACCGGGTCTCCTTCGCGAAGAAAGCCGTGGCCCGCTTCAGGATGTCCACGTCCTCGCGAAGCAGGCGGTTCTCCCGCCGCAGCTCCGCCAGTTCCTGCCGCTCGCTGCTGGTCAGGCCGCCGTCCCTGCCGGGTCCCTGCGTCTCGTTCGGCCTGCCTGACCCACTCCCGGACCGCGGTCTCGGTCAGGTCGAAGTACAGCAGATGAGTACAGCAAACCTCTCCCCGCCCAGCACTGACCCCAATGCGACCGCGACAGGCTTATGAGCTGTACCAACGACCGACATTGACCTTCCCTGCCAGCTCGTTCACACCGAGGAGGTCTGCCAAGCCCCCGTGTGTCGGCAACGAGCACCAGGCCGTACACGAAGTCTCGCCAAATGAGTGCGCCTGAAACCCGTGCACGTCCGCGGGATAACGAGACCTAAGAGGCGCTCCCAGTGGGTGCATCATAGGCTGCACAAGCAGCTACATAGATCATGAGCGGCTCGTAATAAACTAGAGACGAACAGAAGAAGCTCGCCGCTTTAACGAGCCCACCAAAGTTAGTAACGGACACCCGTTCCATAAGCGATGCACTCGATAGTTGTCGATACGATCCCGGCCGGATCTGAACGAGTACGGGTAACGAAAGCAAAACGAATGGCGACGACTGCCTCGAAATTATTAGTAATAGCCGAGCCGCGTATCCTTTAAGTGCCTGATAATCACTATTACCCGTAGCAGCAATCAAGCCGCCATTCATCACTGGTCGGTTCTCGCCGGGAATAGTCTCTGTTGTCGATATCTTTATCGCTTCAAGCTGCTCGTCCGAGGGCGGGCTAGGCAAGCTAGGAAGTTGGGAGTATTCGAAATTTGTCATCCTGTTTCAGACACCTCCACCTTGGTCACATACAGGTACCATACCGTAGCTCCTGTCGCCCTCGACCCTAGCGGCCAGCAGGGGGCGGAGCAGTCGGTTATGCAGCTTTGTGTAGAAGACGGCATCTTGGCGCCGTCGGAGGTCGGGACGTAGCGGCTGGTGTGATCGATGGAGTCTGCGGTACAGGCGAATGCTAATCAGGGAGATAACCTCGTTTTTTTTTTTTTTTTTTTTTTTTTTTTTTTTTTTTTTTTTTTTTTTTTTTTTTTTTTTTTTTTTTTAAAAAAAAAAAAGACAACCATCCCTCTGACGATTAAGTGTCAGAACCGCACTCAGCGCTGAGTAACTAACTGAGTAACAATCAAGACGATCTTCTGCGAACTTCCCCGGACCTCAGCGAACTAGTTTACGCATGTCAGTATTACCAAATGCCATGGATATTCGAATACCCGACTACGCTTACAAGCGAGGGGTCGCTGGTTCGAACCCAGTTGCGCCCACCAGGTCAGAGCATATATTGACTTGATCTGGAACGATACGGAAGCCGATGGCAGGGAACCACCGGTGTGTGTTCCCAGGTGTGGGAAAGGGTCCCCAGGGCCGGGGCAGCATCATCTTCGATCACGGGGGTGCGCCCTGCAGCGACAGCAAGTACCGCCGGCACTGCCGGGGTCGCTGGCGCGGCGTCCTCAGCAAGGGCTTCGGGCCGGACGGCAGGCGCAGGCGGTACAAGGTCAGCGGCCGGACCACACAGGAACATCAGTCGAGGCGCTGAAGAAGAAGAGCGAGGAGCTGGACGCCGGGCTGAGCACGGCCCGGTCCTACACGGTCCAGGCGGCTGCCCATGACTGGCTTGAGCATGGGCTGCCCGGCCGGTCGGAGAGGCACTGGCAGCCCGCCAGCGCCAGTCCCGCCAGGCCATGCCGGCAGCTCCGGGGATGCCCGGGGCAGCCCGTCAGATCCTGGCCATGGCGGTGAAGGCGCAGGTGACGGCTGCGCCGGTATCATGCCCGCTCCCGGTGGCCCGGGAGGGGGGAGCCGGGCGATCGTCAGGTGCCGGGCCAGGTACCGCATCCCGCCCGGACCCGGTCGCGGGCATCGGCCGGGACACGGTGCGCGCACCAGCGGCGGATGCGGGACGGCGCCAGGCCCGGGCAGCGAGGCACCTGGCCGGCGTCCCCGGGCGGCGGCTGATGCCGGCGGCGCAGCCGGACAGGTCTCCGGGCACGCCGCCAGGCGACGATGACCTCGATGCGGCCGCCGCGCACCCGGCGGGCGGCGGCAGACAGCCCGCGCTGCCCGCCGGGCAACAGCCAGCGCGAGGCGCCCCGGGCCACCGGGCACGGGGCCACGCCGCGCGTCGGCCCGTGAGCGGCAAGGACTGCCGCCGGCCCGGCAGCACCACGGGCACAGACCCCGGACGTGGCTGGACCGCTCCGCCGCCGGTGCCCAGGACTGCCCACGGTAAGCCGGCTGACCGGGCCGGAAGACAGGTCGTTCCCTCGCGTCACCGCCGGCCCAGCCGGTCTCCCTTCTCATGCGTGAGCGGGCCTGGCATTCCCGTACTCTGTGGCAGGCGCTCGCGAGGCGCGGCAACTGAGGGGAACTGATCTTCCATGACCAGGTACGTGATCGGTCCGGACGTCGCCATCCGCCTGGCTCACGACCAGGCCGTGATCCGCGGCGGACATCAGATCCTGGCCCCGGCGCTGCTGCGCTCCCAGGTGCTGTCGCTTCTGTACCAGGCAGTGCGCCGCGGTGAGATGACCAGGAAGGAGGCCGAGCGGCACCTCGAGTACGTGCGCGGGCTGCGGATCCGGCTGCTCGGGGACCGCGTCCTGCAGAACGTCGCCTGGAAGGCCGCCGTCCTGCTCGGGTGGCCCGACACCTTTGACGCCGAGTACGTCGCACTGACCCAGCTCCACGCCGACGCGCTGATCACCCTCGACCGGCAACTCGCCGACGCCGTGAAAGACCTGGTGACCGTCGCACCCATCGAGGCCCTGTACTGACCCAAGCGGGCCTTACGAGCGGCACTGCCACGCAAACATACTCATCTGCCGCCCGACAGGGTGGCCGCTCACGCGGAGCGGCGTTCACGCGCGTAGGCGTCGAGCCGCTTGAGCTCATCGGTATAGATGGCACGCAGCACCCTCGGCGCGAATATGCGCTCAAACAGGCCGCCGATCCCGCCCGCACCGTCCCAGGTGCCGGAGATCTGCACGAGCGAGGCCGGGCCCTGCGGGGAGACCGTGAAGGTGGTGACCGCGCTGGAGCCGGTATCGGACTCGGTCAGGACCCGGCCCGGTTCGGGCTCGGCGATCTTCGTCCGGTACTCGCGGGTCCGCCCGCCCGCCGTCAGCTTGTACCGCAGGATCGTACCGGCGCCCACGCCACCGGACTCGACCCGGAAGTCCGAGAACGCCGGGGGCAGGAACCGCGGATGGTGCTCGCGCATGTCCGCGATATAGCGGTAGACCGTATCGGCTGATGCCTCAACCGTGCCCTTAGCCGAGACCGCAATCCGTGCCACGAGGCATTTCTACCACGCACGGGAGATGTGCTCACCTGAGCCTGACCGGGGCACCGTCTGACCTTGAGTGGACATACTTATCTGCCGCATTTCGGGTGGTCTGGGGAAACGCTCAGCCTGCCTGGCGGCGTGGTGCTGCTGTGGTAGTGGGCGTTCGCCGGAGCGCTTGCGCGGACAGGGCTGTGAGCCACGCGAAGCCGGTGATGATGCTGGCGCGCTGGAACAGCCCGCCGAGGCCGTTGAGCCTGGGCGATTGGCCGAAGCCCGCACCGGCCAGGGCCATGGTGGTGAGCATGGTCACGGCGGTGCCGGCGCTGTAAAGACCGAAGCGTGCTGGCCGGGCCCGCCAGGACCGCCAGCCACTGGCGAGTGCGGCGGCGGGCGGGCGAACACCGGGACTGCCGCCAGATTGTGGGCAATGCGGGTACGGGTGGGGCGGGTGAGTGCATCGGGCGTCCCTGGCGGGTAGCCGCTGACCGGGTCCGTGGTGAAGACCGCCGCGCCGGTAAGTCCCGCCCCTACGGCGCCGATCAGGGCCGGTGCTGCCCGGCTGGCCGCAGGATCACCGGCACGCGCCAGGCCTGCGGCTCCGGCCAGGAACAACGTCCCTGCCATCGCAAAGTTTCCGGTCTCGATCCAGCCGCGCTGTCCGAGTGCGAGAGCACTGACAGGGTGGCGCAGCGGCCGGTAACCGCCCCGGACAGCGCCCTCGAGCAGGAACACCGCAACAAAGACAGGGCCTGCGGCCACACCGCAG
>CAVQKW010000006.1:0-553328 GCA_963713175.1 uncultured Gammaproteobacteria bacterium | reverse complement strand
CAAAACGGCCGGAGCGGACATTCGATCTCATCAACTCCGGAAGGCCTGCGACGCTCAAGTCATTCCAAATGCGCGCTACAGCCCGGCGCGCGCGAGGGCTGCGTGCGTCCACGTTAGGTCTTCTTCTAGGGTGCGGCCGCACCAACGTTCCTCCGGTGAGTGGCCATAACGGAAGCCGAGAAAGCCAATTGCTGCTACCGCGTTGAGCAGGAAGACTCGGTCTCGATCGATCTTTATTCCCGTGGCGGGTTCATAGGCCGCAACGGCACCTTCGAGCATCGGCTCCTCGCGCTGCTGAAAAACCATGTAGGCGAAGTCCTGGTGTCGATCGCCAAACACAGCGCCCTCGTAGTCGATGACGCCAGTTACCCGCAGGCTGTCCGGATTGACGACGGTGTTGTGAAGACCGAGGTCGGCGTGCACCAGGACGGGGCGACCAACTGGGCTGGCTGCTCGTTGTTCAAGCGCCAAATTGATCCGCTCAAGCAGCCGCGGGTCCTGGACGACTTGGGGTAGATTCGGAAGGTCCTGAGGTCGAGGCCAGTTCAGGGTGCTCGGAAGCCAGCCCTTGAGATCCATGGAGGATATGCATGTGTGTTGCTCCGCCAAGATATGACCGAGATCCTCACCGAATTGGTGCGCAAACGTCGCGTCGCCTCGAATGCGCTCTCGCAACGCGGCCGGCTGCACCGTCCCCCGGACAAGTCTGCGCAGATCCCATCCTGTCCGGTCCTCACGGAGCACACGAGGCGCCGAAAAATGACAGTGTTCTTCGATCAGTTGTAAGACGCGGCGTTCCTTCGCCAGCAGGACCCAGCTTTCGTCGTTCGTAGGGAACCAGGCAATTCGATCGTCCGCAAGCCTGATGGCGATCCCCTTGTCCCGGGCGTAGCACTCCAATTCCGCGACATGCTGAACAAGGCCTGCGCCCAATAGCGCGGCTTTCGCCCCTTCCATTGTCCAGTGACGTGACTTCACCCGGCTCGCACCCGCCAACGCAGTCGTAGTGGCTGCGGGCACGAGCATTGCCAATGACTGCTATCGAGTCAATTGAGTCAGCGAACTGACGGGCCGCAGTTGGCCGGAAGTGGCAGTCGGGACATTCGCTGAAACTAAAGAGCGGGACCATGGGTATCCTATCCGGAGATTCCAAAACGGAGGGCACCGTGCGATCACTGAGGCTCGGGTTCGGATTGGCGGTACTAATCGGTGTCTCACTCGCTGCACGTGCAGTTGTCGCCTGGTGAAGAGCCAGAAGGTACGCAGACACCCTCGGTGACCGCCTTCATCGACGTTCACATCCTGCCGATGGACCGTGAGCGCGTGCTAGACCATCAGACCGTACTGATTTCTGACGGCAAAATTGTTGCGATGGGGCCCTCCAGAGAGGTGAAGGTACCAGCCGATGCACGACGGATTGTCGCCACCGGTGAATGGCTTCTGCCTGGTTTGGCCGACATGCATGTCCACGTGAAGGTCGACGATGACTTGGCCCTGTTTATAGCGAGGGGCGTGCAACCGTACTGCACATGGGTCTTGCGCCGCCGGACATGGTAAACCTCGACCCTGGTGCAATCGAATCGGGCAAGTTGGTCGGGCCGCGGCTATTTTTCGGCTTCATTGTCGATGGCAACGCAGACCTTGGCCTTCCTCACGTCAGCACGCCGCAGCAGGCGCGGGCTATGGTCCAGTTCGCAAAGGCCAACGGCTACGATTTCATCAAAGTCTACAACGGCATCAGTAAAGAGGAGTTTGCGGAGATAGTGGACGAGGCTCATCAGCTTGGCATGGCTGTTATCGGACATGGCGTACGCGCAGTCGGCCTACCCGCGGCCTTATATCGGGCCAGGTCATGGTGGCTCACGCCGAGGAGTTCTTTTACACCGCCTTCGCGAACAAGATTAATGACGCCGACATTCCAAGCGTCGTAGCCGCGACTCGCGCCAGCGGAGCGTGGGTGACGCCTAATCTTTCGGCATTCCAGCTGATTGCCAAACAGTGGGGCAAGCCTGATGTGGTAGCGAGCTTTTTGCGCGAGCCGGAAATAGCTTACCTTTCGCCTGACACGCGAATGTCTTGGAGTACTTCGAACTACCAATTTCGCAAGGGAAGCATCACGGATATTCTTGCTTTCTTGCGTCGCTTTACTCGGGCGTTGTCAGATGCTGGCGTGCCGCTTCTGACAGGTACCGATACCCCGTTGCCCGGATTGCTTCCTGGCTATTCGGAACTCAGACGACTTGCGCGGGCTCGTCGAGTCGGGTGTCACGCCGTACCAAGCGTTGGTGGCAGCAACCCGTTCGCCTGGTGAGTTCATCAAGAAGTTTGTTCCCGGTGGCCCAGGCATTCGGTGTGGTTACCCTCGGTATGCGGGCAGACCTGATGCTAGTGCAAGAAATCCGCTAGGGAATTTGGAAACTTTGCGGAATCCGGTGGGCGTCATGGCGCATGGCCGCTGGTACGACGCTGCAAGCCTGGCGAAGCTCCTGGATGATCGCAAGAAGCACTACGAGGCTGTGTTGTGTCACGAATAGGAACAACTCATAGAATCTCAATAGCCGACGTCAGCACGACCGCTTTGTAGAAAACGACGGGATCGGGCGTGACGGCCGCTTCTGGCCGAACTGAAACGGTTCAGGTCGAAGTGGCATTGACCCATCACGGTCAGACGTGACCGGCAGCTTGCGAGTAAGCCAGAAATCTCATGAGACGCCCTCTAATTCCTTGGAGACAATGGTGCAACTTGAACCCTCAATCTTCACGGTATAGCTGAGCCGCCCGAAGCAAAGGCTCCCGCAATGGTAACCCGCTCCGAGAACGTACTTATCCGCGCCGACTTTCTCGATCGCCGCAACTGTAAAATCCCAGCAGTTCGTATGGCGCGGATCAGTCGAATCACACGAATCGTGCCCCCGAGCGTCCCTCACAAGTGCTGACTTCGGCCTCGCCTCGAGCCCGCGTTGTCGAAGCAGACGCTGAAGTCTCCCGTCCAGATCGTGATCGAACACGCTGACGTAGCGGCGTACCTGCTTCGCATGCCTGGTCTGCTCCATGAGATCGACCAGCACAGGCAATGCGCATTCGTCTGGATCCACCGGCAACTGGCGAAGAACCTCGTTACTCTGCCGCTGCTTCTCGGCCGCATCCGCCTCGATCTGCTTCAGCTGCTGTGGGAGCCGTGGGCTCTCCGTCGTTGCCGGCTCGGCCTGCTGCGCGCTCGCCCCTGCCAGGCATGCGGCCCACAATGCTGCACACGTAAGAAGTCGCGCTACATTTATGAGCATCGCTGGAGCCCCTATGCGTACCTTCTCGGAACGCGATCGACGCCGTGTCGATGGAATCATCATTACGAACCCGCGCTAGTCTCGCAACTGTACCTCAGGGCTAATGCGGGGGTCGTCACTGAATGGTGGATCCCGCACTGGGTGATCGTGAGTGGCAGCCACGAGCAAGCAATTCGCAGCGGACAATGCCGGCTAATGGCCGGTTCCGCCATATTGGTCGGCTCTGTTGCGGCCTCGCTATGCATGTCGGAGCGTGTCGCCCCCCAGCCTCGGGCCTCAATCATCGGCAGCCTTTGCGCTTCTGGTCGACGCCGTGCGCCATTGCGGCTGATCCCGCGACTGCACACGGACAACTGAGTGGAAAAGTCGCACCTGGGCCCGAGCTGGGCCCGGCCTTCCCAAGACAGTCCACCCGGTGAAGCATTCCGTTGCAAAGCCGTGCGATCCGCCGCCCGGCCGATCTGGGATTACGACCCCGCACCAGCCGAGCCGGCTCGGATCCGATAGTCGCGCCTCTGTTTATCGGCACCCTGCCCACCCTACCCTGTCGGTCATGGAGATTCTCACTCAGCGCGACCATGTCGACGGCGAAATGCCGCGATGCGCTCGGACCCGCACTGCAGGCAGCGCCACCGCTGCTCTCTTTGGTCGATTCGCAGATTGTCCGGCGTCAGCGGGTGTCCTTTGCCACAATGGCTTGGGATATCCTCTCGCCGGATTTTGCGGCGATCGATATTGGGGAAGTGGACGACCGCCGTACTATTAGTACAAATCACGCCCCCACTACCACTTCGCTTTCTTGTTGATTTCTCTGGACTTTCCCTGCCCCTACTCGTCGCGTCCAGCCGGCCCTCTCGAGGACGTGATCGCTCGCCCTTTGAGGTGAGCGATGCTAAGTCACACCGGTGTGATTCGGGCGTCTGTGTCGGGCCGGCCGCTCTTTAAACCAAGCCCTGCGTCTTAGTATCAAAGGATGACCGGTCTGAGCTTTCAGCGGGCCTATGGAGAAGCAACGTGATTAAGGCGTTAAGACGATTGGGCGTTGCCTGCGGGTTGCTTTGTTTCGCGTCGCTCGCCCACGCCGAATTCCTTGGCGCGAAACCTGAGTCGATTGCATCTCACGTGCTCCACCAGAGCCGGGCGATCGAGGTGTACCTGCCCGAAGAGTCGCCACAGCAGCCAACGGCGCACTTCGAAACACTGTACGTCCTCGATGGCGACTGGAACACCAAGATTGTCATCGAGATTGTCAATTTCATGCGTCAGCTGGGAATGATGCCGCCGGTCATTCTGGTCAGCGTACCCAACTACATCGACGCACACGGGGTCAACAGCCGTGACCGGGATCTGACGCCGAGCGCCGTTGACAACGAACCGCGCTCCGGCGGTGCATCCGAGTTTCTGGCCTTCCTGAGGGATGAGCTTATTCCGTTCGTCGATCAGCACTATCCGACCAACGGCATCCATCTCGTTCACGGACACTCCTACGGCGGCCTGTTCCTGATGTACGTGCTCGAGAATGAGCCACAGCTTTTCGACGGCTACCTGGTTCTGGATCCAGCCATGTGGTGGGGCCACGGGTCCTTCAAGGCGGCGCTTCACGAGCGGCTCGCGGCCGTGCCAACTCGCGGCAAGGCGGTCTACATCGCAGGCCGCGCCGGCGCCGGAGCGAAGGACATGGGGCTGGACGATCTGGAGCCGATTCTCCAGGCAGGTCTGCCGAGCGCGCTGCACTGGCGAATGAAGCTCTACGAGGACGAGACCCACGACTCACTCAAGCTCAAGGCCACCTATGACGCGCTCAGGTTCGCTTACGACGGATATATCCAGAACCCCATCGGGGTCGTACCCGCTGATGGCATCATGCTCAAAGGTCATCCCGTTCCGCTGTCGGTTCCCGGTTGCTGCTTCAAGATTCACTACACGACGGACGGCTCCGAGCCCACTGACACGTCACCGCAATACAATGGCGACCCGATCACCATCTCGGACCCGGACAAAGCGCGGCTGAAGCTGATCTCGACGCGCGGAGTGTTCGATCGGGAGCTACCGGTCCATCTGAGATTCGGAGCGCCTCTGGCACCCGCGCGGGATCACTGGCTTGCCGATGGCGGCAAGGTCTGGCGCTACGCGCTGTATCCGCAGGAGACGTGGCCGAACCTCGGGACGAAGGCCGCCGTGAGACCCGTGCGGAAAGGAACTGCGGTGAAGGACCTGTCTTTCAAGGGCCTGGGTCGCGACCGAGTGGCGGGCCGTGTTGAGCGAAATCTCGTCGTCCCGGCCGACGGTTACTTTATCTTTGCGATTCGGGCCAACCAGGCCCATCTGCGTCTCGGCGGCACGACTCTGATCTCAAACGAAGGCCCGGACGATCAGACTGTGCGCACCTTCATCGCTCCACTTCGGCAGGGCACCTACCCCCTGTCGGTCGACTTCGTGACCGCCACCGACAATCCTTCGCTTTATCTCGCCGTCTATCGTCTCGCGGAGGATCAGCCCGAGTGGTGGCAGCACGCGTGGGTTGAGCTCGATGGTCGGTAGCTGAGGAAACTTCGCCGCACCAAGGATCCTCAACGATCGGGCCTGAACCCTATCTTGCGCAATGCCGGCGCGATCTCCGGGTTGCGCATGAAGAGCCGCCACAACAGCCCACTGCGGGAATTCTCGATCATGACAACGGCCTGCGCCTGGTTGAGCCCGCGATAGGTTTCATCGTACCAGTCCTCGGTGATGTTGAATGAATCGCTGAAACCGTACGCGCCCCAGATGCGCGGACCGAGATCCCGGTAATAATGGCGCAGCGCCGCCATGGATTCGGTCGGCGTATACGGCATCGAGCCGAGCGCGGCATGCACCACCACGGTGCAGTTGTCATCCGCAGGTCGGGCGCGCGCTCCGCCCGCGTGGCTCCCGGCGGACTGTCCCCAGGTATCCGCGCCATAGCCCTCGCAATGCCTGGGGTTGTCCAGCGCGTACGCATGCGAGATGCGGGCGATGGCGCGGTTGTTCTCGAAGTAATCGGTGTAAGCGTCGCGGATGCCGCGCGGGTCGAAGCCATTGAACGAGAACTGCGTGAAGAACAGTTCCGCGCCATTACCCTCGCCGACCGCAAGTGGGATGCCGTAGTAGCTATGCCCGTTAATGAAGTGGTCTCCTTGCCGCGTCCTGCTCCATCCCTGGCGGTAGGCGACAGCCAGATCGGATTGGCTGGCCCAACCGCTGTGCCATAGCGATGCAGGCACGGGATGCGTGGGAGAGGCGATCGCCAGCAGGTAGACGATCAGGGTCTCGTTCCAGCCGATAAGGGGATGATGGATATAGAAACCGTAGTCAGGAGACCAGTGCCAGAGGAGAAAGGCACCGCCGTCGGCTCGATCTCGGTACCAGTCCCACTCCACCCTTTCCCACAGTGAAGTGATTGTCGAGCGGATCGCGCGCTCCACCGGTGTGTCGCGGTCGAAGTACTGGCGAGCTGCGAGCAATCCCTGCACGAGGAACGCGGTCTCCACCAGGTCGCCGCCATCGTCATACTTACCGAACACGGCCATGGTGCGACCGGTCTGGCCATCTAGGAAATGCGGCCAGACACCGTGATAGCGATTGGCGGAGCGCAGGAAGTTGAGGATCTGCTGCATGCGCCCGCTGCCCATCTCGCGGGTGATGAATCCGCGCTCGATGCCGACGATCAAAGCCATGATGCCAAAGCCGGAAGCGCCGACCGCCACCTGGTTCTCATCGCCCGGCAGTACTTCCAGGGCCATGCCGGCGTGCGGATGCGCCCCATCCCAATAGAAGTTGAAGTCGCCGCGTTGCACCATGGTGAGCAGGTCATCATCCGACATGGGGTGGGTGCGGGCAGTCACCTCATTGGAGGCGGAGGACTCGCGCCCCGAGGTGTCGACCGCGCGGACCTGATAGCGGGCGGAAGCCTCGGGTCCGATGAAATCCTGGTACCGCGTATATTGACCGCGCTGCGACCCAACCTCTACGAAGGCGTCGGCTGGCGCCGCGGCACGATATATCCGGTAGCTTTCAACATCGGGTGAGGCGCTTGGCGTCCACTGCAGTTCCACGTGCCGCTCGAAGGCATTCGCCTTCAGCGAAGACGGCGGCGATGGCGCGGGTAACTCCTTCGCGGTTGCAAAGCCTACGCGGATGTCGTCGACATAGAGCGTGTGCGGACGAGCATCGTCGAGGTTCTGCCCAAGGATGATCTGATCCAGGTGCGGCAGGTCGAATCGGGCATCGGAGCTGTCCCGAAAAATGTCTCTGAAGCCAGTCAGCGGCAGTACGACTCGCGTCCATTGGCCGGGAGGGATTCGCGGCAAAGGACCCAGCAGCACGGCCACCGGCGTCGTATGCCCCCGCGTGTCGGTCAGGCGGACACGGGGGCTTTCGTCAGCCGTAAGCCCGTCCGGCGAGTACAGCCACAGGATCAGGGAATCGCCCCTGAATACGTTGATCCCGAATTCCTCGCGAGCTGCGATGCTGACACTCCAGTCCCCGCCCGTAGCCGACACCCAGTGCAGCCGCAGACTGTCGGGCGGCGAGTGCGCGTGATCAAACGCCAGCGGCAGATGCCCGTGATCCGTCTCGAGTGAGCTGGGGGCGATCAGGTATGTCTTGCTGTAGTAGTAAAAGTGAACCGCCCGACTGTTGTCGAAAACCACATGTGCTTCGTAGTTCGACACGGCGAAGCCTGGGGCGGGCAGGCACAGCCCGGCCACTCCCGCTAACAATACGAACATCCGGGCCAAGGGCGAAGAACTGGGGGCGCTCTGACCAGCCCCTTGCGCGTTCGTGCTCAACCGCCGTGTCGCAGCTCTTCAGGTCCCGGGGGTCTATCCGGTGCGGGCCCGGGCGGCGGACTGAGCTGTAGGATCCGGTTTGTCAACCGCTTAGGTGCACAGCTCTCTGAGAGGTCAAGCGAGGGGCGTAGCACGGGAACTGGACCTGGGTGCGGCATGAGCACGGGCCTCCACGGTGGGCTCAGCACGGCCTGGCGGCGGACCCGGCACGGGGCCGGGGGAGTGCTCAGTATGAGCCCGCCTCCGCCGGGTGGGTACCCGCGCGGCACTGGTCATCGATCCAACGAACCCCGGCTCAGCGCCGGGGTTCTTGTTTCCGTCGTCCGACCGGCGAGGCACTCGCCGGTCAGCCGCTTCAGCCTTCTTTCTTTGTTGCCTTCGCTCGGTCCTTCACCATTTGCAAATGGGCGTTAGCTTTGTCCTTGCACTGTTGCTGAGCGTCACCCTGCAGTGCCTCGCATTTGGCAAGAGCAATCTTGGTTGCTCCCTGCGCTTCCGTAACAGCCGCATCGGCTACGGCGGCGACGCTTTGGTCAGCGGCTCTCCCCTGCGCGTCAGCTTCCTCTTTGGCAAGGTCCTTAGAAGCCTTCGCCTCGGCATCTTTTCTCTGTGCATCCGCTTTAGCGTCGTTCTGGGCGGCTTGGCTCGTGGCCTTGGCCAGGTCGGCTTGAACCTCATCCGGAGATTTGGCCTTGTTGCAGGCGGACAGCCCCACGGACACGCTGGCGAGCAGCGCACAAATAAACGCGAGTTTCATCCGGGTTCTCCCGTTGCACTGGGTTGCCGCAGAGCATGTGCCCGCGGCCGCCGCGTTTCAGTCCCCGGTTTTCTCCTCCACGGGTCAGCCGCTGCCTACAACCCGCAAAGAAACCCCGGCAGCTGGCCTATCTGTGTCTGATGTTAATGTTGTGTTCAGCGAAAGCGGCTGCTGATTTTCAGTGAGCCCCTGTTATTCTTATTTCACGCGTTCGATACTTCGATGATTGGCGTAGCGGGCCGCGCTGCCGACAATACCCATACCCATTCCGAAGGCGTGGGTACGCTCTGCCGCAACAGCACCGACCCGCTCACGCCCGCACGCATGCGCTCGCTTCACAGTGCAGTCGACGCGACGGACAGCCTGGATGATCGACGCGCCGTCCAGGCTCATGCTTAGCGCTCTATTTTGCGGCGTTCTCTGCTGCGGCGATTGCCCTGTTGGCCTGCACCATCGCATTCTTGATCGCAACCTGGACGCAGGGCGGATCGGTTTCTATCGAGGTGGGGTAAAGCTTCTTGAGCTGCTCACAAGCCTGCCTGGCGCTGTCCTTGATGCGCTTTTTCAACTCAACCGCACCCGAGTTGGTGCCGATGTTCAGATCCGCGTAGCCAACCTTATAAACAATGGAGAGCGCCGGCACCCCTTTCACAGTGGTCGCTTCCACGTGCGGTGCTTCGACGACCACTTCTGCCGCCTGCTGAGTAAAGCCTGGTGAACTCGCCACCAAGCAGCTTATCGCGGCAACGGTAATATGAAATTGACCAACTCGCATAGGAGTCCCCTTGTTAGTGTGAGCCGTGCTAGCAACCCCGTCGTCTCGTTGTTTTGAATCGCGGGTTGGCCGGATGATACACCTTAGACAATCCCGGGAGAGGCCGCTCTGAAACGCCGGAGGGGGGTTCCAGCCGATCCCAGGTCCTTGTGCGATGCCGCAAAGGTGTCGTGCACTGGCGGGTAATGCAGATCGCCGCCAGCGAGAGCTCGCCGGATTGCACACCCAATCAGTGACGCTCGAATGCATCAATCCCAGACTTTCTTCAAGCCTATCGACTGATCCATCGCGTTCACAACAGGTGGTCATCTACATCACTGCGGATAGTCGCCGTGATATGCAGTCATTGCTCGCGCGCAGATTGCTGGGCACTTAGTGTGCCCTTGCCGGTCATGACCGACCGCTTCCGGGCAATGCAATGTCGATCCTGACTAACTTGTTCGTCTATCCCGTCGAGGATACGCTCAGGCAATGCGACCCCTTCGGTATTCCATCAACGTCACATTGGACGGGTGCTGCGACCATCGTGCCATGTTCGCGGACGAAGAATTGCATCGTCACGCGACCGAGAACCTCACCCACGCCGATGCCCTCCTCTTTGGCCGGGTGACTTACGAAATGATGGAGGCAGCGTTTCGACCGCCGGCGCGGACGGGAGCGAGACCTGATTGGATGGAGCCCTTCGCTCGAACCATCGATGCGGCAAAGAAGTACGTCGTGTCGCGCACCATCGACCGGGTCGATTGGAACGCGGAGCTCGTGCGCGGGGATCTGGGGAAGGCCATTCAGCAGCTCAAGCGGCAGTCGGGTAAGGGGCTGCTCGTGGGAGGCGTGAAGCTCCCACTGGCGTTGGCGGAGCTGGGATTGATCGATGAGTACGAATTCCTGGTACAGCCCAGGCTCGCGGGCCACGGGCCGACGTTGTTCGCAGGGCTATCCAAGCGTGTTGACTTGAAGCTCGTGAGCCGGCTGGAGTTCGGCTCGGGAGTGGTGGCGATGCGGTATGAGCCCAGAAGGTAGCCGTCGGGCTCGCGGAGTCCCCAATCTCTATTCCGCGGTCCGTCGCAGTGCTTGCGCAAAGGCCCGGATGTCCCGGGCAAGCGCCTCTGGTTCTTCGAGAGCCGCGAAGTGTCCGCCCCGCTCGAACTCGGTCCAACGTGTCACGTCGTAGCCGCGCTCGACGTAAGCGCGCGGTGGGATCGGTATCTCGCCGCGGAAGTGCGCGACGGCAACGGGTACGCTGACACGCTCACCGGCTGAGAACTTGAGCGGTCGCTGCCTACCTTCCCAATAGAGGCGAATGGCCGACGGCATCGACCGTGTGAACCAATAGAGCGAGATCGTCGTGAGAATTTCGTCCCGCGTGAACCGACGTTCCAGGTCGCCGTCACAATCACTCCAGGAGCGAAACTTATCGACGATCCAGACCGCAAGTCCTACCGGCGAGTCATTGAGGGCAGTGGCGACCACATCGGGCTTCGTCGCTTGCAAGTGCGAGTACCCCCCTTCCTTCTCCAGCCAAGTGGCGCGGCGCGCAAAGAAAGCGGCTTCCTCGGCGGAGAACTGCGGGGGATCCGGTATATGCGGCTGGAAGGAACCGGGAATGAAATTCAGATGCAGACCGAACAGGCGATGGCGGTGCCGCAATCCGAGCGCCGTTGACACGCCTGCGCCGAGGTCGCCGCCGTGCGCGACGAACTTCGGATAGCCCAGGGCTGCCATTAACTCGGCCCACTGGTCGGCGATCGTGAAGACGTTGGTGCCCAAGGTCATGGGCGGCGACGAAAATGCGAATCCTGGCAGCGACGGAATGACGACATCGAAGCACTCCGTAGGCGCTGCACCATGGGCCACCGGATTCGCCAGCATAGCGCCGAGCTTCAGGAGTTCCGCAAACGTGCTCGGCCAGCCGTGCGTCAAGACGATCGGCAGCGCGGGCGTGTGCGCGGCCTTCAGGTACGCGAAGTGAACCGATCCCGCGCCGCCGATCGCTTCGAACTGGGGGACCTTGTTCAGGGTCGCCTCCGCCGCCCTCCAGTCAAAGCGGTTCAGCCAATAATCCACCAAAGACCGAAGAAATCCGACATCCATCCCCTGAGCCCAACCGGCCTCTCGAACCGGTGTTGTCCAGCGCGTCTGCTCCAGGCGGCGTTTCAAATCCAAAAGCTCGCTGTCCGGGACCGAGATCTGGAACGTGCGAATCTTCACGTTTGGTCCTTCGTTAAGGGCGAGCTCTGTGTGGCGCGCGCGGCGGCTCCGCCGATTCTGGCACAAGCTCGCTTGCCCGGATGTTTGCCGTCCATCCCGAAAGGGCATGACCGTCTGCACATGGGCCGAGAGCCAGCGTCCACGAACTGGCGAGGGACGCGGCGAGCACCCGGTGCCACGTGCGCTCCTATGTCCAATGGGAGTCCGACCTGAGGTTGCATCGTGATCACCGCAGAGGTAGGTTCCGCAACCTATGGCCAAGCAGCCCGAGCGCTGGAACGCTGTATCGATCGCGTGTGCGACCCAGAGTTGCGATGCAGCGCGAGCGCTGAAAGGGCAGCGTTTCTTGAGCACTGACGCGCCGCGGCTGCCTTTGCCGCAGTGCACGCTCGCGCCAGCGTGCCGGTGCGTGTACCGAAAGTATACAGACCGACGCGCGGGACCGCGCCGTGAAGAACACGAGACAGCTCCACGACGTTCCGGCCCGGAGCGGGAGAGACGCAGCGGGCGGGGTCGCCGGCGTGCCGATGAGTAGTTGTGGCGTCCGCAGCGCCAGGAGACAGGCGATACTACGTGCGGGGGTATGGTGGCCGAACGCCTGCTCCACCTCCGTGCAGGGGATGGCTCAAGGCGGGGCGCACCTCTGCAGGGCTACCCATGAAGCCGCTCGCCCAGCGTCCGTCGCCTGCGCGGCGCGCCGGGTCGCGTAAATCCATACCTGCCTGCAGTGAGCTGCCTCTCGGCCAGCTTCTATCCGCTCCGGATACTGTTCCCCGAAGGCCGTTTTTAATGTTGCGTTTATCGAATATTAAACTGCGAGGAGTACCGTGTTTTCAGGGGTAGCATGTATACCGTCGGTAGCATGCTGCTGCAGCCGGAGACATAGACATGTCACGACCTTTCCTGTTGCTGACGGTCGGTGCGGCGATGCTCGCTGTGTGCGCGTACGCGGACACGGCGGCGGCTCAGTCGGCGTGGACCGCCCCACTCTCCCATACCGGTTTGCCGTCCATCTTGCACGACGCGAGTGCAAGCACAGCGCCAGGAATTTCGCCGCAAATTCCCGACGTGACCGTGACGACCCCGCCCCCGCCGACCGAGCAGGAATTGGCCGGAGATGACCTCTATCAATACATAGTGCACCACGCGACGGTGCACTATGTGAGTACCCCTACGGCGCGCAACCTTGCGCGTTGGCGCGGAGGCAAGCAGAGCATTTGCCCGGTGACAGTGGGGCTCGACCCGGGATACAACGCCTTCGTAACGGCGCGACTTCGCGCGCTGGCCGCGTATGTTGGCGCGCCCGTGCAGTCGAATCCGCAGTGCAAAGACAACGTGCAGATACTGTTCACGAGCAACCCCGCGCAAGCGATGGATGACGTCATAAAATGGGCCACGGCGACCGCTACCTTTGGTATCAGGTATTCCGGAGGGATGAGGGACCTCCTGGCGTATAAAAGCGACCGCGCGATTCAGGGCTGGTACCTAACAACACGCGGCGGGGCCCTGGTCTTAAATACTGACGTCGCATTGGTCGGGCTTGACGTGCTGCCCGTCTGGCCGCAGATCGAGCAGAAATATCTCGGCAGCCACTCATTGGGAACACCTCTAGGCGGTAGCAGCGGGAGTGGGATCGGCATCGGCACCGTCATCCTGATCGTCGACACGACCAAGGTCGTCGGCTACCCGATCGGAACGATCGCCGACTACTTAGCGATGTTGACCTTGTCCGTCGCGCAATCGCCGGATCATTGCGATCCACTGCCGAGCATTCTGGACTTAATGTCATCGAGCTGCCGCAGCCGTGAAGTGCCTACAGCGATGACAGCCGGCGACCTGGCCTTCTTGAAAGCGCTTTACTACCGCAACACTGGCTTGGGTCCATCGCTTTCAAGAGCCGCAATCCAGGACAATATGCAGCGGCAGTTCGAGTTTCGTTAGAAACCCGTTCAATACCTCGGTCAGCCGCTCGGTGGCTTGCTCGTGAAAACCGCCAATTGAGCGTCGAAAGCACGCTTGTAGGCGGGCCGCGCTTCGCCGCGAGCGACATAGGCACAAAGATTCGGATATTTCTCCACTATTCCCGAGCCGCTCAACCTGCGCAGCACCGTCACCATCAATAGGTCACCGGCGCTGAACGCACCCTCGAGCCAGTCGGCATTGCCAAGGCGACCGGAAAGTTCGCCCAGCCGTACGCGGACGCGAGCCTCGAGGATGGGCTGGCGCTCCTCATACCAGCTCTTGTCATGCTCCACGAGCACGGCCATTCCGCGTTCAAGGATCGGCGGCTCCACCGTGTTCAGCGCGGCAAACATCCATGCGATCGCACGCGCTCGGGCACTCGCCTCGTGTGGCAGCAGGCCCTCATGGTGCTCCGCGATATGAAATATGATCGCCCCCGACTCGAACAGGGCGAGATCGCCTTCTTCATAGGTCGGAATCTGCCCGAAGGGATGAATCTTACGATGCGCGGATTCCTTCAGCTCACCGAACGAAACAAGACGAACCTCGTAAGGCTGGCCCACCTCTTCAAGCGCCCAGCGAATGCGCATATCACGCGCCAGTCCCCTGCCGCGATCGGGCGACCGTGCAAAGGCGGTAATGATGGGGGTCACTGGAAGGATCCGCGTGACTGCATGGCGCCCTTCATGGAAGCCATGGCACCGACGATCATTTTCGCCATGGGTCACGCTCCTTGCCGTGTCTGAACCTGCGACGAACGGCCCGGTGCTGATTTGACCTGTACACATCAACGTCCTGGCAACGACCCCGGCCAACAATTGCTCCTCACGGGTCGCTTGCATGCCCGCGTCCTAGCCTCCCGCACCTTTCACCGTGTACTCGTGTTCACTCCGAGCGCTCCACCGATATAGGTCTTCATCGCCGCAATGCGGGCATTTCATCGCCGTCAATTGATCGTCGAATTCCGGTACGGCCGCCTTGCTTCCGGCCGGGGGGACTGCAATGGCCATCAGTGTTCCGCATGAGCGATTTTTACACAACCATCCCACGTAACGATTCCCTGGAACCATCTGCGGCTTCGACATGAGGTCCACATGACGCACGGCTACTGAGGTCACCGGCTTACGTGCGGGCGTACCCCGGCTCTTGGTCGGACGTTTGATCGCCATTGATCTCTCTCCGCTTGAGAACTTCGGGGAGCCTACTGCGCCGGCGACAACTCTACTAGCTCCCAGCCGACCGAACAGGGCACCACCGCCAAGCCACGGGACGCGCAAATAAGCCGGCGCGAGCGCCGCCGGAAAATAGTGCACACCGGTACGCGACCAGGCGTTGCGGTCAGCGTCGCCCGCGCAACAGTGTTCGTATGCAATACAACTCGCAGTGCGCGACGCGCAGGCGCTGCCCGAGCTGCATACGGCCTGCCCTGCTGCGTGCCTGTACTTTGAGCTTCTGCACCTGCGCCGCGAGCAGCTTCGCGCGATGCCTGGCGGCCCTCTGCGAGCGATATCTGGAATGTCGCAGGCCACAGACCTTCACCTGCCACCAGCCGGCGCGTTCGGCCACCTCGATCCTGATTTTCATCGCCGGGCTCCTCCGGGTTGCGGGGGCGTACACGAGCGCCTTGGGCGGCGCGCGCTCACGGTGCGAAGACTTGCTCCAACTTGTGGGCCGCATCGCGACCAAATCGACGAGTCACGCCGCGCGAATAAAATCCTCGCGGCCGACGATGCGACGGTTTAGCCCCATGAATGGAACGCAAAGGGCTGCCGGCACCGAGCGGGGAGCACAACGCTCCCCGCTCTGCACGGCTTGGTACCGATTATCTGACGACTACGAAGATCGCCTGAGATGCAATGCCGTTTGCAACGACTTCCAGGCGGCTGAGCCCCCTCTCCTGATCGGCCGGTACGTCGAAATGCGTCGACACCAGCCGATCGGATGCAACCGCCATGCTGCTGTGATCGTGTGTGCGGCTGTAGAAGACATGAGAAGTCTTCAGATTAGTGATGCGCACGAGCGGGAAATTGGTCGAAGCCTGCACGTCATCACCATAGGCAGCTCCCTGAGTGACCCCGTTGAAGAGAAAGCCATAGATCGGGTAGGAGCCGCCCGGAGTTACCACCGGGGGTGCAAAGACAACAAGCGGTGCAATCCTCCGCTCGAGCTGTCGATCACCGCCCTTGATGGTTGGATTGTAGAGCTCGATGTCGGTGGAGAAATCGGTGAACAGGATCTGTCCGGTAGGCAGCACCAGCATGTTGCCATAGTAGGATCCATCGGTGGGTGCGTTCGGAGGTCCCGGGACCTGATTCAGATGCCGCCCGTCCCACTCGAAGAAGAATGACGGTGGATTGCCAAACTCGGGGCTCGCCATCATCAGTACCTTGTCATTCGGCTCCCACGAGGCCGGACCGTCCGCAATGTTGATGTCCGTCACGCCGTCGACTTCAGGAAACATAGGGCCAGGCTGCCATTGCCCCGTGTAGGAGTTATAGATCGCCGTGCTGCCCGTACCTGTCGCACAGGTGTCAGAACCCGTGTAAAAGACCGTGCCGTCCGCTCGCAGCACAGCCGGGCCGACCTCGAAGGTGGGGGTCGGTGAAGGAGCATTCAACTCGCCGCAGTCAAGCCCCGAATCCCACAGTTGGACGATCGTGCTGCCGGCACTGTGCCACGACCCCGTGCGGTAATTATAGAGCTCCGAGTTGGTGCCCGCCGGCATATAGGGGAATGTGGAACTGGGGACGTAGGCATCGACGGTGAGCACCTCGCCGTTGGGCAGCAGATTCCAGCCCTCCTCGTCGTTCACGTCGAACTTGCCGACGCCGGTTGGAGTCCAGGTCAACGTTTTGGTGTCGAGCAACGCTTGCTGTGGGGTACAACAATCCGCCTGCATGTAAACACCGTTGGGCAGGACGATGCTTTGGGCATCGCCGATCGTCTGCGTCATTGCGGCCGGGGGCGGAAAGACTTGCAGCGGGGTGAAGAACGACGGTGGCGCGACGGAGGTCCAGACATCCGCGATCGGATCGTAGATCGCGCCCTGGGCGGTCCAGGCGGGAGTAAAGAAGACGCCGTCAACGACGTTGTATTCTCCGCCCATGATGATCACCCGCCCGTCGGGCAGAACGGCGGAAGAGTGATAGAGCGGGGAGTACCCGGACGGCAGTGAGGCGATCTGGGTCCAGGTGCCGTTCGCGTAGCTGCCGCTGCTGTCGGGAGTCAAACGCCACCAGTCCGGGCAACCCGCGTCCTGCACGATCACCGAACCATCGGTGAGCAGGAGCGGGTTAGCGGCACCGGGGAAGCCTCCGTTACAGTCGTTCGTAGTAAACGGCGGTTGGTTGTTCAGCGCTTGCCAGGGGGACGCCGTCGACACGCTTGCCGCAATCGATGGGCTTGCCGAAATGGCAGCAGCGCTGATCCGCGGGCCTCGCGGCGGGATCGGTTTGAGCCGGGTGAGCGACTGCGCGTTAGCCAGGCCGAAGCAGGCCAGCGCCACCAATGAACAGACGATCCTGGTCGATACCCACGTCGCGGATTTCATCCTGGCACCTCGTTTTTTGTCGTTTGTCGGGCGCTCAATCGACTCGGATCGAAATCTCGAGCCGATCCTCTCCCTACTGCTAATGATAGTACTACGTCAAAATCAAGCCGCCCACCGCTGCCCCTCGAAATGACAGCCGCTCAACCAATAGCTTGGACGTAGGAGTACTCGCCCCTCAGCAGGAGCCGTGTCGCGCCCGCAAGCTCTCCCCGATTGGAGCAATCGGGGCGATCTCTTTGTATAGGTGCCGGTTTCTGCATGAGGCGCCGCCGGCAGGCGGGCGCGCGGCTCGACCGCGCTAGGTCACGGTGGTATCGGTCTGCGGAAGCACGAACCTGATAAACGATGAAATGACGTACTTGTCCCCGGACCTGGGAATCTCACCGCAGTGCATGTGGGTCCAGAACGGCGGGAAAAACAACGCATCTCCGGCCACTGGCTTTATCTTCAGATCCTGCTTGTGGAAACACGTCTCGCCTCCGTCTTCGACGGCGTTCAGATAAATGATCACCGCCAGCTGGCGTTCCCACCCGCCCGGGCCAAACGAATCAAAGTGCCATTTGAATTGGCCTTCGTTCTTCTTGTAGTGCTGGATCTTGTAACCGGTACACTGCAGCGGCGAGACCTGCAGCGATGAGAACTGGGCGGCGATACTCTGGATCACGGTCGTCACGGCCGAGTGCAGCTCGGCGAACACTGGCGCCCAAATACCGCCAGGTTCGACACCTAAGTCCGTACTGACCTTCACGTCAACTTCCAACTGCCTCTCTCCCCCGGCGCTGGTCGTGTAGCCGGCGTGTTTTCCCGCATCGTGCTCGTAGAGTTCAATGCATCTGTGGCATAGATCCTGAGAGATCAGGTCCTTCACATAGAAGATGCTGTCGTTGCGGGCGAAAATTTCCATGGGTCTGCGGCTCGCTTGTCCTCACCCGGTTGACGAAAAGCTTATCAAAGTGGCTGCCTGCTGCACCTCTCAACCGCGAGCGAGGCTACCCGCGCAATCGCTCGAACCTGTGCCCCGATGCACCGCAGGCGGCGTGGATTTCATTCTTTATGCGAGTGGTGGCATCATCGATGGATGACTTCGCGTTACCGTCAATTCCTGTTGAGCGCCCCTGTCGCCGCGACTGCGCTGCTCGTGGCCTGTAGTACGCCGGGCAACTACCGCAACGACGCCGCTCACAAGGAGTTGCTGCAGACCCTTCGCCAGTGCCTCGTTGAGGTGCCCATCAGCGGCGACAAGAACAAGGACTTCATCTCCCCCTGTGTGGGGCGGGACGTTTCGTCCCTGAACGGGATTACCCGCAGCCGCCTGAGCGATGCGCTTGGACCGCCGCGCTTTTGTATCAGTCAGGCTGAAACAAGCTTTCCAGAGAAAGACCAATGCCCGGCTGACCAGAGTCCCCTGTGGAGTTTCTACCGCCTCGCCGACCCGCTGGTTATGGGTGGAGGGCCGGAACTGGTTTGCGTGGCGAATAAGGAGAGGCACTGCACGAGCGTGGAGTGGCGGCGCTCGAAGTAACTGAGCCCTTCAGGGGGCCGAAGGGCCCGGTCGCCTGCGCCCGGCCCGGGCTGTGTCACTCCATCAGAAGGCCCCACTCCCGAAGCCAGCTCGTCGTACGCTCCAGACGAGAGGCGGCTCCATATTCAATCGAGACGACGAGGATCTTGTCGTGCAGGATCAGAGGCGAAGATCTGCGCGAGCGCGGTGCCTGCAGGTGCCCGTGCAACTGCAACGGATTTTCAAAGCGCGGATTGGCGGCAACCAGGAACGCCACCATCGACCCGTCGTAGGACATCTCGATGAATTGGACCGAGCCGACTTCCGCCAGGACCTCCTTCAGAATCGGCACCGATTCGGCCAGGCGCGCTTTGAGCTCCCCGCCGTCCTTATCAAAGCGCACCAGTACCAGGTAGGGGATGAAGTCTTCCTCGGCTGCGTCCATGGGTGTTTCCCGCAAGTGCTCCCGGCTGCAAGTATGTTCGGTTGCGCGCGCGAGTACAGCCGCGGTACGCGGGTACGGCCCGGGGCAGGCGCATTGACTGCGGTGCTTACAAGCGTAAACTTGCAGGCAACCATGGCGAGCGCAGCCTCGATCAGTGATGCCGAGTCGGTGGTCATGGAGGTGCTGTGGAGCGCCGGCCTGCCGATGGCGTGCGAGGATGTGGTCCGGGCGCTTGCGAATCGCACCGACTGGCAGGAAGCCACGGTCAAGACCTTCCTCGGGCGATTGCTGCGCAAGGGTGCAGTGCGGGCCGCGAAGGACGGCCGTCGCTACCTGTACTCCCCGGTGCTCACGCGGCAGCGCTGGCTGTCGGTCGAGAGCCAGCGCCTGCTGAAGCGCATGTTCGGCGGACGGATTGCGCCGCTGGTCGCACACTTCGGCGAGCATCACCGGCTGAGCCGGGAGGATATCGCGGAGCTCAGGCGCGTCGTCGCCGCTCTGGAAGACCGCGATGGGTGAAGTCCTCTCCGCGCTGGTGGCCGCAGGTGCCGGTTCATGCGGCGCGATCCTCCTGGTGCTGGCGGCGCGCGTCGCTGTGCGCCGGGCCTTTGATGCGCGCCTGACCTATTGGGTGTGGATGGTCGTGCCGCTGGTCGTGGTCGCCGCCGCAATCCCGGTGCGGCCCGGCGCGACGCGCATCGTGAACGGCGGCCAACCGCTGCTCGCCCAGGCCGGGGACGCGCTGGCGGCGCTCGTTGTGGCGATCTCCCCGTGGGCGGGTCCGGTGGTGTGGGCCTGGGGCTGCGGCGCGGTTCTGAGCGCGCTCGGCCTTGCCCTGGTTCAAGTGCGATTTGTTCGCAGCCTCGGTGCGCTGACCGCGCGCGATGGCGTGCGCTACGCGACCCGCACGGACATCAGCCCCGGAGTGATGGGGCTGTTGCGACCGACGGTCATCGTGCCCGCCGATTTCGACCGACGCTACACCCACGCAGAGCGCGAGCTGATCCTTTCGCATGAGCACATGCACGTGCGGCGCGGTGATCTGCTCGCCAATGCCCTGTGCACACTGCTGCGCTGCCTGCTGTGGTTCAATCCGCTTGCCCACTGGGCGAGCAGCCGCTTCCGATTTGACCAGGAGCTGGCCTGCGACGCGATGACCCTCAGCGCCCGAGCGGCGTCCGCGCGGGCCTATTCGACCGCGTTACTGAAAACGGTGGCCCCCGCGGAGGCGCTGGCACTGCGCAGTCCGTGGCGGGACACTCACCCGCTCACCCGGCGCATCCTGAATCTCGCACGCCCGCCGCTGTCCAGACGGCGGCGCCTGCTCGGTGCGGTCCTGGTGACGACGCTGTCCGCGACCCTCGCTGCCGGCACCTGGCGGGTACAGGCGCTCCAGACCGATCGCACTTCGGCGATCATCGCCACGGGTGCGGCAAACCGACTCGCAGGCGCTTCGGGAATTTGCCCAACCGCCCTGCGCAACGCCCGCGTGCAACAGCGCGCCCAGCACCTCGACACCCCGAACCCCGCGGGCAGCGCGCGCTGAGGCCTCTCAGCCTCACCGGTTAAGTCGCCGGTTTGCGTAAAATCGGTACGACGCCGCGTCCAATCGGAACATGCTCGAGCATCTTCGGTAGGAGAGCCCGCCGATCGACCGGTGGGACCAAACCCGGAGGAACACGTGTCCACGACCAAGAGCAAGTTTCTGTTTCTCTATCGCTTCAGCGCGGCTGCCTCGCCGCCGCCTGCGTCCGCCGAGGAAATGCAGGCGCAATACGCTGCCTGGGCCGCCTGGAGGGCGAAGTTCGAGAAGGAGGTCATCCCCGGCGAGGGCCTGAAGGCCGGCGGCGCGGTGGTCAGAGGCGGCAATGTGACCGATGGTCCCTTCATCGAGGCCAAGGAAGTCATGGGCAGCTACGCCTTCGTCGAGACGAGCGCGCTCGCGCGTGCGATCGAGATCGCCAGGGAATGCCCGATAAACATGATTCCCGGCGCCAGCGTCGAGATCCGGGAGCTGGGAAGGTACTGAAGATCGTGGTCGATCCCAAACCGACGCCCGCGCTTGCGGCGCCCGCGCTGCCGGAACACTACTTCCGCCACGAGTCCGGGCGTCTGGTTTCGGTCCTGTCGCGCCGTTTCGGCGTGCATCGCGTGGAGCTGTGCGAGGACGCCGTGCAGACGGCGCTGCTGCGCGCGGTGCAGTCATGGTCTCAACGGGGGCTGCCGGACGACAAGAGCGCATGGCTCTACCGGGTGGCCATGAATGAGGTGCTCGGCGCGTCAGCTCCCACTCACGCGGAGAAGGCGCTGCTGCGAAGACGGCTGCAAGCATGCTCGACGGGCGACCCACCCGAGCCGATTCGCTCGGGGCGCGCTGCTTCCGCCACTGGCTGAGCGATCCGCCGTCCTGCGCCGAGCGTGACCACGCCGCATGGCCGTGAAAGAATGCCCCGGGGCCGCGCAGTGCGGCTGCGACGGACAGCATGAAGAGAACGCATTTCCTGCCTGCAAAGTCGCTGCGCGCGATTTTTCTGTTTGCCGTCATCGCCATGAATGTCATCGAGCCGATCAGGGCGCAGACCAGCGCGAGCGATGACACGGCAGACGGCGAGCGCGGTCCGTTCAGTGTCGGGATGTATGCGGGCGCACTCTACGAGGGCGTGTTCCTGTCGCTGTTCGTCCGCCCGTGGGCCATTGATCTGACGCACAGCTACCTGGTCGCCGCAAACTTCGACTATCGGTTTTACAAGTCGACGCGCTGGCCGCTGCAACTCGAGGGGGAGTTCGACGTCGGCAAGCGCATTAATGGCGCCAATCAGCTCGACGTTGACGTCGCGCCTTTCGTGCGCTGGACGTCCCTTCCCTGGAACAAGACTCTCTATACCAACGTGCGTCTGGGCCTTCTCGGCCTGTCCTACGTGACCGGGATCTCCGCCTGGGAGCTTCGCAGCAGTGACAACCACAGGGGCAACCGACTTCTGAACTTCGTCGTCCCGGAGGTGACGTTCGCTGCAAGCGAACATTCGCGGGGCGAAGCCTTCATCAGAGTGCATCACCGCTCCGGCGCCTATGGCCTCTTCAACGGCGTTTACGGCGGCTCGAACTACTTGTGCGTCGGCTACCGGATATTTCGCTGACACCCCATCACGCGGCTGCTTTTTCCGCTGCGATCACGGCCGCATGCGGCGCGCCTGCGAGAAGCCCGACTGCGTCCCGTGACGGCGTGGGCTTGGGTGACGGCCATGGCCGCGCGGCTGCGCCCGGTAAACCGCCGTGCGCGGCACCCCGCCACCGGCGGGCGCCGGCATCGCCGCGGCGGCGCTGCGCCGCGGCGGACTCGCCGCAAAAGCCGGCAGGGCGGCGAGCGCCAGGGAGTGACCGAGAAGCTTCTCGATGTCCTTCAGAAGCGGCGCCTCCTGCGGCGCGACCAGGGAGATCGCCGCGCCGCTGCCGCCGGCGCGCGCCGTGCGACCGATACGGTGCACGTAGTCCTCGGGAACATTCGGCAGCTCGAAGTTCACGACGTGCGGCAGCTCGCGGATATCCAGACCGCGCGCCGCGACCTCGGTGGCCACGAGCGCGGTGATGCGATTCTCCTTGAAATCACTGAGCGCGCGCACCCGCGCCGCCTGGCTCTTGTTGCCGTGAATCGCCGCGGCATTCACCCCGCCTGCCACCAGCGCCTGCGTGAGGCGGTTCGCTCCGTGTTTGGTGCGGGTGAACACCAGTACCTGGCGCCAGTTGCCGCTGTGGATGAGATGCACCAGGAGGTCGCCCTTGTGCTCCTGTGGTACGCGATACACATGCTGCTCGATGCGCTCGGCGGCTGCGTTGCGCGGCGCGACGTCAACGGCCAGCGGCTCGCGCAGCGAGCGGGCAGCCAGGGCGCGGATGTCCGCGGAATAGGTCGCGGAGAACATCAGGGTCTGACGCTCACGCGGCAGGAGCTTCAGGATCCGGCGGATCGCGTGAATGAAGCCCATGTCGAGCATGCGGTCGGCCTCATCCAGTACGCAGCAGCGCACCTCCTTGAGCTCGAGCAGGCCTCGCTCAGCGAGATCCAGCAGTCGGCCGGGCGTCGCCACCAGCAGGTCGCAGCCGTTGCGCAGCGCCTCGATCTGCGGCTTCTCGCTCACCCCGCCGAAGATCACGACGGTGCGCAGGTTGACGTGACGGCCGTAGGCGCGGGCGCTTTCGGCGACCTGCGCGGCGAGTTCACGCGTCGGAGTGAGCACCAGTGCGCGTGGCAGCCGTCCGCTTTGCGCAGCGAGCTTCTGCAAAATCGGCAGCACAAACGCCGCCGTCTTGCCGGTGCCGGTCTGCGCACCGGCGATCACGTCGCGGCCCGCGAGTACCCCCGGAATGGCGGCGCGCTGGATGGGAGTCGGGGTGGTGTAGCCTCTTTCGGCCACGGCACGCGCCAGCTCGGGCGTAAGCCCGAGATCATTGAATGACATCTAGCTGAAACCTCTTTCGGGCTCGCCCGACAGCCAAAAAGACGGCTGTGGCGGTCAGATGCGAGGCTTGATCAAAGGGTTGATCGGATGCGCCCGGGTGCTGACCGAGCACTTGAGGACGGCAGGCGGCGCGGACTGTACACACATTGCGCAGCTGCGTCCATCGGCTGGCCCCCAGGCTGCGCGACTCAAGCCTTGACCGCCCCCGGCTGCGCCCGCAGGAAGGCGATAAATACCTTCAGCGGTGCCGGGAGATGACGCCGCCCGGAATAGTACAGATAGTAGCTGTGCAGTCCGGCCGACCAGTCGGTGAGCAGTGGCACGAGCCGGCCCTGTGCGAGGTGCGCCGCGACCTGCGACTCGATCGTGTAGCCGATGCCGATCCCGTCCAGCACCGCGCGCACCATCAGGTCCATGCGGTTCACGATCAGCGAGCCGTTCACGGACATTTCTATCCGGTTCCTGCCCTTGGCAAACTCCCACACGACCAGCTGGTTGGCATTGCGCAGCCGGATGCAGTTGTGCTGCTGCAGGTCCGACGGCATCTTCGGCGCGGGATGGTGCCTGAGGTAGTGCGCGGCGGCGATCGCGATCAGGCGCGACGGCTCGCTGACGCGCGCGATCTGCATGTCCCGCGCGACGCGCCGCCCGACCCGGATGCCCGCATCGAATCGCCCGCCGGAGGTGTCGCTGACACCGTCGTCCACGGTGATATCGAGCGTGATCGCGGGGTAAGCGGCGAGGAATGCCCCGAGCACCGGCGCAAGAACGATCTGGGCCGCGACGCTCGAGACGTTCAGCCGCAGCGTCCCGGAGAGCGTGTCCCGCAGCTCCTTCAGGTCCTCGACGGCGGCGCCCATTTCCATGATGGCGGGACGAATGCGCGCCAACAGTCGCTCGCCCGCATCGGTCAGGGAGACGCTGCGCGTGGTGCGGTTCAGCAGCCGCAGGCCGAGCCGCGCCTCGAGCGAGCGGATCGTCTGGCTGATGGTCGGCGGAGTGATCCGCAGGTGCGCCGCGGCGCGGGCGAAATTGCGGCGCTCGGCGACCGCGACGAAGGCGTTCAGCTCGGCGAACTCGCCCCCCTTCATTATGTGCTCCAGTCGAATAAACTATTTTATTGTGAGGTATTGTTCCGGGCACGGCAATGCGCGATATAGGCTGTCATGGCGCAACCCGAAGAACCCGCCGCGTCGCGCACCAGCGGCTGGCTCGGCCGACACCGTAGGCTCCTCTTGATCGGCGGCCCGGCGCTGATCGCCGTTCTCGCCTTGATCGTCTATCTGACCGGGGGACGCTACGTGTCCACCGATGACGCCTATCTGCAGGCGGCCCAGGTGAACATCAGCTGCAACGTCTCAGGACGCGTCAGCTCGGTCGAGGTGCGCGACAATCAGCCGGTGCGCGTCGGACAGGTCCTGGTCACGCTCGACGCGCGCCCCTTTCGGATCGCCGTCGAGGACGCCGAGGCGCAGCTCGCCGGCGCGCGCCTGAGGATGCAGGCGCTGGCGGCGACCTACCGCCAGCGCCGGGCCAACGAAAAGGCCGCCCGCGATACCTTGAGCTACCGCCAGAGAGATTTCGAGCGCGAGAAGAAGCTGGCCGCGGACGGCATCGCATCGCGCGCCCAGCTCGATCAGGCGCTGCACGACCTGGATGCGGCGCGCGAGGAGCTGACCGCCTCCGTTCAACAGGCCGCCAGCGCACTTGCGGATCTCGGCGGGGATGACTCCGCGCCCCTCGACAGCCGCCCCGCGGTGCGTGAGGCGCAGGCGGCGCTCGATCGGGCCCGGCTCAACCTTTCCTACACCGTGGTGCGGGCGCCGATCGACGGAATCGTCACCAAGGTCGAGCAGCTGCAGGCCGGCGACTACATCAGCGCCGCCGCAGCGCTGTTCGCGCTCGTCTCGCAACGCGACGTGTGGGTCGAGGCGAATTTCAAGGAGACCGATCTCGCCTACATGCGCCCCGGCCAGCGGGCAACCCTGCACATCGACGCGTTCCCCGGGCGAACCTTCGCCGGCAAGGTGCAAAGCACCAGTCCCGGAACGGGCTCGAGCTTCTCCCTGCTGCCCGCGGAGAATGCCTCCGGCAACTGGGTGAAGGTCGTGCAGCGGCTGCCGGTGCGGCTCTCCATCGATCCCGGTCAGGCCGATGTGCCGCTCGCGGCCGGCATGAGCGTCGTGGCGGAGGTCGATACCGCCCATCACCGCTCCCTGCGCTTCTGGGAGTAGCCGATGGCCGGGGTTCCCGACGGCCCGCTGCCCGAAGAGCCGCCATTCGTGCCGGTCCCCAACCGCGGCCTCATCACCGTCTCGGTGATGCTGGCGACCATCATGCAGGCTCTCGACACGACCATCGCCAACGTCGCCCTGCCGCGGGTGCAGGGTGCGCTGTCCGCCACGCAGGACGAGATGGGATGGGTGCTGACCTCCTACATTGTGGCAGCGGCGATCACCATTCCGCTCACCGGATGGCTGGCAAGCAAATTCGGACGCCGCCGGGTCTTCCTGATCTCGATCGTCGTGTTCACCGCGGCCTCCGCGCTGTGCGGATTCTCCGAGTCCCTGGCCCAGATCGTGCTGTTTCGCTTCCTGCAGGGAGTGGGTGGCGCCGCGCTGGTACCCCTGTCGCAGGCCGTGCTGTTCGACATCAATCCGCCCCAGAATTTCGGCCGCGCTATGTCCATATGGGGGATCGGCGTCACCCTCGGTCCCATTCTCGGGCCGGCACTCGGGGGCTGGCTCACCGAGAACTACAGCTGGCGCTGGGTGTTCTTCATCAATCTGCCGGTCGGCGCCCTCGCCTACTTTGGCCTCCTGGCGACGATGCCCGAGAGTCGCAACACCAAGGCCTCGGACTTCGATTTCTTCGGCTTCACGACCCTCAGTCTCGGCGTCGGGTCGCTGCAGCTGCTGCTCGACCGCGGGCAGCTGCTCGACTGGTTCTCTTCGCGCGAGATCATCGCCGAAGCCCTCATCTGCGGGGTGGCGTTCTATCTGTTCATCGTTCACATGTTCTCCAGCGCTCGCCCGTTCCTCGAGCCCGCGTTGTTCAAGGACCGCAACTTCCTCGCCTCCAACGTCTTCATCCTCATGATCGGCGTGGTGCTGTTCGCCACTCTGGCGCTGCTGCCGCCGATGCTGCAGAACCAGTTGCAGTATCCCGTGGTGCTCACTGGCCTCGTGACCGCCCCGCGCGGCTTCGGCACGCTGCTCGGGATGATCATCGTCGGGCGCCTGATCGCGCATTTCGACGCCCGCGTGGTCATGGCGGTCGGCCTCGCGCTCACCGCGTACTCCCTGTGGGAGATGACGCAGTTTTCCCTGTACATGGGAGTGTGGCCCATCATCATTTCCGGCATCTTCCAGGGTATCGGTGTCGGCCTGGTCTACGTGCCGCTCTCGACGGTGGCATTCAGCACGCTGCCATCCACGCTGCGCAACGAGGGCACGGCGTTGTTCAACCTGCTGCGCAATGTCGGCAGCTCGGTCGGGATTTCGGTGGTGATGTTCCTGCTGACGCAGAATATCCAGCGTGTGCACGCCTCGCTCGCGGAGCACATTACGCCCTTCAACATTGCCGGCAACCCCGCCGCCAGCGCCGCGCACGTCGACGTCGGTTCCACGGCGGGACTGCTCGCGCTCAACGGGCTGATCACCAACCAGAGCGCGATGATCGCCTACCTCGATGATTTCAAGCTGATGATGGTGCTCACGCTCCTCACCATCCCGTTTCTCCTCATGATCCGAGGTGTCCCGCCGACCGCGGGCGCCCGGCCCGCGGTGCCCGAATGAGCCGCGCCGGACTAGCCGCGATACTGTGCAGCCTGGCGGTCTGCGGCTGCGCAGTCGGCCCGGATTTCAAACTCCCGCAAACGCACGCGGCGCCGGCCTATGCCGCATCGTACGACGCCCCGCCGCCGGCGGATCAGCAGCTCGCGCTCGGCGCGAAGCTCGAAGGGGACTGGTGGGCGCAATTCCATTCACCCGCGCTCGAGGGCCTCGTGAGGCTCGCGATTGCCGACAATGAGGACATTGCGGCGGCGCGGATGCGGGTCGCAGAGGCGCAAGAGGAGGTAAGTGCCGCGAAAGGCGCGCTCCTGCCACAAGTGTCCCTGGGCGCGAGCGCTGGCCGGCAGAAATACGGCAGCGCGCTCTTCGGACCGCTCGACATCACCATACCGCCCTTCACGTACTACACGGTCGGGCCCTCCGTCAGCGCTCCGCTGGACTTGTCCGGCGGCGCGCGACGCGCACTCGAGGAGCGCGCCGCGTACGCCGCCTATCGCACGCAGGAGCTGCATGCCGCCTATCTTTCCCTGACGGTGAATGTCGCAGCCGAGGCGCTGATGGCTGCCGCGGTACGTGCCCAGATCAAGGTCGTGCAGGGCATCATCGCCGACGACGAGCGCAACGTCGCCCTGGTGCAGACGGCGCTCGATGACGGCTCGGGCACACGCACACAATTGCTGGCCGCCCAGACGCAGCTCGCAACCGACCGGACATCGCTCCCCGGACTCCATCAGCAGGAAAGCACCGCCCGTCACGCGCTGACGGTCCTGGTCGGGCGCGCGCCGGCGGACTGGACCCCGCCCGAGCTCGCTTTGGATGAGTTTGCGCTGCCCGCCGAGATTCCGGCCAGCCTGCCTTCCGAGCTCGTCCATCGCCGACCCGACATACTCGCCGCTGAGGCACAGCTGCACGGGGCAAGCGCCGCCATCGGCGTAGCGACCGCCAACCTTTATCCGCAGCTCGACCTCACCGGCACCCTCACGCAGCAGGCTCTGACGCCGGGCAATCTGCTCAATGGCGTGGCCGCCGCCTGGGCCATCGCCGCGAATCTCACGCAGCCCTTGTTCAACGGCGGGCGACTCAGCGCCGAGCGCCGCGCCGCAATCGACGGCTACCAGGCCGCGCTCGCCAGCTACCGGCAGGTGATTCTCAAATCCTTCGGCGAAGTGGCCGACCGCCTGCAGGCCATCTCCAATGACGCCGATCAGTTCCAGGCGCAAAGCGCGGCGGCGCAGGCCGCCGGCGCTGCGCTCGAGCTCGCCCGACGCAGTTACGCGGTCGGCAACTCCGGCGTGCTCGACGTGCTCGATGCCGAGCGCTCCAGCGCACAGGCAGAGCTCGGCCTGTCACGCGCCAAAGCCCAGCGCCTGCTGGATACCGCGCGGCTCTATTTCGCACTCGGAGGCACGCCCGTGCCCACAGCGCGGCCATAGAACATAATGAAGGCATGAGCGGTAACGGCGTGCCGACCCTCACCGAGCCAAATGACGAAGTTCGCAAGCTGCTGAACGCCGCGCTCGACGGGGTCGTGCTGATCGACCATCTCGGTCGCATCCTGGGCTTCAACCGCGCCGCTGAGCAGCTGTTCGGCTACCGTGCGCGGGAGCTGCTCGGCAGCAATGTCACCCTGCTCATGGCCGAGCAGGACCGCACCGCCCACCTGGGGCATCTGGCGCGGTACCTCGCGACGCGCGTTCCGCACATCATCGGCAAGGCCCGCGAGGTGAGCGCCCGGCGCAAGGACGGGAGCATCTTTCCCGTACTCCTCTCGGTCGGTGCGCTGCTCGAGACCGAGCCGCCGCGGTTCGTCGGCTTCATCCAGGATATGACGCGCCGACGCCCCAACGAGGCGCAGGCGCGTCGGCTCCAGGAGCGCTTGTGGCACGTGTCCCGACTGGCCACTGTCGCTGAGATGGCGTCCGGGATCGCCCACCAGCTGAACCAGCCGCTGGCGGCGATCGCCAACTACGCTCAGGCATGCGACCGGCTGCTGGCGAGGGCGGATGCGGACCATGAGGAGGTTCGTGGCGCGCTGAAGGAAATCACCGCCCAGGCGCTGCGTGCCGGCGACATCATTCGCCGGCTGCGCGAACTTGCCCGCCATCCCGACGGCCAGCTCGAGCCGACCGACGTCAACGCGCTGATCGGGGATCTGACGGACCTGGTCATGCCGGACATCAGGCGCCACCAGCTGCAATACCAGATCGAGCTCGGTGACGGCCTGCCGCGCGTGCGCGTTCACCAGGCACAGATCCAGCGGGTCGTACTCGAACTCGTGCACAACGCCGTGGAGGCGCTGGCGGGCAGCACCGCAGAGCCGCGCAAGATCACCGTGCGCACCTCCTGTGCCGCTGATGGGAGCCTGGAAGTCGCCATCTGCGACAGCGGCCCCGGGGTTCCCGCGGGGCTCGTCCCCACCCTGTTCGATCCGTTCTGTACCTCCAGGCCCGACGCTCCGGGCCTCGGCCTCGCGATCGGTCGTACAATCATGCGTCGGCACCACGGAGCCCTCGACTATCGCCCGAACGTTCCGCTCGGTGCCTGCTTCACTTTGCGGTTTCCCCTGCGGCTCGGGGATGAAACATGAAACAGCGCTCGCCCATCGTGTTCGTAGTGGATGACGACGAAGCCGTGCGAAATTCGCTGCGATTGCTGGTGAAATCGGTGGGCTTGACCGCAACCGTGTTGCCTTCCGCGCAGGAGTTTCTCGCGGACTACGACCCGCAGCAGCCGGGTTGTCTGGTCCTGGACGTGCGCATGCCCGGCATGAGCGGATTGGAGCTGCAGCAGCAGCTGAACCTGCGCGGCGCCGTGATTCCCGTGATCTTCATCACCGGCCACGGGGACATTCCGATGGCGGTGGAGTCCATGCAGCAAGGGGCCTTCGATTTCCTGCAGAAGCCCTTTCATGATCAGGATCTGATCGACCGCATCCAGCGTGCGCTGGCAAAGGACCACACGAATCGCGAAGCGTTCGGTCAGCGCAGCTACTTTCGCGAACGGCATGACTCGCTGACATCCCGCGAGCGCGAAGTACTCGCCCTGGTAACGAGCGGCAAGGCCAACAAGGTCATGGCGGCGGAACTGGGGCTCAGTCAGCGCACCGTCGAGATTCACCGTGCCCGCGTCATGGAGAAGATGGGCGCCTCCTCTCTCGCGCAGCTGGTGCGTATCGTCCTGGACCTCGAGGCCGGCGCAGGACCACACGCGAGCTGACCGATCGACGGCCGCAGCGCCGATGACGCGCTGCGAAACGCGAGCAGCGCAGCGTACGCCGTGTTACGGTTGCAACAGGCGCGCACATTCCGCCGGGTGGCCACCCCGGGAGCGCCGCAGAAACGGAACGGAACGCGCTTCCGCTCACTCTCAAGTTCTATCCGGTGGCGCTTGCAGCCACGCACCGGACACCTTCAGCGGCAGCTGCGCATCTGCAGACTGCTGCAGGAGATGTCCATGGGGTATCGCAAGACCGGAGCTTTCCAGCCTGCCGAGCAGATCCTCGTGCTGACTTGCGATGTCTGTGAACGCGACATCGGGTACGAAGACGGCCGTCGACCGCGCCCGCACCTGCGTGTCACGCAGCATCCAAACGCCGGGACGATGAATGATCAGCATCCACCGGCCGTCGTGTGTTCATCGGAATGCCTGCGAGCATACGCCGGCAAGCTCACGGAGCCGGACCGACAGTCGCGCCCCCCTGACGGCCCATGACCCACCTCAAGCGGCCCATTGTGGAGTAAAGTGCGGGGAGGCGCTCAGCGAGCAGGAACCCTTCGTGGCCAAGCCGAACTACCATCACGCAAGAAAACAGAAAGAACTGGCCCGAAGAGCGCGTCAGCAGGAAAAGCAGCAGCGGCGGTCGGCGCGGCCAAATGCTGGCGGCGGAAACGCCGAGACAACCCAGTCGGACGCAGCAGTTGCTCCGTCGGATCCGACATCCGGAGGCACTCCCGGGAGCGGCGCATGACCCTGACCCGTTCCAGCGCCGCCGCTCGCCAGGAGCGCATGGACCGGCTGCGTCGCGACCGGGCTGCCGCGGTGGCCCTGCGTGTCGCGTTTCCAGCCGTGCAGCATCTGCGCCTCGAGCTGAAGTTCGAAAGCTCAAGCACCAAGGCACCCACACTCCAGTCGCACATACTGCATCCGCCGGCACAGGCGTTTTTCGAGTTTCCCTGTCCTTATGCCGACTGCGACGGACACTTCGACCTCACCAGCGCGGTGAATGCGGCGCTGGCAGATCCCGCACATCACGCGGCGGGAATGCTGGAGTGCGCCGGCATGCGCCCGCGGGATTGTGCCTCGAAGCAACCTTGTCAATTGCGCCTGATCTATAAGGTCACGGCGACGTATCACCGCGACCCCTGAGCGCGCCTGCAGAACTGCAAAACACGAGCAGGGTGTCAGGAAATCCGGTAGTCTGCGCTCGGCTCGTAAATGTCAGTTCTTTCTTATTTCGCGAGTATTCTGCAGTGACCAAACTATATGTCGGAAATCTTCCCTTCACCGCGACCGATGAGGCCGTGCGCGCGCTGTTTGCCACGCATGGAACCGTCGAGAAGGTCTCCCTGATCACCGATCGCGACACCGGTCGTCCGCGCGGCTTCGGCTTCGTCGAGATGGCAAATGCCGACGCATCCCGCGCCATGCAGGCGCTGAATGGCACCGACTTCGAGGGCCGGTCACTGAAGGTGAGCGAAGCACAGGATCGTCAGCGGCCAGCCGGTGGCGGTGGCAACTACGGCGGGCCGCGCCGACGCTGAAGTCTTGAGCCGACGCGCACGGCTGCGATCGGCGCGGCTTTAGTCGGGAATCTGCGCTTCCACGAGCTTTGCCAACAGGGTGAGCGATTCCTGCCAGCCGAGATAACAGGCCTCGAGCGGAATCACCTCGGGCAGCCCTTCCTGCGCAACATTGAGCTCGGTTCCAAAAGCAACCTTCTTCAGCGCTATCGTCACGCGGACCTCGCCCTGGAGGTTCGGATCATCGAAGCGGTCCGTGTAGCTGATGCGTTCGCCAGGCACCAGCTCGACATACTTCCCGCCAAAGGAGTGGCTGCTACCCGTGGTGAAGTTGGTGAACGACATCCTGTAGAGGCCGCCGACCCGGGCGTCCATTTCATGGACCTTGCCCGTGAACCCGTTCGGCGGCAGCCATTTGACCATGGCGTCCGGATCCAGGAACGCGCGATAGACCCTCTCCGGCGGAGCGCGCAGTACGCGATGAAGTCGGACCGTATGGGTCGGCATGGATAGTTCCCCTTCAGTTAACCCCTGAGCCGCGGGCTACAGGAATCGCTGCAGCCACTCGACCCAGCGCTGGTAGACGTCCATCTGACGCAGTGGATCGCCGGGGAAATGACCTCCCACCGGGATCGCGTAGAACTCGGTGGTGACGTGGTTATCCTTCAGCGCCCGATACAGTCCAAAGGACTGGGTGATGGGCACGCGAAAGTCGCCGGTGTCGCACATGATGAGTGTCGGCGCCCTGATCTTCGTCATTGCGCTCGAGGGTGATTGCCGGCGATTGATCGCCATGCCATCGCCCACGTAGGGGGACGCGCCGGTGGCTTCGGATTGCGTCACGTTGCCGTCGGACAAGTCGTACATCTGCACCCAGTCGGTGACGGCGGCGCCCGCCACTGCGACCTTCCACACGGGGTAGTGCCCTGCGAGCCAGGTAGTCATGAATCCGCCGTACGACCAGCCACTGACCGCCATGCGTGCCGGATCGATCAGGCCGCGGCTCTTGAGGTATTCGACCCCCGACATCACATCCTCGCCGGGTCCCTGACCCGCATCCTTATAGATCGCGGCGTAGAACGCGTTGCCGTCGCTGTCGCTGCCCCGATAGTTCGGTTCGAACACCAGCCAGCCGCGTGCCGCCATGAGCTGCGGCAGCAGGCTGAAGCGCTCGCGCGAGGCGGAGTTAGGTCCCCCGTGCACCAACAGCACCAGCGGGTAACGATGACCTTGCCGGTAGCCGTCCGGGTAGGTGACGACGCCGTTCAGCGTTCGCCCGCCCGGCCCCTTCCAGGTCACGGTCTCGGTGGCACCCAGGGCAAGATCTGCGAGCGCCGCGTTCTCGTGCGTGATCACCGCGGCGGCGCCTCCACCGGGTCCAATCCGGTAGAGCTCTGAAGGATCGGTCTTGGTCTGACCGACGAACACGATCTGCCCATCGGCCCCGACGTCGAGGTCGAGCCAGTACCCGTTCGAGGGCATGACGCCCGCGAGCGGAATCCGTTCGGCAGAGCCGTCCAGGCTGAGGCGCCACAGCCCCACGGTCGTGCCGGTATTCCCGCCGACCACCAGGGAGCGCCCGTCTTTCGCCCACCAGGTTCCGAATACGTTCGCCTCGAGGTGTGCGCTCAGGTCGTGGCCGGCTCCGCCCGCGAACGGCGCGAGCCACACGTCCTGGAATTCCCAGGCATGCGCGTCGCGGTTGCGCCAGTACGCGATGCGCGTCCCGTCGGGTGACACCTTCGGGTAACCCTCCAGTCGCGTCTCGCCCGTCAGTGAGCGAATCGATCCGCTCGCGACATCCAGCACCTGGATGCGCGCCAACAGCTGATCGCCGGTCGAGGGCGTCTCCTGGCGCACGAGCACGATGCTCTTGCCGTCCTGCGACCAGGAGATCGGCGATGAGGGCGGTCCCGGAGGAAGACTGGAGGGGAGCGACCAGGTGCCGCTGGTCAGCCGTCTGGCGTCCCCGCCCTGTGCAGGGATCAGCCAAAGATGCGTGGGACGCACGGCCTCCGAGATCGTGAAGTCGTCGTTGTCGACACGAAACGCCGTGCGGTACTTGTCCTCGCCCTTGAGGTCGGGCTTCGGGTCCGCGGTCGCATACGCGATGCTCGCGCCGTCGGGGCTCCAGGCGAACTGCGAGACCCCATCCTTGCCCTGGGTGAGCTGCACTGCATCCCCGCCACTCATCGGCAGCACGAACAGCTGCGCGTGCTTCTCCGCGTCGGGCGCGATGAATGCGATGCGGTCACCGCTGGGCGACCAGCGCGGCGAGCCGGCGTGGTGCCGCTCGCGTGTCAGCGGCCGCATCTGCCCGCTCGCCAGGTCGACGAGCAGAACTTCCGAATGAAATTCGTCGCTGTCGAGGGCGGCGCGCGTCTCGACCACGGCGACCGTCCTGCCGTCGGGCGAGAGCCGCGGATCCCCGAGGCGTACCTGGCGTGCAAGGTCACGCACCGTCGGAGCCTGAGTCGCCGTCGCAAGGCTCGCGCCTGCCCACAAGCCCACGGCAGCCGCCGCGACAGTGAATGCTTTCATCGTGAATCCCCCCTTCGACGCGATTCTATCGGATCAGCTCTTGGGGAGGCAGGCCGGCGAGCAGCGGCGGCGGCCGCTTGCTCACCCAGCGGGTCGCCTGGTCGTACGCGTAGCCGAGCTGCAGAACCGCGAAGTCCGCGCGGTGGCGGCCGATGATCTGCATGCCCATCGGCAGACCCTGTGCTCCAAATCCCACCGGCACATCGAGCACCGGACCCCCGAGCAGGCTGGCGGGCACCACCACTTCCATCCAGCGGTGGTAGGTGTCCATGGCAACCCCGTTGATGCTCTTCGGCCAGTGGATGTTGGCGTCGAAAGGAAACACCTGGGCGCTCGGGCTGAGCAGGTAGTCGAACTGCGCGAAAAGACCCTGGGCGGCCCGGAACCACTGCGAGCGCGCGGCGCAAGCCGCGTAGACATCCGCCGCGCTGAGCCCCTGGCCACCGGCCACTTCCCACTGCGCCTCGGGCTTCATCCGCGAGCGCGTGGCCGGATCGCGATACAGGTGCCCGAGCTCACCGGCCGTCAACCACTGCCGCAGCTTCACCCAGGCGTCCCACAGCTGCCCCGGCGGCAGCGGCAGATGCGTCTCCTCCACCTTGCAACCGAGCCCCTCGAAGTCCTTGAACGATTGCCGGCACAGCTCGAGGAGCCCCGGCTCGAACGGCAGGTGACCGCCCAGATCACCCAGCCATCCGAGGCGCGTATCGGCGAAGCTGCGCGGCAACGACTGCGAGAAAACCTCAGGGTCCTGCTCTATCGACAGCGGTGCGCGCGGATCGGCTCCCGCCATGACGCTCATCAGCATGGCGACATCGGTGACGTCGCGCCCCATCGCCCCCGGGGATGATAGCTGCGCGAGGAAGAGCTCTGCGCCGGCGACCGGTACGCGCCCTATCGAGGGCCGGAACCCGAATACGTTGTTATAGGCGGCCGGATTGCGCAGCGAGCCCATCATGTCGCTGCCATCGGCTACCGGCACCATGTGCAGCGCCAGCGCGACGGCCGCACCGCCGCTACTGCCCCCGGACGTGCGGCTCTGGTCGTAGGCGTTGCGCGTGGTGCCGAACAGCGAATTGTAAGTCTGTGAGCCGAGCCCGAATTCCGCGGTGTTGGTCTTGCCGATGAGAATGGCGCCGTGGTTCCTGAGCCGCTCGACGAAAATAGCGTCCTCGGACGCAATCGTGTCCAGCAGCGGCGAGCCGTGCGTAGTGCGGATGCCACGCGTCGCTACGAGATCCTTCACCGCGTGCGGCAGGCCGTGCATGAGCCCGAGGTACTGCCCCGCCGCGAGCTGTGAGTCGCGCGTGCGGGCCTCGCGCAGCAGCACATCGCGCTCCCGCAGCGACACGATGGCGTTGACCTTGCTGTTGAGCCGCTCGATCTGCCCGAGGCAGGCCTTCATCACCTCCTCGCAGGAAATCAAGCGGGAACGAATCGCAGCGGCGAGCTGCGCCGCGCTCATGCGCAGTAACGGTGGAAGAGCGGTGTTCACATCCTCGAGGTGCCCGCGCGTTGCACCGCCATCATACGCGCGCTTGCGCGCCGCGGCTCAAACAAGGGGAATCTGCGGCGCGGCGGCGACCCTTAGTGGATCGTTACCACAATTCCTTGAACCGCGGGCGGGCGGCGGCCACGAGCTCCTCGCCGGGGTCGGGCGGCACCCAGCCGACGATGTGGCCAATGGTCAGGTAGATCACGCGGCCGCTGCGGAAGTCGACTTCCTCGTCGTCGCGATCATCCTGCGCGGGGTCGTAGCGGCGGATGTTCCAGTCGCACCGGCTCAGCATGTAGCCGACCGTGTGCAGCCCCTGGTTGGCGATCGCATCGGCGGTGGAAAAGAAGTCGGCGAACGCCTTGTTGTGGATCGAGCAGATGTGGGTGTGAAAGTCCGCCACCACGTCCGGGCCGTAGAACAGCTCCAGATCCACGCCGAAGGGCTTGTAGGACGTGGAGAGCTGCGAGGCCTCGAACCCGCCCGCCACTCGCCGCACCACGCCGCCACACTCGTAATTCGGGTCGCACCGGTCGGCTGCGCGCTTGAGCGCATCGATTGCCGCCTCGTCCATGGTCGAGAATACCGCCATCGCCAGCAGGGTCATCATGAAGCCACCCCAGCGCATCCAGCGTCTGGACCCTGAGACTTCACGAGCGGGCGATTTGCGTCGCGGCCGTACTTCGCACACCGCCTTCGGCAGAGCGTGAGCGGATCGGACTTTTTCCCAGGCGCCGCCCGCTGCCAGCGGTGACTGTGACGACGGTCCGTTCAGGCCGTACTGCAGAGTGAGATCGACTTCAAGTTTCCGCTCAGGCCCTCGCGCGCAGCGGACGCGCGAAGAGCCGCGCCCGCGAGCCCGCGCGCGGGCGGGGCTTGGGCAGCTTGGGCCGCGGCGCCTTGGGCCGCAGCGCCTTGGGCCACTGGCGCAATCACAGCAGATTGCGCGGCGTTCCCTGCACGAAGGCTTCGATGTTATCGATCAGCTGATCGGCGAGGAACTGCATCGCGCCGTCGCTCGCCCAGGCGACGTGCGGCGTCAGGATGAAGTTCGGCTGGTGCAGCGTGAGGAGCGGGTTGCCCGCTTTCGGCGGCTCGTTGGTCAGCACGTCAAACCCCGCTGCCGCGATCAACCCTTCGCGCAGCGCCTGCACCAGCGCCTCCTCGTTCACGAGTCCACCGCGTGCCGTATTGATGAGAATCGCCGTGCGCTTCATCCTGCGCAGCTCCTCGATGCCGATCAAATTGCGCGTCTCATCGGTGAGCGGCAGATGGAGCGAGATCACATCGCTTTGCGCCAGCACCCGCTCGAACGGGGTGAACGTGAGCCCGGGGGCCTTCGGCGGCGCGTGGTCCGCGAACAGCACCTGCATGCCGAAAGCGCGCCCGATGTGCGCGGTCCCCTGGCCCAGCACTCCCTCGCCGATGATGCCGAGCGTGGCGCCGTACAGGTCGCGGATCGGATGATCGAAGAAGCAGAACTGCTCGACTTTCTGCCAGCGGCCGTTCTCGACGTCGCGGCGGTAGGCAAGCAGATTGCGTCGCAGTGCGGTGATCAGCGCAAACGCATGCTCGGGCACGGTGTGCACGGCGTAGTTGCGGATGTTGCTCACTGCGATTTCGTGCCCCCGGCACCAGGCAACGTCGATGAGGTCGTAGCCGGTCGCGGCGACTGCGATCATCTTCAGCTGCGGCAGCTGCCCGAGCGTCGCCTCGCGCAGCGCCACCTTGTTGGTGATGGCGATGGTCGCCTCGCGCAGCCGCGGCAGCACCTCCTGCGCCTGCGTGACCGGATACTCCTGCCAGGTGTGCTCGAACGCCGGCCGCCGCACTTTCGCCTGCAGCGTGGAGCGATCGAGGAACACGACGTGCTGCTTCATGCGCTACCTTCAGCCCTGCACGGAGCCCGTCGAGTGAGACTCGTAGAACTGCTCCTGCTGGCTGACCTTCCTCTTCGGGATGCGATCGTGCGTGCGCCAGTAGTCGGACGCCGCGGCGATACCGCTCCCTGCAGCGATCTTGATGCCGACATCCAGCATCGCCATCTCGACCCCGGCGAGCGCTCCCATCAGCATCAGCTCGTTCAGATCCCCGAGGTGTCCGATGCGAAACACTTTGCCCGCGACCTTGGACAGCCCGGCGCCGAGCGCCAGGTTGTAGCGGCGAAACGCCACGTCGATCACGTGCGCGCCGTTGATACCTTGCGGCACCACCACCGCGCTCACGGTATCGGAGTACCAGTGCGGCGCCTTGGCGCACAACGTGAGCCGCCAGCCCGCGGTGACCGCGGCGCGCACGCCCTCGGCCAGGTAGTGATGGCGGAAGATCACCGCCTCGAGCGTCTCCTCGAAGATGATGTCGAGCGATTCGCGCAGCCCGTAGAGCATCGGCAGCGGCGGCGTATAGGGGAAGTAGCCGCTGGCATTCGCCTTGATCATGTCCGCGAGATCGAAGTAGCAACGCTTCGATCCGGCTGCGCCCATGACGGCGATCGCCTTGGGGCTGACGCCGAGGATTCCGAGACCGGCGGGCAGCATCAGCCCCTTCTGCGAGCCGGACACCGCGAGGTCGACCTGCCATTCGTCCATGCGGAAGTCGATACTGGCGAGGGAGCTCACGGCGTCCACGTACAGCAGCGCCGGGTGGCCTGCGGCATCGAGCGCGCGCCGCACGCCCGCGATGTCGCTCGTGACCCCGGTGGCCGTCTCGTTGTGGCAGGCGAGTACCGCCTTGATCTGGTGGCGCTTGTCGGCCCGGAGGATTTCCTCGTAGCGCGTGACAGGCACGCCCTCGCCCCATTCGACCTCCACCACCTCCACCTCGTAGCCGAGCCGCTGCGCCATGTCGATCCACAGATGGCTGAACTGCCCGAAGCGCGCGGCCAGCACCCGGTCGCCCGGCGACAAGGTGTTGGTGAGGGCCGCCTCCCAGGCGCCGGTCCCCGAGGACGGGAAGATGAACACCTGGCCGGCGGTGGTCCTGAACACCTTCTTGAGGTCGGAGAGGACGCTCATCGACAGCTCCGGGAAGCGCGAGGAGCGGTGATCCTCCATCGCCACCATCATGGCCCGCTGCACGCGGTCGGGCACGTTGGTCGGACCGGGGACGAACAGGAAATTTCGGCCGGGCATGCGGGCTCCCATGGCGCGCCTCGTTGGGTGTCGGTGGTCGGGGCGAACATAGGTCGATTCGGGCGCCTGCGCCAGTGGCAAGGCGCTGATACGCCATTCGAACGGGGTATGCCAGACAGCGCGAATCGCTTATACATGCAGGCCAGTCCATGAGCATGGGGGGGCAGGTGTCGGGTGAGATCGCCGCTGTTGCGCCGCGCCGCGGGTTGCTGCGCATTCTCGGGCTCGCCTTCGGAGTCGCCGTGCTGGTCGGGGAGACGGTGGGGGTCGGCATCATGCGCACTTCCGGGCCCACCGCCGGGCGCCTCGTGGACCCGCTGCTCATCTATTTCGTGTGGGCGGGTGTTGGGGTGTTCGTGCTGCTGACGGCCAACACGCTCGCGGAGCTGGCCACCGCCATCCCTCGCGCCGGTGGGCTCTACGTGTACGTGCGCCGCGCGTTCGGCGACTACCTGGGACTGGTGTGCGGCTGGTCGGACTATGCGGTGGAGGTGCTGGCGCCCGGCTATCTCGCCATCGCCAGCAGCGAGTTTCTCGCCGAAGTGTGGCCCGCACTCGCAGCTCACGAGACCCTGGTTGCGAGCGGCCTCATCCTGCTGTTCACGACCCTCAACTCCTTCGGATTGCGCACCAGCAGCACCGCGCAGCAGGCGGTGAGCCTCCTCAAGGTGCTGCTGCTGACGGCGCTGGTGGCGGCGGCGTTCACCGTCGCGGGGCCCGCCCCGCTCACGCCGCCACGCCCGAGCGCGGCGCTCCACGCGGGCGGCCTCGCCGCCATCGTGGTCTCGATGCAGGTGGTGCTCGAGGTGTACGGGGGCTTCACCGCGCCCTGCTATTTCTCGGAGGAGACCACCGATCCGGGCCGCACCGTGCCGCGCGCGCTCCTCTACGGCGTGCTCCTCGTCATGGGAATCTATCTCGCCGTGAACGCGGCCCTGCTGCACGTACTGTCTCCCGCGGAGCTCGGCGCCTCCAAGCTCGCGGCTGCGAGCGCGCTGGCCAAGCTGTACGGACCGAGCGCGCGAAGCTGGGTCGCACTGCTGGCGGCGATCGCGGCGCTCGGGGTGCTCAACACCTGCACGCTGCTCGCGCCGCGCATCCTTTACGGCATGAGCCGTGACGGTCTGTTCGTGCCCGTCGGCAGCTACGTGAGCGCCAGCGGCGTGCCGCTCGCCGCCCTGTGGCTGAGCGCGGCGGGCTCGATCGCGGTCGCCAACATCGGCGGTTTTGACACCCTGTATTCGGTCGCGGCATTCCTCAACGGCTGCGGCTACCTGCTGTGCGGCGCGGCGCTGTTCGCTCTGCGCCGCCGCGAGCCGGGCCTGCCGCGGCCGTGGCGGGCGCTGGGCTTTCCCTGGATTCCGGGCATCGCGCTGGCCGCCGCCGCCGTGCTGCTCATCGCCTTCATGCTCGGCAACAGCCGCCCGAGCCTGGTCGCGGTCGCTGTGCTCATCGTGACCTACCCGCTCTTCAGGTATCTTCGGCACGGGCGGCAACGACGGCCAGTGGCGCAGTGATGCAAGTCGGGATCTCGGACAGCGAGCGCGAGCTCCTGGAGCGCAATCGCCGCTTCTACGACCGACTGTGGTCTGATGCGCGGCTGATCGAGCCGCAGCGCTTTAATACCTGGCCGCTCGTTGCAGGGCTGCTTCCTAGCAGCGGCCGCCGGCTCGAGGTTGCGCCGGGGCTGCGGCCGCGGCTGCCGCTCGAGGGCACACAGTTCGCGGACCTCAGCCCGCCGGCGGTTGCGCGCCTGCGCGCCCGCGGCGCGCAGGTGGTGGTGAGCGCGATCGCAGCGCTGCCCTTTGCCGATGAAACCTTCGATCTGGTGTGCGCGCTCGATATCATCGAGCACGTCGAACACGACGACGCGGCGCTCGCGGAGCTCGTGCGGGTCGCGAAACCCGGCGCCACGCTCCTGCTCTCCGCGCCCCTGTATGCCGCGCTCTGGACCGCCTTCGACGACCTGGTCGGCCACAAGCGCCGCTACGAGCCGCCGGATCTGCTCGCCAAGCTCGCGCGTCACGGGCTTGCGGTCGAGCGCAGTGCGGTGTACGGCATGCAGCCGCGCTCCTCGCGACTGGTCGACCTCGGCATGTGGTGGCTCGAGCACCACCGCGAGCGCGCCATGTGGTGGTACAACCGAGTCTTCATGCGCCTCGGCCTGTGGTTCCAGAGCGAGCTGCGATGGGCGCCCGGCATGATCGCCACCGCCGGGGTCGACGAGATCCTGCTCGTGTGCCGCAGAAGCGGAAGGACGCTCCCATGACTGCAAACCGCACCCCGTTGCCGCTGGCGACCGCTTTCCTGGTGCTGCCCTGGGCGGCGGCGTGGCCGGCCGGTTTCACCATCGAGCAGGTGCTGAGTGCACCGTTCGCCGCGGACATCGTCGCGGCTCCCGCGGGCCGCGACTTCGCCTGGGTCAGCAACGCCCGCGGCCGGCGTAACGTGTGGCTCGCGCAACCGAAGGCGGGTGGCTTCGCGGCGCGTGCCGTGACGCACTACGCGTCCGACGACGGCCTCGCCATCGAGGGGCTCGCCTTCCTGCCAGATCACGACGCGCTCGTCTACGTGCGCGGCGGCGACCCCGACTTCCCGGACAAGCCGGCCCCGAATCCAACGCAGGACCCCACGGGTGCGGTTGAGGAGGTTTACCTGGTCGACTTCGGCGGCGGCGCTCCCGTGAAGCTCGGCGAGGGACACGCGCCGGTAGCCTCACCCGACGGCGAGCGCGTGCTGTTCCTGCACGATGGCGCGGTATTCACCGTCGCGCCGCGCGAGGGCGCCCGCGCCGAGCCGCTCTTCAGGACGCGCGGCCGGGTGGACTCGCTCGGCTTCTCGCCCGACGGCCGGCGCCTGGCGTTCGCCTGCCGGCGTGGCGACCACAGCCTCATCGGCGTGTACACGTTCGCCGACCAGACGCTGCGCTGGCTCGATGCGAGCATGTCTTTCGATGCGCGCCCTGCCTGGTCCCCCGACGGCACCCGCATCGCCTTCCTGCGTATTCCCTCGACGCATGACCGCTTGGGGATCACCAGCCACCGCACGGGCGACCCCTGGACCATCCGCGTGGCAGGCCTCGCGGAGCAGAAGGTCACCGAGGTCTACCGCGCGCCGCAAGGTGCCGGCAGCGTCTTTCATGGTCTCAGCTCGGGTGCACAGCTGATCTGGAGCGGCGAGCAGCTGGTGTTCCCGGCGGAGAATGATGGCTGGCTGCATCTTTACGCCGTGCGCGCCGCGGGCGGCGCGGCGCACCTTCTGACGCCGGGTGCCTTCGAGATCGAGTTCGCGACCGCGAGCGCCGACGGCGGCACGATCGTGTTCGCGAGCAACGCCGGGGACATCGACCGGCGCCATCTGTGGCGGCTGCGCAGCGCGGACGGGCATCTCCAACAGCTCACCCGCGGCGCCTCGATCGAGACCCGGCCCGCCCTGCTCGGCGACGGCACCTCCGTCGCCTTCCTGCACTCGGACGCGCGCATCACCGCTCACGCGGCAGTGCTCGCGGGCGGCAGGACGGCTATCGACCTGATGGCCGAGGGGCTGCCGGGTGACTTCCCCGCCGCCGCGCTCGTTGATCCGGTGTCGGTCGAGCTGCCGATGCGCGCGGGCATCGCCGCGCACGGGCAGCTGTTCGTGCCGCGCGATGGGCGCCGCGGCGAGCGGCACCCCGCCCTGGTGTTCATGCACGGCGGGCCGATCCGGCAAATGCTCGCCGGCTGGCACTACATGGATTACTACAGCAACGCCTACGCCTTCAATCAGTACCTGGCGAGTCGCGGCTATGTCGTGCTGGCTCTCAACTATCGCGCCGGCATCGGCTACGGACTGGATTTCCGCGAGGCCGAGGGAACCGGGGCGGCCGGGGCCAGCGAGTACAACGACCTGCTGGCGGCGGCCGAGCTGCTGCGCGCCCGCCCGGACGTCGACCCGGAGCGGATCGGGCTGTGGGGCGGCAGCTACGGTGGCTACATGACGGCGTTGGGACTCGCGCGCAATTCCGACCTCTTCAAGGCCGGCGTCGACATGCACGGTGTGCACGACTGGTACCACTGGGCGCTCGCCATCCGCAACGACGCCCCGTTCTACGAGCCGGACATCCCGCCCGCGACGCTCGCGACGGCACTCGCCGCTTCCCCGATCAGCTCGCTGGCAAGCTGGCGCTCACCCGTGCTCCTGGTCCACGGGGACGACGACCACAACGTCGCCTTCTCGGAGTCTGTGCGCCTCGCCGAGGCGTTGCGCAAGCAGGGCGTGCCGTACTCCGAGCTCGTGATCCCGGATGAGATCCACGACTTCCTGCGTCACGCCTCGTGGCTGCGTGCCTACGCCGCGGCGGCGGACTTCTTCGATCAGAACCTCGGGCGGCGTGTGGCGCACTGAGCTTTCGCGCCGCCGGTGAAAGTCCTGCTGTACCTCGGCGTCCTGCTCGCGGTGCTCTACGCGGCGGTGTGTGCGCTGCTTGATCTCGCCCAGGATCAGCTGCAGTGCTGGTGCGCGGCGCAACTCACACTGACATCAGCTCTTTCCCGGGTTACTTTCAGGCGCTGACGGACTTTCTCGGCGACACGCCCCGCTGAGGGAGGCTCAGGCTCCGGCTGCCGCTGCAGCCGGGGTCCTCGCGCGCTTCACCGCCCGCAGTCCAGGGAAAGCGCCGCTGCCGAGAGCCTGCACCCAGTCATCGCACAGCGCGATCGCTTCGGCGGCCTCGAAGCTCGTCGGGTTGAGGCTGAGCTCGACCCACAGCCCATCCATGAGCGCCGAGAGTCCGATCGCCGCCGGGCGCACCCGGAAAGGCGGCACCCCGGGCAAACGCCGCAGCCGCGCGAGCAGGGTTTCCAGCGCCGCACGCGTATCAGCGTACGTCCGGTCGCGCACCGCGCGCATCGCATCGGAGTGCGGCACGAGACTCCAGAACACGAGCCAGGTGCGAAACAGCGCGGGATCGAGCGCTTCGGGAGTGAACGAGGCGGTGAAGAATCCATGCAGGCGCGCGGCCGGGTCGCCGGCCATCGCGAGTGCCTGCTCGCGGCTGCGCGCCAGGAGCCGGGTCGCCAGCGAGTCGTAGGCGGCGGCCACCAGAGCGTCGATCCCCGGAAAGTGATGATTGATGAGCCCCATCGAGACGCCCGCCGCGGCGCTGATGCGGCGCACCGAGACTCCGTCGTGGCCGTACTTCTTCAGGCACGCGAGAGTTGCCGCCACGAGCGCACCACGGCGCGCCTCGGGAGGCTCGCGCCGGAATTTGGGCGCGGCCGGCGCCTCAGACCGCTTCACCGGCCTTGGTGCGCAGTGCTCGCAAGCGGCTCTCGACGTCTTCCTTGTTGAGGTACACCCCGGCGAGACGCCGGTAGCCCGTGTAGGCGTCACGCGCGTGCAACACGCGCCAGTTGTCGAACAACAGCACCGAGCCCGGCAGCAGGCGCCGGCGGTGCTGCAGCGTCGGATCCACGAGCCGCGCATTGAACTTCCCGAGCGCGCCGTAGAACGCCCGCTGCCGGGCCGCCGGCAGCGTGAATGGCGCGCGGTCGTAGTTGTTGTAGCTCAACTGCGCCAGCACCCCCGAGTCGTCCAGGCGGAACAGCGGCCGGCGCGCCATGAGGTGAATTCCCCGCCCCGCGTCGATGTACTGCCCCGGAATGGCGACCTCGGTGAGGAGCCGGAAGTCCTCCGGCGAGTCACGCCGCATGATCTCGGCGATGCGGAAACCATCAATCAGCACGTTCTCCCCGCCGCTGCACTCCGCCGCCAGGCAGTGGAACATCTGGTAGCCGGGTGCATCGAAGCTGTAGGTGCCGTCGGTGTGCGGCCCGATCGCCATGCTGGTGTAGGCGGTGTCCTTGTGCTCGAGGTTCGCCGTGAAGTCCCAGTAGCCGCCGAAGATGGTCTCGCGTGTGTAGGCAATCCGGGCCGCGACTGCCTGGGTGGCCTCGGGCGTGCCCGGCACGCCTTCGACGAACGAGAATCCGAACCGGGCTACCTGCTCGAGGAATTCCTTCACCACCGACTCGTCGCTCATGAACGCCGCATGGGCGACCACTGGCACGCGGCCGGCGATCTCGTCCCGGTTCCAGGTCGACAGTTGCACCGGCAACACGTCCGGATTGAAGCGCAGCGCCCAGAGAAACCCCGCGTCGAAGCGGCTGACGTGACCATCCCCGGCCCACTCGACCTTGAGCACGCGGCCCTGCTCCTCGACCGCGATCGCGCGCGCGCCGATGTCGGCGGCGATCGCAAACGTGTCGACCAGGCGCTGGCGGGTATCGGGGTGCTGGCTCGCGGAGCTCTGGCAATTGTCGCGCAGCCACAGGAGCGGCAGCATCGCCGGCGCACGCCCGTCGCTCCATTTCAATTCCACATCGGGGCCCTTGACCGTGGCCTCGCGCAAGGTCGTCGCCATCGTGCATCTCCCGCTATTATGCGAGTGCATAATAGCGTGCCGTGACGCACCGCGTCCAGCTTTCCAGCTGACGGTCTGGTGACTACCTCGAAGCCGGCGGCTTCCTGATGATGCTGGTGGCCATCGTGACGACCGATGCGAGGTCGCTCAGCTCACCCGGCACGATGAGCGTGGTGCTCTCCTTGGCCAGCTTGCCGAACTGGCGCAGGTACTCCTCGCCGAGCCGCAGCTGCATCGCTTCGATTCCACCCTGCTCGCTGAGCGCCCCTCCCACCCGCCGCAGGCCTTCGGCGGTGGCTCCGGCGACTGCGAGGATCGCCGCGGCCTGGCCGTCCGCCTCGTTGATCTGCTGCTGCTTGTTGGCCTCGGAAGCCTTGATGACGCGCTGTTTGTCGCCTTCTGCGGCGTTGATCTTGGCGTCGCGCTCGCCCTCGGAGGTCAATACCACCGCGCGCTTTTCGCGCTCGGCGCGCATCTGCTTTTCCATCGCCGACAGCACGTCCTTGGGCGGGGTGATGTTCTTGATCTCGTAGCGCATCACCTTCACTCCCCAGGCGACCGAGGCCTTGTCGAGCTCGGCGACCACGTTGGCGTTGATGATGCCGCGCGCCTCGAAGGTCCGGTCGAGCTCAATCTTGCCGATCTCGCTGCGCAGCGTCGTCTGCGCCAGCTGCCCGATGGCGAAGTTGTAGTTGGTGATGCCGTAGGAGGCGAGATGCGGGTCGAGCACCTGCATGTACAGCACCGCATCGACCGCCACCTGCACGTTGTCGCGGGTGATACAGATCTGCTCGGCGACGTCCAGCGCCTGCTCCTTCAGGCTGTGCTTGTAGGCGACGCGTTCCACGAAGGGAATCAGGATGTGGAACCCGGCCTGCAGCGTGCGGCTGTACTTGCCCAGGTTCTCGACCACGTAGGCGCTCTGCTGCGGCACCACGGTCGCCGTGCGAAACACCACGATCACGACGATCAGTGCCAGGACGATGAAGACGTACGATGTATACATGGTGGGTTCCACGGCCGGCTAGGCCTCCGGCCAAACGAGAAGGGTCAGTTCCTGCACGCCCGCAATGCGCACCCGGGTTCCGGAGGGGATCGGCGCGTTGCTGTCGTTGCGCACGGTCCAGAAGCTGCCGCCGTATTCAGCCTGGCACGACTCGCCGGGGGCGAGCGCCACCGGCAGCGCCAGCATACCGCCCACCGGACCTGACTTGACCGTCGGCAGGCGGCCGCGCACTTTGCGATAGACACGGTCACGGAACAGCACCATCGAGACGAGCGCCAGCGCGGCGAAGAGCGCCCATTGCGCCCACGGGGCGAACCCCGGCAGCCCGACGGCCACGAGTCCGACCACGATGGCCGCGCCGCCGACGAACACCAGGTAGAACTGCGCGTTGACGAAGGACAGCTCCGCCCCGAGCAGGATCGCGCCCGCAATCACCCAGCCCCACCACATCATCCGGGCGCCTCCCGTGCGGCGCCGGTGCGCCGCCTGCGCGAATTATGCCGCCTTTGCGGTGCCCCTATAAAGCGCCGCGACGATCAGCCCGAGAATCACCATCAAGAGGCCATCGAAAGAGATCTGCTTCACCACCAGGCCCGCGGGCCGAACCGCACCCCCTGTGCGGCCCAGGGCCGCGCCTCGACCCCGCGCGCGTAGATCCACACGAACGCGCCCGAGAGGAGCAGGTGCGCGAGGATCATGAACGGAAACAGCGGCGCCGCATCCGCATCCGAGCGAAACAGCCCCGTGAGCGCCATGTAGTCCGCCCGCAGCAGCACGCCGTGTACCAGGTAGCTGCCGAGAAACCAGGCGACGAACATCACGGCCCAGGCGATCAGGAATTTCTTGAGCGAAGCTGTTGTATTTGGCATGAGTGCCTCGCGCCGCGTGCAAACACCGGGGCCGATTAGACGCGCAAGCTGCAGCGGCTGTCCACTCGGTGAACCGCCTTGATGCGAAACCCAGCCGTTCTCATCGGTTACACTCCGCTACGCATGTCGGCGCCAGACCCACGCAGCGCGCAAGCACCCACCCCGGGTGTGGACGAGCTCGCGCGGCGCGCGCTGCTCGCCTTCGTCCTGACCTTCATCGCCGCGCGCACCATGGTGTTGCTGATCATGGCGCGCCGCGTGCCGAACCTGTACCTGTTCCTGCACGACACTCACGTGCATCACCTCAACTACGGCATCTTCCTGCTCGCCGCGGTCGGCGCGTACCTGCTGTTCCGCGCCCCGAGCGGCGCTGCGGCGCGCCGCGCGGCGTTCGCCTACGGCATCGCCATGGCGCTCACCTTCGATGAGTTCGGCATGTGGCTGCACCTGGGTGGCAGCTACTGGCAGCGCGCCAGTGTCGATGCCACCGTGGTGGTGGCGGCGGTGCTGGGACTGCTCGCCTACGCGCGCTCGATCCGGCGCTTCGAGGCGCGCCACGCGCGCGCCTTCATCGTGCTGGCGCTCGCGGTGCTGCTGTTCGGCGCGGTGCTGTACGACGCCTCGATTTACCTTGCGGACGTGGCCGGTCCGCACCTGCACGAGCTCGAGCTCGCCTCCTCGCCCTGAGGCTTCCCCGGCGCGCCGCCGACGCCACCTGTATCGCGGACCCGATTACGAGGTAGCATGCCTAGCTCCGACGAGCTGCGTCGGCGGGCTCAGGATGTAAGCAATCATAAACGCGCTGTGGGACCGTGCCGTCGAGCCAACTGCGATTCCCGACGGGAGCGCATGACCGCCGCGCCGACACCGCGCGGGCCGCTGCTCGTGGCGGCCCTGGCCCTGACGCTCGCCGCCGCCGGCTGCGCGGTGGGTCCTGACTTCAAGCGCCCTGCTCCGCCGGCCGTCGAGGACTACACCGCAGCGCCGCCCGCGCCCACCGTCGCCACCCCGGGAGTGCTCGGCGGGCAAGCACAGCGATTCACCACCGGGGCGGACATCTCGGCGGACTGGTGGACGCTGTTTCACTCGCAGCAGCTCAATGAGCTGATCGAGGACTCGCTCGCCAAGAATCCGGACCTCAAGGCGGCGCAGGCAGCCCTCGCCTCCGCCCACGAGGACGTGCTGGCCCAGCGCGGGGTGTATTACCCGAGTGTCAGCGCCGGCTTCTCGGCGAGCCGCCAGGGCCAGTCCCCGACGCTCGCTCCGGTGCCGAACTCCAACACCTTCCTCTACAACCTGTTCACCCCGCAGGTGAGCGTGTCCTACGTACCGGACGTCTTCGGCCTGAACCGCCGCACGGTCGAGTCCGTGCAGGCGCAGGAGCAGGCGGTGCGCTACCAGATGCTCGCCACCTACACCACACTCACCTCCAACGTGGTGGTCACCGCGATTCAGGCCGCCTCGGTGCAGCTGCAGATCGATGCCACGCACGAGCTCATCGAGCTCAACTCCAACATGCTGCGGATCCTGCGCTACCAGTTCGACAAGGGCTACGCCAGCGGCGTGGACCTTGCGGCGCAGGAGTCGCAGCTCGCGCAGGTGGCCGCAACGCTCCCGCCGCTCGTGAAGCAGGCCGCGCAGCTGCAGAACCTGCTGGCGGTACTCGCGGGGCGCTTCCCCAGCCAGGCGCCGGCGCAAAAGTTCGAGCTCTCGAGCCTCGAGTTGCCGCAGGACCTGCCACTCACTCTGCCTGCGGCGCTCGTCGCGCAGCGGCCGGACGTGCTGCAGGCCGAGGCCAACCTGCACTTCGCCAGCGCCCGGATCGGTATCGCGACCGCGAACCGCCTGCCCAACATCACGCTGTCGGCGGACGCCGGCAGCACCGCGCTCGCCATCAACCAGGTGTTCACCTCCGGAACCGGCTTCTGGGGCCTCACCGCCGATCTGACCGCGCCCATCTTCCAGGGCGGCGCGCTGCTGCATGCCGAGCGCTCGGCCAAGGACGCCTACGTGCAGGCCGCCGAGCAGTACCGCAGCACCGTGCTCACCGCCCTGCAGAATGTCGCGGACACCCTGGTGGCGCTCGAGCAGGACGCCGAGGGCCTGAAGGCCGCGGCGACCGCGGCGGACGCGGCCAAGGCAACCCTCGACCTCACGCAGCGCCAATGGCAGGACGGCTACGCCAGTTACGTCGGGCTGCTCAGCGCCGAGCAGTCCTACCAGCAGGCGCGTATCAACCTGGTGCAGGCGCAGGCCAGCCGCTACGCCGACACCGCGGCACTCTTCCAGGCCCTCGGCGGCGGCTGGTGGCACCGCGCCGATCTCACCACGACCAAACATGAGGGATAGATCATTGGACAGGAGTGTGTTGCGCGCCCTCATCACCGCGTCGACGGCTTGCGCCCTGGCCGCCGCCGCGCTGCTCCTGAATGGCTGCTCTTCCGGCGGCGGCAGCGCCCCGCCCCCCAGCGGCGCAAACGTGCGCCTGACGGACGCCCAGCGCGCCAGCATCCAGCTCTATACCGTCGCGCCGGCAAAGTTTCGCCGCAGCGTGGAAACCAATGGCGTGGTCGATTTCGACAACGATCAGGCCACCAGCGTACTGGCGCCGTTCTCCGGCCCGGTCGCAAAGCTCCTGGTCTCCCCGGGTGAGCACGTGGAGCGCGGCCAGCCGCTCGCGGTGGTCGACTCGCCCGATTTTGCCGCCGCGGTCAGCGCCTACCAGAAGGCACTCGCCACCGCGCAGACCAACCGCCGCCTGGCCGACCTCGACAAGGATCTGCTCGCCCACCAGGGCGTCTCGCAGCGCGAAGCCGCGCAGGCCGAGACCGACGCCGTCAATGCAGAAGCCGATCGCGATGCGGCGCTGCGCGCGCTCACCGCGCTGAGCGTACCGGCGACGACCATCGCGGAGCTGCAGCAGGGCCGTACGCCGAGCAGCTCCGGCGCGATGATCCGCTCGCCGGTCACCGGCACGGTGGTGGAGAAGCTCATCACGCCGGGGGAGCTGCTGCAGGCGGGCACGACGGCGTGCTTCACGGTGGCGGACCTGTCGCGCGTCTGGGTGATGGCGCAGCTGTTCGGCACGGACCTGGATGCGGTCGGCGTGGGTGACACAGCCGAGGTGCTCACGGGCATCGGTGCCCACAGCTTCACCGGCAAGGTGGACAACATCGGCGCGCTGGTCGACCCGGACACGCGCGCAGTAGCGGTGCGCGTGGTGGTCGACAATCCGCGGCACTTCCTGCGTAAGCAGATGTATGTGCACGTGGTGATCCGGGCCCGCGAGGAAAGCACGGGACTCCTGATCCCGGTGTCCGCGGTGCTGCGCGACGAGGAGAACCTGCCGTTCGTGTACGTGCTGCAGACCGACGGCAGATTCGCGCGCCGGCACGTGACGCTCGGCGGCCGCGTCGTTGACCGCTACGAGATCCCCGACGGGCTGCATGCCGACGAGCAGATCGTCGTAGCCGGGGGCCTCTTCGTTCAGTTCATGCAAAGTCAATGAGCGCGTCTCTGCCCGAGCCCGGCTCGCAGCCGCGAACGGCCTCGATCATGAACCGGATCGTCGCCTCGTCGCTCCGGCAGCGCCTGATCGTCGTGCTGCTCACGGTGGTTCTGATCGGCGCCGGACTGTGGGCGCTGCAGCGCTTGCCGATCGATGCGTATCCCGACCTCTCGCCGCCGATGGTGGAGATCATCACCCAGTGGCCCGGACACGCCGCAGAAGAGGTCGAGCGGCTCATCACCGTTCCGGTCGAGCGCGAAATGAACGGCGTTCCGCAGCTCACCACGCAGCGCTCCATCTCGCTGTACGGGCTGTCCGACGTCATCCTCACCTTCGAGAATGGCACCGACAACTACTTCGCGCGTCAGCAGGCCTTCGACCGGCTGGGCGAGCTGACTCTCCCGGATGGTGTCTCTCCGAGTCTCTCGCCGCTGTCGGCGCCTTCGGGACTCATCTATCGCTACGTGCTGCAGAGCCCCGACCGCTCGCCGATGGAGCTGAAGACCTTCGAGGACTGGACCATCGAGCCTCAATACCGCTCGGTCCAGGGCGTGGCCGACGATTCCGGTTTCGGCGGCGGCACGATGCAGTACCAGGTGCTGCTCGATCCGGTCAAGGTCGCCTCGGTCGGCCTGTCCGTGCCGCAGGTTGAGGCTGCCCTCACCGCCAACAACGCCAACGCCGGTGGCGGGTTCTATTCCCAGGGCGGCCAGTTCTACTACGTGCGCGGCGTGGGACGGCTGGAGACGCTGGAGGACATCGGCAATGTCGTGGTCGCGGTCCACGACGGAACGTCCGGTGCTGGTCAAGGACGTCGGGCGCGTGGTCATCGGCATCGCGCCGCGCCTCGGCGAGTTCGGCTACAGGATCCAGGACGACGCGGTGGAAGGCGTGATCCTGATGCGCACCGGGGAGAAGACCCAGGACGTGCTCAAGCGCGTCGAGGCCAAGACGCGCGAGCTCAACGACCAGATCCTGCCGAAGGACGTCAGGATCGTGCCGTTCTACGACCGCAAGGACCTCATCGCCGAACCACTCCGGGTCGTGGAGCGCAACCTGCTGCGCGGCATGTTGCTGGTGGTCGCGGTACTGATTTTCTTCCTCTACGACTTTCGTGCCGGGCTGATCGTCGCGGTCACCATTCCGCTGGCGCTGCTGTTCGCCTTCGTCTGCCTGGACCTGCAGAACGCCTCCGCCAACCTGCTGTCGATCGGCGCGGTCGACTTCGGCATCCTGGTCGATGGCGCGGTGGTCATGGTGGAGAACATCTTCCGCCAGCTCTGCCGCCCGGCGCGGAACGAGCCGCTCAGCGTCCTGGAGGTCATCCGCGAGGCCGCCGCCGAGGTGGACCGTCCGCTGTTCTACGCGGTGGCGGTGATCGTCGCCGGCTTCCTGCCGATCTACGTGCTGTCGGGGCCCTCCGGAAAGCTATTCAAGCCGATGGCCGACACCATGATCTTCGCGCTGGTGGGCTCGCTGATCGTGACGCTGACGCTGCTGCCGGTGCTGTGCGCGTGGTTCATGCGGCACGGCGTGCGCGAGCGGCGCAACCGCGCCTTCGAGGCGATGCAGTCGCCTACATCCGCGGCCTGGACTTCTGCCTGGCGCGCCCCTGGCAGACGACGCTCGCCTCGGCGGTGCTGCTCGCGGCTCTCGCTGCTGCTGATCCCGCGCATCGGCGCGGAATTCATGCCGAAGCTCGATGAAGGGGCGCTGTGGGTGCGCGCCACCATGCCCTACACCATCTCCTTCGACGAGTCGGCCAAGATCGCCCCGCAGGTGCGGCAGATCCTGCGCACGTTCCCCGAGGTCACGACGGTCGCCTCGGAGCTCGGACGGCCCGACGACGGCACCGACCCGACCGGCTTTTTCAACGTCGAGTTCTACGTCGGACTGAAGCCCTACTCGCAGTGGAGCGGCTCGTATCGCACGAAGGCCGGGCTGATCGAAGCGATCAACGACAAGCTGCATCCTTCCCCGGCATCACCTTCAACTACACCCAGCCGGCCGAGGACGCCGTGGACGAGGCCGAGACGGGCCTGAAGAGCGCGCTCGCCGTCAAGGTGTTCGGCGCCGACCTGGCGACGCTCGAGCAGAAGGGCAAGGCGATCAAGCAGATCCTCGAGCGGGTGCGCGGCATCACCGACGTGACGCTGGTGCGCGAGCTCGGCCAGCCCAGCCTGACCATCGCGATCGACCGCGCCAGCATCGCCCGCTACGGCCTCAACGTCGCCGACATCAATGCCCTGATCGAGACTGCCATCGGCGGCGACGTCGCCACGCAGGTGGTGCAGCAGGAAAAGCAATTCGACCTCGTCGTGCGGCTCGAGCAGCAGTACCGCGACAATCCCGAGGAAATCGGCAATATCCTGGTGGCCACGCCCGGCGGCCAGCAGATTCCCGCTGCAAGGAGTTCGCCGACATCCGCGTCACCAACGGCGCCTCGTTCATCTACCGCGAGAACAACTCGCGCTACATCGGCGTGCAGTTCTCGGTCGAGGGCCGCGACCTGGCCGGCGCGGTCGAGGACGCCATGCAGCAGGTGAGCCGCAGGTGAGCGCTGCCGCAGGGCTACCGTCTCGACTGGGGCGGCGAGTACACCGAGTACACCGCCTCGCGCGCCCAGCTCAACGTCATCCTGCCGCTGACGCTGTTCCTCATTTTCCTGCTGCTGTTCGCGCTCTACAGCAACTTCAAGTTCCCGTTCATCACCGTGCTGGGCGTGGTGCTTGTCGGCGCCGGTCGGCGGCATTCTGGCGCTGTGGCTGACCGGCACGCCGTTCTCGGTGTCCTCGGGCATCGGGTTCCTGGCGCTGTTCGGCGTCTCGGTGCAGACCGCGGTCGTCTATATCTCCTATGTCAACGAGCTGCGGCGCGACGGCACGCCCATCACCGAGGCCGATCCGCGAAGGCGCGATCCTGCGGCTGCGCCCGATCATGATGACCGCCCTGGTCGCCGCCCTCGGCCTGCTGCCGGCCGCGCTGGCGACCGGCGTGGGCACCGACTCGCAGCGGCCTTTCGCCCTGGTGATCGTCAGCGGCCTGTTCAGCCGCCTGCTGATCAGCGTGTTCCTGATGCCGGTGCTCTACACGCTGGTGGCGCGCCCCGACGACCGGCTGGAAGTCTGAGCCTTAAGTCCCGCGCGGCCCTCACTCGTGGGCCCCGCAGCGCCGCAGCGTTGCGGCGATGTCGGATTGACCGGCCGCAAGCGCCGCTGCGAGCGGGGTCCTGCCCTGGGCGTCGGCGGCGTTGGGATCCGCACCGTGTGCAAGGAGCGCCGCGACCGCACCCGCCCGCCCATTCACCGTCGCCAGCATCAGCGCGCTGCGTCCCTGCGCGTCGCGTGCGTTGATGTCGGACTGCTGAAGCAGCAGTCGCTCGAGCGCGGCGAGGTCCCCGTCCTGCGCCGCGCGCCGGAAAGAGACCCCCGGATCGACTGCCACCGCCGCTGTCTCGGCAAATTGAGCGGTCGCGGGAGCGGCGCTCGAGCGGGCACCCGCGCTCGTCCTCAGCTTCGCGCTCGGCGCGGCCGCCGGGGCTGCCGCGTCCGCGCTGGGCGCCCTCTGCAGGTTCGCGCTCGCAGCGCGCGGCATATAGGCCTGCCGCTGCGGCGCAGGGGCCGCGGCCGGAAGAGCTGCCGTCGGCACGACCGGCCGGGTCGCGGCGCCCGGCGGGGGGGGCGCGGGATGGGTGCCGGGGGTCATCCAGCGCGGTGCGAGCACGAGGCCGGCGATCGCGGCGGCCGCGAGCGTGCCCGAGACCACGGGTCGGAAGCCGCGACCGCGCAGCAGACGCGGGAGCCGGCTCACACGCGCGTCGTCGCCTGCGGCGCGCCCGGCCGCGAGCCGCTCGGCGTGGGCGAGTACCGCCGCCCGCACGGCCTCGCTCGGCCGGCTCGGATCGAGCGCGGAGACACGCCGGTAACGCTCGTCGATATCATCGGGAGGCTCAGGCTTAAGCGGGGGACGGTTCATGCGTACTCGCTCAGGAGCTCGCGCAGCTTGCGCGTCGGGCGTAGCGCAGGCGGCTCTTGGTCGTCTCGAAACTGCTGCCGGTGATCGCGGCTACCTCTTCGACGCTCAGCTCACCCTCCACCTGCAGCAGGAACGCATCGCGCTGCTCGCGCGGCAGCTCCCCCAGCGCGCGCCGCAGAGCCGCCCGCCTGGTCCACGGGCGGCCAGGGCGCGCCCGCCGCGGCGGCGCATGAGCTGCTGGATCACCGGCGGCGATCGTGGCCCGAGCGCCTCCAGGCTCACCTGCCGGCGGCCGAGCACGGACGAATCGAGCATGCGGTTGCGGGCGATCGTGAACAGCCAGGTCGTGAAGCGGGCCTCGGCTGGTAGCGCCCCGCATCGCGGGCCACCGCGAACCAGACCTCCTGCATCAGCTCCTCCGCGCTCGCGCGATTGCCCACGTTGCGCTCGAGATAGCGCCAGATGCGCATTTCGTGTCGCCGATAGAGCGCTGCGAACGCGGCGGCGTCGCCGCGTGCGTAGCGCCCCAGCAGGGCCTCGTCACTCTCGGCCGGATCTGACATCCGGCCCATTATGGCAGTTGCGCGCCCTTCAGCCGGGCGGGTCGGGGACGAACTGCGGCGCGCGCGAGTCGGGGAAGGGATTGGGCGCCGGCACGAGCGGCCGCGGGCGGCGGATGATGCCCATGGCGACGAGGTTCTCGAGGCTGTCGTAGCGGATGCGGATCACCTCGTTCGGCTCGCTCTGCAGCCGCACGAACTGCGTCTCCTGCACAGGAGCCCTCGCGCTCGCCGTGCCCGGTGCCGAGCTTCTCCGGCGGCCGGCGAGTACACCGCGCGGCTGCGCCGCTGGGGCGCGCGGCGGTGCGCCGACCTCGCCGGCCCGCCTCTCGCGGCGCTCGCGCCGGCGCGGCCGCGCGCGCGGCGGGTCATCGCGCTCGGCGCAGCACGGTAGACAGCTGCCGGCACGCGCTCGCGGAACAAGGCCACGCCGATGACGCCGATGTTGGCCGGTCGGCCGGTGCGCTCGGCATAGGAGTTGGCCGAGTCGGTGAAGGTGAAGGCCGCGACTTCCTCGTTGCTCTTGCGCCAGCCGGTGATCTGGTAACCCTCGCCCGGATCGAACACGTACCCGGACTGCTCCCAGCCGGCGGTGGCGCCCGAGATGCACGTTGACCCCGTCGACCGAGGTCACGGCGAGCAGCCGTGCGCCGGTGCAGTTGCGGATCTCGATCGCGTAGCGGGCCCCCGGGCGTCCGGCGACCCAGTACTCGCCACGGTGGTAGTAGGTGGCAGATACCGCGCCGGACTCCCGATCGATGATCGATACCGTGGCGAGCTCATCCCGGGCGAGCGCACCGCTGCTCACCCCCAGCGTCGCAAGCGCCACCAGCAGGCCGAGGTGCTTCATGTTGGTCTCCAGTGTTGAATGTCACTGAAAGCCTGAAGCGCAGCAGCCGCCCGGATGGGGTTAAGCGAGGCGCAGATGGCAGATTAAGTCACCTGCGGCCGGCTCTCGCTGCGCGCCTGGTGGCCGAGCGTCAGCGCACTGAAGAAGATCGTCAGCAGGCAGCAGGCGACCATCGTCACGAACACGCCGCCCCAGCCCCAGCGATCGGCGATCCAGCCGACGCCGGTGCCGGCGATCGCCGAACCGAACACGTAGCCGAAGAAACCGGTGAAGCCCGCGGCCGTGCCGGCGGCCTTCTTGGGCACGAGATCGAGCGCGTGCAGGCCGATGATCATGATCGGCCCGTAAATCAGGAAGCCGATCGCGATGAGCGCCGACGTAGTCGATCCACAGCGGACCGTTGCAGGTTCAGCCAGTAGACGACGACCGCGACGAGCGTCAGCGCCATGAAGAGCATCGTGGCCGGCGCGCGCCGGCCCTTGAACCAGCGGTCCGAGATCCAGCCGCAGGCGATCGTTCCGGGAATCGCGGCGAATTCGTAGAGCGCCCAGCCGAGTGCTCGACTGCGTGAACGAGAATCCCTTCGCGGTCTGCAGATAGGTCGGAATCCAGTTCACCACGCCGTAGCGGACGAAGTAGACAGAACGCGTTGGCGACCGCGATCGCCCACAGGTAGCGGTTGGTGCAGCACGTACTCGAAGAAGATCTCGCGGAAGCCGAGCGTGCGCTCGTGCGCCTCGCGTGTAGCCCGGCGGATAGTCGTTCCTGTACTGCTCGACCGGCGGCAGCCCGCGCGACTGCGGCGTGTCCTGCAGCAGGAAGAAGCACGACGATCGCGATCGCCGCGGCGATCAGCGCGTTGAAATAGAACTTCGCGCCCCAGTCGTTGAACGAGCATCACGCCGGCGACCGCGAGGCTCGCGACCAGCGCGCCGCCGACGTTGTGCGCGATGTTCCACGACCGAGACCGCGAGCCCGCGCTCCCGCGTGCTGAACCAATGCACCATGCGTCTTGCCGCACGGCGGCCAGCCCATGCCCTGCACCCAGCCGTTCAGCGACCTGGATCGCGACGATGACGAGCGAGCGAGGCGTAGACCGCCTTGATCAGAGCCGAAGGCCGCCATGATCGCGCTCGAGAGCAGCAGGCCCGAGCGGCAGGAAGTACTTCGGGTTGCTGCGGTCGGAGACCGAGCCCATCAGGAACTTCGACAGCGCCGTAGGCGATCGACGAGCCGGTCAGCGCCCTGCCGAGCTCGCCTTGGTGTACTCGGGATGCTCCGCGAGGATGTCGGGAATCGCGAGCGCCGAGATTGTTGCGGACGAGGTAGTAGCCCGCGTAGCCGACGAAGATGCCGGCGAAGACGCTGCGCCGCAGGCGCCGGTACTGTCGGGTCCAGCGCGGTGGCCGGCAGCGCGGGCGCGAACGCCGCAGGTCTCAGCCAGCCGATCATGAGGCCCCGCGCATGCGGCGGGATCCTATCAGCCCGTTCCCGCCCCTGCAGGAACGATTCTCTTTCCCTCGCGTCGCAAGTAATGTCAGCCCCGGGGCGATCTGCGCGCGAGCGTCAACGATGATAAGGTGCACGGCCGTGCCGGTCCTGGTCTTGACGGCCGCGGTGGCGCTCGGCCTTGGCGGGTGCGCCGGGCTCGCCGCCTGGCACAGGTGCGGCCCGGCCGGCTGCCCTGGCGATGCGCAGCTCGCCGCGGCAGTGCGCACGCGCCTCGAGGAGCATCCCGAGCTGCGGGCGCCGAACGTGCTCTACGTGCAGACCCTCGACGGTGTCGTCTATCTGACCGGAGAGGTGGGGACGGAGCTGCAGCGCGACATCGCCGCCGCGGTGGCCGGCAAGGTTCCCGGCGCGCGTCGCGTCGTCAACGACCTGGCGTTGCAGTACTCGGGCCGCTAGAGCTCGGCGAGATCCGTGAGCGCCGTGTGCGCCACGCGACCATCGCGCACCCCCACTCCTTCGGAACGCAGCCGTCGGGCCTGCTCGCGGTGCGGCGCGGAGGCCTTCGCGAACACGATGCGCCCACCTGCGCCGACCACGCGGTGCCAGGGGAGATTCAACTCCTGCGGCGCGACCCGCAGCGCAAAGCCTGCCTGGCGCGCGCGTCCCGGCAGTCCCGCCGCCCGCGCCACGGCGCCATAGGTCGTCACCTGACCGCGCGGGATCGCGCACACCACGTGCCAGATCGCCTGCAGTGCCGGATTGTCCTCGGGGGGCGCGCAGCCGTGCACCGCCCGCCCCTGCAGCGCCAGCGGGCGCAGCAGCGCAGCGATCGGCTTGCCGCGGCGTGTCATCATAGCCTCCTTCCGCCCTCGACCCGATGTCGTGACTCCCGATAGACTGACGCTCGGGACCGCCGAAAACAACGAGTGGGAAGGCCTTCTTGGCAGCCGCACCGCATCAGCGCCCCCGCCGGCGACATCCTCGAGACGCGCGGCCTGACGAAGGAGTTCAAGGGCTTCGTCGCCGTCAACAACGTCGACCTGCGGGTGCGGCGCGGCACATCCATGCGCTGATCGGCCCGAACGGCGCCGGCAAGACCACCTGCTTCAACCTGCTCACCAAGTTCCTGATCCCGACCCGCGGGCAGATCCTCTTCGACGGCGAGGACATCACGCGCGAGCAGCCCGCCGCAGATCGCGCGGCGCGGCATCGTCCGCTCGTTCCAGATCTCGGCGGTGTTCCCGCACCTGACGGTGCTGGAGAACGTGCGCGTCGCGCTGCAGCGCAGCTCGGCACCTCGTTCCATTTCTGGAAGCGCGAGCGACGCTCGCAGGTGCTCGACGCGCGCGCCATGGAGCTGCTCGCGCGTCGTCGATCTCGCGGCCTTCGCGCGACGCGGTCGCGGTCGAGCTGCCCTACGGCCGCAAGCGCGCGCTCGAGATCGCCACCACGCTGGCGATGGAGCCGGAGCTGATGCTGCTCGACGAACCCACGCAGGGCATGGGCCACGAGGACGTCGACCGCGTAACCGCGCTCATCAAGAAGGCCGCGGCCAACCGCACCGTGCTGATGGTCGAGCACAACATGAGCGTGGTCGCGAGCATCGCCGACACCATCACCGTGCTGCAGCGCGGCGCAGATCTCGCCGAGGGGCCGTACGCCGAGGTCTCGCACGAACCCGCGGGTGATCGAGGCCTACATGGGCACCGCCGAGGCCGAGCTCGGGGCGCGCACTGATGGCCGCGGCAGCTGCTGCGAGGTGCAGCGGCCTGCACGCCTGGTACGGCGAGTCGCACGTGCTGCACGGCGTCGACTGCCACGTCGACGCGGGCGAGGTCGTCACGCTGCTCGGCCGCAACGGCGCCGGGCGCACCACCACGCTCAAGGCGCTGCTCGGCCTGATCGGCAGCCGCAGCGGCTCGGTCAAGATCAACGGCCGCGAGACCATCGGCCTGCCCACGCACCGCATCGCGCACCTGGGCGTCGGCTACTGCCCGGAGGAGCGCGGCATCTTCTCCAGCCTGTCGACCGAGGAGAACCTCATGCTGCCGCCGCCGGTCGGCCCCGGCGGCATGCCGCGTCGAGGAGATCTACGCGATGTTCCCCAACCTCAAGGAGCGGCGCGCGAGCCGCGGCACGCGCCTCTCGGGCGGCGAGCAGCAGATGCTGGCGCTGGCGCGCATCCTGCGCACCGGCGCCAAGCTGCTGCTGCTCGACGAGATCTCCGAGGGGCTCGCGCCGGTGATCGTGCAGGCGCTGGCGCGCACGGTGCGCCGGCTGCGCGAGCAGGGCTACACCATCGTCATGGTGGAGCAGAACTTCCGCTTCGCGGCGCCGCTGGCCGACCGCTTCTACGTCATGGAGCACGGCCGGATCGTCGAGGGTTTCGCTGCGCGCGAGCTTCAGCGACAAAATGCCGATGCTGCACCAGTACCTCGGCGTCTGACCCCCAAGAGCAATGCGAGAAAGGAGACGACCATGAAACTGCGGATTTGGGCCATGGCAACGGCGGCGCTGCTGGCGGCCGCGGGCGGTGCGCGGGGCGCATCCGCCGCGGGCGAGCCAGGTGGTGATCGGCGACATCGACGACATGTCGGGCGTCTACGCGGACGTGATGGGCGCAGCCGGGCGTCGAGGCCATCAAGATGGCGATCGCCGACTTCGGCGGCACGGTGCTCGGCAAGAAGATCGTGGTGCTGAGTCGCCGACCACCAGAACAAGCCCGACATCGGCGCCTCCAAGTTCCGCGAGTGGGCCGATCAGGACGGCCTCAACGTGCTGCTCGGCGGCTCCAACACCGGGGTCAACATCGCCATGGCCAAGGTCGCGGCGGTGAAGAAGGTGCCGTTCTTCAACATCGGTCCGGGCGGCGCCTCGCTCACCAACGAGGACTGCACCGCCTACTCGGTCCACTACGTCTACGACACCACGGCGCTCGCCAACGGCACCGCGACCGCGATCGTCAAGGGCGGCGGCAAGACCTGGTTCTACCTGACCGCCGACTACGCCTTCGGCACCCAGCTGCAGGCCGCCGCCTCCAAGGTCGTCGAGGCGAACGGCGGCAAGAACCTGGGCGCGGTGCGCGTGCCGCTCGGTGCCGCGGACTTCTCCTCGTTCCTGCTGCAGGCGCAGGCCTCGGGCGCGCAGGTGCTGGGCCTTGCCAACGCCGGCGACCGACTTCAGCAACTCGCTCAAGGCGGCCAACGAGTTCGGCATCACCAAGCACCATGAAGCCGGCGGCGCTGCTCGCCTTCATCACCGACATCCACAGCCTGACGCTGAAGACCGCCCAGGGCCTGTACCTCACCGACGGCCTGGTACTGGGACCTCAATCCCGAGACGCGCGCCTTCGCCAAGCGCTTCTTCGCCAAGGTGGGACGCGAGCCCACCATGGACCAGGCGGGCGCCTACTCGGCCACGCTGACCTACCTGAAGGCCGTCAAGGCGGTCGGCAGCACCGACTCCGACAAGGTGATGGCGGAGCTGAAGAAGACGAAGATCAACGACATGTTCACCAAGGGCGGCTACATCCGCGCCGACGGCGCCATGATCCACGACATGTACGTGATGCAGGTCAAGACGCCGCAGGAATCGAAGTACCCGTGGGACTACTACAAGGTGGTGAAGAAGATGGCGGGCGAAGAGGCCTTCGGGCCGATCACCGGGCTGTGCCCGCTCGCACCCAGGAAGTAGCGGCACCCAGGCTGCTGCGCGTCCCGGCGCCTTCAGGCCGGGCGCGCGGCGCACCTGGCCCGCAGCGCAGTGACCGAGATCTTCGGCATTCCCGTCGCCGTCATCCTCGGCCAGCTGATGCTCGGCCTGGTGAACGGCTCGTTCTACGCGATGCTGAGCCTCGGGCTGGCGGTGATCTTCGGGCTGATGGGCATCGTCAACTTCGCCCATGGCGCTTTCTACACCCTGGGCGCCTTCGCCGCGCTCCTCGGCCTGCAGCTGCTCGGCATCAACTACTGGGTGGCGCTGCTGCTGGCGCCGCTCGCCGTCGGGCTCGTCGGCATCGCTCGTCGAGCGGCTGCTGCTGCGCCGCCTCTACGGGCTCGACCCGCTCTACGGACTGCTGCTCACCTTCGGACTGGCGCTCATCTGCCAGGGCTCGCTCCACCAGGTGTTCGGCGCCACCGGGCAGTCCTATCCGGTGCCCGAAGCGCTCGCCGGCGGCGTGAACCTCGGCTTCATGTTCCTGCCCCTGTACCGCGCCTGGGTGGTCCTCGTGTCGGTGGTGGTGTGCTTCAGTACCTGGTTCGTCATCGAGCGCACGCGCCTCGGAGCGACGCTGCGCGCGGCGACCGAGAACGCCCCGCTGCTGCAGGCCTTCGGCGTCAACGTGCCGCTGCTGGTGGCGGCGACCTACGGCGGCGGCGTAGCGCTGGCGGCGCTCGCCGGCGTGCTGGCCGCGCCGGTGGTGCTGGTCAACTCCGCAGATGGGCAGCTCGCTCGTCATCGTCGTGTTTGCGGTCGTCGTGATCGGCGGCATGGGATCGATCCTGGCTCGGTCGCTCGGCGGGCTCGCGCTCGGCGTCATCGAGGGATTCACCAAGGTGATCTACCCCGAGGCCTCCAACGTCATCATCTTCATCATCATGGCGCTGGTGCTGATCCTGCGGCCCGCGGGCCTGTTCGGCAAGGCCTGAGCGAGACATGCGCGGCGCCGTCGTCTTCTACGCACTCGCGCTACTGCTTCGCGCTCGCCGCGCCGTGGTTGGGCATCTACCCGGTGTTCATGATGAAGCTCTTGTGCTTCGCCATGTTCGCCTGCGCCTACAACCTGCTGCTCGGCTACGGCCGCATGCTGTCCTTCGGGCACGCGGCGTTCTTCGGCTTCGCCGCCTACACCACCTCCTGGCTGGTCGCCGCCCACGGCTGGGGCCCGGGGCTCGGCGATCCTCGCGGGACTTCTGCGGCGCGGCGCTGCTGGGCCTGTGCATCGGCGGGCTCGCGATCCGCCGGCACGGCATCTACTTCGCGATGATCACGCTCGCGCTCGGCCAGCTGGTCTACTTCGTGTGCCTGGAAGCGCCGTTCACCGGCGGGGAGAACGGGCTGCAGGGCGTGCCGCGCGGCACGCCTGCTCGGGCTCTTGTCGCTGCGCTCGGACGTGGTGCTGTACTACCTGGTGCTCGCGGCCTTCGTCGCGGTGTTCCTCTTCATCCGCCGCGTGGTGCACTCGCCCTTACGGCCAGGTGCTGAAGGCGATCCGCGACAACGAGCCGCGCGCCATCTCGCTCGGCTACGAGATCAACCGCTACAAGCTGCTCGCCTTCGTGCTGTCGGCGGCGCTCGCCGGGCTCGCCGGCTCGCTCAATGCACTGGTGCTCGGCTTCGCCACGCTCTCGGACGTGCAGCAGTCCGACCTCGGGCGAAGTGATCCTGATGACGCTGCTCGGCGGCACCGGCACCTTCTTCGGGCCGGTGCTGGGCGCGGCGATCGTGGTCACGCTGCAGGAGTACCTGTCGGACCTGGTCGGCGGCTGGGTCACGGCCATCATCGGTGCGATCTTCGTCGCCTGCGTGCTGTCCTTCCGGCGCGGCATCGTCGGGGAGCTCGCGGCTCTGAGTGCCCGCGCAGGGCGCCGAAGTCGCGCCTAGTTAACGACGCGCGAGCGTCACCGCGGTCGCGAGCGGCACCCGCTCGAGGGCGAGTGCGCGTGCCTCCGGAAGCGAATCCTTCACCAGCCCGCTCAGCACCTCCCCGGGCGGGCACTCGACGAACAGCCGGCAGCCGAGCTCGTACAACAGTGCCATCGAGTCGTGCCAGCAGCACGGTGCGCGAGGCGTTGAGGATGAGGTCCTCGGCCACCTGGGTTGCGTCCAGGGCGACCCGCGCACGATGGTTGGTGACGTAGGCGCAGCGTGGAGTGAGCAGGGGCAGAGCCCGCAGTGCCGTGCGCAAGCGCGCCGAGACGCCCGCCATGATCGGGCAGTGCGAGGGGATCGCGACGCGCAGACGGCGCGCGGCCGCGCCCGCAGTTCCGGCCTCCTGCGCCGCGAGTGCCAGCGCGGATTCATCCCCGGAGACGATGAGCTCGGTCGCCGAGTTGATGCTCGCCAGATACAGCGGCGCCTGGGCGTTGACCCGCGTTACGAGCTCGCGCACATCGCGCTCGGAGAGCCCGAGGATCGCCGTCATCCCGTAACCGCGGGGTGCGGCTTCGGCCATCGCCGCACCGCGCAGCCGCACGAGTCGCAGCGCATCCTCGAAGCTCACGGACCCGCAGGCCACCGCGGCCGAGAAGGCGCCGACCGAGAGACCCGCCACGGCATCCGCGACGAAGCCCTCCGCGGCGAGGGCGCGTGCCGTCGCGACACCGGCGATGACGGTGGACAGCTGCACGCCGGCCGTGGAGGCGAGCGCCGCCGTGTCATCGAGCCGCTGCGCCTCCATCCCCAGCACCGCGGCGCCTGCCGCGATCGTCTCGCGCACGGCCGGATGCGGCCCGAGGCGGGCAAGAAATCCCGGCGTCTGTGCTCCCTGCCCGGGGAACAGCAGTGCGATGCGCATCAGGCGGCCGACGCCTGCGGCCAGGGTGCCTCGCCGAGGAGCGGTCCCGTCGCCGTGCGCAGGAGATAAGGCGGGCGCGCGCGCGCGTACTCGGCGAGCGACAGCGCGCCGCGCGGGGTCTCGATGAGGACGTCGGCACGCACCGCGAGCGGTGTGAGAGCCGCGTGCAGCGCCGCCGCCGCTTGCGTGGACCATGGCTCGGGAGCTTCAACGATGAGGTCCAGGTCGCTCGATGAGCTCGCGGTCGCAGCACCGCTCGCGAGCTCGAAGCCGACGCTCCCGCCCGGGCCCCAGCGGCCGGCGAGCCCCGAGCGCTCCATGATCGACTCGACGGCACACAGCGCCGCGAGCGAGGCAACCTGCGTGCAGCGCGCGTGCCCGCGCCAGCCGCGGCGCGCAGCAAGACCTGGTGGATCGCGGCATTCCAACACCGCGTCGGGGGAAAGCCAGGCAGCCTCACGCTCGCTGCGCGCCCCACCGCGCACGCCCACGGGAATGAGTCCGCCCGCGCGCGCCGCGCGCCGCACCACGACCCAGGGAACGCGCCCGAGCGCCGCCCTGGCCCAGGGCGCGAGCCCCGCCTCGCTCGCAAAGGATTGCGGGCCGCCGATGCGCAGCAGGCAATGAACGTGCGCCTCAGGGACGCATCCCATTGCTCCGCGAGCCTGCGGCGCACCTCGATCGAGGCGGCGCGGCCCGCGCGTGCGGTCGCCGAGGCAAGGCGCGCTGAGAGATCGCGCGCCCCGCTGCGCGCATCCGCGACCGCGGCGACCAGCTCTTCGCGAACCCGGCGCACGTCCGCGGCGTCCGGCGCGTCCGCATTCACGCCCTCGAGCAACCGATGCAGGAGTCCCAGCCGGGCGAACGAGCGTACGTCGTAGGCCATGGGCGTGATGCGTTCGCCGAGCTCCTCGAGCTCCTCGACCGTGCGGCGCGTCACCCGCGCCGCGGCCTGCTTGCTCATGGCGTGAATCAGCACTTCGGGAGAGTCGAGCGCCAGAATGCGGTTGGCCTGGTAGCCGTGGCACAGGAACGCGCCCGACATGGCTGCCCCGACCAGCAGCGCCACGATCGGATGACCCGCCAGGCGCGCGCTCGCGTAGGCGTCCACCGCCCCCGCGCCCGCGAGGTGGATGCCGAGGAGCTCCTCGCGCCGGCCGTAGGCCTGGCTGGTGACGTCCACCAGGGTGATGATGGGGCGAGCCCGCGTGCCTTCGTCCTCCGCCATCGTGCGGCGCACCTCGCGCGCCAGCGCCCAGGCCTCATCCAGTCCGACTTCTCCCTGGCGTGCGCGAGGAAAGCGGTTGGCAGGATCGGGCACGACGGCGATGAATCTCGCGCGCTCCTCGGCGAGCGTCGCGTCCGCAAGCCGCACCGTACTCGGGCCCGCCGCAAGCAGCCCGGTCTGCCCGGTGAGGGCCTCGAGCCACACGAGCCCGCGCTGTGACAGGTGCGGCGGCATCTTTATGAAGCATCCTCACGCGCCCACAGTGCGCGCAGCGCCGCCGGCTCGGGCGGATGGGCGGGATCGATGGCCGCGAGGCGCTCGCCGAAATGCCCGACCTGTTCGCTGCGCGCCACTCCGGTCCCGGTCTCGAACGCGCGGCGCACCAGCGCCGCGATCTCGAGCGCGTCGTCCTCGGCCAGCACGTCGGCAAATCCCGTGGCGTAGCGCTGCTCGCCCCCCATGAGGCTCCAGATGAGCGCCCGGTCGGCCGAGTCGAGCTCCGCGATGCCGCCCTCCTGCTCGATGACCTCGGGGCCGTTCATGCCAAGACGCGCCTGGCGCGTCACGATCAGCCGGCTGCAGAGCGCCGCGGCCAGCGACATGCCGCCGAAGCAGCCCACGACGCCCACGACCACCCCGACGACCGGCACGTGGCGCCGCAAGGCGACGATCGCGGCATGCACCTCGGCGATGGCGGCAAGTCCCAGGTTCGCTTCCTGCAACCGCACCCCGCCGGTCTCGAGCAGCAGCACGGGCCGCACCCGCCGCCCGCGCTCGCAGTCACGCAGCGCGAGTTCCAGCGCGCCCGCGATCTTGGCCCCCGAAACCTCCCCGACGCTGCCGCCCTGGTACGCACCTTCGATGGCCGCCACGACCGCGCAGTGCCCGTCGATCAGACCGCGCGCGACCACCACGCCATCGTCGGCTTGCGCCACCACCTGCTGCAGCGGCAGCCACGGGGACTTCAGGCGCTCGAAGGGTCCGAGCAGCTCGCGAAACGTGCCGGCGTCGAGCAGCGCTCGCGCGCGCTCGCGTGCGGTGAGTTCGATGAAGCTCTGCCGCGCCAGGAAGCGTTCGCGCTCGCCCGCGGCGCTCACGTCTTCAGCGCCTCGACCGCCTGCTCGAGCCGCAGCATCACCATGCCCGGCGTCGCGCCGAAGTCGTTGATCTCGATCGCCACCGCGCCGGAGAAGCGGCTAAAGAAGCGGTCCAGGACGTGCTGCCACGCCGCGGCGAAGCCATCGACGCTGGTATTCACCGCCACGTGCGCCTGCGGGTCGGGCGAAGGCTCGAGGAGCACCTCGAGGTCGCCCGAGCCGACGACGCCGACGTGCACGCGGCGCGCGACCGGCTCGCGCGCGGGATAGGTAAAGGTGAGTTTTTCCATGGGTTACTCCAGAAACAGGCACGCTGCCAGCAGGTCCGCGCTGCCCCCCGGAGAGGCGTTCAGATGCAGGAGCCGCGCATCGAGCTCCAGGAGTGCGTCGCGCCCGGGGGCCGTGCCGCTGCCCCCCAGCGTGAGCACTCGGCGCGCCCCGGTCTGCGCCACGCGCAGCGCGGGCCAGCCGCCGCGATGCAGGAGGCAGGTGTCATCGAGGCTCGCCATGATCGCCATCAAGGCATCCAGCCGCGCGCAGGCCTCCCCGGCCCCGCGGCGCCGGACCGACTCAAGTGCCGGCAGTCCCGACACGCAGCACGTGCGGGAAGCCGGCAGCCGCCTCGCCACGCGCACCCGGCACGCCAAAGCGCGCGCACACCCGTGAGCCGTTCGACGGCAGGTCGGGCGCATGGCGGTCCGGCAGCCGCGCGAGGCGTGCCGCGACGGCGGCGACCTCGGCCAGGCAACGCTGCGCGCCCGCGACCGAGCGGGCGGCCACGAGCAGACCGAGTATCCAGATCGCCCCGCGGTGCGCGTTGCTGCCTCCGGTCGCGAGCAGCATGCGCCGCTCCCCGTCGCGGCCGAGCGCGCCGAGCCGCTCGCGCAGTGGTACATCGACCGCGCCGCCCTCCGCACAGCGCGCCATGGCGTAGAACGGCGCGTGCAGCGCTCGCGCCGAGCGCAGCAGCCGCCCGAGGTCGAGGTCCTGATGAGCACCCGGGCCACGCTGATCAACGAGCGCGGGCTTGGGCGTCAGCATCGCCTCGGCGATGAGCGCATCGACCGCGCGCCCGGCGAGCTCGCGCGCCCAGGAGCCCGCCGGTTGCGCGCAGGGCGCAGGCGCGGCTCGCGGTTGCGGCAGCGATCGCATCCCTACCAGCTGCGGAATCGCGCCGGCGGCTTGTACAGTCCGCCGGACCACGCCACCAGATCCTCGATGCTGCGGGCCGCGAGCAGCGAACGCCGGGCATCCGCGCGCCGCACACCGAGGTCCTCGGGGTAGGCCACGATGCCGCGCGCCCGCAGGCTCGCGCTGCGCGCAGCCGACGCCCGCAGTCCGACCGGGGTAGCCCCGGCGATCGCGGCCAGCGCCGCGCGGCGCTCCTCCAGCCCCTGGGCCTTGTACAGGTAGGCGATCCCCTCCTCGCTCACGACGTGGCTCACGTCCTCGCCGTAGATCATGACCGGGGCGATCGGCATGCCGCTCTTGCGGCCGACCTCCACCGCATCCAGCGACTCGACCAGCGCCGGCACGCCCCCGCGGCTGAAGGTCTCCACCAGCTGCACGACGAGCTTGCGGCCGCGCACCACCGGGGCCCCGGCCGCCTCCGCGGTGATGAGACTCAGCCACGCGGGACTGCTGTGGCGCCGGCCCTTGGGATCGTGCCCCATGTTCGGCGCGCCGCCGAAGCCGGTGAGCCGGCCGAGAGTCACGGTCGAGGAGTTCGCGTCGGCGTCCATCTGCAAGGTCGAGCCGATGAAGAGGTCGACACCGTACTGGCCGGCGAGCTGGCACAGCAGGCGATTGGAGCGCAGGCTCCCGTCCGCGCCGACGAAGAACACGTCCGGCCGCGCGCGCACGTAGTCCTCCATGCCCACCTCGCCGCCGAAGCAGTGCACGCTCTCTACCCAGCCGCTCTCGATCGCCGGAATCAGCGTCGGGTGCGGATTGAGCGTCCAATGCCGGCAGATGCGCCCCTTCAGTCCCAGGGACGCGGCGTAAGTGGGCAGCAGCAGCTCGATCGCTGCGGTATCGAATCCGATGCCGTGGTTCAGCGCCGTGACCTCGTGCCGCTCGTAGATCCCGCGAATCACCATCATCCCCATCAGCACCTGCAGATCGGTGATCTGACGCGGATCGCGGGTGAAGAGCGGCTCGAGGGCGAACGGCCGGTCGGCGGCCACCACCAGGTCCACCCAGGAGCCAGGAATGTCCACTCGCGGCAGGCGGTCCACGATCTCGTTCGCCTGCACCAGCACGATGCCGTGGCGGAAAGCCGCGGCCTCGACGAGCGTCGGGGTGTCCTCGGTGTTGGGTCCGGTGAAGAGATTGCCGGCCGGGTCGGCCTTATCCGCGCATACCAGCACCAGGTTCGGCGTGAGATCCACGAACATGCGCGCGTACAGCTCGATGTAGGTGTGAATCGCGCCGACCTCGAGCTTGCCGTCCTCGAGCAGCTGCGCGACGCGCAGGCTCTGCGGGCCGGCGTAGGAGAACTCGAGCTTGCGCGCGATGCCGCGCTCGAAAAGCGTCAGGTGCTCGGGGCGGCTGACGCTCGAGATGAGCAGGTGCAGTCCGTGCACCTGCGCCGGGTCGACCTGCACCAGGGAACGGGAGAGGAAGTCGGCCTGCTTCTGGTTGTTGCCCTCGAGCGCAACCCGGTCACCCGGGCGCAGCAGCCCCTGCAGCACCGGCACGATCGCCGCGGGCCGCACCAGCTTGCCGTCGAGGTGGGCGGCGACCCCGGCGAGGCGGCGCAGCTTCTCCTCGCGGCGCGTGGACCATGAGGGCGGGCCCGCCAGTTCTGCCGATGCGCTATTCATCGCGCAGCATCATAAGGCCCGGGCACCCTCACAGCACCTCGGCGAGGCGCCGTATGCCCTCGCGTATCTGTCCCTCGCGCAGTCGCTCGTAGCCGAGCATCAACCCGGTGCGGGGTGTGGCGCGCAGATACAAGCGCGACACTCCGTAGACGCCGACCCCGCGCGCCGCCGCGGCGGCGATGACCGCCTCCTCGCAAGTGCGCCGCGTCGGCCACAGCACCACGTGGGTGCCGGCGGCATCTCCGCTCACCGCGACACGCCCGCCCAGGTGCTCCTCGATCGACTCGAGGAGTGCCTGCCGGCGCTGTGAGTTGCGGCGCCGGGTGCGGCGCAGGTGCCGCTCGTAGATGCCACCCTCGATGAACTCGGCGAGCGCCTGCTGCTCGAGCGTAGCGGTGTGCCGGTCGGACAGCCACTTGGCGAACGTCAGGGCCGGCAGAAGCGCGGCGGGCACGACCAGGTAGCCGATACGCAGCGCCGAAAACACCGTGCGCGAGAACGTGCCGACATAGATGACGCGCGCCCCGCCATCGAGCCCCTGCAGCGACTCGAGCGGCTGGCCCCGGTAGCGAAACTCCCCGTCGTAGTCGTCCTCGACGACGACGGCCGCGCGGCGCCGCGCCCACTCGAGGAGCCTCAGACGACGCGCCAGCGGCAACACGGCGCCGGTCGGAAACTGGTGCGAAGGCGTCACGAAGGCCACGCGCGCGCCGGCCGGCAGCCGCGCGGGATCGAGCCCGTCGCAATCGACCGGCACGGGGCACAGGCGCGCGCCGGACGCCAGCAGCACTTCGCGCGTGCCCTGGTAGCCCGGATCCTCGATGACCACCCGATCCCCGGGTGCGATCAGCACCCGCGCGATGAGATCAAGCGCCTGCTGCGAGCCGTTGACGACGATCACCTGCGAGGGGTCGCACACCACCGCGCGCGAGCGGCGCAGATGCAGGCAGATCGCGCTGCGCAGCGCCGTGCTGCCGCTCGCCGGGCCGTAGTCGAGCTGCGCGGCGGACGCCCGCCGCGCACAGCGCAGCAGCGTCCGGCGCCACATCTCGAACGGGAACGTCTCGATGTCGCTGCGCCCGAAGGCGAAATCGAAGGGCAGCGCCCCGCCGCGCTGCTCGGGCAGAGACAGCCGCGACCAGGCGGCGACGGCGCCGCTCCCGAAGCGCGTCAGCCTGAGCTTCACCTGGGAACCGGTGGCGCCGGGGGTGGGGCGCGCCAGACCTCCCGAGACGTAGGTTCCGGAGCCTGCGCGGCCTGCGGCGAAGCCCTCCGCCAGCAGCTGGTCGTAGGCGAGCAGCACCACCGTGCGCGACACTCCATGCTGCTCGGCGAGATCGCGCGTGGAGGGCAGCCGCTCTCCCGCGCGGAAGGTGCCATCGAGTATCGCGCGGCGCAGATGCAGGTAGACCTGGCGGAAGAGCGGCCCGGCCGCGCGCGTAAGTGGTATTTCCAGAGCCATATAAAGTGGTCGTTTTAAAATACCATGTCGCCGGCCACACTGGATGACGATGGCCGGATCACCACGCTGAAAAGGAATGCACGTCCGAAAACGTCCGAGGCCGCAGCCAGTGCGGTCCTATATTGCGGTGCGTGAGGCGAGGGAGCTGCATCGGCACCCGCGCCCTCCTGAAGATTACGAAAAAAGGAGGCACCATGAAATTCAACATCGGACTCGGACTGCTCGCGGCAGGCGCGCTGCTCGGCGCGCCGTTGCCGCTCGTGGCACAGGACGCCGACCAGCCCGCCTACCTGGTCTTCGACACGGACACCCTCGGCGGGACCTTCGCTGCAGGCAGCGGGATCAACAACGTCGGCTGGGTGAGCGGCCTGTCAAACAATGCGAGTGGCGCGACTCATGCCTCGCTCTCGATCCCGGGCAACGTGCTGGATCTCGGCACGCTGGGCGGTGTCAACAGCGCCGTGGAATGGCCGGTCAAGAACAACTACGGCATCGTGGTCGGCATCTCGCAGGGTGCGATGGCCGATCCCAACGGTGAGGTGTTCTCGTGCGCGGACTTCATCCCCACCACCGGCCAGAGCTGCCTGCCCTTCATCTGGCAGCAGGCAAGCGGCATGACCCAGCTGCCGCTGCTCGGCGGCTACAACGGCTTCGCGACCGGGGTCAACAATCAGGGGCAGGCGGTCGGCTGGGCGGAGACCAATGTACACGACGGGACTTGCACTGTGCCGCAGGTGTTGCAGTTCCTCGCGGTCGAGTGGGGCCCGGCCAGCGGCCAGAAGCGCGTGTTGCCGCCCTTTGCGGGAGATGCCGGCGAGCCCCGCGACAGCACCTCGGCCGCGACCGCCATCAACGATGCGGGCCAGGTGGTCGGCATCTCGGGCGACTGCGGCGATGCGGTGGGTGCCTTCAGCGCACGACATGCGCTCATGTGGGTGAACGGCCGTCCGATCAGGCTGCCGACGCTCGGGGGCAAGGGCTGGAACACCCCGATGGCGATCAACCAGCGCGGTGACTCGGTGGGCTTCTCCGACACACCGGGCGATGTGGTCGACAAAGTCCTGACCCCGAACTTCCAGGCGACGCTGTGGCCGCGCGAGGGCGGCATCGTGAACCTGCACACCCTGTCCGGAGACGCGACCGCCGAGGCGACCGGCATCAACGATCGCGGGCAGATCATCGGCACTTCGATCGGGGCGAACAACAGCAGCTTCCGCGCGTTCCTCTACCAGAACGGCAAGATCTACGACCTCAACTCTCTGGTGCCGCCGAACTCGCCCCTGTACCTCGTGGGGACCGGTGACATCAACGACCGGGGCGAGATCACCGGCCAGGCGTGCCTGGTGGCAAGCGGCTGCACGGTGTTTCACACCTTTGTCGCGATTCCATTGCCCGGCGGCGCGCCCGGCTCGCAGGATGGCAGCGGCGAGCGTGCGCCGATGTACCTGCCGGACGATGCGCGCGCGCAGCTCATGCGGCGGCTGCACCTGGGGCGGCCCGCCGGCTCACCGCGCGCCGAGTGACACTCTCGCTCCCCTCCCCCAACACTGAGGATGCGAGAGCACATCGGGGGCAGGCTGTGCGGCCTGCCCCCGATTTCCGCCCCTAGCGGGACCGTAGGCCGAGATTGCGCGCGAGGAAGGCGTAGATGTCCGCGTTCAGCGCGATCGCCTGGGTGACCGTCTCCCCGCCCCCGTGGCCGGAATTGAGCTCCACGTCGAGCAGGATCGGAGCGCGACCGGCCTGTGCCGCCTGCAGCGCGGCGGCGAACTTGAACGAGTGCATGGGCATGACGCGCGTGTCATGGTCGCCGGTGATCACCAGCGTCGCCGGATAGTGCACGCCCGTGTGCACATTGTGCACCGGCGAATAGGCGTACAGCGCCCGAAACTGCTCGGGATCATCCGGGGAGCCGTAGTCGCCCTCCCAGCCTGCACCCTGGCCGAACCTGTTGAAGCGCAGCATGTCCATCACGCCTACCTGGGCGATCACCGCGCCGAACAGATCCGGCCGCTGCGTCATGCAGGCGCCCACCAGCAGGCCGCCGTTGGAGCGGCCGTAGATCGCGAGGTGCGGCACCGAGGTGTAGTGGTGGGCGATGAGCCATTCGGCCGCCGCGATGAAGTCATCGAACACCACCTGCTTGTGGGTGAGGATCGCCTGGCGGTGCCAGGCCTCGCCATACTCGCCACCGCCGCGGATGTTGGCCAGTGCAAAAACGCCGCCCATCTCCAGCCACGCGATGCGCGCCGGACTGAAGGTCGGCAGGTTCGGGATGCCGAAGCCGCCGTAACCGTACAGCAGCAGCGGATTGTCGCCGTCGACCTTCAGCCCCTTGCGATAGGCGAGCACCATCGGAATGTGGGTGCCGTCCTTGGAGGGGTAGAACACCTGCTCCTCGCCGAACGCGCCTGGATCGAACGCCACGTGCGGCTTGCGCCACAGCGTGCTGCGCCCGGACTCCAGATCGTACCGATAGAGGGTCGGCGGCGTGATGAGGTCGGTGAAGGAGTAGAACGTCTCGCGATCATCCGCGTGGCCGCCGAAGCCGGCCGCGGTGCCGGGTCCGGGGAGGGTGACTTCGCGGCGGCGTGTGCCATCCAGCGCGTACGCCACCACGCGGCTGTGCGCGTCGTGGAGGCTGCGCACCAGCAGCTGGTGATCGACGAGCGTGACGGCGGTGTCGGTCACTTCGATCGCGTCCGGACCCTCGGGGATCACCGTGCGCCAGTTGGCGCGGGCCGGGTGCTGCGGGTCGACCGCGATCACGCGCCCGTTCGGGGCGCCCTCGGTGGTCAGGAAATACAACCGCCCGGCATCGGCGCCCGCGTACACGTAGGCCGCCTCGAAGCCCTGCACCAGGGGCACTGCCGGCGCCGCGGCGCTGAGGTCCAGGAGGTAGAGGTCCTCGCGCCCCTTGTCGCCGACTTCGCCCGCGCCAACCGCCACCACCAGCCAGCGTCCGTCGTCGCTGAGATGCGGAGCGTACTGCCAGTCGCGATGGCCTTCGTGCTGCAGCACGCGCCGGTCGGCGGAGGCCGGCGTGCCGAGCGCGTGGTAGTAGAGCGCGTCGTCCAGGTCCTGGGCGCTGAGCTCCTCGCCCGCCTTCGGGGCCGGGAAGGCGCTGTAGTAAAGTCCCTTGCCGTCCGGCGCAAACACCGGAGCGTAGTATTTGGTGAAGCGCAGCAGGTCCGGCAGGTCCTGTGCCTTCGCCAGGTCGCGGATACGCCACACGGTCCAGTCCGAGCCGCCTACCGACACGCCATAGGCGAGGAGCCGGCCGTCGCGGCTCCCGACGTAGCCCCTGACGATGCCCGCCGGGGACAGCTTGTTGGGATCGAACGCGACCGTGGCGTGCGCACCGAGTGCGGGCGCCATGTACAGCAGGCTCTGCTCCTGGTGGCCTGCGTTCAGCGTATAGAAGTAGCGGCCGGCCTCGTGGAACGGCACGCCGTAGCGCGGATACTCGTAGAGTGTCGCGATGCGTTTGCTGAGCGTCGCGCGTTCGGCAATCTCGCCGAGATAGCTCTGGGTCAGCTTCGCCTGCGCGCCCACCCAGGCGCGGGTCTGCCCGGAATCCAGATCCTCGAGCCAGCGATAGGGATCGGCGACCCGCGTGCCGTGATAGTCGTCGGTCACCGGCCCGCGCGGTGCGGGCGGATAGTCGAGGCCTGCGCCGGCGGCCACCGAACCGAGCAACGCTGCAAGACATCCGCTGAGGAATGCCGTCCGACGCACGCACCCGGCATGAAGCTTCGACATGAGACCCCCTGAAACGTGCGGGAACCAATGGAGCACCCTGCGGCGCCCGGTTGTACTGTGCACGTGAAGCGGCGCCGCTGCACGAAGATCCCGCCGGCTGCTCGTGAGACGCGCGGCGCCGCGCTAAGATCGCACTCATGCCCCGCCACATCGGCATCGTGGCCTGCTCCGCCGAAGGCGCCTCGCTCTGCTACCTCACGGTGTGCCTGGAGGGCGCGCAGTACCTGGGTGCGCTCGATCATCCGCAGGTCTCGCTCCACACTCATTCGCTCGCCGACTACATGCGCTGCATCGACCGCGCCGACTGGCAAGGGGTGGGCGAGCTGATGCTGTCTTCGGCCCACAAGCTGGCGCGCAGCGGTGCCGAGTTCCTCATCTGCCCCGACAACACCATCCACCAGGCACTGCCCTGGATCGAGCGTCGTTCGCCCCTGCCCTGGCTGCACATCGCAGAAGTGGTGGCCGAGGAGGCGGTGCGGCGCGGCTACCGCACGCTCGGTATCACCGGCACGCGCTACCTCGTGGACGGGGAGGTCTATCCGCAGAGGATCGAGGCGCGTGGGCTGAAGCTGGTGCGCCCGAGTGCCGCCGAACGCGGCGAGATCAACCGCATCATCTTCGAGGAGCTGGTGTGCGGGGTGTTCCGCCCCGAATCGGCCGCCTGCTTCCAGCGCGTCATGACGCGGCTGAAGGACGAGGGCTGCGATGCCGTGATCCTCGGATGCACCGAGATCCCGCTCATCATGCACGACGGCAACTCGCCGTTGCCGACGCTCGATTCGACGCGCCTTTTGGCGCGCGCGGCGCTGCGGCGCGCGGTCTAGGGCGCGCGTCATCCGCGGCCCGGTGAGCTATTTCTTCTTGCCGGTGATCTTGAAGGAGACTTTGACCTTGGCACGGTAGGCCCGCACCTTGCCGTCGGCCACCTGCATATCGAGTTCCATCACCTCAACGATACGCAGGTCGCGCAGCGACTTCGCCGCCTGATTGACCGCGGCGGTGGCCGCCTTCTCCCAGGACTCGGTGCTCGTGCCCACCAGCTCGACAACCTTGTAGACGCTCTCCGCCATGGCTCTCCACCTTTCGCCCCCTTGCGGGGATCCCTTGTTCTGCCGAGAGTGTGCGCCTAAGCCAGGCAGCGGCGCTAGACGGCGGACCGCGCGCGCCGCTCCGCCGGCCGCCGCCATACCGGCCGGCGCACCAGCGTGCTCTTGCCGAACAGAGACTCGAGGAGATCGACGGCGAGCACCGCCGTCTTGTTTTGCACGTCGAAGGCCGGGTTGAGCTCGACCACGTCCAGCGAGGCGAGGCGCCGCGTGTCCGCAATCATCTCCATACACAGCTGGGCCTCGCGGTAGGTCGGGCCGCCCGGCACGCGGGTGCCGACGCCGGGGGCGATCTGCGGCTCGAGGAAATCCACATCGAAGCTCACGTGCAGGTGGGTGTCACGGTCGAGCCCGGCGAGCGCCTGTTCCATGGTCGCTCTCATGCCCATCTCGTCCACGTAACGCATGTCGAAAACGTCCAGCCCCTGCTCGTGGACGAAGCGCTTCTCGCCCGCATCGACGCTGCGGATCCCGATCTGATGTACGCAGGACGGAGCGATCGCCGGCGAGTGACCTCCGATCCCGGTGAGCTCCGCCGGCCCGAAACCACACAGGCAGGCCACCGGCATGCCGTGCACGTTGCCGCTCGGGGACAGCTCGCGGGTGTTGAAGTCGGCGTGCGCGTCGAGCCACAGCACGCGCAGCTTCCTGCCCTGCTCGCGGCAATGACGCGCGACCGCGCTGATCGAGCCGATGCTCAGACAGTGATCCCCGCCGAGCAGAATCGGCAGGCGTTGCGCGCGCAACTCCCCGTACACCGCCTCGTGCACCAGTTCATTCCAGCGCGTGACCTGCGCGAGATGCCGGTAGCCCCCCTGCGGCGGCTGCCAGGGGTTGCCCGGGCCGTTGAGGTTGCCGAGGTCCAGCACCTCGAGCTCCCGGGCGCGCAGCGCCGCGGCAAGCCCCGCCACGCGCAGCGCTTCGGGGCCCATGGAGGCGCCGCGATCGGCGGCGCCGACATCCGTCGGCGCACCGATGAGGCTCGCGGTACGCACGGCCGTCACGCCGCCACCCCGGGTCGCAGCGGCAGCCGCGCGGGCGTGGTCTGCGCGAGGAGCGAGAACAGATCCTTCGGATCCTCGAGGTCCGGAATCAGGTCGATCTGCGCCGCATCACCGCGCTCCTCGTGGTGTACGCGCAGCAGGTAACGCAGTGCCGAGAAATCCTCGAGCGCGAAGCCCACCGAGTCGAACACCGTGACCTCGCTAGGACTCGCGCGCCCCGGGGCGCGGCCGTCGAGCACCTGCACGAGCTCCACGACGGGGAAGTCCGCCGCCAGCTGCTGGATCTCGCCCTCGATGCGCGACTGCGGCTCGAACTCCACGACGATCCGCGCGTCGGCGCGTTTGAGGATGTCGGCATGCAGCTCGGTCTTGCCCGGGCAGTCTCCGCCCACCGCGTTGAGGTGCATGCCCGGTACGATCATCTCGGGCGTGAGGATGGTGGCGTTGCGCTTGTCCGCGGTCACGGTGGTGACGATGTCGGCGCCGAGGACGGCCGCCGCGGTGGACGCGCAGCGCACCAGCGTCAGTCCCGGCAGGTGCGCTCGTGCGAGGTTGCGCTCGAGCTTGTCGCTCGCCGCCGCGTCGCTATCGAACAGCCGCAGCTCGCGGATCCCGAGCAGGTGGTAGAAGGCGATGCTCTGGAACTCGCTCTGCGCGCCGTTGCCGATCAGGGCCATGACGCGGCTGCCGGCGCGCGCCATGTGGCGCGCCGCGAGCGCCGAGGTGGCGGCGGTGCGCAATGCCGTGGTGAGGGTCAGCTCCGAGAGCAGCAGGGGATACCCGGTCGCGACATCCGCAAGCACCCCGAAGGCCGTCACCGTGAGCAGGCCGACCGCGGTGTTTTTCGGGTGTCCGTTCACATACTTGAAGGCGTACAGCCGCCCGTCCGATGCCGGCATCAGCTCGATGACGCCGACGGCCGAGTGGGTCGCGTGCCGCGGCGACTTCTCAAAGCTCGACCAGCGCCGGAAATCGCTCTCGATCTCCCCCGCGAGCTCCTCGATGACGCGCGCCAATCCACGCCGTCCGACGAGTTCCTGGATCCGCTCGATCCCGATGAAATCGACCATAAATCTCTCCGTCCGGACCTGTTCGAACATGGTCGGCGGGTGGGTAATCAAAAGAAAGCCAAAACATTGCACAGATCGGACAGCTTATTGATCATATAGACAGACAATGCTGCCGTTTTGCGCTATCTTTGAGGGCATGGATGACACCGATCGACAGCTCATCGGCCTCCTGCGCAGTGACGGCCGCGCCTCGGTCGCCTCCCTCGCCAAAGCCTTGAGGGTAGCCCGGGGCACCGTGCAGAACCGCATGTCGAGGCTCGCCGCCAACGGCACCATCGTCGGCTACACCGTGCGCCTGAAACCCGACGTCGAAGAGCAGCGCATGCGCGCCTTCATGACGGTCGCGGTCGAGGGCAATCAGGTCGACGCGGTGATTCGCGCGCTGCGCGGGGAGTCGGCGGTCGCCGCCCTCTACAGCACCAACGGCCGCTGGGACATCGTTGCGGAGCTGCGCGCGGACAGTCTCGAGGGTTTCGACCGGGCGCTGGCGCGGATCCGCCTCATCGAGGGCATCTCGCAGACCGAGACGAGCCTGCTGTTGTCGACCTTCAAGTTCTAAGCAGCGCGAGCCAGTCGCGGCTGGGGTCGGCGTGCACCACGAAGAACGGGTTGAGGAGCTCCGCGCGCGTGTTGTAGCGCAAGGGCTGCCCGTCGAGCTGCACCACCGTGGCGCCGGCGGCGCTCGCCACCGCGTGCGCCGCCGCGGTGTCCCACTCGCTGGTGGGGCCTAAGCGCGGATACACATCCGCCGCACCTTCGGCCAGCATGCAGAACTTGAGGGCGCTCCCCACCACGAGGAGCTCATGCCGCCCCACGCGCGCCAGAAAACCATCGAGCGAGTCGCCGCGGTGCGAGCGGCTGCCGACGATGCGCACCGGGTCGGCGGCCCGGCGCTGCGCCTGGATCGGCTGCGCCGCGGCCTCACCCCGGCGCCGCCATGCGCCCTGCCCCGGGACACCCAGGTACGTCGTACCGCTCACCGGCACGTGGACCACCCCGAGCACCGGAACGTGGGCCTCGATGAGCGCGATGTTCACCGTAAACTGCCCGTTGCGCGCCAGAAACTCGCGCGTGCCATCGAGCGGATCGACCAGCCAATGACGCGCCCAGCTGCGGCGCACCGCGTAAGGGACCGCCGCCGACTCCTCCGACAGCACGGGGATGTCGGGAGTGAGCGTGCCGAGCGCGCTCACGATGAGCCGATGCGAGCGCAGGTCCGCGGCGGTGAGCGGGGAGTCGTCGGCCTTGGTGGCCGCTGCCGTGGCATCCGCGGCGTACACCTCGAGGATCTCCTCCCCGGCGCGGCGCGCGATCCGCGTCACGTGCTCGAGGAGCGCCGCGTTCGAGGCCGCGCTCATGGGGGCGCCGTGACTCCCGCCGCCGCCAGGTGCGCCACGATCTCTTCCGCCGCCTGCTCGGCGCTCAGGCGTGTCGTGTCGATGCGGATCTCCGCGCGCTCGGGCGCCTCGTAAGGCGAATCGATGCCGGTGAAGTTCTTGAGCTCGCCGCGGCGCGCCTTGCGGTACAGGCCTTTGACATCGCGGCGCTCGGCGATCGCGAGCGGCGTGTCGACGAACACCTCGAAGAATTCCCCCGGCTGGAACAGCTCGCGCGCCATGCGCCGCTCGGCGCGGAACGGCGAGATGAACGACACCAGCACGATGAGGCCTGCGTCGAGCATGAGCCGCGAGACTTCCGCGACGCGGCGGATGTTCTCCACGCGGTCCTGGGCGGTGAACCCCAGGTCCTTGTTGAGCCCGTGGCGGACGTTGTCACCGTCGAGCAGATACGTGTGTCGACCGGCCGCGGTGAGCTTCTGCTCGACCCGGTTGGCGATCGCCGACTTGCCGGCGCCCGAGAGGCCGGTGAGCCATAGCACGCAGGCCTGCTGCCCCTTCTGTCGGGCACGCAGCTTGCGGTCCACATCGAGCGCCTGCCAGTGCACGTTCTGCGAGCGCCGCAGCGCGAAGTGGATGAGGCCCGCGCCCACGGTGCCGTTGGTCAGCCGGTCGATGAGGATGAAACCGCCGAGCGCGCGATTCTGCGCGTACGGCTCGAAGGCGATCGGCCGGTCGAGCTCCAGCTCGCACACGCCGATGTCGTTGAGCTCCAGCCGCTCGGCGGCGGTGTGCTCGAGGGTGTTGACGTCGATGCGATGCTTGAGCGGGGTGACGGTCGCCGCGACCGTGCGCGTGCCGGCCTTCATCAGATACGCCCTGCCCTGCAGCATGGGCTCATCGTGCAGCCACACGAGCGTCGCCTCGAACTGGCTGCCGATCTGGGGCGGCGCTTGGGCGGCGGCGATGACGTCGCCCCGGCCGACGTCGATCTCGGAGTCGAGGGTGAGAGTGACCGACTGCCCGGCGAGCGCACCCGGCAGGTCCCCGTCCGCCGTCACGATGCGTGCCACGCGGCTCTCGCGTCCCGCCGGCAGCACGCGGATGCGATCCCCCGGCCGCACGCTGCCGCTGACGATCTGGCCGCAGAAGCCGCGGAAGTCCGGATTGGGTCGGTTCACCCACTGCACCGGCAGACGAAACGGCGCATCGGCAGTGTCCGCGTCCACCTCCACGCTCTCCAGGTGCTGAAGCAGCGTCGGCCCCGAATACCAGGGCATGCGCGCGCTCGGCCGCGTGATGTTGTCGCCGTCCACCGCGCACACCGGAATGGCGGTGACCTCGCCGAGCCCGATGCGCGCGGCGAAGGCGCGGTAGTCGGCGAGGATCGCCGCGAAGGGCTCGCGCGCGAACTGCACGAGGTCCATCTTGTTGACCGCCAGCACCACGCGCGTGACACCCAAGAGGTGCGCCAGGAAGCTGTGGCGGCGCGTCTGGGTGAGCACCCCCTTGCGGGCATCCACGAGGATCACGGCGAGCTGCGCCGTCGAGGCCCCGGTCACCATGTTGCGCGTGTATTGCTCGTGCCCCGGAGTATCCGCGACGATGAACTTGCGTGTCTCGGTGGCGAAAAAGCGGTAGGCCACGTCGATGGTGATGCCCTGCTCGCGCTCGGCCGCGAGTCCGTCGACCAGCAGCGCGAAGTCGAGCTCCCCGCCGCGCGTGCCGACGCGCTTGGAGTCCTGCGCCAGTGCCGCCAGCTGATCGTCGAATATCTTGTTGGATTCGTACAGCAGGCGGCCGATGAGTGTCGACTTGCCGTCGTCGACCGAGCCGCAGGTGATGAAGCGCAACAGACTCTTGCGCTCCTGCGCCTCGAGGTACGCGCCGAGGTCGCCGGCCGGCGGCGCCGGGGTCTCGCTCATCAGAAATACCCCTCCTGCTTCTTTTTCTCCATGGACGCCGCTGCATCGTGGTCGATGACCCGCCCTTGCCGCTCCGAGCTCGTACTGAGCAGCATCTCGCGAATGATCGCCGGCACGGTATCGGCGTCGCTTTCGATGGCCCCGGTGAGGGGGTAGCAGCCCAGCGTCCGAAAACGCACCTTGCGCATCAGCGGCTGCTCGCCCTCCTTGAGCGGCATGCGCTCGTCATCCACCATGATGAGGTTGCCGTCGCGTACCACCACCGGGCGCGGCGCCGCCAGATACAGCGGCACGATGGCGATCTTCTCCTGCCAGATGTACTGCCAGACGTCGAGCTCGGTCCAGTTCGACAGGGGAAATACCCGCAGGCTCTCGCCGGTGCGCTTGCGCGTGTTGTAGAGCGCCCACAGCTCGGGGCGCTGCTGACGGGGATCCCAGCGGTGCTGCGCCGCGCGGAACGAGAAGATGCGCTCCTTGGCGCGGCTCTTCTCCTCATCGCGGCGCGCGCCGCCGAAGGCCGCATCGAAGCCGTACTGGTCTAGGGCCCGGCGCAACGCCTGCGTCTTCATCACGTCGGTGTGCACCTCCGAGCCGTGGGTGAAGGGGTTGATCCCCAGCGCCAGGCCTTCCGGGTTCACGTACACCAACAGTTGTAGCCCGCTCTGCCGCGCCACGGCGTCGCGGAACTCGTACATGGCACGGAACTTCCAGGTGGTGTCGACGTGCAGCAGCGGGAACGGCAGCGGCGCCGGATAGAACGCCTTGCGGGCAAGGTGCAGCATGACGGCGCTGTCTTTGCCGATGGAGTAGAGCATCACCGGCTTGTCGCACTCGGCGACTACCTCGCGGAAAATGTGGATGCTCTCCGCTTCGAGGCGTTGCAGATGAGTCAGGGAAGCCGGCGGCGGCGCGGCGCCCGCCGCGGCCGTCAAATGAGCTCTCCCCGAATCGCATTCATGAATCGAGGTTAAGTTCAGCGCCACACCCTTGCAAGCATGATTCGTTGTATTCTCGACCCATGCTCATACAACTCACGGGATCACGCTGCGGCGCGCGTCGGCTGCGGCAAAGCGTTGCGGCGGTATCTGGAGGAGCGCCGCGCACCGTGCTCTACTGTCCGGCGTGACCGCCACCCGTTACGCGCTCATCCCGGGATGCCTCCTGGGGATGCTGCTCTCGTGTCCGCTCGCGCTCGGCCTCATGCAGGCGGGGGCGCCCGCCGCACAGGCACCGCCCGCGGCAAGCCCGGCCCCCGCGGCTGCGACACCTGCGCCCGCACCGCCCGCACCCGCCGGCAAGGCGCCTGCGGCCGGCACCTCACCACAGCCCGCCGGCTCGCCGCTCGAGCCCCCCGCGCCGCTCGCCGAGGTCACGGTGGAGGGCAACGAGCCCCGCTACGTCGCGCCCACCAACCGCGACCGCATCGGGCGCATCTGGGCGCCGGTCACGATCGACGGCAAGGGCCCGTTTCGTCTGGTGCTCGACACCGGCGCAAATCATTCGGTGATAACGCCCGCCACCGCGCTCGCCCTCGGCTCTCCCGGCGCGAGCAAGGTCACCCTGGTAACCGGCTTCACGGGCTCGCGTCTCGTGCCGACGATCTCGGTTTCCAGCATGGAGGTCGGGGACATCCTGATGGGCCCGACGACGCTGCCGATCGTGCCGAATGTATTCGGCGGCGCGCAGGGCGTGCTCGGCAACGGGGGGTTTCAGGGCAGGCGGATCTTCGCCGACTTCGCCCATGACAAGCTCGTGATCTCGCGCTCGCACGGTGAGTCCGCGGGTCTCGGCTTCAGCGTGGTGCAGCTGAGCGTGATCGAGGGGGGGCTGCTGGTGGCCACTGTGCGTGTCGGTGGCTTGCGCTGCAGGGCCATCATCGACACCGGCGCCCAGGGCAGCGTTGGCAATGTGCTGCTGCAGCAGGCGCTGATGCGGCATCCGCCGCGTCATCCGGAGCACTCGGAAATCACCGGCGTGTCGCTCGACGTGCAGCGGGGCGACTATCTGCAGGCGCCGGAGATCGAGATGGGCGGGCTCACCATTCGCGGCGTGCATCTCACCTTCGGTAATATGTACCTGTTCGAGCACTGGAAGATGAATGACAAGCCGGTGCTGCTGCTCGGCATGGATCTGCTCGGCTCCTTCGATACGCTCATCATCGACTACCGCATGCACCAGATGCAGATCCGCCTGACGCGCGCCTCGCTCCCACCCTGAGGCGCTCAGACGCCGCTCACCCCCGGGGGGCCGGGGAGCGCCTTCAGGAGCTGCCGCGGCCGCTTTGTCCGAGCCGCAGGAAGCGGCGTCGCTCGTTCCACTGGTGGCGTGCGTGCAGCCGCTCGGATTCGTTGCTCGCCTCCGGCGGCAGCGCCCGCAGTGCCCGCAGCGCCGCGGCGTGCGCCATCGCCAGCGCCGGATCGGTCTGCAGCAGCGCGCGGTAGTGCTCGAGGAAGCGTTGCTCGGCAGGCCCGCCGCCGCCCGCGAGCAGCTCGCGCGCGTGTGCCCCGATCGCCGCGCTCTCGCTCGCCGGCAGGTCGTGCGCGTAGGCGAGCGCGTGGTCGACATCGGCAATCAGCCGGTACAGCGGCTGCAGCCACTCCCACTCCGGGTCGTTGGTGATCTGCTGCAGGCGCTCCAGGGGCGAGGCCGGCAGCTCGAAGCGCCGCTCAGCCTCGAGCAGTGCCCCGAGGACCGTCTGCAGCGCGGCGCTCGCGGTGCGCAGCGCCTCGAGCCAGGGGTGCACTTCGGCCATGTCAGCCCTCCATTACCGGCAGCTGGCATTCGGCGAGCTCGCCGATGCGCTCGATGGTGAGATCCGCCGGTGGGTACGCGGCGAGCTCGCGCGGGTCCTGCGCGTAGTGTCCCTGGCGTGGAAAGATCGTAGTGAGCCGCGCGCCCCAAGCGGCCTTCATGGCGGCGAGGATCCGCAGCTTGTCGTCGACCATCACGTAATGATCCGCCGGGTAATGCTGCGCCACCGAGTGCAGCATCTGCTCCTTGTGCAGGTAGATGAGCACGCGACCACCGACCGCCGCCCACAGCCCCGAGCGCTGCACCTTGCGCGGCTGGAACACGACGTCGCCGTCGGAAAGGATCACCGTGCGGCCCAAGCGCTCGCAACGCTCGAGTGCCGCGAGCGCGCCGGGGTAGAGCCGCTTGCCGAACGGATAGTCGACCAGGAAGGATGACACCCGCAGCACCTGCGGCTCATCGAGGTTCTCCAGTCGGTAGCGCTGCAGCGCGCCGAGATAGTCGGCGTAGCCGAGCTCGGCGCGCAGCTCCTCGAAGAGCGCCCAGTACCGGTCGCGGCTTACGCGACCGAACTCGCGCTCCAGGTGAGCGCTGAGATCGGCCTGCACGGCATCGTTGTCGAGCAGCGTGTTGTCAACGTCGAACAGGAATACGGTAGTGGCGCGCGCCTTGCCCATCGCCCTAAGCGGTCCGTGCAGCCCTCAGGATCGCAGTGTACGGCTGCGGCGGATGGAGCGCCCGCGCCGGGGCTCAGGCCCCGGCGGCGGTGCTTTGCTTCAGCGCGCGCTGTAGCCGCGGGCGTCCAGGCAGGCAATCATGGCGCGGCGGTAGTCGTCATCGCTCCCCGACTGCTGTCCGCCGCTGCGGGTCGGATCAAACCCCGTCTGGCCCACCGCCCAGCTGTGGCACTCGTAGCGATCGGTCGAGGTCTGCTGCGCGGTCTGGCCGTTGCGCGGGTAGAGATAGACGTCCGCGCTGCCGCCCGCGCCGGACTCGGGTGCGCCGGCAGGAGCGCTCGCCTGGTCGGCGTCCCCGCTGTCATCGGCGGTGCCCGCCACCGGCGGCGGCTCGGTCACCACGTAACCGCTGTCCGCCGGGCTCCAGGTGTAGTACAGGTCGTTGTAGTAGTAGTAGGGAACGCCCCCCCACCAGATAGGTCGCGTAGCCGAACGGCAGGCCCGCCAGGAACCACGCAAAACCCGGGTTGAACCAGCAGTGCGGCCACCAGCCGCCGTGCCAGTAGCCACCGACCCACGGGTGACCACCCCAGTAGCCGCCCCGGAAACCGACGCCGGAGCCGCCGTGGTACGCCCCGCCCGGTGCGAATCCGCGGCGACCGAGCTGCGCGCTGTTGTGATATCCATGCGCTGCGTAGCCGGCGCCGTAGCCGCCGGAGTGTGGCGCGGCATAGCCGCGATAGTGGCCGCCGGCCGCGTAGTGCGGTCCGCCGATAGCGCCCGCCACCTGCGAAATGGCCGCCACCGCCTGAAGTGGCCGCCACCGCCGCCGAAATGGCCGCCGCCACCCATGTGGCCGCCGCCGCCGCCGAAGCCGTGGTCCGCATAACTGAGCGCCGGTACCCCTGCCACCGCAACGCCGAGCAGCAATGCCCCGACGATCCGAAGAAGAGGTCGCGTGTGTCGTGTGTTCACTGTCATCACCCCGTTGTAGAAGGCTTGCACAGCCCGTCGTCCCGAGGTCTGGTGCCTACCCGATTAGACCCCCGCTGAGTGGGTGTGTTCAAGTCGCGTGTATTAAAACGCAGTCACCTGCTGCATCGTTGACGATGGGCAAATCATGGGGCCGCAGCGCCTCGTTCCCAAGGAACTCGGTCACCCGCGAAAACTTCATGATCCGTTCAGGTTCGCCCGCGCGCTTGGGACTTCTTAAGGTTAAAAGACCATATTGATGGCCGTTACCGGGGTGATGCTCGCGGTGGTATTGCGCCCCGCGACGAAGATGCGCGCTCCGACGATGACGCCCATCCGGGGGCTCCAGTTGAATTCGACTGCGGGAGCGAGCGCGAGGTACTCGCTCGAACCGGACTGCAAATTCACGAATCCGCTCGTCACCGTGCCGGTTGCCACATCGGTGCCGCTGACGCGCGTGCTGGCGCTGTGCGACCAGATGAGATCGGCCGCGAGCACCCAGTTGCGCGTCAGGCTGTACTCCGCAGCGGCGTCGGCTGAGGCTCCGTCGCCGGGGTAGGCGTGGCCGCGGAAGCCGGCCGAGGTGCCGTAGACGCTCGCGTCCGCAACGCTGCGCAGCGCTCGATATCGTGTAGGTGAGATCGAGGCGCACCCGCAGGATGCGACCGTTCGGCATCCACAGGTAGTCCTGCGAATACCACGCCAACGAGGTCGTATACGCGCCCGCCCCGAATCCGTCGCTCGCGCGCTGCAGGCGGTCGTAACGGCCGGTCGGAAAGGTCTCCCCGACCACCACCGCGGTCGCGGGCACGAGCTCCCCTCGTGAAAGCTCGTCAGGCTGTACTGCAGCTGCGCGCCGAAATCTCCCACGTTGGGGGACGAGCTGCTGGGCTCACCGGCCGGCTCGTTGTAGCCGAAGCGCGGCAAGAGGCCCACCGCGAGCCGATCGGTGAGCGCATAGATGACGTAGGTGAGCGAGCCGAGATCGTGCTCGTTCGGGGCGGGCCGGTGGGAGCCGCCGCTGTCATAGCGGCCGGTCGTGATCTCATCGTACACGTAGGGCTCGACCAGCATGTGGCCGTGCGGAAAAGCAGAAGCGTTGGGTGCGAGCAGCGGGCCCGTCCACCAGGCATCCTGCAACGACTCGCGCGCCGCGCCCGCGGCCGGATCCTGGGCCGCCACCTGCTCCGGCGCCTGCTGTGCCAGCACTCCCTGGGTCCCCGCGAGGCCCGCACACAGCGTGACCCAGGCGACCGTGACCTTGCTCCCCAAGCGACTCTCCTGTCAGGGGCGCGATGTGCTCCGCGTCACACTGCAGCCCCGGTTAACTTTCCGTAACAAACGTCAGCACTCCCGAACCTGCGACGTTGTTAACGCCCAGGAAGCCGGCCATCCGACTGAATACCGCCCACTCAAGTACGCTCAGGAGGAACTCATGTCCAACATCATCCGCACGACGCTGATTGCGACCGCAGCCAGCGTGGCCGCTCGGCGGGCTCGTCGCCCCGGCCATGGCCGACACCGACACGCAGTGGCAGAAGGATCACCCGCGCCGCGAGCAGGTGAACAATCGGCTCGCCAACCAGAACCAGCGCATCAAGCAGGAGCGCAAGGAAGGCCAGATCACCAAGGCGCAGGCCGCCAAGCTGCACAGCGAGGATCATGCGATCCGCAAGGAAGAGCGCACCATGGCGAGCACCAACGGCAGCCATGTCACCAAGGCCGAGAAGAAATCGCTCAACCAGCAGGAGAACCAGGTCAGCAAGCAGATCGGCAAGTGAGCTGAACCTTCGGGCATCACCGGGCGGAGCGTAGCGAATGCGCTCCGCACCGGCGACCCGTTACTTGCTGCGCCCCCGACGCCTCACGCCCTGAGCGAGAACGGTGTGAAGTTCGTGTCGCGATCGTAGTAGTCCTCCTGCTCGGCGCGCTTCAGATAGCCGACGATCCGGTACGTCGAGCGGGGTCGCGATTATCTCCCACGTCGACCTTCAGCACGTACTGCGTGACGGTCACGGTTACCAGCTCGCCGTCGTCCAAAGCCCGGCGAACGCGATGGTGTAGAACAGCGCCGAGTCGACCAGCTCGCCGCACACGGTCGATCCGATGATGCGCGTCCACAGCCAGCGTCCGCGTGTCAGCAGCTTCATCTTCGCCAGCACGTAGCTGTTCACGAACGAGCCGCACCAGAACGCGATCACCGAGGCGCAGACGATGCGCGGCGTGTTGCCGAACATCGCCTCCACCGCCGGCTGCTTGCTGCGCCAGAAATCCGCCGGCGGCAGGTGCACGATCACCGCCGCCATGAGGGCCGCGAACGCGAGCGCCGCAAACCCGCTCCACACCGCCCGCCGGTCGCGCGCGTAGCCGTACACCTCGGTGAGGATGTCGCCGAAGAAATACGAGATCGGAAAGAACAGCACGCCCGCCATGAAGGTGACCGGTCCCACGAGCGGCAGCTGCGACGGTCGACACCTTCGCCGCACCGATCAGATTCGCGCACAGCAGCACGCAGACGTACGCGCCGAGAATGAGATCGTAGTAGCGGTAGCTCTTCACGGACGCCGCGTTCTTAGCCGGCCGTGGCCGCGGCCAGCACCGTGCCGCTGAGCTCGCCGAAGCCGATGCGCGCGTGAGCCCGCCCGCTCGCACCAGGCGCGGAACATCACGCGGTCGCCGTCCTCGAGGAAGGTGCGCGCTCGCCGTTCGGCAGCGTCGAGCGGCTGCTTGCCGCCCGCGCTCAGCTCGAGCAGCGAGCCGGCCTGCGTCCGGCTCCGGGCCCGACTGCGTGCCGGTGCCGAGCAGGTCGCCCGGGCTGCAGGTTGCAGCCGTTGCACGGTGTGGTGCGCGACCAGCTGCGCGACCGTCCAGTAGGCGTCGCGGAAGTTCGAGTGCGACAGCCGCTGCGGCGCGATGCCGGCGGCGCGCATGCGCGCGCGTCTGCGAGCCACACTTCGAGCTGCATGTCGATCGCGCCCGCGGCCGCGATTGCCGCGCCATCGAGATAGGGCAGCGGCTGCGGGTCGCCGCCGGCCGCGTCCACGGCACGCGGAACGGCGCGAGCGCCTCCAGCGTCACGATCCAGGGCGACACCGTGGTGGCGAAGTTCTTCGCCAGGAACGGCCCGAGCGGCTGGTATTCCCAGGCCTGGATGTCGCGCGCCGACCAGTCGTTGAGCAGGCACAGGCCGAAGACGTGCGTCTCGGCCTCGGCGATCGGCGATCGGCTGCGCCGAGCGCGTTGCCGCGGCCGATGAAGACGCCGAGCTCGAGCTCGTAGTCGAGCCGCTGCGCGTCGGCCCGAACTCCGGCGCGCTCGGCGCCGGGCGGCATGCATCTGGCCCCGCGGGCGCGCGAACGTCTGTGCCGCGAGACGCCGATCGACGAGGCGCGGCCGTGATAGCCGATCGGCACCCACTTGTAGTTGGGCAGCAGCGGGTTGTCGGGCCGGAACAGCTTGCCGACGGCGGTCGCGTGATGGATCGACGGTGTAGAAGTCGGTGTAGTCGCCGATCCGGCCGGCACGCGCGTACTCGACCTCGGCCTGCGGCACGAGCAGCGCGCCGCGCATGCGCTCGCTGCGGGCGCAGCCTCGCGCGCAGCGGCTGCGAGAGCGCGGCGCGCAGCGCGACCGACGCCGCGCGGCCCATGCGCCATGAAGCGCATTCAGCGCCGGGCGCCGCGCAGGCGCCGAGCGCCTGCGCGGCCGCGCCGGCGAACGGGCGCGAGCTCGTGCAGCGCGCCGAGGTCGAGGACCTGGTCGCCGATCGCGACGCCGCCGCGGAACGCTTCGCCGCTGCCCGCGCGGCGGAAGACGGCGAACGGCAGGTTCTGGATCGGGAAGTCGCGTGCCGGCGGCGTTGGCCGACGTCCACCCAGCTGCTGCAGCGCTCGGGTCGTGGGTCGCGTTGAGCGCTCGGGCCATGGCGCGCTCGACCGCTGCCGGCGTCGAAGTGCTTCGCAAGCCCTGCCAGCACCGTGCGTAGTCGCGCTGCAGCTGCGGCGACTCGAGCGCGAACCGCGTCGGCCGGATCAGCGCAGCGGCGTCTCGAACATGAACGCCATCGTGTCGTCGATCTTCGTGCGGGCTTCGAGGTGTCGGCGCGGCTCGCCTTCTCGAACGTCGCGGCGTCCGGGCCGTGGCCGCTCATGCAGTTGTGCAGGCTGCGCCGCCGGGCACGAAGCCCTTCGGCCTTGGCGTCGTAGGCGCCGTGGACCAGGCCCATGAACTCGCTGGCGACGTTGCGGTGGAACCAGGGCGGGCGGAACGTGTCCTGCATCGACCAGCCAGCGCGGCGGAAAGATCACGAAGTCGACGTTGCTCGACGCCCGGCGTGTCGCTGACGCGATGTGCAGCACCAGGAAGATCGACGGATCGGGATGGTCGTAGCTGACCGAGCCGATGGTGTTGAAGCGGCGCAGGTCGTACTTGTACGGCGCGTAGTTGCCGTGCCAGGCGACGACGTCGAGCGGCGAGTGGTCCGATCGCGCGCCGACCACAGCTGCCCGCCGAACTTGCGCGACCAGCTCGAAGTCGCCCGTCGCGTCCTCGTACGCGCGCGACCGGCGTCAGGAAGTCGCGCGGGTTGGCCAGGCCGTTCGAGCCGATCGGCCCGAGGTCCGGCAGGCGGAACGGCGCGCCGTAGTTCTCGCAGACGTAGCCGCGCGCCTGCTGCCGTCGCAGGCAGCTCGACCCGGAAGCGCACGCCGCGCGGGATGACGACGATCTCCTGCGGCTCGACGTCGATGACGCCGAGCTCGGTGGCGAAGCGCAGCCGGCCCTGCTGCGGCACGATCAGCATCTCGCCGTCGGCGTCGTAGAAGAAGCGCGCCGCTGCATCGAGCGGTTGGCGACGTACACAGTGGATGCCGCAGCGCCGGCCTGCGCGTCGGGGCCGCCGTTGCCGGCCATCGTCACGAGGCCCTCGACGAAGTCGGTCGGCTCGCGCGGCATCGGCAGCGGATCCCAGCGCAGCTGGTTGGGCGAGGCGTCGGCACCGTCGTCGAAGCGGCTGACGATCCGGCCGTGCGTCGATGCGGCGCGAACGGCTCGTGCACCGCCGCCGGCCGGATCCGGTACAGCCAGGTGCGCCGGTTGGCATGCGCGCGGCGCGGTGAACGCGGTGCCGGAGACTGCTCGGCGTACAGGCCGTAGGGGCAGCGCTGCGGCGAGTTGCGCCCCGGGCAGCGCGCCGGGCAGCGCTTCGGTGGCGAACTGGTTGCCGAAACCGACTGGTACTGCAGCACGGTGGGCTCATGACACGCGGGAGCAATGTAAATAGTTGCACGCGCAACTGTCAATCGGAGAGGGCCTTGATGCACGCTCGACATCGCCGCGCTCGCTGCATCTGCCGTCCTTCGTGCCGTTTCGCCTCAACCGCCTCGCGGTCGCCGTCAGCAACTACCTGTCGGTGATCTACCGCGAGCGATTTGAGCTCGATATACCGGAATGGCGTGTATGGTGACCGTCGGCCCCGAGCGCGGCTGCACGGCGCAGCTCATCGCCGGCAGCACCCGCATGCACAAGACGCGCGTCAGCCGAGCGATCGCCCACCTGATGAAGCGCGGCCTGATCGAGCGCCTGCCGCGCACCGGCGACCGGCGCTCAATGGAGCTGCTGCTGACGCGCCGCGGCCGCGGGATGTACCAGGACTCGTTCCCCTGGCTCTCGAGCGTGAGCGCGCGCCTGCTCGCCTGCCTCACCCGCGCCGAGCTGCGCGGCTTTCTGACCGGCCTTACGCGCCTGGAGAGCTTCCTCGGACTGCAGTCGGGGGCCGCCGCCGACCTGCTAACATGAGGCGCGTGGCGAGACTCTTCGGCTGGATAGCGGCCGGCGCACTGGCGTGCGCGGCAGGGTCGTTCGGCCAGACGCCGGCGGCGACCTTCGCGCCGCTCGCGCATTCCGCGCAGCTCAGCGCCGAGGAAGGGGCCTGCGCGGGCGACACACTCATCGTGCGCGTGCGGCGCTCGGCGGGCGCCGCACCCCTCGCGGGAGCACAGCTGTCGGTCTCGGTCGACGGCCGCAGTCTGCCCGTCACGGCTCTCGCCGATGGGACCTTCGTGGTCGCTGCTGAAAGACCTGCCGGCGCGCTCACCCGGGAAGCTCGATCTCATCGTGGCGCACGACGGCGTGCGGGAGCTGCTGAGCGGGGCGCTGCCGGGAGCGGTCCGCGCCGCGCCCGCGGCCGGGGTGCGGCGCAGAGCGCGAGCGCCCGGCACAAGCAGCTCTCCTGGTGGATCCTCAACATCGCGATCGTGCTGATCGGCGTGATCGCCATCTCGCGCCGCATGTCCTGAAGGTCGACGCCCTCGCGGCGGCCGCGGCCGCCTTAGTGGGCGGTGATCTCCTTCAGATAGCGGTAGAAGAACTCGTTCCCCTTGTCGAACGAAGCGACCCCGACGCGCTCGTCGCGACCGTGCATGCGGACGTCGTCGCGGTCGACGGCGATGCCGCGAACATCATAAGTCGGGATCCCGGCCGCGTCGGTGTATTCGGCGTCCGAGGCGCCCGGGTCCATGGTCGGAATGACTTTGAGTCCCGGCCACACGGTGGCCACCACCGCCTCGAGCGGTTTGCCCACTTCCGGGAGCAGCGGCGGCGGCGGCGCGCCCTTTGCTCCGGGGCCTCTCCGACACCGTGCCGTCATCGGCGATGTAGTTCACGGTGATCTGCGGATTCGCTACCACCTTCGATCAGCTGCTGGCGGACCTCTTCGGGGGAATGCCCGGGCAGGATGCGGCAGTTGACGTTGGCCTGGGCGCGCTGCGGCAGCGCGTTGTTGGCATGGCCCGCCTCGAGCCGCGTGGCGACGCAGGTGGTGCGCATGGTCGAGTTGTCTCCGGTGTCTCGCGACAGCCGCTCGACCGCCTGCGGATCGGGCGGCGTCTTGCAGGATCGCGCGCATGTCGGCCGCGCGTCTGCGCCGGTCTCGATCTGCGGCCATCGCTCGAAGTACGCGCGCGTGACGCTGTTCAGCTCGAACGGGAAACTGCGTAATGCTGCGAGGCGCGTCGAGCGCGTCCGCGAGCTCGTAGATGGCGTTGTCCGGGCGCGGCAGCGAGCTGTGGCCGCCGGGATTGGTGACGGTGAGCTGGTAATCGGCGTAGAGCTTCTCGGTCGCGTCGACTCGAACGACCAGCGGCTTGCCGTGTCGCGCTGACGCCGCCGCCGTCGGGGTTGAGCACGAACTCGGCGTCGATCAGATCGCGGTGATTCTTCAGCAGCCAGTCGACGCCGTTGCGAGCTTGCCGCCCTCCTCGTCCGCGGTGAGCGCCAGGATGATGTCGCGGTCGGGCCGGTAGCCCTCTTTCTTCATGCGGATGAGCGTCGCCGACCATGATGGCATCGCCGTCCTTCATGTCCTGCGTGCCGCGGCCGTAGTAGTAGCCGTCCTTCTCGATGAACTTGAAGGGTCGGTCGTCCAGTCCTCGCGCTGGCCTCGACCACGTCCAGGTGGCCGATCAGCAGCACCGGCTTGTGCTTGCCGGCTGCCGTGCAGGCGCACCACCAGTTCTTCTTGCGCTCATTCGGGCCCGAGGACCAGCACGTCCGCGGGCGGGAAGCCGGCGTCGAGGAAGCGCTTCGCCATGGCCTCGGCGGCGGTGGTGACGTTGCCGACCGAGTCGGTGGTGTTGATCTCGATCAGCTGCTGGAAGATGTCGTGCGCCAGCGCGTCGTAGGTCGCATCGGCGCGAGGGCTCCGCGGCCTGGACCTCAGCGACCGCTGCGCCGCACGCCAGCGCCCCGGCCGTCAAGTGCCGGATCGCCGACTCATGGCTCGAGCACCAGCAGCCGGAACGTCCGGCAGCATCGGCGGGCCGCGGGTGCGGGTGGTCGGCGGTCGCGGGCGGCGGGGGCCGAAGTCGCGCCGTCACCAGGAACACGCGATGCGTTGCGAGATCGAGCGCCATGGTGCGCGCGCCGCGCTGCGTGGTCACCGACTCGCACCGGCTCGGGGCGTCCCGCGAGCGCTCTCGCGCACCACCGACAGCACGCCCGCGCCGCAGGAGGCGAACGCCAGCCGCGTGCCGGGATCGAAGGCGGTCGCATCGACCCCCGCGCCGATCGGTGCGGTGCCCAGTACCTTGCCGGACATGCCGTCGACGACCGCCATCACCTTGTTGTCGCAGCCCGGGAACAGCCGCTCGCGCGCCGCATCGAGTGCGAGCCCCGACGGTGACTCGCACCCCGGCAGCGGCCACACGGAACTCACCGTCAGCTTCTGCGGATCGATCGACGCGAGGCTGCTCTTGTCCTCGAGGTTCACGTAGATGCGCCCCTTGCCGTCGGCTGCGGCGAACTCGGGCTTGCATCCAGCGGGATGGTGCCGAGCACCTCGAAGGTCTTGGCGTCGATCGCCGTGGCGTTGCGCCCACGGCCGTTGAAGGTGAATACGCGCTGCGTAGACGGGTCGTAGAGGATCGCGTCGGGGTTCTCGCCGGTGGTCTTGATCTCCTTGAGGCGCGCGAGCGTCTTCAGGTCGAACACCACGACCATGTTGGCGCGGCCGGCGCTGATGAAGCCGCGGCCGAGCTCGGGCGCGAGGGCAATGCCGTGCACGCCCGGCGTGTCGGGGATCTCGCCCGTGACCGCGAGCGTGTCGCTATCGACGACCAGCACCCGCGTCCCGTGCGACACGAACAGGCGGTGGCCGCCCTGCTCGAAGGCGAGGTAGTCCCAGCCCTCGTCCCCGGGAAGCTTCATCTCGTGAGCGATGTGATAGCGCGGCGCGTCCTGGGCGTGAGCAGCAGCGAACGGCGCGAGGCACAGGAGGAACGCCAGCCGCGAGCGGGTGTACATCATGTGTGGGATCTCCTCAAAAGATTAGTGGATCAGCCGGCCGCACAGATCCAGCAGCGGGCCCGGCAGCAAGCCGAGCACGCAGTACCGCGATGGCGTTGAGGCCCAGGGCGAAGCGCACGCCCATCGAGCGCGCGGTGGGCGGCAGCTCGCCCGCCGGCGGATCGAAGTACATGAGCTTGATGACGCGCAGGTAGTAGAACGCGCCCACCACCGACATGGCCGCTGAGATGACCACCAGCCACAGGTGGCTGGTCTCCCACAGCGCCTGGAAGATGCGCAGCTTGGCCCAGAAGCCGACGAACGGCGGCACGCCCGCGGTGGAGAACATCAGCACCATCATCACCAGCGCCAGCATCGGGTCGCGCTGGTAGAGCCCCTTGTAGTCATCCAGCTGGTCGGCCTCGAAGCCCTTGCGGCTGGCGAGCAGGATCACGCCGAAGGAGCCGAGCGCCATGAGCACGTACACCAGCGTGTAGAACAGCGCGGCGCTGTAGCCCTGCGGCGTGCCGGCGACGAAGCCCAGCAGGATGAAGCCGACGTTGCGAGATGGTCGAATACGCGAGCATGCGCTTGAGGTTGGTCTGCACGATCGCCACGACGTTGCCGACGACCAGCGTCAGCACCGGCAAGCACCGCCAGCATCTGCGGACCACTCCGACCACGGCGCCGCCAGGCCTGCGCAAGAAGCCGCAGCGCGAGCGCGAAGTAGGCGATCTTGGGCGCCGTGCCGATGAACAGCGTCACGCTGGTCGGCGCGCCCTGGTACACGTCCGGCAGCCACATGTGGAACGGCACGGCGCCGAACTTGAAGGCGACGCCGACCACGATGAACGCGAGCCCGAACACGAGCCCGGATGCACCGGCGGCTCTTGCAGCGCGCACGGCGATCTCCTCGAGGTCGAGCGTGCCCGGTCAGCCCGTAGATCATCGACATGCCGTACAGCAGCGTCCCGGAGGCGATCGCGCCCAGCACGAAGTACTTCATGGCCGACTCGGCCGCGATCGCCCGAGTCGCGGTCGAACGCCACCATCGCGTACACCGACAGCGCCAGCAGCTCCACTCCCAGGTACACGGTGATCAGGCTGTTGGCGGAGATGAGCACGAAGATGCCGAGCAGCGCCGTGAGCGCGAGCACGTAGTACTCGCCGCGCAGGATGTCGCGGTTCGCGAGATAGGTGCGCGAGTACAGCAGCGCGACGGCGACGACGAGGAAGCCGACGAGCTTCAGCACGTACGCCCGAGTCGAGTCGGCGACGTAATGCCGTCGAACAGCACCGTGCGGTGGCTGCGACCTGGCCGTACGTGCACGGTGAGCGCCGCCCCGAGCGCGAGGGCCACCAGGGTCAGCGTCGCGGTCAGGCCGCGGCGGCTGCTCGCCCACGAACACATCGACCAGCAGGATCACGCAGATCGCCGCGACCAGATAGATCTCGGCGATCGCCGGTGCGTAGCCAGATTGAGGCGTCGAAGCATGGGCATCGAACTTACCGAGCTTGGTGGCGATCGCCTGGGTGACCAGGTGCTGGATCGTCGGCTGCATGATCTTCAGCAGCGGCGCCGGCCACACGCCCGAGCACGCAGCACCGCGACGGCGAGCACGCCGAGCACGATGAACTCGCGGCCATTGAGATCCTGCAGCGCGCGCGACGTGCGCGATTGGCAACCGGCGCCGAACATCACGCGCTTCACCAGCCACAGCGTGTAGGCAGGCGCCCAGGATCAGCGTCACGGCGGCGAGCACCGCGTACCAGAAGTTCGCCTTGAAGCTCGCGATGATCACCAGGAACTCACCCACGAAGCCCGAGGTGCCCGGCAGCCCGGAATTCGCCAGCGCGAACAGCACCATGAAGCGCGGCGAACATCGGCATCGTGTTGATCGACGCCGCCGTAGGCGCTGATCTCGCGGCTGTGCACGCGGTCGTACAGCACACCGACGCACAGGAACAGCGCGCCGGAGATCAGGCCGTGCGACATCATCTGCACCATCGCGCCGTCGATGCCCATGCCGGCGCCCTGGATGCCCGCCGGTGTTGCGCACGATGTCGTAGACGACGAACGCACCGAGCGTCACGAAGCCCATGTGCGCGATCGAGGAATACGCGATCAGCTTCTTCATGTCCTGCTGCACCAGCGCGACGAAGCCGATGTAGACCACCGCGATCAGCGACAGCGCGATCACCAGCCAGTCGAGCTCGCGGCTCGCATCCGGCGTGATGGGCAGGCTGAAGCGCAGGAAGCCGTAGCCACCCATCTTCAGCATGATGGCCGCCAGGATCACCGAGCCGCCGGTCGGCGCTTCGACGTGCGCGTCCGGCAACCAGGTGTGCACCGGCCACATCGGCACCTTCACCGCAAAGGCGAGCAGGAAGGCGAAGAAGATCCAGCGCTGCTCGGCGAGCGTGAGCGGCAGCGCCTGGAAGGCTGGCGATCGCGTAGCTCGCCGCTTTGCACGTACATGTAGATGAGCGCGACCAGCATGAACACCGAGCCGAGGAAGGTGTAGAGGAAGAACTTGATGGTGGCGTACACGCGCCGCGGGCCGCCCCAGATGCCGATGATGAGGAACATCGGGATCAGCATCGCTTCCCAGAAGAAGTAGAACAGCAGCGCATCGATGGCCGCAGAACACGCCGATCATCAGCCCTTCCATGATCAGGAAGGCGGCGAAGTACTGCGCCGGCCGCGCTCTCGATCACCGTCCAGCCGGCGATCACCACCAGTATGGTCATGAACGTGGTGAGCAGGATCAGCGGCAGCGAGATGCCGTCCACGCCGAGGCAGTAGTACGGCGTGGAAGCGCGGGATCCACGGCAGCTGCTCGACGAACTGCAGCGCCGCGTGCTGGTGTCGAAGCGCGTCCAGCAGCGGCACCGCACAGCGACCAGCGTCGCGAGCGAAGCGACGAGCGCGAGCCAGCGCCCGAGCGCGATGCTGCGCTCGCCGAGGATGAGCACGGCACGCCCGCCGCGATCGGCAGCCAGATCAGCATGGTCAGCAGATGCGTGCATGCTCGGCATGACGCTCTCTAGTAGTGCTTGTCGAGTGAGGAACCAGCCGAGCAGCACGCAGGCCGATGACCATCCCGAAGGCGTAGGGATACAGGTAGCCGGTCTGCACGCGCCGCACGACGCCGCCGAACCAGCCGACCGCGCGCCGTGCCGTTGACCAGCGCGCCGTCGATGAGGCTCTCATCGCCCGCCTTCCAGAACAGCGCCCGACCCCGCGGGCGAGCGGCGCGAGCACGTTCTCGTTGAACCAGTCGAAGTAGTACTTGTTGGTGAGGAGCGTGTAGAGCGGCGTGAAGCGCTGCGCCGACCTCCTCCGCGCAGCTCCGGGCTGCTTGAGGAAGAACAGCCACGCGGTGCAACGCCCGCGGCCGCCAGCCAGAAGGGCGCCTGATGGAAGCCGTGCAGCGCAAAGCGCGCCGGGCCGTGGAAATTCGTCCGCCAGCTCGCCGAGCACGTTGTTGTGCTCGGGCACGAAGATCGAGCTGCCGAAGTAGTCGCCGAAGAGCACCGGCCCGACGGTGAGTGCAGCCGATGATCACCGAGGGAATGGCGAGCAGGACGAGCGGCACGGTCACCACCCAGGGGCTCTCGTGCGGCGTGTGATCGTGCAGGCTCATGCCCGTCGTGATCCTGATGGCCTGCCGTCGCGTGCGTGCGCCTCATCGTGGCCGCCCTGCCCCCGCATGCGCGAAGCGCTCCGGGCCGTGGAAGGTCATGAACAGCATGCGGAAGGTGTAGAGCGCGGTGACGAACACGCCGAGCAGCACGCACCAGTAGGCGTAGCTCGGCGCCCCAGCGATGCGACTCGCGCACCGCCTCGATGATCGCGTCCTTGGAGTAGAAGCCCGAGAAGAACGGCGTGCCGATGAGCGCCAGCGCGCCGATCCAGCAGGTGACGGCGGTGATCGGCATGTACTTGCGAGCCCGCCCATCTTGCGCATGTCCTGCTCGTGGTGCATGCGCGATGATCACCGAGCCCGCGGCCAGGAACAGCAGCGCCTTGAAGAAGGCATGCGTCATCAGGTGGAAAATCGCCGCGCCGTAGGCCGACGCGCCCAGCGCCACGGTCATGTAGCCGAGCTGCGAGAGCGTCGAGTAGGCGATGACGCGCTTGATGTCGTTGTTCACGATGCCGAGCAGGCCCATGAAGAACGCCGTGGTCGCGCCGATCACCAGCACGAACGAGAGCGCCGTGTCCGAGTACTCGAACAGCGGCGACATGCGCGCCACCATGAAGATGCCGGCGGTCACCATGGTCGCGGCGTGGATCAGCGCCGAGATCGGCGTCGGGCCTTCCATCGAATCCGGCAGCCACACGTGCAGCGGCACCTGCGCCGACTTGCCCATGGCGCCGATGAACAGGCAGATGCAGATCAGCGTCAGCGCCGACCAGGTCGTGCCGCTGAGCGACCAGCAGTGCTGTGCCGGCGATGCTGCGGCGCCGCGGCGAACACCGTCCGGTAGTCGAGCGAGCTGGTGTAGTAGACGATCGCCGGCGATGCCGAGCATGAAGCCGAAGTCGCCGACGCGGTTGACGATGAACGCCTTGAGGTTGGCGAAGATGGCGCTCGGGCGCGTGTACCAGAAGCCGATCAGCAGGTACGACACCACGCCCACCGCTTCCCAGCCGAAGAACAGCTGCAGGAAGTTGTTCGCCATCACCAGCATCAGCATCGAGAAGGTGAACAGCGAGATGTAGCTGAAGAAGCGCTGGTAGCCGGGATCATCCGCCATGTAGCCGATGGTGTAGACGTGCACGCACAGCGACACGAAGGTCACCACCACCATCATCAGCGCGGTCAGGCGGTCGATCAGGAAGCCCACCTGCATGTGCATGCCGTCGCTCACCAGCCAGGTGTACACCGGTGCGTTGTAGGTCGGCACGCCGTCCGACCAGGATCTGCTTGAGCACGATGGACGACAGCACGCAGGAGATCGCCGACCGCCGACGATGGTGACGGTGTGCGCGCCGGCGCGGCCGATGACGCGGCCGAAGAGGCCGGCGACGATCGCGGCGCAGCAGCGGCAGCAGGACGATGGCGAGCAGGACGTTCGGGTTCATGCGCGCGCTCAGCCCTTCAGCGTGTTCAGGTCTTCGACGTTGATGCTGCGCCGCTCGCGGAACAGCACCACCAGGATGGCGAGGCCGATGGCCGACTCCGCCGCCGCCACTGTCAGGATGAAGAACACGAACATCTGGCCGTCGATGTCGCCGAGGATAGCGCGAGAACGCGATGAAATTGAAGTTCACCGCCAGCAGCATCAGCTCGATGCACATCAGCAGCAGGATCACGTTCTTGCGGTTGAGGAAGATGCCGGCCACGCCAGCGCGAACAGGATCGCCGACAGCGTCAGGAACTGCGCGCAGGGTGATCACGGGCGCTTCTCCGACGTCCATCTTGACGATGCGCACGCGGTCCTCGCGCCGCACCGCCACCTGGCGCGTGATGTCCTGCAGCTTGAGCCCCGCGCGGCGCCGCATCGTGAGCGCGATGGCCGCGACGATCGCGACCAGCAGGATCACCGCCGCGATCTCGAAGGGATAGACATACTGGTGTAGAGGACCGCGCCCAGCGCGCGGGTGTTGCTGTAGTCGGCCGGCATCGGCGCGGCGCCGCGGCTGACGTCGATGCCGAGCGCGCTGCGCCCAGATCGACGTCGCGATCTCCGACGATCACGACCAGGGCCGATCAGCCAGCCGAGCCGCGCGTAGCGCGTGAAGCCCTTGCGCAGCTCCTCGAGGTTGATGTCCAGCATCATCACCACGAACAGGAACAGCACCATCACCGCGCCGACGTAGACCAGCACCAGCACGATGGCGAGGAACTCCGCCTCGAGCAGCAGCCAGATGGCCGCGCTGGTGAAGAAGCACAGCACCAGGAACAGCGCCGAATGCACCGGGTTGCGCGCGGTGATCACGCCGAGCGCGGCCACCACCAGCACGGCGGCGAAGACGTAGAACAGAATCTCTACGAACAGCATGGCTGCCCGGCCTTCATCGCGTCAGCGGTACTTCGCATCGGCGGCCTTGTCGGCGGCGATCATGGCCTCGTAGCGCTCGCCCACCGCGAGCAGCTTGTCCTTGGTCATGATGTTCTCGCCGCGCTTCTCCATGTGGTACTCGTGGATGCGGGTCTCCACGATGGCGTCCACCGGGCAGGCCTCCTCGCAGAAGCCGCAGTAGATGCACTTGAACAGGTCGATGTCGTAGCGCGTGGTGCGGCGCGTGCCGTCCGGCGCCACGTCCGAATCGATGGTGATGCACAGCGCCGGGCACACCGCTTCGCACAGCTTGCAGGCGATGCAGCGCTCCTCGCCGTTGGCGTAGCGGCGCAGCGCGTGCAGGCCGCGAAAGCGCGGCGACTGCGGCGTCTTCTCCTCCGGATACTTGAGCGTGAACTTGGGCTCCAGAACGTCCGCCAGGTCACGGCCAGCCCTGCAGGAACTCCGGCAGGAGCAATGTCTTGAACAGATTCACGGCCACGCGCGAGCCATCAGTGATACCACGGCCGGGCCCACGGTCCGATGCGATACACCGCGAGCAGCATTTCCACTCGCGATCCACACCAGCGTCACGGGAATGAGCGCCTTCCAGCCGAGGCGCATGATCTGGTCATAGCGGTAGCGCGGAAAGGTGGCGCGCAACCACAGGTACAGGAACAGGAAGAAGCAGATCTTGAGCCCGAACCAGAAGAAGCTCGGCTGCGCGAGGAAGGTGTGCCGAGCGCGGGCCACCCCTGGAACGGCGACTGCCAGCCGCCGAAGAAGAAGATCGCCGTCAGCGCCGAGATCAGGATCATGTTGGCGTACTCGGCCAGAAAGAACAGCGCAAACGCCGTGCCCGAATACTCGACGTGAAAGCCTGCGACGATCTCCGACTCCCCTTCGGCGACATCGAACGGCGCGCGATTGGTCTCGGCGACCCCGGAAATGAAATACACGACCAACAGCGGGAACAGCCAGAACCAGTTCCACGACAGGAATCCGCCCTCCTGGGTACGCACGATGGTGCCGAGATTCAGGCTGCCGCCCGCCATCAGCACGCCCGACCAGCGCGAAGCCCATGGCGATCTCGTAGGCCACCATCTGCGCGGCCGAGCGCATCGCGCCGAGGAACGCGTACTTCGAGTTGGTCGCCCAGCCGGCGATGATGATGCCGTACACGCTGATCGAGGTGAGCGCCAGGATATAAAGGAGTCCCGCGTCGCCTTCGACACCACGATCTGCGGGGAAAGCGGCATCACGGCCCAGGCGGCGAACGCCGGGACGAGCGAGATCATCGGCGCCAGGAGGAACAGGAAGCGGTTGGAGTTCGTCGGGACGATGACTTCCTTCATGAGCAGCTTGATGACGTCCGCAAACGGCTGTCCCCCCAGCAGCCCGAAGAGGCCCGACGCGATTCGGACCGCGCCGCAGCTGCATCTAGCCGATCACCTTGCGCTCCCACAGGGTGAGCAGCGCCACGCTGATGATCAGCACCACCGTGATGATGAGAATCCACACGGTCGAGCGCGCGTAGTCCGGCAGCGACAGCCAGGTGCTTGCGAGCGAGGCGAACATGTGATTTTCGCCCTTCCCGTTTCAGTAGTTCGCGGCCGCGGCGCGGCCCTCGCGTGTCTTCTGCAGCGACGGCGCGCGGCGCAGGAGCGCATCGAGCTGATACATCGGCACGTCGCTGACCGGCGTCGCGGCGCCCCGCGCGTCCTTGGCGCTCACCGCGTGCGAGCCCTGGTAGCCGCGCGGCTCGAGCGTCGCACACAGGCGCTGCACCTCGTCACGCACCTCCTCCGAGGACTGGTAGTCGAACCCGGCAAGCCCGAGGAGGTTGCCCAGTACCCGCAGCACCTTCCACCCGGGACGCGCCTCGCCCACCGGCAGCGCCGCGCCCTGCTGGCTCTGCCACAGCCCCTCGCAGTTCACGTACGTGCCGGAGGTCTCGGCGAACGTACCGATCGGCAGCAGCACGTGCGCGATACGCCGCACCTCATCGCCCGCGAAGGGCGTCAGCGCGACCACGAACTCGGAACGGCCCAGCACGGCGGTACTGTCCGGATCCAGGGCATCGACCGAGGGCTCCACGCCCCCCACGAGCACGTATGCGCGCAGCGGACGCTGCAGCATCTCGCGCGCGGAAAACCCCGGCTCTGCGACGGCGCGATTGCCCGCTTCGCGATGCGGGACCGCCCCTGCGAGCCAGGCGCCCACGCCGTTGCCGCCCTCGGCGAGACGCCCGAGCGAGGCCCCGGCGATCCGGGCGAGAGCGGAGGCGAGCGCACGCAGGTCGACGAAGGCGGCATGACGCGCGGCGAGCGCGCCGAGCCACACCGCGCGCTTCTCCCCCGAGAGGAGCGCCTGGGCCACGGCCCGGTGCGCCTCGCTCACCTGTGCGCCCTGCACCACGGCGGCGAGAGGCGCCGGCACCTCCTTGCCGGTGAGCTGTGCCGCGGCAGCCAGGATCGCGGCGAGGTCGGCAACCTGCGCCGCCGAGGCCGAAGTGAGATAGGCGGCGAGCGGGAACTGATACGGGAAGCGCGCCGGGTTCACCATCGCGACCCTGGCGCCGCGCCGCGCCGCCTTGCGCACCCGGTGCGCCAGGATCGGCACTTCACGGCGCAGGTTCGAACCGATGACGAGTAACGCATCGAGCGCATCGATGTCGGCGATGCGCATGCCGAGTCCCGGGATCGCAGGATCCGCGACCTGGTCGCGGAAGTCACGCTGGCGCAGGCGGTGATCGATGTTGTGGCTGCCGAGTCCGCGGGCGACTCGCCCGGCCAGATACAGCTCCTCGAGCGTGCCGGCGCTGCTCACCAGGAACCCGCAATCGGCCGCCCGTGCGCCGAGCCCCTGGGCGACCTGTGTGAGGGCGCTCTCCCAGTCGGTCTGCACCCATTCCTCGCCACGCCGCACCAGCGGGTGCTCGAGGCGGTCGGGGCTGTAGACGCCCTCGTAGCTGAAGCGGTCACGATCGGCGATCCAGGTCTCGTTGATCGCCTCGTTCTCGCGCGGCACCACCCGCATGATGCGCCCACGCAGCACGTGTCCGAAGAGGTTGGTGCCGACACTATCGTGCGGGGAAATGAGCGGCACGGAACTCATCTCCCAGGCGCGGGCGCTGAAGCGGTAGGGCTTGGAGACCAGCGCGCCCACCGGGCACAGATCGATGACGTTGCCGGCCAGCTCGTGGTTGACGGTACTCTCTATATAGCTGCGCACCTTCATGTACTCGCCACGGCCGATCATGCCGAGCTCCTGGATGCCGGCGATCTCGTCGGTGAAGCGGATGCAGCGCGTGCAGTGAATGCAGCGCGTCATGTCGGTGGCGATGAGGGGACCTAAGTTCTCGTCCTGCACGACGCGCTTGCGCTCGTCGTAGCGCGAGGCGTCGCGACCAAACCCCACCGCCAGGTCCTGCAGCTCGCATTCCCCGCCCTGGTCACAGATCGGGCAGTCGAGCGGATGGTTGATCAGCAGGAATTCCATGCTGGCGCGCTGTGCGCCGATGGCACGCGCGGACTTGGTGAAGACCTTCATTCCCTCCGTCACCGGCGTGGCGCATGCCGGCAGGGGCTTGGGCGCCTTCTCCACCTCCACCAGGCACATACGGCAGTTGGCCGCGATCGACAGCTTGTCGTGATAGCAGAAGCGCGGCACGTAGGCGCCGTGTGCATCCGTCACGCGGATGATCATCTCGCCCTTGCGCGCCTTGACCGGCACGCCGTCGATTTCGATGTTGACCAGATCGTCTGCCATGTTGCTTGCGGTTCCGCTGGCTCGCTAGGCCGCCTGCACCCCGAGCGTCTCGCCCGTGAGGCTGCGGCCGCCGTGATCGATCACGTACTCGAACTCGTGGCGATAGTGCTTGAGGAAACTCTGCACCGGCCAGGCAGACGCATCGCCGAAGGCGCAGATGGTGTGGCCCTCGATGCGGTTGGCGACGTCGAGCAGGAGGGTGAGCTCCTCGCGGCGCGCGTCGCCTGCGACCATGCGTTTCAGCAGGCGGTTCATCCACCCGGTGCCCTCGCGGCAAGGGGTGCACTGGCCGCACGACTCCGCCATGTAGAAGCGCGAGATGCGCTCCAGGGTGCGTACCATGCAGGTGCTCTCGTCCATGACGATCGCAGCTCCGGTACCGAGCGCGGAGCCGGCGGCCTTCACGGAGTCGTAGTCCATGTTGGTCTTCAGCATCGTCTCGCCCGGTACCACCGGTACCGAGACCCCGCCGGGGATCACCGCCTTCAACCTCCTGCCGCCGCGCACCCCGCCACACAGCGCCAGGAGGTCCGCGAACGGCACCCCGAGCGGCAGCTCGATGTTGCGCGGCTTCTCCACGTGGCCCGAGACCGAGAAGATCAGCGTGCCACCGGAGTTCGCAGGCCCCAGTCCCGCGAACCACGCCGGGCCTTTGCGCAGGATGGTCGGTACGGACGCGTAGCTCAGCGTGTTGTTGATCGTGGTGGGCGCACCGTACACGCCGAAGTTGGCGGGGAACGGCGGCTTGAAGCGCGGCTTGCCGGGCTTGCCCTCGAGGGACTCGAGAAGACCGGTTTCCTCGCCGCAGATGTAGGCGCCGGCGCCAACGAAGCTATAGAGGTCGAAGTCGATGCCGGAGCCGCGGATGTTCTTGCCGAGGAGGTCCGCCGCGTACGCTTCGCGCAAGGCCGCCTCGAAGCGCGGCACCGGCTCGCCGAGGAACTCCCCGCGGATGTAGTTGTAGGCGACGGTCGAGTTGGTGGCGTACGCGCCGATAGCGAGCCCTTCGATCACCGCGTGCGGGTTGTAGCGCAGGATATCGCGGTCGTGGCAGGTGCCCGGCTCGCTCTCATCGGAGTTGCACACCATGTACTTCTGCATCGACGAATTGCGCGGCATGAAGCTCCACTTGGTGCCGGTGGGAAAGCCCGCGCCGCCCCGCCCGCGCAACCCCGAGGCCTTCACCTGGTCGATGATCTGCTCGCGCGGGGGTTTCTCGGCGATCAGCCGCTCCCACACCTGGTAGCCGCCGATACTGCGGTAGGTGTCGATGGTCCACGGCCGCTCGAGCTTCAGCGGCTCGAACGCCGTGAGGTTCATCCTGTCGGCGTACTGGCTCTCGAGGTCGCTCACTTCAGGGCATCCAGGATCGCATCGAGCTTCTCGTCGGTGAGGTGCTCGTGGAATTCGTGGTCCACCATCATCATCGGCGCGCCGGTGCAGGCGGCCAGGCACTCCTCCTCGCGCTTGAGGAAGATGCGACCGTCCGCGGTGCTCTCGTTGAGCTTGATGCCGAGCTTTTTCTCGGCGTGCGCCACCAGCGAGTCGGCGCCGTTCAGCCAGCAGGAGATGTTGGTGCAGATGCTGACGTGGTGGCGGCCGCAGGGGTGGATCTCGAACATCGAGTAGAAGCCCGCGACCTCGTATACCTGGATGGCCGGCAGCTTCAGGTATTCGGCAACCGCGTCCATCAGGTCGGCGGTGAGATGGCCGTGGTTCTGCTCCTGCGCAGCGCGCAGCGCCGCGATGCACGCCGAGCGCTGCCGGCCGGGCGGAAACTTCGCCACCCAGTGATCGATCTCGCGGCGCGTCTGCTCGGTCAGCAGCTGCAGCTTGCTCATGAGGGCCGTGCCGCCGACGCCGATGTTGCTGCGCTCGTTGCTCACCGGTCGATTTCCCCGAACACGACGTCCTGGGTGCCGATCACGGCCACGACATCCGCGAGCATGTGTCCGCGGACCATCTCCTCGAGCGCCGCGAGGTGCGCGAAGCCGGGGGCGCGGCACTTCAAGCGATAGGGCTTGTTGGCGCCGTCCGATATCAGATAGATGCCAAACTCCCCCTTCGGCGCCTCGATCGCTGCGTAGGTCTCACCCTCAGGGACTTCATAGCCTTCCGTGAAGAACTTAAAGTGATGGATGAGGGACTCCATGTCCTCCTTCATGTGCTCGCGGGACGGCGGCCGCACCTTGCGATCATCGATCATCACCGGCCCCGGGTGGGCCCGCAGCCACTCGATGCACTGGCGGATGATGCGGTTCGACTGGCGCATCTCCTCGACCCGCACGAGGTAGCGGTCGTAGCAGTCACCGTTCACTCCGACGGGCACGTCGAAATCCATGCGCTCGTAGACCTCGTACGGCTGCTTCTTGCGCAGATCCCACGCGATCCCGGAGCCGCGCAGCATCGCTCCGGAGAAACCGAGCTGCATGGCGCGCTCCGGGCTCACCACCCCGATGTTGACGGTGCGCTGCTTCCAGATGCGGTTATCGGTCAGCAGCGTCTCGTAGTCATCGATCGCCGCCGGGAAGCGTTCGGTGAACGCCTGGATGAAATCCAGCATGCTTCCCGAGCGCGCCTCGTTCATGCGCGCGGCCTCTTTCTGCGGATGCCACTTCGAGACCTGGTACTTCGGCATCGAGTCGGGCAGGTCGCGGTACACCCCGCCCGGACGGTAGTAGGTCGCGTGCATGCGCGTACCGGACACCGCCTCGTAGACGTCCATGAGCTCCTCGCGCTCCTTGAAGCACAGGAGGAACACCGTCATGGCACCGATGTCGAGGCCGTGCGCTCCGAGCCACATGAGGTGATTCAGAACGCGCGTGATCTCATCGAACATCACGCGGATGTACTGCGCGCGCTCGGGGGGCTCGATGCCGAGCAGCCGCTCGATGGCGAGCACGTAGGCATGCTCGTTGCACATCATCGACACGTAGTCGAGCCGGTCCATGTAGCCGATCGACTGGTTGAAGGGCTTGGACTCGGCGAGCTTCTCCGTGCCCCGGTGCAGCAGCCCGATGTGCGGGTCGGCCTTCTGGATCACCTCGCCGTCCATCTCCAGCACCAGGCGCAGCACGCCGTGCGCGGCCGGGTGCTGCGGCCCGAAGTTCATGGTGTAGTTGCGGATCTCCGCCAGCGGATTGGCAGCCATCAACGTGGCGCCTGCGGGTCGCGCAACGCGGGGTCGTAGCGGTGATCGTGACGGATCACCTTGGGCACCAGCACCCTTGGTGTGATGCTCACCGGGCGGTAGACGACGCGCTTCTTGTCAGGGTCGTACTGCACCTCGACGTTGCCGGACAGCGGGAAGTCCTTGCGGAACGGATGGCCGATGAAACCGTAGTCGGTCAGGATGCGGCGCAGGTCCGGGTGGCCGCGGAAGAGGATTCCGAACAGGTCAAATGCCTCGCGCTCGAACCAGGCGGCGCTCGCCCACACCCCAGTCACCGAGTCGACCACGGGCTCGGCGGTCTCGGGGCACTTCACCTTCAGCCGCAACCTCCGGTTGTGGCTGATCGACAGGAGGTTGTAGACCACCGCGAAGCGCCCCGGCGCGTCCGGATCGGGCGGATCGGGGCGCGCCACGATGCCGCGGCTGAATCCGGAGTGGGTGGCGCTCTCGGTCTGCCACTCGTCGCGGCCGAAGTGCAGGTAATCCACCCCCGCCAGATCCATCAGCATCTCGAACTTGAGCTCCGGCGCATCCCGCAGGGTGCGGCACACGGTGAGCAGCGCCTCGGCGCCGGTCTCATAGGCCGCCTCGTGGGCGGGTGCCGGCAGGCGCCGCACGCTGTCCTTCAGCAGCGCCTCTACCTGCAAGGCGAGAGCCTCGGTCCGCTCGCTCAAAACCGCTCCACTCCTGTTGCTCGTTTCAGCGGGCGATCGTGCCGGTGCGCGCGATCTTCTTCTGCAGCTGGATGATGCCGTAGACCAGCGCCTCGGCCGTCGGCGGGCAACCCGGCACGTACACGTCCACCGGCACGATACGGTCGCAGCCACGCACGACCGCGTACGAATAGTGATAGTAGCCGCCGCCATTGGCACACGATCCCATCGAGATCACCCAGCGTGGCTCAGCCATCTGGTCGTAGACCTTGCGCAGTGCGGGCGCCATCTTGTTAACCAGCGTGCCGGCCACGATCATGACGTCCGACTGGCGCGGGCTCGGCCGGAACACCACCCCGAAGCGATCCAGGTCATAGCGGGAAGCCCCGGCGTGCATCATCTCCACCGCGCAGCACGCGAGTCCGAAGGTCATGGGCCACAGCGACCCGGTGCGCGCCCAGTTGACCAGGGTGTCCGCCTGGGTGGTGAGGAAGCCGCGTTGCGCGAAGCCTTCCGGGCTCTCGGCCGCTAGTCCCACTCCAGCGCCCCCTTCCGCCACTCGTAGATGAAACCCACCACGAGGATAGCCAGGAAGATGCCCATCGCGACGATCCCCGCGAGCCCGATCCGCCCGAGCGCCACCGCCCACGGAAACAGGAACGCGATCTCCAGGTCGAACACGATGAAGAGGATCGCCACCAGGTAGTAGCGAACGTCGAACTTCATGCGGCTGTCCTCGAAGGCCTCGAAGCCGCACTCGTAGGGCGAGAGCTTCGCCTGATCGCCATGGAAGCGGGCGAAATAACGCCCGAGCCCGGTGCCGAGTACCAGCAATACCAGCGCCAGCGCCGCGGCGACGATCAGGAAGATGAGGATGGGGAGATAGTTCGACAGCATGGGTGAAGCCGACAACCGCAAAAAAGGCAGATCGATCCGCGACCTGCCCCCACAAGCGGCGAGTATTGTAACAGCACTCTCCCTGCCTTGGCCCCGGTGGCGCCTCAGAACGTGCTGCCAAGTGAACAGAAGTGCTGCCAGAAGAAGCCGCGATCAGCCGACGCGCGCCTCGCCGAGACCGTCGAGGAGCGGCCGCAGCATGTCGGCCGGCGGCCGCCATCGCCCGACCGAGCTCTGATAAAGCGGCTGGCGGACCTGGCTCTTGCTCGCAGTTCCTACCGCCCGCTCAGTCTTGTAGAAGCTCAAGCAGGCCGCGCTCCAGGTTAGACCACAGTGCTCGAGTACGCGCCGCACCTCGGGCTCGAAGTTGCGCACCAGAGCCTCGTAGGAGACGTCCAGCATCACACCCCGGGGGAGCACGCGCCGCCAATGCTCCATGAGCTGCGCGTAGGCGCGGTAGTAACGGCCGAGCTCGCCCAGATCGAAGGCATACGGGACCTGCTCGAAATAGGTCGCGAAGCACGACAGGCAGGTGTCGACGGGGTCGCGGCGCAGATGGATGACACGCGCGCCGGGCAATGCCAGGTGAATCAGTCCGAGCATGCAGAAATTCATCAGCATCTTGTCGGTGATGCGCGCGGCCGCGGGGGCGCTGGCGCCGATCGAGCCCAGATAGTCGGCTGCGATCGCGCGGATCTGCGCGGCGCAGAGGCCCGGTACTGCCTGCGGGAATGGTGCCGCGGGGTCATCCAGCCCGGCACGCCGGGCGGCATCGCTCAGGTCGGACCGCTCCCCGGCCCCGAACACGCCCGCAACGCTCGCCAGCACCTGCTCGATGAGGGTGGAGCCGCAGCGCGGCATGCCGACGATGAAGATGGGCCGCGTCGAGGGATCACCGGCGCCGCGCTTGCCCACGAGGAGCTGCGGCGTGAACACTTCCGCGACACGCTCCAGCGTGGAGAGTGTGTTCGCCTCATCGTAGGCGAGCTGACGCCGGCGCAGCTGGTTGCCCGCGACGAGATGGCGGAAGGCGCGCTCGGGCTCACCGCTCTCGGTGAGCGCCTTGCCGAGCGCGAACTGCACGGCGATTTGATCGTCATCGGACAACCGCTCACCGGCGAGCCTCTCGAGCCTGAGGAGGCACGGATCGCCCGCCGCCACGCGTGCGAGCGCCACGAGGCCGCAGTGCGCGCTGACGTTACGCGGGTCGGCGAGGAGCACCGCCTCGTAGGCCACTCGCGCCTCGCTCAGGCGACCGAGCTCGTGCAGGACGGCGCCGAGGCCGAGCCGGGCCTCGATGCTGTCGGGCGCCACGGCCAGCGCCTGGCTGTAGGAGCGCTGCGCGGCCTCGTGGCGGCCCAGCGCCCGCTGCACCGCGCCGAGGCCCAGCCAGCTCGCGGGATGTTCCGGCGCGAGACTCGCGGCACGCTCGTAGTGCACAGCGGCCTCGGCCGCTCGACGCAGCCCCTGCAGCGCCGCCGCGCGCCCGCGGTGTGCCTCGGCATAATCGGGATCGATCGCCAGGGCGCGCTCGAACGGCGCGAGCGCATCCAGGTGCCGACCGAGGGCAAAGCAGGCGGCGCCGAGCGCGCAGTACGCCTCGGCGTAGTCCGCATCGAGCGCCGCGGCGCGCGCGAAGCAGCCGCTCGCCTCCTCGGGGCTGCGCCCCATGAGGGCACTGCCGAGGCCGTAGTAGGATTCCGCGCGGTTGGGATCGAGCGCGAGAGCAGTCTCATACGCTGCAATCGCCGCGGCCTCGTCCCCCTTCACGTGCAGCGCGGTGGCCAGATTGGCGTGCGCCTCGGCTGAACCCGCATCGAGCTCGATTGCGCGGCGCGAGGCCTCGATCGAGGCGTCGACGTCGCCCTGCTGCAGGCGCAGGACACCGAGCTGCAGCCGGATGCGGAACTGCTCGCCGCCTTGCTCGAGCATCGCGAGATAGAGCCGCTCCGCTTCGCCCAGCCTCCCTGCCGCGTGAGCGGCGAGCGCGGCCGCAAGGTCAGCCGGAGCCGCGGACATCGTGCTCAGGGATACGGCTCCTTGCGCAGATTGAAGGCGATCGAGATGCGCGGCTTACCGCCGCGGTGCGGGTACACCATGTGCGGCACGTAGCTCGGGAAGAGGATGGTCATGCCGGGCTCCGGCCGCTGGGTCACACTCGATGGCACCTGCGGCGGCAGGAAGGTGTTGGCGCGGCCCTGGCAGGGATCGAACAGATGGATGGGCGTACCGCTCGCGGCATCCTCGGGCTCCCCGGTATCGACATAGTACGTCCCGGACCAGGTGGAGCCCGGATGAGTGTGCACGCGGTTGAATTCACCGCCGCGGTTGACGTTAGCCCAGGCGTACAGCGTCCAGCGCATGACGCGCGGCGCGTGTCCGTGCTCGCCGAGCACGCGCCGCGTCGCCTCATCGCCAAGGGCGTACATATGCTGGATGAGGCGCCGGCCGGCCTCACCGCAGAACTCCAGCTGCCCGGTCTCGGAATGCCAGCCGCCGATGTTGGTCTTCTGCTCACCTTTGCTGGTGCGCTCGTGCGCCAGGATCCTCTCGCGCAGCTGCGCGTTGAGCTCCCCGGCGTCGGCGAGCTCGTGCACGAACAGCGGCGTGGCGAAGAGATTGGTGTGCTTGATGCCGCTCAGGCCGGTCATGACGGCGACTTTCCTTATTCTGACTTTGCGAGCGCCCGCGCAGCGCTCGCGATACTATTTCATGGGGCGGTACCAGGGGCAATCGTCTGAAAAAAAAGCACAACCTCGGATCCCGGAGCGCGCGCCGCGCGAGCACCGACGCACTGACCGCCGCCCCGCTCGCGGATGAGGAGCGCGACCGGCGTCTGTACGCGGCGGTGCTCGCGTATCAGGCGGGCCGCTACGAGGAGGCCGAGGGCGAAGCGCGCGCATTGCGCTCCGCGGTGGCGGATTTCTTTCCCGCCGTGCTGCTGCTCGGCATGATCGCCGGCAAGACCGGGCGCAGCGCCGAGGGGATCGAGCTGCTGCGCGCGGCCGTCGCGCTCGATCACCGCTCGGCCGAGGCGCGCGGCGAGCTGGCCGCGCTGCTGCGGGCTGCGGGCCGTCAAGACGAGGCGGTGGCCGCAGCGCGGCACGCGCTGCGCCTGCAGCCCAAGGATGCCGGAGCGCACAACAACCTTGGACTGTGCTATCTCGCCGCCGGCCGCGTGCCTGCGGCGCTGACGCATCTGCAGCGCGCCATCGCACTGAAGCCCGAGGCGGCGGCCTTTCATCACAATCTCGGCCTCGCGCTGCGCCAGCAGGCGCGCGACTTCGAGGCGATCGGGGCGTTCCGCGCCTCGCTCTCCCTGGTTGAGACCAACTCCGACGCACACGCGCATCTGGGGCAACTGCTGGTGCAGCACGGAGCGGCGGCCGAGGGGGCGGGGCATTACGAGCGCGCCGCCGCGCTGCAACCCGACCGCTCGCTCGCGGCGGTTCATCGCGCGGAAGGCTTGATCGGGCAGGGTCGGTCCGCGCAGGCCGAGGAGTGCCTGCGCGCGGCGCTGCGCGCCGAGCCGCGTGCCGATCTCGCCCACCAGGTGCTGGGCGTGCTGCTGCAGCAGCTCGGCCGGTTCGATGAGGCGAGCGCGAGCTTCGAGCGCGCGATCGAGGCCCAGCCGCGCCGCATCTCCGCCTACACCCACCTGGTGCGCGGCCGGCGCATCGGCGCTGGTGAGGCCGCGCTGCTCGAGATCATGCAGCGCCTGGTGCGCGACCGCAGCCTCGCGGCGCGCGAGCGCAGCGCGCTGCATTTCTCGCTCGGCAAAGCGTGTGAGGATCTCGGCGACTACAAGGGCGCGATCGGCCATTTCGATCGCGCCAACGAGATCGAGCAGGAGTCGCTGCGCCAGGCCGGCCGCTGGTTCGACCGCCGCGCACGTGCGGACTTCGTCGATCGGACGATCGCCGACTACCCCGCGGGGTGTTTCGCGCGCTTCGGCCCGCAGGCTTGCGACAGCGAGCTGCCGATCCTGATCGTCGGGATGCCGCGGTCGGGCACCACGCTCATCGAGCAGATTCTCTCGAGCCATCCCGCGATCGGGGCGGCCGGGGAGGTGCGCTACTGGACCGACCGGCCGCTGGCGGAGTATCGGGGAGCGCAGCGCCGGGAGAGGCCGACCTGCCGAGGCTCGCCTCGGGCTACCTCGCCCTGCTGTCCGCCGCGGCACCCGCGGCCCGGCGCGTCACCGACAAGATGCCGGTCAATTTTCTGGTGCTGGGACTGATCCATCTGGCGCTGCCGCGCGCGCGCATCATCCACTGCCGGCGTAACCCCCTCGACACGTGCCTGTCGATCTACTCGACCCCGATGGGCAACCCGGTGGATTTCGCCCACGAGCGCGCCAACCTCGTCTTCTACTACGAGCAGTACCTGAAGCTCATGGCTCACTGGCGGCAGGTGATCCCCCCCGAGGGCCTGCTGGAGATCGACTACGAGTCACTGGTCACCGACCCCGCCCCGGTGACCCGCGCGCTGATCGATTTCTGCGGGGTGGAGTGGGACGAGGCGTGCCTCCTCCCCGAGCGCAATCGGCACGTCATCGTAACCCCGAGCGTCTGGCAGGCGCGCCAGCCCGTCTATCGCAGCGCCGTCGGGCGCTGGAAACGTTACGAGCCGTGGCTGGGGGTGTTCAAGAAGCTCCAGAAGAGAGCGGCCCCCTCGAGGGGGGCCGCGTTATCACACCGTAGTCGAAAGTCGCTCAGCTCTTGCGACGCCGACGGCCGAGGCCGAGGGCCGCGAGGCCGGCACCCAGCAGACCCAGGGTCGCCGGCTCCGGAACCGTGCCGCCACCACCGCGCTGGTTCGTGCCGGTGAAGATATCCGCGAGCGTGCCCGGGAAGTTGGTCGAGTGAGTGTCGTACTTGGTCTCCGACAGGCCGTCCGCATCCAGGCCTTCCCAACCGACGAAAGACCCCTGAACGTTGCCGCCGCCCTGGGTATTGTCGGGGCTGAAGTTCGAGGAGATCGGCCCGCCCTTGTAGGTCGCCGAGAAAAGCACGTCGAAGTTGCCCGTGAAATTGCAGATCGTCGTGGGCGCACCGCCGCCCGGCTGACCGCACCAGTTACCTGCCGCGTCGGTGCTCGAGGAGCTGCGCAACGTTCCGCCGGCAACGGTGTTGCCGAGCTCGTCGTCGTAGTCGTACTGGTACATGTTCAGACCGGTTGCCGCGGTGAAGGTCGCACCACCGGATCCAAAGGCCAGCTGGTACACGGTGTTGGCGGCGATGGTCGGCAGCGTGACCACCTGCGTCGACGGGGCACTGGCGCCGGCCTTGAAGGTCGAGCCGTTGCCGCCGTTGCCGGCCGCATCCTGGTAGCCCGTCAGCGTGAGGGTCACGTTGGTGAACGCCGTGGCGTTCGGATTCAGGATGAAGAGGCTCGGCGTGTCGTACGTGGTGCCGCCCGAGGACGCGTAGTGCGTGAGCGTCGTGCCGTTCAGCAGGCTGCAACTGCCGCACTGTGCGTCGTAGTCCCCGATGACCGTCGCCACCAGCGTGTTCGCGTGTGCCGCCTGGCTGAGCAGCGTCATCGCCGCTACGCCGGCCGCGGTGAGGGCGACCCCGCCCATTTTCTTGTTCATTCCCGATTCTCCCAGGACATAGGTAATACCTGGCAGGAGTACCTGCAACTCCCGTGCCAGCCTAATGCTTTCAACGAGTTATCGGGGACAGGGCCTCTCCGGAAGCCCAAACTGTAAAGTCGTCCGACAAGAAGTTGTAGGACATTCGCTTACTTGGTGCCGACGGGGAGATTCGAACTCCCACACCTTGCGGCGCTAGCCCCTCAAGCTAGTGTGTCTACCAATTCCACCACGTCGGCAACCGTCTTGAGGTCCGCGCGCCCCTGAGGGCTCACTTGGGCTGCGCGGGAGGGGGAGTCGAGGTCGGCGGTGCTGAGCCCCCGGCCGGTGCCGTCGCGGGTGCAGCACCGGGTGCGGCCGCCGGCGGTGCCGTGACCGGAGCGGAGGTACCCGGGGCCGCAGCGGGCTTCGCCGGCGCGCCTGCGGCCTCCTCGAGAAGGGACTTGGGCGGTGCGGCCGTCCGGCTGCTGGTATAGGCCAGCGCGAGGCTATTGATCATGAAGATTGCGGCGAAGATCGCCGTGGCACGCGACAACGCCGTCGAGGCGCCGCGCGCGCCGAACACCGTACCGGAAGCCCCGGCGCCGAAGCCGGCACCCGCATCCGCGCCCTTGCCGCGCTGCAGCAGCACGAGTCCGATGATGGCCAGCGAAGACAGCACCTGAACCACCGTCAAGATCGTATGCAACCACATATCAAATAACCTACTCAGCCCGGCCGCGCCGCGGCCAGGATCGCCAGAAACTCGTCCGCCTTGAGCGAGGCGCCGCCGATCAGGCCGCCATCGACGTCCGGCATCGCGAACAGCTCGGCTGCGTTGCCGGCCTTGACGCTGCCGCCGTAGAGAATGCGTGTAACCGCGGCAATTCTAGCATCCCGGGCCGCGATCCGGGCGCGGATGAAGGCGTGCACGTCCTGCGCCTGCCCGGGCGTCGCATTGCGTCCGGTGCCGATCGCCCATACCGGCTCATAGGCTACGGCGCCCTGCTCGAGCGCCCCGGCGCCGCACAGCTCCAGCACCACGTCGAGCTGGCGCGCCACGATCTCGTTCGTGCGGTCGCGCCTCGCGGTCGGCGAGCTGCTCGCCGATGCACAGGATCGGAATCAGCCCCTTGGCGTGTGCGGCGGCGAACTTGCGCGCCACGAGCTGATCGCTCTCGCGGTACAGCAGGCGCCGCTCCGAGTGCCCGACGATGACGTACTCGCAACCCACGTCCTTGAGCATGGCGGCCGAAACCTCGCCGGTGAACGCGCCCTGCGCCTCCGCGCACACGTCCTGGCCGCCGAGAGCGAACAGCGAGCCGCGCAGCAGGCGCCCCACCTCCGGCAGATACACGAACGGCGGACAGACCACGCAGGTCGCGGCCGGCTGCGCCGGACTCTGCGCCACGAGGTCCTCGATGAGCCGCGCGTTCTCGGCGCGCGAGCCGTGCATCTTCCAGTTACCGGCAACGATGGGGCGACGCATGGAGCGTTTCGCAGGACTCGCGGTGAGGGCACAGGCCCATCAAGGGCGCGCGATGATAGCGATGCAGGGCGTGGCGCAACGGCCTGGAAAAGATCCCCTTGCGGCCGCGCCCGCGGGCCTTAGGCGGACGCGGCCGCCCTGACGACTCGGCGAGCTCGGTCGCCGCGGCGCGGGTCGCGCCTTCGTCCCGCCCCTCGACCATGACGCGGATCACGGGCTCCGTACCCGAGGGGCGCAGCACGACGCGACCCTCGCCCGCCATGTGCCGCTCGATACGCGCCATCGCCTCCTGCACCGCGGGGACGACAGACGGATCGAAGCGCTTGGCGACTTTCACGTTGAGCAGCACCTGCGGAAACTTCTGCATGCCGGAGGCGAGCTCGGCGAGCGAGCGACCGCGTCTGCTTCATGACCGCCAGCACCTGCAGCGCGCTCACCAGGCCGTCCCCGGTCGTGGTCTTGTCCAGACACAGGATATGGCCCGAGGTCTCCCCGCCCAGGATTCCCTGCGTCTCACGCAGCATGGCGAGCACGTAGCGGTCGCCGACCGCGGCGCGCCGGAAGTCGATGCCGGCGGCGCGCAGCGCCACCTCGAGGCCGAGGTTGCTCATCACGGTACCGACGACGGGCCCGCGCAGCGTGCCGGCCTGCTTCAGCGCCCGCGCGATGACGTACAGCAGCTGATCGCCATCGACGATCCTGCCCAGGTGATCGACCATGACCAGGCGATCGCCGTCGCCATCGAGCGCCACCCCGACGTTGGCGCGCACCCCGGGCACCGTGAGCTGCAGCAGCTCCGGCGCCATCGACCCGCAGCCGTCGTTGATGTTGCGCCCGTTGGGCGAGCAGCCGATGGGCACGATCTCCGCGCCCAGATCGGCGAGCATCCTGCGGCGCCACCTTGTACGCGGCACCGTTCGCGCAGTCGATGACGATCTTAAGTCCCGCGAGATCCAGGCCCGGCGGCAGGGTCTGGGCGCAGAACTCCTGGTAGTGCGTGCGCGAGCGGTCGACGCGGCTTGCACGACCGAGCTTCTGCGAGGTGCGCGTGAGGGCCGGCTGCGCCAGCTCGGCCTCGATGCGCTCCTCGAGCTCATCGGAGAGCTTCGCTCCGTCCGCATCGAAGAACTTGATGCCGTTATCCTCGTAGAGGTTGTGCGAGGCGCTGATCACCACGCCGAAATCGCAGCTGAAGCGCCGCGTCATGTAGGCGATGCCCGGCGTCGGCAGCGGCCCGATGAGCATGACATCGACCCCGGCGGCGACGAAGCCCGCTTCCAGCGCCGACTCGAACATGTAGCCGGACAGGCGCGTGTCCTTGCCGATGAGCACCGTGCCGCCCTCGGGCGCCAGCACGCGCGCCGCGGCGCTCGCCAGGTGCAGCGCGAAATCCACGGTCATCGGGTGCTCGCCCACCCGTCCGCGGACTCCATCGGTTCCAAAATATCGTCGGCCCATTGCACCGCTCCAGCAACTTATGTCCCGCGCACCGCCGCCACGAGCCTCAAAGCCTCCACGGTCGGCGCCACGTCATGGGCACGCACGATGCGCGCGCCGTTCAGTACCGCAATCACCGCCAGCGCCACGCTGCCGTTCACCCGCTCCCCGTCCGGTCGGCCGGTGAGCTTGCCCACCATGGACTTGCGCGACAGGCCGACCAACACCGGCACCTCGCCCGCCGCCAGCTGCGCCAGGTGGCGCAGCAACGTCAGATTGTGCTCCACAGTCTTGCCGAAGCCGAACCCCGGGTCGATGAGAATCCGCCCCGCGCCACAGCCTGCCGCGCGGCAACTGTGGACCCGCTCGGCAAGGAATTCCTTTACCTCCGTCACGACGTCCCGATAGACGGGCGCGCGCTGCATGGTGCGCGGCTCGCCCTGCATGTGCATGAGGCAGACGGCACACCCGCTGTCTGCCGCGGCCCCGAGCGCGCCGGGCTCGCGCAGCGCACGTACGTCGTTGATGAGTCCGGCGCCCGCCGCCGCGGCGGCGCGCATGACCTCGGGGCTGCTGGTATCGACCGAGATGACCGCAGTGGTCGCCGCACGCAGCCGCTCGATCACCGGCACAACGCGCCGCAATTCCTCCTCCAGCGTCACCGCAGCGGCCCCCGGTCGCGTCGACTCCCCGCCGACATCGATCACGGTAGCGCCCTCTTGCGCCATGCGCACGCCGTGGGCCACCGCCGTCTCGGCATCGAGGAAGCGCCCGCCATCCGAGAACGAGTCCGGCGTCACGTTCAGCACGCCCATCACCACCGGACGCGTGAGATCGAGGGTCTTGTCTCTACAGTGGAGCAGGACGGGCGCGGTGGACATGAGCGAGCTGGGATCGCGTGCGGCCGTGTGGGTGACAAGCCTTTCCGGGGACGTACGCGGCATGGGCTCGGCGCGCCGCGCCGAGCGGGTTTGCCAGGGAGGGCAAACCCCGGACTTTCCGCGCGTAGCAGGATTGCGCAGCGCGGAAAGCGCGCCCGGGCGCCTTAGTGCTGCCCCGCCGGGATGGGCCCGCCGGTCGGCCCCTCCGCCGGGGCTTCGGCGGCTTGTTGGACAGCGTGTCGTCCCAGCCCTCGGGCGGCTTGGGCGTCTTGCCGGCCATCACGTCCTTCAACTGCTCCTCATCGAGGGTCTCGTACTTCATGAGCGCTTCGGCCATGGTGTGCAGCCTGTCGAGCGAGCCGGTGAGAATCTCGCGGGCGCGCTTGAAGTTGACCTCGATCACACGCCGCACTTCCTCGTCGATCGCGTGCGCCGTGACATCCGACACCTGCTTGTGCTGCGTGACGCTGCGCCCGAGGAACACCTCGCCGGTCTCCTCGGAGTAGGTGAGCGGCCCGAGCTTGTCCGACAGGCCCCACTTGGTGACCATGTTGCGCGCCAGGTCGGTGGCGCGCTCGATGTCGTTGGACGCGCCGGTGGTCACCGCCTCGGGCCCGAAGATCAGCTCCTCGGCGATGCGGCCGCCGAACAGCGTCGCGATCGCGCTCTCGAGACGGCGCTTGGAGAAGCTGTAGCGGTCCTGCTCGGGCAGGAACTGCGTGACGCCCGAGTGCGCGGCCGCGCGGGATGATCGTGACCTTGTACACCGGATCGTGCTCCGGGACCGTCATGCCGACGATCGCATGGCCGGCCTCGTGGTAGGCGGTCATGCGCTTCTCGGCCTCGCTCATCACCATGGAGCGCCGCTCGGCGCCCATCATGATCTTGTCCTTGGCCTGCTCGAACTCGTCCATCGCCGACGATGCGCTTGTTGGCGCGCGCGGCAAACAGCGCCGCCTCGTTCACCAGATTCGCAAGATCCGCGCCGGAGAAGCCCGGCGTGCCGCGCGCGATCAACGCCGGCTTTACATCGTCCGCGAGCGGCACGCGCCGCATGTGCACGCGCAGGATCTGCTCGCGGCCGCGCACGTCGGGCAGCGGCACGACCACCTGGCGGTCGAAACGGCCGGGGCGCAGCAGCGCCGGATCGAGCACATCCGGACGGTTGGTCGCGGCGATGACGATGATGCCCTCGTTGCCCTCGAAGCCGTCCATCTCGACCAGCAGCTGGTTGAGGGTCTGCTCGCGCTCGTCGTGACCGCCGCCCAGGCCCGCACCGCGGTGCCGGCCGACGGCGTCGATCTCGTCGATGAAGATGATGCACGGGGCGTGCTTCTTCGCCTGCTCGAACATGTCGCGCACGCGGGACGCGCCGACGCCGACGAACATCTCCACGAAGTCGGAGCCGGAGATGGTGAAGAACGGGACCTTCGCCTCACCTGCAATGGCGCGGGCGAGGAGCGTCTTGCCGGTGCCCGGCGAGCCGACCATCAGCACGCCCTTGGGGATCTTGCCGCCGAGCTTCTGGAACTTGCCGGGGTCCTTCAGGAAGTCGACGATCTCCCCGACCTCCTGCTTCGCCTCATCGACCCCTGCGACGTCGGCGAAGGTGACGTTGACCTGGTCCTCGCCCAGCAGGCGCGCGCGGCTCTTGCCGAAGGACATGGCACCGCGCCCGCCGGAGGCGCCCTGCATCTGGCGCAACATGTACACGAACACCACGATGAGCAGCAGCGCGGGCGCCAGCTGCAGAAGCAGCTGTCCCATGTAGTTCGGCGGCTTGGGTGCACGGCCCTCGAGCGTCACGCCCGACTTCAGCAGCGTGCCGATGAGCGCGGTGTAGTCGGTCTCGGGGTTATAGGTCTTGAACTGGGTCTTGTCCTTGCGCTGCCCGTAGATCATCTCGCCCTGCAGGACGACCTTGTCGACGCGATCAGCCTTCACGTCGTCGAGGAAGCGTCGAGTACGTCACCTCCTGGGGCTGTCCGACCGCTGGGCATGTAGCGGCTGAACACCAGCAGCAACACGATCACGATGACCACCCAGAGCAGGATGTTCTTTGTCAAGTCGTTCAAAGGCTTCCGTCCTTCGCAGGCAAACCTACACCAAGCGAAACTTCATGGCCAGCAGGTAGATCTCAGGGCTTCGCGCCCGGGACGCCTGGGGTTTGACCAGCTTGACCTTCCCGAATTCGCCCCTCGCCTCACGCACCAGCTCCTGAAAGCCGGCGCCCTGGAAGACCTTGATCAGGGCGTGGCCGCCCGGCTTCAAGACTCGGGCCGCCATATCCAGCGCCAGCTCCGCCAGATACATCGACCGCGGGCCGTCGATGGCATCCATCCCGCTCAAGTGAGGGCGCCATGTCCGACAGCACCAGGTCCACCCCGCCCTGCGGCAGGAGCGAGCGCAGCCTGCTCGAAAACCGGCTCCTCGCGGAAGTCCCCTTGGACGAACTCGACCCCGGCAAGCTCGTCCATGGGCAGGATGTCGCTCGCCACGACCCTCCCGGTCCTACCTGCGCGGCTGCGGGCGTACTGGCTCCAGGCGCCGGGCGCCGCTCCCAGGTCCAGGCAGACCATTCCCGGCCTTGCAGCAGCTTCTCGCGCTGGTCGATCTCCTCGAGCTTGAACACCGCCCGCGAGCGCCAGCCGCGCTGTGTGCCTTCTTCACGTAGGGATCGGCGAAATGCTCCCTGCAGCCACCGCCCGCTGCTCTTGGACCGCCGGTTCAGCTGCTAGTGTGCCCCCGATGGAACGAACGGCGCGACGCAAGCCCGCACCCGCCGCCCAGGCGCCCCACGCTGCGTCGGCGGGCCCGGCCCGGCAGCGGCCGCTGTCGGAGCGCCAGCGCCGGCTTTTGCGCGGCCTGGCGCATGCCCTGAAGCCCCTCGTGCGCCTCGGTAATGCCGGCCTCACCGACGCCGTGGTCGCCGAGACCGCCCGCGCCCTTCACGATCACGAGCTGATCAAGGTGAAGGCGCCGGCGGGGACCGGGACGCGCGCGATGCGCTCTTCGTCGCTCGCGGCCCGCACCGGCAGCGCCCTGGTCCACCGCATCGGCAATGTCGCCGTGCTCTACCGCCCGAACCCGCAGCTGCCGCGGATCCTGATCCCCGACCCTGACTAGCTGATGTCCGCCGAAATCGCTTCATGCGATTTCGGCCCGTCAACTGAAGCGTACCGCGATGATCTCGTAGGAGCGGATTCCGCCCGGGGCCGCCACGTCGACCACGTCGCCCTGGGACTTGCCGACCAGCGCCCGCGCGATCGGCGAGGTCACCGAGATGCGCCCGGCCCGGATGTCCGCCTCGTCCTCGCCGACGATCTGGTACGCGACGCGCGCGCCGTCGGCCTGGTCCTCCAGCTCCACCGCCGCGCCGAACACCACCCGGCCCGTTGTCCGGCAGGGTCACGGATCGATGATCTCGGCGTTGGCGAGCTTCGTGCTCGATCTCGTTGATGCGCCCTTCGATGAAGCCCTGCTGCTCGCGCGCCGCGTGATATTCGGCGTTCTCGCGACAGGTCCCCGTGCCCGCGCGCCTCGGCGATCGCCTTGATGACGTTCGGGCGGGCCTCGCTCTTGAGCCGCTTGAGCTCCGCGCGCAGCGCCTCGGCGCCGCGCAGCGTCATCGGGTGGCGTTTCATGTGCCGACCGCCTCGGCGTGCAGGTCCTGCAGGCGGTTGACCTCGACCTCGTCGAGGTGATCGAGCGCCTCGCAGGTCGCGAGCGCCGCGGCCAGCGTCGTGTAGTAGGTGACGCGCCGGTGCACCGCCTCGCGGCGGATCGAGTTGCGATTCGCGAATCGCCTGCTTGCCCTCGGTGGTGTTGACGATGAGATCGATCTCGTCGTTCTTGATCATGTCGACGATGTGCGGCCGGCCCTCGCGCACCTTGTTCACGCGCCGGCACGCGATGCCTGCGCCTCGCTCAGCGCGCTGCGCCGTGCCGCTCGGTCGCGACGATCTCGAAGCCACGCTCGATCAGCTTCCGCGCCAGCTCCACCGCGCCGGGCTTGTCGCGGTCGCGCACGCTGATGAAGCACACGCCCTTGCGCGGCAGGATGACGCCCGAGGCGCCTGCGCCTTGGCATACGCCTCGCCGAACGTGCGGCCCGGTGCCCATGACCTCGCCGGTGGACTTCATCTCCGGCCCCAGGATCGGATCGGCCTCCGGGAACTTGGCGAAGGGGAACACCGCCTCCTTCACCGAGAAATAGCCCGGGCACGCGCTCCACCGTACCGCCCAGCTCGCTTGAGCTTGCGCCCGTCATGACGCGCGCGGCGATCTTCGCGAGCGGCAGCCCGGTCGCCTTGGAGACGAACGGCACGGTGCGCGAGGCGCGCGGATTCACCTCGAGCACGTAGATGACGCCGCTCTGGATCGCGAACTGCACGTTCATCAGGCCGACGACGTTGAGCGCCCGCGCCAGCTTGCGCGTCTGCTCGCGCAGCTCCGCCTGCATCTCGCGCGCTCAGGCTGTTGGGCGGCAGCGAGCAGCCCGAATCGCCCGAATGCACGCCGGCCTGCTCGATGTGCTCCATGATGCCGCCGATCAGCACATCCTCGCCGTCGCACACCGCATCCACGTCGACCTCGATGGCCACGTCGAGGAAGCGATCCAGCAGCACCGGGCTGTCGTTGGACACCTGCACGGCGTCGTGTCATGTAGGCGCGCAGGTCCTCCTCGCTGAACACCACTTCCATGGCGCGCCCGCCGAGCACGTAGGAGGGCCGCACCACCAGCGGGAAGCCGACCTCGCGCGCCAGCAGCACCGCCTGCTCCTCGTTGCGCGCCGTGGCATTCGCCGGCTGCTTCAGGCCCAAGCTGCTTCACCAGCTGCTGGAAGCGCTCGCGGTCCTCGGCGACGTCGATCGAGTCGGGCGAGGTGCCGATGATCGGCGCTCCGGCGGCCTCCAGCGCGCGCGACAGCTTGAGCGGGGTCTGGCCGCCGAACTGCACGATCACGCCTTCGGGCTTCTCCTTGGCGATGATCTCCAGCACGTCCTCGAGCGTCAGCGGCTCGAAGTACAGCCGGTCGGAGGTGTCGTAGTCGGTGGAGACCGTCTCCGGGTTGCAGTTGACCATGATGGTCTCGAACCCGTCCTCGCGCAGCGCCAGCGCCGCGTGCACGCAGCAGTAGTCGAACTCGATGCCCTGCCCGATGCGGTTGGGGCCGCCGCCCAGGATCATGATCTTGCGCCGATCGCTTGGGCTCGCCTCGCATTCCTCCTCGTAGGTCGAGTACAGGTAGGCGGTCGAGGTGGCGAACTCGGCCGCGCAGGTGTCCACGCGCTTGTAGACCGGGACGACGCCGAGCTCGTGGCGGCTGCTCGCGGATCGCCTTCTCGGCATGCCGAGCAGCGTCGCCAGGCGGCTGTCGGAGAAACCCTTGCGCTTGAGCGCGCGCAGCCGCTCGGCGGTCGAGCGCCCCGAGCCCGTGCTCGTGCACGTTGCTCTCCTCGTGCACCAGATCCTCGATCTGCGCGAGGAACCACGGGTCGATGCGGGTGAGCTCGGCCACGCGCGCGCCCGACCAGCCGGCGCGGAAGCGCATCCGCCACGTACAGCAGGCGGTTGGGGCCGGGCGCGCGCAGCTCGTGCGCCAGCTTGTCCCGCTCCTCATCGCTCGCCGGCACCGGCCAGCTGTGGCGCGAGCCCATCGAGCCCGGTCTCGAGTCCGCGCAGCGCCTTCTGCAGCGATTCCTGGAAGGTGCGGCCGATCGCCATCACCTCGCCCACCGACTTCATCTGGGTGGTGAGCCGGTCGTTGGCCGCGGGAAACTTCTCGAAGGTGAAGCGCGGGATCTTGATGACGACGTAGTCGATGGACGGCTCGAACGATGCCGGGGTGGCCCCGCCGGTGATGTCGTTCCTCAGCTCATCGAGCGTGTAGCCGACGGCGAGCTTGGCGGCGATCTTCGCGATCGGGAATCCGGTCGCCTTGGAGGCCAGCGCCGAGGAGCGCGACACGCGCGGATTCATCTCGATGACCAGCAGCCGCCCGTCGTCGGGATTCACCGCGAACTGCACGTTCGAGCCGCCGGTTTCGACCCCGATCTTGCGCAGCACCGCGATCGAGGCATCGCGCATGCGCTGGTATTCCTTGTCGGTCAGGGTCTGCGCCGGCGCCACGGTGATCGAGTCGCCGGTGTGCACGCCCATGGGATCGAGGTTCTCGATGGAGCAGATGATGATGCAGTTGTCCTTGCGGTCGCGCACCACCTCCATCTCGAATTCCTTCCAGCCGATCACCGACTCCTCGAGCAGCACCTCGCTGGTCGGCGAGGCATCGAGGCCGCGCGCCACGATGTCCTCGAACTCCTCGCGGTTGTAGGCGATGCCGCCGCCGCTGCCGCCCAGGGTGAAGGACGGGCGGATCGACCACCGGATAGCCGATCTCGCCCGGCGATGGCGAGCGCCTCCTCGAGGCTGTGGGCGATCTGCGACTGCGGGGTCTCGAGGCCGATATCGCGCATGGCGTTGCGGAACAGCTCGCGATCCTCGGCCATGTCGATGGCGGCGCGCGAGGCGGCGATCAGCTCGACGCTCGTACTTCTCCAGCACGCCCTCGCGCACCAGGTCGAGCGCGGTGTTGAGCGCGGTCTGCCCGCCCATGGTGGGCAGCAGCGCGTCCGGGCGCTCCTTCTCGATGATGCGCGCCACGGTGCGCCAGTTGACCGGCTCGATGTAGATGGCGTCCGCCATCTCCGGGTCGGTCATGATGGTCGCGGGGTTGGAGTTCACCAGGATGACGCGGTAGCCCTCCTCGCGCAGCGCCTTGCAGGCCTGGGCGCCGGAGTAGTCGAACTCGCACGCCTGGCCGATGATGATCGGGCCGGCGCCGATGATCAGGATGCTCTCGATGTCGGTGCGCTTGGGCACGCTCAGCGCACCGCGGTCTGCTGGCGGCGCAGCGTGTCTTCGGCGAGTTTCAGCTGCGCCTGCAGGCGGCGCAGCATCAGGTGGTTGAAGCGCTCGAACAGCGGCGCATGTCGTGCGGTCCCGGGACTGGCCTCCGGGTGACCCTGGAAGCTGAACGCCGGCCGGTCGGTGAACGCGAGCCCCTGCAGCGAGCCGTCGAACAGCGAGCGATGCGTCGCCTTGACGTTCGCCGGCAGCGTCGCCTCATCGACCGCGAAGCCGTGATTCTGGCTGGTGATGAACACGCGCCCGGTCTCCAGATCCTGCACCGGGTGATTGGCGCCGTGATGGCCGAACTTCATCTTGACGGTGCGCGCGCCGCGCGGCGAGGCCGAGGATCTGGTGACCCAGGCAGATGCCGAACACGGGCATCTCGGCCTCGAGCAATCTCTGCGTGGCCTCGATCGCGTAGTCGCACGGCTCCGGATCACCCGGCCCGTTGGAGAGGAACACGCCGTCGGGCTCGACGGCCAGCACTTCCTCGGCGCTGGTCTGCGCCGGCACGACGGTCATGCGGCAGCCGAAGTCCGCGAGCAGCCGCAGGATGTTGCGCTTGATGCCGAAGTCGTAGGCGACGACGTGCAGGCGCTGCTGCGAGCGGATCGGCGCGCGCTGGCTTTCCGGCCAGATGCTGCCTTCGTTCCACTGGAAGCTGCGCTTGACGCTCACGACCTTGGCGAGATCCATGCCCTTCAGGCCCGGGAACTTGCCCGCCGCCTTCACCGCGGCCGCCTGCATCGACCTGCTCGCCGGTCATGATGCAGCCGGCCTGCGCGCCCTTCTCGCGCAGGATGCGCGTCAGCCTTCGGGTGTCGATGCCGGCGATCGCGACCACCTTGCCGCGCTCGAGGAAATCGGCGCAGCGACTCATTGGCGCGCCAGCTGCTCGCGAGGAGCGGCAGGTCGCGGATGACGAGGCCCGCGGCATAGATCTGCGCGGATTCCAGATCCTCGGGCGTGGTGCCGGTGTTGCCGATGTGCGGATAGGTGAGCGTGACGATCTGCCGCGCATAGGAGGGATCGGTCAGGATCTCCTGGTAGCCGGTCAATCGCGGTATTGAAAACGACTTCGCCAGTGGTGTTGCCTTTGGCTCCGATGGACTGGCCGCGGAAGATCGTACCGTCCGCCAGCGCCAGCACCGCAGGAAGCTATGTCTGATCCGTTCGCGCGCGCTGCTGCAGATACACAAAGCGGGAGGAGTTCTCGTCGGAACATCCTCCCGCCTTGCATGGACTAACCCGTACGGATTAGGAGAAATTTTACGGGCCGAGCCCGATGTGTCCATGGAAAAATCCCTGCGGCCTAGGGCTTGGCACACTTCGAGGTCCGCTCGCGAATACCAGGCTAACTGTCTGTTTTTGACGAATAGCATATCTCGCATGCTGTAGCGCGCCGGCGGCTGCGACGCCAGCCAGGCGCGGCGCGTCAGGGCGCCGCGGGCGAAGATCGCCCGGTCCGTGGCGCGGTGGGTGAGGCACAGCTGCTCCCCTGTCCCGCGAAGACGCACCTGGTGCTCACCCACGATGTCCCCGGCGCGCACCACCGCAAAGCCAATCCCGCCATCCCGGCGCGGCCCGGCGTGCGCTCGCCGTGCTCGCCGGCAGCGCGGCCCGGCGGCGCCATGGCGCGCTCGCCGGCGGCCTCGCCGAGCGCGAGCGCCGTGCCCGAGGGCGCGTCCTTCTTCAGCGGTGGTGCGCCTCGATGATCTCGATGTCGAAGTCAGCGGCAGAGTGCGCGCGCCGCATGCCGCACCAGCTCCACCAGCAGCGTGACGCCGAGGCTGGTGTTGGGCGCGACCAGCAACGGGATCTCGCAGGCGGCTGCGGCGATCAGCGCCGTCAGAGCCTCGGCCGCAAGCCCGGTGGTGCCGACCAGCGAGCGGCTTGCCGGCGCGAGCGCAGGCCGCGAGGTTGGCGCGCGGTCGCCTCGGGCTGCGAGAAGTCGATCGCGACGTCGCCTCGCGCAGCGCGCGGCGGCAGGTCGCCGTCACGATGACGACCGCCGGCGCCGAGCCCGCCAGCTCGCCGGCGTCGCGCCCGAGCGGCAGCGCTGCCGGCGATGCGACCGCGCCGGTCACGCACGATCGCTCGGGAACTCGCGGCGCAGCGCGCACCAGCGCGTGGCCCATGCGGCCGGTGGCGCCGATGACGGCGATCACGGATGGGCGTGCGTGCCTCGCCGCTCATGCGTCGCTCACTCGCCGCTCGCTCGAGAAGAAACTGCTTCACGCCTTCGAGGAAGCCCTTCTCGCGCGGCGCATGCTGCTGCCGGTCGCGCCTTCAGCGACTCTTCCAGCCGCTGCACCAGCTCGCGCTGCTCGGCGGACAGATTCACCGGCGTCTCGACCACCACCCTGCAGAACAGGTCGCCGCGGGCGCCGCCGCGCACCGGCTTCACGCCCTTGTCGCGCAGCCGGAACACCCGGCCGGACTGCGTCTCGGCGGGAATCTTGAGGGTCACATCGCCATCCAGCGTCGGCACCTCCACCGTGCCGCCCAGCGCCGCCGTCGCAAAGCTGACCGGCACCTCGCAGGACAGATGCTCGCCGTCGCGCTCGAAGATGGCGTGCTCGCGCACCTGCATCTCGACGTACAGGTCGCCCGGCGGCCCGCCGTTGCGCCCCGCCTCGCCCTCGCCCGGTCAGCCGGATGCGATCGCCGGTGTCCACGCCGGCCGGAACCTTCACCGACAGCTTCTTGGCTGCGCCGCACCCGCCCCTGGCCCAGGCAGGTGTCGCAGGGATTGCGTGACGATCGTGCCCGCGCCGCGGCAGCGCGGACAGGTCTGCTGCAGCTGGAAGAACCCTGGGAGACCCGCACCTGGCCGTCGCCCTCGCAGGTCTCGCAGGTCGACCGGCTGGCTGCCCTTGGCCGCGCCCGTGCCGTGGCAGGTCTCGCATTCGTCGAGCTTCGGCAACTCGATCTCGACGGTGTGGCCGAACACCGCCTGATCCAGGTCGAGCTCGAGCTCGTAGCGCAGGTCCGCGCCGCGAAACACCTGCGAGCGGCCGCCGCCGCGGCGCGCCGCCGCCGAAGATGTCGCCGAACACATCGCCGAAGATGTCGCTGAAGGCATCGCGCCGCGCTGAAACCGCCGCGCCGCGCCGCGCGCCGCCGCTCGAGCCCGGCGTGGCCGTGCTGGTCGTAGATCGCGCGCTTCTGCGCGTCGGTCGAGGACCTCGTAGGCCTCCTTGGCTTCCTTGAATTGCTCCTCGGCCTCCTGGTCGTCCGGGATTGCGGTCCGGGTGGATATTTCATCGCCAGGCGGCGATACGCCTTCTTGATCTCGGCCTCGGTCGCGGTTCTCGGCACGTCCAGCACCTTGTAGTAATCGCGCTTGGCCATGCAGCGCCTGCCGACGCCTTAAACACGCCCGCTGTCGCCTGGTCACCGGTCGCGAACTCGGCCGTCCATCGCACGTCCTGCGCGCTTACGAGGCCGCGATCCTTGTCCTTGACCTCCTCGAACTCGGCGTCGACCACATCGTCCCGCCGCGGCGCGCCGCCGGCGGCCTCGCGCGGCCGGCCGCCACCCGCGCCTGCCTGCTGCGCGTAGGCGCGCTGCGCAATCCGGCGGCCGCCTGCGCCAGCGCCTCGGTCTTCTTGGTCGATCGCTTCCTTGTCGTCGCCCTTGAGCGCGGTGCGCAGGTCCGACAGGGCCGACTCCACCTGCCGCGCTCGCCCGCGTCCACCTTGTCGCCGAGCTCCTTCAGCGACTTCTCGACCGCGTGGATCAGCCCATCCGCCTTGTTGCGCGTCTCGACCAGCTCGCGGAACCTTGTCCTCCTCGGCATGCGCCTCGGCGTCGCGCACCATGCGCTTGATCTCCTCCTCGGTCAGGCCGCTCGAGGCCTTGATGACGATCTTCTGCTCCTTGCCGGTCGCCTTGTCCTTGGCCGACACGTTCAGGATGCCGTTCGCGTCGATGTCGAAGGACACCTCGACCTGCGGCATGCCGCGCGGCGCCGGCGGAATGTCCGACAGGTCGAACTTGCCGAGGGACTTGTTGTCCGCGGCGCGGTCGCGCTCGCCCTGCAGCACGTGGATGGTCACCGCCGTCTGGTTGTCATCCGCGGTCGAGAAGGTCTGCGACGCCTTGGTCGGGATGGTGGTGTTCTTCTCGATGAGCTTGGTCATGACGCCGCCGAGCGTCTCGATGCCGAGCGACAGCGGCGTGACGTCCAGCAGCAGCACGTCCTTCACGTCACCGGCGAGCACGCCGCCCTGGATGGCGGCGCCCACGGCGACCGCCTCATCCGGGTTGACGTCCTTGCGCGGCTCCTTGCCGAAGAAGTCCTTCACGTACTTCTGCACCAGCGGCATGCGCGTCTGGCCGCCGACCAGGATGACCTCGGCGACGTCGGCCGCTGGAGACGCCCGCGTCCTTCAGCGCGGTGCGGCACGGACCCACGGTCTTCTGCACCAGGTCCTCCACCAGCGACTCGAGCTTGGCGCGGGTGAGCTTGATGTTCAGGTGCTTCGGCCCGGAGGCATCGGCCGTGATGTACGGCAGGTTGATGTCGGTCTGCTGGGTCGAGGACAGCTCGATCTTGGCCTTCTCCGCCGCCTCCTTCAGGCGCTGCATGGCCAGCGGATCCTTGCGCACGTCGACGCCGGACTCCTTCTGGAACTCCTCGGCGAGGAAATTGATGATCCGCAGGTCGAAGTCCTCGCCGCCGAGGAAGGTGTCGCCGTTGGTCGAGAGCACCTCGAACTGGCGCTCGCCGTCGACTTCCGCGATCTCGATGATGGAGATGTCGAAGGTGCCCCCGCCGAGGTCGTAGACGGCGATCTTGCGATCACTGCCCTGCTTGTCCAGGCCGTAGGCGAGCGCCGCCGCGGTCGGCTCGTTGATGATGCGTTTCACCTCCAGGCCCGCGATGCGGCCGGCGTCCTTGGTCGCCTGGCGCTGCGAGTCGTTGAAGTACGCAGGCACCGTGATCACCGCCTCGGTGACGGTCTCGCCGAGGTAGTCCTCGGCGGTCTTCTTCATCTTCATGAGCACGCGCGCCGAGATCTCCGGCGGCGCCATCTTCTTGCCCTGCACGTCGACCCACGCATCGCCGTTGTCGGCGCGCGTGATCTTGTAAGGAACCATGTTGATGTCCCGCTGCACCACCTCGTCCTCGAACTTGCGGCCGATGAGGCGCTTGATCGCGAACAGGGTGTTCTGCGGGTTGGTGACGGCCTGGCGCTTGGCGGGCTGGCCCACCAGCACTTCGCCGTCCTTGCTGAAGGCGACGATCGAGGGGGTGGTGCGGTCGCCCTCGCTGTTCTCGATCACTCGGGGCTTGCCGCCCTCCATGACGGCCACGCACGAGTTGGTGGTGCCGAGGTCGATGCCGATTACCTTTGCCATGGGTTCACTCCGCCGGAGACTCTCTTACCAAAGGGGGATATTCTAGGGACACTTCCTAGGGGTGGTCGCGCGGGCTTTCAAGCCCCGCGCCCTCCTTAAGCTGATGCCGGTGCCCTCGCGACGATGACCCGCGCCGGCCGCAGCAGCCGCCCGTTGAGCTCATACCCCGGCTGCACGACCTGCAGGACCGAATTGGGCTCCGCGGTGGCCGACTCCTGGGTCATCATCGCCTCGTGCCGCGCCGGGTCGAAGGGCTCGCCCAGGGGGTCGATCAGAGTGACCCCGAGCTTCTCCAGTGCCCGGGAGAGCAGCTGCAGGGTCGCCTCCTGCCCTTCCTTGAGGCTCCTCACATCCGCCCGCCCGGCGTTCTGCACCGCCAGCTCCAGGCTGTCCCTGACCGGCAGCAGCTCCGCGGCGAACTTCTCGAGGCCATAGCGGTTGGCGGCCTCGATGTCGCGCTGCGCGCGCTTGCGCACGTTGTCGAGCTCGGCGACCGCGCGCAGGTACTGTTCCCAGTGGCTGCGGGCGCGCTCCTCGGACTCGGCGAGCCCCTGCTGCAGTTGCTCGAGCTGCACCAGCTGGGCTGCCGTCTCGGGCAGCACCGCGGTGGGCTCGCCCGCCGTGCTCTCGGGGCGATCGCGTCCGGACTCGTTCGCAGTCATCTTCAAGGAACCTCCGATGCTGACCTTTTGATGCCGGCAAGCGGCATGCGCGGCCTTCGTGGGGCTCAGCGGCGCGAATTCAAGGCGGCGCCGAGCAGTTTGGCCGTCATGTCGACGATCGGAATCACCCGCTCGTAGGCCATGCGCGTCGGCCCGATTACCCCCAGAACCCCGATCACGGCGTCCCCGTCCGCATAGGGCGCGGTCACGACGCTGCAGTCGTCCAGGATCTGGTAGCCCGACTCGTGCCCGATGAAGATCTGCACCCCTTCGGCCTTCAGACTATGGTCAAGCAGGTGCAGGAAATCGCGCTTTTCGTTGAAGGCCTCGAATAGCCGCCTGAGCTTTTCCACGCTGGTGAGCTCGGCCGCGCCCATGAGGTTGGTCTCGCCCTTGATGACGTACTCGAGACGCGCTTCGCTCCCGCCCTCGAATACCTGCTGCGCCACGGCGATCGCATCGAGCATGATCTGGTTCATGTGCGCATGGGTCTCGGACAGCTGGCGCAGGATCTCCTGCCGTACCTCGCGCAGCGTGCGGCCGCGCAACTGCTCGTTCAGGTAGTTCGAGGCGCGCTTGAGCTCGTCGGGGGAGTAGGGCCGCTCGAGCTGCACGATGCGGTTCTGCACCTCACGGTCGTTGAACACCAGCACGACCAGCACTCGGTTTTCCGACAGCCCGACGAACTCGATCTGGGTGACCGAGGCGGCGCGGGTGCGGGGCACGGTGACGACGCCGGCGAGCTGGGTGGCGGAGGAAAGCAGCTGCGACACCGTGGCGATGAGATCCGTGGAGCCGTCGCGGTTCGCTTCGAACTGGCGGCGCAGCTCCGCGCCCATCGCCTCATCGGGTGGCCGCAGCTGCAGCAGCGTGTCGACGAAGAAGCGGTACCCCTTGTCGGTCGGGATCCGTCCGGCGGAGGTGTGCGGGGAGGACACGAACCCGAGCTCCTCGAGGTCGGCCATGACATTGCGCACGGTGGCCGAGGAGAGCTGCAGACCGGACTCGCGCGACAGCGCCCGCGAGCCCACCGGCTGGCCGTCCCGGATGTAGGTCTCGATGAGTATCCGCAGCAGGCGCTGCGCCCGCTCGCCCAGGGCCTCGTCGTGGGATTCGTGGGCCATGCCGGAAACTAGCGTTCGGACCGCGCGACCGTCAAGCAACGAGAGGCGCCAGCTCGTCGCGATGTGATCTGCGGCATTGGCTCCGGCCGGCGCCAGCGTGTTAAAAAGACCTGCCTCGCGACGCTGGCGAGGTGACACGTCTTAGGCTCGCCATGGCCTTCCCCGTTCGCAGCTGCGCGCTGATCGGCCGCTTCACCGACGCGCGCGTGGCGGAGACCGTGAGCACGCTGCTGCCGCACCTGCGCAGCCGCGGCGTGGAGGTGCTCGTGAGCGAGGCGTCCCCGGGGGGTGAGTCGGCCGGCGCCGTGCGCATCCCGGAGGAGGAGATCGGCCCGCGTGCGGACCTTGTGATCGCCGTGGGGGGTGATGGGACGCTGCTCTACGCGGCACGTCTGGTGGCGCGCCACGGGGTGCCGCTCCTCGGTGTGAACCGCGGCCGGCTCGGGTTCCTCACCGACGTCATGCCCCAGGACATGCTCGCGTCGGTGGATATGGCGCTGCGCGGGGCGCTCGAGACCGACGAGCGGCCGATGCTGGCCGCACTGCTGCACAGCACCGACGCCCAGGTGGCCCGGGCGCTGGCGCTCAACGACGTGGTCATGCAGAAGCACGACACCGGCCGCACCCTCGACTTCGAGACCCGGATCGACCAGCGATATGTCAACACCCATGACGGCGACGGCATCATCGTTGCCAGCGCCACCGGCTCCACCGCCTACGCGCTCTCCTGCGGCGGACCGATCATCGCCCCGCACCTGGACGCGTTGGTGATCGCGCCGATCTGCGCACACACGCTCTCGGACCGGCCGATCGTGGTTCCCTCCTGCTCGGTCATCGAAGTGATGCTGCTCGAGCGGCCCGACACCCAGGCGCAGGTCACCTGCGACGGCATGGCGCTCGGTGCCCTCATGCCCGGCGAGCGCCTCGAGATCCGTTCCGCCAGCGAGCGCGTGACGCTGCTGCACCCCCCCGGCCACGATTACTACAAGCTGCTGCGCTCCAAGCTCCGCTGGGGCCGCGGCAGCTTCGAGAGGTGACCGCATGCTCACCCACCTGCAGATCCGCGATTTCGCCATCATCGACGCGGTCGAGCTCGAGCTGCGCTCCGGGCTCACGGTGCTCACCGGGGAGACCGGCGCCGGCAAGTCGATCCTGGTGGACGCGCTGCAGCTGCTCGTCGGCGGGCGTGCCGGGGCCGAGGTGGTGCGCCACGGGGCCGAGCGCGCCGAGGTGTCCGGCACCTTCGACCTCAGCCACGCGCCGCGCGAGCTCAAGCAATGGCTGGAGGAGCAGTCGATCGAGGCCGGGGCGGAGCTCGTCGTGCGCCGCGTGGTCGGGAACGACGGCCGCTCGCGCGCCTATCTCAACGGCCAGTCGGTCTCCGCGCAGTCCTTGCGCGAGGCCGGCAACATCCTGGTCGACATCCACGGCCAGCATGAATTTCAGTCCCTCACCCGCGCCGCAGCGCAGCGCGATCTGCTCGACGGCTACGGCGGCCTCACCACGCTCACCAGCCAGGTCGGTATCGCGCACCGGGTGTGGCTCGGGCTGCTGAACCGCACGCTCGATCTGGAGAGCAAGGCGCGCGATCGCGACGCGAAGCTCGAGCTGTTGCGCTACCAGCTGCAGGAGCTCGCGGGCCTGCAGCTGCGCGAGGGCGAGATCACCACGCTCTCCGAGGAGCACGCACGGCTCACCAACCGCGGCCGCCTTGCAAGCGGCGCGCATGCGGCTCTCGGTGAGCTGTACGAGAACGAGACCGCGAGCGCCCATGCCGGCGTGAGCCGTGCGCTGCAGGCGCTCAAGGGGCTGGCGGCGCTCGACGCCAAGCTCGGCTCGGTGCTACCGATGCTCGAGGAAGCCGCGGTCCATATCCGCGAGGCGGCGCGCGAGCTCGAGCGCTACGGGGAGACCCTCGACGTCGATGCCGCGCGCCAGGACGAGGTCGAGCGGCGCCTCGCGGCGATCGAGGAGCTCTCGCGCAAGCACCGGATCGCCCCCGCCGAGCTTGCGGTGCGCACCGGGCAGCTGCAGGTCGAGCTCGAGGCACTCGAGCGCGCGGATCTGGATCTCGCGGTGCTGCGCAAGGAGCTCGCCCAGGCGCTGGACGGCTACCGCACCCAGGCGCAGGCGCTCTCGGGGAAGCGCGTGCGCGCCGCGCGGGCGCTCGCCAAGGACATCACGGCACGCATGCAGACCCTCGGCATGGCCGGCGGGCGCTTCGAAGCCGACGTGAGCCAGGACGGCAACGCGGAGCCCGCCCAGCACGGCCTTGACCAGGTCGAGTTCCGCGTCACGGCCAACCCCGGCCAGCCGCCGCGCGCGCTCGCCAAAGTGGCCTCGGGCGGGGAGCTGTCGCGCCTGTCCCTCGGGGTGCAGGTGTCATGTGCCGAGCAGGAGATGCGCTGCATGGTGTTCGATGAGGTCGATTCGGGTATCGGCGGAGCGGTGGCGGAGATCGTCGGCCGGGAGCTGCGCGCACTCGCGCAGCGCGGCCAGGTGCTGTGCGTCACCCATCTGCCGCAGGTAGCCTGTCAGGCGCACCACCACCTGCGGGTCACCAAGCTCACCGATGGCCGCACGACCCGCACCAGTCTCGCCGAGCTCGCCGACGGGGAGCGCGTCGAGGAGCTGGCCCGCATGCTGGGGGGGATCGAAGTGAGCGCCAAGGCGCGCGAGCACGCCCGCGAGATGCTGGCCGCGGCGGCCCGCGTCACGCCCGATCCGCGCGCGGGGGCGGCAGATACGGCGAGCGTGACGGCCCGCACGCGCGGGCCGGCGGCCACGGGCCGCTAAATCACTCCAGGACGACGACCGGCAGGCCAATCGATCAAGAGCGTCGCTTGCGATGCGGGCAGTTCGCGCGCTCGCAGTGCCCGTAGAGAATCAGCGAGTGGTCGCGGATCGTGTAGCCGAGCTTCGCGGCGACCGCCGTCTGCCGCGACTCGATGCCCGAGTCGACGAACTCCTCCACGCGCCCGCAGTCCAGACACACGATATGGTCGTGGTGCGTCCCCTGGTTGAGCTCGAATACCGCCATGCCGTCCTCGAAGTGATGGCGCGTGACGAGGCCCGCGGCTTCGAACTGTGTCAGCACGCGGTAGACGGTGGCGAGCCCGATGTCCTCGTTGGACTCGAGGAGCGTGCGGTAGATGTCCTCGGCCGACAGGTGGCGCGTGGAGCCGCTCTCGAGAATCTCGAGGATCTTCAGCCGGGGCAGCGTCACCTTCAGGCCGGCTTTGCGCAGGTCCTTACCTTCCACACGACTCTCCGGCAAACCGCGTCCGGTGCGACACGCGGGCGGTTCGCGATCAGGTATCATCAGCTTCCTTCTGGATTATCCTCTATCGGACCCGCATGCGCCTATTCTGCAACGCATTGACCGCCCTGCTATTGCTCACGACGCCGCTCGCCGGCTGCGTGTACCGGATGAACATCCAGCAGGGCAATTACCTCGAGGGCAAGACCGTCAGTCAGCTTCAGGTCGGCATGACCCGCACCCAGGTGCGCTACCTGCTCGGTACGCCGATGGTGCCGAACCTCTTTGACAAGGACCGCTGGGACTACGTCTATTACTTCCGCGGCGCGCGGCTGCATCGCCCCGAGCAACGTCACGTCGTGGTGCTCTTCAAAGAGGACAAGGTAGCGAGCTTCGTGCGCGACAACGTTCCGGACAGCGCCCCGCGGGCGCCCGACAACGACATCTCGATCTCGAAATTCCCGAAGATCTAGCGCCCCTTGCCCGCGCGACGCTGCTGCTGCACGCGCGCGCGGCGCCGCGTGCGCGGATCGACCTCAAGCGGCCGGTAGATCTCGATGCGATCACCGTCGGCACAGCACTCGTCCCGGGCGCGCGGCTCACCGAAGACGCCCACCGGGGCTGATTCCCAGACGTCTGCCTCGATGGCGAGCGGGCCACCCTCGGCCGCACGCCGCGCCGCCGCCAGTGCATCGGCGATCGTCCCCCCGGGGCCGAGCTCAACGTTCCACGCAGACTGCCGCTCGCGGGTGGCATGGACCACGAGGCAGCGCTTGCGCACGCCGGGCGGGGAGTCCGCACTCATTGCGGCGCTCGCGCCCGTGCCACGAAGGCGTCCACGAGCGAGCCCACGGTCGCGGCGAACAGGCGCTCGAAGAGCGCCGCGGTGAGCGCGTTCTTGAACGCGAAGCGCATGGTGAGGTCCACGCGGCAGCCATCCGCCTCCACCGGGGTCAGCACCCAGTGCCCCTCGAGGCTGCGGAACGGTCCGCTCACGAGCTGCATGTGGACGGCGCGGTCGGGGTCGAGGGTGTTGCGGGTGGTGAACTCTCCCTGGAGCGCTCCCTGGCGCACGCCGAGGGTGGCGATGAGCTCGGTGGGCGAGCGTGAGAGGATGCGGGCGTGGGTACACCACGGTAGGAACTGCGGGTAGCTCTCGATGTCGTTGATGAGCGCGAACACTCTGGCCGGCGGCTGTTTCACGAGCGCCGAGCGCTTGACCTCTCGCATGCGGGCATTGTCCCATTAGCCTGCGCCAATGACCAAAGCCGACACCTCACCGCGCCTGATCGCGGAGAACCGCAAGGCGCGCTTCGATTACTTCATCGAGGAGCGCTACGAGGCCGGCCTCGTCCTGCAGGGCTGGGAGGTCAAGGCCATGCGCGCCGGGCGCGCGCAGCTGAAGGAGGCGTACGTCTACCTGCGCGACGGCGAGGCGTTCCTCATCGGCGCTCACCTCTCCCCACTGCCGACGACCTCCACCCACGTCATCGCCGACCCGGTGCGCACCAGGAAGCTCCTCCTCAACTACAGCGAGCTGCAGGGTCTGATCGGCGCCGTCGAGAGGCGCGGCTACACCCTGGTGCCGCTCGAGCTCTACTGGAAGAGCGGGCGCGCCAAGCTGCAGGTGGGGCTCGCCAAGGGCAAGAAGCAGCACGACAAGCGCGCGGTCGAGAAAGATCGGGACTGGCAGCGTGACAAGGCGCGCCTCCTGCGCCGCGGCTGAGCCGCACCGCGCCTGCGCGACCTGAACGTGCACGGGCGCTCGTGAGCTGTCAGCCCCTCACTGCGCCGCGAGCTTCGGGTTCTTCAGCTCGTAGACGAGATTGAGCGTGGTCAGACCGGCGGATGCGGCGATCCCGGCGGGAGGCTTGCTGTTGCGGACCGTCTGGTAGGCCGCGGCCAACGACAGCCGATCGCTCATTTTCACCTGCAGCCCCACGTTGGCGCTCGTCATGGTGTTGTCCGAGCCGGACTGAACCGAGACCCCGGCGATCAACTTGGTCATGCTGTTGAACGAGTGCTCGAAGTTGACCTGCCCGATGGCCACCACGTACGAGGCGTTGTTCAGTTCGGTGGTGCTGGTGATGCCGCCCACGGGGTCCTCGGTCAGCAGTTCCGGGCGCAGGCGCGCCTCGCCGATGCCGACCTGGGCCGAGAGCTTGGTGGCGTCGTCCTTGATGAACTGATAACCCACGCCCGTACCGATCATTTCCTGGTACGCAAAGCCGCTGAACTTGTTGTCGTCGTAATTCACGAGACCGAACCAGTACAGGCGATCGCTGATGTTGTAGTTGCCCTGGAAGTACAGGTTGAAGTCCTGCGCGGTGGTCTCGCCCTTGGTCGAGCCGTAAAGCGCCGCCGCCCCGAAGAGGAACTTCCAGTCCGCGACCGTGTGCGCGACGTGAAACAGGCCGTTGGCCGCGCTCGTGTCCGTGATGCCACTGGTGCTGGCATACCCGGCCAGCGCGCGCATGGCCCAGGTGTCGTCGACGCTCGTGCTGTCCTGTGAGTACGCCGCGCCACAGAAGGTGAGCGCGAAGGGAATCAACAGCCAGACTTGCTTTCGCATTGCAGAATTCCTTGTTCCATGGGATTTAACGTAATCTCCCACCCTACCGGAGCCGCGCATCGAAGCAAGTTTGTTGCGAATATGCGACACGCCTGCCGGCGCAAGCGAGATTCAGGCGCGGACGGTCGGGAAGGTTCAGGTATGCTCAGCGGGCTTACCTGAAGGGGGCGACCGGTTTCGACGTGGGTTACGAACCTTCAGGGGCGTACCGAGGCGCAGTGCCCTCGTAAATAATGCTGCAAATCATAGTTGCCAACGACGACAACTACGCTCTAGCTGCCTAACCGCAGCTGACCTCTGACCGGCTCGTGCCTGTGCGACCGAATCAGGGGACGCGTTCACAGGATCGCGCTCCGGCGTGCGACAGGCCGGTGCGTTAAGAGTCACTGTCCGCTGGCGTTGCGTCTTCCCTGCTCCTCGGGTAGCGCCGCGCGAGAAACAAAGAGAGAGCTACGTACGTAGATCCTGCTGTCTAGGACTTACGGACGGGGGTTCGATCAACTTGGGTCGCACCGGGTCGCGAGGCCCGGCTGACAACGGAGCTCACATCGGCGAACCCTACCGGCGCCCTCTTTAGGGCGGCATGGCAACGCCGAGGGGTAGGAAGAGGGCCAACTTCAGGCCTGCCCTGTAGAGACTCATAGACTCGCCGACGGCGCAGCGCCTGGGCGGGCACTAGGATCCGAACCGGCCTGGCGGTTCGGATAACACGCTCCGCGTCCAAGCGCTGCCAGACGAGCACGTGGACGAAGGCATAGTCCAGCCCGGGGCGAAAGCCTCGGAGACGCTGTCCCCCCGCCTCCACCAATCGGGCGGCTTCCGGCTCTCACGAGCCGGAAGCCGCGGCGCGAAGGTGCGTTTCGCGTCGATATGCCCTACTTCGGCCGCTGTTGTGCGCTTCGTCTGGTGCTAGTGTCCGCCCTGGTCAAACCAGCTTGGATGAGCGCTGCGCTGAACGACCTGTCCGACTCCGAAGCAGCCTACCTCGCCGGAATCATAGATGGCGAGGGAACGATTACCCTGACGCGAACACATCGCGGCGAAAATCGGCGCCCCGTCGTCAGCATCAGCAGTACGGAGCTTCCTCTCCTCGTTTACATCCGGTGCCTCGTTGGTGCCGGAAGGATCACGAGCAAGCGACGTTCCCGCAGCCATCACTCACCGAGCTTCGCCTACACCCTCTTCAGCCGGCAGGCGCTCACCCTGCTTGCGTGCATCTCATCCCATCTACGGACCTACAAGTCTGAGCGTGCCAAGCTGCTGCTGCAGGAATACATCCAAGTCACCCCGCGAAATGGCCGTTACACGTCGGCTCAGCGTCAGGCGCGACAAAACGTTGAGGAGCGCCTCTTCGCTGTCTCCGTGCGGGCGAAGGCTCCGCAGGGGGACTGAAACGCCTAAGGTGCGCGCACTACCACCGCGTCACCGGAACGCTGGGTCGCGGTGCTGTCAGGCGTCTCGCCGCCCCCCGTCGAGCGAGGTGAGCGCGCCATAAAGATCCGGCCGGCGATCGCGGAAGACGAACCAGTTGTTCCGCAGCTGCGCGATCGCGGTCAGATCAAAGCTATGGACCAGGACCGCATCCCCGTCCTCGGGTGCTTCCGCGACCTTGGCGCCCAGCGCGTCGCAGATGAACGAGGAGCCGTAGAAGCGGATGTAGAGCCCCTGCGGATCCTGCAGTGAGCGCTCGAGTCCGTAACGGTTGGCGGCAACGAGCGGTGTCAGGTTGGCGGCGGCGTGCCCCTGCTGGGTTCGCTGCCAATGCTCGCGCGAATTCACCGGCAGCGCGGGGGGCGGCTCGGTGCCGATCGCGGTCGGGAAGAGCAGCAGCTCCGCGGCCTGCAGCGCCATGACGCGTGCAGCTTCCGGGAACCACTGATCCCAGCAGATGCCGACCCCGATGCGGGCAAAGCGTGTATTCCACACCTTGAAGCCGGTATCCCCGGGCGAGAAGTAGTTCTTCTCCTGGTAGCCGGGCCCGTTGGGGATGTGCGACTTGCGATAGACGCCGAGACTTGCGCCGTCGGCGTCCAGGATGGCGATGGAATTGAAGTAGGCGGGCCCGGCGCGCTCGAAGAAGCTGATCGGAAGCACCACGCCGAGCTCGCGCGCCACGGCGCTGAAATGCTTCACCGCGGGGTTGTCCTGCACCGTGTGCGCGAGCCCGAGGTGCCGCGCATCCTGCTCGATGCAGAAGTACGGGGTCTCGAAAAGCTCCGGCAGCAGGATAATGTGTGCGCCGCGCGCGGCGGCGGCGCGCACCAGCCGTTCCGCCCGGGCGATGTTGCCCGCGGCGTCCCAGTCACAGGACATCTGCAGCGCCGCGACCGTTACCGGCCGCGGCGGCCGCGAGAAATGCTCAGGGTCCTTCGACACCGGTCACCTGCCCGACTTCGGTCCAGTCCAGGCAGGCGATTCTACTAGCTCGCAGCACCCACCTTGGGCTGCTCGCCGCGCCGACCGCCGGTGAAGGGCAGCAGCATCGGCGTGTGCTGCCGATACTCCCGGTAGGTGTCGCCGTAGTAGCTCACCAGGTCGTGCTCCTCGAATTGAATCGCAACGAGGATGTACCCGGTGGTCACAACGGCAAACAGCAGGTGCCCCTGCGTCATCACGGGCGTCGCCCAGAAGGCCAGCAGGAAGCCCAGGTAGAGCGGGTGCCGTACCAGCCGGTACAGGAACGGAGTCGCGAACCCGGGCGGCCGATAGCTCACCCCCCGCAGATAGCCGCTCACCTGCTTCAGCCCGAACAGATCGAAGTGGCTGATCAGGAACGTGCACCCGAGAACCGTAAGCCACCCGAGCCAGGAAAGCGCGCTCAGCACAGTGCGCCCCGGCACCGCCTGCACGTGCCAGACGATCCCCATCATCGGGCGCCACTGCCAGAAGAGCAGCAGCAGGACGAGGCTCGCCAGCAACACATAGGTGCTGCGCTCGATGGGCTCGGGAACGACCCGGGTCCAGGCCCGCTTGAACCAGGGACGGGCCATGACGCTGTGCTGCACGCCGAACAGTCCGAGCAGCGCGGCATCAACGATCAGGGCGGAAACCGAGAAACCCTCGGTCCCGGAATCGATCGCCTTGGGAACCACAAGATCCCCCACGAAGCCGATCGCGTAGAGAAAGGTGAGAAAGAAAACCACGTAGACGAGGACACCGTAGACGAATGCGGCGAGCCGTCCCATACAACCTCCCCTCGCCGCACCTGCGGACCCGGGGCGGGCCGGGCGGCGATCTGCTGTTGATATCGTTATTCGCTGCAGCCGCCCGCCATGGTAAGCCCGGCTAAGCGCGGGGGCCTCCCTGCGCCGCAGCGAGAGCTCAAGCCTGGGCTTTGCGCGTAGCCAGGGCTTCGTTGACCTGCGCGGTGATCCGCATGGCCGTCTCGAGCGCAATGAGTCCGGCCTCGCCCGTGACCACGGGCCGGCTGCCGCGGCGGATGCAGTCAAGAAACGAGTCGATCTCCGCCTTGAGCGCATCTCCTGGCTCGAGACTCTGCTCCTCGATGCTCACCGGCAGCCCGAGCGTGGTATCCCCCGGCGGGCGCTTGCGGATGACGGTCACGATCTTCTGCTGCAGATCGAGCGACAGGTAGGCGTCGTCCTGGAAGATGCGCAGCTTGCGCTCGGTTTTGAGGCTCACCCTCGAGGCCGTAGCATTTGCCACGCAGCCGTTGGCAAAACGGATGCGCGCATTGGCGATGTCGATCTCCTCGGAGAACACCGGCGTCCCGACCGCGTCGATCGCGCTGATCGGAGCGCCGACGATGGTCTGCACGATGTCGATGTCGTGGATCATGAGATCCAGCACGACGTTCACGTCGGTGCCGCGCTCGCGATACGGGGCGAGTCGGTGGCACTCCACGAACCGCGGAGAGCGCAGGTGAGGCTCCGCCGCCAGGATCGCGGCGTTGAAGCGCTCGAGGTGACCGACCTGCAGAATGCGCCGCTCACGGGCGGCGAGCTCGATCAGCTCGCGCGCCTGCCCGGGGGTCTCGGTGATCGGCTTCTCGACCAGCACGTGCGTGCCGCGGCCGAGGAAGTCGCGCGCGATGCCAAAGTGCGCCGGAGTCGGCGTCACCACGCTCACGGCATCGACCGCGCCCAGGAGCTCACGGTGGTCGGCGAGGGACCGGGTCGTCAGCTCCGCGGCCACCTGCTCGCGCGCCTCGGGCCGGGGGTCCACGACCGCAACCAGCTCGCACTCCTCGGCCTGCGCATACTTCTGGGCGTGGAATCTGCCGAGATACCCGACCCCGATGACCGCGGCTCTGATTTTCTGCATGGGAACGTTATTATGCCCGCGCGCGGGCACACCCCGCGCACATCGAGGAACGGGCCTTACTGCATATGCCTACCACGCCCCCCACCGAAGGACTGGCCCCCCTGCAGCGCCTGGCGCGCGCCCGCGAGTCCTTCGAGGCGCTGCCGGATGCGCGCCGCTGGCTGATCTTCGTCGGGCTGGCACTCACCTTCGGCCTGGTGGCGATGCCGTTCCTCGTCTGGTTTGCCGGTAACCGCGCGCTCGGGCCCTATACCCATGGCGAGAACGCCCATGCCGGGCCCTTCGCGCTGCTGATCGACTACTACACGGGGCTGTTGCACGGCTCGGCCGTGTTCTGGGGCGTGGCGCTGGGACCGGCGGCGCTGCTGCTGCTGATGCGCGGCTTCGTCGCTCTCTGGCGCCACCTGCCGGCCGGGAACTGAGCTACTTCGGCCAGTACAGCCACACCGCCAGACCCAGCACGGCGATCGTCATTCCGTGAGCGCCGAGGCGCCAGCGGCGCTCGCGCAGCTCGCCGTAGAAGCTGCCGCCGGAAGCCGCGGAAACCAAGGTAAAGATGAGGATCGCCTGCACCAGGTGGGCATGCTCCGGGGCGAACACCTGCTCGTCCGCCGGCAGCAGCAGGATCACGATCCAGGTCATGATCAGACCGGAGGCCAGGGCGACCGCCGATCCCGCCAGAATCCCGAGCAGCGCTGTCAACGGTTTCATGGATGTGAGGACTGCACTTGCTAAAGGAGAACTGCACGCTCTAGCCTTACTCTAAGAGTGTACTGAACCTGCGAGCCGACACGATGACCCAGCCTCTGCAGCGCTCCTCCGGTTGGATTGCCGCCTTCATTCTGGCGGTGCTGGCGCTTGCGCTGGCAGGCTCGGCGCAGGCTCCGGCCAGCCAGTCGCTGCTGCCCCCGGGGGCCATCGCCCCGACCGATGCGCAGCGCGCCACCGCCCGCAAGGTCGGCCGCATCCTCGAGGACCAGCACTACAGCCGCGCGGCCATCGACGACAAGATGTCCGACACGGTGTACCAGCGCTATCTCGAGTTCCTCGATCCGCAGCGCAGCTATTTCCTCGCCAGCGACATCAACGAGTTCAACTCTTATCGCTTCCAGTTCGGCGACATGATCCGCACCGGGAACATCGACCCGGCGTACCTGATCTTCGCGCGCTTCCAGCAGCGCAACCGCGAGCGCATCGAGCACGCGATTGCGCTGCTGCAGACCGAGCCGGACTGGACGCTGAACGAGTCGTTCGAGTTCGACCGCCTGCATGCGCCCTGGCCGACCGATACCGCGCAGATGGACGAGCTGTGGAGAAAGCGCGTCAAGAACGACGCCCTGTCGCTGCTGTTGACGGGCAAGCAGTGGCCGCAGGCCCAGGAGCTGCTGCGCAAGCGTTACGAGCACGTTCTCAAGCGCATCGACCAGGTGACCTCCGAGGACGTGTTCGAGAACCTGATGAACGCGTACGCGCGCGCCTTCGATCCGCACTCGAGCTACTTCTCGCCGCGCAGCTCCGAGGAATACCGCATCCAGATGAGCCTCAACTACGACGGCATCGGCGCCTCGCTCCAGGTGGTCGACGACTACGTCACCGTCATGAGCATCATCGAGGGCGGCCCGGCCGCCGCCGCCGGTACTCTCAAGCTCAACGACCGCATCACCGCCGTCGGCCAGGGCGCGAGCGGGCCGATGACCGACGTCATCGGCTGGCGCCTGGATGACGTGGTGCAGCAGATCCGCGGCAAGGCCGGCACGACGGTGCGGCTCGAGATCCTGCCCTCGGGCGCCGCCCCCGGGAGCCCGGAGAAGACGCTCGAGTTCGTGCGCAACAAGGTGACCCTCGAGGCGCAGGCGGCGCACAAGGAAGTGAAGACGGTGGCGCGCAACGGGCGGCAGCTCAAGATCGGTGTCATCACCGTGCCAGGCTTCTACCAGGACATCGCTGCCGAGAACGCCGGCGACGAGGACTACCGCAGCACCACGCGCGACGTCCTCAAGCTCCTGCGCGAGCTCAAGAGCGAGAACGTCGACGGCCTGGTGCTCGACCTGCGCGGCGACGGCGGCGGGTATCTGCCCGAGGCCACCGAGCTCACGGGGCTGTTCATCGACCACGGTCCGGTGGTGCAGCTGCGTGACTCCGCCGGCCGGCTCGAGGTGCTCGACGACCCGGAGGGTGCCCCGGCGTACGACGGACCGCTGGTGGTGTTGGTCGACCGGATGAGCGCGTCCGCCTCGGAGATCTTCGCCGGCGCGATCCAGGACTATCACCGCGGCCTGATCCTCGGGCAGACCACCTTCGGCAAGGGAACCGTGCAGAACCTGGTGCCGCTCGATCGCCGCTCGAAGGACCCGGTGAACGGGCAGCTCACGGTGACCATCGGCAAGTTCTATCGCGTGACGGGCGAGAGCACTCAACATCGGGGCGTGCAACCCGACATCCCACTCGCCTCGGTACTCGATACCAAGGAGCTCGGTGAGAGCGCGCTCGAGTCCTCGCTCCCCTGGGACCGTATCGCCGGAGTGCCGTTCAAGACCAGCAATGTGGAGGCGGCCGAGCCGTCGGTTGCGACCTTGACCTCGGAAGAGGATCTGCGCGCGCAGCGCGATCCGGACTACCGCTGGCTGGTCTCGGACATCGCCGCCATCGACAACCTGCGCGAGATGCACAGCGTGTCGCTCAACCTCAAGGTGCGTCGCGAGGAGCGCGCCCACGAAGACAAGGAGCGCCTCGAGCGCGAGAATAGCCGGCGCGTCGCCAAAGACGAGCCGCCGTTCAAGACCGTCGAGGATCTGGACAAGGCCAAGGAGACGGCACCGGATGTGATGCTCGACCAGGCGGCGCAGGTCATGGCCGACATCGTAACCAACGCGCACCCGGCGCCGGCGCAGAAGACCGCGCGCGCCGGATAGTTCTGCTATCGCAGCAGGACCCGGAACAGGTCCCAGGTATCTTCGGCCAGCACGTTGGGCACGCCGCTGGGGGACTCGGGCCCCGCCCGGGCCGATCGAATCGGTGGTCGGCGCCGTGTCGGCCGCACCGCGGTAGCGTGACCGCTGCTTCAGACGCTCGCTGAGGCCCTGGATCTCCGCGGCGAGCCCGGCGCGGCCGGCGAGCAGGCGCTGCGCGCGCTGGATCTGCGCCATGAGCAGCACGCAGTCCTTCGGCGTCCCGTACGCATCGGTCGGTGCGCGTTTGGCGGTGGCGTCGCGCGCCAGCTGCACGAGCGGCGGCTCAATCACCAGCAGTCGCGCGCACAGCACTTCGGCATAGGCGATCGCCGCCAGGTTGATCGCGCGGCGCGCCGGCAGCGACAGCCCGGAAAACTCCGGCATCCCCTCCTCGCTCACGGCCTGCAACGCCGCCTCGGCCTGCAGCAACGAGGCGGCCGCTGCGGCGGCGGCGGCCTGCAGCGTGGCGATGCGCCGCTCGAGCGCGCGGCGCTTGAAGTAGTGCCACAGGCGCGTCAGGCCCGCGCGCTCGCTCTGGAGCGATTCGACCTGCCGCTGCGCCTCCTCGCTCAGATCCTGTGCGGCGCGCACCTGACCCTGGCAGCTCTGGCGGCGCGCGAACAGTCGCCGGTTGTGCAGCGCGAGGTGGTGACGGCGCTCGCGTTCATCCTGCTGGCGCGACAGGTCCGCAACCAACTGTCCGATGAGCTCGCGTCCGCACTGCCACAGGCGCCGCAGCTGGTAGAACACCAGCGCCGAGTAGGCGGTGTCGGGTGCACCCAGGCGTCCCTCGAGCGCGGCCAGCATCCCCTGCACGCGCTGGGTCGCCGCCTCCTGCTGCTTGATGAGATCCTTGAGGCGGTAGGTCTCGTCCTGCAGGCCGCCGTAGGCCTTCTTCAGCTCGGCGCGGTTGCGGAACAGCGCCAGCACACGATGCTCGTGGTCGGCACTGCCATCCGGGCGGAGGTTGAGTTTGAGGAATCCGAGTTGGCGCAGGGCGTTCATGAGAAGTTGGGCGGGCGACCGCCCCTTCTCATACGCCGGCAGTAAGCCTCGTGCGGGATGAGAAGCGATGACCCCGCTCCACGCAGTACTCCAGCCACTTGTTTAACATCACGTTGCGCGCCCAGCGCTGATCCAGTTCACGCTCCGCGCGGCTGCGCAGGGCCTTGAGGACGGGCTGGCTGTGAACCGCCGCCCACTGCTGGGCTTCGACGAGATGTGCGTCGTGGTAGACGCGCAGGCGCATGTCGGGATAGCTGGTGAGGCCCCCCGTACCGGGCAACAGGTAGCTGAGCGCGAGCGTGCTGGTGTAGGGCGAACGCTCGGTCACGGTGAGAACGAGATCACAATCTGCGGGTACCGCCGAGCGGTGGCTGCCGCTCAGTGAGTCGGGGCGCCCCGCGGTGAGCCAGCCGAGGCGGATGAAATTGCTCTCGTACAGACCCATGAGCGCGACGAAGCTGCGCGGCCGCGCGCGCCAGGAAACGAGTGTCAGTGTGTCGTCTGCAAGCACGTCCCGACTATAACGCTTAAGGCCCGCGGCGCAAGCCGATCAAGGCGCGATTTGTCGCGCAATTACGACTCGCGGCTGCTTGCAATTTCCGTGCGACCTTGCGTGCTGCGCAATTTAAGGCCGCAGCCGTCGCTCGATTCCGCTAGTGTTGAGAATCCGGCTGGCAATCTCTTCGATCGAGCACTCGGTCGTTTCCAGTGACGGGATCGAATAGCGCGCAAACATCGCTGCCGCGACGCGCAACTCGTACTGCACCTGCGGGCGCGACGCGTAGCGGCTCTCCGGCCGGCGCTCGCTGCGGATCTGCTGCAGCCGCTCGGCCGTGATGGTGAGGCCGTAGAGCTTGTTGCGGTACGGTTCGAGGCGCGCCGGCAGCCTGCCGCTCTCCAGGTCGTCCTCGGTGAGCGGGTAGTTGGCGGCGAACACCCCGTACTGCAGCGCCATGTACAGGCAGGTCGGCGTCTTGCCGACGCGCGACACGCCGATCAGCACCACGTCGGCGTGCGAGTAGTCGCCACCGATGCCGTCGTCGTTGGCGAGCGCGAAGTTGGTGGCATTGATGCGGGCGGTGTAGGCGACGAGATCCGCCATGCCGTGCGCGCGTCCGGCGCGATGCGTCCAGCGGGTACCGAGCTCGCGCTCCATGGGGCCGACGAATGCCGCGAAGAAGTCGAGGAACAGGCCGTCGGCGCCTATCACGATGTCGCGCAGCTCGTCCTGCACCAGCGTGCTGAACACGATGGGCCGAAGTCCGGTCTCCTCGCCCGCGCGGTTGATGCGCCGGACTGCTTCCTGCGCCTTGTCAACGCTCGACACAAATGGCAAAGTCACCGGGCGATATTCCACGCCCTCGAACTGGGTCAGGAGGCTGTGACCCATCGTTTCGGCGGTCACGCCGGTCTGGTCCGAGACGAAGAAAACGGTTCGACGGCTCATGGCTCAGGCGTAGTCGAGGCGCTCGCGCGCTTAAGTCCGAAGTGTTTCACCGCACGCGCAGTGGAGCAAGCGCCCGCGGCGCCTGTCAGCTTGGCTCCAAGGAGCCCTTAGTGAACGCCTACGTCATCCCCTTCGAGCGCTTAGGGCTGCGCGACGTCGAGACGGCCGGCGGCAAGAACGCCTCGCTCGGGGAGATGATCGGTGCGCTCACCAGGCTCGGCGTACAGGTGCCGGGCGGCTTCGCCACCACTGCGCACGCCTACCGCGAGTTCCTTGCCCAGGACGGGCTTGACGCGCGTATCCGCACCGAGCTCGCTGCGCTCGACGTCGACGACGTGGCGAAGCTCGCGGCCACCGGTGCCCGCATCCGTCAGTGGATCCTCGCAACGCCCTTCGGTGCGGCGCTGCGCCAGGCCGTGACTGAGGAGCTGCGGCGCATGAGCGGCGGCGGCGAGATCGCGGTGGCGGTGCGCTCCTCGGCGACCGCCGAGGACCTGCCGGAGGCGTCCTTCGCCGGACAGCAGGAGACCTTCCTCAACGTACGCGGCGAAGCCGACGTCCTCAAGGCGATGCACGAGGTGTTCGCCTCGCTGTTCAACGACCGCGCCATCTCCTACCGCGTGCACCAGGGCTTCGACACTTGCGCCGTGGCGCTCTCGGCCGGCGTGCAGCACATGGTGCGCAGCGATCTCGGCGCGAGCGGCGTGATGTTCACCCTCGACACCGATTCGGGCTTCCGCGACGTGGTCTTCATCACCGCCTCCTAGGGGCTCGGCGAGACGGTGGTGCAGGGCGCGGTCAACCCCGACGAGTTCTACGTCTACAAGCCGGCGCTACGCGCCGGCAAGCTGGCCATCGTGCGCCGCAACCTGGGCGGCAAGGCGATCAAGATGGTGTACGGGCCGGCAGGCTCCGCGACACGCGTGGCAACGGTGGAGGTGCCGCAGGCGCAGCGCCAGCGCTTCTGCCTCGACGACGCCGACATCACCGCCCTCGCCCGCCAGGCGCTCGTCATCGAGGAGCACTACGGGCGGCCGATGGACATCGAGTGGGGCAAGGACGGAGAGACCGGACGGCTCTACATCCTGCAGGCGCGCCCCGAGACGGTACAGAGCCGCGCCGGGCGCACGATCCAGCGCTACTCGCTCAAGAGCCACTCGCAGGTGCTCGCCACCGGACGCAGCGTCGGCCAGCGCATCGGTGCAGGTCCCGCGCGCGTCATCCGCGACGCCTCCGAGATGGCGCGCGTGCAGTCGGGCGATGTGCTGGTGGCCGACATGACCGACCCGGACTGGGAGCCGGTGATGAAGCGCGCCGCGGCGATCGTCACCAACCGCGGCGGCCGCACCTGCCACGCGGCGATCATCGCGCGCGAGCTCGGCATCCCGGCGGTGGTCGGCTGCGGCGATGCGACCGAGAGGATCCGCGAGGGTCAGGACGTCACGGTGTCGTGCGCCGAGGGCGACACCGGCCACGTCTACGAGGGCATCCTCGCCTTCGAGCGCAAGGAGATCGAGCTCGACGCGCTGCCGAAGATCCCGGTGAAGATCATGATGAACGTCGGCAATCCCGACCGCGCCTTCGACTTCGCCGGCATTCCGCACCACGGCGTCGGACTCGCGCGCCTGGAATTCATCATCAACCGCATGATCGGCGTGCACCCGCGGGCGCTGCTCGAGTTCGATCGCCTCGACGGCGAGCTGCAGGAGCAGATCCGCGCGCAGATCGCCGGCTACTCCGACCCGGTGAGCTTCTACGTCGAGAAGCTCGCCGAAGGCATCGCGCAGATCGCCGCGGCCTTCGCGCCCGAGCCGGTCATCGTGCGCCTGTCGGACTTCAAGTCGAACGAGTACGCCAATCTCATCGGCGGGGAGCTCTACGAGCCGCACGAGGAGAACCCGATGCTCGGTTTCCGCGGCGCCTCGCGCTACGTCGACGAGGCCTTCCGGCCGTGCTTCGAGCTCGAGTGCCGGGCACTGAAGCGCGTGCGCGAGGACATGGGGCTCACCAACGTCCAGGTCATGGTGCCCTTCGTGCGCACGCTCACCGAGGCGCGCGAGGTGACGCAGCTGCTCGCCGGCAACGGACTTGAGCGCGGCGTGGACGGCCTGAAGGTCATCATGATGTGCGAGCTGCCGACCAACGCGCTGCTCGCCGACGAGTACCTCGAGTACTTCGACGGCATGTCGATCGGCTCGAACGACATGACGCAGCTGACGCTGGGACTGGATCGCGACTCGGCGATCGTCGCCAAAGGGTTCGACGAGCGCGACCCGGCCGTGAAGCTGCTGCTCGCCATGGCGATCAGCGCCTGCCGCAAGCGCGGCAAGTACGTCGGCATCTGCGGCCAGGGACCCTCGGACCACCCGGATCTGGCGCGCTGGCTGCTCGAGCAGGGTATCGAGAGCATGTCGCTCAATCCCGATACGGTCATCGAGACCTGGCTGTTCCTTGCCCAGGAGCCCGCGCCCGCCAAGGCGCGCTGAAACGACCCGGCGCCGCAGCGCGCGCGCGTCAGGCGCGCGACAGGTGACGCAACCGCGCCTCGGATGCTTCCCGATCGTTGTCGTCGAAGGGCTCGACGATGAGCTGCTCGAGCGTCGACTGATCGAGGCAGCGCACGTTGACGCTGTAGCCGTCGGGGTTGGAGCGCGGCACGTAGAAGGACTTCACCCCGCAGCGGCGGCAGAACAGATGCCGCGCGGTGCCGGTATTGAAGCGGTACTCGGCGAGTTCCCCGGCGCCGCGCAACAGGCGAAAGCGGCTCTTGGGGACGATCAGGTGCAGGAAGCCCGTCATCCGGCAGATCGAGCAGTTGCACTCGCTCGCCGTGACGCGCGCCGGCGCGTCCACCTCGAAGGCGACTGCGCCGCAATGGCAGCCGCCGCGATGGATGATCATGCCCCGCCGGCGGCCTGCCAGGCCGGCGCCAGGAGCCGCGCGCGGTAGTGGCGCAGCTCACGGATGGACTCGTGGATGTCAGCCTGCGCGAGGTGCGCCCCCTGCTTGACGAAACTGTCGGCGACAGCGGGCGCCCAGCGCCGCGCCAGCTCCTTGAGGGTGCTGACGTCGAGATTGCGGTAATGGAAGAAGCGCTCGAGGGCAGGCATGTAGCGCGCCAGGAAGCGGCGGTCCTGGCAGATGCTGTTGCCGCACATGGGCGAGCTGCCGGCGTTCACCAGGGGAGCGAGGAACTCCAGCGTGCGCTGCTGCGCCTCGGCCACGCTGGTGCGGCTGGCGCGCACGCGCGCCACGAGGCCCGATGAGCCGTGCTGGCGCTGGTTCCAGTCATCCATGCGCGCCAGCACCTCCTCGGGCTGGTGTATGGCGATCACCGGGCCGTCGGCCAGCACCGCCAGCTCCTTGTCGGTGACCACGGTGGCTATCTCGATGATCTGGTCGCTGTCGGGCTTCAGTCCCGTCATCTCCAGGTCGATCCAGACGAGGTAATCGCCGCTCGGCATGTTGGCGTCGGTGGTGGTAGCGTGGCTTACGTGCGCCGCGAATCCAAGCCAAGTGTAGCAGACGCCCGCGGGTCTCCCGCCCCATGACATCGACACTGGACGCGCGGGTAGTCGCCGCATTCGGCCGCCACATGACGGTGCGCTATGCGGCGGGCCGACAGCTGCCCGCGCGGGCGTTCGGGCGTTCCCTGACGGTAGTCTGCGGGGATGAGGTGCGCTGCCGCGCCGACCCGCACCACGACGAGCTGCACGTGCTGCACGTGCTGCCCAGGCACAGCGCCCTGTACCGCTCGAACCAGCGGGGACAGGCGGAGCCGGTGGTCGCGAACCTCACACGCCTGCTGGTCGTGCTGGCGCCGCTTCCTCTGCCCGATCTCTTCGTCGTCGACCGCTATCTCGCGGCGGCCGCCTCCGCGGGCATCGGTGGCATCCTGGTCTTGAACAAGGAGGAGCTCGGCATCGAGCCCGGTCTCGCCGCAGAGCTCAGCGCGTATGCGGCGATCGGGTACCCGTGCGTCAGATGCTCGGCGCGCAGCGGCGAAGGGATCGGGGGGCTGATCGAAGCCCTGCCGCCGGGCACCGTGGCTGCGCTCGTCGGCCAGTCCGGCGTCGGCAAGTCCTCGCTGGTGGCAAAGCTGCTTCCCGAGACGCAGATCGCGGTCGGGGATCTGGTACGCGAAGAGCAAGGGCGGCACACGACCACCGCCGCGCGCTGGTTCGATCTGCCCGCCGGGCGCGCGCTCATCGATTCACCGGGCGTACGAGATTTCGCCCCGGCGATCGATAGCCTCGATGCGCGCAGCCTCGGCTTCCTGGACGTCGAGCGGCTCGCGGCCGGCTGCCGTTTCCCCGACTGCCGGCACATGCGCGAGCCGGACTGCGCGGTGCACATCGCCGCCGACAGCGGCACGCTCCATCCACGCCGCTACGAGAGCTACCGCCGGCTGCGGCGGCTGCACGAAGAGCTCAGCGCCCGCAGCAAGCAGCGCAAGCGCTAGAAGGACGGGTCACACCGACTGCCGCCCCGTGAGTGCGTGGGCCAGGGTGCCGCCGTCGACGTACTCGAGCTCCCCGCCCACCGGCACGCCGTGGGCGATGCGGCTCGCGCGGATGCCACGCTGCGCGGCGAGCTCGCTCAGGAAATGCGCAGTCGCTTCGCCCTCGACCGTCGAGTTGGTGGCCAGGATCAGCTCGCGCACGCCGCCCTCCGCGAGGATCGCCTCGAGTTCGCGCACCCCGAGCTGCTCGGGCCCGATGCCATCGAGCGGCGACAGGTGCCCCATGAGCACGAAGTAACGGCCGCGGTAGCTGCCCGACAGTTCGATCGCCACGACATCCGCCGGCGATTCGACCGCGCACAAGAGCGTGGCATCGCGCTGCGGCGCCGAGCAGATCGAGCACAGCTCCTCCTCGGTGAGCATGCGACAGCGCCGACAGCGGACCACGGATTTGAGTGCCGCATCGAGCGCACCGGCGAGCGCGCGCGCGCCCGAGCGCCCCTCCTGCAGGAGGTGAAACGCCATACGCTGCGCGCTCTTCGGGCCGACGCCGGGCAGGGTCCGCAGTGCTTCGATCAGTTGCGCGAGGTGCGGCGAATGCTTCATCAGAACGGCAGCTTCATCCCCGGCGGCAGTGACAGGCCCGCGGTCAGGCTGCTCATCTTCTCCTGTACGCGCGCCTCCACCTTGTGGACCGCATCGTTGGCGGCGGCCGCAATCAGGTCCTCGAGCATCTCGCGATCCTCGCCCGCGACCGCGGCCTCGATCTGCACGCGCTTGACCTCGTGACGGCCGTTCATGGTGACCTTCACCATGCCCCCGCCCGCTTCCCCGATCACCTCGATGTTGGCGATCTCGGCCTGTGCCTTCTGCATGTTGGCCTGCATTGCCTGGGCCTGCTTGAGAAGGTCGTTGATATTGCCACGCATGGCAGGTGAGCCTCAGGCGCTGTGCGCCGCGTAATGGTGAAGGGTCATTTTACCGGGCGCACCGTGTCCGGCAGCACCGTGGCGCCGAAGCGCTCGCGCAGGCCCTGCACGCCCGGATCCGAGTCGAAGGCACGCCGTGCCGAAGCCAGCTCCTGTTCCGAGGCGCGCTGCGCCAGCAGCGCCGGCGTCTCGCCTCCCGCGGGGAGCGATTGGAACTCGAGCCGCACCGGCTCGCCGTAGTGGCGCGACAGCGCCTGCGCGAGCTTGTCCTCCTGCGCCGGGGTGCGCATCGGCTGGTTGTGCGCATCGAGCGCCAGGCGCACCACCGCGCCCTGCCGGCCCACGAACTGCAGTGGCTCGCGAGCTGGCGCGCCGCGCCCGAGAGCTCGAGCCGGTTCACGATCGCCGCCCAGGGACCGGCCGGGGTTTTCCCCTGGGCGGCCTCGCTTGCAGCACCGCTCGCGGGCGTGGCGCGCTTGGGTTCCGCGGGCGCGCTGCGCCGCGCATCGCGTCGCACCCGGTGTGTGCGCCGTCCCGGGCTCGCCTGCCGGGCGAAAGGCGATCATGCGCAGCAGCGTCATCTCGAATCCGGTGCGCGGATCGGGCGCGAGCGGCAGGTCGCGCCGGCCGGTGATGGCGATCTGGTAGAACAGCTGCACGTCCTCGGGTGCGAGCGCGCTCGCGAGCTCTGCGAGCACTTCCGGCGTGTACAGCTCATCGCCCTCGTAGTCGCTCAGCGCCTGCCGCAGCGCCCACCCGCACCAGCAGCCCCGCGAGCTCGTCGAGCAACTGCGCGTAGTCGGGCGCGAATTCCTCGAGCGCCGCCGCGCCGCGCATCAACGCGGCAGTGTCCATGCCCGCCAGCAGCTCGTCGCGAGCCGCACCACGTGATCGCGCGCGATGCTGCCGAGCATCGCGCGCGCCTGCTCCTCGCCCGCCTTGCCGCCGCCGAAGGCGATCAGCTGATCGAGCAGCGACAGCGCATCGCGCATGCTGCCGTCGGCCGCCTGCGCCAGCAGCTTCAGTCCCGCCGGCGTCGTAGGCGATGCCCTCCTGCGTCCAGGATGTGCCGCAGGTGCGCGGCGATCTGCGCGACCGGCAGGCGCTTCAGGTTGAACTGCAGGCAGCGCGACAGCACCGTCAGTCGGCAGCTTCTGCGGATCGGTCGTCGCGAGCAGGAACTTGACGTGCGGCGGCGGCTCCTCGAGGGTCTTCAGCAGCGCGTTGAAGGAGTGCGTGGAGAGCATGTGCACCTCGTCGATGAGGTACACCTTGTAGCGCCCGCGCGCCGGCGCGTACTGCACGTTGTCGAGCAGCTCGCGCGTGTCGTCGACCTTGGTGCGCGAGGCGGCGTCGACCTCGATCAGATCCACGAAGCGGCCCTCGTCGATCTCGCGGCAGCTGGCACACACACCGCACGGCTCCGCCCTGACGCCCGTCTCACAGTTCAGGCACTTGGCGAGGATGCGCGCGATGGTGGTCTTGCCGACACCCGCGCGTGCCGGTGAACAGGAACGCATGGTGGATGCGCCCGCTGTCGAGCGCGTTGACCAGCGCGCGCCGCACGTGCTCCTGGCCCGACGAGCTCGGAGAACTTCTTCGGGCGCCATTTGCGCGCCAGCGCCGTGTAGCTCATGCACAGTCTCGTAAGAGACAAATGGAGGCGGCCCGCACCAGCTTAGCCTCCGGCACCCGACATCGCCGCTGCCGCTGCTGCCTTCCGGGCCTGACGGGGTTCACGACTGGTCGTCGCGGAGAAGCCGATGCGGGCCACCGGTGCCGAGCTGGCGGAGAGGGTGGGATTCGAACCCACGAACACCCGTTAAGATGTTACTGGAATTCCAGTCCAGCGCCTTCGACCGCTCGGCCACCTCTCCAATGTATTTAAAATCAATATATTACGCGTATATCATCGCCGCTCGCGCTTTCAGGCCTGCGGGGGCTTCGCGACCTTGTACGGGGGCGGCTCGTCCAGGCAGGGCTGCTGGCCGGTACGCGGGGGCGGCGCCGGCTCGTTGAGCTGCGGCAGGTGCAGCGCGTTCGTGGTGTCGGGGGCTTCGAGCCCGGGCGGAATCTTCAGCGGCGGAATGCTGGCCTGCATGTACACCTGCTTCTTGTGACAGGCGTATGCGAAATGCCGGAACGGGTGGCAGCCGCGGCGCCGACCAGGAGCGGGGCCAGCACGATGAGTGCACCGACGGTCTTCGACTTCATCAAAAACTCTCTCCCAACGCTTAACGCAATGCGCCCGCCGCCCGCGCCGCGGCGCGCACGCTCGCATGATGCGCCCAGACAGCGGCGTGAGGGGCAATCTTAACCCGGCGCCGATCAATCCCAGCTCGGCAAGCGCCCACTTGACCGGGATCGGATTGGCCTCCAGGAACAGTCCGCGGTGCAGCCCCGCGAGCCGCTGCATCGAGTCGCCGGGCCCGCGCGGCATCGCCCGCCAGCGCCGCGGCCACCATATCCGACATCGCGCGCGGTGCAACGTTCGCGGTCACCGAGATGACCCCGCGTGCCCCGGCTGCAGATCGCCTCGCGCGCGCTCGCATCATCGCCGCTGAGCACCACGAAGTCCCGCCCCGACGCCTCCACCAGCTCGCGGACGCGGGCGATCTCGGGGACCGCCTCCTTGACGCCGACGATCTGCCCGAGACGGCGCCAGACGCGCGACCGTCGCGGGCTGCATGTCGACGGCGGTCCGCGAGGGAACGTTGTAGAGGAGCGACCGGCATGCGGGCGGCGGCGGCGGCGGCCGCGAAATGCAGATACAGCCCCTCCTGCGTGGGCCGGTTGTAGGCGGGCGTGACGATCAGCAGCGCATCGATCGGCAGCTGCGACAACCAGCCGCACGCGCTCCACGGTGGTCGCGGTGCTGCTGGTGCCGGCGCCGGCGATGACCGGGATACGCCCGCGCACCTGTGTGCACGCGCGCACCGTCAGCTCCCGCAGCTCCGCATCGCGCAGCGTCGCCGACTCGCCCGTGGTGCCGCCCACGACCACGCCGTTGGTGCCGTTCGCGAGGTGCAAGTCGAGCAGCCGCGCCCATGCTTCGAAATCGAGCGCGCCGTCGGGACGCATGGGCGTGACGATTGCGACCAGGCTGCCGGAGAACATGCGAGTTCCACGAGCTGTGCGGGGAGCGCGCGATGTTACGGGCCGGGCTTGCGCCGAGGCAAGCGCCGCGCCGTGCGTGCCGCGGCAAGGTCGCAACCCGGCCCTGCTCCCGGTACACTCGGCGCAGCGAGGCTACGAAAAGTCACGTCCCACCAAAGATGAAGCAACACCTGGCCGTTTCGGCGATCGGCAGCGACCGCACGGGGATGGTCCACGAGCTGACCCGGGTCATCACCGAGTGCGGCGGCAACATCAGCGAGAGCCGCATGGCGAACCTCGGCACCGAGTTCGCGATGCTGCTGCTGGTGTCGGGCAACTGGCACGCCCTCGCCAAACTCGAAACCGAGCTCAAGCGCCTCGCGGAGACCAGCAATCTCAGCATCCACCTGCGGCGCACCGAGCCGCGCGCGGCGCGCACCGACATGCTGCCGTACTCCATCGACGTGGTCTGCCTGGACCAGACCGGCATCGTCTCGGGTCTGTCCGGGTTCTTCTCCACGCGCGGCATCGACATCGCCGAAGTCTCCACGCGCAGCTATCCCGCCGCGCACACCGGCGCGCCGATGTTCTCGGTGCAGATGATCGTCAACGTGCCCAGCCGCATCCACGTGGCGCACCTGCGCGAAGAGTTCATGGAGTTCTGCGACTCGCTCAATCTCGACGCGATCCTCGAACCGGTGAAATCCTGAAACGAGATGCCCAAAGTCAAAACGGGACGCAAGGTGCCTGACTTCTCGCTGCCCTCGACCGGGCGAGCGGCGCGTGGAGGCTCAAGGAGGCCGCGGGCGTAAAGCTCGTGATCTACTTCTACCCGAGGGACATGACCTCAGGGCTGCACGCGCGAGGCGCAGGACTTCCGCGACCTGCACAGCGGCGTTCCGCAAGGCCGGCGCGCAGGTCGTCGGCATTTCGCGCGACAGTCGTCGCGTCACACGACAAGTTCAGCAAGGAGTCCGCTGCCCTTCGAGCTGCTGTCGGACGAGGACGAGAAGGTCTGCCGCGCTCTTCGATGTCATCAAGCGAGAAAAGCCTGTACGGGCGTAAGTACATGGGCGTCGAGCGCAGCACCTTCCTGATCGACGCCGACGGGCCAGCTGCGCGCGCGAATGGCGCAAGGTGAAGGTCGACGGACACGCGGAGGAAGTGCTTGAAGCAGCGCAGTGTCTCTGAACCCGGACCCACCAGGCCTCGGGCAAGGAGCGCGAGGTGAAGGGCCAGCCCGCGCGGCCGCAGCGGCGCCTGTTCGTGCTCGATACCAACGTGCTGATGCACGATCCGACGGCGATCTTCCGCTTCGAGGAGCACGACATCTACCTGCCGATGGTGGTGCTCGAGGAGCTCGACGCCGGCAAGAAGGGCCTCTCGGAAGCCTCGCGCAACGTGCGCCAGGTGAGCCGCTTCCTTGACGACATGATGCGCGACGCCACCAAGGAGCAGATCGACCAGGGCCTGCAGCTGCCGAACGGCTACTCGGGCAATCACGGCAAGAAGCCGTCCACGGGGCGCCTGTTCTTCCAGACCCGCCAGCTCGCGGGCGCGCTGCCCGAGACTCTCCCGGGCCAGGGCGGCGATAACGCCATCCTGGCGCAGACGCTCGCGCTGCAGAGCGAGCAGCAGGACACGCGCGTGACCCTGGTGTCCAAGGACATCAACCTGCGCATCAAGGCGGCGGTGCTCGGCGTGCACGCCGAGGACTACTACAGCGACAAGACGCTGGAGGACGCCGACGTCCTGTTCACCGGCATGAACGCGCTGCCCGCGGACTTCTGGGAACAGCACGGCAAGGACATGCGCTCGTGGAAGGAAGCCGGCCGCACCTTCTACGAGATCACCGGGCCCGCGGTGCGGGAGTGGCAGCCCAACCAGTGCGTGTTCGAGGACGGCGACCGAGGGCATCGAGGGCGATCGTGCGCGAGATCGACGGCGACACCGCCACGCTCGAGCTGACGCGCGACTACCGCAGCGAGCGGCACAACGTGTGGGGCATCACCGCGCGCAACCGCGAGCAGAACTTCGCGCTCAACCTGCTCATGGACCCGCAGATCGACTTCGTCACGCTGCTCGGACCCGCGGGCACGGGCAAGACGCTGCTGGCGCTCGCCGCCGGCCTGATGCAGACGCTCGAGACCAACCGTTTCGTCGAGATCATCATGACGCGGGTGACGATCCCGCTCGGCGAAGACATCGGCTTCCTGCCGGGCACCGAGGAGGAGAAGATGGAGCCCTGGATGGGCGCGCTGATGGACAACCTCGAGGTGCTGACCCGTAGCCAGGAGGGCGGCAACTGGGGCCGCGCCGCGACCAACGACCTGCTGCGCAACCGCATCAAGATCCGCTCGCTCAACTTCATGCGCGGGCGCACCTTCCTCAACCGCTTCCTCATCCTGGATGAGGCGCAGAACCTCACGCCCAAGCAGATGAAGGCGCTCATCACCCGCGCCGGGCCCGGCACCAAGCTCGCCTGCCTGGGCAACATCGCGCAGATCGACACCCCCTACCTCACGGAGACGACCTCGGGCCTGACCTACGCGGTCAACCGCTTCCGCGGCTGGCAGCATTCCGGGCACATGACCCTGGTGCGGGGCGAGCGTTCACGGCTCGCCGACTTCGCCTCCGACATCCTGTAGACTCTGACCGGGCGTTTCGCCACGCGCGCATTTGCATGTACGCTGCGCGTGGCGGCTCGATGCGCTTGTAAGCGTCTGTAAACACGAGGAAACTTGCGACCGCTCAACGCGGTCCAACGTCGACGATGCGTCCCTGCTGCGTCCCTTGCTGGTGGCACTGCTGTGCGCCCTGACCGCGGTCGCTCCGATCGCTTCCGTTGCCGCACCGCCCGTGGCGAATCCCATCGATCTCACCGGCCCCACGGCGGGCTCCGACCTGCCGGACCTGGGCAGCCCCGCCGGGACGATCCTGTCGCACACCGATGAGTACCAGCTCTGGGCGCCATGGTGGCGCAGGAGCTGCGCGAGCAGAACGCGCTGCTCGAGGACCCGGAGGTCAATGAATACATCGAGTCGGTCGGCCCGAGGCTCGCCTCGCAGAGCGCCGACGGAGGGTCAGCGGTTTCACGTACCTCGTGGTCAAGGATCCGGAGATCAACGCCTTTGCGCCGTCTCGGGCGGCTTCATCGTTCATCTTCACGGGCCTGATCCTCGCCACCGACATACCGAGTCCGAGCTGGCGGGCGTCATGGCGCACGAAACCGCGCACGTCACGCAGCATCACATCCGGCGCGCAGATGCAGGCCCAGAGCCACCAGGGCCTGACCGTCGGCCGCGGCGATGCTGGCCGCGATCCTCCTCGGTGCGCTCGGCCGGCGGCGGCCAGGCGATCGAGGGCGCGATCGTCGCCGCGCAGGGCATGGCCGCGCAGCAGCAGATCAACTTCACGCGCGACAACGAATACGAGGCCGACCGCGTCGGCATCGGCTACCTCGACGGCGCAGGCTTCGATCCGCAGCGCGCATGGCGAGCTTCTTCGAGACCCTGGGCCGCAGCGACGGGACTCGCCGAGAGCTAGGTCCCCGCGATGCTCATCGACCACCCGGTCACGTCCGACCGCATCGCCGAGGCGCGCGATCGCGCGCGGCGCAGTTCGACGCCCCGCAGGCCACGACTCGCCTGACCTTCGAGCTGATCCGCGAGCGGGTGCGCGTGCTCACCGCCACCGGGGACGTGGACATGGCGCGGGCAATACGCCGGAAGATCGCCCGCGGCGAGACGACCCTCGGCAACCGCTACGGCGAGGCGCTCGCGCTCATGCAGTCGGCAACCATCCCGAGGAGGCCGTGCACGATCCTGCAGCAGCTGGTCAAGGAGCACCAAGACTGATCATGCTGTACGGCGCGCTCGGCCAGGCGCAGGCCAAGGCTGGACACGACGACCGGAGGCGCTCGCGACCTTCAAGCACGCCGAGGACGCTGTTTCCGCGCAACGTGCCGGTGACGGTGCGCTACGCCGAGACGCTCATGGCGGACGGCAAGGCCGCCGCAGGCGCACGCGATGCTGCTCGACCTGTTCAACAACGTCTCTCCGACCCCCGACCAGATCCGCCTGACCGCGCTCGCCGCCAGCGCGGCCGGCGATCCGGGCGACGCCTACTACTACATGGGCGAGTACCAGCTCGCCAACGGCGAGCTGCAACTCGCCGTGCAGCAGTACCAGCTGGCGCTCGCGCTCGCCGACACATCACTCGATCCAGCGCCAGCGCTTCCAGGCGCGGCTCGATGAGGTGCGCGACTACCTCGCGAGCACGCGCAAGGCGAAGTTCACCGACAGCGGGGACCAGGGACAGGGTCATGGCGGCCGCGACCACTGACCCCTGACGGGCCCGGCAACGCGCCGGCCGCGCCTCGCGCGGCTGCTACACTATCACCCGGTCCCCGCTGCGCTCTTCCTATGCAAACGACCATCCGGCTCACGCTGGCCGCTCTGTGTCTGCCCTCGCTGCTCGCCTGCGCGACGTTGCCCCCCGGCAGCAAGCGCGATGCGCACGACCCGTGGAGCGGATGAACCGCGCGACCTACACCTTCAACGACAAGTTCGACAAGGCGATCGCGCGGCCGGTGGCGAGCGGCTACCGCAAGGGTACGCCGCAGTTCGTGCAGACCGGCATCCGCAACGCCTTCGACAACGTCGACACGACCATCGTCATCGTCAACGACCTGCTGCAAGGTCAGGTGAAGCCCTTCTTCACCGACACCGGCCGGTTCCTGATCAACACCATCATGGGGGTCGGCGGCCTGTTCGACGTCGCCGGTAACATGGGAATCGAGAAGAACGACCGCGACTTCGGGCAGACCCTCGGCAAGTGGGGAGTGAAGCCCGGGCCGTACCTGGTGCTGCCGTTCCTCGGGCCGAGCGATGTCCGCGACACCTTCGGCAAGGTGGCCGACACCTACAGCACGCCGCGCACTTACATCAGCAACACCTACTGGGACTACGGCTCGTACCTCGTGGAGAAAGTCGATGCGCGCTCGCGGCTGCTCGATGCCGACCGCCTCATCGACGAGGCCTACGACCCGTACACGTTTCTGCGCAACGCGTACCTGCAGCACCGGGCGTTCAAGGTGCATGGCGGGCAATCGGCGAACGAGCAGGAAGAGGAAGAGAAAATGCTCGAAGAGGCTGGGGGCGACAATCAGACTGCCCCGCCGGCCGGCGCCCCCAAGGCGCAGCCTGCGCCTGCCGCGCAACCTCCGCCTCCGCCGCAGTCCCCGCCGCAGCAGAACCCGACACCGCACTGAAGTCGTGCGCGGCCGGGTGAGGCGCGGCTATACGCCGCGCGTCAGCAGTTCCTCCACCTCGCTGATGCGGGCGAGCGCCCCGAGGCCCTCCGGCAGGTGCAGCAGGCGCAGCGAGCGGCCCTGGCCCTTGGCCACCGCCAGCCAGTCGAGCAGCACCGCAAGACCGGCGCTGTCGGCCGTCGTGACGGCGTCGCAATCGATCTCGAGCCGGGCCTGTCCGCCGCCGGCCAGCGCGCGCAGACCGATGAGGCGCGCCTGCCGCGCGGTGGCAAAAGTCAGCGGGCCGTGAGCCGTGAGCCCGCCGCCCGCTCCCGCCTCGAGGCGAAAAGCCGCGGCCGCGTCCGCGGCCGCATCGCGGGGCGGCGCGGAGCGCGTCGCGCTCATGAGCTCTTGCCGTTGAGCTGCTTGCCGATGGCGCTCGGCTTTTCGCCCGACTCCAGGCGCTTGATCACCGAGTCGATTCCCTGCTGCTCGAGCTGCGGCGCCGAAGTCCTCGCGGTAGCTGTTCACGTAGCTGATGCCGTCGATCACCACGTCCCAGGCCTTCCAGCCATCGGCGCTCTTGTGCAGATAATAGTTGACCGACACGCGATCGCCGTTGGCACGCTTCACCTCGGTGCGCACCGTGGCGCGGCTCGCGCCCGGCTCGAGCTTGGTGGGGTAGATCTTCAGGCGGTCGGCCGTGAAGTCCACCAGCGCGTCCCCGTAGTTCGCGAGGAGCGAGTGATAGAACGCCTTGACGAAGTGCTCGCGCTGTTCGGGAGTCGCGCTGCGCCAGTACTGGCCGAGCACCAGCCGCGCCGCCAGCTCCTCATCGAAGTGCGGCAACAGGTACCTGTTCACCAGATCGCTGAGCTTGGCCGGGTCGCGGCGGTATATCTCGCGGTTCTTGTCGAGCTCGCCGAGGATGCCCTGGGCGGCGGTCTGCACCACCGCCGTCGGGTCGTCGGCGGCCGTTGCGGCCGGCGCCGCCGCCGGTGCGGCCGGTTGTGCCGCGGCGCCCGCGGCAACTGCGCCCAGCATGAGCGCCGTCAACATGAGAGTCGTGTACCTCATTTCTTCGGCTCCGCCTTGTTGTCCGTGCCTTTGGCCTGGTTGTTGTCACCAGGCCCCTGGTTGTCGCCGCTGCCCTTGCTCGAGAAGCTGGCGAAGAACTTGTTGATGAGGCTCTCGAGCACGATGGCGGACTGGGTCTGGTCGATCGTGCTGCCGTCCTTCAGATAGGTGTCGAGCCCGCCGGGACTCACGCTGATGTACTTGCCACCGAGCAGTCCCTCGGTCTGGATACTGGCGAAGCTGTCCTCGGGGATCTCGTTGTACTGCGGATCGATGCGCATGCGCACCACGGCCTTGTAGATCTTCGGGTCGAAACGGATACCCGCCACGTCGCCGACGCGCACACCCGACATGGTCACGGGCGAGCCGACCTTCAGATCCCCGATGTTGTCGAAGTCCGCGTTCACGTGAAAGCCCGCCTTGGCCCGTCCGAACTTCAGTCCACTGGAGGGCAGCTGCGTCGTGAGGAACAGCAGCGCCGCGAATCCCAACAGCACGAACAGGCCGGTTCCTATCTCAAGGGTTCGATTGGGGCGCATGGCGTTAGGTTCCTCTCACAGGAAGGCCGCGGTCAACACGTAGTCAAGAAGCAGCGTCAGGACCGAGGAGGCCACCACGGTACGGGTGGTGGCGAGGCCCACGCCGGCGGCCGTCGGCTCCGCGTGATAGCCCTCGTGGACGGCGATTACGGCGCAGGTGGCGCCGAACACCAGGCTCTTGACCACACCCTCGGTGACGTCGCGCAAGCCGACCGAGCCCTGCATTTGCGACCAGAAGACCCCCTCGTCCACGCGCATCAGTTGCACGCCGATGAGCTGCGCGCCGAACAGACCGATGACGCTGAAGATCGCCGCGAGCAGCGGCATCGCGATCAGGGCGCCGAGGAAGCGCGGCGCGGCCACGAAGCGCAGCGGGTCGACCGCCATGATCTCCATGGCAGTGAGCTGGTCGGTGGCGCGCATCAGGCCGATCTCGGAAGTGAGCGCCGTGCCCGCCCGGCCGGCGAACAGCAGCGCCGTGATAACCGGCCCCAACTCCTTGAGGAGCCCGAGCGCCGCAGCCGAGCCGAGCATCTCTTCGGAGCCGAAGCGCTGCAGCAGATCGTAACCCTGCAGTCCCAACACCATGCCGACGAACAAGCCCGCCAGCATGATGATGATCAGCGAACGGGCGCCGGCGTTGTAGACCTGGTTCACCACGAGACGCGGCCGCGCCAGGGCCGGCACGCACTGCGCCAGCAGCGCGACCAGGAAGATCGACACCGATCCCAGCCGGCGCACGCCCTCGAGCAGCATCTCGCGGCTATGTCCGTTGCTCATCAGCCATCCGCCGCGAGCAGCTGGCTCGCATAGTCGGGCGCGGGGTAGTGAAACTGCACCGGACCCTCGGCACCGCCGGTCATGAACTGACGCACCGCCACCGAGTCGCTCGCGCGCAGCTGCTCGGGTGTGCCCGAGGCGGCGACCCGGCCTGCGGAGATCAGGTAGCTGTCATCGGCGATGCTCGCGAGCTCGTGCACGTCGTGCGAGACCACGACGCTGGTGATGCCGAGCGCCTGGTTCATGTGCTTGATGAGGCGCAGGATGAAGCCGAGGGAGATCGGGTCGAGGCCGACGAACGGCTCGTCGTACAGCAGAATCTCCGGATCCAAGACGATGGCGCGCGCCAGCGCCACGCGCCGCGCCATGCCACCGGAGAGCTCACCGGGCATGAGCTCAGCCGCGCCGCGCAAACCGACCGCCTGCAGCTTGGTGAGCACCAGCCGGCGGATCAGGGACTCGGGCAGGTCGGTGTGCTCGCGTACCGGGAAGGCGACGTTCTCGAACACGTCCATGTCGGTGAGCAGCGCGCCGTTCTGGAACAGGAGCCCGAGACGCCGGCGCAGGGCATAGATCCCGCGGCGCCCGAGGCTCTCGACGTCCTCACCGACGACCCGCACCTGGCCGCGGTCAGCGCCGATCTGACCGGTGATGAGCCGCAGCAGTGTCGTCTTACCCGTGCCGCTCGGGCCCATGATCGCGGTGATGCGGCCGCGGCGGACCTGAAGATCGAGCCCGGCGAAGATCGGCCGCCCGCCCACGGCGTAGTGCACGTCGCGTACGTCGATCACCACCTCGGCTGAGGTTGCCGAGGTGGCCCGTGCGGATGCGGTACTGCTCACGCGAGTGCCGCCCCGCCGTGAGACTCAGGCAGCCTGGCTCTCCATGTCGGCGGCGTAGCGCCCCGTGGTCGCAAGCCCGTTCAGCCTGGCGCGTCGCGCGAACTCCTTCTGGCCGGCGCCGAAGTTGACGCTCGCGCCGCCCCAGGCTTTCAGCGCCGTGTCCTGGAGTGCGCGCCCGTAGCTGAAGCTCAGCGACCAGGGCAACGGCCCCAGCTTGTTCATGAGCGAAAGATGCAGCGTCGCTTCCGCGGGCGACTGGCCCCCTGAAAGGAAGGCGATGCCCGCAACTGCGGTGGGCACGTGGCGCTTCAACACGCGCACCGTGGCCTCGGCGACCGCCTCGGGGGGCGCGCGAACGGGCGCCTTCTTGCCCGAGATCACCATGTTGGGCTTCAGCACCATGCCCTCGAGGTAGATGCGGTGCGCGAACAGCTCGTCGAACACCGTGGCGAGGGTCTGCTCGGTAACCTCGGCGCAGCGCTCGAGCGAATGCCCGCCGTCCATGAGCACTTCCGGCTCGACGATCGGCACAATGTCGTTCTCCTGGCAGAGCGCCGCATAGCGCGCCAGCGCATGCGCATTCGCCTGGATGGCGAAGCGCGTGGGGATCCCGGTGCCAATGTCGATGACCGCGCGCCACTTGGCGAAACGCGCCCCGAGACCACGGTACTCGATGAGACGCTCGCGCAGCCCATCCAGCCCCTCGGTGATGGTCTCGTTGGCAAAGCCCGCGAGCGGCTTCGCGCCCAGGTCGACCTTGATGCCGGGAATCATCCCGTGCTGCTGCAGATACTGCGGAAACGGCGTTCCGTCCGTGGTCTTCTGGCGGATGGTCTCGTCGTAAAGAATGACTCCGCTGATCGATTCGGCGGCTCCGGGAGCGCTGAACAGCATCTCGCGGTAGGTGCGACGATGCTCCTCGGTCGAATCGAGCTTGATGTTGTCGAAGCGCTTCTTGATGGTGCCGCCGCTCTCGTCGGCGGCCAGCAGGCCCTTGCCCTTGGCGACCATTGCACCGGCGACGCGCGCAAGCTCACTGAGATTCATCGTCTCTCCAGCACCAAATCGGCGGAAATTGAGGACCCAAGGATAGCAAAACGCACCCCGCTTTAGCCCGCGTTCGCGCCGCCTCCCGGCCGCGCCCGAGGTTGCGTGCTCTTGGTTCCCCGTGCAATTAGTACTAAACTAGTCCTAGTTTTTGGAGGCCATCCCATGCTGCGCATCAGCCGGCTCACCGACTACGCCACCGTGCTCCTGGCAGAGCTCGCCGGCGAGCCGGGCCGGGTCCAAACCGCGGCGGCGCTCGCGGAGGCGACGCACATCGCCGCGCCCACCGTGTCCAAGCTCCTGAAGCAGCTGCAGCGCACCGGACTCGTGAGCTCGACCCGGGGGCTGCACGGTGGCTACCAGCTGGCGCGCCCCGCGGCGCAGATCAGTGCGGCGGCCATTCTGGATGCGCTCGAGGGCCCGGTCGCCCTCACCGATTGCGCCGCCGGCCAGGGCAACTGCGAGATCGAGGAGGGCTGCCGGGTGAGCCGCGTATGGCAGCGCCTGAATCTCGCCATCCGCCGCGCGCTCTACGACGTGAGCCTGGCGCAGCTCGCGGGGCTCGACGCCGCACCGACGCGCCTGCCCACGCTCGAGCGCGACATGAAGGCCGCGGCCACGCGCACGCCGGCACGTACCTGACGAGGGCCCATGAGCGAAAGTGCCAAGCAGATCGAGTCCCTGATCGCACGAGGCTACCAACACGGCTTCGTGACCGAGATCGACTCTGACACCGTCCCGCCCGGGCTCGACGAGGACGTGGTGCGGCTCATCTCGAGGAAGAAGCAGGAGCCCGGGTTCCTCACCGAGTGGCGCCTGCGGGCGCTGCGGCACTGGCTCACCATGAAGGAGCCGCACTGGGCGCACGTGAAGTTCGCGCCGATCGACTACCAGGCGATCTCCTACTACTCCGCGCCGCGTTCGAGGAAGGACGGCCCGAAGAGCCTCGCCGAGGTGGACCCGAAGCTGCTCGCGACCTACGAGAAGCTCGGCGTGCCGCTGCACGAGCGCGCGCGCCTCGCCGGCGTCGCGGTGGACGCGGTGTTCGACAGCGTCTCGGTCGCGACCACCTTCAAGGAACGGCTGGCGGGCGCCGGAGTGGTGTTCTGCCCGTTCTCCGAGGCGGTGCGCACGCACCCGCAGCTCATCGAGCAGTACCTGGGCAGCGTCGTACCCTACTCCGACAACTACTTCGCGACGCTCAATTCCGCGGTGTTCACCGACGGCTCGTTCGTCTACGTGCCCAAGGGCGTGCGCTGCCCGATGGAGCTGTCGACGTACTTCCGCATCAACGCCGCCAAGACCGGGCAGTTCGAGCGCACGCTGATCATCGCGGCTGCCGGCAGCCACGTCTCATACTTAGAGGGCTGTACGGCACCGATGCGCGACGAAAACCAGCTGCATGCCGCGGTCGTGGAGCTGGTGGCGCTCGATGATGCCTTCATCAAGTACTCGACCGTGCAGAACTGGTACCCGGGCGATGCCGCAGGCGTCGGCGGCATCTACAACTTCGTCACCAAGCGCGGCGAGTGCCGCGGGCGCAACTCGCACATCTCCTGGACCCAGGTCGAGACCGGTTCGGCGATCACCTGGAAGTACCCGAGCTGCGTGCTGCGCGGCGAGGGGGCGATCGGCGAGTTCTATTCAGTCGCCACGGTCAACAACCACCAGCAGGCGGACACCGGCACCAAGATGATCCATATCGGCAAGGACACGCGCAGCACCATCATCTCCAAGGGCATCTCCGCCGGTCACGGCCAGAACACCTACCGGGGACTCGTGAAGATGCTGCCGAGTGCGCATGGCGCGCGCAATTTCACCCAGTGCGATTCCCTCCTCATGGGCGGCAAGTGCGGCGCTCACACCTTCCCCTACGTCGAGGTGAAGAACCCGAGTGCCATCGTCGAGCACGAGGCGAGCACCTCCAAGATCAGCGAGGACCAGCTCTTCTATTGTCTGGCGCGCGGGGTCTCGCAGGAGGACGCGGTCAACATGATCGTGAGTGGCTTCTGCAAATCGGTGTTCAAGGAGCTGCCGATGGAGTTCGCGGTCGAGGCCCAGAATCTCCTCGCGGTGAGTCTTGAGGGAGCCGTGGGATAAGCCATGCTGAGCATCCACGATCTTCACGTGAGCGTCGCGGGCAAGCCCATCCTGAACGGGGTGTCACTCGAGGTCGGCGCCGGACAGGTGCACGCCATCATGGGGCCGAACGGCTCGGGCAAGAGCACGCTCGCGCACGTGCTCGCGGGGCGTCCGGGCTACGAGGTCACCCGCGGGACGGTGACCTATGAAGGCCGCGATCTCTTGTCGCTCGCGCCCGAGGAGCGCGCGCGCGCCGGCGTGTTCCTCGGGTTCCAGTACCCGGTCGAGATCCCGGGTGTCAACAACGTCTACCTGCTCAAGGCCGCGATCAACGCCGCTCGCAGGCAGCGCGGTCTGCCCGAGGTCGATGCCTTCGATTTTCTGGGGCTGGTGCGCGAGAAGATGAAGCTCATGCACATGGAGGACAGCTTCCTGTCGCGCGGGGTCAATGAAGGGTTCTCCGGTGGTGAGAAGAAGCGCAACGAGATCCTGCAGATGCTGGTGCTCGAGCCGCGGCTGGCGATCCTGGATGAGACGGACTCGGGGCTCGACATCGATGCGCTGAAGATCGTCGCGGCCGGGGTGAATCTGCTGCGCTCGCCCGAGCGCGCGTGCGTGCTGGTCACGCACTACCAGCGCATCCTCGAGCACGTGGTCCCGGACTTCGTGCACGTGCTGGTGCGTGGCCGCATCGCCCGCAGCGGCGATCGGACGCTCGCGCTCGAGCTCGAGCGCCGCGGCTACGACTTCCTGAGCGGGGCGGCGGCCTAAAGACCATGAGCGCCACCGCCCTCACCACCCGCATTGCGGCCGAACACGAGGACCTCGTCCGCGCCCTGCCGCAGCTGCCGGCCCCGGCACGCCGACGGGCGGCACTCGCGGCGCTCGCCGCGGGCGGCCTGCCGGTCTCGCGCGATGAGAATTGGAAGTACGCGAACCTGCGCCCGCTCGAGCGGCTGAGATTCGCGCCGGTGGCGCTGAGCGCTCCCGGTGCCGCCGCGCCTGCGGCCGCATCGTCCGCACAGCTGCCGGCCGCAGTGACCGGCTTTACGCGCTATGTGTTCGTCGACGGGGTGTTCGCGCCGGCGCTCTCGGCCGCCCTGGATGCGGCGCGCGGGCTGATGACACCGCTCGCATCCCTCAGCGACGCGGCGGGTACGGCGACGCCCGCGCCGGGCACGGCGCGCAGCGCCGATGAGCGTTTCGCACTCCTGAACGATGCGTTCGCGACCGACGGCGCTCTGGTGCGGATTGCCGCCGGCACCACCGAGCCGGTATCGCTCGAGCTGGTGTTCCTCGCAACGGCGGATGCGCTTGCCGGGGCCTCCTACCCGCGCATCGAGCTGCACCTGGAGGCCGGCTCGCGCGCCGTGCTCATCGAGCGCCACGTCGGCGCGGGTGCGAGCTTCGTGAACAGCGCCGTGAGCGTCACGCTCGAGCGCGGCGCGGTGCTGCACCACTACCGCCTGCAGGACCTCGGCGCGCGCGCCATCGTCCTCGACACGCTCTCGGCTACGCTCGCGCAGGATGCGCTCTACCGACTGCACGCCATCGCGAGCGGCGCGCAATCGGCCCGCTCGACGCTGCACCTGCGCCTCGCCGGCGAGCGCGCCGAGCTCGCGCTCGCCCTCGCCGCGCTCGGGGAGCGGCAGCAGGTGCAGGACGCCTACGCCCTGGTCGAGCATCTCGCCCCGCGGGCGCGCACCGTTGAGACCTTCCGCGGCATCGCCGCGGCACGCTCGCGCGTCGCCTTCAACGGCAAGATCGTGGTCGCGCGCGAGGCGCCGGGTACGGACTCGCAGCAGTCGCTGCGCGGGCTGCTCGCGGGTCCGGAGGCCGAGATCGATGTGCGCCCGCAGCTCGAGATCTACACCGACGAGGTGCGCTGCAGCCACGGCGCGACCGCCGGCAAGCTGGACGAGAACATGCTCTTCTACCTGCTGTCGCGCGGCCTGGACCGCGAGGCGGCCGAGCGGGCGCTGAAGTGGGCATTCCTCGAGGATGTGATCGCGCAAATCGAGGTGCCCGAGCTGCGGCGGCAGATCGAGCAGCGCCTCGCCACCCAGATGCAGGACGCCGCCGCGCTCCGGGAGTTGTCCTAGATGGCCGCCAGTGCCCCGCTCGCGAATCCCCCGCCCGCCTACGATGCAGTGCGCGTGCGGGGCGACTTCCCGATCCTCGCGACCACGGTCAACGGCCACCCCCTCGTGTACCTCGACAGCGCGGCCTCCGCCCAAAGGCCGCTCGCGGTGCTGCGTGCCGTCGAGGACTACGAGACCCACTCGCACGCCAACGTGCACCGCGGCGTGCACGCGCTCAGCCAGGCGGCGACCGCCGCCTTCGAGGGCGCACGCGAGCGCGTGCGGCGCTTCATCAACGCGCGCTCGATGCGCGAGATCATCTACGTGCGCGGCACGACGGAGGCGATCAACCTCGTCGCGCAGAGCTACGCCCGGCCGCGCTTTCACCCGGGCGACGAGATCCTCATCACCGTCCTCGAGCACCACGCCAACATCGTGCCCTGGCAGATGGTGTGCGAGCAGACCGGCTGCACGCTCAAGGTGGCCCCCATCAACCGCCGCGGTGAGCTCATCTGGGAGGAGTTCGCCGCGCTCCTCGGTCCCCGCACCCGCCTGGTGGCGGTGGCGCACGTCGCCAACGCTCTCGGCACGGTGCTGCCGGTCAAACGCATCGTCGATGCGGCGCACGCCCACGGTGCCGTGGTGCTCATCGACGGGGCGCAGGCAGTCCCGCACTCGCATGTCGACGTGCGTGCGCTGGGGGCGGATTTCTATGCCTTCTCCGGGCACAAGCTCTACGCACCGACCGGTATCGGGGTGCTGTACGGGCGCGAGGAGCTGCTCGAGGCGATGCCGCCCTGGCAGGGCGGCGGGGACATGATCCGCACGGTGTCCTTCGAGAAGACGACCTACAACGAGCTGCCGTGGAAGTTCGAGGGCGGCACCCCCAACATGTCGGGCGCGGTGGGACTTGCGGCCGCGATGGACTACGTCGAGGGACTGGGGATCGGGGCGATCGCCGCTCACGAACAGCGCCTGCTCGCGCTGGCGACCGAGGAACTGACACGCCTGCCGGGCATCGAGCTCGTCGGCACGGCGGCCCACAAGGCATCCGTGCTCTCCTTCACCATGGCGGGCGTGCATGCGCACGATCTGGGCACGGTCCTCGATGCCGAGGGGGTTGCGGTGCGCACCGGACACCATTGCGCCATGCCGGTGATGACCTTCTTCGGGATCCCGGCGACCGCGCGCGCCTCCTTCGCCTGCTATAACACCGAGGAGGACGTCGCGCGGCTCGGCGCCGCGCTGCGCAAGGTGCACGAGGTGTTCCGCTGATGGAGCTGAAGGATCTGTATCGGGATGTGATCCTGGATCACAACCGCCAGCCGCGAAACTTCGGCCGTATCGAGGGCGACGTGCACCACGCCGACGGCCACAACCCGCTGTGCGGGGACCGGCTGTCGGTGTTCGTGCGCCTCGATGGCGATCGCCTCCAGGACATCCGCTTCGAGGGCACCGGTTGCGCCATCTCCACCGCCTCGGCCTCGCTCATGACGGAAGCGGTCAAGGGCAAGGACCGCGCCGCGGTGCAGGCACTGTTCGAGCGGGTGCACGCGCTGCTCACGAGCCCCGAGGCCCCCGACGGGGCACCCGATCCGGCGTTGGGCAAGCTCGCCGCGCTCTCGGGGGTGCGGGAGTTTCCGGCACGGGTGAAGTGCGCGAGCCTCTGCTGGCACACGCTGAACGCCGCTCTCGGGCGCGGTGCCACCGTATCCACGGAATAGCACGATGCGCCGTCACGAGAACGAGCCCTTCGTAGTGAGTCGCGAGGTACGTGCGGTGATCGTCCCGGCCGGCCAGGAGGTGAAGCTCAAGCCCGGGCAGGCCGGCTATATCACCCAGGCACTCGGCGGCAGCTTCACGGTTTACCTCGAGGGGAATCTGTTCCGTATCGCCGGCGAGGATGCGGATGCCATCGGCCAGGAGACGGTCAAGCCGCCCGAGCTCCCCCCCAACGCGACGGTCGAGGACGTGCGCAAGCTCGCCTGGGAGCAGATGCGCTGCTGTTACGATCCGGAGATCCCGATCAACATCGTGGACCTGGGGCTGGTATACGAGTGCGACGTCACCGGGAACGAGGACGGCACGCACACGGTGAGCGTGCAGATCACCCTCACCGCACCGGGGTGCGGGATGGGCGAGATCCTGGTGGAGGACGTGCGCGACAAGATCCGGCGCATCCCGACGGTACGGGAGGCGCGGGTGGAGCTGACCTTCGACCCGCCCTGGAACCAGTCCATGATGTCGGAAGCGGCGCGCCTGCAGACGGGGATGTTCTGAGGACCTGGATCGACATCGGCGCCGCGGACAGGGTGAGCGAGGCAGTCCCCGTGCCGGTCGAGGTCGACGGCATACCGATAGTTGTCGTACGCTGCGGACGCGAGCTGTATGCAGTAGAAGACCGTTGCACGCACGACGGCGAATCCTTTACTGGGGCCGAGGTGGAATCCTGCGAGCTCATCTGTCCGCGACACGGGTCGCACTTCTGCCTGCGCACCGGGGAGGCGCTCACCCCGCCGGCCTACGAGCCGCTGCGCACCTACCCGGTGCGCGAGCAGGACGGCCGCATCGAGGTGGAGGTCCCCTCGTGAGGTGCCGCGCGTGAAGCGCCTGACTGTCATGCGCCACGCCGACGCGCGCTGGAACGATCCGCGCACCGGGGACTTCGCCCGGCCGCTCAACCGGCGGGGCATCACCGGGGCCGAGGCGATGGCGCGCCGGCTGCTCGAGCTGGAGCTCGTCCCCGACCGTCTGCTCGCCAGTACCGCGCGGCGCGCCGAGCAGACCGCCGACATCGTGGCGCGGGAGCTGTCGCTGTCGGTGCGCAACGTGCTGCGCGAGGAGACGCTCTACCTCGCCAACGCCGCGGATCTGCTCAAGATCGTCCAGGGCACGGGCCCGCGCATCGCGCACCTGATGCTCGTGGCGCACAACCCTGGCGCCTCCGATCTCATTCACATGCTGGTGCCCAAGGGCGGCATCGCGACGCTACCCACCGCGGCGCTGTGCTCCATCGTGTTCGACGCGCAGGCCTGGGCCGGCATTCGCGCCGAGCTCGTGACCAGCGTGCAGCACGAGGCGCCGCCGTCGCGCCTGTTTGGGCTGCTCGGCAGATAGGCTGAAATCGCCCGCGGCGATGTCGGCAGGCCCACCCTGCCCTGCGCCAGGCCCTGTGCGTTTCAGCCTGCGGCGCCTTCAGCACTCCGGAACGTTGACCGCGAGGCCTCCCTGGGAGGTCTCCTTGTAGATGGTCGACATATCCGTGCCGGTCTGACGCATGGTGGCGATCACCTGGTCGAGGGACACCTTGTGGGTGCCGTCACCGCGCATCGCCAGGCGCGCCGCGTTCACCGCCTTGACCGCGCCCATCGCGTTGCGCTCGATGCAGGGGATCTGCACCAGCCCCGCCACCGGGTCGCAGGTGAGGCCGAGGTTGTGCTCCATGCCGATCTCGGCGGCGTTCTCGACCTGCTCATTGCTGCCCTGGAGCGCCGCCACCAGCCCCGCGGCCGCCATCGAGCAGGCCACGCCCACCTCGCCCTGGCAGCCCATCTCGGCTCCCGAGATCGAGGCATTGCGCTTGTAGAGCATGCCGATCGCGGCGGCTGTCAGCAGGAAGCGCACCACCCCGCCATCGTTCGCCCCCACCTCGAAGCGCCCGTAGAAGTGCAGCACCGAGGGCACGATGCCCGCCGCGCCATTGGTGGGGGCCGTGACCACACGGCCGCCGGCGGCGTTCTCCTCGTTCACCGCCAGCGCCCAGGCATTGACCCAGTCCATGGCATCGAGCGGCCCCCCGGCCGCACTCTCGGTCAGCAGGCGATACAGCCGCGGAGCGCGGCGGCGCACCTTGAGGACTCCGGGGAGCACGCCGGTCTGGCGGAAGCCCCGCGCCACGCACGCCTGCATCACCTGCCAGATGTGCATGAGTCGTTCGCGCACCTGGGCCTCCGGGGCCCAGGTGCGCTCGTTGGCCATCACCAGCTCGAAAACCTCGAGCCCATGCTCGCGGCACAGCCCCAGCAGCTGCGCCCCCGAGGCGAACGGGTACGGCGCCGCGGTGTGCGCCTGCGTCTCGCGCGCCTCGCTCTCAGCGCCGCGCACGATGAAACCGCCGCCGATCGAGTAGTAGTCCTCTTCGCACAGCACACGCCGCTCCGCCGCGAGCGCCGTGAAGCGCATGCCGTTGGAATGGCGCGGCAGGCGCTCGTGGTTCATGAAGAGCAGCTGCATCGGCTCATCGAAGGCGATGTCGTGCTCGCCCAGGAGGCGAATGCGCCCGCTCGTACGGATGCGGCGCACGGTTGCCTCGATCCCGTCCGGATCGACCGTCTGCGGATCGGCGCCTTCCAGACCGGCGAGGACGGCGCGGTCGGTGCCGTGGCCGAGGCCCGTGAGCGCGAGCGAACCGTAGAGGCGCACGGCGATCTCCTGGGTCGCTCCCAGGAGCCCGGCGCTCGAAAGGCCAAGGACGAACTCATGCGCCGCCCGCATCGGTCCCATGGTGTGCGAGCTGGAAGGGCCGATGCCCACCTTGAAGATGTCAAACACGCTAAGGGTCATGGATCGAACCTCGTAGGCGCCGCCCTGACCGCGCGCGCACCCCCCGCCGGGAGTGTGACGGCTGCCCGCCGGGGCGACGTGCTTTGCAGCGACCTGCGGCGGCTCAAATGCGACCCTGCGGGCCCGGGCAGTATAATTGCGGCACCATGAACCAGGCGCTCATCGGACGATTGCGCGGCGAGATTGCCGGGCTGCGCGAGCAGGGCCTCTACAAGAGCGAGCGGGTGCTCACCGGCCCCCAGGGCGGGGTGGTGCAGGCCGCGGGCCGCGAGGTCATCAACCTGTGCGCCAACAACTACCTGGGGCTCGCCAATCACCCGGCGGTGCGTGCCGCAGCGCAGCGCGCACTCGATGAGTACGGCTATGGCATGGCCTCGGTGCGCTTCATCTGCGGCACCCAGGCGATCCACAAGGAGCTCGAGAGGCGCCTCGCACGGTTCCTCGGCACCGAGGACGTGATCCTGTACTCGTCCTGCTTCGACGCCAACGGGGGACTGTTCGAGACGCTGCTCGATGAGCGCGACGCCGTGATCTCGGATGCGCTCAATCACGCGAGCATCATCGACGGCATCCGCCTGTGCAAGGCGCAGCGCTACCGCTACGGCAACAGCGACATGGCCGAGCTCGAGAACTGCCTGCAGCAGGCCCAGGGTGCACGCACCCGCCTCATCGCGACCGACGGCGTGTTCTCCATGGACGGCTTCATCGCCAACCTGCGCGGCATCTGCGAGCTGGCCGAACGCTACGACGCGCTGGTGATGGTGGACGACTCGCACGCCACCGGCTTCATGGGCGCCGGCGGCCGCGGCACGCCCGAGCATTGCGGCGTCGCGGCGCGCGTCGACATCCTCACCGGCACGCTCGGCAAGGCACTCGGCGGCGGCGAGCGGCGGCTACGTCGCGGCACGCCGCGAGGTCGATCGAGTGGCTGCGACAGCGCTCGCGGCCGTATCTCTTCTCCAACAGCATCCCGCCGGTGGTGGCCGCCGCGAGTCTTGCGGTGCTCGATCTGCTCGAGGGCGGCTCGCAGCTGCGCGAGCAGCTGCTCGAGAACGCGCGCTTCTTCCGCGCCGGCCTCGCGGCCGCCGGTTTCGATCTCAAGCCCGGCGAGCACCCGATCATCCCGGTGATGCTCGGCGATGCGGCGCTGGCCGGCCGCATGGCCGATGCGCTGCTCGAGCACGGCGTCTACGTCATCGGCTTCTCCTACCCGGTGGTGCCCAAGGGGCAGGCGCGCATCCGCACCCAGATGTCTGCCGCCCTCACCCGTGCGCAGCTCGAGCGCGCCGTGGCGGCGTTCACCGCGGTGGGACGCGAGCTCGGCGTGATCCGGTAAGACAAACCAGGCGCTCGGGCGAGCCGCGCAGCGCCGTCAGCGAGACACCATGAAGGCACTGGTCAAAGAGCAGGCAGCCCCGGGATCTGGCTGCGGGACATGCCGGAGCCCACGGTCGGGCACAACGACGTGCTGATCGAGATCGCCAAGACCGCGATCTGCGGCACCGACATGCACATCTACAACTGGGACGCGTGGGCGCAGAAGACCATCCCGGTGCCGATGGCGGTCGGGCACGAGTACTGCGGGCGCATCGTCGCGACTGGCTCGGAGGTCGAGCGGGCTGAAGATCGGCGACCGCGTCTCGGGCGAAGGCCACATCACCTGCGGCCATTGCCGCAACTGCCGCGCCGGGCGCCGTCACCTGTGCCGCAACACCGTCGGCGTCGGCGTGAACCGTCCGGGCGCCTTCGCCGAGTACCTGTCGCATTCCCGCCGACAACACCTTCAAGCTGCCGGATTCGATCCCGGATGACATCGCCTCCATCCTCGACCCGTTCGGCAACGCGACCCACACCGCGCTCGCGTTCAACATGGTCGGCGAGGACGTGCTGATCACCGGCGCCGGTCCGATCGGCATCATGGCGACCGCGATCGCGCGCTTCGTCGGCGCACGCCACGTCGTCGTCACCGACGTCAACGACTATCGCCTCGAGCTGGCGCGCAAGATGGGCGCGACGCCGCGCCATCAACGTGCAGCACGAGTCCCTCGATGCCACGATGAAGGAGCTCGGCATGCAGGAGGGCTTCGACGTCGGCCTCGAGATGTCGGGCAACGCCGCCGCGTTGCGCGAAATGCTGCGGACCATGCACCACGGCGGCTCGATCGCGATCCTCGGCATTCCGCCCGAGGAGACCGCGATCGACTGGAACCAGGTGATCTTCAAGGGCCTCACGCTCAAGGGCATCTACGGCCGCGAGATGTTCGAGACCTGGTACAAGATGGCGAGCCTGCTGCAGAGCGGCCTTGACGTCGAGCCGATCATCACCCACCACTTCCCGATCCAGGAGTTCGAGCGCGGCTTCGAGATCATGGGCTCGGGGAAGTCCGGCAAGGTCATCCTCGACTGGACGACGTTGTGATAATTCGCAAAATCGCCCGCGGCGATTTTTCGGACTCAGGCTGCGTTGCCGGCAAAAAACGTCGTTTTCGCCGGCTGCTCACTGCACAGCGCTTTCAGCGCACTTCGCAGAAGCAGTAGGCGTACAGCCGGTCCGGGACGGTGAAGCTGCGACAGGCGCTGCGACCTCACGGGTCAGTGGGTCGAGGCGTCGCGCGAGATGCGCGAAGCGCGAGCTCCTGCTGCGAGCTGGCGCCGAGCACGGCGCGCGCCACGCGCGTCTTCAGCGCCAGCGACCAGCTCCTGCGCCCAGGTCAGCTCCGGCTCGATGAACTCGGGCGCGTACTCGCGTGAGCTTGGCGCGGCGAGCCGCGGCCTTGACGGCATCGTCGAACGAGCCGAGGTGATCGACGAGACCTAAGCGCAGCGCATCGGCCCCGGCCCAGACATGGCCCTGCGCGATGGCGTCGATCTGCTCGGTGGTCTTCTTGCGCCCGCTCGACACGCGCGCGAGGAACTCGTCGTAGCCGCGGCTCGATCTGCGCCTGCAGGAGGGCCTTGGCGTCGGGGCCGAGCGGCCGGTCGATGCGCAGCGCCCCCGCGAGCGGCGTCGTGCCCACCCCATCGACGCTCACACCGATCTTGCCCAGTGTGCGATCGATGGTCGGGATGACGGCGAAGATGCCGATCGAGCCGGTGATCGTCGCCGGGCTCGCCCAGATCTCATCGGCCGGGCGCGGAGATGTAGTAGCCGCCGGAGGCCGCGTAGCCGCTCATCGACACCACCACCGGCTTGCCGGCCTTGCGCAGCGCCTCGAGCTCGCGATAGATCTCCTCGGAGGCGAGCACGCTGCCGCCGGGGCTGTCCACGCGCAGCACCACGGCCTTGACGTCCGTGGTCGAGGCGCGCCTGGCGGATGAGCCGCGAGGTCGAATCGCCGCCCACGCGTGCCCGGGGGCTGGTCGCCGTCGAGAATGTCGCCCGCGGCCACGATCACCCCGACGCGGGGCTTGCCTTGCCGCGTGCAGCTTCTTCTCGCGCGTGCGCGCACGCGCAGGTAGTCCGCGACCGACACCGACTGGAACGAGCCGGTGGTTGTCCTCGCCCACCAGCTCGATCAGGCGCCGCTCGACCTCCAGCTGCGACTTGATGCCGGTGATCAGGCTGCGCCGCGAGCGCCACCTGCGCGGGCATCGCCGCCGGCGGCCGGCACGGTCTTCGGCAGCGTGTCGACGTAGTTCTCGACCGCGTCGGAGGGCGAGCTTGCGCGCGCCGCGTCACGGCGTCCTGGTAGCTGCTCCACAGCGCGCCGAGGTACGGCTGGCTCTCCTCGCGATCCTCGGGCGACATGTCGGTGCGCGTGTAGTTCTCGACCGCGCTCTTGAAGGCGCCGACGCGGAACACGTTGATGTCCACGCCCAGCTTGTCGAGCGCGCCCTTGAGGTAGGTGCGGTAGCGCTCGTAGCCGTCGATGCAGCACGAAGCCCATCGGGTCGAGATAGATCTCGTCGGCCTGGGCGGCGAGGTAGTAGCGCTCCTGGGTGAGCTCGGTGCCGTAGGCGATCACCTTCTTGCCGGTCGCGCGGAACTCGTGGATGGCGCGCGCGAGCTCCTCGAGCATGGGCTGGGTCGCGCCGTCGAACTTGTCGAGGTCGAGCACCAGCACCGGGATGCGCCGGTCGGTGGCGGCGGCGCGGATCGAGTCGGTGAGATCCCAGAGCAGCGTCTCGGCGTGCCCGTCACCGCGCGCCTGCTCGACGGCGCGCTCGACCGGATCGCCGCGAGCTGCTCGACCAGCTCGCCCTCGGGCGCGATCACGAGCGCCGCCTTCGCCGGGATGTGCGGCGCGCCCAGGCGCAGCGCGCCGATCACGCAGCCGAAGATGACGCAGCAGCAGGATCAGGTGCAGGAGCTTGCGCAGGCCGTCCAGGCCGCGCCACAGTCCCAGGAAGAACGGATCGTACGTTCACGGGCTGGCTGATCCTTGAGCCTGCGGACGGCGCACCGCCGCGCCGCCGCCTTCAGATCTTCTCCTCGATGCGCGCCGCCTTGCCGGCGCAGATCGCGCAGATAGTAGAGCTTCGCGCGGCGCACGCTGCCGCGGCGCTTGACGCGTGATGTCGCTGATCGCCGGGCTGTGGGTCTGGAACACGCGCTCGACGCCCTCGCCGTGGGAGATCTTGCGCACCGTGAACGAGGAGTTGAGGCCGCGGTTGCTGCGGGCGATCACGACGCCCTCGTAGGCCTGCACGCGCTCGCGGTCGCCTTCGACGACCTTGACCTGCACGACCACGGTGTCGCCGGGCTTGAAGTCCGGCACCTTGCGGGTCATGCGCCGCTTTCGAGATCCTGGATGATCTTGCTCATGTCACTTACCTCGATCTTCGCTGCCGGCCGCGTCGTGCGGCCAGAAACTCATTCAATACACGCTGCGCCTCGGGCGTCAGCCCGCCGGCGCGCAATCAGATCCGGCCGGCGCCGCCAGGTCCGCTCCACCGCCTGCGCTCAGGCGCCAGCGCCGGATGTCGGCATGATTGCCCGACAATAGCACCGGCGGCACCGCCCGGCCCTCGAATACTTCCGGCCGCGTGTAGTGCGGCCAGTCGAGCAGTCCCTGCGCGAACGACTCCTCGCTCGCTCGAGCGCTCATCGCCCAGCGCCCCCGGCAGCAGCCGCGCCACCGCATCGATCACCACCAGCGCCGGCAGCTCACCGCCGGAGAGCACGTAGTCGCCGACCGACAGCTCCCGTCGATGCCGAGCTCGATCACGCGCTCGTCGATCCCCTCGTAGCGCCCGGCCACCAGCACCAGCCCGGGCAGCCGCGCGAGCTCGCGCGCCTGCGCCTGGCCGAAGGGCGCCCCCTGCGCCGACAGGCAGATCCGCGGGCTGCCCGGCCGGCAGCCGCGCGTGCGCCGCGCGGATCGCCGCCAGCAGCGGCTCGGGCTTCAGCACCATGCCCGGACCGCCGCCGTACGGCCGGTCATCGACCGTGCGGTGCGCATCGTGCGTGTGCGCGCGCGGGTCCTCGGTCCCGACGCTCACCAGCCCGCGCTCGATGCGCGCGCCCCACGATGCCGAAGCCGCAGCGCTTCCGCGATCATCCGCGGAAACAGCGTGACCACCTCGATCTTCATGGAGCCTTCTATTCCAGCTCCGCCGGCCAATCCACCACGATCGGCCGCGCCGCGAGGTCCACCCGCGCAGGTGCCTGGGTGCCGCGGGCACCCAGTGCTCACGGCCGCCAGCGCTCGCGCACCACCATCACCGTACCGGCGGGGCGCGTCCACGAAATGGCTCACCGTCCCGAGCGCGACGCCCTCGAGGTTCACGCACCGCAAACCCGATCAGGTCCGCGCAGTAGTACTCGTCGGTCCCCGGGCGGCGGCAGCGCCGCGCGCTCGCACCTCGACCACCGCCCCGGTCAGCCGCGCCGCGCTCTCGCGGTCCGCTACCGCCTCGAGCCGCGCCACCAGGCCCGCGCCGTGGGCACGTCCGGTGACTACCCGCCGGCTGAGCCGCTCGCCGCTGGCGAGGCGCAGCGCCCACTCGCGGTACTCCAGCAGTCGCTCGGCCGGATCGGTGAACGAATCGACGTGCACCCAGCCCTTGATGCCGAACGGGGCGCCCAGCCGGCCGAGCTCGATCCAGGACACGGCGCCGCTCTCATCGGCCCGGAGCCGCCCGCACGGGTCGGCCGCCGCTCAGGCGGTCGCCTGCTTGCGGTAGGAAGCCACGAGCGTGCGCACGCGATCGGACGGCTAGCGCGCCCTTGCCGACCCAGTAGTCGATGCGCGGCAGGTCCAGCTTCAGCTTCGTCTCGCCGCGTCGGGCGATCGGGTTGAAGAACCCCACGTGCTCCAGGCTCAGGCCGCCCTGGCGCTTGCGGCTGTCGGTCACGACGACGTGATAGAAGGGCTGATTGCGCGCCCCGCGCCGCGTCAGGCGAATGGTCACCATGCTTAGTTTCGCTCTCGAGTGGGGTGCCAAAAAAGAGCGCGGATTCTACGCAACACACGAATCCTGCGCCACTGAATTCATGGGCAAAAGTCGCCTGCGGCGCTTTTGCGGACTGTGCCTGCGTTTCCGGCGGCAAAGGACGTCGCTTTTGCCGCCTGCGCGAGGGCCCTAGCGGCCCGGGAAGCCGGGCGGCATCCCGCCCTTGAAGGCGCCCATGAGGCGCTGCAGCCGCCCGCCCTTCATGCTCTTCATGACCCGCTGCATCTCCAGGAACTGCTTGAGCAGGCGGTTGACGTCCTGGACCTGCACCCCGGAGCCCGCCGCGATCCGCCGGCGGCGCGAGCCGTCGATGATCGCGGGCTTGCGCCGCTCGCGTGGCGTCATGGAATTGATGATCGCGATCTGGCGGCGCACATCCCGATCGCCCTGCTCCGGCGAGACGGCAGCCCGGCTGGTGGCGGCTCCGGGGAGCTTGTCGAGCAGCGCCCCCACGCCGCCCATCTTCTGCAGCTGCTCGAGCTGGCCCTTGAGGTCAGCCATGTCGAAGCCCTTGCCCTTGACGACCTTGCGGGCGAGCCGCGCGGCCTCCTCGGCGTCGACCTGCCGGTGCACCTGCTCGACCAGGCTGACCACGTCGCCCATCCCGAGGATGCGCGAAGCCATGCGGGCCGGGTCGAAGGGCTCCAGCGCCTCGGTCTTCTCCCCGACGCCCATGAACACGATCGGCTTGCCGGTGACCTGGCGCACCGAGAGCGCCGCGCCCCCGCGCGCATCGCCGTCGGCCTTGGTGAGGATCACGCCCGTCAGATCCAGCGCCGCGCCGAAGGCGCGCGCGGCAGTTCACCGCGTCCTGGCCCGCCATGGCATCGACCACGAACAGCCGCTCCGCCGCGCCCACGGCCGCGTCGATCTCGCGCACCTCGTCCATCAGCTCCTCATCGACGTGCAGCCGGCCCGCGGTGTCGACGATCAGTACGTCGAACACGCCGCTGCGCGCGCGCTCGAGCGCGGCGCGTGCGATCTGCGCAGGTGCAGCACCCGCCTCGGCCGGGAAATACTCGGCGTGCACCTGCGCGGCAAGCCGCTCGAGCTGCAGCATCGCCGCCGGCCGGCGCACGTCGGTGCTCGCGAGCAGCACGCGCTTGCGCTCGCGCTCGATGAGGAAGCGCGCGAGCTTGGCCGCGGTGGTGGTCTTGCCGGCGCCCTGCAGGCCCGCGAGCAGCACCACGACCGGCGGCTGCGCACGCAGCTTGAACCCCGCGCCCGCGCCGCCCATGAGCTCGACCAGCTCGCGCGTGCAGGATGCCGATGAAGGCCTGGCCGGGCGTCAGGCTCGCGGCCACCTCGGCGCCGAGCGCCTGCGCCTTGACCGACTCGATGAAGGCCTTGACGACCGGCAGCGCGACGTCCGCCTCGAGCAGCGCCACACGCGTCTCGCGCAGCGCGTCGGCGATGTTCTCCTCGGTGATGCGGCCGCGCCCCCGGAGCGTCTCGAGGGTACGCGCCAGGCGCGCCGTCAGTTGATCGAACATGCCTGCGCCTTCAGGGGTGGAACCGCAGATTATAGAGGCAGGGAGCCGTTTGCCTGCGCGCTATGCTTAAGGTGCGCAGTGCACGGATCCCAAGACCCCTCGTTTCGCATCGGAGAGCCGCCTTGAACCTCGCCTCCACCACGCTGCCACTCCTGGCGCTGCTCGTGCTGCTGCTGATCGTCGCCTTCTCCTCCGGCACCGAGGTGGCGATGCTCTCGGTCAACCGCTACCGCATCCGCCACCGCGCCAAGGCCGGACAGCGCAGCGCGCGGCTGCTCGAGCGGCTGCTGCACAAGCCCGACCAATGGCTCGGCGCGAATCTCGTGATCCTGGCCGCCGCCGGCAACTTCGCTTCCGCGATCGCAGCACTCCTCGCGCAGCGTAGCGGCTACCCGTACGCCGTGCCGGTGACGGTCGCGCTGCTCACGATCGTGGTGATCGTGTTCTGCGAGCTCACGCCGAAGATCTACGCCGCCGCCAACCCCGAAGGGGTCGCGCTGCATGCCGCGGGCATCTATCGGGTGCTGGTGCTGGTCACGCGCCCGGCGCTGTGGCTCACCAACCAGATGGCTTACGGATTCCTGCGCATCTTCGGGGTGCGTCGCGCAGCGCACGCCGCCCACTCCCTGAGCGCCGAGGAGCTGCGCACCGTGGTGGCGGAAGCGGCGCCGGTGATCCCGGCGCGCCACCGGCAGATGCTGCTGTCGATCCTCGATCTGGGGCACATCACGGTGAACGACATCATGATCCCGCGCAACGAGATCTCCGGCATCGACGTCAACGAGAGCTGGGACGACATCCTCGAGCAGCTGCGCCAGACGCCGCACACGCGGCTGCCGGTATACGAGGGCGAGCTCGACAACCTGATCGGGCTGCTGCACATGAAGCGCGTGGCGCACGAGCTGGCGCGCGGCACCCTCACGCGCGAGCGGCTCATCGAGCTCGCCCGCGGCCGTGAGTCCTACTTCGTCCCGGAGGGCACGGCGCTCAACCTGCAGCTCACCCACTTCCAGCGCAACCGGCGCCGCTTCGCGTTCGTGGTGAACGAGTACGGCGACATCGAGGGCCTGGTCACCCTCGAGGACATCCTCGAGGAGATCGTCGGCGAGTTCACCACCGACCCGGCCACCATCACCCACAAGGACGTGCACATCGAGCGCCCGGGCGTCTTCATCATCAACGCCAGCGCGACCATCCGCGCGCTGAACCGCGCGCTCTCCTGGCAGCTGCCCACGGGGGGACCGAAGACCGTGAACGGCCTGCTGCTCGAGCACCTGGAGACGATCCCGGACCCCGGCACCATGGTGCGGGTCGGCGACTACGAGTTCGAGGTGCTGCAGATCGCCGACAACGCGATCCGCACCGTGCGGGTGCGCGTACCGTCCAGCGGGTCGCCGCGGCGCAGTAGGCGCCACGGACGGGTGAGCTCTATCAGGGCGCGGCGCCCGGCGAACGGCCGCCGTCGAGTGCCTCGGCGATCGCGCCGACACCCGAGCACGCTGATCCCGGCGGGTGCCTTGCGCGGTGCATTGTCCCTGCGGCACCACCGCGAGCTTGAAGCCCTGCGCCTGCGCCTCGCGCAGCCGCTCATCGCCGTAGGCCACCGGGCCGCACTTCGCCGGTCAGGCCGAGCTCGCCGAACGCCACGAGCGTGCGCGGGCAGCGGCCGGCCGCGCAGGCTCGAGGCGAGCGCCAGCACGACCGGCAAGTCCCATGCCGGTCTCGGTCGATCTGGATGCCGCCGACGACGTTGACGAACACGTCGTGCTCCTGCAGCGAGAGCTCCGCGTGGCGGTTCGACCACGGCGAGCAGCATCGCCAGGCGGTTGGCATCGAGCCCCTGCGCGATGCGGCGCGGCGCGCCGAAGCGCATGCGATCCACCAGCGCCTGCAGCTCGATCAGCAGCGGCCGACCGCCCTCGCGCGTGACCGTGACGATGCTGCCCGCCGCCGGCTGTGCCGGGCGCGCCAGGAAGATCGCCGCCGGGTTGCGCACCTCCTTCAGTCCCGTGCCGGTCATGGCGAAGAAGCCGAGCTCGTTCACCGCCCCGAAGCGGTTCTTGGTGGCCCGCACGATACGGTAGCGGCTGCCCGCCTCGCTCTCGAAATACAACACGGTGTCGACCAGATGCTCGAGGAGCTTCGGGCCTGCAATCGCGCCCTCCTTGGTCACGTGGCCGACGATGACCACGCAAGCGCCGCCGGTCTTGGCAAAGCGCACCAGCTCCGCGGTGCATTCCCGCAGCTGCGTGACCGCACCGGCGCCGGCCGGCACGCTGCCCGACTGCAGCGTCTGGATGGAATCGACGATCAAGAGCGCCGGCTTGCCGCGCCGCCGCAAGCCCGAGGATCGCCTGCAGGTCGGTCTCCGCCAGCACTCCCAGGGCGTCCGCGGCGAGACCCAGACGCCTCGCGCGGAGACCCACCTGGACCACCGACTCCTCCCCGCTGGCATAGATGACCGGCCGCGTGGCGGCCACGTGCGCCGCGACCTGCAGCAGCAGCGTCGACTTGCCGATTCCCGGCTCACCCCCGAGGAGAATCACCGAACCGGGCACGATCCCGCCCCCGAGTACCCGGTCGAGCTCCGCCTGGCCGCTGCGCAGCGCGCTCGGTGCCGGCGGCCAGCTGCGCGCCGGCGGTGAGACTCACCGCAGCCGTAGCCACGCCCGGGGCGGGGGCGGTGCGTCCGCGCGGGGCGCGGCGCTCCTCCAGCGAGTTCCACTCGCCGCACAGCGGGCACTGCCCCTGCCATTTGAGGGTTTCACCCCCGCAGGCGGAGCACACGAACACCGGATTCAGGCGGGCCATCAATGCGCCGTCGGTCGACTTTCAGCTAGGATCCGCGCCGGGAAAACTGCAAAAGGCTTCTTTTGTGACCAATCACTCGGACTGCCCTGCGGGCGATGCTAGCTTATGCCAGCTCGAATCGGGGACGGGAAAGTGACGCGTATCACATTCGGTGGGCCGCTGCAGGGTCAGGGCGCAGCATGAGCTTGCGGAGCAAGCTGCGCTTCGTCGGCTTCACCGACACCGGAAAGGTGCGGGAACACAACGAGGACACCATCGCGGTCGACCCGGACATCGGGCTGCTGGTGCTCGCGGACGGCATGGGCGGCTACAACGCCGGAGAAGTGGCGAGCGGAATCGCAGTGAAGACCATCGTCAATCTGGTGCGCGAGCAGGTCGAGCGTGAGGACCTCACGATCTCGGACCGCGAGTCCGGCCTGTCGCGCGCCAACATCATCCTGCGCGATGCCATCCATCGCGCCAACAAGATCATCTACCAGACCGCGCGTACCCAGCCGCAATGCGAGGGCATGGGCACGACCGTGGTGGCGGCGCTGTTTTTCGACAACAAGGTCACCATCGCGCACGTCGGCGACTCGCGCATGTACCGCCAGCGCGGCGACAAGCTCGAGCAGGTGACGATGGACCACTCGCTGCTGCAGGAGCTGGTCGACCGCGGGTTCTACTCCGCCGAGGAGGCGCAGCGGGCCTCCAACAAGAATTACGTCACCCGTGCGCTTGGGGTCGAACCTCAGGTGGACGTGGAGATCCAGGAAGTGCCGGTAAACCGGGGCGAGGTATTCGTCCTGTGCTCGGACGGGCTGTCCGACATGGTCGAGGACGAAGATATTCATTTAACCATAAACACCTTTAGTGCTAATCTGGATACGGTCGCCAAACAGTTGATTCAGCTGGCCAATGACAATGGGGGCCGGGACAACATCTCGGTGGTGATGGCACACATCATGGATCCGTTTCCGGCTCGCACGAAGATTTTCGACAAGATTCTGAGTTGGTTCGGCTGACACGCGATAGGGGCTAGCACATGGCAAGGTTGGTCTTAAGCCTGGACGGCCAGGTCATGGCGGAATACAACATGAACAAGGAGCGGTACACCATCGGCCGCCTCCCTGATAATGACATCCGCATCGACAATGCCGCCGTGAGCGGCCATCACTCGCTGATCATCAACATCCTCAACGACTCGTTCCTTGAGGATCTGAACAGCACAAACGGCACCTACGTCAACGGCAAGCTGATCAAGAAGCACGCCCTGCAGCACGGCGACGTCATCACCGTCGGCCACCACCAGCTGCGCTTCGTCGAGGACGACGAGGCCCAGGACGAGTTCGAGAAGACCATGGTGATCCAGCCCTCCGCGCGTCCCGTGGAGAAGGTGCGTGCCGCCCAGGAAGTAGCCGACAAGGCTTCGGGCTCGCTGTCCGCCACCGGTCGCTCGCGCACGCTCGGCGACGGCGCCGCTGCGGTCAAGAAGGCGAAGCTGCAGGTGCTGTCCGGCGCTTTTGCCGGTCGCGAGGTCGAGCTCACCAAGGCACTCACCACGCTCGGCAGACCCGGCGTGCAGGTGGCGGCGATTACGCGGCGCGCGGAGGCCTACTACATCGTGCACGTCGACAGCGGCAAGGAGAACGACTTTCCGCTGCTGAATGGCACGGCGATCGGTGCCACGGCGACCAAGCTGAACGACAACGACGTCATCCAGCTCGCGGGCGTCAAGATGGGGTTCTTCCTCAACTAGACCCGCGCGAAGGCGCGCACCGCAAACGAGCCCATCGCGCGGATCGCCGGTGGCACGGCGCTGAAGCTGAACCCGTGAGCCGGCAGCTGCTCGAGCCCGCGCAGGTGTTCGACGATGGCGATCCCGGAATGCAGCAGGATCGTGTGCACCGGCCGTTCACCGTCTGCGGTGTCGTCGATGTTGAGCGAGTCGATCCCCACCAGCACCGCACCGCGCTCCATGAGAGCGCTCGCGGCGCACGCAGTCAGATACGGGCCGGTATTGGCGACGAGCTCGATGCGTGAGCGGGCGCGTGTCGCGCACCAGCGCGTCCGCGAGCTGACGGTCGCTGATCTCATCGCCGCGGATGTCGAGGCGAAACCCCTGGCCCTGGCTGCCGCCGCCGTTGAGAAAGGTGATCTCGCAGTCGAACGTCGCGCGGTGCTCACCGGCTTGCGAGTCATTCATGGCGCCGCCCTGCCTCGGTAGAGGCTCGAGCATAGCGAGCCGCACCATTGCCGGTAAGCCGATTGCGGCCGGGGCAGCTTAGGGAGTCAGCGCAGCTCGAGCGGCACGCGCTGGCTCACCCCGCACAAGAGCTCGTAAGGAATCGTCCCGGCGTGGCGGGCGATCTCCTCCACCGCGAGCCCCGCACCCCACAGGACCGCGGGGGTACCCACGTGTACCTCGGGCAGCGCCGACACATCGACCGCGATCATATCCATCGACACGCGGCCGACGAGCGGGGAGCGCGTGCCGGCGATCAGCACCGGCGTGCCGTCGGCGAGATTGCGGGGCAGCCCGTCGCCATAGCCCGCCGCCACGATCGCGATATGCGAGTCGCGCGTTGCGGTCCAGGCGCCGCTGTAGCCAACGCTCTCCCCGCGCGCCACACGGCGCAGCGCGATCACGGACGTCTCGAGACTCATCACCGGCTGCAGCCCGAGCTCCGCGCCCGAGACATCGGCAAAGGGCGACGCCCCGTACAGGGCGAGCCCCGGACGCACCCAGTCGCAATGCAGATGCGCGCTGCCGAACAGCCCGGCGGAGTTGGCGATGCTCACGCGGTAGTCAAGGCCATGGATCGCCTGCCGGAATCGCGCCAGCTGCTCGTTGGTCTTGCGGTTGTCACGCTCGTCCGCGCAGGCAAGGTGCGTGAGGAGGCGGATCTCGAGCGGCGCGGGCTTCAGGCGCTGCACGCGCTCGAGCGCGGCGGCGAACTGCTGCGGCGGGAAGCCGAGGCGGTTCATGCCGCTGTCGATCTTGAGCCACAGCACGAAGCGGTGCGCGCCGGTCATCTCCTCCAGCAGCTCGATCTGCAGCTCATCGTGCACCACGAGATCGAACCCGTGGCGCGCGGCCTCCAGCAGCTGCTCGGCGGTGAACACGCCCTCGAGCAGCACGATCGGCTGGATGATGCCAGCGGCGCGCAGCGCCAGCCCCTCTTCGAGCCGCGCTACGGCGAAGGCATCCGCATCCGCCAGCGCGAGTGCCGTAGGTACGAGCCCGTGGCCGTAGGCGTTGGCCTTGACCACCGCCATGACGCGCGCGCGGCGCACGCGCTCGCGGATGGTATCGAGGTTGTGCCGCAGGGCGCGTGTGTCGATGACGGCCCGGATGAGCCGGCTCACCGCAGCACGCCCTCGGCGTACGCGTCGGAGGCGTAGTTGGCGAAGCGCGTGTACTGACCCTGGAAGGTGAGCAGAAACGTGCCGATCTCGCCGTTGCGGTGCTTGACGAGATCGATCTCCGCGATGCCCTTCTTGGTGGTGTTGCGGTCGTAGACTTCTTCGCGGTAGATGAGCAGGATGATGTCAGCGTCCTGTTCGATTGCGCCGGATTCCCTCAGATCCGACATCACCGGCTTCTTGTGCTCGCGCTGCTCCACGCCGCGATTGAGCTGCGATAGCGCGATGACCGGCACCGCCAGCTCCTTGGCGAGCGCCTTGAGCCCGCGGCGAGATCTCGGCGATTTCCGTGGCGCGGTTCTCCTTGGTGCCCGGCACCTGCATGAGCTGCAGGTAGTCGACCACGACGAGATCCAGGCCATGCTCGCGCTTCACGCGCCGGGCACGCGCACGCAATTCGGTCGGGTTCAGCGCCGGGGTCTCGTCGACGAAAATCTTGGCTTCCGAGAGCTGACTGGTGGCGCCCGTGATGCGCACCCAGTCGTCATCCGAAATGCGCCCGCTGCGCAGGCTGGAGAGCGGCACCCCGCCGACCGAGGCCAGCATGCGGGTGATCACCTGCTCGGAGGGCATCTCCATGCTGAAGACCGCGACCGAAGCGCGTGTGCCCGGATGCACGGCGGCGTACTCGGCCATGTTGACGGCGAGCGTCGTCTTACCCATCGACGGCCGGCCGGCGATGATGACGAGATCGCCGGCCCGCAGGCCGCCGGTGATCTTGTCGAAGTCGGTGAACCCGGTCGGCAGGCCGCGCAGCTTGTCGGGGTTGGCGTGCCACTCGTCGATCTGATCGATGACCGCCAGGCAGCAGATCGCGCACCGCCCGCGCGCCGTCGCGGCCGCGAAAGCTGCCTTCGGCGATCTCGAACACCCGCTGCTCGGCGCGGTCGACCAGCTCGCGGGCGGTCTGGCCGTCGTTGTTGAACACCGCCAGAGGCGATCTGGGTGCCGGCCTCGATGAGCTGCCGCAGCAGCGAGCGCTCACGCACGATCTCCGCATAGGCGCGCACGTTGGCGGCGGTCGGGGTGTCGCGCGCTGTGGAGCTGAGGTAGGCGAGTCCGCCGGCCTTCTCGAGCTGGCCGTTGCGCTCCAGGTGCTCGGACACGGTGACCACGTCGCAGGGCTTGCCTTCGCCTGCGACCGCGGCGATGGCGGCGAAGATCAGCCGGTGGTCGGGGCGGTAGAAGTCCTCCTCCCGCACCGCGTCCGCGACGTTGTCCCAGGCGGTGGGATCGATCAGCAGCCCGCCGAGCACCGCCTGCTCGGCCTCTACCGAGTGCGGAGGGGTCGGCGCGTCCAGCAGTGCGACCGAGCCCGAATCGCGCGCTTTGGCGGAACCGGCCACCGCTGTTACGGCTTACTCTTCGGCGACGATCGAGACCGCCAGCGGCACGTCGACGTCGGCGTGCAGATGCAGGATGATCGCGTGCTCGCCGAGCGCACGCAGCGGCCCGTGCGGCAGGCGCACTTCGCTGCGCTCGATCTTGAAGCCCGCGCGCGTGCAGGCCTCCGCGATGTCGGTGGTACCGATCGAGCCGAAGAGCTTGCCTTCGGTGCCGGCCTTGGCGTGGATGGTGAGCTTGAAGTCCTTCAGGCCCTCGGCGCGCTCGCTCGCCGAGGTCAGATGCTCGCGCGCCGCGCGCTCGAGCTCGGCGCGCCGCGCCTCGAAGCGCTGCGATGTTGTCCGGCGTCGCGAGCGTCGCCTTGCCCTGCGGCAGCAGGTAGTTGCGCCCGTAGCCCGAGCGCACCTTGACGCGGTCGCCGATGTTGCCGAGGTTGGCGACTTTCTGCAGCAGAATGACTTCCATCGCCTCGCCCCTCAGTGCTGGTCGGTGTAGGGCAGCAGCGCCAGGAAGCGCGCGCGCTTGATCGCGACCGCCAGCTGGCGCTGGTAGAAGGACTTGGTGCCCGTGATGCGGCTCGGCACGATCTTGCCGGTCTCGGTGACGTAGCCCTTGAGGGTGGCGAGATCCTTGTAATCGATGTACTTCACGCCCTCGGCGGTGAAGCGGCAGAACTTCTTGCGACGTGAGAAACGGCTGCCGCCGCCGCCCCCGCTGTGTCCTCTGGACATTGCGCATGGATCAGTCCCTCGTGGCCTTACGCGTTGTCGGCCGTCGGTGTTGTCATCGTCGTCGGTGCTGGCCGGCGACTCCTCGCGCGAGCGCTCGCGGCGGCGCCCGCCACCCTCGCCCTCCTCGTCCGCGGCCTTGGCCATCGGCGAGGGCTCGGTCACGGCGGCATCCATGTTCACCACCAGGTGGCGCAGCACCGCGTCGCTGAAGCGGAAAGCGCCGGTCAGCTCATCGAGCGTCTTCTGGTCGCACTCGATGTTCATCAGCACGTAGTGCGCCTTGTGGACCTTGGCGATCGGATAGGCCAGCTGGCGCCGGCCCCAGTCCTCCAGGCGGTGCACGTGCCCTCCGCCGGCGGCGATCATGCCTTTGTAGCGCTCGATCATCGCGGGCACCTGCTCGCTCTGATCGGGATGGACCAGGAATACGATTTCGTAATGCCTCATCTGTCTAACTCCTTACGGGTTAAGCCGCCCGACTCAAGGCTTTCGCCGGTGCGGCAAGGAGATGCGCCGACGAGCTCACCGGCCCGGCGGACGCCCCTTTAAAAGGGGCGCGAAGCATACTCAAAGCGCCTCCACGGTGCAATGCCGGGAGCACCCTGCGAGCTTGAGGATCAAGGCCTTGGCTGGTTCAGGCGCTGCCGCGTTGCCGCACCGCCTCGTAGAGCAGCATCCCGGCGGCCACCGAACGTTCAGGCTCTCGACCGCGCCCAGCTGCGGCAGCCGCACCAGGAAATCGCAGTTCTGCCGCGTCAGGTGGCGCAGTCCCGCGCCCTCGGCCCCCAGCACCAGGACTACGGGCCCGCTGAGGTCCACTTCGTGCGCGGCGCTGGCGCCCGCCGGCATCCGCACCGACCACCCAGAGCCTGGCGTCCTTCAGAAGCTTCAGGGTGCGCACGAGGTTGGTCACCGCGACCACGGGGGTGGTCTCGGCCGCCCCGACCGCCACCTTGCGCACCGTGGGGGTCAACTGCGCGGCGCGGTCTCTGGGCACGATCACCGCCAGCGCGCCGCAGGCGTCGGCAGTGCGCAGGCAGGCGCCCAGGTTGTGGGGATCCTGCACGCCGTCGAGGGCGAGCAGCAGCGGTGTCTTCTCGTCCTGCAGTGCCCCGAGGAGGTCATCCTCGGTCCAGGGAGGAAGCGGGGCGATATCGGCAGCAACCCCCTGATGCGCCACGTCGCCCAGCATCTGCTTGAGGGCCTGCGCGTCGAGGCGCGAAACCTCGAGCTCGGCTGCCGCGCGAGGTCGATATGACGCGCACCCGCGGATCATCGCGCTGCTCGGCAAGGTGCACCGCCGAACGCGCTGCGGATGCCGCTCGAGCATCGCGCGCACCGCATGCAGCCCGAAAATGGTCTCCGTGTCCTTCATCGCGCCATCGCCCGCCGCCGGCTCGTTCGGTCAGCTCTCCTCGACCAATGCCAGGTCGATGAGACCTTCGATGGGGTTCACCGCCGTGACCATGACCCGGATGTGGCTGCCGATGCGCAGGCGCCGCCCGCTGCGCTGGCCGCGCCAGGCGTGGCCGTCGTCCTCCATCACGTACTCGTCGTCGCGCAGGTTGTCGAGGTGCAGCAGCCCGTCGACCGCGACCTCCAGGAGCTGCACGAAGCAGCCAAACTCCACCACCGTCGTGATGAGCCCCGGAAACGTCTGGCCGATGCGCTCCTTGAGATACGTGCACTTCAGAAAGCTGCCGACGTAGCGGTCCGCCTCGTCCGCCCGCTTCTCGAGCCGCGAGGTGCTCTCGCCCAGCGCGGCCAGCTCCCCGGTCTGATAGCGAACGGCAGAGCCGCCCGGCGCGCCGATCAGGCTCTTCAGCGTCCGGTGCACCACCAGGTCCGGATAGCGGCGGATGGGCGAGGTGAAATGCGCGTAGTGGGTCAGCGCGAGGCCGAAGTGGCCGATGTTGGTGGGCTGGTAGATCGCCTGCGGCATCGCGCGGACCACCAGCGACTCGATGAATGGCCGCTCGGACGCATCGCTCACGCGGCGTGCGATCGCCTGCAGATCGCGTGGCGTCACGGACTTCGGAATCCGCGCGTCGATGCCGAGCGCCGCCAATGTCGTCGTGAGCCGCTCGAGCTTCTCCTCCTCGGGCTTGCCGTGCACGCGATAGAGGCGTCGGCACGCGTGCCTTCTCCAGCTCCTGTGCGACCGCGACGTTCGCGAGGATCATGCACTCCTCGATCAGCCGATGCGCATCGTTGCGCGCACGCAGCTCGATGGCGCGCACCCGCTCGCCGGCGTCGATGACGAACTCGGCTTCCGGCGCATCGAAGTCCAGCGCGCCGCGGCGGCTGCGCGCCTTGGAGAGCGCGCGATAGACATCGACCAGCACCAGCAGCCGATCGACCAGCGGTCCGAGCTGTTGCCGCGGCCGCGGGGCGTCCGTCGAACAGCGCGTCGTTCGCCAGCGTGTAGGTAAGGCGGGCCGCCGAGCGCATCACCGCCGGATAGAAACGCGCGCTCTTCAGCGCCCCGTTCCTGGTCACCAGCATGTCGGCCGCAAAGCACAGCCGATCGACGTGCGGGGCGAGCGAGCACAGGTGATCCGAGAGCGCCGTCGGCAGCATCGGCAGCACGCGCGTCGGGAAATAGACCGAGGTGCCCGCGCAGCTGCGCCGCGGCGTCGACCGCCGTCCCCGGGCGCACGTAGTGGCTGACATCCGCGATCGCGACGATGAGCCGAAAGCCCGCCGGATGCGCCTCGGCGTACACGGCATCGTCGAAGTCGCGGGCGTCCTCGCCATCGATCGTGACCAGCGGCAGCTCGCGCAGATCGACCCGCTGCTGCGCCTCGCGCGCATCCACCTGCTCGCCGAAGCCTGCGCTTCGCGCAGCGCGGCCGTCGGAAACTCGTGCGGCAGATCAAAGCGCGCGATCGCCGATTCGGTGGCGAGCTCCACCGGGCGGTCCGGATCCAGGCGCTTCACGATGGCGGCCTGCGCCGCGGAGGCTGCGCTCGCGTGACGGATGATCCTCGCGATCACCCAGTCCCGCGCCGCGGGCGCCGTTGAGGTCCGAGGGGGCCACCGCGCAGCGCAGCTGCAGGCGGCGGTCCGCGGCGGTCACCCAGGCGCGCGCCCCTGCACCTCCACCGTACCGAGGAAGGCCGTGACGCCGCGCTCCAGCACCTGTTCGACCGTGCCTACCAGCGGTCGCTCGAGTCGCGCGTCAGCTGCACGCGCAGCCGATCACCGTGCATCACGCCGCGCATCTCGGGCGGCGACAGGAACACGCTGTCCTTCACCCCTTCGACCCGCAGGAAGCCGTAGCCGGCGCGGTTGGCGCTCACCGTGCCCTCGACGCTCGCACCCGGGCGCAGCTGCGTGCTGCCCCGAGCGGGCTTCGTGCGTGGCGCAACGCGGGCGGTGGATGTCGCGGGGCTCTGCGGGTGACTGCCGCGCGCCTTGCCGCCGCGCGGGCTCCCCGGCGCTTGGGCGCGTGCGGTCGCGCCGGCCGTGTTTGCCGCTACGCCCCTCAATTGACAGCCCCCGACCCCGTGCGTACATTTCGCCGCCTTCCCTCGCCTGCCCGGGTGGCGGAATTGGTAGACGCACTAGTTTCAGGTACTAGCGGGTAACACCGTGGAGGTTCGAGTCCTCTCCCGGGCATTCTTATCAAGAATTTACAGTACATTATTAATGTAACTTATTGGTAATGGATTCGTGCTTCAGGAGCGTGATTCTGCGTTTGAGGCAGGCGAATCACACCAGACGATTCTACCCGCTCTCGCCACGCGAGGCGCGCCACTTGAGTTCCTCCCCTGCCACAAAATCGCATGGCACTCATTGCGCGCGCCGCATTCTTGCAAATCGGGGGCAGACCCGAGCCCATTGGCAATCGATCAGCGACTCGGAAGTAGCCGCTCCGCTTCCGTAAACAGCGAGGAGTCCACATGCGCGCCCGAAGCAGTTGCGTTATCGTTTACCTGCTCGGGACGCGATGCCCCAACAATCGCCGAAGTGACGTTCGGCTGTCTCAGAACCCACGCAAGCGCGAACTGGGGGAGAGTAAGGTTCGCATTGGCCGCCAGCTGTCTCACCTCTTGCACCGCTTCAAGAGTCGCCGGTGTCAACCAGTCCAGATTTAGGAATGCGCCCATTGCAGGGTCCGCAGCACGACTGTTCGCGGGAACCGGCGAGTTCGGCAAATACTTCCCGGTAAGAACTCCTTGTGCAAGCGGCGACCAGACTACCTGCGAAATCCCGGATTTAGCTGATAAAGACAGCAAGCCGTTCTCAGGTTCGCGATGTAACAGAGAATACTGCGGTTGACTTGAGACAAAGCGGACAACGTTCTTCAGCTCCAGCGCTGCCTCGATCCGCTCGAGAGGCCATTCGGAGAAGCCGATGTAGCGTACCTTTCCTGACGTCACCGCCTGAGTCAGCGCCTCCATAGTCTCTTCCAGCGGTGTGTCGAAGTCGTATCGATGGCACTGGTACAGGTCAATGTAGCGGACCTTCAGTCGCTTCAGTGACGCATCCAGCTGCTTTTGAATCTGCTCCCGCGACAAGCCGTGGTCGGTATTACTCATCGGGAAGAACAGCTTGGTCGCCAGCACATAGCTTTCGCGTTTGACGCCTGTCAGTGCTTCGCCAAGAACCGTCTCGGCGGCGCCCCGGCCATAGACGTTCGCCGTATCCAGGAAATTGATTCCGAGATCGAGCGCGCGATGGACACACGATATGGCGAGCTGCTTGCGCTGCGGATCGGTGAATGTAAGCCACGAGCCGAACCCAATCTCTGAAATCAGAAGTTCACTATCTCCCAGCTTCCGATACTTCATAAGACAGCCATGAGCTTCACTGACGATGCGGATAAGTTCGGGCGACGCATCCTTGCTGTGACCTGACACCCGAGTTTGGTCCTGGCTGGTAGTAGAGTCCGCTCATTTAGATGCCAGCAGCCTGAAGCAGTTTCGGCTTCACTTAAAAGGCTCCTTCTGTTCAAGCAGATCTGGCGGCGCCCGGCGCTGCGTGCGCGCGCACGCCCAAATAACCCTTGATTGATGCAATCACCAACGGTATCGCGCCAAAGAAGATGAAGACCAGATCGCCCGGCAGGCGCAGCCATTCAATCAGGTGCGAACGTCCGCTGCCAATATAATCGAGACTACGCGCATGCCAGTAGCCGTGCTGCACGACGTCCCAGACTTGTAGCACGCCGCTGGGGAACAGACTGAACATCACCATCATCGCCAAGCCAATGTTGGTCCCGAAAAAAGCAGTCTTGACGTATTTTTCGATGCCCGCCCAGCGCGCTTCGTCGCTGGTCTGACGCAGCACAAATACCATTAACGCAATCGCCAGCATGCCGAACACGCCCATCATGGCGGCGTGACCGTGGTTAGGCGTCAATTGCGTGCCGACTTCGTAATAACTGACGATCGGAAGATTGATCAGAAATCCGAACATGCCTGCGCCGACGAAGTTCCAGAAGCCAACCGCCATCAGAAAGTAAAACGTCCATTTGTGAGGGATCGCAATCGGCTTGTGTGCCACTTCGCCCTCGCTGCGCGTCGTGCGCACGAAATCCCACGCATCGAGCGTCAGCAGAGTCAAGGGCACAACTTCCAGCACGGAAAACAGCGCCGACATCGCCATGTTGAAGCCGGTCTGGCCCGTGAAATACCAATGATGGCCGGTACCGATCAGTCCGCCGAGGAAGTACAGGATCGCATCCAGATAGATCACTCGCAATGCCGTGTTGCGGCGGGTCAGACCGAGCTGGTAGAGGGCCAGCGCCACTATGGTTGTTGCGAAGAACTCGAAGAAGCCCTCGACCCATAGATGGATGATCCAGAAGCGCCAGGTGTCTACCACCGTGTAATTGGTCTTTGCACCGAAGAACAGCGCCGGGAGGTAGAACAGCGGGATCGACAGAGCGGCGACGAAAAACATCCATACGATCGGCCGCGCTTCGACGTTTTCCACCTTGCTGGGACGCGCCACCCACCAAAGCAGCGCAAACCAGACCAGCAGGCCTATCGCCAGTAGGTATTGCCAGATGCGGCCCAGCTCCAGATATTCCCAACCCTGGTTGCCGATCCAGAACCACCAGTGGCCCAGCAGTTGCGAGATGCCGGCCCATTCGCCGAGCAGACTGCCAACGATCACCGCAACGAACGCGACGAACAGCAGGTGCGTCCACATCGCAAGACCGTGCGGCTCGTCGCGGCGCAGGGTGCGACCCAGAAACAGCGCGGCGGCCACGTACGAGGTGGCGATCCACATGATGGCGCTCTGCAGATGCCAGGTACGCATCAAATTGCTCGGAAAGATGTTCTCGAGTTGGAAGCCATAGAAACTGCTCGGGTCGGCGCGATAGTGCGCGGTGGCGCCGCCCACCAGGGTCTGGAACAGAAACACCACCGCGACGACGACATAGAACTTGACCAGCGCGCGTTGGCCGGGACTGGCTTCGCCGGGCTGCGCGTAGGGGCGGATCACATGGCCGCGACTGATCCAGCCCAGATAGTCGAACTTTCCAAATGCCAGGAGGACCGCGGCGATACCGGCCAGCAACACCAGCAAGCTCAATGCGCTCCACAGAATCGCGCCGGGGATCGGTGTATTGCCAACGCTGGGATCGTAGGGAAAGTTGTTGGTATAAGAATGATTCTGGCCGGGCCGATTTGCCACGGAGGCCCATGCCGCCCAAGTCACGAACGCGGTGAACGCACGCAGTTCGGCCGGGTCGCTTATCAAGTTCGGTTTCAACCCCCCGTTGCTGGCGGGATGCTTGAAGTAGTCGGTCCAGTAGCCGATCTGCTGCCGCCACGCCTGCGCTTCCGCTGAAGTCAGTGTCAGTACACCGCTGACGGGATCGTAGCGATTGGTTTTCAGCACCAGCGCAACTTCGGCTTGCAGCCCGGCGCGCTGCATCGGGTCCAGTTGCCCGAGCGGCTTATCGAATTGCGTCTGCGCCAGCGCCGCCGCGGTATCCTGTCCCATCGAGTGCAAGGCTTGCTGCCGAATAGTCCGGCCCGAGGTAGGCGCCGTGACCCCAGATGCTGCCGTTATCCATCAATCCGTATTTCAGGAACACTGCCTGGCCATCGCCGATGTCGGCGTCGGTGAACAGAGGCTTGCCTTGCGGGTCGGCAACGATGTGCGGAATCGGCGGCGCGTTGCGGTAGGCGAGTGCCGTGATCGCAATCAGCACAGTGAAACCGATCACCATTACGATCACGATGGCGCGCAGCCACCAGGGAGACAGCGGCCTCTCGTCCGCAGGATTGACGATCGCATTGCTTGCGGGCGTGGCCAAAGTCGCGGTCATGACGGTTCCCTCTGCTCTTTATCAAGACAACGAATGCGGCTCAACCGGCCGTCGATGAAGGACTCTAGACTCACAGTGACGGCCGCCTCGACGCCAAGCACTTGTGGAACGGAAAAATACAGTGGCTCACTACCTGCGGTCGGTGCGGTTCCCGTACAGTGCTCATGTCCAGATCAACGCTAAAATGCGACGTTTAACCGCGAACGTCGGCGATGAGCCCGCCGTTGTATCGCTGCTAACGGCGCGCTTCGGCTGTTGTGGATTAGCCGTCGCGGGGCTCTTGGCGATTCTGCGGATAGCCTTTGGTCGATGAGAGACGTTTAGACTCCGCATCACAAGTCACCGCCTTGGAAAGCGCGGAGTGGCTGGACAAAGACTCAAGAAACCCAACACTATAGCGGGTTGCCCGATACCTGGCGTTCATCACCGATGCGTTCAGGTCAAACACGGCCGAACGCGTCAATGGCAGCAGACAATCTCATTACTCATGGAGCGGGTGATCGCGGGTGGTAAGCCGCGTCGCGCGACGAATGTCAGAAACGTCTCCAGGGTGACCAGCCGGCTCATGCGAGCCCAACAGATGCCAAGTGGTCCCACCCCAGCGCGCCATTGGCATGGGTAACTTTCTGGGTAACAAGGCGGCGTCGAAGATCCAACTGTCTGATTCCAGAAGAGAAAGTTCACCGGCTGGAGTCGTCTCCCGGGCACCATATTCAAACACTTATAGAACATTATTTATGTAATTTCTCGATAATTATTTCGCTGTCCACACGTCGGATGACGCAGAAGCAACGGCGTCGAACAGCTTCTGGTCGAAGACCTTACGTCTGGCTATGTAGTCATCCGGCGCACCGTAAGCCTTGGCCGTCATCGCTGACTGGAGGACGAATAACCTGTCCCCGCGGATGCCTGGTCCGGCGATCATGACCACAAAGGAGATGCTCTTGTCGCGAGCGGCAACGGCAGGGGCAATGATGCCACCCTCTGAATGTCCGAGGACACCGACGTGGAGCGGATCAACCTGTGGTTGGGCCTTGAGCCACGAGACCGCAGCACCAGCGTCCGACGTGAAATCGGCAGTGGTCGCCATGTCATAGTCGCCGCTAGAACCGCCGACACCGCGCTTGTCGGAGCGCCAATGCGTAGAAGGTCTGCGCTTCGTCGTCTTCCGGATATTTTGCCGCAACACCCCCCATGGCATCGCGATAGGCGAGCAAGCGCACTTGCTGCGGCGTGCTTTCGAAATCGCCGTAAAGCTTGCCGACTGCCGCGAGATAGGCGCGTTCGCGCTCCGCCTTTGCGCCCAGCTCTTCGCCTCGTTCGGCGCTCTGCCGCCCGAGTTGCAACTGGCCCTTGTCTTTTTGTCCCGGTGCGAAAGGATTGCTCCAATCGCTAAGAGCGATTCCCCAGTACGCGATGGCGCACCCGGGGTCTTTCTGCAGAACCGCGTTAAATCCTTCGATGGCACGGCTGAACTGAAAGGAATGAAGCAGGGCTACGGCGCGATTAAAATCGCTCTGTGCAGGTTCATTGCAGGATGTGGCGAAGTGAACCTCTCCCAGCTTCTCGCCATTCCCATGCTGATACTCTTGCGCCACTCCACGCGCCGCAATCAACACCAACAGGACAGCATCTTGAATCAGCGCGAACGGGCGAAGCAGGCCGTCGCCACAAGTCGCCCGTCTTTCTTATCTGTAGCCATCGGCGAGAGATCCCGGACCACGGACGGCTGACCACGGTTACTATTCCGACAGCGAATTGGGCGATCAGTCATGCGACCTGCGGCCCCACGTCTCGCTGCGAACGCCGAATGAAGCGCCGCGGGAGTTGAGGTTCATCAGTATGTGCGCGAGCATGAGCCACCACAGGCTTCTACTCACGCCATAGGCGATACCGAGCACCAGCCCGACGCCTCCAGTGCGAACCATTGCGAACCGGCCAAGATATGCATGCGCGAAGCCAAATGCGACGGAGGAGACTAGGATAGCGCCGGCCACGCCCGCAATCGGCGAGAAGAACCAGATTAGAAAGCCCCGATAGACCAGCTCCTCGAAGCTGCTCCCGATAATGGCCATCGCGATAAATAGCAGGTGCTCGCCACGAGTCTGCGGCAGAACCCTATCTCCTTGCATGCGGCGAAAGCGTTGGCGAATCGAATCCAACTCTGCCGCTGAGAATTTCCGGAGCAGGATCACGTACAAACAGTTTGCAGCGAGCGCAACATCAATGGCGAAGCCGACCAATCCCCGGATACCGATGGGCAACTCAAGGCCTAGCGCAGAGAACGATCGTCCAAGTCGAAGCCATGCGATGACTACAAGCAGGATCATGGCCCCGCTTCTGAGAATCACCCGCCAATACCGGACAGCCAGGGGGTGACGTTCGCCGACCGCGCGAGCGAGCAATTTCCCGTTCCACGCCGAAAGGGCCGGAAGCACGACCACAGCAATAAATGCGACAGCGAAGTCGATTGGTGTGTAGTGAGGCACTGTGCAGCGCTTTATGGGCCGTAGTCCACAACGAGGATAGCTACCTGAGCAATGGATCGCTTCATGAACGTCACTCAGATTGCCGCACGGTTGAGGGCCACTAAAAATCGGCTCGAACGTCCGGTAACGAGAAAATCGCGCAATGGCCGCCAACGTCGGGATATGGCCGAACTGACCCACTCCGGATCGCACGGCGGCGCGCTCCGCCCCCTCACTTGACGCCCGCGACCGCAATTGCGCTAATCGCAATTTGCACACTAGGCTGCTGCCCCCGGTGAAGCTTAGGATGCGAGGCCATGCGGCTTCTGTTCTGGTGGCAACTCCCGGTAATATTGTCCGTCGCTGCGGTGGCGGCAGCGCAAATTCAACCCTCAAGCCAGAGCGGTCAGGCGCCCGGCAACCCACCCGGAGACAGCACCAAGCCTACCGGCTCTGACCAGGCACCGACGACCCCTGGCGAGACAAAGCAGCAGATCACGGTCACGGCGCCGCGTGGCCAACAACCATTGCCAAAGCTTCCACCGGACGCGTTCACCAGGTGCATGGGCATGGTCAGCCCCGAAGCCATTGACTATACGCAGGCGGTCTTGTGCCAGGCACAGCTCAGTCACGAGAGGCACATCGTGGTCGAGGCCTGCATCAATGAGAAGGGGGACACGCCGCCACCCAGGATCATTCAGGCCTGCACGGAATCGCTGGCTCAGGATATCTTCGAGGGCAACACCCGTTTTTTCTTGTTTGCGAGTCGGGCCGCTGGATATTTTGCCGCGGGCGATAAGCAGCATGCGCTCGATGATTACAATGAAGCCATTAAATTGGCCCCCCGCAACGCCTATGTCTACTACAACCGTGGGGTCTTCTATGTGGCACAACCCGATAACGACGCGGCCCTGCACGACCTTGACACTTCCATAGGGATCAACCCCAAACTGGTCCCCGCGCTGCGCCTGCGCGCGAGGATCTACCATGCTCGGGGTGACTTCATCGACGCGCGCGAGGACTACTCAAAGGCTATTGGTTTGCAGCCGAAAACCCCCGCGTTGTGGAGCGAACGGGGCTACGTAGCCCTCCGTCAACAGGACTACGAAAGTGCCGCAAAGGATGAGACCGAAGCGATCCGCCTCGATCCCAAGCTGGCGCGGGCCTACTTCCTGCGCGGCGCAGCCGCGGCCTTCGGAAGGCTTGGCGACTCGCCCAACCCTATCGAGGATATCAAGACTGCAGTAGGCCTTGACCCTTCACTCGCGAAATACGTGATGCTCAAAGGCAAAGCGGTTTCACTTGCACTGCCGCCTTTGTGAATGCCGCCAGAGCCGGTAACCCACACTCATCCGAGCGAGTGGCCGCTTTCAAGATACTTTAGGTCCATCCTCGACTGGCTGCTCCTGGGTCAATTGCGGACCTCGCGGAGCGAGTGCTACCACCAGAAAAACGCACTCGGACGAACGACCGTGAACCGCGCCGGACCAGTTGTTTGTTACCCGCTACGGTTTGGGCAAAAACCTGCGCTCAAGCATCAGGCTGGCAGCGGGCAACTTAGCGGGTAAATACGATCGGTGCCTTTCTAACTCGCTTAAAACAATGGGTTAGCGTTTATTTCGATTCTCTTTCTGCAGGTGTTTGGCCGCATCGCCGGGGAAGGGGCTGGTGCGGGGGCGAGCGTTAGCGCTCGTCGTACCGTCCGCGCGTGGGATTCTACCCACTCTTTGTATGTGTCGTTTGCGCTAAGGTCATCCATGGGACACCGTGCCAGACGAACAGTTCCCGAACACCCCGTGAAGGACTCATGAAGACACCCGCCCCGCTGCAACCCCTGATCGATGATGGCGTGATCGATGAGGTCATCCGCTCGCTCAAGAGCGGCAAGGAAGCCACGGTGTATCTGGTGCGCTCGGGGGCGCACACCCGATGCGCGAAGGTCTATCGAGACATGGCGCAGCGCAGCTTCCAGAAGCGCGCACGGTACCAGGAGGGGCGCAAAGTGCGCGGCAGCCGCCAGGCGCGCGCCATCAGCAAGAGCACCCGCTTCGGCCGCAAGCAGCAGGAAGCGGCGTGGAAAAATGCCGAAGTGGACGCGCTGTACAAACTCGTCGCCGCCGGCGTGCGCGTGCCCAGGCCTTACGGCTATTTCAACGACACCCTGATCATGGAACTGGTCATCGATGCCGCCGGGAACCCGGCCCCACGCCTGGGCGAAGTCGATCTGTCGCCCGAGACCGCGCGCGAGTATCACCGCTTCCTCATCCAGCAGATCGTGCGCATGCTGAGCATTGGGCTGATCCACGGCGATCTCTCGGAATTCAACGTGCTCGTGGGGACCGCTGGCCCGGTGATCATCGATCTGCCCCAGGCCGTGAATGCGGCGGGCAACAACGGCGCGCTCGCGATGCTCGAGCGTGATGTGAACAACATTCGCGGCACGCTCGGCCGCTTCGCGCCGGAGCTTCTGCAAACCGAGTTTGCGCGAGAGATGTGGGCGCTCTTCGAGCAGGGCGAACTGACCGCGGACAGCATGCTCACCGGTGTCTTCGCGAGAGACGAGGCGCGCGCTGATGCCGATGGTGTCTTGCTGGCGGTCGAGGATGCGCGCGAGGAAGCGCTGCGACGCGAGCTGGGACGAGAAACTTAGAGCACCGGGCGCTCGCCGGACAGTCAGACTCGTTTCATCCAACCGTGTACTGAGGAGGCAAATTGAACGCAGTCAAGCTGGCAGCCGTGGTACTGATCGTGGCTGGCGTACTGGGGCTGGTGTATGGCGGTTTCAGCTATACCAGGGAGACGCACGAAGCCAAGCTCGGACCCATCGAGCTGTCGATAAAGGACAAGCAGACGGTCAACATTCCCATCTGGGCCGGGGTGGGAGCGATCGCGATCGGCGCTGCGCTGCTGCTCGTCGGAGGCGGGAAGGGCTAGCTGCGGCACGAGCTCTCTTTAACGCAACGGTACCGTTGCGTTTCCATGACGGCACGAGTACCGTCTGGCGAGTGGGTCGGGGCATCCCCCCGGCAGGAGATGAAGTCATGCCCGGACGCAAGCAGACAGTTCTTGCCGCGGTCGCCGCGGCAGCCCTCGTGTGTCTACCGATAAGGCCCGCTGCCGCCGGTCCTTTGCTCTTCGCCCCATGGGCATTGGTACATGTCATCGGTGCCGCAGCGCGGCTTGCCTCCCTGCCGCTGGTCATGGCCTCGGCAGCGGCGTCCATACAGCAACCACAGGCGCCATACCCATCGGCGCCCGGTTACTACGGGGGGCCGGCCACCTACTACGCGCAGTCCAATTCCTATGCGCGGCCGCCGGCGTACTACGCACCGCCCCCGGCGTACTACGGACAACCGCCGGGCTATTACCCGCAGCCTTCACCGTATTACGCTGCGCCTCAGGCTTACTACCGGCCCGCGCTCGCGTATGCTCGCCCGATGCCGCAGTTCTACTCGCAGCCACGCGGTTTCTATGCGTCCCGCACGCCCTACTCCCGCACGCCCTATTCCGGCTCCTATGGTGCCGGCGGCTTGCGCCGATCGGGTGGTTTCGCCTATCGCCGCCGGTAGGAAGCCTCGCCGCTCCCCCACTCGCAAGGCACGCCATGGCGGCAGGCCCTCGCGCGCCGCCGCCCTGGAGCTGCGCGATCGAATCCTGGAGGTCGCCACCGAGCTGTTCCTCACGGAGGGCTACGGATCGACATCCATCGAGGCGGTGGCCGGGCGCGCCGGCATCTCGAAACGTACCTTCTATCATCGCTTCGACGATAAAGCGGCGTTGTTCGCGGCGGTCGTCCACCGAATCATCGGGCAGATCCGTCCACCTCCCGGAGTGCCGCTCCTCGCGGGCGCAACTTTGCAGGGGATCCTGCGGCGTCTTGCCGGATTCATCCTGCGCGCCGCGCTTTCCCCCCAGGCCATAGCGCTGCACCGCCTCGTTACGGCCGAGGCGGCGCGCTTTCCCAATCTGGTGCGTGCGGTCTATGACGAGGGCTGGGCTCAGGAAGCGACCACGCTGATTGGCGATCTACTCGCACGCGAGCTGCCGGATCCGCACCTGAGCGTCGAGCTTCGAAGCTTCGCGGCCGCGCAGTTTCTGCATATGGTCGTTGCTCAGCCGCAGCGTCGCACCATGGGTCTGGGTGCACCCATGACGCCAAGCGAGCTCGACGCGTGGGCCGACCACACCGTGAATCTGTTTCTCAATGGCTGTCGGGCACTGTCCGGCGCGTCGCCCGCTGGGTCGAAATCAAGGCGAATCACCTAGCAACTCCGCGATCGGGTGCAGCTGTTCCACGTGTTGCGAGACGACTTTAGTGATGACGATGATTGGAACGCTGAGCAGCAGTCCCCAGATGCCCCACAGCCACCCCCAAAACATCAGTGAGACGAAGATCGCGGCAGAATTTATGTTGGCTATACGCCCTGTCATCCAGGTACCCACGATGGTTCCGATGACGGTGGCAATCGCCAGCGATGCGCCGGCAACCAGCAGTGCCATTGCCGCCGAGTTGAATTGTATGAAGGCCGCCATCCCGCTCGCGACCGCCGTCACACCCGGCCCAAGGTAGGGAACGACTTGCAGAAGTCCCGCGGCAGCGCCCCACGCGCCGGCGTTTTCCAGACCCAGCCAGCGAAATACCGCCCAGGTGATCAACGCCACCAATAAACTTGTGGTTAACAACATGAGCATGTATTTCTGAATCGAACCGTTGATGTCATCCAGGATGCGTACCGTAATCTTCTTCTTGGACAGCGACGGTCCCGTGAGCCTTACCAGGCTGCGCTTGAATCTGTCCCCGCCGAGCAGCAGGAAGAACACCAGTAAAACCACCATCGCTACCTGGCTCAGCGCTTCGAGGGTGCTCATCGAACCCTCCCAAAGGAAGGTACTGAGCCTGAACCTGGGCTGGTCAACGATGACGTGAGTGGCAGCTTGACGCGACGGCGCGGCGCCGCCCGAGGTCTGGGTCGCAGCCTTTTCCACCGCGCTCGCGGCGTTTTGCATTGTCTGCATGTTGCCGGTTTGGCTCAGGCGCATGCGCGCGATCCCGGAGGACAACTTGGCTGCCGCTTCGGGCAGCTCCGTGAGGATTCTCTGCGTTTGTCCGCGCAAGGAGTAGGCACCGAATGCGAGTGCGCCAATCACACTCGCTATCACGATGACTGCACCGATGGCGCGGGGAATCCGGATTGCCTCAAGCCCGGCAACGAGCGGATACAGCGTGTAGGAAACGACGACTCCCAGCAGTAACGGTATCAGGAAGGCGTGTGCCCAGGAGAGGGCAACAACCGATGCGAGCACCGCGAGGACACCCAGTGCCAAGCCCCGTGCATCGAGGGCTGCTCGGAATGCCGGCAGGGTAACGAGCGATGCGCCGACGGCGGAGCGGCGCTCCACGACGTGCGCCGAGCGGGCAGCTAGCTTCATGACTGCGGTGGAGACGTGGCACATTGGTTCTGTTCGCTCATGGATTTATCTCCCTTGCGGCGGTTGTGACCCTCGAGCGGCTCAATGTTCAATGATCACCTTCAGCGCGCGCGTATCGGCCGCGTGCGCAAAAGTCTCGTAGGCATCGAGGATGCCCCCGAGCCTGAAGCGATGAGTGATCAGAGGTTTCGGGTCGATCCTTTGAGCCCGCAGAGTGTTGAGCAGCATAGGTGTGCTGACGGTATCGACCAACCGCGTGGTGATCGTAATGTTCCGGTCCCACAGGTTCTCCAGATGCAGATCCACCTTCGTTCCATGCACTCCGACATTGGCCAGGATCCCGCCTGGAGCCAGGAGCTTCTCGCACAACTCGAAAGTCTGCGGAATACCGACCGCCTCGATCGCCGTGTCGACCCCGTGCCCGCCTGTCTTCTTCATGATCTTTTCCGCGGCCTTGCCGTCGGCACTGTTGATTACAGTGGTAGCTCCGAAGCGCTTCGCCACTTCGAGGCGATTGTCGTCGAGATCGATCATGATGATCTCCGCCGGCGAAAAAAACCGGGCGGTGAGCACAGCGGCCAGCCCAACCGGACCCGCGCCAATGATCGCCACCGTGCTCCCCGGCTGGACCTTACCGTTGAGCACGCCGCACTCGAAGCCGGTTGGCAGAATGTCGCTCAGCATGACCAGCCCCTCCTCATCGGCTCCCTCGGGAATCGGATACAGGCTGGTATCCGCGTAGGGAATGCGGACGAACTCGGCCTGCGTTCCGTCGATGCGATTGCCGAGAATCCACCCACCGGTCGCACAGTGCGAGTACATGAGCTTGCGGCAATAAGCGCATTTTCCGCAGGCGCTGATGCAAGAGATCAAAACCCGGTCTGCCGGCTTGAAAACCGTGACGGCTGAACCTACCTGCTCGATGACACCTACACCCTCGTGCCCCAGGATGCGGCCCGGCTGACAGCTCGGGACGTCGCCCTTGAGGATATGCAGGTCGGTACCGCAGATTGTAGTTCGGCTGAGTCGGACGATCGCATCCGTGGGCGCCTCGATTACCGGCTTCGGACGCTCTTGGAGAGCTTTCTTCTGCGGACCCAGATAAACGAGAGCTTTCATCGCTCATGTCCTGCTTCGATGAGCACTAGCCAAACTTGCGGCCATCTCGGGATGGCGCCGATCGCGATGTTTTCCAAAGGCACAGCTCGTCGCCATCGTGAATGAAGTCGGTTCGCTTGCATTGAGGCAACTAAACGTGCGGCACCCCATGGGGTCTGTACGGCAGCGCACGTGGCGAGCCGGTGAACGACGGCTTGCCCGGCGGCAAGGCAAGATCAGTGGTTCGTGATCTACAAAAAAAGGCCGCCAGCGGTGATTGACCCCGCCAGCGGACCCTGCTGAACCCAGTTCGAACAATCCGTCGGGGGACGAGGACGTTCAGGACGAAGTCTGGATTCAGGCGCTAACGCTACCCGGCCAAACATGAGCTTCTCTGTGCGGTAGCGCACATGCTACGGGCAATCCCGACAGGCACGGCAAATCAATCCATACCCAGCCGCTTCGTTCCGTTAAGCGTGCAATCGAACAGACCTTCTCCCGAGGCACCGCGTAGGGTAGCTGCTTGATTCAAGCAAGGCCGACCGGACCGTTGCGCAGAAGCATTGGCCCATCACCGGGCCAGCGAAGACGAACAGCTACCAGGAGCTAACCATGCAACCAGAACCTACGCTCACAGAGCTCGCCTCGAACGGACACAGCGCCGGGTCGGGACCGACAAAGAGCCCGGCGACCGATACGGTGCCGTCAGGCATTACTCAAGAGTTTCAAAACTTCGTCGCCGACATGGAAGACTTGATCAAAGCAAGCACCTCGCTCACCGGTGAAGACCTGGCTCGAGCCAAGGCCAGCCTCAATGCCCGGGTCGCTGCGGCAAGGGCATTTGTCGAGGAGATGCCTGAAGCGATTTCCGTTCGCGCCCGCAATACGCTCAAGCTTGCTGACGGCTACGTACGCGAACAGCCCTGGCAGACAATTGGTATCACCGCGGCCGTGGGAGTGCTCGTCGGCTTCCTGCTGGGTCGCAGCAGGCAGTGAGACTTTGTCGACCATGACGCCGGACTCCACCGCGATGAATGCGCTGGGCGCCATTCGCATACTACGTTCGGCTGGCGGGGCCTTGTTCGACCAGGCTGCTTTGCATGGGCAACTTGCCCAAGTTGAGTGGCGGCAGGAGAAAAAACGGCTGTCGAAGATGATCGCCGGCGCGGTTGTGGGCTTTGCCTGCCTGCTGTGCGTCATGCTTTCCGTCGGAGCCCTGGCCCTGGCACTGTGCTGGGAGAGCGTATATCGAATCCCGGTGGCGGCGGGGCTTATTGGTGTCTATGGACTCGGAACAGGCTTCGCGTGGCGTCGCCTTACCGCCCTGTCAGCGCTCAGTGGCCAGAGCTTTGCGACAACACGCGCGGAGCTGGCGGCGGATCTGGCCCTACTCAGAAGCAAGCTGTGAACTCGACCACTGACATCTCAGTTCTCGAGCAGCGGGAAACCCTGCGCCTGCGACTGCAGGCACAGCGCCGCGTGATCGCCCAGCGGCTTGGGCCAGACTCTGTAGTGAAGGGCAGCTATCCGCGCAGCCGCACGATGCGATTTCTGACTCGCCAACCTGCGCTGCTCATTCGGCTGCTCGTCGGCCTGGCGACTCTACTGAGGACGAGGTAGCCGAGGCTCGAATATCGCCTGACGATCTACCGGGCTTCGAGACCCATGAGCCGGACCTGCCGATAACAGGAGCAGGCGGCGGCTTCGAGACCCTGCTGATCGAGAATCGTAATGGTGCCGCGTCGGTAGCGGATCAGTTTCCGGCGTTGTAACGCGCTGGCAGCCGACGTCACACCCACCCGGCGCACGCCCAGCATGTCTGCGAGAAACTCATGCGTCAGATAGAATTCACCGGATGATAAGCGCTCGCGAGTCATCAGCAGCCAACGTGCGAGCCGTGCCCCGACCGTATGGAAGCGGTTGCACGCCGCGGTCTGGGTGATCTGGCGCATCAACGTATCGGTAAAGTTGAACAATGCTCGCTGCAACGCCGGGCTGCGGCGGAATTCCTGCAGAAAGCGCGCTGATTTCATTCGCACGGCCGTCCCAGTTCCCTGCACCAGAGCGCGAACCGGGGAAGTAGTAATGCCCAGTACCAGGCGCGAACCGAGCATACCCTCACGGCCGACCAGGCCGACTTCCAGAGCCCGGTGGCGATCGACGACCGTCAGCAGCGACACCAGGCAATCGTTGGGAAAATACACGTGCTGCATCTTTTGGCCGGGCTCGTAGAGCACCTCACCGTAAGTGAGCGTGACCGGCTCGAGGCTGGTCAGTAGCCGCTCATAATCCTTGGCCGGCAGAGCGGCGAGCAAGTGATTTGGAGTACCTTGCCGCGCCACCGCCGCGATTCGGCTCGCTGTGGCGCGCCTGGAGGCACGCGCTGCCCTGGCGCGGCTGCGCTCGCTGACGTTCTCGCGTGTAACGACGGCGTGCACCGCGCCGAGCTGGGCAATCCGCGCGATTCTCAGCGTGAACGCACGATGTCCGCCCGCAGAGTGGCAGACATACTCACCGCGATACTGTTTGCGCCTGCCGGCCAACACCTCCCGAAGCCCTGCGGCGACCGCTTCGGCGCGCGCGCGCTCCGCTACGCCGGCGTTGCGGCACGCAGCGAAAAAATTGGCGCCCCCGCAGACACCGAGCCCCGCGCCGGCATGCGCGGCCGCAAATGCGCGCCACGCCCTGTTGGTCATGACGACCGTCGCGGCTGCATCGAGCACACAGACCTCGCCAGGCAGTGCATCGAGGGCGCTCAGAACCAGGCGGCTCGAGCCCTGCAGCGCGGCTTGCGCAGCGGGCAGCAGTATGGCACCGCCGGTCGCGGGGTCCATGACGGCGTCGATCTCACCCGCTTCGAACGCCTGAATCTCAGCGGCTCCCTTGACAACCCGGCGGACCCAGTCCCTGAACTCGGCCTCTGCCGTCATCTCGGATGGACTCCGCGTGGGCGGCAGCGGCCTCATTCAATCTCTACCGGGGCGCGCAATCCGAGCGCCGCCAACACGCTGCGCGTGTCACTCAGGTTGCCGATGACATTCGAGGCCGGTGCGGGCGACACCTTGGCGAGGCTGGGTGTGACGAGGATGCCATCGGCCAAGGCGCGCCGCGGATGCTCACAGACGTCGACGATCTCCAACTTGTAGCAGCCCTTGAGGTATCGCCCGCAAATCGCTTGCAGATTGGCGATAGCCTTGACGGAATTGGGCGCCGTGCCCGCGACGTACAGGCGCAGCACCACGACCGTCGTGACCGGCGCGCCGCCTGCACTTGCACTCGCCTTGGTTCGCTTACGCGCCACGGGGCGGCTCTTGGTCGCCGTTACTGCCGGATTTCGCGGAAATTGCGGCGGCGCCGCGGCGCTTCCGGGGCACCGGTGCCGCCGCAGCGGACCCGTCCCTGGTGCGCATTCTCCGCAGCTCATTTTCCCAATCCTCTGCGGACACCTGACGCGCCTCCTCCTCCGGTCGCCAGTTTGGACAGAAGGCCCCGGGTCGCAGTCATTTTCGCAGTCACACCAACCAAGTTCTATGCCCCGCATCATAGCGCCGCTTCCTATACGCTAGCGCACATAAGAGCCGCTGCGGCCGCTCCCGCCGCACAGCGCGAGCTCACGCTCCCAGTGCTTGCGTCGCCAGGCAGCGCTCTCAGAGCGAGTTTACCGTTCGCCTTACCCTGCGCTGATCATTCGGCTGCTCGTCGGTTCGGCGAGGCTCGGAACTCGCTCGTCCTCGCGGTTCCCTCAACCGCGCGCACCGTCATGTTCGGCCTGAAAAACTGCTGGTTGCTGCGGCCGTGGGACTTGGCGTGGAACAGTGCAAGGTCCGCGTTCTTCAACAGTGTTTCGGCGTCCGCACCGTCATTGGGATATACGCCAATGCCCACGCTAACTGTGATGTGCAGGTCCTGATGCTCGATACGGTACGGTCTGCTCACTGCGGAGAGTATCTTGTCGGCGGTCAACGCTGCATCTTCGGCGCGCACTCACTTCAGAGAGCAGAACCACGAACTCATCCCCACCCTGGCGGCTGACGGTGTCAGAACTGCGCACGCAGCTCACCAGGCGTTGTGCGACCGACTTGAGGAGCTGATCCCCAATCCTGTGACCCAGAGAGTCGTTGATGTGCTTGAAGTGATCCACGTCCAGGAATAGCACCGCGAGAGATTTGCCGTGACGGTGCGCCAAGCCGCTATCGCCTGCGTCAGTCGGTCGTTCAGCAACATGCGATTGGGCAGCTCGGTGAGGAAGTCGTGTTGAGCCAAATAAGACATCTTGAGCGACATTGCGCGGGCCACACTGACGTCATGGAAAACGATCACGGCGCCCGTCACCTGCCCGCGGCGGTCGTGAATCGGAGCGGCGGTGTCTTCGATGGCAGACTCGATACCCGTCGCGGCGGATCAGATACACAGTGCGCGCTCAGGCCGACGGTCTCGTTGTGCAGAATCGCCATTGCGAGAGGATTCAAGGCGGGTTCGCGGCTATCCCCGTCGATGATCCGCAACACTTCCTGAAGCGGTCGGCCGGATGCCTCCTGTCGCGACCAGCCAGTCATGCTTTCGGCGACCGCATTGAGGTAGGTGACGTTGCCTGCAACGTCGGTGCTGATGACGGCATCCCCGATCGAGTTGAGCGTGACCTGTGCGCGCTCCCTTTCCAGGAACAGCGCTTCGGCGTACGCTCGAACGCTCGAGCATGTTGTTCAAAGCCTTCGACAACGAATAACCGTCGAGGCGTTCTTGAAGCAGATAGTCTTGCGCTCCACGCCGCACGGCAAGCCTCGCGACGTCCTCGTCGCGCAAATGGCTCAGGACCAGGATTGGAATGTGGGGAGAGGCGCGCACCAGCGTACTGAAGGTCTCGATTCCCTGGCTGTCCGGCAGAAACAGGTCGAGCACGACCGCTGCGATCTCTTCCCCACCTTGAGTTGCCAGTCGTTTGATGGCATCGCCGCAGCTGGACACCCACTCGACGTTGAAGGCACCGTCGCGTGAGTTGACGAGTGACGCGGCGAACGGCCTTCGCTTCCGCGGCATCCGCCAGGATGAGGAGTACGTTGCGGGGCATAGGGCCAGCACGTGCAAGGACGCGCTAAGGTGATGCGCTGCGTTGCCTGGTAGTGTCTGTGCGTTATCGCACATTGTGGTGTAGAGCCTCGGCCGAACCGTCAACGTCTGCTTGCGAGCTGCGTCATCGAAGTGCCGGGCTCCCACGTGGGCCCGGAACACGCGGGCGAATGACCGGGCGTCAGCGCCGCCTGCATTTTCCCAGACACCCAACTGCGTAGCCCGTACGATGCTCGCCGCGCCGCGATACCCGGCTCCCGTGGAGCTCGCAACAGCCGCGAGCGCTTGGCCGGACATTTCCGCGGTACGAGGGGCACAGGTTACGACCCGCGCAGCTCCCACTGCGCGGGTCGTATACGAACCAGGCATCCTTGCCGTCAACTTTGTGTCACCTCGACGCCGCCGGCGGATCGCTGATCACGACCTCGACGCGGCGATTCTGCTGCCGCCCGGCCGCGGAATCGTTGCCTGCCACTGGGTCGTTCTTACCCTTGCCCGATGCGGAGAGCCGCATTGAGCCGATACCCTGCCCAGTCAGATACGACTTCACTGACTCGGCGCGCCGTTCGGAAAGCCCCTGGTTGTAGTCTTCGCTGCCGACGCTGTCGGTGTATCCCTCGATGGCGACAGTGCGGTCCGGATATCTATTGAGGAAGGCGACGAGCTTGTTCAGATTGCCCGTGGCACCCATCTTCAAATCGGCTTGCCCGCTGGTGAAAAGCACATCGCCGAGCGTCAGCACCAGCCCGCGATCCGTATGCTTGGCCTGCAGTACGTCAATCTGTCGTTGCAACTCGGCGGCTTGCTGCTCGGAACCTGCAGCGGCGAGCCGAGCGGCGTCCGCGTCACTACGCGCCTGATCAGCCGCCGCCTTCTGCTCGGCACCTTCGGCTTGGGCCGTCGCGACCTGACCCTTGGCGGCGTCCGCTTCGCGCGTGCGCGCATCAAGACGGGCACTTTCGCGCTGTGCACTGAGCGTGGTCCGTTGATCTTCTGCGAAGCTGGTCTCAGCCTGGGCTCTTGCGATATCGACCTTTCGATCGGCCAGGTAGACCCGGTACGCTCCCAGCTCCTTATCGGCCTGCGGTTGCTCGGCGACGCGTACGGCGGTGTCCGCCTCCTTCATCGCCAGCGGCACGCGGCTCGCCAGGTTCGGATCAGACTGCAGCTGTGTCAGCTTGTCGCGCGCTTGCGCAGCGCCGTCCGGCTTGAGAGGTGCCGCCGCGCAGGCAGCGAGCAGCACGGAAGCCACGGTGGTGGCGATCAGCGTCTTTCCCAGCATCACGCCCCTCTGATTAATTGTGTTCATGACTGGTCTCCGAGTTGCGCTGCATTTCGTCGAGCAGAGTACCGTTGCTGCGCGTCATTTCATCATTCACCGTCTTGGCCTTGACGTCCGCGGTCTTCGCGGACGCGAGCTCTGCTTCGACTCGCGACTCATCCGCAAACCGCTCCGCCATCGTCATTCTCTGCTCCGAAACGGCGGTGTCGGCGGACGCGAGCTTGTCACGTGCTTCACCCAACTCTCCGGGAGCGTAGTGTCCGGCCTCTGCCCGCTCGGCGTTCGAAATTGCCAGGTGCGCGGCTTGCAGGCTTGCGGTGGGCGCCGGGGTGGATGCGCACGCAGCCAGCATCAGCACGCCCGCGAACCCGACTGCCACGCTGCAGGCGCCAGCCATACTGTGCTTGCGATGTTGCGTTCATCTAAGTTCTCTACTAGTTGACGGTGGACACCGGCTCTACCGACGGTCCATCAGAATGCCGAGTGTGCTCGGTCGCAGCGAGCGCGTCCGTGCGGCGACGTACATAGGTAGGCATCTCTGCCATGCTTCGCTCGTCTTGCCACCATGGCGCCCCGTCAGTGTTCCGCCAGCGCCGCATCGACGATGCCCTGCGCCTCGCGCAGGATGTCGCGCAAATGATCATTACCGCGGAAGCTCTCCGCGTAGATCTTGTAGATATCTTCGGTACCGGAGGGCCGCGCAGCAAACCAGCCGCTGGTCGCGATCACCTTGATGCCGCCGATCGGTGCGTTGTTGCCCGGCGCACGGTCGAGCACGCTTTGGATCTTCTCGCCGGCCAGCTCGGTGCTCCGTACCTGTCCTGGCGAAAGCTTGGCCAGCTTGGCCTTCTGGCCGATGGTTGCCGACGCCTCGACCCGATCAGCGGCCGGCTCGCCCAGCTCCTCAACGAGGCGCCGATACAGCTCACCGGGATCGCGGCCGCCGCGCGCTGTGATCTCGGCCGACAGCAGCGCTGGGACGATTCCGTCCTTGTCCGTGCTCCACACCGTGCCGTCGATGCGGGCGACGGATGCGCCGGCACTTTCCTCGCAGGCGACCCCAAGCGATCCATCGAGAAGACCATCGACGAACCATTTGAAGCCGACCGGTACTTCGTAGAGCCTGCGCCCCAACCGTTTCGCCACCCGATCAATCAGCGCAGTGCTGACCAGCGTCTTGCCGATCGCAGCAGCCCCTTCCCACCGCGGGCGCTGCTGGAACAGATAGTCAATCAGCACCGCAAGGTAGTGATTCGGCGGAAGCAGTCCGCTGCTTCGCGTCACGATACCGTGTCGATCGTGATCCGTATCGCAGGCAAAGGCGACGTCGTAGTGATCCTTCAGACCAATCAGTCGCCGCATCGCATAAGACGAGGAGGGATCCATGCGAATCCGCCCGTCCCAGTCCAGCGTCATGAACCGAAACTGCGGATCGATCTCGCTACTGACCACAGTCAGATCGAGCTTGTAGCGGTCGGCAATCGGTGCCCAGTAGTGCACGCCCGCGCCGCCCAATGGATCCACGCCCATATGAATTCCTGCGCCGCGGATCGCATCGAAATCGATGACGTGCGCCAGATCGTTCACGTAGGGGTCAAGAAAATCGTGCTCGCGAGTGGTCGCGGCGCGCCGTGCCTGCAGGTACGGCAGGCGTCGCACATCCTTCAGTTCGCCCTCGAGCAGGACGTTGGCGCGCCTTTCAATCCAGCTCGTGACCTCGGTGTCGGCGGGTCCACCATTGGGTGTGTTGTACTTGAAGCCGCCGTTGTCGGGGGGATTGTGCGAGGGTGTCACGACAATGCCATCGGCCCAACCGGTGGCGCGACCTCGGTTGTAACCCAGGATCGCGTGCGATATCGCTGGCGTCGGCGTGAATTCCCCGCCCCTGGCGATCATCGTCTCCACGCCGTGGGCGGCCAGTACTTCCAGTGCGCTTTCGAACGCGGGCTGCGACAACGCATGGGTGTCGACGCCAATGTACAGCGGCCCGTCGATCCCCTGCTTTCTGCGGAACTCGCAGATCGCCTGGGTAATCGACAACACATGCCATTCGTTGAAGCTGCGCTCAAACGAGCAGCCGCGATGACCCGAAGTGCCGAATACAACGCGTTGCGACGGCACCGACGGATCGGGCCGCAGGTCGACGTAGGCGGCGAGCAGCTTTGCCACATCGACCCAAGACGCAGCCGGCGCCGGTTTACCTGCGAGTGGGTTGATCGTGGTGCTCACTGCCCTGCGCGCACGAAGACCGTGGCCACCCTCTCGACGATTATATGCTGCGTCGCTGTCAGCGACTGCGGTTTGCCGTCGACCACTACGTGGCTGAGTCCAAGATGCGCGCCCGCATGGCAGCATGCGTGAGCTCTTTGGTATACCTGGATGGGCGACCGGTCATCGACTGTTCCCACAGGCGGGGGCGTTGAATCTTGTGGGCCTGGAATACCGTGCCGGCCTCCGACCGGGGCTGCGGCTCGCGTGGCGAATACTGATTCGCGCTCTCGAGCGCGTGCGGCGTCATGTAGATCATCGGCTCATGCAGCATCCGCTCAACTCAGTCACGCCACGGTGCGCCAGCGAACATAGTGTCAAGCACCCCGGCAACGCAGACGTGTCCTATGTTCGGTAGCGTCCCGACCCAAGGGTAGCGTCGGTGCTCTCATCGCCCATCGGCGAGGATCGGCCGCAATTCCGCGCGCCGCCCCTCCGAGGGAAAGCAATCATCATGAGACAGACATCCAATTCACGTCTTGTCCTCGCGGCATGCGCGTTGACGCTGGGTTTGACGATGATCGCTCTTCCCGAGTACGCGAGAGCGCAGATCTCGGTATCCGTTACGCTCGCACCGCCCCCACTGCCTGTGTACGAACAGCCGGTCCTCGTCGAGGAGGGTGGGATCTGGGCTCCAGGCTATTGGGACTACGATCAGCAGAACGGCTACTTCTGGGTACCGGGCACGTGGGTGCAACCGCCCGAAGTCGGGTTGCTCTGGACGCCCGGATATTGGGGATGGGGCAACGGAGGGTATGTCTGGAACAATGGCTATTGGGGCGAAACGGTTGGGTTCTATGGTGGCATCGCGTACGGCTTCGGCTATTCAGGCCGCGGTTACACGGGCGGGCATTGGCAGGATCAGAAATTTTATTACAACACCGCGGTGAGCCATGTGAATGTCACCAACATTCACAACACCTATACCCAGACGATAGTCAATAACACCACGGTCAACCGGGTTAGCTTCAACGGCGGGACGGGCGGCGTTACGGCACGCCCGACTGCGGTGGAGCAGGCTGCCGCACGCGCGCCGCACCGTCCGGCAACGGCGCTACAAATGCAGCATCGCCAGGCGGCGTTGGCTAATCACGCTCTCTCGGCATCGGTCAACCACGGAAAACCGGAGATCGCAGCCACGCCTAAGCCAGCCGAACTCAATGGCCGCGGCGTCGTCAAGGCGAGCTCGGCCGGATCAGCACAGAGCGCCCCAAGAACGGCCATGGATGCAGCGGCCGAAAAGCGTGCTCCCGTGCATGCGGCAGACTTGCCCCCGGTAGCCCACTACGCGGCCCCAAGCACGGGTGATGTGGCACGCGACAAAGTGAACCAGCAGCAGCAGGACGCGTTGCGCGATAACCAGGAAAAGCAACGGCAGGAACTTCAGCAGCAGCAAGCCGCCGATCACGAACGGGCTGCAAAACAGCCCTCGAGCAGCGCGAGCGCAGTGGAGCTCGAGCGGCAGCACCAGGTGCAAACGCAGGCACTGGCGCAACGCCACACCACGGAGCAGAGAACTTTGCAAGAGGCCCAGGAAAGGAAACCCGAAGGCAAAGGCGAGGCGGCCCCGAAAAGCTAGTTGTTGCATGCAGACCGTTTTCACAACTTGCGTGAGGTATCAATGAATCTCCATCTGACGTTTGGACCGCTAGTGGCCCTGGTCGCGGGCATTCTGATCCTTGTGATGCCGCGACTGCTGAACTTCATCGTCGCGATCTATTTGATCATTACCGGTCTGTTGGGACTGTTTGGCAGCGGCAGCTTTCATCTCTAAGCCTTGCTAACCCATCATTAGGAACTGCATATGAATATGATTTCCCCACTATGGCTCATCGTTGCCGGTGTTGTAGTCATTGCGTTACTTGCACTGGCGGCATGGTTCTTCGTCCAAAGAAAGCGGCAATCCGCGAGGCTTCAGCAACGGTTCGGTGCGGAATACGATCGAACGGTTGGCGAGCTGGGGGACGAACAAAGGCGGAAAGGGAACTCAAGGCCCGCGAAGAGCGCGTCGAGCAGCTCACTATCGCACCGTTGGCGCCTGCTGAGGCCGCCAGGTTCAGTCAAGCCTGGAACGCTCTACAGAACCGCTTTATTGATAATCCCAAGGGGGTCGTCGTGCAAGCGGACCAGTTGGTTCGTGAGTTGATGCTGAAGCGCGGCTACCCCATGGGCGACTTCGAACGCCGTGCGGCCGACATCTCAGTCGACCATCCTGAGGTCGTGGAGAACTACCGGGCAGCGCAGACCATTGCGGCGCGCGATGAGCGCGGCCAAGCCGACACGGAAGAGCTGCGCCAGGCAGTAGTGCATTACCGCGTACTTTTCGATGAAATGCTCGAGGTACGAGCAGCTGGGCAAGAAGTCCTTACGGCCAAGCACGCGCCTGTGCACGCATAAGCGCGATCACGTGATCCGTTCTCAAGGGTCCGGCCTATCCGGCGCGTAGCAGGTCCCTGCCCCTCTTCAAGGGTCGTGCGCAACCGCCGGCCCCGCAGCACGAGCCTCGCCCGCGAGCAACGCCTCGCGCTGCTGCGTCACAACGGAGGGCGGCTTGAGACGGGTTCGCCACACTTCGTAGGGATCCCAGCCCCACTGAGAGCGTGCCACGCCGTCTGGACGATTCAGCACTTCGGCCAATTCCTCGTGCACCGCCGGCGATGTCTTCGCGACACCGCCAGGTTGCTCTGCTGCGATTCGGTTCATTGTCCTGCTCCTCGCTGCAGCCCGATGCCGGCATCCGTGATGCGTTCAGAAGTCTGCACATACGCCCCTGGGGCACGCACGCGCGGGCGCCCTTGAGTGGAAGTCCCCTCTGCGAGCAGCGCGGTGACCCGGGCCGTGACGTCCTCGTCCCGGTTCACACCGTAGAAAAAGGCGCAGCACGCTCTGGTCGAAGTCCGAGATCGGGCCCTCGAGCCACGTGCGCAGCGACGCCGCGCTCGCGGCGTGGACGAAATTCCAGGTGAGGGAGATCGAGTCGCTCAGACTTTCCACCTGGTGAAACCAGCCGCAGGGTAGGTACACCGACTCACCGGGTGCCAGAGTGCAGGTGGCGGTGAGTTGCGTGCGGGCGAAATCAGGGAATCTCGCATGATCCGGCCGTGTGACGTCGACCACGCCCCCCCTCATTCTGCAGGTAGGCTGCCTCGCTCGGGCGAATAGAAGTACCAGGGCGAGGACCCTCGGGGGGATGCTGCCAGCGCTATTTGCGGCGCCGACGCACGAACCCGAGACCGGCGAGGCCCAGGCCCAAAAGGCCGAGCGTCGCTGGCTCCGGCACCGCCAGCGGCGACAGATCCTTGGTCGTTGCCGGCGTCGCCACCAAGGCAGCGTCGTCCCGATCCTGGCTGACGTTGCTGCCGTCGCTCCGGCCAGGCCACTTGTCGTGAACCTGCGCGCGACAATCAGTCACGCCGCAGTCATCTGCCGCTGCCGGCAAACTCCACGCTGTGGCAAGGGCGACGAGGCCCGCGAGTCCTGCAATCGAAGAGATACGTTTCATCAGCTGATCCTCCAATGATCATGAGCCATCGCGGCACACCTTGCGCCTCCGCTGGAACTCCGTCCGTGCGGTTGTGCACATAGCGGCGCGCCCCGCGAGCATGCGCGCCCCGTTACAGGCGTCCCATCAGGAGCAACACGACGACAACGACTAATGCCACGCCCAACCCACCACTGGGGCCGTAGCCCCAACTGCGACTATGTGGCCACTGCGGGATGGCGCCGATCAGCAGCAGTACCAGAATGATCAACAGAATGGTTCCTAGAGTCACAAACTTCTCCTCGAAATCGTAAGCGCATGGCAACGCGTCCTACGAGTTTAGGCGCAACCCAGCGCGCCTTCCGTGCGGCAACGAACAAAGCCCCTCGGCGCACGCCGGTGCACAGCGCGACTCCCGTCCCGGACTCGCCTTGGTGGCCCACCGAACAGACTTTCACCGGGCTGACCTGCACCCTCCCGCAGGAATTCCCAAACGCAACAACTGGAGGGTTCGTGTCACAGCCGTCGCCCCCCGTCGCGAAGAATCGTCTGCTCGCCGCCCTGCCACGCCCGGATCGTCAACATCTGCTGGCACGCAGCGAAGAGGTCGCGCTTCGTTTTGGCGATGTGCTCTGCAAGCCCGGCCAGCGCATTCGCCACGTCTTCTTCCCTACCGACGGCTACATCTCGCTGATCACCCCGATCGACGGACGCGCCAAGCTCGAAGTCGGCCTCGTTGGCGACGAAGGCATGCTCGGGGTCTCGTTCATGTTGGGAGTAGACACTGCACCGCTGCACGCCCTGGTGCAGGGCGCCGGTGCTGCCTGGCGAATGGAGGCGTCGACATTCTCCCGTGAACTAAAGCACAGTCCCGCGCTGCAGCGAGGGTTGAATCGCTACCTCTATGTAACGCTAAGCCAGTTGGCACAGACGGCTGCCTGCACTCGCTTCCATCTCGTGGAGGCGCGCCTTGCCCGCTGGCTCCTGATGACTCGCGATCGGGCGCACGCCGACGAATTTAGAATCACCCATGAGTTCCTTGCCTACATGCTCGGTGTGCGCCGCGCGGGCGTTACTCGAGCCGCCAGTTCTCTGCGCAAACGCAGGTTGATCCGCTACAGCCGCGGCAAGCTGACGATTCTCGACGGGCGCGGTTTGGAATCTGCAGCTTGCGGGTGCTACGCGATGTTCAAGGAAACGTATGCGCGGCTCCTAAGCTAGGGCTTCATCGCTGCAATCACTTGAGCGTCTTGGCGCTTTGCGATTAGACCCCTGGCGCCCCTCTGCGCACCAGGTTGACGACAACCAGCAGGAAGACTGCTCCGAGAAATGAGACGAGCAGGCTTGGCACGCTGAAGTTACCCTGATTGATGGTCGACGCCCCGAGGAGCGGACTGAGGAGCCATCCGCCGAGCGCAGCGCCGACAATTCCCAGCATCATGTTGAGCAGCACGCCCTCTCGTGTTCGCATGACCGCGCTCGCCACCCAGCCGATGAGTCCACCGACCACGAGCCAGATGACTATGTTCATAAAACCTGTCCTGTGACCGACACCTACGCCTTGCAAGACTAGTGACCGCGTGCCTGCGGGTCTGTACGTCTGCGCACGCAAGGTGACCGTGCGAGGGGCGCGCCAAGCGTTCCCCCAAGGCTCAGTACGGTAGCGGACACGGGAACGCTGATCGGTCTATACTTTGACCAGCAACCCGCCCGTGGGTAGTTACGGCAAGACGCTCTGCATGCCTACACCAGTCAGCGATCCGCAGCAAAATCACCTGCTGGCTGCGCTGTCACCCGCCGAGCGCGAACGGATCTTTCCGCACCTGCATCTCGTCCCGATGCCGCTCGGCAAGATCTTGTACGAGTCCGGAGATGTCCTGCGCCACGTTTATTTTCCGACTGACTCCATCGTATCCCTGCTGTACGTCCTGGCCGATGGCGCGTCGGCGGAAATCTCGGTGGTCGGCAACGAAGGTCTCATCGGCATCGCACTCTTCATGGGCGGCGAAACCACCCCAAGCCGGGCCATCGTGCAGAGCGCCGGATACGCTTACCGACTGGTCGCACAGCTGCTCAAAGACGAGTTCCATCGCAGCGGGCAGATGCAACTATTGCTTCTGCGCTACACCCAGGCCCTGATCACGCAGATGGCGCAGACCGCGGTGTGTAATCGCCATCACTCGGTAGACCAACAGCTGTGCCGCTGGCTGCTGCTCTCTCTCGATCGTTTGTCGTCCAACCAATTGACCATGACGCAGGAGCTCATCGCCAACATGCTTGGCGTACGTCGTGAGGGCGTAACCGAAGCCGCCGGCAAACTGCACGACCGCGGTGTCATCCGCTATGCCCGGGGAAGGATCACGGTGCTGGACCGGCAAAGACTGGAGCAGCTGTGTTGCGAGTGTTATGCCGTGGTCAAGAAGGAAAGCGATCGCCTGCTGACGCTGCCCATGAACCCCGCCGGCAAGGCAGCACCTCTTGCGTCACTTCCGCGCTGATAGTCGCCGGGACCCAATTGCGGGCGGCACGAGCACCGCCGTGGCCCTTTAAGCGAGGACGTTGCTAGCGCCAATCATGGTGATGATAGTACTGCCCTCCCCCGCGGCCCTCGCCTCCGCCTCCGCCTCGCACAAAACCAACGCAACCAGTCAGCAGGCCACCAAGGATCAGTAGCGCAATAGCCCGTTTATACATTACCGGTCTCCTCTATCGTGTCGCACACCCCTCGTTTGACTTGATTGACGGGTGCGCATATTCCCATTCGAGAAATCGCGCGGTCTGCGGGTCGGTGCGTTCCGGCAGACAGCAGTGAGCATTGCGACGATCTCTTGCACGGTCGCCCGCTCGCTATTGAGCGGCACCGAAGTGCTCGCCGGGCGGACCCCGAGTTGATCCGCTGCCTGCGCCCCAGGTGCGCCGCAAATCCACGACGACTGCCGTTACCCCTCGCCAATATGTGCGCTGGCGTACCGACGGACGGAGGCAACCTGCGATGCTGGAGCTCGTACCTACCGGGAGAGACATCCCATATGAATCCAATCACCGCAGCTCTCGCTCTTGCGGGTATGGTCGCGGTCCTGGCCGTTGGCTACCGGGTGAATCCGTATCTGGACCTGGTGTTCCTCGGAGCCGCAGGCATCATCGCGTTCGTTTTGACGGTGGTCCACGCCCGCCAGAAGTTACTGACTCGCCGCAAGGGTCGCTTTAGTTATTACCAACTTCCGCGAGACCAATGACCCGGTCACGGAATTCAACCACGGGTCGCAGACCACGAACAGCGAGATACCGACCTTGGGAAAACTGCTGTATAGATTGCGCTCAAGCCAGTCATCGGGTGTGCCGCGCACACGAACGTGAACGCGACATAGCCCACCATGGCAGGCGAAGCAGCCCATAGAACAGATTCATGGGCATTGGCGCACCTCGCGAGCGCGAGCGCGAGCTGAGTTTTGCTCGGGCGATGTCACGGCTGCCCAAAAGCTTGCTACACCGAATGCGGAAGCACTTCCGTGCGCCAGCCCACGCCGGCTGCCGCCATTAGGCTTGACGCGGTGCAGTTTCCCGGTCGGCGTGACCGCCAAAAAGCAGCGCCGCGGCCGCCCTTTGAGCGCGCCGCAGCGCAATGCGGAATCCAATCGAACGCTCGCTCCGAGGAGCCACGTTCATCAGGGAGGTTCTTGGATTCGGCCAGTTGGAGTCTACTTGCTCAAGACGGGCCATTCCGTGCGTTGGCGAACGCATGCCTCGGTGGCCCTTCGATGCATGCTCAGTTGCTGACTGATCAAAACGCACCTGTGTACCGCACATGCCGACTACTTTAGGTCGCTTTCACCTGGGTACGTTGGCGCACAGACCAAACCCGTCGAGAAAGCTAACCTGCCGATCCGATTGAACCTGACTAGAGTTCACTCGAGATTCTCTCCCCGCGATCGCTCACGATCCGGCCCATCTCCTTACTTCATCACGATAGAGATTATTTTATGGATATCAAGGTTGTCATGGCCACCACAGGCCTCGCGATGGTCGCTTTAGCCACGGGCGCAGTTGCACTCTCGGCCACCGAGACGCAGATCGACACGCGAGTGTCCAAGACCATCGTTTACTTCGACACGATGAACGCAGCCAACAAACCGCTGTTGGATAAGGCTGCCGGCGTGCTGGTATTTCCCCGCGTTACGAAAGGCGGCGTCGGTGTCGGGGGCGAGTTTGGCGAAGGCGCGCTGCAGGTCAACGGCAAGACAGTCGGCTACTACAGCGTAGGAGCCGCATCGGTTGGCCTGACGCTCGGATTGGCCAAGCACAGCGAAATCATCATGTTTATGACGCAGGGATCGCTCGACAAGTTCACTTCCAGCCACGGTTGGTCCATCGGCGCGGACGCCGGAGTCACTGTAGTTTCCGGAGGCGCCAACGGCAGCTATGACACGCAGACGCAGCAGAAGCCGGTTCTGGCGTTTGTTTTCGGCGAGAAGGGCTTGATCGGTGATCTGTCACTCGAGGGTTCAAAGATCTCAGAGATCAATCGCTGACATCGACTTGGAATACTGGGCCCGGCGCCGCATGCGCTGGGCTCCTTTTTTTGCCAGGCTCAAAGACCCAACGTGTCAAACGGCTATCGGAGTCAGCGACGCGATGATGCTGCCGCGCGAGGATCCGCCACTATCGGCAGTGGCAAGTCCACGATCTGCAACTTCTGCGGCCGCTGCAATCCGGCGGCTCAAGCGGGCCAACTCGCGGGCGATCTCATTCGGACGCAGGACGAGGTCCACGCACCGGGTTTCAATGGCGCTGATGGGCATGCTTGGAAAGCGTGCAGAACCGGGATACTGCGCAAGTGTGGCGCCACCGCCTCGCCTGATCGCTTGTACACCGAGGGTACCGTCGAAGCCTTCACCCGAGAGCACCACGCCGATCGCGCCACGCCCGAGCTCTTCTGCAAGGGAGGTGAGCAGACTATCCCCGGGATGCTGGAGTGTGCCTGCATTGGGTATCACGCAAATGCGGCCGGCTGTGATTGTCAGCGTGGAATTCGCGCTAGTTACGTAGACATGCCGCTCCTCCACGACCACTCCGTCACGCGCGAGCGTCACCGGCAGGATCGCCCTCTCGGCGAGGGTTTGCGCAAGCAAACTCTCGCGGCGTGACTCGAGGTGCTGCGCGATAATAATGGTCGTGTCGCATTCGGCCGCAAGTGCGGACAGCAACTCACAAACGGCCTCCAGGTCGCCGGCGGAAGAGGCCACGCCTACGATAGGAAATGCGTCCTGGCCGGCCTCATAAAGTGAACTCATGGGAACCCCACCGCGAACTTGCCGGCCAATGGTCCGTCGAACGCCGGGGCTGGTCTGCGCGCTACCCCACAGACGACCGAGGTAGTCCCGCAGCCCCGCTGTGGCTTGCAAATCTGTGCATTCGGCCTCACTCAAGTGGACACCGCGCCGCAATGAATCTGTTCACCTACGTTCGTTGCCGCACGGACCCGGCGCATCCTTGGAGATACTGTTGGGGAGGCGTGCATTTCCATGAGCTCACTTTTTGATCGCGACAAAGAAGCGGCCAGACACGAGCGTGCGATCAGCTCCTTGCGCAACCGTACCGGTGCACCGCTGGCAGTCATTCGGAGCCTGTTTGCACAGGAATTCTCACGGCTCGAGTTGGGAGCCACAGTGCGCTCGTATCTGTCGGCCCTTACCGCATCCAACGTGCGCAAGATGTTGCGGCGGAAGGGTTAGTCCTTCATGACCGCCGCGTAGCGCCGGCAAGACAGCTGTTTCAGTTCGCGCACGCCTCGATTTCCGCGAGTAAGCGATTCACCGCTTCGTCCCGCCCCGCGCAGGGCGGTCCGCCCATGCCGTCAACCGCTCCGCTTGAGCCACCTCCCGTCAGCACGAGTGTGCGGCGCCGTACCGACCTCCGCTACGGATCTGCGGTAGGCTTGGTTCATAAGGAGACGGTCATGCCTGACGAGACGGTTAGGACCAGCTGGAAGCGCTTGACTGACCAGGTGAACGCGCAGTACGGCGAAAGCCTGGGTGGTCCCGCGGCTGCAGATCACCGTACGCATCGTAACGAAGAGGCAGTTCGACAGGCGCAACAGCTGACTGCTTGGGAAGATGAAGGCGGCACGACTTCATCTGTGATCTCAAACGAGCTACAGACGCGGCGGGACGGCGACCAGGAGGCTGAGATGGACTGGAATCTAGCGCAGGCCAACTGGCAGCAGTTCAAGTGCGAAGTAGTCGCAAACTGGGGAAGGCTGACCTCCGTTCACCTCGACGTAATTGCGGGCAGGCGCGCATGCCTTTCGCAAGAGATCAAAGAGGCGTATGGCGTCACGGACGAGGAAGCAGAGCGGCAAATCAAGAGCTTTGAAGCGCGCAACCAGCACCCACGCGCCGTGAGCTTTCGCTGAGCTTAGCTCGCGTGGACGCACACCCATTGCCACAACCCGGGGAGCAGAAGAAAGGTGTCCAGCGAACTCCGATGCCCCGCGTACTAGTAGTCGATGACGACGCGGATGCCGCCGATTCGCTGGCATCATTGATACAATCGGCGGGGTATGGCGATGCGCGCGTCGCGTATAGCGGCGCGACGGCTCTTACCCTGGCTGTCGATTTCGTGCCCACGGTCCTGCTCGTGGATCTCGATCTGCCAGATATGAGCGGTTACGACGTCGCCCGCCATCTCTCTCAACATCCGCAGCTGCAGAACCTGAGACTGATTGCACTGACGGCCAGCAGTGAGCACCCCGGCCGCGAGCTCGCGCGTGAGGCAGGGATCGAGCGATACCTGAGCAAGCCCGTCGGCTCCGGGGACTTGGATGAGTTATTCGCCTGATCTCCTGCGCGCGAAACCCAGGCAGGAAAGGACCGGTTGCTGTAGCCTGTACGGCAGGCTCGTGATCTTTCGGCTTGTCTGCCCTTGGCCTTGTGCCGTCCCGGCGCGCGTTTAGGCCAACGTCTGCCACCCTCGGAAAGTCTGTCGAACCAGGAGGCAGGGCCTTCCTGCTCGTATTTCCCTTCTGTATTTGTGAGTAATTAGCAGTGACGAAACTATACGTTGGAAATCTTCCCTTCACCGCCACCGAGGATGCTGTGCGCGCCCTGTTCGCAGCGCACGGAACCATTGAAAAGCTCGCACTGATCAACGATCGCGACACCGGTCGCCCACGCGGCTTCGGTTTCGTGGAGATGTCGAGTGCTGATGCCGCTCGCGCCACGCAGGCGCTGAATGGCAAGGACTTCGATGGCCGGGCCCTCAAGATCAGCGAGGCGCAGGAGCGCGAACGCTCGGGCACAGACGGACGCGGAGCGCGCCGCTACTGAGGCCCGTTCAATTTGCGGCGCGCCCTGGACGTCCTGAGCCGGATCGCGCCCCACCGGTGTCCGCCTCGGTGGTGACAAGGGCCTCCAGGCCGCAACCCTGACAGGACGGATTGGGGCTTGCCTTGCGCGCCGCTCCTCTCCCGAGGACGGCGCGCGGCATGAGCCGCCCACCGCAAGGAGACCAGCCATGCCCGGGGACGCGGTGACTTACCAGCAGCGTCAGCGCTAGTCTCGTGCAGGTCAAGCGACACGGCACCCGCGCTTTGGGCGCGCCTAACACTCTGGACGGCTCGCGTTGAGGTCACTCATCCGTCGTGCCTTCGGGCGCCGGTTGCCGCTCTCCCCATGGAACAGTGACGAGCTCCTGCGCGCAGAGCTCTTCAGCATCGAGCGCCTCGAGCAACATGCGGCCAGCCTCGCCGCCGCACAGCAGATCACGGAGCAGCCGATACCTCGTCCGCCTCTCCGCGCGCGGCTTAGCGACAACGAATCGGTGCTGCTCGCAGCCTATCGCTCCATCGCCAGCGCGACGGGCGAAGGGCGCGCCATCACGCCGGCCGCCGAGTGGCTGCTCGACAACTACCATCTCGTGGAAGAGCAAATCCGCGAGATCCGCCAGGACCTGCCGCCGAGCTTCTATCGGCAGCTGCCCAAGCTGGCGAGCGGACCGTTCGTCGGTTACCCACGCGTGTTCGGCATCGCCTGGGCGTTCGTTGCCCACACCGACAGCCACTTCGATCCCGAAACCGCTGCGTCGCTTCGTGCGCGCCTACCAGAGCGTTCAGCCGCTCACCATCGGCGAGTTGTGGGCCGTCGCGATCACGCTGCGCATCGTGCTGGTGGAGAATCTGCGCCGCGCGGCCCATCGCATCGTGAGCAGTCGCGCCGCGCGCCAGGAAGCGGACGCCCTTGCGGACCGACTTCTGGGCGTGAATGGCCATGCCGCCGAGCCTGACGCTCTGATGCGCGCGACGCACGACGCGAGCCCTTCTCGCCGGCATTTGTGGTCCAGCTCGTGCAGCGGCTGCGCGATCAGGACCCGAGAGTCACTCCGGCACTGCACTGGCTGGAGGAGCGCCTGGCCGCGCAGGGAAGCACAGCCGACGAGATCGTGCGCGACGAGCACCAGCGGCAAGGCGGCTCGAACGTCACGGTGCGCAACATCATCACGAGCATGCGGCTGATCTCGGATGTGGAATGGCCGGAGTTCTTCGAAAGCGTCAGCCTGGTCGACGAGGTGCTGCGCTCGGGCAGCGACTTCGCGCAGATGGACTTTGCCACACGCAACCTGTACCGCAGCGGCAATCGAGGAGCTTGGCACGCGGCTCGAAGCTCACCGAGCTCGCGATCGCACGCGCGGCCCGCTCGGCCGCCAGCGACGGCGCCGCGGACGACGACGTGGCGACCACCGCCGTCGGATCCCGGCTACCACCTGATCGCGACGGGCGGCGCGCCTTCGAGACGGCCATCGGCTATCGAGCGCCCCTCTTCAGCGCCGGCCCCGCCGGTTCGGACCAGCGGCGCGGCGCGGCCAACTATATCGGCGGCGATCGCGCTGTTCGCGGCAATCGCTCTTGCGCTACCGCTCTCTGCGCTCGACGCATGGGGCCATTGCGGCGCTGCGCACTCGCGCTGCTCGCACTCCTCGGGTCTCATTCCGGCGCTCGATGCCGCCGTCGCGCTGGTGAATCGCGCCGTCACCAGCGGGTTCGGTGCAACGATCCTGCCCGGTCTGGCGCTGCGCGACGGCGTGCCACCGCATCTGCGAACGCTCGTGGCCGTTCCCACCTTCTCGACCACGCCGCGCCGCAATCGAAGAGCAGATCGACCGGCTCGAGATCCACTATCTGGCCTCTCCCGAGGGCGAGCTGCACTTCGCGCTGTTGTCGGACTGGGTCGACGCCGCGACCGAACCTACCGCGAAGATGCAGGCGCTGCTCGCGATCGCGGCCGTGGCCATCGCGCGGCTGAACCGACGTTCACGGCATGGGCTCGGCCGGCGAACGCTTCCTCCTCCTCCACCGTCGGCGCGTCTGGAGCGACGTGCAGCAGCAGTGGATGGGATGGGAACGCAAGCGCGGCAAGCTCCACGAGCTGAACCGCCTGCTGCGCGGCGCGACCGATACGACCTTCCTCGACGTCGGTGGGCGTGCCCCTGAGGTTCCGCTCGGGCGTGCGCTACGTCATCACGCTCGACGCCGATACGCGGCTGCCGCGCGAAACCGCGCGCCGGCTGATCGGCAAACTGGCCCACCCGCTCAATCACCCTCGGTTCGATGCCGCAACCGGACGCGTGGTCGAGGGCTATGCCGTCCTGCAGCCGCGGGTCACGCCATCCCTGCCCATCGGCCGCGAAGGCTCGCTCTTTCAGCGCATCTTCTCGAGCGCAGCGGGATCGATCCCTATGCCGCCGCTGTGTCGGACGTGTACCAGGATCTCTTCGGCGAAGGCTCCTATGCCGGCAAGGGCATCTACGACGTCGACGCTTTCGAGGCGGCGCTCGCCGGCCGCGTACCCGAGGGCACTCTGCTCAGTCACGATCTGTTCGAGGGAATCTTCGCGCGCGCGGGGCTGGTGTCCGACATCGAGGTCGTCGAGGAATTCCCGGCGCGCTACGACGTCGCTGCCGCGCGCCAGCATCGCTGGGCGCGTGGCGACTGGCAGTTGCTGCCGTGGATCTTCGGCCGGCGCGACGCGGCCGGCGCGACTCGGCGCCACCGCCGCCTGCCGCTGATCGGGCTGTGGAAGATGCTGGACAATCTGCGGCGCACGCTGTCGGCGCCGGCAAGCTTCGCCGCGCTGGTGGCCGGCTGGACACTGCCGCTGCACGCCGCGCTGCTCTGGACCGCCTTCATCCTGGCCACGATTGCTTTGCCGGCGCTGCTGCCGGTTTTCGCAGCTATCGTGCCGCGCCGCGCCGGCATCACCGCGCGCAGCCACCTGCGCGCACTGCGCAAGGATTTGTGGCTGGCCGCGTCCGCTGACCGTCTTCCAGATCACCTTTCTCGCACATCAGGCGTGGCTGATGGTCGACGCGATCAGTCGGACCCTGTTTCGGCTGTTCGTGAGTCACCGCAATCTGCTCCAGTGGGTCACCGCGGCACAGGCATCCTCAGCCCGCAGCTCGATCTCGCCAGTGCCTATCGCAGCATGAGCGGCGGCGTGGTCCTCGCGTTGCGTTGCTGCGGTGCTCGTCGTCGTACCTTCCGGCGCGAAGCATGGTGGGTTGCGACTGCCGTTCGTGATGCTGTGGATCGCTCGCCCGCCGATCGCGCTGTGGATCAGCCGCTCGCCGCGGGTTGCAGGTCACCTGACGGTCACGGCTACGGACGCGCGCGCGCTGCGCCTGGTCGCGCGCCGCACCTGGCGCTTCTTCGAGACCTTCGTCACGGCGGAAGATCACATGCTGCCGCCGGACAACTTTCAGGAGGACCCGCAACCCGGTCCTGGCGCATCGAACCTCGCCCACCAACCTCGGCCTCTACCTGCTGTCCACCGTCAGCGCCCGCGACTTTGGCTGGATGGGGACGATCGAAGACGGTGGAGCGCCTGGAAGCAACGCTCGAGACGATGAGCCGCCTGCAGCGTTTTCGCGGCCACTTCTACAACTGGTACGACACCCGCGATCTGCGTCCGCTGGAGCCGCGCTACGTCTCTTCCGTGGACAGCGGCAACCTCGCCGCACATCTCATTGCACTGGCCAACGCGTCTCGGGAGTGGCTCGATGTTCCGGTCGCCGCTCGCTTCTCAGCTGCCGGCGTCTGCCGACGCCCTGCATCTCGCGCGCGAGGCGCTGCAGGAACTCCCCGCTGACCTGCGCACGCAGTCCATCCTCTGGCGCAGCTGGAAGAGCAGCTCGATGAATTCGCCGCGGCGCTTGACGATGCCGAGCAGACCCCGCGGAACATCGCGGCGCGACTGCAGCGCATTGCGCCGCACGCCGTCACGCTCGTGGATATCGCGCGGACGCTCGCCAGTGAGCGGCGGCGATGACGCTGAGCGGCGACATGCTCTTCTGGTCGGATGCAGCACGACGCTCGCATCGAGAGCTGGCGGCGCGACGCAAACCTGACGGACGACAGCCATCAGGAACCTGCGGCAGCGGCTGAAGACTATCGAGGCAACGGCGAGGACGATGGCCGAAGCGATGGAGTTCGGCTTCCTGCTCGATCCGCAGCGCCGCCTCCTTTCCATCGGCTACCGCGCCGCCGACGGCACGCTCGACCCGAGCTGCTACGACCTGCTCGCTTCCGAGGCGCGCCTGGCAAGCTTCGTCGCGATCGCCAAGGGCGACGTCCCGACCCGCCACTGGTTTCGCCTCGGCCGCGCCGGTCACGCCGGTCGGACACGGCGCGGCGCTGATCTCCTGGTCGGGCTCGATGTTCGAGTACCTGATGCCGTCGCTCGTCATGCGCGCGCCCGCCGGCAGCCTCCTCGAGCAGACGAGCCGCCTGATCGTGCAGCGGCAGATGACGCTACGGCGCCACGCTCGAGCTGCCCTGGGGCATTTCGGAGTCGGCCTACAACGCGCGCGACCTGGAGCTCACCTATCAGTATTCGAACTTCGGCGTGCCGGGTCTGGGTCTCAAGCGGGGCCTGAGCGAGAACGCCGTCGTCGCGCCCTACGCCACGGCACTTGCCGCCATGGTCGAACCGGAACGCGCGACGCGCAATTTTGCGCGGCTCGCTTCACTCGGGGCACTCGGCCGCTACGGCTTCTACGAGGCACTCGATTACACACGCAGCCGCCTGCCGGAGGGCACGGGTTCGCGATCGTGCGCGCGTTCATGGCGCATCACCAGGGCATGACCATCGTGGCCATCGCCAATGTCCTCTTCGACGGGATCATGCGCAAGCGCTTCCATGCAGAGCCGAGCATCCAGGCTACCGAACTGCTGCTGCAGGAACGCACGCCGCGCGACGTCTCGGTGGCTCATCCGAGAGCCGAGGAAGTGCGGTACGGCGCCGCGCATCGATGATGTGCAGCTGCCGGACGTGCGCCGTCTGCGACACCGCGAACGACGCCGACGCCGCAAGTGCATCTGCTCTCCAATGGCCGCTATGCGGTGATGCTCACTGCCGCCGGTTCCGGCTACAGCCGCTGGCGTGATCTCGGCGTAACCCGCTGGCGCGAAGACGTGACGCGCGACGATAGCGGCAGCTACATCTTTCTGCGCGACATCGAAAGCGGCGGGGTGTGGTCCGCTGGCTACCAGCCATGCGGCGTGGAGCCCGACCGCTACGAAGTGACCTTTACCGAGGACCGCGCGGAACTCGTTCGCACCGACGCGCACGATCACGACGACGCTGGAAATCGTCGTCTCGCCCGAAGATGACGCCGAGGTGCGCCGCCTCTCGATCACGAATACCAGCAGCCGCGATGCAGGACATCGAGGTCACATCGTATTGCGAGCTCGTGCTCGCGCCGCCCGCTGCGGATACGGCGCACCCGGCTTTCTCGAAGCTCTTCGTGCAGACGGAGTATGTCGCCCGGCTCGGCGCCATCCTGGCCACGCGTCGCAAGCGCTCGCCCGGCGAACCGGAGATCTGGGCGGCCCATCAGGCGGTCGTCGAGGGCGAGGTACTGGGAGCGCCGGAGATCGAAACCGACCGCGCGCGATTCCTCGGCCGCGGCCATGAAGTGCGAACGCCCATTGCCGTGATGGACGGCCGGCGTCTGTCAAACACCGTGGGTGCCGTGCTCGACCCGATATTCGCGCTGCGCTATCGCGTGCGCGTAGCGGCGGGCGCGACGGCGCGCATTGCCTTCTGGACGCTCGTCGCTGCCTCGCGCGAGCGACGTGCTCGATCTGCGTCGACAAGCACCAGGACGCCAACGCCTTCGTGCGCGCCAGCACGCTCGCGTGGACGCAGGCGCAGGTGCAGTTGCGTCATCTGGGCATCACTGCGGCGGAAGCCAACCTGTTTCAGCGACTGGCGGGACACGTGCTGTTTGCCGACGCGTCGCTGCGGCCGTCATCGGATACCATCCGCCGCGGCGGCGGCGGGCCCGCCGCGCTCTGGAGCCAGGGCATTTCCGGCGACCTGCCGATCGTGTTGCTGCGGATCGACGACGTCGAAGACATCGCCATCGCGCGCCAGTTGCTGCAGGCCCACGAGTACTGGCGGATGAAGCAACTCGCCGTCGATCTCGTGATCCTGAACGAGCGCGCCGCCTCTTATGTGCAGGATCTGCAGATCGCCCTGGAGACTCTGCTTCGAACGAGCCAGTCGCGCGGCAGACCGCGGCGGACGACGCGCGCGGTTCGGTCTTCATACTGCGCGCGGATCTCATCCCCGCAGCAGACGCGCGCCCTGCTCTCCTCCGTCGCTCGCGTCGTGCTCGTGGGCCAGCGCGGGAGCCTCGCGGATCAGCTCGATCGTCCGCGCAAGCCCGCCTGTCGCCGGCTGCGGCGCGGCCGCGCAGCAGCGCCGCCCGCGGACAGGCGGTGACGGCTGCTCCCGCGCCACCGGAGCTGGAATTCTTCAACGGGCTCGGCGGATTCGCGGCGAACGGAAGCGAGTACGTCACGCTGCTCGGGCCCGGGCAGTCAACGCCGGCGCCGTGGATCAACGTCATCGCCAATCCCAGCTTTCGGATTCCAGGTTGCAGCGGAGGGAAGCGGCTTCACCTGGTCGCTGAACAGCCGCGAGAACCAGCTCACACCCTGGTCGAACGATCCAGTCACCGATCGCCCGGGCGAAGCCATCTATCTGCGCGACGAAGAGACCGGCGAGCTGTGGGGACCCACAGCGGCGCCGATTCACGATCGCGCGCGCGTTCCATGTCGGCCCGCCACGGGCAGGGATACAGCCGGTTCGAGCACGAGTCGCACGGCGTGGCGCTCGACCTGCTGATGTACGTTCCACTCGAGGATCCGATCAAGATCTCGCGCCTCAAGATCCGCAACACCTCCGCGACGGGCCCGCCGACTCTCGATCACGGCCTATGTCGAATGGGTGCTCGGCGCATCGCGAGCCGCCTGCGGCACCGTTCATCGTGACGGAGATCGATGCAGCGACCGGCGCGATGTTCGCGCGCAACCCCTGGAACACGCGTTCGGCTCGCGCGTCGCGTTCGCGGATCTGGCCGGCCGACAAACACACTGGACGGCCGACCGGCGCGAGTTTCTCGGGCGCCATGGCACGCTCGACGACCGGCGGCACTCGCTGGAGCGGCCCTCTTCCAAGCGAGTCGGCGCCGGCCTCGATCCGTGCAGCGCGCTGCAGAGCGTCGTCGATCTCGAGCCGCGGCGATACGGCGGAAGTCGTCTTCTTCCTCGGCGAGGCAGCGAGCGCGGAGAGGCGCAAGCGCTGCTCGAGCGCTATCGCTCGGCTCGACCTGGAGGCGGTCCTTCGAACCGTAGTTCGAGCACTGGGACGAGGTGCTCGGACTGGTCCAGGTGAAAACGCCGGACCGTTCCATGGACATCATTCTCAATCGCTGGATGCTCTATCAGACCCTCGTCTGCCGCATGTGGGCGCGCTCGGCGTTTTATCAGGCGAGCGGCGCATATGGCTTTCGCGACCAGCTCCAGGATGCCATGGCACTTGCGGTTTCCAGGCCCGCAGCTGACGCGCGAGCATCTGCTGCGCGCCGCCAGCCGGCAATTCATCGAGGGCGACGTTCAGCACTGGTGGTTGCCGCGGCGGTCGACCGGCCCGGGCGTTCGCACGCGCATCTCCGACGATCGCGTCTGGCTCGCCTATGCGGCTGCGCACTACGTCGACACGACCGGCGACGTCGCGGTGCTGGACGAAAGTGTGCCGTTCATTGAAGGCCAGGCGCTGCGGCCCGGAGAGCACGACGCCTACTTTCAGCCTGCGATCTCGGACGAGACCGCTTCGCTCTTCGAACACTGCGCGCGCGCGCTTGATCAGAGCCTTGCCGTGGGAGAGCACGGCCTGCCACTGATTCGGCACGGGCGACTGGAATGACGGCATGAACCGGGTGGGCGAGATGGGGCGCGGCGAAAGCGTCTGGCTCGGCTGGTTCCTGCACGCCACGCTCATGGCTTTCGCGCCTCTGGCGCAGGCGCGCGGCGAGCGAGCGCGCGGCGCGCGGTGGCTGACGCACGCCGCCGCGCTCCAGGCAGCGCTCGAACGAGAGGCTTGGGATGGCGAATGGTATCGCCGCGGCTATTTCGATGATGGAACGCCGCTCGGATCGGCCACGAACGAGGAATGCCGCATCGATTCGATTGCGCAATCCTGGAGCGTGATCTCCGGGGCCGCCGACCCGAACGCGCGCCACGCAGGCCATGGCGGCAGTGGACGGACAACTCATCCAGCGCGACGCCGGGCTGGCGTTACTGTTCACGCCGCCGTTCGACCGCACGCCCTCGATCCCGGCTACATCAAGGGCTATCCGCCCGGCATCCGCGAAAACGGCGGCCAGTACACCCACGCCGCGACGTGGTCGGTGATCGCATTCGCGCTGCTCGGGCAGGGAGACAAGGCCGCGGAATTGTTCTCACTGCTCAACCCAGTCAACCGCACGACCACGCGCGCCGACGTGCATCGCTACAAGGTCGAGCCGTACGTCATCGCGGCAGACATCTACTCGGTTGCTCCGCATGTCGGGCGCGGCGGCTGGACGTGGTACACGGGCTCGGCCGGCTGGATGTATCGCGCCGGGCTCGAGTGGATCCTGGGATTTCACGTGCAGGGAGCCAGCCTGCTGCTGAATCCGTGCATCCCGCAAAATGGCCGCGCTTCGAGATCGTGTTCCGCTATCGCTCTGCGCGCTACGACATCGTGATCGACAATCCTCTTGGCGTCAGCCGCGGCATCAGGCAGGTTGAGCTGGATGGCGAGACACTACCCTCGGGTTCCCAAACACGTATCCCGCTGGTGGACGACGCCAAGAGCCACAGCCTGCGCCTTGTACTTGGAGGTTAGCTCGCAATGACTTCTGCTCATGCATTGCTTGCTGCGTTCATCGCGACGGCGAGCCTGCTGGTGATTACTCCAGGCCTCGACACGGCGCTGGTACTGAGAATGGCCGCCACCGCGGGGCCGCGTCCCGCCGCGCTCGCGGGCCTCGGGATCGCTGCTGGCTGCTTCTGCTGGGCGGTGCTCGTGGCTCTTGGCCTGGGGGCACTGCTGGCGGCTTCGCAGCTCGCCTACACGGTGCTGCGGTGGGTTGGAGCGGCTTATCTTGTCTGGGTCGGCTACAAGATGATGCGCCATCCACGGCGCAGCTTCCTCGCCGAAACCGGCGCGCGCGTCACCCGGCGGACCGCATTCGCCACCGGGGCTCTGACGAATCTTCTGAACCCGAAGGTGGGCATTTTTTACGTTTCCTTTCTGCCGCAATTCGTCCCGCACGATGCACCGGTCGCCCCGTACATCATGCTGCTGGGCGCAATCCATGCCCTGCTCGGCGTGGTCTGGTTCGCGTGCCTGATCACCGCCACGCAACAGATTGCCGGCTTCCTGCGAAGACCCGTCGTCGTGCGCACCTGTGATCGCCTGACCGGTGGAGTCTTCATGGCATTTGGCGTTGGGCTGGCTTTGGAAGCCCGGCGTCCTTAGTCTGCGCACCGCATCGAGGTTCAGATGGCAAGCAAGCGGGTGGGCATCGTCATGTTCGAGGACATTGAGGTCCTCGACTTTTGCGGGCCGTTCGAGGTGTTCTCCGTAACTCGGTTGAACGAGGAAAAGCGCCGGGAAGAGCCCTCGCCGTTCGAGGTGCTCCTGGTCGCAGAGCGCCCAGGCCCGGTCACCACGAGTGGTGGTATGAGGGTGTTGCCGCACTCCCTGTTCGAGAACTGCCCGCGCCTCGACATAGTCGTGGCCCCGGGTGGATGGGGCACCCGAAGGGAATTGAATAACCCGGTCATGCTGCGTTGGTTGCGTGACCGGGCGGCGGAGGCGGAAACCGTAACGGCGGTTTGCACCGGGTCCATGCTACTGGGCTTCGCCGGACTTCTGGATGGCCTGCACGCAACCACGCACTGGCGTTCGCTCGACTGGATGCGTGATTCCCTTCCTGCGGTGACCGTGGAGTACGACAAGCACTTCGTCGAAGACGGCCGTGTGTTTACGTCTGCCGGGATCTCCGCCGGCATCGACATGGCGCTCAAAGTCGTGGCGCGCTACTGCGGCGAGCAGATCGCCAGAGCGACCGCACGACACATGGAATACCCCTATCCGCAAGGCGATGCGCGGCGAATTTAAGCGGACTTCAGCCGTACCGGCAGAGACCGGATCCGGGTGCTGGTTGCGGCGAAAATTGCGTTGGTCAGAGCCGGGATGACCGGAGGCAACGCCGGCTCGCCGAGCCCCGTCGGCGGTTTCGCGGATCTCACCCAGCTGATCTCGATCTCCGGCGTCATCGGCATACGCGCCAGCGGGAAGTCGTTGAAGTTGCTCTGCTGCACCACGCCGTCAACGAAATCGATGGCCTGACCGGCGAGCGCCTGCGCAAGTCCATCGATCACCGCTCCGCGCACCTGGTTCTCCGCTCCCATGGGATTCACGATCTGGCTGCCGATGTCACCGGCGACCCAGACCTTGTGAACGGTCACGTCGGTTGCTGCGACGCTCGCCTCAACGACTTCGGCAAAGTAGCCACGATGCGAGAAGTAGAACGCGAATCCCTTGGCGCTGCCCGGCGTACTCTTGTGCGCCCAGTCCGAGGTCTCTACGACCCTCTCGATCACATCACGCGCCCGTCCGGTGTCGAATCGCACGCCACTATCAGGCGCTGCGACCTCGCGCCGCTCCCCGAGCAGGCTCAGCATGAGCTGCGGAAGATCCGTGCCGGCAGCGACGGCCACTTCGTCGAGGAACGACTGCGAGGCGAAGCACAATGCATTGGAGCCGGGTGCGCGCAAGGCGCCGGTGGTGACGACCGTTGGCATCATCGACTGGCTATAGCGCAGGTGCGGGATGAGTCCGGCCGGTGGCATCGCCGTATTGAAGCCCGCCGCTCGGGCAGTCGTCTTGCCGTCACCGAAGGTCACGAAGTGATCGCTGAAGGCGATCAACTCACCGTTCGCGCCGATCCCCGCCTCGAACCTGTGCCATCCGCCCGGGCGGTAATAGTCCCGGCGAATGTCATCCTCGCGCGACCACAGGAGCTTGATCGGTACGCCCGGAATTGCTTTCGCAATCGCCGCCACCTGCACCATGTAGTCGTTCATGAGCCGGCGGCCGAACCCACCGCCGGCGCGCGTCAGATGCAGCGTAACCGTCTCGGGCGCGATTCCGAGTGCCTTGTGGAGTGCGTCCAGTCCGCGCTGGGGTGTCTGGCTCGGCGCCCAGATCTCGAATCGCCCGTCCTGATAGCGTGCCGTGCAGTTCTGCGGCTCCATCGACGCATGTGCAATGAAAGGATAGTCGTAGCGCGCCGAGATCCTCTTCGCGGCAGAGGCGAGCTTCGCATCCGGCTCCCCGTCCACGCGCAGGTCGGCGCCAGCACCCGCGGCGATCGCGGCATCGGCCTTCGCCCGATAGATCGTCGAGCTGTGACCCTTGGAGGCGCTCAGGTCCCAGTTGACCGCGAGCTTCGTGCGCGCCTGATTGGCGAGCCACCAGTTGCTCGCCACGATCGCAACCCCATCGGCGAGGCCCGTGTCGGGATCACCGTTGCCCATGATGGGCACGACATGGCGCACCCCGGGTGCGGCCCTGGCCGCCTCGATATCGGCCTTCACGAGGCGCCCGCCGTGCGCGGGGGCAACCTCGTACACCGCAAAAAGCATTCCCGACAGGTGGGTGTCGATGCCGAAAATCGGCTCGCCCTTCACGATCCGGGCGCTGTCAACGCCGACCATTGGCCGACCGATGATCGTGAACTGGCTGGGGTCCTTCAGTGGCACGGTGTTTAAGTCCGGAGGGGTGAGTGACGCCGCAGCGGATGCGACCTCACCGTACCCGACCGAGCGGCCGCTCGCGTGGTGATAAATGCGTCCCTTGGCAGTCCTCAGCTCGGCGGCGTCCACCTGCCACTTGAGCGCCGCTGCCTGCACCAGCATGGCGCGCGCGGCGGCGCCAGTCTGGCGCATCGGCATCCAGTTCCGCGGCGTCGCGGTGCTGCCGCCCGCGGACTGCTCCCCGTAACGCTTCTGATCGAGGTCCGCCTGGGCGATCCGCACCTGGTCCCAGTCGCAGTCGAGCTCATCGGCGACCATCATCGGCAGCGAGGTCTTCACGCCCTGCCCGATCTCGGGATTCTTGGAGACGATCGTGACGATGCCGTCAGGCGCAATGGACACGAAGGCGGAGAGCTCCGTCGGCGTTGACTCCTCCCCCATTGCATCCAGCGCCCGCGCGGGAAGCGGTATCAGGGCGTCGAGCGCAAGACCGCCGCCGGCCAGCAGCGACGCCTTCAGTATCGTCCGGCGATTGAGACCGGCGCTCACCCCTTCACGCAACACGACCCGCCTCCTCTTCCATGCCGGCCGCAATCCGGATCGCGCTTCGGATCCGGTTGTAGCAGGCGCAGCGACAGATGTTGCCGGCCATCGCGGAGTTTATCTGCTCATCGCCCGGGCGCGCGGTCTGACCGAGGAGCGCGCACGCCGACATGATCTGGCCGGCCTGGCAATAGCCGCATTGCATGACGTCGATCCTGACCCAGGCCTCCTGCAATCGGGCGCCGATGGCGGTTGCGCCGATGTGCTCGATGGTGTGCACCTGCGCGCTGCCGACGGCGCCGACCGGCAGCTGGCAGGAGCGTCGCGCCGCGCCATCCACGTGCACGGTGCAGGCACCGCAAAAGCCCCTTCCGCATCCGAACTTGGTGCCGACGAGCCCCAGCTCGTCGCGCAGCACCCACAGGAGCGGCATCTGCGGCGGGGCGTCGACGTGGCGCACGGTGCCGTTGATATTGAGGCGGTATTGCATGGGCGCAACCGATCGCGGCGCGTGAAAACCCGAATATAGCCCTTTACCCGCGCGGCAAGAAGCACGAGGTTACAGGCATCAGGTGGATCGCAGGCTCTGCGGAGCGGGCGCATGTCGGCGGCGCGCGTTTCGTACTTGATCTCGCGATGAGCGGCCGGGAAGATCGCGCTGCATGAACATCACTCCCGGCGACCTGGATGATCCCCGGGTCGCCGCCCTCCTGCAGCATCACCTGCTCACCGCGCGCACGGCGACTGCGCCCGGAAGCGCCCACGCGCTGGACATCGACGCCCTGCGGGCCCCCGGCATCAGCTTCTGGGCCGCATGGCAGGGAGCGGAGCTGCTGGGCGTGGGCGCCCTGAAGTGCCTCACCCCCCTGCACGGGGAGCTTAAGTCCATGCATACCGTTGCAGGTGCTCGGCGGCGCGGAGTGGCAACGGCGCTGCTGCGCCAGCTCATCGCGCAGGCGCGCCGCCAGGGATTGGCGCGGCTCAGTCTGGAGACCGGCTCATGGGAGTACTTCGAGCCGGCGCGCACGCTGTATCGGACCCACGGGTTCGTCGACTGCGCGCCGTTCGCCGACTACCAGACCGACCCCAACAGCGTCTTCATGACGCTCGATCTGCGTTCGACCGCCGGGGGTGGCTAGCTACCCGAACACCGGCAGCACCGCCAGTTCCTCGGGCGGAACCCCCTCGACCGGCAATCCCGCGCGCCGCCACGCGCGCAGCCCACCCTTGAGGACCGCGACGGTGACTCCGTTCTTCACCAGCTCCCGCGCGACTCTTGCACTGGTTGCTTCGCGAACGCAGGTGCAATAGACGTAGGCGGTCTGCCCAGCGGGAAATGCCAGGGTGTTCTGGTGGAGCGAGTGGGGGTCAAGCCTCAGTGAGCCCCGGATACGAACGGCCCTGGGGTCAAGATAGCCGTGGCTGCGGACGTCATAGATGCTCGCCCCGGCCGCAATGGCGGCGGCGGCCTCCGCGGGACCTACCAGGACGATGCGCTGCTTGCCGCGCTCCCGGAACATGTGCCATAGCTGCAGCGCGAAGTAGATGACCACCGCCGCGACGATCAGCCACGTCACGATCCGGCCGAAGAACTGGTAGCCACGGGTCAGCGCGCCCAGCGCGTCGCTGAGCAGGTAACCGACGGCAAAGTACGCGCCGATGTAGAGCACGGCGCCCGCAAAATCCAGCACCAGGAACTGCCGCACCCGCATGTTCATGCAGCCGGCCAGCGGCGGCGCCATGGTATTGATGCCGGGAATGAACTTCGCGATGACGAGCAGCGTGCGGCCACGCCGGTAGAAAGCATCCGCCGCGCGCAGGATGCACCCTTCCGGGTTCACCGAGACCCGGCACAGGATTCCGAGCAGCCACCACCCGGTATAGCGACCCATCGTGAACATCAGGGTATCGCCGACGAGCATCGCCGCGAGCGCACCGCCCAGGGCGTAGGCGCCGTACAACGAACCGTGCGCGGTCGCCCCGCCGGCGATGAGCAGCGCCAGTGCCGCCGGCACCGGGAATCCCACGGCCTCGAGGAATATCGCCGCGAACAGGATCAGGTAACCGTGCGCGCCAATCTGCGAGACCCAGGCGTTCATGTCATCGCTCGCCGTAGCCGGCAGCCCGCAACCGCTGCATGGTCAGAGCACGCGCCGGGGCGAGCCGCTCGCGGGTCTGTGCATCGGGCGAGTGATGCAGAGAGTCCATCTCGGCCGAAGTCACGGTCGCGGGGAAGTCCGTGTACTGGTCGGCCACGTTTTGCATCAACTTGCCCTGCAACGACACTTTGCCGAGTGCCGTCTGCACCAGATCGATCTCGGCGGCGACCTGCGCGGCGCTCAAGTGCGAAGGATCCGCGTCGATCAGGTCGTAGCGCTCGGCGGCGAAGACGGCGAGTGCCGCCTCGTATGCCATGTCCCACTCCCGCTGCAGAAATTGGTAAAGCGCGCTGTGCTGCTCGATCTCCTCGCGCGGCATGAGCGCGATCACCCCGCTCTCACGGCCCGCATCCCACGCAGCGGTCGAGAACTGCAACTCGCTAACGTGCCACACGAGCACGCCGGGAAGCTTCTCCTGCGGGGTGCCGGGATGCTGTTGCAGATACTGCAGCACCAGGAGGTTGTTCTGCAGCTCCGCGATCCCCCAGCGCCAGGCGCGGGTCTGTCTCTCGAAGATGCGGCGATTCTCAGCACGCTCCTGCTGCAACGCGCGACGGCTATCGGCCAGCTGGAGGCGGTGGTGGACGAACTCCACGGTCTGCCCCAGCGCGAGCGCGAGACACAGACCGATCGCGATGATGAGGATGTGAACCAGGAACTCCCGCCACCCGCTGATGGCGCCGTGAGAGGGATGTACGTCGAGCATGGGGCGGGGGCGCTCCTCGGAGGCCGCGGCGGATCCGGCGGCCGGGTTGGGTGGTGCAGGCTGTGGCTCGTTCTCGGACATGGGGCGGCACCGTAGTGCAGGCGCCGTCGGCTCGTCAATTGAGTGCCGGCGGCCCCGCGGCGCGATAAGCTGCCGGCCGGCCGGCACACGGCGCAGACATCTCCATACCCGGAAGGCCCCGCCATGAACCTCACGCGTCCCGGAGTGTTCCTCGCCCTCGCCCTCGCCTCCCTGCCCGGCGCGCACGCCGACACGCTGGTGGTCACCGCCGCGCGGATGGTCGACGTGCTGGCGGGAAAGGAGCTCGAGCGGCCCCAGGTCGTGATCTCGGGAGAGCGGATCGTCAGCGTCGGCAAGCAGGGAGATCCGCTTCCGGCGGGCGCCCGCAAGCTCGACCTCGGGGCGCGCACGCTGCTGCCCGGGCTCATCGACATGCACGTGCATCTCACGTCCGATCCCATCTACAGCGGCTACCGCAGGTTGCAGTTCACCGACAGCTTCTGGATGACGGTGGGAGTCGCCAACGCGCGCAAGACACTCGATGCCGGCTTCACCACGGTGCGCATGGTCGGCTCGCGCAACTACGAGGACGTCGGGCTCAAGCAGGGTATCGAGCGCGGCTACATCACCGGACCGCGCATCATACCGGCCACCTACGCGCTGGGCTCCACGGGCGGCCATTGCGATGCCACCCAGTTCCCGCCGTCCATCACTGCGCCAAGTCCCCAGATCGCCAACTCGCCGGACGAGTACCGTGCCCTGGTGCGCAAGGTGCACAAGTACGGAGCCGAAGTGATCAAGGTGTGCATGACGGGCGGGGTGCTGTCCAAGGGGGACTCCGTCGGCGCCCAGCAGGTCTCCTATGAGGAGATCAAGGCGGTCGTCGAGGAGGCACACCGGCTGGGTCTGCGGGTCGCAGTCCACGCGCACGGCACCGAGGGTATCAACGACGCACTGCGTGCCGGAGTCGACACGATCGAGCACGCCAGTCTTGCCGACGCGGAGAGCTTCAAGCTCGCCAAGGAGCACGGCGCCTGGTTCGACATGGACATCTACAATGACGACTACATTCTCGCGGAGGGGGAAAAGAACGGCGTGTACCCCGAGAGCCTCGCCAAGGAGAAGATGATCGGGCTCAAGCAGCGCCAGACGTTCCGCGCCGCGCACGCGGCAGGGGTCAAGATGCTGTTCGGGACCGATGCCGGCGTCTACCCGCACGGTCAGAACGCGCGACAGTTCGCCAAGATGGTGGAATGGGGAATGACGCCCATGGAGGCGATCCAGGCCGCCACCCGCAACGCGGCGCAAGCGCTCGACCGGGCCAATGACCTCGGCGCAATCGCCCCGGGGCGCTACGCGGACCTGATCGCGGTCGATGCCGATCCGCTGACCGACATTCGCACTCTCGAGAACGTTGCGGTCGTCATCAAGGGCGGCCAGATCGTCAAGGGACCCTAAGAGATCCGCAAGACCTTGCCCTCGTATGCCTTCAGATGCAGCGGCACGCGGCCGTCTGCACCGAACTGCAGCGCCGGCGCCTGCGGGTCAAGAACATCGACGGCCATGGATCCCGGCGCAGCGCCCTGTACCGCCACCGACTCATCCACCGGCTGCGAGCCGAAGTTGATCGCCGTGACCTCGAGCCCCGCACCGTCAGGCAATGCATTCGCCAGCACCAGCAGGCCCTTCGAGCGCACATCGGGCACGTCCGTCAGCTGCGCCGCGTAGAGGTGCAGATCCGCGCGCGCCTTGAGCAGTCGCGCGAGCTGTGACGCGAAGGAATCGGGCCGCTTTAGCTGCTGCGGCAGCGGGCCGTAGAGCGCGACGGCGCGCGGCAGGCCCGCGGTCGAGCGCGTAGCCTGCGGGTTCGAGCCGAGGAGATCGTAGGCCCCGCGGTTGATCCAGCGGGTGTCGCCGTCGGCGAGCCGCTCGCGCACCTCACCCGCCGGCAGCGTGAGCGCCCCAACGAGGTCCCAGCCCGAGAGGGCGAACACCCCGGGCTGCATGGCGTTGTAGAAGGCGAGCAGCAGGTGCAGCTGTCTGATGCGCTCCACGTCCCGGGCGCGCAACTGCGACAGGTCCCTGATCCCCAGGATCGCCGCGATGACCGTGGCGGTCGTGGAGGAGACGCCGCTGCCGAACTTGAGGTTGTAAGGAGCACGCTCGCCCATGAGCCCCGTATACATGTCCCGGTGCACCTGGTCGCGCAGCGCGCGGCCTGAGACCTGGACGCCGTGGAACGGGAACTGCTCGTCGGCGTGCGCTCCACCGAAGTGCGCCATGCCCCCGGTCAGCTCGTCGTGGTTCTGCAGCGCATGCACCAGTCGCCCCGGATCGACGCCGTACGTCAGCATCAACCGGAATACCAGGCGCAGGAGCTCGGCGTCCCCGGTCAGCAGGGCGTGATCGTAGAGCGGCCGTGTCACGAAGTCGTAGGACAGGTCCGGGCCGCCCCGCGCCATCTCGCGCATCTGGTCGAGCGGGAAGTCGAGCTCCTCGAAGGTGAATCCGCCGAGCTTGCGCACCATGTCGGCGATCAGCTGATTGGCCGTGACCGACAGCGGATGATCCGCTGACCACACGCGCCCGCTCGGGTCGCGCTCGATTCCGAGCAGTCCGTTGGCATCCAGCCGCACGCCCCCATCGCCGAGCACCCCGATCTCGTCCACCGCGTCGCCGATCACGAGCCGCTCGGCGGCGAACGACGGGTCGAGCCAGTTAAGCGTCGGCTGCCCCTCCTTGAAATAGTGCAGGTAGACCCAGCGACGGTCGACCCCATCGACCCCGCGCACGATATCGGTCGCGCTCCAGTCGCTCTCCTTGACCCCCGGTTGGTAGAAGATCCGTGAGGGAAGCATTCCGACGATGTAGCCCTTGGCGGCAAGCGCATCCACCGTCTCGGGCTTCAGGTTGACGGAGTCGCGTCCCGGCGCGACCGGCGGCAGCAGGCTCCAGTCAGCGGGCTCGATGCGCACCATGTGGTAGATGCCGGGGTAATCGGCATAGGCCCGCTCGGCGAGAAGGAAGTCGGCGCCCTTGCCGGTGTGTCCGGGAATGACGTCACCGATGACGATCGCGCCGTGGGCGCGCGCGGCGGCGACCAGTTCCCCGTATTGCGCCTCGGTACCGAACGCGGGATCGATCTCGAAGCTGATGCGGTCGAAGTGGCCGTCGACGGATGGGGTGTAGGTTCGGCCGCGTATCCCTCCCGAGAGCTTCATCGGGCCGGTGTGGACAGCCCTGATGCCGAGCGTCTCGAAGGCACGCCACAGCCGCTCGTCGGCAAGAGTCGAGAGCACCGACACCCCGGGGGCCGCCGCGATTGTCGAGGCGGGATAGGCCGTGAACCAGACGGGGGCACGCGACACCGCGGCCCGCGGCTGCGGTGTACCGTAAGGATGCTGCCACTGGATCGAGTTCCCGGAGTAGCGCAGCGCCAGCACCTGTGACTGATGCAGCATCGAGCGCTCCTCGAGCCATTGCACATAGGCCGTATCCGCGACGACTTCGTTGGCCGCCGCCGCGGGCTCTGCGGCGCCCGCCACCGCCCAGGTTGCATATAGAAGGAGTGCCGCCGGCACGGATCCGAGTTGCTTCAGCATAGGCGCAACACCTCGCATCAACTCACGCTCTCAGCGCTGTAGCGGGCCAGCAGTCCCGTCCTCACGGCATGACGGTAGACGCGCACGAAGCAATAACTCGCCACGAGGATCTCGGCGATGACGAGCGCGCCGGCCACGAGCAGCGGCCGCATCGTGAGCGGCCGACCGAGCACCAGTGAGCGCATCCCCTCGAACACGTACGAGGCTGGCAGCAGGTAGGATATCGCGTGCATCCACGCGGGCAGCACCGCCAGTGGGTAGAACACCCCGCAGAACGGCGACAGCAGTGCCGGTATCGGCCAGACCAGCCACTCGGACGCCGGCCCCAGTCGCAGCACCATGGCGCTGGCGAGCACACCGAGCGCGACCCCGAAACCGTACAGCACCACAGAAAGAGCGCGAGATGCGAGCCGATCGCGAAGAACGACAGTCCGAAGACGGGGACCGCGAGCGCCAGCATCACGACAAGGCCCACGACGCTGGTGGCGATGCTCACCAGCACCAGGCCGAACACGTACTCGGCGATCGACAGCGGGCGTCGCGAACATGTTGAGAAAGTTTCTCGACCACACGTCCTCGAGAAACGCGGTCGTCACACCCTGCAGGACGCGTGCGCACAGATCCCACATCAGCACCGCCCCGAGCAGCACGGTGGAGAAGTTGATCCCGGCGCCGCTCACCGAGTTGAGGTAGCGCGTGATGAAGCCCCACAGGACGATGTCGATCGCCACCCACGCGAACATCGGTAGCATCCGCACCGGGCTGCCGCGCAGCAGGTACCACTGCCGCAGCAGAATCGCCGCCACCGGCCGCAGCTTCATGCCGCCCCGCGGCGCGATGCAGCGGCTCGCGCGCCAGGCGGATGAACAGCTCCTCGAGGTTGGCAGCGCCGTGCTCGCCGGGGAGGCGGCGCGGATCTCCTTCGAGAAGGATGCGGCCGTGCGACAGGAACAGGACGCGGTCGCAGACTTCCTCGACCTCATGCATGTTGTGCGAGGTCCACAGGATCCCGCAGCGCGTATCGCGGGCCAGGGCACGGATACCGGCGCGGATGTCGCGGGCCGTCGCGGGGTCGAGCGAGGCGGTCGGTTCATCGAGCAGCAGCAGTTGCGGCCGGTTGAGCAGCGCCTTGGCGAGCGCCACCCGCGTCATGCTCGCCCGATGACAGCACGCCGCACTTGGTGTGGCGCAGGTCCTGAAGCGAGAACTGCCCGAGCAGTTCCTCGATTCGCACCGTGAGGGCGCGCACGCGGTAGATCAGACCGAAGAACCGCAGGTTCTGCTGCACGGTGAGATTGCCGGGAAGTGTCGCGTACACCGCCGCAAAGTTCGTGCGCGCAAGAGCTGCCGAGCGCTGCGTCGAGACATCCGCATCGCCGATCAGGATCGAGCCCGCATCGGGCGTCAGGACATCCAGCACCGAGTTGATGATGGTCGTCTTGCCGGCGCCGTTCGGCCCGAGGAGTCCGACGATCTCCCCGTGGGCCACTTCGAAGGACACATGGTCGACGGCCACCACCCTCGAGTAGGCCTTGACCAGGTCACGGACGCCGAGCGCACGGGCCGCCGCGGGCCGGGCACTCGCAGACATCGCTCGTTCTCCGCGACTTACGGCATCAGCCGGGCGCTGCAGGCTACCGGTTCGCCGGGGCCGACCGCAAATCGCCGCCGTGAATCTCAGCCGTGCAGCAGCCCCCGCAGCAGGGCGAGGAACGCCTTCGCATTGACCGGCTTGGCCGCAATGCGCACCTTCGCCTCGGCGCTCACTTCGGCGGCCACGGCCGCAGGGTCGCCCGTCAGCAGCACGGTCCCGACCTCGGCACCGAGCGCCGCGCGCAGCGCGGCGAGGACCTGGGTCCCAAGCTCCCCGTCGCGCAGGTGATAGTCGGTGATGAGCAGGTCCGGAACACCGTCGTGCCGGGCGCTGCGCACCGCCTCTGCCAGCGTCGCGACGGCGGTCACCTGGTAACCCTCGACCCTGAGCAGCATGCGGGTCGCATCGCGCACGCCCGCATCATCTTCCACCAGCAGGACCCTCGGCATCAGGCCCGAACTTATATCGCACCGGGCGGCGCGCCTTCAATTGCGTCCGCATTTCTGCGTATTTAGAAGCTGGCGGCCGGGGCGCACATACTGTGCCCACGCCAGGCGCAGGATTCCACGTCCCAAGGGCCAGGGCAGCCACCAAGCGGCGCACAAGTAAGGTCTGGTAGACGTGGGGCTAGGGGGGTTCTGCCGCGGGCGATGTGCGTATCGCCCTCGCCCGCGGCAGTCTTTGCGCCGATTGCAGCGCACTTCGGGTTCGGCTACCGTCGCCTCGATGCGAGTGCGACTCCCCGCAATCCTCGGCGCCTGCCTCGTGGCCGGCGCGGTCGTCGGCGGCCCCACGGCTGATTTCGTGCGGCTCACTCCCGAGCAGGTGCAGTGGCAGGATCTGCCGGGAGGGCACGGAGCCCAGATTGCCACGATCGCCGGCGACCCTTCCGGCCACGGCCTCTACGTGCAGCGGGTGAGATTTCCACCGCACGTGATGGACCACCCGCACTGGCACCCAAACGATCGGCACGTCACCGTTCTCAAGGGCACCTGGTATACGGGCACCGGGCCGAGTTTCGATCCGCGTCAGGCTGTGCCGCTCAAGCCGGGCAGCTACATGCTGCATCCCGCGCACGCGCTGCACTGGGATGGCTCGAACAGCGACGAGGAAGTCATCGTCCAGGTGTTCGGTATCGGACCTGCCGCCACGGTAGCGGCCGATCCGAAGGAGCCGTTCTGGGTCAAGCTGCAGCCGTAACGGCCAGCCCCCGCGTCATTCGCGCTTCAGGCGCACACTGGGAAAGTACAGCCCGAGCAGGCGCCGGTCCCACCACTGCCCCTGCGCCTGCTGCGCACGATCGGCGTAGGTGTACTCGTAGAATACGGCGCGCACGTACAGCGGTGGCTTGTCGGGAAACGGGTTGCGCCGCATCAGCTCCATGACGGCGGGCTCGTTCTGCAGCACCTTCTGCAGGAAGCGCCAGAACCACTCGAGGTGTCGCGGGTCATCGAGTGCCGCGAACCACATCTGCCAGTCCAGGCGTGGCTGGTGCGGAATGTTCCAGGGCGGACGGCGCGACAGATCACCCGGCTTGTAGCGGAACTCGTATTCGCGCCACAGCGACCCCGTCGTCCGAGCCCTCGATGACGATCTCGTCGCGCCGCGTGGTCATGACGGCGAACAGGCCGTAGCTGCTCACGATGTGCAGCGGCTCGATGAAGCGCGTCGATCGCCCGCATCGCCGCGGGCGGGTCGCCCCCGAATGCGCGCATCCATCTGCACCAGGCTGCTGAACACGATGAGGAGCGCGACTGCGCCGACCGCCACTGTGACGCGCCCGTACGCGAAGCCTCGGTGTCAGGTTGCTGCGGTGCCAGCCGCACCAGCCGCTGTGGCAGGAGCCTGCGCAGCGCCGCATCGTCGAAGAGCAGCAGGCACAGCAGCATGGTCTGCAGATTGAACCAGTTGTAGTTGCCGGTGAGCAGAATGCAGCTCTGCAGCAGCAGGATGCCGAAGCCGCCGGCGAAACGCAGGCGGCGCGGGAAGAAGATCAGGAACGGCAGCCCCAGCTCGATGATGAACATGCTGCCGGTAGCGAAGCTCAGGACGCCGGCGGCAGCTGCGCGGCGTACCAGGCGAGCGGCGTGGGCAGCGGCTGCGTGAGAAAGTGATAGGACAACGCCGACAGATTCCACCAGTTGGGATCGCCGCTCAGCGAGCTTCACGACGCCCGGACATGAACATGAAGCGGAACAACAGCCAGCGCAGCAGCCACATCCCCGGCCGGGTCGGCGAAGCTCATCAGCAGCGCGAGGAATCCCGCCTCCAGCAGGTAACGTCCCACTGGTAGGTCATGAAGACCTGCCCGCCATAGAGCAGCGACAGGTACAGGACGTACAGCAGCAGCAGGCTGAGGCGCGGCAGGACGTTGCAGGCCAGCAGCACCGCCAGCGCCGCCCCGCCCCAGCACACCGCCTGGATTGCGAAATCGCTGGCGCTCCACCAGAACACCATCGGCATGAGGAAGTAGCGCTCCGCGCCGACGCTGGCACGCACGGCCTGCGGCGAGCTCGTCGAGCGGCAGAATGCCGTGGCTGCCGATCAGCCCGCGCGCCTGCACAGCGAAGGAGACGAACGCCGCCAGGTAGATCAGCCCGAATGCGCGCAGGAACAGAACGAGACGAGCTCGTAGCGTGGCGGCGCGTAGTTTCTGCCCCACAGGAACAGACTCACGCGGTAAAACGCCGGGCGGTGCGCGGCGATGAAGGCGTACGCCCGCTCTGCGACGGGTGCAAAGCCGGGCAGCCGTCGGTACAGCGCCAGCCACAGGCCCTTGCCCGGCGCGTGGCTCAGGGTCAGCAAGCTCGCCTCGGCAGCGCTCGAGCCGCCACCGCCGGGGCCGAAGTACTGCACGGCGCGCTGAAAGTCCGCCAGCGGAATGTCCGGGTACTGGGCGGCGACCTCCTGGTAGGTGCGGTACTCGACCCGAACGCCGGTGAGCTTCTGCCAGTAGCGCGCCCAGTAGCCGCAGAACCCGCAGTCGCCGTCGTAAACGAGCCGCGGCCGGCCCTCGCCGGCGCGTGCATCGACAGCGTCTTGCTGCCCTCTTGAGGAGGCCTGTTCCACGAGTGAAGTGAAGGATACCGTGGCCGCCCCCCGGAAGGGGTATGTCGCCGCAGCCGGCGTCGGGCCGAAAATCAGCGAGCTTGCTGTCCACCGCAGTCAATGGAGAGTCCCGTGAGCAAGATGCGCGCGATGATCGTCCCGAGCGCCGGTGCGAAGTTCACTCTGGAGGAGCGTGATCTTCCCCAGCCCGCTGCGCATGAGGTCCGCATCCGTGTGCAGGCCTGCGGTGTCTGCCACAGCGACTCGCTCACGGTGCAAGGACACATGCCAGGGCTGATGTACCCGCGCGTGCCGGGACACGAAGTGATCGGCGTGTTGGACGCCTTGGGATCAGACGTCGCGGGCTGGCGCGCGGGCACCCGGGTGGGAGTCGGCTGGTTCGGCGGCGCCTGCGGCTACTGCGGTGAGTGCCGTCAGGGCAACGCCTTCGCCTGCCAGAATATCCAGGGGGCCACCGGAGTAACGCGCGACGGCGGCTACGCCACCCACATGCTGGCGCACGCCACGGCGCTCGCACGTGTGCCGGCAGAGCTCGAGCCAGTGGCCGCGGCGCCGCTGCTGTGCGCGGGCATCACCACTTTCAACGCGCTGCGGCACTGCGGCGCCGGCCCCGGGGACCTCGTGGCCATCCACGGTGTCGGGGGCCTCGGGCATCTCGGCATTCAGTTCGCCGCACGCATGGGATTTCGTGTCGCGGCGGTCAACCGCGGACGGGACAAGGAGAAGCTGGCCCGCGAATTGGGCGCACACGAATACATCGACAGCACCGCGGACGATCCGGCGGCCACGCTGCGTGCACTCGGTGGCGCCCGCGCGATTCTCGCGACGGTGACCGATGCGGCGGCGATGCAGGCGATCGCCGGCGGCCTCGGCACCAACGGTACCCTGATGGTGATCGGCGCCGTGGGAGCGCTCACCGTCGACTCACTGGACCTGCTGCGCAAGCGCGCCTGCGTCAAGGGCTGGTACTCCGGCACCGGCCGGGACTCGGAGGACACGCTCGTCTTCAGCCACAGAAACGCGGTCGCCTCGATGAACGAGATATTCCCGCTCGAGCAGGCGCAGGCGGCCTACGACAGGATGATGAGCGGCCGCGCGCGCTTCCGGGTGGTGCTCAAAGTAGAGTGAGCGCCCTCACAGCAGATCGAGGCAGGCGTTGGTATCGGCGGTGACCGCGACACTCGAACATTGCCAGAACTGCTCCTGACTGAGGGACGGCGTGGGACCGGATCCCTGAGCCGGCGCCGCGGCCGGAGGCGCCGCGTTGTTGGTGGGGGACGTCGAGGTCGTCGTGCCGACCGGCGGCGTCACCGGTGAGCTGGCTACGATCGGTGCAGCAGCCGGGCTCGCAGTCACCGCACTCGCGGTAGGCGCGCTCGCCGTGCTTGCAGCAGCCGGGCTCGCGGTCGTTGGCATGGTCTGGGCGAACACTGTGTCGCACAGACACAAAGTACCGAGCACGCACGCTGTCAGGGCGGTCCTCATGAACGTAAGATCACCCGTCTCTCAGGAAGTTCGAGCAATGAGGATTCGCGACAGCGGCATGCCTGAACGGGCCACCTGGGAGGAGTTCTTCGATCCTCCCGCGGTGCTGCAGAGCCTGGCCTTCTCCCCTGCGGCAGGTGAAGTCGCCGATTTCGGCTGCGGCTACGGCACCTTTTCGCTCGCCGCCGCACAGCTCACGACGCACCTCGTGCATGCGTTCGACATCGACCCGCACATGGTGGCTGCAACATCGCTCGCGGCCGGGCGCCTGGGAGTTACCAATGTGCGCGCGATCGAGCGCGACCTCGCGGTGGACGGGACAGGTCTTCCCGCCGGTTCGATCGCATACGCCATGCTCTTCAACGTGCTTCACGCCGAGGAGGCGACCGGGCTCCTCATCGAGGCCTTCCGCGTCCTGCGACCGAACGGCGCGCTCGCGATCATTCACTGGGTACACGATCCCGGCACGCCCCGGGGGCCACCGCTTGGCATCCGCCCGCGTGCCGAGCAATGCGCTGCCTGGGCTCGACACGCCGGTTTTCTTGCCGCGGAAGCGGCGATTCCGCTTCCGCCCTACCACTATGGTCTAGTCGCGCGCCGACCGGCCTGAGCCGGCTTGCAATGCACGTCTACCCTATGTAGAGTTACGACTATGGGTAAGCGGGATCGCGACGTACGCATGTCGCTGCAGACGCTGCGGGTGCTGGAAGCGTTCCTCGAGAGTCCGTCCGACCAGCTCTCCGGTGCGGACGTGCAGCGCCACTGCGACATCGCTTCCGGCACCCTTTACCCCATTCTGCTGCGGCTCGAATCGGCGGGGTGGTTCATCAGCCGCTGGGAGACCATCGACCCCGTGAGTGCCGGCCGCCCGCGCCGGCGCCTTTATCGCCTGACACCGAGTGGACTTGCACGTGCGAGCGAGGTCTTCGCGAGCTTCGGCCGAGGTGTACCCGCATGAACAGGCGTGACGTGTCTGCCGCACGAACGGCGCAGGAACCCCCGAGCGAGCCGCCCGGCTGGCTCGACGGGCTCACCCTTTCACTGATCCGGCGAGCGGCCGGCAAAGCGCCCGCCGCGTTGTCGGCCAGGCTCGAGGAGGAATGGCTCGCGGACCTCGCAGCCCGGCACGGTCGGGCGGCGCGTCTGCGGTTCGCGATCGGGTGCTGCTGGGCAACCCGGGTCATCGCGCGTGAATTCTCCCCTGCGCGCGTAGCGGCCACGGCCGCGGCGGGCGCCAGAGCGCTGGCGCTCGAATCGCCGCCGCAGGCCCCGTTGTTCACACGCCGCACTGTGGTGTTGATCCTCATCGTTAGCCTGCACCTGGCCGTCATCTATTTCCTGACGACGGCCGCCATGCGCCATCTCGTCAAGCCAGTGCCGACGTCAACCGTAGCGAGGTTCCTGCCGGATCCGCAGTCGCATCCACCGCCGCCGTCTGCGCCGCAACCGCCGCGGTTCACACTCTCGCGTATCGAGATTCCCGAACCGCCGCCCGTCAGAATCGACGTCCCGCGCGACACGATCATTCACGATGTGGCGCCAGCGCTGCCGCCGACCCCGCCAACACCTGTCCGGGAGATGACTCGGGTGCAGGGTGGGCCCGGCCCGGGGTTCCCCAATACCGACGACTACTATCCTTCCGCCTCGATACGGCTCGGAGAAAAAGGGATTGCCCTGGTGCAGGTATGCGTCGATGCCGGCGGCCGCCTCACCGCGGCACCACTCATCGCGCAATCCTCTGCCAGCGCGCGGCTCGATCAGGGAGCTTTGCTCCTGGCGCGCGCCGCCTCCGGGCGCTATCGACCCACTACCGAGAATGGGCGCCCGGTGAGCTCCTGCTACCCCTTCCGAATCCGCTTCGAGCTCAGGAACTGAGCCGGCGCGCGGCTGGCGGTGTGCACCGACACGGCATCCTCCGTCCGGCTGACACGCAAGCGGCGCCGCAGCAGTCTTGCTCCCGGATCGCCCGTTCGCTAAACCCGGGAGGCAATGACAGGATGCAGCGAGTCGGCCGCGGAGGGCCCCCACCGTCACCCAGGCGTCCTGCGCGGGTGCCTGCCCTGCGTTGCGCTGCTGCTCGCGGGGATGGGGTGTGCGCCACAGGCTGCGTTCGCAGATGACGAGGCGGGAAGCGCTGCCGCGCTCGGGGACCCGCATCCTTTCACCTACGGAATGCCGGGCCCCACTGCGGGCGTGCCATCCGACGCCGAGCTCGAGCACTCCGGCGCAGTCATCGGCAAGATCCTGATCGACAACCAGAACATCTTCAATCTCGAAGACCCCAAGGACAACACCCGACTGTTCCGGCTCGCGGACCGGCTGCACATCCGCACACGCGCGAGCGTCATCCGCCAGCAACTGCTCTTCAGGTCCGGCGATCGCTACTCGCGGCGGGTGCTCGACGAGTCTGAGCGCATCCTGCGTGCCGAAGGCTACCTGTACGACGCCTGGATCCGCACCGTCAGCTATCACGCCGGCGTGGTCGACGTGCGTGTGACGACGCGCGACGTGTGGACGCTGAATCCGGGATTCAACTTCGGCCGCAGCGGCGGCAGCAACACCACGGGCGCTAATCTCGAGGACACGAACGTCCTGGGGAGCGGTGCGTCCGTCAAAGTCTCGCACTCGACCAGCATCGATCGCAGCAGCTCGGAGGTCGCTGCGAGTGATCAGCACGTGCTCGGGACCTGGGTGCAGGCGGGCGCCGACTTCGCGGACCTGAGCGACGGGCATCTGCGCGAGCTCACCGTGCAGCAGCCGTTCTATGCGCTCAATACTCCCTGGGCGGCCGGAGTCTACGGGCTCAATGACCTGCAAACCGACTCGCTCTGGGACCGAAGCCAGGTCATCGACCAGTTCCAGGACCAGCACCAGGGAGCCCAGATCTACGGCGGCCTGTCCGCGGGTCTGCAGAACGGCTGGGTGCACCGCTGGAGCGCAGGCCTGGCGTACGACGAACATCTGTTCTCACCCGTGAGCACCTGGACCGGAGTCACGGCGCTCCCGCAGGACCGGCGCCTGCTCTACCCCTGGGTGCAGTTCGACATTATCGAGGACGAATTCACCCGCATGGTGAATCATGACCAGATCGGCCGCACCGAGGATTTCTACCTCGGCACCGCCGCGAGCGTGCGGGTCGGCATCGCCGACGCGTCACTCGGCTCGAACATGAGCGCGCTGATATTCCAGAGCTCCGCCACCCGGGGGTTTCGCAGTGGCGGCTCGACGCTCCTGCTTTATGGCGACTTCTCCGGGCGGGTTACCGGAGGGGAGCTGCGCAACGGCCTCACGGACGCGTCCATCCGCTACTACGTCGAGCAAAGCAAGAACTGGCTGTTCTACGGCAACATCCTCGCAACCAAAGGCTGGCGGCTCGACCTCGACGATCAGATCCTGCTCGGCGGCGACAACGGCCTGCGCGGCTATCCGCTGCGTTACCAGGACGGTACGGGCAGAGTGCTGTTTAGCGTGGAGCAGCGCTACTTTACCGACTGGTACCCGTTCCGCCTGTTCCGCGTGGGGGGCGCCGTCTTCTTCGACGCCGGGCGCGTCTGGGGCAACGCGCCGCTCGCCGAACAGAATCTCGGGCTGCTGAAGGATGCGGGCTTCGGGCTGCGGCTCGGCAATTCCCGCTCGGGCTTCGGCAACGTGGTGCACGTCGACGTGGCCTTCCCGTTCAACGGCGATCCCTCCATCAAGCGAGTCCAGTTCCTGGTGCAGACCGAGCAGAGCTTCTGAAGCGCACGCAGGTGCCAGGGACTGAACCGAGCACCATCTTCTCAGGCCCCCGATGCGCCGACTCGCTTCATCCTCACTTCATTGTATTTGTGCAACTCGCGTACCTCATTGACCGCCCCGCTGCCGTCGCGCACGAACACCATGATGTGGATACTTCCCTGCTGGTAGAACACCAGCGGCGAGAGCGGGATCAGCCGCGTCGCGCTCTTCTCGTCGCGGCCGCCGTAAAGCGCGCCGCTGCGCACGAATACACGGTACCGCGAGCTCGCCCGCTCGCTGTAGGCATAGTCCCCGACCAGGCGCTGCCACTCCTGCGTGCCCACCGGGACCGGTTCCAGATCGCGCGGTACGACGGTGACCTGCGCGGCGGCCATCTTCCAGGCGCCGGCGACGCGCCGATATACGTCGGTCTCCACGTAAGTGGTCCGCAGCTCCTGACCGAAGATCTCCTCGGTCTCATCGAGCCAGTAGTGCACCACGGCGGCGCCGCCGGCGGTACGCACGGTCAGATCGCGCACCTTGATGTGTCCGATGAAGCCCGCCGGCAGTGGCCGCATCGTCTCGAGGAACTTGCTGCGCTCCATCACCTCCCCGTCCTCGGTGGTGATCTGGAAATCGGCATCGAGCACCTGGTCCCATACCCGGGACTCGCCACCGGCCACCGCATCGAAGAGCTTCTGGGTCGTGGACTTGAACCAGGCGGTGTCATCGCCCGCTTGCGCCGCTGCGCACCCGAGCCAGCCGAGCGTTACGAGTATCAGCGCGCGAGCGCGCATTGTACGTGGCTGCATCATGCTCCCCCTTTATCGGCACGGGCCGCACTCTAGCAGTCATTGGCACTCTTGACAGGGCTGCGCGCGGGCCTGTATCCCTCGTGCGGGGGGCGGAGGTAGCAAGTCATGGACGTGGGATTCATAGGCCTCGGCCAGATGGGGAAGGCCATGGCCGCCAACCTGATCCGCGCGGGCCACAGGTTGAGCGTGTGGAATCGCTCGCCGGCACCCACGCGCGAGCTCGCCGCGCTCGGGGCAACCATCGCGACCGAGCCCGCGGCCGCGGTCGGCTCTGAGGTGCTGATGTCGATGCTGGCGGACGATGAGGCGACCCGCGCCGTGCTGATCGGCGCCGGGGTGCTCGATCGTGCCCCACGAGGCCTCATCCTCGTCAACCTCGCGACCGTGTCGGTGGCGCTCGCCCGGGAGCTCGCACGAACCGCTCGGGAACGAGGGCTCCAGTACGTGGCCGCGCCGGTCTTCGGCCGGCCGGAGGCCGCCCAGGCTGCCAAGCTCAACGTCATCGTGTCCGGCGAGCGCGGCGCGATCGAGCGCATCCGGCCGCTGCTGGCGGCGATCGGGGAGCGGACCTGGCCGATTGCAGGTCCGCCCGAGAGCGCCAACGCCGTGAAGCTCGCGGGCAACTTCATGATAGCGAGCGCACTCGAGACCATGGGCGAGGCGGCCGCACTCGTGCAGGCGCACGGCGTCGCACCCGCCGAATTCCTCAATGTGCTGACCAGCACGCTGTTCGCCGCCCCCGTCTACCAGGGATACGGACGGCTGATCGCCGAGCGGCGCTACCAGCCCGCGGGGTTCAGACTGACGCTCGGATTGAAGGATGTGCGGCTGGCGCTGCAGGCGGCCGAAGCCGCCCACGTCCCGCTGCCCTTTGCGAGCGTGTTGCGGGATCATTTCCTCGAGGCACTCGCCGCCGGCAAGGCCGAGCATGACTGGGCGGCGATCGCGGATATCGCCGCGCGGCGTGCCGGGCTCGAGCCCCCGACGAGCTAGCGGGCGCGGGCCGGCCTCGAGTGGCGCGCGGCTTAAGACGCCGCACGCCACTCGCGCTGTTGGCTCAACGCCAGTGCGTTACTGCGGCGAACCGTTCTCTACCTGGTTCTTGCAGTACTTCTTCAGTTGGTGCTTCGACATGCTGGTGTTGTTGGCCTGCTGCTGACTCATGCAGTCCTTGATGGCCTGCTTCCTGTCGGCCTTGCTCGTGGTCGTGGCCTGTGAGCTCGCCGGCGGCGGCGTAGCCGTGGCATTCGGATCCTGCGCCGGGGTCGTGGCGTTCGGGTCCTGGCTCGGCATACTCGAGGGCTGCTCGGCGGGCTGCGTCGGCTGCTGGGGGGGTGGGGGCGTCTGCGCTGCGGCGATGCCGGCCGCGGCCAGTACAATCAAAGCGAATGTTCCGGATACGCGATTCATGACGTTCTCCTGTCTGCACTTGACTGGAGGGCCGAGGATAGGTCCGGGGGCGTCGCAGCAAGACCCGACGATCACCTCATCTCCCGTAGGAAGACGGCGCACGTCGCCCGAGGGAAACAGCACCCGCAACGCGCCTGCAGATGCGCCTGAACGAGCGGTGAGCGTGAGGGTCTAAGGCGTGCGGTCAGCGCCATTCTGCGCTGATTTTCTCCCTGATCGATTGCCGCGGAACGGGCACCGTAGCCGTCGCCTGCACGGCGTCCCAGGTCCACGTCTCGACCGGCTTACCGTTAACCGACACCGACGCAGGCTTCAGCCGTGTGTGCAGGCGCAGCTCGTACGCCCGTGCCGGCAGCTGCCCCTGGAAGAAGCCCTGGGTCGGACCGACGAGAAGATGCTGCACGCCGTCTGCGCCGGCAGTGTGCGTGATGGAGGTCTGCGCCTGCTCGCCGGCGCGGTAGGCGAGCGAGCTGCCGTCGTCCTCGTAGAGATCGAAGCGCCCGTTCTGCGTGCCGTACACGTTGATGATCACCGGGTCGAAGGGCTTGGCATCCGAGTAATCGCTCACCGCCTGCTCGGGGATGACCGCCCCGTCGCGCACGAACACCGGGATCTCGTCCACTGCGTAGTGCGCGGTGAAGCTGCGATCGCCCGCGAAGCTCTTGCCGGTGAAAAAGTCGAGCCAGCGCCCCGGGGGAAGGTAGATCGTCACATCGCCGCTCGGGTCGAGCACCGGCGCTACCAGAACCTCCGCGCCGAAGAAGTACTCGTGCGAGTGCCGGTAGGCCTCCTCGAGGTCCGGGTACTCGAGGTACAGCGGGCGCAGCAGCGGGGTCGAGTCCCGGTGAGCGAGCCAGGTGTAGGTGTAGAGATAGGGGATCAGCTGCGAGCGCAGCGTGAAGTACCTGCGCATCAGCTCAATGCCCTGGTTGCCGTAGGTCCACGGCATGCGGACGTTCCCCTCGCGCGGGTTCTCGTGCGCGCTGTGCATGCGCAGGATCGGACTGAAGGCGCCGAACTCGAGCCAGCGCGCATACAGGTCGAAGGCGATCCTGGCGCCGTGGAATCCGCCGATGTCATGACTGATGTAGGGAATGAGCACGTTGCCGCCGCGCGCGGTGAATGCCACTTCGTAAGCGAGCACCGGCCACTCCGAGTACGTGTCGCCGGTAAAGTAGCCCGGGTAGCGCTCGCTTCCCCAGTCGCCGTAGCGCGCCAGGATGAAGGCGCGCTGGTGCGTGAACCGCTCGCTGAAGTCGTAGAAGACCTTGTTGGTCCACATCTGCTTGTTGAGACCGGGCATGTCGACCGCGCCGCTCCCGCCGTCGACCCACCACACCTTCAAACCCTGCTGCATCAGCGGCTGGTGCAGGTCGCGCATGGAGACCTCGGCCTGCTGCTGGTTCGACAGATCGAAATAGATACGGGGCGGTGGCACGACGTCGCCGATCGCGACCGGGCCGCGCAGGATGCCGCCGAGCTCCTCCGGGTCCAGCTCAGGCTTCACGCGCAGCACGATCTCGTTTCGCCGGCCGGCCGTCACGAGGGGGGCGATGTCGGCGTAGGTGAGACGCTCGGGCCAGTGTGCGAGCGTGTGAGTGGCCTCCTTGCCGTTGACGAACACCTGGTACTGATCGCGTACCTCGCCGAGGTAGAGATATAGCGCGGCGGGGAGCTTCGCGGGCAGCGACACCGTAGTCCGATACCAGCCGATGCCGCGGTAGTTCCCGAAGCCCTGATCCTCCCACGCGCCGATCCGGATGCGCTGCCAGTGTCCGCCGCTGCTCTTCGGCGCGTACCAGCGGGCCTTGAGGCCCTCATCGTGCGGATCGGTGGCAAAACTCCAGTCCTTCGTCAGGTCGAGGTCGACCGTCGGCTTCGGCGGCAGCGCTCGTCCGAGGTCCTTCAGCACCTGCGGCGCGTGGCTGTCGCTGTAGGAGAGGATGCTCTCCGGTGTGTTGGCGTAACCGGGATGGTCGTTGAGGCTCAGCTTGACGCCCTCGCCACGCAGCCAGCGGGTGAACTCATCCGGCTGAGGCACCAGCGGACTCCAGTCGTAGCCGCCCTGCCAGCCATAGTTGTGCCAGGCGAAATCCAGCACCAGGGAGTCGAACGGGATGTGGCTCGAGCGCATCCGCGCCACCTCCTGTTCGAGGTATTGCTGGTTGTAGCGCTTGAACTCCGGCCGCTCAGTCTCGAGGGTACCGGGGAAGTACTCGAAATTCAGATCGGTGATCCAGGCACCGAGAACGTAGCGCGGCACCATCGGCACCGGTCCGCACAGCCGCGCGTACTCCTCGAGCACCTGGTGGTAGTCGCGGTTGTAGGCGAAGAAATACCAATCCTGGCCGTGCTGCTCGCGCCGCGGCTCGATCCAGGTCTGCTGTGCATTCCACACCGGGGTATGGCTGTCGTCGATCAGGGCATAGCCGCTGCGACTCAGGAGTCCCGGCTGCGCCTTGCCGAGCAGCACGTCGATCCCCGGAATCGTGTCGTTGGTCGGGCTCGCGATGTCCGGCAGCCCTTCGGGGAGATTCGCCTTGCTCAGATTGTCGAGTGAATAGGTGAGTCCACCGAGGTTGTGATGGTCGACGTCACCGGGATGCCACTGATGGTGGCCGCCTTCGGGATCGGTCCAGTTCACCTCGAGATTTTCGGCCGAGAAGGCGCCCGAGCCCTGGCGGTAGCGCACCGTCAGGGCCTGCGTGCGTGCGATGAGCCAGCCGTCCGACTCCCGCGTAGACACTTTGACCGCCGGCCAGGTCCTTCTCTGCACGACCGCGCTGGGCGCATCGACGAAGGCGCCCGAGGGCGAGTACTCGAGCCGCACCAGCGCCGGGGTGAGAAACTCGAAGCGTGCGTTTCCCGATCTGACCGTGGGACCGTCGGGCGCGCGTGCGCAGCCTAAGAGCAGCGCCGGAACGAGTCCGATGAGGAGCCCTTGCGCCGCGCGCCCTGCCACGGGCTCATGGTATCAGAGGCCTGCGACTACCCGTGCACGCGAGGACGTTGCCAGGCCACCCGCACGCTCAGGCTCCGGACCTGGTGAGGCGCGCCTGCAGGCGCTTCGCCTGCTCCAGCTGCGCCACCAACGCCGGTCGGGCGTTGTCCAACAGCGCTTTGAGCCTGGGATTGTGCGCGCGCGGGATCAGCGTGTTGTCCATCGTCAGCAGTACCGCCTCGTGGTACGCGACCTCGTGATCGAGGTAGGCCTTGTCGAAGGCGGCGCCCGAGAGGCCTTTCAGCGTGGCGAGATTCTCATTCCCCTGTTTGCGCAGAAATTCGCTCGTCCGACTCGGCTCCGGGCTCGCGTGCAGTTTCGCCACGAGCTCGCCGGCGGCCTTGTTGACGCGACTGTGATCGGTGATCATGCCAACGGCGAATTCGCGCACCTCCTGGGCATGCGCCCTGGACTTCGCGAGCTTGCCGGCGTTGATGTCGGCCTGGTTCGCCGTGACCACGATGGCCGCGATCTGCGGGTCAGTCGGTCCGGAGGTCTGAGCCCAGGCTTTGCCTGCACCGAGGATGAGAAGAATCACCGCAGCGCTGGTAAGGGTTTTCATGAGTACTCTCCAGTTATCCTTTAAGTACCGGATTCAGCTGCCCCCTTGAGTTGGACTTCATGACACAGCGAGCCGTTCCCGCGTGACGACTGAACCCCTCAGCCCCCCCTCGCAGGACTGGCCCGACGTCCGTCACTGGCGCGTGCTCATGCGTCAGGCCCTGATCGGCCGGAGAATGTCGCTAGATGGCGCTGCGCGCAGTGCGGCAAGCGAGCGGGCCAAGCGGCGGCTGCGCGAGCACGTGGATCTCGGCCGCTACGAGACGCTTGGAGTGTATTGGCCGGTGCGCGGGGAAATCGACGTCCGCGACCTGGCGATCGAGCACCTGGCGCGCGGTGGTCGCATCGGCTTGCCGGTCGTGGTGTCCAAATCGGCGCCGGTGGAGTTCTGGAGCTGGCGACCGCAGATGCCGATGAGCCGCGGCGTGTGGAACATTCCCATCCCCGCCGAGCGCGACGTGCTAGCCCCGGATGGGCTCATCGTGCCCCTGGTCGGATTTGACGGGCAGAGCTATCGCCTGGGCTACGGCGGCGGCTACTACGACCGCACGATCGCCGCCGCCGTGCGCCGGCCATTCTGCGTGGGTCTCGGGCTTGACTTCGGCCGGCTGCCGTCGATTTTCCCGCAGCCTCACGACATTGCGATGGACATGATCGTCACCGACGAGGAAAGCTGAGCGCAGCTGCCCGCGCGGCCGACGCCGCAGGTCAGCGGTCCGGAGTCGGCGAGTCGACCGGCGCGCAGTTGGTGCGGCCCGACAGGAAGCAGTCCTGCAGCCGGCCGGCATCACCCAGCACCTTCACCAGGATGAGCCCCACGACGATCAGGAGCAGCGCGATCAGCAGGCCCAGCACCGCGCCGCGGCGCGAGCCGGGCTGCCGCGGATCGCGCGGGGTGTGCGGCTCACGCGGTCCCTGATCATTCATTCGACCCCGAAGTCTGCTTGCCGAACCGGTAGCTCAGGCGCAGACCGTACACCCGTGGCTCGTTGGTGGTCTGGCGCAGATCAAAGTTGCCGGTGTTGGTGTAGATGATCGCGTTCTTGTTCGCAAGGTTGGTGATGTAGAACTCCGCCAGCCACTCCCCGCCCACAGGGTTCATGCCGAGCGCGCAGGTTCATGAGGCTGTATTCGGGCTGCAGCATGCGCGGAAAGCCCGTTCGAGCCGGCGACGTGCAGGTCGTCCCACATGTCGCCCTTGTGCGCGATGTCGAACTGCGCGTAGCCGTTCATCTGCACGTTCGACGGCTGCTCGTAGCGGAGCGTTGGCGCTGTAGCTGAAGTACGGCACGAAAGGCAGCCGTTCGCCGACGTCGGCCTGCGAACGTGGCGTTATTGGCTCGAGATCAGGTGCGCAGTCGGTGTAGCCGCCGGAAGCCTGCAACGCCCAGTGCTCGTCCACCTTGTACTCGATGTTCGACTCGGCGCCGTAGATCCGCGCCTCGCCGACGTTGGCGTAAAAGCTGGCCGACGGGCAGATGTTGATGTCGTAGATGATCGTCTGCAGCTGCTTCCAGTCCATCAGGTAGGTTGCGCCGTTCCACAGCAGGCGGCCTGTTCAGGCATGGTGCTCTTCCAGCCGATCTCGTAGTTGTTGAGGGTGTCGGGCGTGTATTCCGGGGGCACGCCGTTGGTGTAGCACCCGCTCGGATCGCCGGAATTCGACACCGCCGTCGCGAAACCCCTGGGCCCAGTCGGCGTACAGCATCACCTGTCGGTGGCCTTGTAGTTCACGCCGAGCTTGCTGTCCCACTTGTGGGAGGAGCCCTGCGACAGGCTCGGGGTGACAGGATTGTAGGCGAACTGCCCGTAGGGGCTGTAGTACTTGAAGTCGGAATGAAAGTGCACCGTGCCCGCTTCGACGTTGAGCTTGCTGGTGAGGTCGTAGCTGATGTCTGCGAACTCGGTCGTCTGCAGGTAGTCCGAACGCGTTGTATACGCGTACCACTGTCCCGGCGGGAGCGACGAGCCGGTGGTCCCGTAGTAGGCGTTCTCGTACTGAAACGCGGCGCCGTCGGTCCTGAGCCCCGGCATGAAGTAGGTGCTGCCGGAATTCTCGTCGCGGGTCTTCTCCCAGTAGAGCCCGCCCAGCCAGTGAAAGCGCCCGCCGGGTTTCGACACCAGCCGCAGCTCGTCGGACCAGCGCTCCGGGTTCGTGTGGTACTCGTAGTACTGAAGCGGCGGGCCGCAGCCGGTGAAGGGCGTACCGCCGTAGGTAGGATCGCTCAAACAGGTGAAGCCCTCCTGGGCCCCGCCCAGGTAGTTCTGCATGTACTGCGAGTACTCGTCCCAGCGGCGCGTCGGGAGTGCCCAGTAGGTGCTCGCGAACACCAGGTCCGCGATGCCGACGTCGCCGTCGAGGTGAAACTGCCCGATCTTGGCCTCATTGCTCAGTGCCTGCGGACCGAAGCGCTCCACCGTCAGCGGCGCGAAGTTGGGTTCTTCGTCCCAGGCGCCGTCCGAGGACATGCGCTGATAGTCGTAGCTGAAGAGCGCACTCCACTTGTCGCTGAGGACCGCCTTGAGGGCGATGCGGCCGCCTTCCTGGTGCTCGCGGTTGTAGCCCTCGCGCGCCCATTCGGAGTTGTTGGAGACTGCACCGTTCACCCAGGTCCGCGTGGTGAGCTCATTGTCGATGAAGCCGCCGTTCGAGGCGCTGAACGCGGAGGCACGCAGGCCGAGCGTGCCGGCGATCAGCGGAATATTGACGAATCCCTCGTAGGTCCAGTTCTGCTGCGCGCTCTGGATCTGGCCGCCATCGAAATCCGCGCCGCCGCTGAACGCATTCACGTCGGGTTTGTTGGTGATGTAACGGACCGCGCCGGCCATGGAGCTGGCGCCGAAGGTCGTGCCCTGCGGGCCGTTCAGCACTTCGATGCGCTGGATGTCATATAGGTGCAGGTCGGGCTCCGCGCCAAACCAGCTGAGCGAGCTGTCATCGAGAAAGAAGCCGGTCGAGGAGGTATTCGCGTAGTTCGGGTTGCTGCCGTCGGAGACGCCGCGCATGAAGAAGGTCTGGGTGCCCGGACCGATGCTGATGAAAGAGATCGACGGGATCTTGGTCGCGTAGTCGTTGAATGCGACGACGCCGAGGTTCTGCAGGTCCTTCTGCGTCAGCACGTCGATGCTGAGCGGAACGTCCTGCAGGTTCTCTGCGCGCTTGCGCGCGGTGACCACGACCTCCTGCAGCGCGCCGCCCGAGGCGGCGTCGGCGGCCGCGGCCGCCTCGTCCGCGTGCGCGCGTGGCGCAGCACCCGCCAGGGCCACGGCCACCGCGAGCCCGATCCGCGAGACGGCGGCTGGCATAGGCGACCTGGGCACCGCGGCCACCGCACGCGCCGCACGATTCCGGTTAGGCTGCATCGGAGACTCCCTGCGGTCCCTGGTAAATGGTTGGCACACCGGGCGGGTCGGCACCTGCCCGTGCATCATCTTTGAGCACCAGCTCTTAGTCAACGGTCGTTCAACAAGCCGGGGAGTCCGTGGAAGCGCTCCAGGCAGTCCCCGAGCGCAAAGCGCAGTGGCTCGAGTTCCTTGGCAAAATGCCGCCAGTGGCCCACGGCCCCGGTATAGATCGGCTGGCGCACCTGCTCGGCGCTCGGCGTGCGTACCGCACGCGGGGTCTCGTGGAAGTTGAGGCAGGTGGGCTCGAACGACAGGCCGCAGTGCTCAAGCAGCCGGCGGATACTCGCTTCCGGATCGCCCACCAGCTCCTCGTACTGAACGTGCAGGACCTTGCCGGGCAGGACCGCGTCCCAGTGGTCCATGAGGGACAGGTAGCAACGGTAGTACCGCCCCAGGTCCTGAAGATCGTAGCTGAAGGTCTGGCCGGAGGCGAAGTGCTGCTTGAAGGTGCTGAAGCAGGCGTCCATGGGATGCCGCCGTGCGTCGATGATGGTCGCGTTCGGCAGGATCGCGTGGATAAGGCCCGCATGACTGAAATTATTGGGTAGCTTGTCGGTGAAGCGCTCGCGCCCCCGCCGCAGCGGCGCGGTTTCGGCGATGTAGCGGCTGCCGAGTGCGGCGAACTGCGCCGCCGGCACGCCGCCGAGGGCTTCGGGATAGCCGTCGCGGTTGGGTGCCAGGTCCTCGAACGCGCGCACCAGGTTGACGATGTTCGGCAGCTCCATGGTGCCATCCACCCGCGAGTGGCTGGCCAGGATCTGCTCGATGAGCGTCGAGCCCGAGCGCGGCAGGCCGACGATGAAGATCGGCGCACTGCTCGGATCGCCCCCGCCGGCATGCCCGGCGAAGAACGCCGCGCTGAAGAAGGCGCGAATGCGCGCCGCGCGCCGCTCGAAGCCCCCGATATCGAAAGGGGCGTTACCGCGGCGCAGCGCGTTGCCGCGCGCATACCAGGCGAATGCCCACGGGTACTGCCCGCGCTGCTCGCAAGCCTTGCCCAGGGCGAAATACAGCTGCGCGTCTTCGGGTCGAGCGCGTCCCGCCCCCTCCTGCTGCGCGATCAGCCCCTGCATGGCGGCGAGCTCGGCGTCCTGGAAGGAATAGTTCTTCAGGTCCGCGAGGCTCCACCAGGCCTCGACGTTGCCCGGATCCGCGGCCAGCACTTGCTTGTAGGAAGCCTCGCTCTCGGCGCGCCGCCCGAGGGACTTGCGCACGTGGCCGATGGACATCAGCAGCCGCACGTCGCCCGGCTGGTACTGCGCCGCCCGCTCGTAGGCCTCGAGCGCCTCCTCCTGGCGCATGAAACGCGCCGCCACCGCGGCCTTCGTGATCCAGGTCTGCGGGTTCTCGGGCTCGATCTTCATCAGGTGGCGCGCGGCGGCGTCCGCCTCCACGACCCGCCCGAGCGCGAGGAGCGCCGGCCCGAGTCCCCGGTAAGCGAGCGGCAGGTGCTCGCTCTGCCGCAGGGCATGGCGCAGCAGCCGTTCGGCGTCCTCCGGCACGTCCGCCGCGAGCGACAGGGCTGCCAGGCCGCAAAGCGCCGCCACATGGCTCGCATCCCGCTGCAGGATCTCTCGGAACAACACCTCGGAACCCTTGCGATCATCGGCGACGAGCGCCGCCGTGGCCGCCTCGATCCGCGGCCGCTCCGGATCGGTGAGCCGTGCACGCTCGAACGCCACCACCGCATCGGTGTACTGGCCGAGGTCGACCAATACGTCGCCATAGGCAAGCCAGGCGCGGTGGTGCGTCGCAGTGCCCTTCAGCACGCGGCGCAGCTGCTCGCGCGCCTCGACCGCACGACCGGCGCGGCGGCAGGCTCGGGCCAGATCCACGCGCGCGTCGGCGAAATCTGGCGCCTGCCCCATCACGCGCTCGAGTGTTGCCACGGCCTCGGCGACCTTGTCCTGATCGAGCAGCGCGACCCCCAGGAGCCACAGGCAGTTGACTTCGCCGGGTAGCTGCGCCTCGAGCGCCCGCAGCCATTTCTCGGCGGTCGCCGCCTGCCCGGCGCGCAGCGCCGCGTGCGCCCGGCGGCGACTCTCCTCGAATGCGGCTTGCTTGGGCGTGGTCATGACACGCGGGAGTTTGCCCCGCGGACGGGTCTTGAGGCTACACTGCCCGGCCGTATGCACTCGCTGCGCCGACTTTCGCTCCTGCTGCTCCTCGTCCCGTGCCTGTCGCCTCTCGCGGCGCACGCCGGGCGTGCCCTGCAGTCCGAGGACTGGTACCGCTTTCGGGCGGTGTCCGACCTTACGATCGCGCCCGACGGCGCAGCGGTCGCCTACATCGTGACGAGCTACGACAAGGACTCCGACGAAAGCCGCGGGGCCCTGTGGCTCGCCGACTGGGCGGGGCGCGAGAGTCTGCAGCTCACCCATGGCGAAAGTGTCAGCGACCCGCGCTTCAGCCCCGACGGCCGCTACTTGAGCTTTCTGTCGGCGCGCCCGGCGGGCAGCCCGGTGCAGCTGTGGTTGCTCGATCGACACGGGGGCGAGGCCCGGCAGGTGAGTCACGTGAGCGGCGAGGTCAGCGGCTACCAATGGTCCCCGGACGGACGGGGCCTGGTCCTGGTGATGCAGGCGGGAGAGGACTTCTCCACTGACGACAAACCCGGCGCGCGGCCGCGACCCCTGGTGATCGATGCCTACCAGTTCAAGCAGGACCGCGCGGGGTATCTCACCGCCGCCTCCCGTTCTCATCTGTATCTGCTCGACCGCGGCAGCGGCGCCTGCGAGGCGTTGACCAGCGATCCGGCGACCTCGGACTCGCAGCCGGCCTTCTCTCCGGATGGACGGCAGATCGCCTACGTGAGCACTCGCAACGGCGAACCGCGCGATGCCGGTATCGATGAGATCAATGTCATCGCCGCGGCGGCCGGTGCCAGGCCGCGGCGCCTGCTCACGACCTTCTCGCCCAACCACCAGCGACTCGAGTTCAGTCCCGACGGCCGGCTGCTGGCCTTTCTGCAGGGCGATGCGCTCAAATACAACGCCTACATCATGGATCGGCTCGCGGTCGCAGACCTGTCCTCGGGCCGGGTGCGTCCGCTCACCGACGGCCTCGACCGCGCGGTTCTCTCGCCGCAGTTCGCCTCCGGTGGAGAGGCCATCGAGTTCGCGGTCGAGGACGACGGCTTCCAGTACCCGGCGCAGGTGGCGCTCGCCAGCGGTGCGATCTCGCGCCTGGCAGGCCCCGTGGTGGTGGAGGAGCTCGCCACCGCGGCCGGCCATACCGCCGTGCTCGCCGCGAGCGATCACTCGGCGGTCGAGGTGTATGCCCTCGAAGCGGGGAAGCTGCGACCGCTGAGCGGCCACAATCAGGACCTCCTCGGGGAACTCGCGCTCGGCTCGGTCGAGGACATCTCCTTCCCGAGCCGTGACGGCACGCCGGTGCACGGCCAGGTGGTAAAGCCCCCGGACTTCGTGGCTGGGCGGCGCTACCCGACGATCGTGTGGATCCACGGCGGCCCCAACGGGCAGGACGACCACTCCCTCGAGCTCGAAGGCTACGGGCCCCAGCTCGAGCGGCAGCTGTTCGCGACGCATGGCTACCTCGTGCTCGCGATCAACTACCGGGGCAGCACCGGGCGCGGCGCGAAATTCGCCCGCAGCATCCTGGCGGACTGGGGCCACCTCGAAGTCGAAGATCTGCTCGCGGGGGCCGATTGGGCAGTCGCGCAGGGGCTGGCGGACCCCGCTCGCCTGGCAGTCGGTGGCTGGAGCTACGGCGGCCTGCTCACCGACTACGTGATCGCGAGCACCACGCGCTTCAAGGCCGCGATCAGCGGTGCCGGCAGCGGCAATCAGACGGCAACCTACGGCGCCGACGAGTACGTGATCGAATACAACGCCGAGCTCGGGCCGCCGTGGCGCGACACCGCACTGTGGATGAAGGTCTCCTACCCGTTCTTCCACGCCGACCGCATCCGCACGCCGACGCTGTTCCTCGGCGGGGACAGGGACTTCAACGTCCCCGTCGCGGGCAGCGAGCAGATGTACCAGGCGCTGCGCACGCTGGGCGTGCCCGCGCAGCTCGTGGTCTACCCGGGCGAATACCACGTGCTGACCCGACCGAGCTTCCTCGTCGACCGTTTCACGCGTTACCTCTCGTGGATGGACGAGCACCTGAAGAGCGAGGTCCGCACGGCGGGTGCGTCCCGGTGAGCGCACCGCCGGCCGGCTCCCCCGCCGAACGATCCACCGTCCTGCACAGCTGGTGTGTCCCGGGCGACTGGAATGCGCCGACCATCGTCGCTGCCGAAGGCGCACGCCTCATCACCGCCGATGGTCGTTCGATCCTCGACATGAGCAGCCTCGCCGAGTGCAGCAATCTCGGGCACCAGCACCCGCGGGTGATTGCCGCGATCCGCGATCAGGCACAGCAGCTGTGCTTCGTCACCAGCTCCTGGGGTGCCGCCCCGCGCGCGCAGCTTGCAAAGCTGCTGCTCGAGAAGGCGGGTTTCACGAACGGGCGGGTGTTCTTCACGCTCGGCGGCGCGGATGCCAACGAGCATGCGGTCAAGTTTGCGCGCCTGGCGTGCTGACAAGCCGCACGGCTGGGTGATCACGCGCGAGCGCTCTTACCACGGCGCAAGCTACGCGGCGATGGCGCTCTCGGGAGACGCGCGCACCGCGGCACAGTCGGACCCGGAGGCGTTCCGTGTGGCGCGGGTACCCCCGCCCTACGCCTACCGCTGCCCCTTTGGCAGCCGAGCGCTGCGGCCTGCGGGGAGGCCGCGGCCGCGCAGGTCGCGCAGCGTCATCCGACGAGCGCGGCGCGCACCACGTGGCGGCGGTGCTGATGGAGCCGGACGCCGGCACCAACGGCATCGTGGCGCCGGAGAGCTTCTGGCCGGCGCTGCGCACGCGTACCCGCGAATCGGGGTGTGTACCTGATCGCGGACGAGGTCATGAGCGCCTTCGGACGCTGCGGCGAGTGGTTCGCCTGGCAGCGCTACGGCAAGGAGGCCGGCCCCGATCTCATGACCCTCGCCAAGGGCCTTACCGGCGCGCACCTGCCGCTCGGGGCGGTGGTGGTGTCGGCAGCGGTGGCACGCGCGCTCGAGCACGCAATGCTGCACGACGGGTCTGACCTACTGTGGGCACCCGCTGTGCTGCGCCGCGGGCGTCGCCGCCATCGAGGCTTATCAGGAGCGAGGGACTGATCGCGCGCTCGCGCGCACTCGGCGCCGAGATGCTGCGGCAGGCGCAACGACTGCAGTCGCGGCACGAGCCGATCGGCGACGTGCGCGGCGGCCATGGCCTGTTCGTGGTCCTGGAGCTGGTGCGCGATCGCGCCAGCCGCGAGCCGCTCGCACCGTGGCCGCAGATGCACCCGGCGCTGCGGCCGTCTGCTCGAGGAGGGGCTGGCCCAGGGCGTCTCGTTCGCCGCCCGCGGCAATCTGCTGCTCCTGGCGCCACCGCTCGTCATCGGCGAGCGCGAGCTCGCCGATGCGCTCGACCTGCTCGATCGACTGCTCGGCGAGCTCGCCGACACCCTGGCCGGAGAACGCAGTCATGGCCTTTAAACTCACCTACGCCACGATGTTCAGCCCGCCCGAGGAGCTGCATGCCCGGTTCGATGAGGCTATGGGCCGCCTCCTCGGCCGGCTCGGTGCGCAGCATGGTCTGCACATCGCAGGCAATGACCGCCGCGCGCGGCACTGCGCCGAAAAGCGCAATCCCGCCGATCACACCCAGGTGCTGGGTGAATTCGCCGCGGCCGGCGCCGCCGACGCCGACGAGGCGCTGCGCGCGGCGCACGGTGCGTGGCCGGGGTGGAAGCGCACGCCCGCGGCCGAGCGCGGCGCGTCTGTTGCGCGCGCGTGGGGCGGCTCATCGAGGAGCGCGTCTACGACATCGCCGCAGCGCTCACCCTCGAAGTCGGCAAGAACCGCTTGGAGGCGCTCGGGGAGGCGCAGGAAGCGGCCGATTTCTTCTACACGTACTGCGACGACTTCGAGCGTCACGAGGGCTTCGAGCGCACGCTCCCCGATGACCCGCTCACCGAGTCATGTCTCGCGCAACCGCAGCGTGCTGAAGCCCTACGGCGCATGGGTGGTGATCACGCCGTTCAACTTCCCCCTGGCGCTCGCGGCCGGCCCCGTGGCCGCCGCCCTCATCACCGGCAACACCGTGGTGCTCAAGGGCGCCACCGCGACGCCCTGGGCGGGTCGGCTGCTCGCCGACTGCGTGCGCGACGCGCAGACTGCCCGCTGGCGTGTTCAACTATCTCAGCGGCTCGAGCGCCGAGATCGGCGACGTGCTGGTCGATCACCCGCTCACCGCCGGGGTCACGTTCACCGGCTCGCACGAGGTCGGCCGGCGGATCGCGCAGAAGCTGCAGGCGGGCGGCTATCCGCGCCCCTGCATCGCGGAGATGGGCGGCAAGAATGCCTGCATCGTCACCGCGCGCGGCGGACCTCGACGCGCGCCACCGCGGGAATCGTACGCTCGGCGTTCGGCATGGGAGGCCAGAAGTGCTCCGCACTCTCGCGCCTGTATGTGCCGCACGCGGTGGCCGATACGCTCATCGCCAGGCTGCTCGAGCAGGTGCAGGCACTCTCCATCGGCGATCCGGCGCGCCGCGAGAACTGGCTCGGGCCGGTTGCGACGCGATCCGGCTATGACGATTACGCGCGCTACGCATCGCTCTTGCGCACCGCTGGGGCGCGCCTCATCTGCGGGGGCGAGCGCCTGTGCGAGGGCGCACTGGCGCGTGGTTTCTTCGTGAGCCCGACGCTGGCCGAAGCGCCGCCGGATCATGCGTTGTGGCAGCAGGAGATGTTCCTGCCCATCCTGATGCTGCACCGCGTGTCCTCCAACGAGGAGGCCATGAAGCTCGCCAACGCATCGCCGCTCGGGCTCACCGCCGGCTTCTACGGCGCGAGCGATGAGATTGCCTGGTTCCAGGAGCACATCGAAGCCGGAGTGACGTACGCCAACCGGCCGCAGGGTGCGACGACCGGGGCGTGGCCGGGTTATCAGCCCTTCGGCGGATGGAAGGGCTCGGGCACCACCGGCAAGGCGATCGCCTCCTTCTACTACCTGCCGCAGTACCTGCGCGAGCAGTCCCAGACCGTGGTCGAGTGAAGGATGGAGCTGCTGCCGCTGCGGGAGGCGATCGCATCTCACGTGAGCGACGGCGACAGCGTCGCGCTCGAGGGATTCACGCATCTGATCCCCTTCGCCGCCGGGCACGAGATCATCCGCCAGCAGCGGCGGCACCTGCACCTGATTCGCATGACCCCCGACCTGATCTACGATCAGATGATCGGCATGGGCTGCGCCGAGCGGCTGACGTTCTCCTGGGGAGGCAACCCCGGGCGTCGGATCGCTGCATCGCCTGCGCGATGCGGTCGAGCGCAGCTGGCCGGGGAGTATCTGCGCTGTTCGAGCTCACGCACGCGGAGATGGCGGTCGCCTACCAGGCGGGCGCGAGCGGCCTGCCCTGCGGGCTGATGCGCCATTACGCCGACACGGATCTCTCCCGCGCGCGCGGTGAGCCCGCCGGGAGACTCCCCTGCCCGTTCACCGGCGCGGCTCTGGCCGCGGTGCCGGCGATCAACCCGGATGTCACCATCCTGCACGCGCAGCAGATCGATGCGCGCGGCAACGTACTGATCCGCGGCATCACCGGCGCGGTGCGCGAGGCCGCCATGGCGGCGCGCCGCCTGCTGGTCACCGTCGAGGAGCAGGTCGATACCCTGCGCGCCGACATGAATTCCGTCGTGCTGCCCGCCTGGATCCTGACCGCGGCGAGCATCGTGCCGGGCGGCGCCTATCCCTCCTACGCGCAGGGGTTCTACCCGCGCGACAACGCCTTCTACAGTGCGTGGGATGAGATCGCGCGCGAGCGCGCGGGGTTTGAGGCGTGGATGCAGCGCTACGTGCTCGGTGTGCGCGACCATGCCGAGATGCTGCGGCTACTGGGAGTCGCGGCATGACCGGTGCTGAATACACCCGCGAGGAGATCATGACCGTGACCGCCGCGCGGCAGCTCGCCAACGGCGCGGTGTGCTTCGTGGGCATCGGCCTGCCGAGCGCGGCCTGCAACCTCGCGCGCCTGACGCACGCTCCGGATCTGGTTCTGATCTACGAGTCGGGCACGGTGGGGACGCGGCCGGTGGCGTTGCCGCTGTCGATCGGCGACGGTGAGCTGGCCGAGACCGCGACCTGCGTCGTGCCGCTGCCGGAGGTCTTCGCCCACTACCTGCAGCGCGGGCGCGTCGACGTCGGGTTCCTCGGCGCCGCGCAGATCGATCGCTTCGGCAATCTCAACAGCACCGTCATCGGCGACTACGCTCATCCGACGGTGCGCCTGCCCGGTGCCGGCGGCGCGCCGGAGATCGCCACCCACGCGCGCGAGGTGCTGATCGTGATGAAGCAGTCGCCGCGCAGCTTCGTGCGCGCGCTCGACTTTCGTACCTCGTGCGGCTATCTCACGGGTGCGGGCGCACGCCGGGCGAGCGGCTTCCCGGGGAGAGGTCCGCGCGCCGTGATCACCGACTTCGGCGTGCTGCGACCCGATCCGCAGACCGAGGAGCTCAAGCTCGCGGCCCTCTACCCGGGCGTCACGGTCGAGGCGGCCCGCGCGGCAACCGGCTGGCCGCTCCAGATCGCCCCCGGCCTCGAGACGCTGCCCGCGCCGGAGCCCGGGGTGCTCGCCGCGCTGCGGGATCTCGCAGGCGCGCACCCGCGCCGCGCACGCGCGCCCGATCCGCATCGCGTTGTCCGGCACGCTACACCCGCGGCCCGAGGAGCTGACATGCGCTCACCCCACATCCGCACCGAGCTGCCCGGGCCGCGGGCGCAGGCGCTGATCGCGCGCGATCGCCCGGTCACCACGCCCTCCTACCCGCGCGACTATCCGTTCGTCATGGCCAGGGGCCGCGGCGCCGAGGTCTGGGACGTCGACGGCAACCGCTTCCTCGATTTCATGGCCGGGATCGGCGTCTGCAGCACCGGGCACGCGCACCCGCAGGTCGTGCAGGCGATCAAGGACGCCGCGGACGATTTCCTGCACATCTCCTCGGACTACTGGCACGAGCGCATGACGCAGCTGGCCGAGAAGATCAATGCGCTCGACCCGATGCGCGAGCCGGTGCAGGTGCTCATCTGCCAGAGCGGCACGGAATCGGTCGAGGGCGCGCTGAAGCTCGCCCGCTACGTCACCGGGCGCCCGCGCTTCATCGGCTTTCTCGGCGGCTTTCACGGCCGCACCATGGGCTCGCTCGCCTTCACCTCCAGCAAGTACACCCAGCAGGCGGGATTCTTTCCGACCATGCCGGGCGTGACGCACGTGCCCTACCCCAACACCTATCGCCCGCTGTTCGCCGGCGCCGACCAGGGCCAGGCGGTGCTCGAGTACATCGAGAACGTGCTGTTCCAGAGCAATCGTGCCGCCCGCCGAGGTCGCCGCGATCCTGGTCGAGCCGATCCAGGGCGAGGGCGGCTACCTCGTGCCGCCGGATGGCTTCCTGCCGGGGCTGCGCGCGCTGTGCGACCGGCACGGGATCCTGCTCATCTTCGATGAGGTGCAATGCGGCATCGGGCGCACCGGCCGGATGTTCGCCAGCCAGCACTGGGGCGTGGCCGCCGACATCATGACGCTCGCCAAGGGCCTGGCGTCCGGGCTGCCGATCGGCCTCGTGGTGGCGCGCCGCACGCACATGGAGAAATGGAAGCGCGGCGCGCACGGCAACACCTTCGGCGGCAATCCGCTGTGCTGCGCGGCGGCGCTCGCGACGCTCGATCTGGTGGAGCGTGAGTACGCGGCCAACGCCGCCGTCGTCGGCGAGTACTTCATCGAGCGCCTGCGCAAGCTGCAGAAGCGCTTCGAGTGCATCGGCGAGGTGCGCGGCAAGGGACTCATGATCGGCATGGAGCTGGTGACCGATCGCGCGAGCCGCGCACCGGCCCGGGCGCTGTGCGAGGCGGTGCTGACGCGCGCCTTTCACAACGGGCTGCTGCTGCTTTCCTGCGGCGCGAGCACCGTGCGGTTCATCCCGCCGCTCATGATCAGCCGCGCGCACGTCGATGAGGCCATGGGTCTGCATCGAGACCGCGCTCACCGAAGCGCTCGCCGCGGAGCTGACGGCGCGATGACACGCGCAACCGGCGGGGGTTCGCGGCCCCTGGGCTTCCTGATGTGCACGGCGCTGGTCGTGGGCAACACCATCGGCATCGGCATCTTCATGATGCCCGCCGCGCTCGCCCCTTACGGGCTCAATGCGCTCACGGCCTGGGTGATCACAGCCGCCGGCTGCATCATGGTCGCCTGGGTGTTCGCGGGACTGGCGCGCGCCTTTCCGCAGGATGACGGACCGTACGCCTACGCGCAGCGCGCGCTCGGTGGCGGCGTCGCATTCGTCATCATGTGGTGCTACTGGGTGTCCTGCTGGGTCACCAACGCGGCGATCGCCGTCGGCGTCGTCGGCTATCTGTCGGCGTTCCTGCCGGCGCTGAAGACGAGCCGCCCGCTGGCCGCCCTCACGGCGCTCGCTCTGGTGTGGCTGTTCGTGCTGGTCAACCTGCGCGGCCTGCGTGCCGCGGGCTGGGTGCAGGTGGCGAGCACGGCGCTCAAGCTCCTGCCGCAGCTCGGCATCATCGCGCTCGGGGCGTGGCTCCTCTTTGCCCATCCCGCGGCGTACGTTGCGCACTTGCCGTCGACACCGGCATCTCTCGGCGCCGTGATCAGCGCGTCGACCATCGCGCTGTTTGCCATGCTGGGGGTCGAGTGTGCGGCGGTGCCGGCCGGCAAGGTGCATGACCCGGGGCGCACCATCCCGCGCGCCACGTTCGCCGGCACCCTGCTGGTCGCGCTCATCTACATGTGCATCAGCGCGATTCCCATGTTGCTGATCCCGCAGTCCGAGCTCGCCGCCTCGAGCGCCCCGTTCGCGGACCTCCTGTCACGCTACCTGGGCGACGGATCCGGCAAGCTGCTGGCGGCCTTCGTGGTGGTGAGCGGACTCGGGGCGCTGAACGGCTGGACGCTCGTTACCGGGGAAGTGGCTGAGAGCTGCGCCCGGCATGGCAGCTTTCCGCCAGGACTTGCGCGCGAGAACGCCCGAGGAGTGCCGGCGCGCGCCTACCTGCTGGCGGGAGTGGTCGCGAGCGCGATGCTGCTCTTGAACCTCGATGAGTCACTCGCCGGAGGATTCACCTTCCTCAGCGTGGTCGTGACGGCGGCGAACTTTCCGATGTACTTCGGCTGCTCGATCGCGGTGCTGGTGCTGTGGCGGCGCGGGCTCATCGACCGACCGCGGGCACGCGAGGCGCGCTGGTTCGCCGCCGCGGTCCTGTCGGCGATCTATTGCGGCTGGACCTTCATCGGCATCGGCACCCGCTCACTGCTGTGGGCACTGGCCCTCGGCCTGGTGGGCGTGCCGGTGTTCTGGTGGTACGTGCGGATTCGACGCATACCACCGCAACCTGACGTTGCCTAAAGGCAGGTGACCGGAGCTCCCCCATGCCGACCCGTGCTCTGACCGTCTTCGCGCTTGCGCTGCTCGCGCTGATGTGCCGCGCCGCCCCGGGCGCCACGCCCGCGCCGCAGCCGCAGCAGCGCGCCCGTGATCTCGGCGTGCCGTTCGACGGCACGCCCGGCCCCCTCAATGCGATCACCGACGTCGCGGGCGTCCTGGTGGGACACACGACGCTCATCGAAGGCGACGGCAAGCTCATCGTGGGGAAGGGGCCGGTGCGCACCGGGGTGACGGCCGTGCTGCCGCGCGGCGCCGCCTCCATGCAGCAGTTCTCCTTCGCCGGCTGGTACGCGCAGAACGGCAACGGCGAAATGACCGGTACGACCTGGGTGGAGGAGTCCGGCTTTCTCGAAGGTCCGGTGATGATCACCAACACGCACAGTGTCGGCGTCGTACGTGATGCGGTGATCGCCTGGCGCGTGGCACACGGGCCGGCGGACGCCACCGACTCGTGGTGGTCGCTGCCAGTGGTGGCCGAGACCTGGGACGGCTGGCTGAACGACATCAACGGTTTCCACGTCAGGCCCGAGCACGTGTTCCACGCCATCGACAGCGCCCATTCGGGGCCGGTCGAGGAAGGCGCGGTGGGCGGCGGCACCGGCATGGTGTGCAACGGATTCAAGGGCGGCATCGGCACCTCCTCGCGCAAGCTCACGGAGCAGCAGGGCGGCTACGTGCTCGGCGTCCTGGTCCAGTGCAACTACGGCACGCGGCAGAACCTGCGCATCGCCGGCATCCCGGTCGGGCGCGAGATCCAGAGCGAGGACCCCTATGCCTGGGTGCCGTCCGAGCGTCGCCGAGCGCGGCTCGATCATCGTGGTGGTGGCCACCGACGCACCGCTCCTGCCTCACCAGTTGAAGCGCATCGCGCGGCGCGTGTCGCTCGGCCTGGGCCGCAACGGCAGCATCGCCGGCAACGGCTCGGGCGACATCTTCATCGCCTTCTCGACCGCCAACCCGCACGCGAGCGACGTCGGTCACGTGGTGGACCTCAAGATGGTACCGAACGATTCCATGGACGCGTTGTTCGCCGCCACCGTGCAGGCCACCGAGGAGGCGGTCGTCAATGCCATGGTTGCCGCCCGGGACATGACCGGGATCGACGGGCACCACGTCCGCGCATTGCCGCACGATGAGTTGCGCGCCGTGCTGGCGAGGTACAACCGGCTGGCGCACTGACGGCGCCGAAAGTCCCTGGCGCGGTCCGCGTGCCTGCAGTCAGTGCTGCGCCAGGATCGCGCGCCAGTTGATGATCGCGTTCCACAGCATGCGCTGATCGCCGCGATTGAGGTCTCGATGCAGCGGGTTGAAGTTGAAGGCGACGACCCGTCCCTTGCCCGAGCGCAGATCGAGGATCGCGGGGTGTCCGATGAGACTCTCCTCGCCCCAGGCCTGCCCGCTCACGACGAAAGGCGCGCCCTGCGAGTCGCCCCACTCGAGCACCACGCCGCTCGTGTCCACCGGCCCGTCGAGACAGGTCGTGCAGTACGCCATGCGCAGCCAGCGCCGCGGGGTTGCGTACACGGGAAAGTTCTGGCGGAACACCCAGGTGCGCTGCGGATAACCATAAGCGATGGGGCTATCGGGCTGTTCGAAGGTCACTCGCACGTGCGAGCCCGGCGTTCTCGCCGCCGCGGACAGCCCGGCCGCCGCGGAGGCCGCACCGCCTCCCTGCGCGCTGCGCGGCACACCGCCCGACTCACGCCGCACGCCGCGCACGATGCCGGCCTCGAGCGGCAGCATCGAGCCGCTGCCGAGCGTGATCAGGAGTCCGCCTGAATCGATGAACTTCTGCAGCTCCGCAAGGCCGCCCCAGCCGATCCCGCCGGTGATGTCGTCGGACTCGGCGGGCGTGCCGAAGGCGGGAGTCTCCTTCGTCTTCTTGTACGGCATGGGGCCCCAGGCCTTGGGTATCCCCTGGATCTGCTCGGCGAGCTCGAGATCGACGTGGCCGTAGACCAGCACGTCGTACTTGTCGCGCAGCTTCCCGGCGCGGATGTCCTCGTCGCGCACGTAGACGTATGGAATGTGACGCTGATCGAGCGCATAACGCTCCCAGCCGATCGTGTCGGTGTCCGCCCACGGCACCCAGATCCCGAGACGCGGCACCGGCGCCTCGTGCTGCGCCACCTCGGGCACCGCGCCGGCGCTCGTGAAGTCGAGCCCGAGCGATTTCGCGGTCTCACGCACGGCGGCGGCGAGACCCGGCGCCGACGGCAATATCCAGGACCCCTGCGGATACTCCACGCCGTCCAGCGTGAACGCTCGCTCGGCGATCGCGACCTTGAAGCGCGCGAGCCGGTAGCGCGCCTCGAGCAGTCCCTCCTGCCCGGTGTCCCTGAGGACGTACACCGGACCGTCACCTGCGACCTCCCCTTGCGGATGCGGCGCCTCGGTGAGCAGCGCCAGCGGCAGCTCGCGCACCCGGGCGTCCGCCGTCGGGATCACCGACAGGTGATAGTTGGCCGGCAGCTCCCAGGAGATGTCGTCGTAGGCCTCGCCGGCATCCTTCGGATAGTTCTGGGCGGTGAGGAGATCGACGGCATAGTCGCGGTACGGCTGATCGAGCCGCACGACGTAGGTGCCGGCCGGGAATTGCCCCTCCTTCAAGGTGATGTCCGCGGTCGCGCGCTGCACCTCGATGCCTTGTGCCATCAGCCGCGCGACCATCTGCGCCACGCGGGTCGGATCGCCTTGGCCCCCCGGAATGATGAAGCCGAAGGGCGCCGTGTCGATGCCGCGACGGTAGGAGTGCAGTCCCTTGAGATAGTAGTTGCGCAGCAGCGTCTTCGCACTGCTGCGCCGTGTCGTCGAGCGCCGCGAGCAGCGCGGTCTCGTTGTAGTTGACGTTGTCGCGCGCCGACCAGAGAAAGCTTCCCTGTGCCGGCGGCGGCGACGGCCGGTACCACTCGACGGTGTCGTCCTGCCCGGGCTGCTTGGGCACCATCGTCTCGGCGCTGCCGTTGCCGAAGGTCTCATAGCCGCGCCCGTCGGCGTTGTGGTTGGTCGCGATCGAGTCGAGGTACAGGTGCGCGAAGTCATCGCCGAAATTCCAGGTCCACACGCCCGGCATCCCGAGGCCGGTCAGCGTCTGCACCTCGTGGAAGCTGAGCTCGAGGCGCTCCGCGTAGGTGAGCGGATCGACGTGCTCGTTGATCGGACCGGTGCCGTTCCAGGTCACGAGCAGCGCCACGCTCTCGTGCAGATCGTGGATCACCTGCGGATGCCAGTCGAAGAACATGCGGAACACCGCCTTGGTGGTCTCGTGCACCTGCTGGTGCGCGTCGCGGTTGATGTCGACGTAGGCGTACTTCGACCAGTAGGGCGGCGCCTGCCGCGGCAGGCTCGTCGAGGTCGGTCTTGCCCTTCAGATACCGGTAGAACCACTCGACCTGCTTGTCGCGTCCGTCGGGGTTGGAGACCGGGTTGATCAGCACCACCAGATGCTCGCGAATGCGCCGGATCATCGGCTGCTCGGAGACGGCGAGCCGGTAGGCCAGCTCCAGCACCGACTCGGTCGAGCCGGTCTCGTCCGAGTGCAGCGCCGCGTTGATGTAATAGATCGGGCGCGCCTCACGCGATGAGGCGCTCGGCGGCCTCTCGGTCGGTGCGGCGCGGGTCCGCGAGCGCGGCGGTGGCGGCCTTGAGGCGGTCGAGGTCGCGGATGCCCTGCTCGTCGGCGATGGCGAGCAACATGATGTCGCGGCCCTCCTCCGAGCGGCCGATGGTGAACAGGCGCACCCGCGGCGAGGAGCGCGGCGAGTGCCCGGCAGTAGGCGTAGGCGGTCGCGGAATCGACCAGCTCGCCCGGCGGCGCCGGGGATGCGATGCAGGAAGGCGCGCGGCGACACGACGCTCGAGGATGCGGGCAGGTACGCCACCCACGGCGAGAGGAAGCGCGGCTCGGTGGTCGCCTGCGCGATCTCCTCGACCCGACCCGGGCTCGGGTGTGTCGGGGGCGCTCGGCTGTGCGCACGCAAGGTGCGAAACCAGAAGCGTTACCGCCAGCAGCACGAGCGATCTGTAGCGCATGACCCCTCCCTCGCGCGCCGAGTATAGCGCCCCACCCTTGCTATTGAACAACCGCTCAACTATGGGCAGACTTCCGCACGCCATGGCGCGCAACCCCCGCTACGACCTGCTGTTCGAGCCGGTCAGGATCGGCCCGGTCACCGCCCGCAACCGCTTCTACGCGGTGCCGCACGCCGCGGGCATGACCAACGCGAACCCGCACATGCGCGCGGCATTTCGCGAGACGAAGGCGCAGGGCGGCTGGGGAGTCGTCTGCACCGGCTACGTGTCCATCGATCCGGGATCCGACGATGCTCCCCTGCCCTATGCAACGCTGTGGGACGACGAGGACGTGCGCTCGCACGCGCTCATGACCGAGGCGGTGCACCGGCACGGGGCGCTCGCCGGCATCGAGCTGTGGCACGGCGGCGGCTCGGTGATGAACCGCGCCACGAGAGTTGCGCCGATGTCGCCCTCCGGCATTTCGTGGATGGCGACGCACGTCAACTTCATGGGCAATCAGCGTCCTCGCGTCATGGACGCCGACGACATCCGCACGCTGCTCGCGAGCCAGGCGGCGGCGGCACGCCGCGCGCGCCAGGCCGGTTTCGACATCGTCTACGTTTACGCCGGCATGGGATATCTGCCGTACGAGTTCCTGCTGCCCGAGTGGAACCTGCGCACCGACGCCTACGGCGGCAGCGTACGCAACCGGGTGCGCATCGTGCGCGAGCTCCTCGAGGTTACCCACGAGGCAGTGGCCGGCCGGTGCGCGGTGGCGCTCAGGATCAGTCTCGAGGAGCTGCGCTCCCGGGCGAGCGAGACGGCGGCCTCCGAAGCGCACGAAGTGGTGAGCTGCTCGCCGACCTGCCGGATCTGTGGGACGTGAAGCTCGACTCCTCCCCGACCGATTGCCCGCCTTCCCGTTTCGCGCCGGAGGGCAGTCACGAGCCGGTCATCGCCTTCGTGAAGGGGCTCACCCGCCGCCCGGTCGTCGGCGTCGGCCGCTTCACCTCTCCGGACACGATGGTCGGCCAGATCCGGCGCGGCGTGCTGGATTTCATCGGCGCCGCGCGCCCCTCGATCGCCGATCCATTTCTGCCGAGCAAGATCGACGCGGGGCGCGAGAGCGATATCCGCGAGTGCATCGGCTGCAACATCTGCATCTCGAGCTGGCATGACAGCGTGCCAGTGCGCTGCACGCAGAACCCGACGATCGGCGAGGAGTGGCGCCGGGGGTGGCATCCCGAGCGCATGGCGGCGGCGGGCAGCGCGGCGACCGTGCTGATCGTGGGCGCGGGACCTGCCGGGCTCGAGTGCGCCCTGTCCCTCGGGCGCCGCGGCTACGAGGTCGCCCTCGCCGAGGCCGGCGATGAGATCGGCGGCCGCCTGCGCTTTGAGACCCGGCTGCCGGGACTTGCCGCCTGGGGTCGGGTGCTCGACTGGCGGCGCGGACAGATCGAGCGGCTGCCGAACGTCAACGTGTACCGTGGCAACCGCCTGACGGCCGAGGAGATTCTCGAGCTCGGCAACCACCACGTCGTGATCGCCACGGGGGCACGCTGGGCGCGGCTCCTGTACTCGCCACTCGAGATCCCCGCGGGCGAGCTCAAGGGCGAAGGGGTGCTGACGCCCGACGACGTCGCGGCCGGCGCACCGATCCTCGACCCGGTGGTGGTCTACGACTACGACAACTACTACATGGGGGGCGTGCTTGCGGAGCACCTCGCCCGGGGCGGACACTCGGTCGAGTACGCGACGCCGGCCGGGCATGCCTCGGCGTGGACGATCATGAGCAACGAGCAGCCGCAGGTTCATCGCGCACTCGCTACCGCGGGCATCGCCCTGCACACGCTCTCGCGCGTGACCGAGTTCGGCGCGGGCTCGGTGACCCTTGCCAACCAGTTCACCGGCGTGACGACCCGGCGCCCGTGCGGCACGCTCGTGATCGTCGGCGCGCGCTTCGCCAACGCCACCCTGTACGCCGAGCTCACCACCCGCGCCGAGGATCTGGCCCGCGCCGGTATCCGCTCGGTCACGAGGATAGGCGACGCACTAGCGCCGGGAGCGATCGTGCACGCCGTCTACGGCGGGCACCGCTACGCGCGCGAGCTGGACGCGGATCCGGCGGCACTCGGCTTGCGGCGCGATGCGCCGCTCGAGCCGCTGCAGTGAGCGCGCATCAGCTGCCGCCGCGTACGTCGGGACTGGAGCCCACGCTGCCCTCGAGCTGGTACCGCTCGGAAGCGGTGTTCGCGCTGGAGAAAGAGCGGATCTTCTGCCGCGAGTGGCTGTGCGTCGGGCGCGAGGAAGAGCTGGCGCAGCCCGGGTCCTGGCGCGTGCTCGACCTCCTGGGTGAGAGCGTGCTGCTGGTGCGCAACCGCGAGGAGCGGCTGCGCGCCTTCTACAACGTGTGCCGGCACCGCGGCACGCGCCTGTGCCGCGATCCAGCCGAGGGCCCGCCCGATCCGCCACTGCCCGGCGGTATCGCCGCCGGACGCATCACCTGCCCGTACCATCAGTGGACCTACGACTTCGACGGCCGGCTGCTCGCGGCGCCGCACATGGGCGCAGAAGCGGGCTTTGACAGGACTCAGTTCAGCCTCTACCCGGTGGCCGTCGAGTCGTGGGGCGGCTTCGTGTTCCTGAACCTGACGCCGTCGGCCGCCGCGCCGCTCTCGCGGGCAACTCGGCGCGATTCCCGAGCGGCTGGTGCGCTACCCGCTCGCGCAGCTGCGCATCGGGCACTCGATCCGCTATGAGGTGATGGCGAACTGGAAGGCGATCTGCGAGAACTACAACGAATGCTATCACTGCGGCGGCGTACATCCGGAGCTGTGCGATCGTGGTGCCTGCGTTCCGCGAGCGCGGCGGCGCCAACCTCGACTGGGCACGCGGCGTACCGCACCGGCCGGGTGCCTGGACTTTCACCGCCTCGGGCACCACGCGGCGGCGCGCCTTTCCCGGCCTCAACGAGGATGAGCGCGTGCGCCACAAGGGCGAGCTGCTCTACCCCAATCTCTTCATCAGCCTGGCCTGCGATCACGCGGCGGTGTTCATCCTTAGCCGCGCGCTCCGGCGCGCACCAGCATCACCTGCCACTTCCTGTTCGAGCCGTTCGAGATCGGCAAGTCCGCCTTCGATCCGAGCGATACCACCTCGTTCTGGGACCGGGTGAACCGCCAGGACTGGGCGATCTGCGAGGCCGTGCAGCAGGGCATCGGCGCGCGCGTGCACCGAGCACGGCTACTACGCCCCCATGGAAGACTTCAGTCTCGACATCCGCCGCTACGTCCTTGACCGGATCGGCGACGCGATCGAGGTCACGTGAGCGGGCGGGCGGCCGCCGCCTCCACTCCGCCGCCTGCGGCGCATGCGGGTGCGCTGGAAGATGTTCCTGTTCCTGTTCGCGTTTGGCTTCATGGCCTACGTGCAGCAGCGCAGCATCCCGGTGGCAAGCTACCAGATGATGCCGCAGCTGCTCTCACCCAGATGCAGATCGGCTGGCTCGAGCAGGCGCTGCTCATCGGCTACACGCTGATGCAGTTCCCCGGCGGGGTTCTCGGGCAACGCCTCGGTGCGCGCCTCATGTTGGTCCTCATCGGGCTCCTGGGGCTCGCCGCCACCCTCGGAACTGCGCTCGCACCGCTGTGGCTCGCCGGCGCGGCACTGCTCGCCATGCTCGCGCGCTGCAGCTGCTGCTCGGCGCCTCCCAGGGTCCGATCTTTCCGGTATCCGCCGGGGTGTTCGAGGCCTGGTTCACCCCCGACAGCTGGCCGCTGGTGCAGGGCATGCAGAGCCTCGGCCTGCAGCTCGGGGCCGCGCTGACGCCGCCGCTCATCGCCTGGCTGATGTCAGCCTTCGACTGGCAGCGGGCGCTTGCCTGGAGCTCGCTGCCGGCGCTGGCGCTGGTGGCCGCGTGGGCGCTGGTACGCGCGCAATACGCCGGCGGAGCATCCGGCGGTCGAGCGCCGCAGAGCTCGCCGAGCTCGGCACTGCGCCGGTGGCGCCCGTGGACTCTGCGATCTCGTGGCGGCGCGTGTGGGCGCTGATGAGGGACCGCGACGTGCTGCTGCTCACCGGCTCCTATACCTGCATGAACTACGTGTTCTACCTCATCGCCAACTGGTGCTTCCTGTACCTGGTGCAGGAGCGGCACTTCACGCTGCTCGAGGGCGGCTGGCTGGCGAGTGCGCCCCCGCTCGCGGCGCGCTCTTGCTGCGGGCCTCGGCGGGCTACCTCGCCAGCCACTTCGGAGTCCGCTACGGGGTGCGCCTCGGCCTGAAGATCGTGCCGCTGGTGTCGTTGCCGGCCGCCGCCGTGCTGCAGTTCGTGGCGGTGGATGCCGCCAACGCCTACATCGCCGTGGTCGCGCTGGCGCTGTGCTTCGCGGCGGTGGAGCTCAACGAGGGTCCCTACTGGGCCGCGATCATGCACGTCGGCCGCGCGGATTCGATGGCGGCATCGGGACTCCTCAACACCGGCGGCAACGCCGGCGGGCTGATCGCGACGCCCGTGGTCGCCTATCTCTCCGGTCATCGGACACTGGGAGCTGGCGTTCGTGATCGGCGCGGTGTTCGCGCTCGCCAGCGCAGCCGCGTGGCTGCTGGTGGATCCGACGCGCGGCGCTCACTCACCTGCGTGAAGTCCCTGCCTGGCGCAACCTCCCGAGCAGCGTCAGCTCCCAGATGTCCTTGCCGGTGGCCGTCATCAACGGACGCAGCGCGAGCCCGCCGGCGGCGCCAATGGAGCGCTTGAGCTGCACGAGCTCCTCGAGCTTGTCGCGCGTCTCCGCATCGAGCGGCGGCTCCTCGAGCCCGCTCTCGCGCAGCAGCAGCACGCCCTTGGCGCGCAGCGCCAGCTCGGCGTGCAGCCGCAGGCAGCAGAGCATGTCGGCAAGATCCTCGCCGCCGAAGCGCTCGCGCAGCGCCTGCAGATAGCGGCCGGCGGGGCTGTCGAGGAATCTGCCGGCCTGGATCGATTCCAGCAGCTGCACGTTGGAGTCGAGGTCCGTGTCGAGCCACTCGCGCAGCTCCCGCTCGCTATGCCGGAACACCAGGTAGATCACGAGCGGCAGCACCACCAGGACCGCGAGCGTGGCGAGGGCCGGCCGTACCAGCAGGTAGTTGAAGCCGGTGTGCAGCGCGACCGCCGCGAGGAACCCCGGCAGCAGCAGGTACAGTCCGCCGTTTGGACGCTTCTCGGAGAGCGTGATCGAGATCATCGCCAGGACCGTTCCCGTGCCGCCATGCATGATGGCCGTGCCGAAGCCGCGGATGACCTGCACGGCGAGCGTCGCGTCCGGGCGTGAGGCGAGGTAATACAGGTTCTCGACCAGCGCGAATCCGGTGCCGATCGCAAAGCCGGTGATGCCGCCGTCCACCTGTAGCCCGACGCGCCGGGTGCGGATCAGGAATACGAGCAACAGCGCCTTCAGACTCTCCTCGATCCACGGCGACACGTTGCGCGAGTAGGCAGTGAAGTCGCCGCTGAAGTGCCCGTAGGCAAAGTTGTTGACGAGGTAGCTTGCCCCGGCCGCGAGTCCGCCTGCCGCGATCATCGCCAGCAGCGCCGGCAGGCGCAGCAGCTTGAACGCATCGAGCTGCATGAGTCCGGCGAGAAACAGCAGCACCGGAGCCAGCGCAATCGGCGCGTGCAAGAGCAGCTCGACGCTCACTTAGCTCGCCGCCTTGCCGTGCAGGACGGTCACAGCACCTGCAGCGACAGCATGAACTCGGTGGTCCCGAGTCCGCCCCCGGCGAAGCCGCGCGCGACGCCGGCCGACAGCATCATCGGCTGCCGGTGCATCACGTGCAGCTGAAAGTCCAGCTGCGCACCCAGGTCCCGGGCGCTGCGCCCGTATGCCGATGAGCCCAGATCGGTCCTGAGAACACCGACGAACAGCTCCGGCCGCGCCCAACTCACGTAGAAACCGGGCGACCCGAGGGCTTCGAACCGCAGCGGCGGCAGGCACCATTCGAGCATCGACTTCACCAGGGACTTGCCCTGCAGGGCATCGAGATCGAAGCCCGGCATGCTGAGCAGGTCGCGGTAGCGTTGCGGGCTGCCGTTGGCGCCGCTGTCGACGTAGTTGTTGCCGAAGCCGCCGAGGTAGAAGTTGGCTAGCGGGTTGTTCGGTCCCCCGGTGGAGAGACTCGCTCCGCTGCGCAGCCAGATCGAGGAATGGTCGAGCGGCAGCGGAAATCCGACGTCGAATTTGCCGATCAGGCTCGGGATCAGCTCGCTCATGGCCCCATAGGCGTGCATCTTCAGGGTCCAGGTATAGCCGGTTTCCGCATCGACCGCGCCGGGCGACGCGCGGGTGTTGACGGCTGCAAAGCCGGCCTCGGCGGTGAGCAGATTCCCGGTTGGCGAGGGGACGTTCTGAAAACCCGGCAGCGTGTCGAGGCCGCCGTAGAAGGCGACTTTGGCGAGAAAATCCAGGTGCTGGGGGGGATCGTAGACGAGCGGGAGATCGTACTTCACATAGCCGTTGTAGCCGGACACGCTGCGCTTGGTCGGACCGAACAGGTCGTAGAAATCCGCGCCGTTCCAGGCGACACCGGTCGTCCAGCTGGAGGCGTGGAAATCGGCCGAGACGTGCAGGCGCTGCCTGGACGGCAGCCCATCATCGGGGCTGTAGCTCATGTCCACGCCGAGCGTATCGAAACCCATCGGATCACTGAAGCGCGCGTCGCCGCCGAGCGCGACCGAGTTCCTGTAGCCCTCGACGACCGGGATCAGCGAATTGAGCGCCAGCTCGCTCGCGGGGTGGTAAGGGCCGGCGTGCAGCACCTGATAGGGCATCGAGGCGGGCGTGGGGGCCACCCAGTGCTGCACTTGCGGGTACTTCGCCGCCACCTGCTCGCCCAGGAATGTGACCGAGCTCAGGTCCTCGGTCGGGCGTGCCTCGATCAGCGTCGGCATGAATCCTCCGGCCGTGTAGCGCAGCACGATCAGCTGTGAGCCCTCAAGCGGCAGCGGACGAAAGAAGCCGATGGCGGCGTTGCTGACCGCCTCCAGCTTTTCAGTTGCGATCTCATAGCGGTAGATGTTCGAGACTCCGGTGAAATAGCTGCTGCCGTAGAGGTAGCGGCCGTCCTTCGAGAACACAAAGCCTTCCGGTACCGCCGCGCCCATCGTCAGGGTGTGCAGCGGCGTCGCCTCACCTCTCGCGAGCGCAGCGGTGCGCAGGATCCTCACCTGCGTCACCTGCGGTGATCCGGGCCGCGGACCCGGACCCGACACGGACAGCGACGCCAGAGTTCCGTCGCGAGACAGATCGAGGTCGAACGCCTTCTCGCCCGCGGGGAACACGTACAGCGTTTGCCAGCTCTGGTAAGGGAACGGGATGCGCACCAGGATCACGAATCCGTTGTTGACCCTCAAGCCCCACAGCGAGCGATCGGCGGGGTTGTAAACGATGTCGCCGATGCGCGCCGCGCGCAGCAGCATGCGCGCCTTGCCCGAGCGCAGATCGAGCGCCTCGAGGTTGCGGTGGGTGTTGTTGTCCGTGGTGTAGAACAGCGTTGCGTTCCCTGGGTCATACGCCAGCGACGTCACCGTGAAACCGCTCGGACCCTTGACCTCCTTGAGCTCGGTCACCGTGCCGTTGGCGCGGTCGATGGAGACGAGGTGCGCAACCTGCCCGGGATATCTCACGGCAGCGAAGAGCTTCGAGCCGTCGGCCGCCAGGTAGACGCGCGAAACGCCGCCGAGGTCCTTGCGGGCCAGGTCGCGGTATTCGGTGAGCGGGTGCTCGCGCACGGCCTTGAGGTTCTGCTGCTGGAATCTGTGCTCCCAGTCGATCCATTCCTGCCAGGCCTGATCGAGCGGCAGGCCGAATACCCGCTGGAAGTCGTCGGCGTAATAGCGCCGGCTGTCCGCACCGCGCCGCCACCAGGAGAGCAGGCGTTGCGGATCGTAGGTGAGCGCGAGGTAATCCATGAAACGCGTGCCGTAAAGATAGGCGTTGGCGCCGGTCTGGAAGTCGATCTCGGTGCCTTTGGACACGAGTCCCAGGGGGTCGTAGAACTTCGCGTTGTCGGACACCTTCGCCCGGAACACCATCTCGTCGTACCCGCCCTGCGCACGCCCCACACCGCCGCTCATCCAAGTTTCCACGAACACCGCGCCCCCCTCCTGGTACCAGCGGGGCGCCGTGGAGCGCGGCACGGTCAGATAGTTGTAGAGCAGCGTCTCCGGATGCGCGGGATCGACCGCGACCTTGCCGTGAAACAGACGCCGCAGGCGGGCATCGGCCGGACTCGGGCTGTCGTTCATGACGACATGCGTCAGCTCGTGTACCGCCGTCCAGGCAAAGGGCTCGGCGGAGGAGACCGTCTCGTAGGGCTCGTTCGACGGGGCAATGTCCATGAAGATTCGATCGCGGGGCGCCGCGGTGGTGGCCGCGTTGGCGCGATCGCTGAAGTCCTGCAGCAGCACGTTGACCCGGTCGTCAGGCACGTAGCCGAACAGGCCCCGGTGCGCGAGGAGTCCGCTCAGGAAGCACTGCGTCGCCTGCGGGACTACCCAGGTCTCGGTCGGATCAAAGTAGATGATCCGCAACTGTTGGGTTTCGACGAAGGCGAGATCGGCCCACGCCGGGGATACCGCGCCGAGCGTAAAGGCAAGCGCCGCCAGGACAAATGGCGGCGCTTGCGGCCACCCGGGGCCGTTGCGCTCGTTACGCAAGAAAGAAACGAGTGGCCCGGTATGCCCGGGCCACTCAGGTGTTTTCTGACTGTGCGACTGACTTAGTTCTTGCTCTGCGCGGCATCGGCTGCACGACCGGCATCGGCTGCACGACCGGCATCCGCCGCACGACCGGCATCGGCTGCACGACCGGCATCGGCCGCACGACCGGCATCGGCTGCACGACCGGCATCGGCTGCACGACCGGCATCGGCTGCACGACCGGCATCGGCTGCACGACCGGCATCGGCCGCACGACCGGCATCGGCCGCACGACCGGCATCGGCTGCACGACCGGCATCGGCCGCACGACCGGCATCGGCCGCACGACCGGCATCGGCCGCCGCCGAGGACGCAGCCGCTGAACTGGCAGCGTCGCCCGCCGAGTTACCCGACGCGGCGCTCTGGTCGTTGGTGGTCGCGCCCGATGAGGGATTGAAAGAATTCGCGCCGTCCGCGTGGGCGCGCTTCGCCTCGACGATGGTTCCCGCGCCGTCCTTACCCGACGGCGGGTAGAAACCCAGATAGGCCACCGCGGCGACAGCCACCACGATCCCGCCTCCGATCCATACTGATTTACGAGCCATAAAATCTCCCCAGGTTTGAAGGCTTCAGCAAATGCGTGTTCTGCAAACAACTACCGTTCAGGCAGCAAAAAGTTGGTGGCTTGGCGAAAATAGGCGCAAGCCCCCTTTGAAAGCTGCCTCACTCACCTCGCGGTGCCCGTAGCGTGGCGCTGCCGACCGGCTGGCCGCCCATCAGGAACGTCAGCTCCACGCTCTGTCCGTCCATTCCGAAGCCCGGTAACGCCACGGTCACCGGATGCCCGTTGGGTTTGTCCCGATTATCCAGGCCTTTGACCTGCAGGGTATGCCCCTCGCTCGCGATGCGCACGTCCACGGGCGCGCGGGTCACGAGCGCCAGCTCAAGACCCAGCCCGGCGCGCTCGCGGTACAGGCTGACCCGGCCCGAGATCCGGCCCTGGGCGAGGGTCACCGTGTCGACCAAGGTCCGCGCACCGCTCGGCGCTATCGTGGTGCCGACTAGGTCGGTTGCGGTGGGCCCCGGGCCCCTGGCTGTCTCGAATACGGCCACTGCGGTGGCCAGCACACCGGCGACCAGGGCGGCATAGCGCCAGCGCGGCGCAAACCGCTGCGGCCAGGTCGCTCGGGAGCGCTGCGGCCAGGTCGCTCGGGATTGCGGCAATGCAGTAAGGATGCTCTCGCGCAGCCGCGCCGGAGGCTCGACCTGTTCGAGCTCATCGAGCGCACTGCACAGACCCCGGAGTTGCTCGCGCAGAAGCCGAATCTTCGGGTCGGCGAGCAGGCAACGCGCGAGCTCGCCGCGTTGCCCGGCGTCGAGCTCGCCATCGATCTCGGCATGAATCAGCTCGAGCTGTCGGGGATCGGCCACGTCAGATCGTCCCGTACTGCCGCAAGCGCTCCCGCAGGAGCTCGCGCGCGCTGTGCAGGCGGGATTTCACGGTCTTTTCGGGAAGCTGCAGGATCTCACCCATATCCGTGTAGCTCAGGTGCATGACGTGCCGCAGGACGATCACGCTTCGAAGCTCGGGTTTGATCCGCATCAGTGCATCCTCGATTGCCGCGCCCGTTTGCTCGCCCTCGACGCGCTGTTCCGGTCCCGGAGATTCATCCGGCTCCTCCTCGCGTATTCCCTCGGGGACCGACCTGCGTGAGCTCAGCGCATCGAGAGCTTCGTTGATCGCGATCCGATAGATCCAGCTATAGAACCTGAAGCTCGGGTCGTAGCTCGCCAGGTTCTCGAAGGCCTTCAGAAACGTCGTCTGCGCCACGTCGCGGGCACCTTCCGGGTCGTGCAGCAGCCGCAGCGCGGCGTTGAAGACCGGCTTCTGGTAGCGCACCACCAACTCTCCGAAGGACTCACGGTTCCCCTCACGACAGCGTCGCACCAGCGTCCTGTCATCCTCCTCGTTCACAAATACCGCTCGGCGGGCAAAAGGTTGGTGCGTTTGGGCGAACGTCCGGCACAGCGCTACCCGGCCGCTCCGGACATCTCGATGATCCTGTCGAAGCCTGTGTAGCGGAAAATGTCCTGAATCGGCGCCCTGACGTTGATCAGCACGAGCCCGGACGCCCGCCCCCCTGACCCGCCTCTGCGTGAGCAGCAGCACGCGCAGCCCCGCGCTGGCGATGTACTCGAGCCGCGGCCAGGTCGATGATCCGTGGCTCGGGAAGCTCATTGAGGAACTGCAGCGCGGCATCGCACTGTGTGGCGTCGAGCCGGCCCGACAGCACGACCTCGCCCCCCGGCCCGAGGTGGATCTGGAACATCAGTTTGTTCCTGTACTTATTCTTGGAAGGCGGCACGCTACGCGAATTCACCGCAGCTTGCACGTGCGGGTGGCTACCCATCGACCCGCTTGGTCAGGCTGAGCCGATTGCGCCCCGCGATGCGCTGATAGCGGACTTCGTCCATCATCTGGTGCACCAGAAAGACCCCCTGCCCGCCGACCCGACGCTCGTGGAGATCTGCCGCGACGTCCGGCGCCGGAAGGACCGTGGGGTCGAAGTGCGGACCGTCGTCTTCGATCGTCATGGCGAGACCGTCACCGCAGAGCACCAGCGACACTTCGACCCGGGCCGTGCCGGCGGGCGCGCCGTGCATCACGACATTCATGAAGACTTCCTCGAGCGCCAGCTCGAAGGTCAGGGCCGGCGCCCGTGGGAGCCGTGCGCCCGACCAGAACTCCTGCAGGAACCGCGTGAGAACCGCCAGCTGCGCCGCATCGTTGCTCACGACCGTGCGCCGCTCCTGATACCGGGCCCCGGGCGCTGCGTGCTCGAGCGCCGTGGCGCGATCCGCGTGCAGCGTCATCATGCGGCTGAAGCCGCTGAGCTCGAACACTTCACGCACGGCCGGCCGCAGCGTACTCAGCGCCAACGGGATGCCGGCACGCGCCGCGGCGCGCGTCGCCACCAGGAAGGCGCGCAGGCCGGCGCTCGAGACGTACTCGAGTGCGACGCAATCGACGATCAGCGCCGCGGGCGCGGCACCGTCGCCGACGAGCGCCTGCTCGAGCTGCTGCTGAAAACCCGCAGCGGCAGCGAAATCCAGTCGCCCCTCCGGAACTACCACTGCGGTCCTTCCGAGCGTCTCGACCCGCGTCTTCAAGCGCCCCTCCAGCCGAGTACCAGCGAGCGTGATGTCGTCGGACTGCGCGGCGCCGCCGGCGAAGCTCGCGACACTGTCGCAGATACCCTCGACGAGCGCCGCAGCTGTCCCGTCACCGTGTGCGCGGACTTCCGCGATGAGTCGCGCCTCGCCGTAGAGCTCATTGGCCGGGTCGCATGCCTCCGTCACGCCGTCGGTATAGAACACCAGGCGGTCCCCGGGGCGCAGTTGCGCCGTGTGATCGGCAAACCCCACGTCCGGCATGACTCCGAGCACCAGTCCCCCGGATCCGTCCAGCATCTCGACGGAACCCTCGGCGCGCCGCAGCAGCTGTGGGTTGTGCCCGCCGCACGCATAGCGCAGCACCCCGGTCGAGGGGTCGAGCACGCCGTAGAACACGGTGACGAACAGATCCATCGAATTCTGTGCGCACAGCGCTCGGTTCGTCTGCGCAAGGCAGTCACCGGGATCGGCATATTGCGCGGCGTGATCGCGCAGGTTGGTGCGCGCCACGGCCATGAAGAACGCCGCCGGAACGCCGTGGCCCGAGACATCGGCCATGACCAGCCCGATGCGCCCGTCCGCCAGCTCGATGAAGTCGTAGAAGTCCCCGCACATGGCGGTGGCCGGGATCATGCGCGCCGCGCCATCCCACCCGGCGCGGGCGGGAAAGGTTGCCGGCAGAATCGCCGCCTGCACCGCCCGCGCCACCTCGAGTTCGGCATTGATCTGCGCCTGCGCCCGCTCGAGCGCGACGTTGCGGTCGGCGAGCTCGCGGGTACGCTCGGCCACCGCAGTCTCCAGAACGTGCGTCTGCAGCTTCAACAGTCGCAGCAACCGCAGCAGGCGCAGCGCCCGCACCCACCGTGCATCGAAGCCCGCCAGAAAGAAAGGTGCGATCGACAGCAGGTCCACCACACCCTGGAAGCCGAAGATGAACGCCACCTTGTGGCGTGCCGCGACGATACGCAGCAGGTACTCGAGCGAGAACACCGCAACGACCACGCACTCTTCGATGTAGAGCGCGCGCACTGCCCACTCGGGGAGCGCGGGGATCGCGTCCAGCCCGATCGATGCCACACTCAGCACGATGAGCGCGAGCACGAGGTTCTCGAAAGCCTCGGCGTACGGCCCGCGGCGCACAATGAGCAGGTCCGCCAACCGCCTCACGGGTGCGGCCAGCGTGCGGGCCGCCCGCAGCGCGAGCGGCGCGGGCGCGCGCCGGCCGTGCTCGAGAGGCACGCGCTGCTGCGGCTCGCCGGTTCGAGTCAGCTCCACGGCCAACCTCGCCGGCGCCGTCGCTCCTGCATCTTCAGCGCGGCCCTTCGTCATGCTGCCCCTCAATATCGTCGCCGGCGCCTCCTAGGGCGCGGGTGCTTGCGCGACCACCGTTTTGCCATCCAGGGTGCCGCGCGCCGTGGCATACGCCGCGCTCACGCCCTGCGGCCAGGTCAGCTCGAGTGTCCCCGCGCCCTGCGGGTCCTGCAACTCGAGGCTTGCATGCACGGTGCCGGTGCGTCCGGGCCAGTCGATACGCCCCGAAACACCGACGTCTTCGGTCCAGCGCACGTCGCGCAGGCGCAGCCGGTAGCCCGCCCCCGCTGCTGCGACAGTGAACCTGCCGCCGCGCAACCCGACCCCGCTTCCCGCGCCGTCGTCCACGGCGCGCGCAATGACGTCTGCCGCGGTCAGCAGCGCCGCGCTCACGGTGCGCAACTGCTCGGTGTGGGCCTCGTTCCCCGCAGCTGCGTGCGCCGGGGCGAGCTCGCGCACCGCGCGCGCAAAGCGCGGCACCAGTCGCACCGGCGGTACCGCCGCCGCGCAACCCGTATCGCCGGTCGACAGCTCCGCCAGAAAGCGCCGCACCAGCGCCGCCGCGCAGTCGCTGCGCGAATGCGGCAGCGCGTTGACGTGAAAGCCGTTGGCGATGACCACGTGTTGGGCGCGCGGGAAACGGGCCGCGGCCGCGGCGCCATCCGCCACGCTCGTCATGTTGTCGAGTTCGCCCGATATCACCAGAACCGGAATATCCGGGTAGCGCACGCCCACCGGGACCAGCGGCACCGCAGGCGAGTGCGCCGCCCTGGCGGGCCAGCGCACACACTCGTCGATGAAGGCGTAGTCGAGCGGCATGGCCCGATACTCATCGATGGTGAATGGCGCATAGGTATCGGGCCAGCGCGCCTTGCGCCTGGCGATCGCCTGATCGCGTGCCACGAGCCGTGTCGCGGGGGGAAGGTTCATATCGAAGATCTGCGGCGGGTCCTGGCAGAACACCGCGGCGGCGAGTCCGGCACTGAACTTCCCCGGCGAGTGCGTCGGATCGCGGGAGTCCACCTCCTCGAGCGTCTGCGCCATCAGCCGCAGCAGCGGTGCCCTGTCCGCCTGAACGAACGCGCGCGCGGCGGCATCCAGTTCGCGCACGCTCGAGAGTGCCGGTGCGCCCCCGAACATGACTATCGCCAGCAGGGACGCGCTGGCGGTGAAACTCACGCTGCGGCCGTCGCTCAAGGGGACCCGCGCCTGGAACGGCCGGGCGCGCAGCAGCTGCAGCGCCGGGGCGATGTGCTCGAGGGAGGTGCCGGGAAGGCCTTTGCAGTCCGGGGAGCGCTCGCAAGCCCGATTGAACTTGTCGCGCATCGCCGGCGCGTAGTGCGGATACCAGGGGTAGTCCGGGCCATCGAGCGGATAGGCGCCGTCGAGCACCAATGACCGCACGCGCTGCGGATGACGCAGCGCGAAGACCTGCGCAAAGTACGTCCCGTACGAGTCCCCGTACAGGCTGACGCGGCCGATCGCCAGCGCATCGAGCACCGCGGCCAGGTCGTCGGCGGCGAGCGCGGTGCTGTACAGCGGGGCCGCGCGTCCCAGCGATTGCCCGCAGGCCCCGATGTTGGTCTCGGTGAGTTGCGGTGCGTCCTGCAGCTTCGGGCAGTCGAGCGCGCCCGAGCGCCCGGTCCCGCGGTTGTCCATGATCAGCACGTCGTCGTGCGTACGCAGTGGCGCAAACAGAGCCAGATACTCATCGCGCGACTCGGTGGCGGGATAGCCGGGGCCGCCCTCGGTCGCCACCAGGGTGCCGGCGGGCGGCCCCGGCGCCGAGTGCGGGTAGTACTCGAAGTAGACCCCTACCGACCCGGGTACCGCGCCACCCGGATCGCGCGGCCGCACCAGGGTGCCGCACCAGGGCGCCGCGCTCGCACAGCGGTGTAACGTCGAGCCCCCCACCCGGAGCCTAGTGGCCTCTGCCGAAGACCGTGGCGGGTCTGGCGCGTTCGCACGCGCCGGCGCAACTGCGGGCAGCGCACTGGCACACGCCAGCAGCACCCCGAGAGTGGTGGATCGGACGCTGAAGCCGCAGTGCATGCAGTGGCCCGCCAGGCGATTCTCACCGCGGCCGCAACGACGCTGCGCCTTAAAGCCGGTGGTGTGACTATTGTACCGGCAATTTGCGCCGCGCTACGCTGTCACACCTGAGCCGCGGAGCAAGACCCATGTCGACCCTGATCGTCTCGCGCACCGCGGTGACTCTCGCCGCGCTTCTCGCCGTGTGCGTCGCCGCGCGCGCCCCGGCCGCCCCGGCTCCCAAGACGCGCAACGTCGTGCTGATCGTGAGCGACGGGTTGCGCTGGCAGGAGGTGTTCACCGGGGCCGACCCGTTGCTGCTGAACGAGGCCAACGGCGGCATCTGGGACAAGGAGGCGGACCTCAAGCGCGAATTCTGGCGCGACGATCCACGCGAGCGACGCCGGGCGCTGCTGCCGTTCCTGTGGACCACGGTCGCAGCGCATGGCCAGATCTTCGGCAACCAGGCGCTGGGCAGCATCGCGCGGGTCACCAATGGGCTCGCCTTCTCCTACCCGGGCTACAACGAGATGCTGACCGGCCATCCCGACCCGCGCATCAACTCCAACGAGTTCGGCCCCAATCCCAACGTGTCGGTGTTCGAGTGGCTGAACTCGCTCCCGGACCTCCGCGGGCGCGTCGGCGTCTATGCCACCTGGGTGAACTTCAAGGACATCTTCAACGTGCCGCGCAGCCAGCTGCCGATCCAGGCCGGCTGGGACCCGCCCTACCCGAGGCCGGCCAGCCCGCGCGAGCGGCTGCTCGATGAGCTCTATCGCACCACCACCCGCCTGGACGACGAAGACGTCTACGACTCCTTCCTGCAGATCCCGCTGCTGGATTCCTTTGCGCACCACCAGCCGCGCGTGCTGTTCGTCGGCTACGGTGAGACCGACAACTGGGCGCACGCCGGCCGCTACGATCTGGTGCTGCACAGTGCACACCAGTTCGATCAGTTCGTCGAGCAGCTGTGGAATACCCTGCAGCGCCTGCCTGCGTACCGCGACTGCACGACCTTCATCATCACCACCGATCACGGTCGCGGCAGCGGACCGGTGCAGTGGAAGGAGCATGGGGTCGAGGAACCGGGCTCGGAGAACATCTGGATCGCGGTGCTCGGCCCGGACACCGCGCCGCTCGGTGAGCGCAGCCACACCCCGGAGATTCACCAGGCACAGATCGCCGCGACGATTGCCGCGCTGCTCGGCAAGGACTACCGCCAGGCGGTGCCGGCCGCCGCCGCGCCGATCGCCGCGGTACTCGGCGCCGGGAACTAGCGCCCGCGCGCGCGCGTCTGTTCAGACATGCCCGATCGCCGTTCCGTACTGCTGGGCGCAGGTGCCTCGATCCTCGCATCGGGTATCGGGCTGCGCGCCTCGGCACTCGCCGCATCGGGCCTCAGGCTCGGTGGGCCCGCGCCGTTCTCCTTCGAAGTGCTCACCCGGGGGGCCGAGGCGAGCGCCGCGCGGGCCTACGTCCCCGCCACGCCCTTGCCGCAGGCGGTGTTGGATCGCATCGATTACGATGCCTGGGGCAAGATCCATTACCGGGCCGACTGTGCGCTGTTCCGCGACGGTCCGGGCGCCTTTCCGGTGACCTTCTTTCACCTCGGCCACTTCTTTCAGACGCCGGTGCGGATGTACGTGCTGTCGGCATCCTCCGACGGCTCGATGGCGCGCGAGATCCGCTACGACCCCGCGTGCTTCCGCATGCCGGCCGACAGTCCGGCCCACGCTCTGCCGGCGGACGCCGGGTTCGCCGGCTTTCGCCTGCAGGAGAGCCGGCTCGGCGATCAGCACCGGCTCGACTGGCGCACCCACGACTGGGTGGCATTCCTCGGCGCCTCGTACTTCCGCGCGATCGGTGAGCTCTACCAGTACGGACTGTCGGCGCGCGGCGTGGCGGTCGATGTGGCGGCGGCCGGACAGACCGAGGAGTTTCCCGCTTTCACGCGTTTCTACTTCGAGCCCCCGACGGGGGATGCCCCGGCGGTCACGGTATACGCGCTGCTCGAGGGCCCGAGCGTTGCCGGTGCCTATCGCTTCGTGCTGCGTCGTGAGCGGGCCGTGCTCATGGAGGTGGAGGCGCGGCTGTTCCTGCGGCGCGACGTAGCGCAGTTCGGCGTGGCGCCACTCACCTCGATGTACTGGTTCTCGGAGACGGTCAAGGCGACCGCCATCGACTGGCGCCCGGAGGTGCACGACTCGGACGGACTGGCGATGTGGACCGGCAGCGGCGAGCACATCTGGCGCCCGCTCAACAACCCGCAGCACGTTGCCACTTCGGCGTTCACCGACCATACGCCGCGCGGCTTCGGCCTGCTGCAGCGTGACCGGGTGTTCGATCACTACCTCGACGGGGTGCGCTACGAGCGCCGGCCGAGCCTCTGGGTGGAGCCGCTCGATGACTGGGGGGCGGGCTCGGTGCAACTCATCGAGCTGCCCACCGACGATGAGATCAGCGACAACATCATCGCGATGTGGGTGCCGGAAGCGAGCGCGCGCGCGGGCGGCAGTTTCAGACTGCGCTATCGCCTCTACTGGTCCGCCGACGAGCCGCATCCGACGCCGCTGGCGCGCTGTGTCGCCACGCGCCTGGGCCGCGGCGGGCAGCCCGGCCGGCCGCGCCCGCCCGGCGTGCGCAAGTTCGTGGTCGAATTTCTTGGCGCTCCGCTCGCCGCGCTGCCCTTCGGCACCATCCCGCAGCCGGTGCTATCGGCCTCGCGCGGGGAGTTCTCGCAAATCCTCTGCGAAGCCGTTCCGGACGGGGTTGCGGGGCACTGGCGCGCGGAGTTCGACCTCACAGCCCCGGGCACCGAGCCGGTGGAGATACGGTTATTCCTGAAGCGCGGGGAGCACGCGCTCTCGGAGACCTGGCTGTATCAGTACCACCCGTTCTAGCACCTGTCTCAAGGCGGGCGCTGCGGTGTAAGCTGCCGGCGCATGAGCAAACCCGCCGGCCCGAACACGCTGTGCGTACACGCCGCCCACGCACCGGATCCTGCGACCGGCGCACTCGCCGAGCCGATCTATCTCACCACCACCTTCGAGCGTGACGCCGACGGTGACTACCCCCGGGGCTACCGTTACAGCCGCGAGGGAACCCCCAACCGCCGCGCGCTCGAGTCGTGTGTGGCGGCGCTCGAGGGCGGTGTCGGGGGGGTCGCCTTCTCCTCCGGGCTCGCCGCGAACATGGCGGTGCTCGAGCTTCTGCTCCGCGGCGAGCGCCTCATCGCCCCGCGCGAGGTGTACTACGGCTCGCTGCGGCAGTTCACCGAGCACGCCGCGACGCGCGGCGTGGCGTTCGAGAGCGTCGATTGCGCCGACCTGGCCGCGGTGCGGACGGCGCTCGCCGGCGGCGCCCGCATGCTCTGGGTCGAGACCCCGAACAACCCGCTGCTGAACGTCACCGACCTCCAGGCGGTCGCGGCCCTCGGGCACGCGGCCGGAGCACTCATCGTCTGCGACAACACTTTCGCAACCCCGATCTGTCAGCGGCCGTTCGACTTCGGCGTCGACATCGTCATCCACAGCGGCACCAAGTACCTGGGCGGTCACAGCGACGTGTTGAGCGGCGTGGCGGTCGTGCGCGCGGACCAGGCGCTGCTCGCACGGCTGCGCGACTGGCAGCGCATGGCGGGTGCCCCGCTGGCACCCTTCGATTGCTGGCTGCTCCGGCGCAGCATCGCGACCCTCGCGCTGCGCGTGCGGGCGCAATGCAGTGGGGCCCTTGAGGTGGCCCGGTATCTCGCCCGCCACGCGGCGGTCGAGCGGGTGCTGTATCCCGGCCTGCCGCAGCATCCCGGGCATGAGATCGCCGCCGCGCAGATGCCGGGCGGGTTCGGCGCCATGCTCTCGGTGTGCGTGCGCGGCGGGCGCGAGGCAGCCCTGCGCGTCGCCGCGCGCACGCGTCTCTTCCGCCGCGCGACCAGCCTGGGCGGCGTCGAGAGCCTGATCGAGCACCGCGCTTCCATCGAGGGACCGGGGTCGCGCACCCCGGACAATCTTCTGCGCCTGTCGGTCGGGATCGAGGAGCCCGGCGATCTGCTCGCTGATCTCACCCAGGCGCTCGAGTGAGCCGCGCGCTGGCGGCCGCCCTGTTCGCGCTGCTGGCGTTCGCCGCCAATTCGGTGCTGTGCCGCATGGCTCTGCGGCAGGCGCACATCGACCCGGCAAGCTTCACGACCATCCGTCTGCTGTCCGGCGCGCTCACCCTGTGGATCCTGGTGCGTGCGGGCCGCCGCGGCCGGGCTCCGGCCGGGAGTTGGTCCTCGGCGCTGGTGCTGCTGGTGTACGCCGTTCCCTTCTCGTTCGCCTACGTGGGACTCACGGCCGGAACCGGGGCGCTGCTGCTGTTCGGCGCGGTGCAGGTGGCGATGATCGCGGCGGGGTTCTTCGCCGGCGAGCGGATCGACCGTGTCATCGTGCTCGGCTGGCTCCTCGCCGTCGCCGGTCTCACCCTGCTGCTGCTCCCGGGTATCAGCGCGCCCCCACCGCTCGATGCGGCCTTCATGCTGATCGCGGGTGTCGCCTGGGGAGTCTATTCGCTGCACGGACGGCGCTCGACCGATGCGCTCGCGGACACGGCCGGCAACCTCGTGCGCTCGGTGCCCGGAGCGCTGCTGGTGAGCGCGGTCTTCTGGGCGCAGCGCTCGGCCGATTGGCAGGGTGCGCTCCTTGCGGCGGTGTCGGGCTCGATCGCCTCGGGTCTGGGTTATGCCGCCTGGTACACCGCCCTGCCGCGGCTCGGCGCGATCGCGGCCGCCAACGCCCAGTTGAGCGTGCCGGTGATCGCAGCCCTTGCCGGAGTCGCCCTGTTCGGCGAACCCATCACGGTGCGACTCGCGGTATCTTCCGTACTGGTGCTCGGCGGGACGGCGCTCGCGGTGCGGCGCATGCTCGGGGCGCGGGGAGGTTGAAGTGCCAATGAACAGACTCCTGATTGCGGCGGCCGCCGCCCTGGCATTGGGGCCGGCACTCGCGGGTGCCCAGGTCACTCACCGGCTCGAGGCGACGCCGGCCACGGTCGCCTACGGCTACTACTGGGCGGCGGCGCCGCCGGTGCTGCGCATCGACGTCCGGCGACATCATCGACGTCGACACACTGCTCACCAACACGCCGGCGGGCCTGGCGCGCGCCGGCGTGCCTGACGCGTAGATCCAAGCCTCGCTGAAAGCGATCGTGAGCGAGGTGAGCGGCGAGCGGCGCGGACCCGGCGGTCACATCCTCACCGGGACCGGTGTACGTCGAGGGCGCGCGAGCCTGGCGACGCGCTCGAGGTAAGGATCCTGTCGATCGATCTGGCGATCGACTACGGATACAACGGCTGCAGCGGCTTGCTGCCGGACAACTGCGAGCGCGGACGCCCCCGTCAAGATCATCCCGCTCGACCGCACACACATGACCGCGCAGTTCGCCCCGGGCATCGTGATTCCGCTGCGCCCGTTCTACGGCAGCATGGGGGTCGCTCCTGCACCGGAGCTCGGGCGTGTCAGCAGCAACCCGCCCGGGCGGCACGCGGGCAACCTGGACAACCGCGAGCTCGATCGCGGGCAGCACGCTCTATATCCCGGTGTTCGCCCCCGGCGCGCTGTTCGAGATCGGCGACGGGCACGCGGCGCAGGGCGACGGAGAGGTGGATCAGACCGCCATCGAGACCTCGCTCCGCGGCCGCCTGCAGCTCATCGTGCGCAAGGACCTGAAGCTCACCTGGCCGCGCGCCGAGACGCCGACCGACTACATCAGCATGGCGACCGATCCCGACCTGACGGTCGCCACCCACGAAGCGATCCAGGAGATGATCGACTTCCTGGTCACGGACCGTAAGCTCTCGACGAAGCGTCGAAGCCTATCAGCTCGTCAGCGTCGCCGGTAACGTCGCCATCACGCAGCTCGTCGACAAGCCGAACGTCGGGGTGCACGTGCGGCTGCCCAAGAGCATCTTCGTAACACCTCAGGCGAACGCCAGGTAGAGGCTGTAGGTCGCGATCAGCAGCACCAGGCACCCGGACAGGATCAGCTCGGCGCGCACGCTGCTGGCGGAATGCGGCCGTGCGTCATCCAGCAGGCGCGTGGTGCGCATGAAGCGCGCCGTGGCGAGGATCACGATGGCTATCCCGCCGAAGATGAGCGCCAGGCCGTCGTAGCGCCCGACCCGCTCCGACAGGTGGGTCAGCAGTGCCTGGTGCACCGGTTCCTTCAGCGCGACGCTCGCGATGGTCAGCAGGAAGAAATTGAACTTCTCGATCACGAAACCGAAGGCGATCACGGCGATCCCGGTGCGCACCCAGGCGAGGTAGGTGCGCTCGTTGGCAGCATGGTCGCTGTACCCACCGATCATCGTCCCCTCCGTCAGTTCCAGCCCTTGGCGGACAGGCGCAGATGATAGTCCGCGCCGCTGCGCGCGCTGGACAAATCCACGGCCTGGGTGCGCAATAGGCGCGCGGGAGGGTCCTTCGGCATCCTGGTGTTTGCCCGCATCGACGTCAGCGGGGATGCGGCCCGCGCGGGCCTCGCCATGCGCCCCGAACAGCTGCTGCCGCTCATCGCACAGGCCGCCGGCGAGTAGTCAGGGGCCGGGAACCGCCGCGTCGTAGTGCGCAACGCGCTCCGGCCGAGTCAAGAGGAACCGCTCGTCCTGCGGGGAAATAGCGAGCGCGCTCGATATCCTCGCCGGCGAACGCGCGGATGGCCTCGGTGTCGGCTCCACCAGCTCAGCGTGACGATCTCGCTGCGCTCGGCATCCAGATCGCGTACCGCGATGGAGGCGCCGAGGTTGCCGCGGCGTGGCGCGGTAGGCGGCGAGGCCGGTGGCGGTGACGTACTCGACGTACTCATCGCGCAGCGCGCGCCGGATCTCGGCGCGCCATTCTCTCAGTATTGCCATTGTCTTGCCTCCTGGGCGAAGAGAGCCTCCGGTAGTGGGAGTCGGAACCCGCGGCGCCGTGAGCAGCAGGAAGACGCCCATCACCACCAGCGCGGCAGCCAGCAGCATTCGCGGGGTGAGTGACTTCGCCGGCCACGAAGTAGCCGAGCGCTACTGCCACCAGCGGGTTGACGTAGGCGTGACTTGCGACCCGGGTTGCAGGCATTTGCGTGAGCAACCAGAGGTAGGCCGTGAAACCGATCAGCGAACCGGCGACGATCAGGTACAGGAGCGCCAGTCGCCGGCGCGCGCGTGAGAGCACGGGCCAGGTGTGCATCTCGCCCGCGGCAGCGGACAGTGCCAGCAGCACCGCGCCCGCCGAGCAGCATCTGGGCGCCGGCGACCAGTGCTGCAGAGACTTCGGCCGCGGCTGGAACGGGTCAGCACCGCGCCGAGCGACCAGGCCACTCCCGCCGGCAGGACCACCAGGCACGGCAGGGTCGGAAGGGCTGCGCCCCGCCCGAGAACAGCAGGACGACGACCCCGCAGAACCCCAGCACCACCGCTGCCAGCAGTACGCCAGCGAAACGGCTGCTGCCGGAATACGAAGACCTCGAGTGCGACCGTGATGATCGGGAGCGTCGCCTCGATTACAGAGGTGACTCCCGAAGCCACGTATTGTTCCGCCCAGAAGAGCGCCGCGTAGGTCACGACGAACATGCATAGGGATGCAATGGCGATGCCGCGCCACTGCACTGCGGAGGGATACCGGCTCACCGCGCAGCCGCATGAACACGTACAGCAGCCCGCCGGCGATGAAGAACCGCACCCCGCTGGCGAACAGCGGCGGGACCTCCAGCACCGCGACGCGGATCGCCAGGAAGGTGCCACCCCATAGCACGTAGATGGCGGCAAACGCCAGCAGCACGCGCACGTCGAACGCTTGCGGGTGCCGATGGCGGCGCGCGTAACCGTTAAACTCAGCCATAGGGGGTTATGATTACGCGCGACCGCTTTAAATGTAACCTGTAAAGTGATATTAAGTGGTTATGGCTACATGACCGAGACGCAGGCGGAGGCCCGCCGTTTGACCTGTGCGCCGGCCACGCGGCGCTCGACTTCGTCAATTCGCTCGACAACCGCTTCCACGCCGGGGGAGCCCGCGAGCTGCTCGCCGATTACACCGACCTGCTGCGCTTCACCGCGCAGACCGGGCTCCTCTCCGCGCGCCAGCAGCGCCGGCTGGCCGAGGTGGTCGGCCCGCGTGCCGCCGCCCAGGCACTGCGCGCCGCGCGCGGGCTGCGCGAGGCACTCGCCGGGACGCTCTACGCCGGGCTCGAGGCTCGCGAGCCCGCGGCGGCGGATCTGCGCGTCCTCGAACGGCACTTTCACGAGGCGCAGCGGCAGCGGCGGCTGGGCCGGGTGCGTGCGGCTGCGGATGCGGGTGGCAGGGACGCCTGCGGGTTCGCCTGGGACTGGACCCGGGCCGAGAGCGAGGCGCGGCTGCCGCTGTGGTTGCTGTGCGAGTCGGCCGCTGAGCTTCTGACCTCGGCGCAGCTTGCACGGGTGCGTTCCTGCGGCTCCCCGACCTGCCGCTGGCTGTTCCTCGACTTGAGCCGCAATCGCACCCGCCGCTGGTGCGACATGAGGCTGTGCGGCAACCGCATGAAGGCGCGGCGCTTCCAGACGCGCCACGCCGGCTGACGAGGCCGCAAGGCGGTTAGGGCGGGGGCGCGGCGGCCACCGTGACCAGCGCGAGGCCCTCGGTCGGAATGTCGAGCGTCAGCGACCCGCCCTGCAGCCCGACGGTGCGCCCCGGGGGCAGCTGCGCCGCGCTGCGCAGCTCGGTGAGCTGGCTCGGCGTCGGGTAGCGTGGGGAGCCCATCCGCTCGTAGGCCACGAGCACATCGCCGTGCACCGGATCGAGCAGCTGCACGCTGGCAGTGCGCGCGCCGGTGTTGGTGAACCTCAGGGTCACCTCGCGCTCGGGCGCGATCGTGCCCACGTCGGCGTAGTTCCACAGCGCGAGCACCAGCGTGCCGTCCTCGCGGCGCGTCAGCAGCGCGCCCGTGGCCTCGGGCGAGAAGCGCGCATCACCGAGCTGGTGCAGCAGCGCGAACGCGTTGAAGGCCGGTTTCGGAATGCCGCCGACGGCCAACAGGCCGAATCCGCCGTAGAACGGCGTCTTCACCACACCTTGCTCCTCGAACACGTCGGAGAACGACCAATAGGACATGTCCTGCACGAGCCCGTCGCACTGGCGCATGGTCTCTGCCAGCCACGGCCCCATGTAGGGGCTGTCCGTGACCTCCGGGTGATTGCCCCAGCTGGCGTTGAATTCGGACCAGATGAGCGGCAGCGAGGGCAGTGCCGAGCTCTCGACCTCGGCGTGCACCTTGGCCACGGAACGGCACACCATCTGGTCGCGCGGTATGTGCTCCTTGCTGTGAAAGACATCCTTGGCCGTGTCGTCGCCGTAGACATGCGTCGAGACGAAGTCGACCGGGACCTGGTTGTCCTTGCAGTGCTGGATGAAGGCCGCGACCCAGGCCGCCTGCGCAGTCGCCGGCCCCCCGACCCGCAGCCGCGTATCCACGGCTTTCAAAGCCCGTGCCGTGTGGTCGTAAAGGGTCCAGTAGCTGGCCTGCCGGGGCGTGCCCGCCCAGAAATCCAGGTTCGGCTCGTTCCACACCTCGAAGTACCAGCGGCTCACCTCGTCGATGCCGTAACGCTCGATCAGATGCCGGGCCAGCGCGCCGATCAGCGCATCCCACCTGGCGTAGTCCTTGGGCGGCGAGACGACCGGCCGATACCAGAAGCTCTGGTGGATCTCGCGGTGCGGCGAGCGCGCGCGGCATGAAGCTCAGCTCGACGAAAGGCCGCACCCCGTTGGCGAGCAGCCCGTCGTAGATCTGGTCGACGTAGGAGAAGTTGTAGATCGGCCTGCCCGCCGGCATCCTCGCTGTATACGCCGACGTCGTCGTCGAGGATGCCGTGAAAGCGCACGTAGCCGATCGCGGTGACGCGCCGCACCGCGCGCAGATCATCGCGGTAGCTCTCGCGCAGGCTCAGCGTCGCGCGACCCGAGCCGAACATCCGCTCCCAGTAGTGCGGGAACGGCCGCGTCGCAGCCTGGGCATCGACGGTGATCGTCTCAGCGGCTGCTGCAGCCAGCGGGGCCGCAGCGAACGTTAAAGTCAGAAAAGCGATTACTCGAGTAGTCGTTGGCCTCATGGGGTTCGCCTCGGCCGGCCGAGAGCGTCTGCGGCTCCGCGGCCAGCCAGCCGCCGGTGAATCCGGCACGCTCCAGGCCCCGCCGGATATAGGGATTGCCCCGCATGACCCGCCAGACGAGCCCGCTGCGGTAGTTCTCGATCATGGCCAGTATGGGGCCCTGATCGATGCCGATGTAGTCGGTATCGACCCAGCCCGGGTGTCCCGGCACCAGCGCATCCTGCGGCGACTTGCGGAAGCTCACGTTGAAGGCGTCGAAGAAGCCGTAGGTCGAGTAGATGTAGGTCCCGTAGCGGTGGTACATCTCGAGCATCGCGGGCAACACGATCTCCGGGGCAAAGGGGAGCGAGCTGATGGCGGCCGTGGGGGCGATCGTGCCGTCGTCGATGATGTGGCCCACCGACACCCCGCGGGCGGCGTAGCGCAGGAACGCGTGCTGCTTGCCGCGGTACTGCTCCTGCGCTGGACCTGGGCCGTCGGAAGCGCTCATGCCCCAGACGTTCCTGCCGTACCCCTGCCAGTCCATCGGATTGGCGATCGCGTAGCGGCGCTGCGCGTAGGTGGCGCGCCGGCTGTTCTCGAAGTAGTCGATGCCGTGCGCACGCATGTAGGCGTCGCGGATGCCGCGGAAATCCACCCACACGTGGGTGTACTGGTAGCCAAACAGCGGCGCGAAGCTCAGGTAGGTCTGGTTGTAAAGCGTGCCCCACTGCTTGTCGTAGTTGCTGGTCCACAGCGCCCAGGCGTTCGAGCCGATGCGGTGTGTCGGGGAGCCGAGCGCGAGGAAGTACACCAGCATCGCCTCGTTGTAGCCGCGCCAGTCCTCATTCGAGAAGCCGTGCTCGGGGGTCCACGCCAGCGCGATCCCGGGCGGGCGCGCCTGCGCCCAGACCCAGTCGACGCGCCGGTAGATACGCTCGGCGAGCTTGCGGATCTCGACATCGCGCCGCGACGGGGAGTCGAAGTAGCTCTCGCAGAACAGCACCCCCGCGAGCAGGAGCGAGGTGTCTACGGTCGAGATCTCGCTGTCGTTGGCGCGCGCCCCCGTGTGCATGTCGATGAAGTGATAGTAGAACCCGTGCTCGTTGGTCTCGTGCACGAAGAACCGCAGGGTCGTCAGTACGCGCTCCTGCGCAGCGGCGCGCGAGACGTAGCCGCGCTGTACGCCGATCGGGTAGGCGGTGAGGGCGAAGCCGACCGCGGCGATGCTGGCGAAGGTAGGCGTCGGATAGCGGTCGGGAACCAGGCCGTTCTTCGGGTTGGCCGTCTCCCAGAAGAAGCGGAAAGTGCGCGCCTCGAGATCGGGCACGAACTGGCTCAAGGTCACCTGCTGCGGATGGGGTGGAGCACCGTCCAGACCCGGAACGCGGGGCGCTTGCGCCGGCGCGCGAGCCGCGAGCAGCGCCAGCACACAGCCGGTCGTCGCCCAGCGCACTACGAGTTTCATCAGTCCGTTGACGTGCACATCCGACTCCTTTGGGGGTGTCCGTGTGTCCTTAGCTCAGGCGGCGCGCCGCAGCGCCCTGATCACGTGCTCGGGATCGTTGCTGATGGCGCGCAGCAGAGCCCGCGCGGGCCCGGTCGGTTCGCGCCGTCCTTGTTCCCAGTTACGCAGCGTGCTGAGCTCCACCCCGAGCAGCACGGCGAATTCCGGCTGGCTGAGCCGGGTTCTGCCACGCAGCTTCTTGACCGTCATCGCATTGATCGCCAGGGCGCGCGCGGGCGCACGCCGGCCGTGAGCGAACTCGCCGGCGCGCTGCGCGCGCGCCAGCAATTCCTCGAACACCGTTTTCTTCTTGATAGCGGCCCCCTTCGGCAATACCGAACGCATCAACCGGCCAGTCCTTGGGCGCTCGACAGATTCCACGTCTGAAGCACCTGTCGCCAAAAGGCGTCACGCAACGGAGGATGAGCTTTTATAAGCCACTGGCGTACATGCGTCAATGGCGTACGCCTCAGTAGTTGCCGAAGCGGGCCCACCCGTGCATGCGCCGGGCCCGACAAGCACTTGAATTGTGCGCTGATTCGCACCGGCCGGCCGCGGCGCGCTGAAACTGTGACTTGGCACACGCGCCCTTTCCCCGGGCAGGGCACCCGCCGGGGGGCGCAGCTACGCCCTCGCTCGAGGAGCCGCGAGCGCTCGGCGCTGTGAGTCCCGCCGTACTGGTGCTACTGAAGCTCGTGTGGTTCTGGGTATCGGGCACCATGGCCGTGTTCGGCGTGCTGCTCGTGTGGACGTGGCGGCGCATGACACGCGGTGACCGGAGCCTGTTTTTCATTCCCTGGCTGATCGGCACCTTCTATCTCATCGAGGGCGTATACGGCACCTGGTTCCTGGGTGCGTTCTTTTCGCTGTTCATCCTGCTGGCAGTGATCCTGTTCGTGAGCAGTCTCACGTTGCTGCGCCACCCGGCGGGCTCTTAGAACTTGACCATGACACCCGCGCCCCACACGAGCTCGCGGGTGCGCAGGTCCGGATACCACACCCCGCCCTCGCTGGCGCAGCTGTCGGCCCCCATGGAGCTGCCGTTGTTGCACACGTAGCTTGCGGGTGAGCCGTTGTTGCCGGTCGGCGGGGTCACTCCTTGCGGACCTGACCAGTAGGGAACGTCCGAGTGGCGAAACGTGAGCTCGGTCCACCAGGTGATCCAGTCCCTGGGCATGTACTGGAAGTTGACCTGTGTGTCCCACTGATACAGCTTCTGCCCCGGATTCTCCGTGAAGTACGGCGTGCCAGTCGCGGCGGTCGCGCCGTTGACCGGCGGCAGCAGGGCGAGGTAGCGGCCCGGATTGTTCATGAAGCCGCCGCCGAGCGTCACCGCGTACACGTTGTGATCGAACCACAGACGGTTGTAGAGCATGGCGCCGACGAAGTTGGCCTTGTTGGGCCCGCGCGAGCACTCGACCCCGCCGCCGTACTCGCAGCCGATGTCCGCGGTGAAGGAGAACGCCGCCTTGGTCACGCCCGCGCCGGTGCGAGTGGCCCCGTCGTAGTACTTCACCAGGAGGCTGTCGTCCTCATGGATGCGGTGCACGTTGGCGTAGTGGATGTAGGGCGCGCCGGGATTGGGCAGACCGATCGCCGCGTTGGGATTGCCGCCGTTGTTGGGCACACCGCTGCCGCTCGCCAGATTGTCCTCGCCGACGGAGTAGCTGTTGAAGACCAGCTTGAGCCAGTCATTCGGGATCCACAGCACCTGGCCGCCGAAGCCCGGTTTACCGTTGAACTTGGCGTACGACTGCCAGCCGTTGATCAGCCACGGCTCGATCTTCAGCGTCTGCGTCGGGAACCACTGCACGCGCAGTCCGTTGAAGAACCACGGCGTATTCGAGGAGACGAACGAGGGCTGGTAGGTCCAGTTGTCGAAGTTGTAGTAGCTGAAAAGTCCGATGTAGGAGACGAAGATCCCCGCATCGACGTTGAGACCGTGATTGACGTCCCAGTGATAGCCGGCATTGGCCTCGGAGAAATACTTGTAGGCTCCCTGCAGGTCCCATTGTCCGACCGCCAAGCTCGCATCGTTGCGCGGCGTGGTGACGGCGAACAGCCCGAACATCGACAGGAAGCGGGCCTGGACGCCGTCCCAGTGGAAGTTACCGCCGAGACTCACCTGCTCGATCTGGAATTCGCCGGAGCGGAATTCCTCGGTCGAGCCGACGATAGTGTGGTCGACGGGGTGATTGAAGTCCTGCAGATAGTTGACGTCGAAGCGCACCTCCGGGGTGAAGAACCTGGTGTCGAATATCGGCGTCGCGTTGCGCGGGGTGCCGTTCATCCAGCCGAGGTCGCCCAGTGCGAACGGCGTCTGGGTATCGACCGCAGGTGCGGGCTCGGGCGCCTGCAGTGCCTCCGGCAGGCTCGGCGCGCGCGCGCGGCGCCGGCGCTGTCGGTATGCCGGGCGGCAGCCCCGCGACTACCGCCGGGGCTGCCGGCGCAGCACCGCTGAGTATCACGTCATAGCGCGTCGCCTTGCCTGCGGCCACCATCAGGGGTGGCAACGTCACTTCCACTGCCCCATCCGCCTGCACGTGGATCGACCAGCTACCGGGCGGCAAATCCGCAAAGGAATACACGCCGTCGCTCCCCGACACGGTCGCGCGAATCGCGCCGCCATCGGCGCGCACCGCGGTGACGGTCGCGTACCCGACCGGCAGTCGCGCCGCATTCGTCACCAGCCCCACGAGCGCGCCCACGGGAGCTTGCGCCGCGTGCCCCGTAGCCACAACGAGCGCCAGCGACACAGCGCACAGTACCGCTCGGCCCAACCCGATCGCCGTTACCCTGAGACTTCCCACGCGCGCGCACCACTAACGCTCAAGGGGCCCATGCCCGCTCGAGCGTATGGTGCCGGCGCGTGCTGTGAGGACGTCGTTAGGAATTGAACGTCAGGTTGCGGCGATCATGATGCGGCCAAGACCTGCGATCCTGAGGGCGCAGGCAGGGTGCTCGAAGAAGCGCGTGTTGAGGGGTGATCGTGCCGCAACTCACGGCGCACGCCCGTGGCGCGCGCGACCCACGAGGTATCCGGCGGCGAACGGCAGGCCGAGCACGACCACCGCGAGCAGGATGAGGAGCGACAACACATCGCGCGCCAGCGCCCGGACCTGCTCGCCCGAGCTCTTCACCACCTCGCCCGCCACCCGCGACGCGTCCGCCGCCGCGGCCCTGCGCTGCACGTCCACCGCGGCAACCAGCGCCTCGCGCTCGGACTGAAGGTCGGTGAACAACCCCGCACGCTCCGTGTGCAGTGCCTCGGTCGCGGCGCGCTGCGATGCCTCGAGCCGCTGCAGCACCTCGCGCACGCTCTGCCTGACCTCGGCTTCGGCGCCGTGCACCAGGGCCGGCGTCGTCTCCGCCACCGCGGTGAGGCGCTCGAGCCGCTCATCGAGGCGCCTGAGAGAGGCCTGCACGTCGCTCCCGGAGCCGTATTCGCGCAGCGCCAGCTGCATCTTGCCTGTCATTTCCACGGGAACCGTGTCGCCGTAGATCTGCATGCGGTCGGCCGCATCCGCCATGGCCTCCGGGATCGTGCCCAGCGAGTCGATCAGTCTGGTGTTGGCTGCCTGAGTGCGGCTCCACAGCTCAACCACCGAGGCGCGCGTGAACATCAGGTCCTCGAGCGGGTGCTCGCGCGTGTACTGGTCCACGAATGTCTGATACTCGGCGAACTCGCCCGGCGCGATCAGTCTGCGGGCCAGCGCTTCGGCGTCGTCCGCGTAGCCGTTGCTTACCTCGCGCACCGCCTGCTGATGAGTGCCGAACAGCGCGCCGCCGGCTGCTCCGGGAGCCGTGAACGCCTTCATCTGCTCGGCGAGCGCCCAGGTATCGAGCAGCGTCATCATCGGCGCCATGCGTGTGGCCGCGCGGCGACTCTGCGCGACGGCCGAGATCTCCCAGCGCAGCGCGTTGTCGAGCACCGCCGGGTCGTCCTCCGTGGCGCTGATCTGCTGCGTGCAGCGCGCCACCGACGCCATGAAGCGGGCCGCCAGCTCGCGGGTGAGAATACGGGCGTTGAGGTCGCGGGCCGACAACGGCCGCTCGGGGCTCTTGAGCGTGAGCAGCGAGCATCCCGCCACTGCCATGAGCGCGCCCAGGCAGAGGAGATTGCGCAGCACGAAACGACGACGACGCCGCTGGTCCAAGGCCCCCACCCCGCAGCTTGGGCTGTCCAGGGGACAATTTACCGCAGCTTAGGTCGCGGCTCACCTGCCGCTGCGCGAAATCGAGCTCACGGCGGGGGTGAGCCCGGCCCCGTGTGATTGACGACCGTCAGCGGGACTCTGGGCGCTGCAGTGCGGCGCGGCGGGGGAAGCTCCTCCCGGGAATCGATCGGCGGGGCTGCCGAGGCCCGCAGCAGCATCTGATCCGCGCTGCGGCTGAGCATCCTGAGCTCGCTGGGCGGATCGGATTCCTCCGGAGTCACAAGCAGGCCGAAGCGGCGTGCGAGGCGACCGGCGCTGATGCGGCTGGTCCACACGGTCAGCGGCACGCCGAGGATCAGGCCTGCCAGCACCGGAGAGAGCCACCAGAAGAACTGCGGTGCGAGCCGCAGCATGAGCGCACCCCAGGCGAGCCCGAAGACCAGGTGCCACTTCTGACGCTCGAAGGCTTCCCGCACGGTGACGCCCCGCTCGCTACGCTGTTGGGCATTCCAGGACACCGCCTTGCCCGCGAGCGTCTGCGCGACGAAGGTCGACTGGAACATCATCATGGTGGGTGCGAGCAGCATGCTGAACACCTGCTCGACCAGCATTCCCGCGACGAGCCGCGCCGCGCCGCCGAACTGCCGGCGCACCTGCCGGTCGCGCATGGCGAGGATGGCGCCGAGGATCTTCGGCAGGAACAGCACCACCAGCGTCAGCCCGAGGAGCACCGCGGTCTCACCGGTGCGGAACTGCGGCCAGTGCGGCAAGCTGTGCAGTCCCGGCAGGAAGTACTGCGGCCGCTTGCCGGACTCGATCGCGCTCACCACCGAGCTCAGCAACAGCAGCGCCAGCCAGATCGGTGAGCTCACGTAGGCGATGATGCCGGTGAGCAGGTGCACCCGGCTGAGCGGATGCAGCCCGGGAAACCCCAGCACGCGCGCATGCTGCAGGTTGCCCTGGGTCCAGCGCCGGTCGCGAGCCGCGAAGTCGAGGACGTTCGCCGGTACCTCCTCCCAGCTGGCGACCTGGGGCAGTTGTCGCACCTCGTACCCTGCGCGGCGCATGAAGGCGGCCTCGACGAAGTCGTGGCTCAGGATCGCACCGCCCAGCGGCGGCTTGCCCGACAGATGCGGCAGGCGGCAGTAACGCGCGAACGGAGCCAGCCGCACGATGGCGTTGTGGCCCCAGTAGTTACTCTCGCCGAGCTGCCAGTACGCGAGACCGCTGGTGAGCATCGGACTCTGCAGCCGCGCGCCGAACTGGAGCAGCCGGCCGAACAGCGTCTCGCGTCCCATCGGCAATGGCAGCGACTGCAGGATGCCGATCCGCGGATGCGCCTCCATGAGCCGGGCGAGGGTCACCAGCGCTGCGCCCGACATGACACTGTCGGCATCGAGCACGATCATGCACTCGTAGGCTGCGCCCCAGCGCAGAATGAAATCGGTGATGTTGCCGGCCTTGTGCTCGCTACGCTCGCGGCGGCGGCGGTAGAAAATCCGCTCGGCGGCCTGGTGGCGCGCGACGAACAGGCGCCACATCGACTCCTCGGCGGCAGCGATGCCCGGATCGACGGTGTCCGAGAGGATGAAAAGGTCGAACGCCTCCTGATCCTGCTGCTGCGCGAGCGAGCACCAGATCGCCTCGAGCCCCGCCGCTACGCGCGCCGGGTCCTCGTTGTACACGGGCATCACGATCGCAGTACGCGTGCGCAGGCGCCAGGCGGCGACTTCCGCCGGGTCGAGCGCGGCCGGATCGCCGCCCGCGAGCCGGATCACGAAGCCCGCCACCGCGGTCCATAACGCGCCGGTAATCCAGGCGAACAGTACGAAGAACAGCAACAGCCCGGCGAGCTCCATGCCGCTGAGCCCGTTCGCCTCGAGCACGTCGAGAAACAGCGCACTGGCGACGATTGCCGACAGCAGCGTCAGGCCGAAGAACAGCGTACGCCGTACCAGCACGCGCGCGCGTCCGGCTCGGCGAGCGCTCACGGCGACCACTGGTACACCCACGTCTCGGTCAGCGCCTCGCCGTAGAGCGTCAGGTAGCAGTGCAGGTCGACCGCCTTCTTGGCTTTGGGCGTGACCACGAACGCCACCCGCCATACCCCGCTCTCCGGTATGCGCTCTACCGTCAGCGCATCGATGCGCGCGTTGCCGGCGCTGAGCTGTGCCTTCAGCGGCTGACCGGCCTCCAGGCCGTCGAGATCGCCGCCGGCAAAATCGACGATGATCCGGCGCGCACCGGCGCTGAAGTGACCGGGGTTGTCCCCCATCGCAGGGTTCCCGGTACGCGTTGCCACGACCCGGCCCCCGGGCGGCCAACGCCCCGATTGCTCGTACGCCGTCAGCAGGTATCCGAAGGCCAGGGATTTCCCCGCCGCTACCGCCTGCGCCGGCACCCAGTACGCGACGATGTTGTCGTGGATCTCCTGGTCGCTCGGGATCTCGACCAGCTCCACTCCCCCCTTGCCCCAGTTCCCGAGCGGCTGAACCCAGTAGCTCGGGCGCGTCTCGTAGCGCGCCTCCACGTCCTGGTAGTGGCTGAAATCGCGCTCACGCTGGATGAGGCCGAAGGCGCGCGGATTGTCGTCGATGAAGCGATTCACGCGCAGCTCGCGCGGATTCGCCAGCGGGCGCCAGATCCATTCCCCATGACCGGTCTCGGACATCAGGCCGTCGCTGTCGTGAACCTGCGGCCGGTAGTCGTCGAAGCGCCGCGTGCCGTCCTCGCCGTAGAAGTACATGGAGGTGAGCGGCGCTATCCCGAGCTTGGCGACCGCGCGACGCGCGAAGATCTGACAATGCACCTCGACCTGGGTGGTGGCCCCGGGTTGGATCACGAACTGGTACGCGCCGGCAACGCTCTTGCTGTCGAGCAGTGCATAGATCGTGAGCTCCCGGTCGCCGGGCCTGGGACGCACCAGCCAGAAATCGGTGAAGGTGGGGAATTCCTCGCCCGAGGTCTCCGCGGTGTCGATCGCCAGCCCGCGCGCCGAGGCCCCGTAGTGCTGATTGCGGCCGAGCACGCGGAAGTAGGAGGCACCGAGGAAGGCAATCAGCTCGTCCTTGTACACCGGCGTCTGCAGCGGGTAGTGCACCCTGAATCCCGCGAAGCCTATGTTGGTAGTGATCCGGGGTGTCTTGAGCAGATGGCCGAAAGTGAACATCGCGGGACTGTAAGCCACCATGGTCGCCTGCCCGCCGCTCACCTCGTAGACATTGACCCGCTGTCGGTTGTGGAAGCCGCGGTGGAAAAACTGCACCTCGAACATCGCCTGTCCGCGCCACAAAGCGCTCGTGGGGCGAAAGCGGATGTCGCGGTACTGGTCGTAAGTCAGATTGGCGAGCACCGCCGGCAACTCCTCCGTGGGCGGATGATATTCATGCGCCGCGCGCTGCTGTGCAATGTGTTGCACATCGGCGAAGCCGAACCCCTGGGGTACCGCGGCGGCGGTGCTCTTGGGCGCCTCAGCGGGGCTTTTCTGGCGCCGGGGCGCGGCGGCGCGCGCGCGCGGAGCGCTGCTGCTGGGCGCGGCGGGAATGTTGGGCGTGCTGTCTGGGTTTGGAGACAACAACATGGACGCCAGCAGAGCCACCGCGATCACGACCGGCTTCCGCGGGCGGGACCACATGGACGGGTCTGACTTCCCTGGTTATGGCACGCAGAGCGCTGCATACCCGGAGCATAGTTGCGGAACTTCCTGTTAACCGCACGTGAACACCGGGGGCCTTACGCCGATGGCACGTGAAGATCGGACAGCTTACTCCGATCGGAGTTCACCTCGCAGCTGGGCTCGCTTCAGGGGCGTGCGGCGATCCGCAGCACGTAACCCACCACGTCGCGGGCCATGCGCCGGGTGATCGGCGCATGGCCGAAGAGGGTGCGGTAGTAGAAAGGGCCGGTCAGCATGTCGAGCAGCAGCTCGACATCCACGCCAACTCGCAACTCCCCGCGCGCCCGGGCCCGTCCGAAGGCCTCGCGCAGCGAGCGGCGCCGGGCGGCGATCACCTGCTGGCGGATCGTGCGAGCCAGTACCGCATCCTGCGCCATGTCGGCCACCAGGCCGGCGAGCGCCTGACGCAGCGGTCCGGCGAACGCATTGAGCAGCGTGCCCACCGCCGCCTCCAGATCGCGCCGCAGCATGCCGGTGTCCGCGGCGGGGTTCTGTCCGAGCACGCTCACCACGCAGTACGCCACCAGGTGTCGCTTGCTCGGCCAGCGCCGGTAGATGCTGGTGCGGGCCCGCTTCACGCGGCGGGCGATACCGTCGATGGTCACCGCCCGATAGCCCCGCGAACGCAGCACGTTGAGCACGGCGGTGACCACCTGCGAGTCGATGCGCTCGTCGCGAGGCCGTCCGTGCGCGTGCGGCATCAGGGCGAATGCGGCGGCCGCGGATCCTGGCCCGCGGCTTGCTCCGGCGCTCTCACCGCCGGCGCACTGGGCTGCGGCGGCCCGGCGGGCACGTCCAGCGTCGCCAGGCTGATCACCGAGGGATCGTCACGCAGCTTCACGTACAGGTGTCCGCCGGCAGGGTGCGGCACCGGAAGCGACCTTGCGGGATAGCCGTCCGGGACCTGCACCGCGTGAGCGAACTGCGCATCGCTCGCGACCGCGGCGAGCAGGAACAGGTTGACGCCGAACAGCTTGCAATCCTGGTCTGCGGAGCCGGGACATTGCAGTGCCTGCAGCACCGGCAGCCTCACCAGCGTGGCGAGCGCTCGCCAGTCGCCCGCAATTCCGTGCTCGCTCATCCGGTATTGCAGCGGCCCGTACGCCGACGATCCGAACGCCTTGGCGGGGTCGAGGGTCGCGACCGCGACCCGCGAGGTTTCGAGCGTCATGCCGCCGCCCCCGAGGCTGAGCACCGTCGACCACATGCCATCCGCAGTGGCCACCTCCACCTTCTCGTCCTGCTTGAACGCTGCGGGCACCTGTGCGCGCAGCGAGAAGGTGAGCAGTGCGTCCTGCGGCAGCTCGTCCTGATCGCTGAGCCGGATACTGCCGCTGCCGCCCTCCGGCGGCAGCTGCGTGCTGCGGCCGATCAGGGCGGCGCTCGGACGTGTCGCGTCCACGGTCACGGCCAGCGTCAGCGTACGCCCGTCCTTGAGCGCGACGCGCGCCGCGGCGGTATCGCCGGCGCGCAGGCCGCGCGCCGCCAGTACGTCGGCCGCCTGCATCGACAGCTCATCGCGTCCCTGTGTGCTCGACAGGGTGCCGGGCAGGAACTCCACTGCCTTGAGCGTCAGGCGGTCGACCTGGTCGAGGCTCGTGCCGTGCAGCACACCCTGGCTGTCGCCGTCGTAGAGAGTGAAGTTATCGAGGTGCGCGGCCGCGGCATATGCCTGCAGCGGCACCCGCTGCGCCGCGCCGCCCCCGTACTGACTCACGGAGAGGCTCATCTCACCTGGCGTCACGTCCTGCAGCGGTAGTTTGACCTCCATTTCACCCGGCTTGACGGCCTTCCATTCGACCTTCAGCTTGCGGCCCGCCGGGTCCTCGAGCGTGACGTTGTCGACGCACTCGATGCTGCCCGCGAGCAGATGAACGGTGTCCTGACGGCCGATGATCAGCGCCGCGGCATCGCCGGGCGCCAGGCTCCAGGACTGCTGGTGCGCGTCGACCAGCTGAAACCCCGGGCCGGTGTACGGATCGAACCCCCAGTAGCCGTGCAGGGAAGCGCGCACGCCCTCGCCCACATCGAGCGCTCGCAGCGCCGCCGTGTCCACCAGCAAGCCGCCGCGCGCGGCATCCGCCCGGGCCGGCAGATCGAGCACTTTGCCGTCGCGCCCCGTCACGCGCAACGTCAGCCCGTGCGCGTACTCGGTCGCGAACACGAGCGGCGCGCCGTCGACCGGCAGCACCATCGGGTCCTTGCGCGCACAATAGATCTCGGCCGGGTCGACCGGATGCAGCGGCGGAAACTGCGCGCCCTGCACGGCCGGCAGCGCCACTACCAGCACCGACTTCGGGTCGTGAAAGGACGGCGGCGCATTCAGCGTGAGTGCCAGCTGCCGGCCCTGGGCGGAGGTGAGCGCCGGGATGTACTGGTACTGTGCGGTGTGGAACGAATCGAAGATGCGCGCGATGTCGAAGATCGAGCCGATGAAGGGCGTGAAATAGCCGTACTTGAGCTGCGCGGTACTGCTCGCCTCCATGGCGAGATCGCTCGCGGGGCCCGTCGTGAGCGCCTCGGTAACCGACTGACTGTGGCCGTCGTTCAATATCAGCGACTCGCGCCCCTGCATCAGGCACGGAGCCTGCAACACCGCAATCTTCTCCAGGCATTTCTCGTCCACCTTGATCGCCAGGCTCCGTGCCAGAAGCGGTGCCGCCTCCTTGAGGCGCGCCGGATCGGAATCCCCGAGCGAGCGGATGGCCGTTAGGTAACCCGTGAGGCGCGAGCGGTCCAGGGTCGCCTGGTTCAGATCCTGCGAGGTGCGCACGAAGGCCCCGGGTCGTCCGCGCACCGCGTTCATCAGCGTCTTGTAGTCCCCGCCGGTCTGCGGGGCGAGAAACACGAGCAGCTGCTCGGCATCCTTCGGCACCGTGAGCGTGAGACCCTCGCGCGCGCAGCGCACACCCCAGGTGTCGCAGCGCACGAACCAGTCCGGCGGCGGCGGATTGGTGGAGCCGCGCAGGAACACCGCCACCATCAGGTAGCGTGCGGACTGCGCCGCGGGCAGATCCGCCTTGAGCCACACCCGGTCGCCCGCCACCAGGTTCGGCACCTGGCCCGCCGGCAGCACGGCGCTGCCACGCGTGACCTGAACCTCGAGGTCCGGTCCGGCCAGATCGAACGGCGCCGGGTCGGCGCGCGGCGCCCGCATGGTGGCAACTGCCAGCACGGCGGACAGCACGGCGGCCAGCACGGTCAGTCGGGAGCTGCTCAGCATTACGCTACACAGTGTAGCGTATTCAGCCGGGGGCGCAGGATCAAAATCCCGGCGGCGCCTCGGCCGCAACGCCCAGGCTCTGCTCCAGTGCCAGTCCGACACGTGCAATGGTCCCCTCATCGAACAACCGTCCGACCAGGGTGACGCCGTGCGGCACGCGCCGCGGCGGATGGAAGCTCGGCAGCGGGTGGGCCGGGTCGGGCGCCCAGTCGCTGCGCGCCTGCGCGACGTGCACGAAACCGGCGCGCAGCGTGAGCGATGGCAGGCCGGTGAAGTTGCCGATGGTGAGCATCTCGTCGCGCAGCGACGGCACCAGCAGCAGATCGACCTCGGCGAGGAGCTTGTGCATCTCCTGAGCGACCGCGCGGCGCAGTCGGTCCGCCTGCACCGCATCGACCGCCGAGATGAAGCGCGCCTGGCGGAAAGTGTTCGGCCACGCATCGGGTGTCTGCATCTTCAGTTCATCGACGCGGCGGCTGAGAGTGAGCTCCTCGAAGGCGGCGGCGGCCTCGCCAAACAGGATCGCGTTCAGATCGTCGTAGGGCCAGTCGGGAATCGCCACCTTGACCGGCTGCAGTCCGAGCCTGCCGAGCGCCTCGAGCGCCTGCCGGTCGACCTCGGTGGCCGGCTCCTCGCTCATCCATGACGGGAAATAGCCGACCCGCAGGCCGGCGACCGCGGCGCTTGCATCGAAATCGAGGTGACTCGGCAGCGAGCCGCGATCCCCTGCATCGGGTCCGGAGATGCTCTGCAGCACCAGCATCGCGTCTTCGACGCTGCGGGTCATCGGGCCGAGCTTGTCGAGCGACCAGCACAGCGTCATGGCACCGGTGCGCGGCACGCGGCCGAAGGTCGGACGCAGCCCGGTGAGTCCGCAGCGCATGCTCGGTGAGACGATGCTCCCCTCGGTCTCGCTGCCGATTGCGAACGCAACGAGGCCCGCCGCCGTCGCAGCGCCCGGGCCCGCGCTCGAGCCGGAGGACCCTTCCTCGAGCAGCCAGGGATTCATGGTCTGTCCGCCGAACCAGACGTCATTGAGCGCCAGTGCCCCGAGGCTGAGCTTGGCCACGAGCACCGCGCCGGCATCGTGCAGGCGCTGCACCACGGCGGCATCCTGCCGCCGGGACACGGTCCTCGAAGGGCTCGGCGCCGTAGGTGGTCGGGATGCCGGCGGTGTCGAGCAGATCCTTGGCGCCCCACGGAATCCCGTGCAGCGGACCGCGGTAGTTGCCGGCGGCGATCTCCTCGTCGGCCTGCCGCGCCTGGTGCAGCGCCAGCTCCGGCGTGAGCGTGATGATGCAGCGCAGCTTGCGGATCGAAACGCTCGATGCGCCGCAGATAGATATGGGTCAGGCGCTCGGAGCTGAGCTTGCGGCGTCTCGATCCAGCGCGACAGCTTCGTCACGCGGCGCGAAGGCTATGTCGTCGTCGGCGGCGGGCAGCGGCCCGGATCGCGCTGCGCTGCGCACGAACCGCTCGCGCTGCGGCCGCGCGGCTCCGCCCGGGCAGCACGGGATTCCAGTGCGTAGCCGGCGCGCAGCGTCGCATCGAGCGGCACTTTGCGCGGCCCGGCGCGCCGCTCGTACAGCGTCGCCATGCGCTGCGCCAGTTCTGCGCGGCCAGCGTGCGCTCGGCTGCGTCAGCTCGACCTGCACCAGCTTCTCGGCCTCGGCGAAGGTCGCCGGCCCGACCTCGGGGCCGACGGCGGGCGCGGTTCCAAACGCCGGCGGCGAGCCCGGCGGCGGCGCAGGCGCACTGGGCGCGGCAGGCTTCGGTTCACTCTGCGCCACCGCCACGGAAGATCCGAGGACCGCAGCACATGAGGACAGGAGGAACTCGCGTCGGAGCACCGCTCGGGACAACATCGTGACCCCCTTGACTGCTAGCTGCTCGCAGGCGTTGCGAATCGCGTGGCGAGACCACGCTCGCCGAAGTAGCGCTCGAGCGCTTCGGGCTCCGCGGCCGGCTCGGCGAGCGCAACGTACGTGTCGGGTCTGAGCAGGTAGAGCGCATTGCGCGCCAGCCCCGCCGCCGCGTACTCGGGCCGCCACTCGAAGCGGTGCAAGGGCAGCTCATGCCGCGCACACCAGCTCGCCAGCCGCTCCTGTTGCGCACCATAGACGTGCACCTGCCAAGCCAGCGGCCGCGAGCGGCGCGAAATTGTCGGCACCTCGCGCCGGCGCCCACGGCAGTCGGTCGCCGCCGGCACCTCCGCCGGCGCGCCGGCGCTCAACGGCCCGGCCGCGATAGTTGAGCGTCATCTGCGAGACGGTGCGGAACATGAATTCGCGCACCGCTCCGAACGCGAGCGCCGGCGGGCAGCACGCAGCGGCGCGACCCGCGTGCGCACCAGATCCGCGATCGGCCCGTCGGCGGTCGCCGAAGCGTGAACGCCCGGTCGGTGGTCGCGACCAGCCGCCGCGCAAAGCCGCTGCGCTCCGCCTCATAGCGTGTCGAGCAGCGCTGTCCGGCGCGCGGCCGCTGCGAGCACCGCCGCCAGCTTCCAGGCGAGGTTGATCGCATCGCCGATGCCGGTGTTCATCCCCTGGCCGCCGACCGGGCTGTGGATGTGCGCGGCATCGCCCAGCAGGAAGGCGCGGCCGCTGCGGAAGTGCTCGCGCCACGCGGTGATGCACGCGATAGGTCGAGAACCAGTTCACCTTGCGCGACCTCGACCTTGAGATGCTCGATGGCGCGGCCGCTGACGTCCTCGAACCTGCAGCGCTCGCCGGCGTGCTCGGCCGCGCTCGTCGCGCACGGTGCCGATCAGGCGCGCGCGCCCCGCGCCGGCCAGCGGAAAGACCGCGAGAAAGTCCGCCTCGTCGAGGTCGACGTGCAGCTCGCCGTTGACCGCCGGGCCGGCCGCCTCGACGTCGGCGACGTAGAACAGCTGCCGATAGGTGCCGCCCGGGAAGCCGGCGCCGAGTCCTCTCGCGCACCTGCGAGCGCGCGCCGTCGCAGCCGGCGAGATAGGTCGGCCTCGCACGTCTCCTCGCGCGCCGTCGGGCCTGCGCAGACGCGCCGTGACGCACGCCGCCGGCGTCGCGTGAAGCCGAGCAGCTCGGTGCTGCCGCTCGACCGTGACGCCCAGCCGCTCGAGCCGCTCGATCAGCAGCCGCTCGTGCTCGTCCTGCGGGAAGATCTGCAGGAACGGATAGGGCGTGAGGCCCTCGCCGATGGTCGCGAAGGCAGCCGCGCCGCGGGCCTGCCCCTGACCCAGAGGTTGACGCGCCGGCACCCGTGGCCGCGCTCGAGCACGGCGTCGGTGAGATCGAGCTGCCGGTAGAGCTCCAGGGTGCGCGCCTGCACCGCCAGCGCCCGCGAGGTCGTGCCCGGCGCCGGCGGTCTTGTCGATGATGCGGACCGTGCACGCCGAGTCGCGTGAGCCACAGCGCCAGCACCAGCCCCGTGGGTCCGGCGCCGACGATCAGCACGTCGCTGCGGGTCATGCGGCTGAAGCCTAGTCGCCTATACTCATAGGTCAAGGCGGGAGGGCAGAAATGATGCCTGGGGCTGGACTGCGTGTGCTGGGGTTGTCGTTGCTGTCGCTCGACCGGCGCCGCGCTCGGCGCGGACGATCCCTGCGGTGCGTTCTCCTGGGACGTCACCCACGAACGGCAGCTGTTCTCCCAGGAGCCGCAGACACTGCCCGCGGGGCGCACTCTCGCGGCCGCTCCCCCACTTGGCCTTGATCGCCTCTACGAGCTGGAGGTGAGCGCCCAACCGGAAGTCACCTTCGCGGTGCCGCCGGGCAGGAAGTGGCCGAAGGAAGCAACCTACGCCGGCCTTGCCACGCTCACGGTCCCAAGCGCCGGCATCTACCGCATCTCCCTCGATCAGGCGGCGTGGGTCGACGTGGTCGCCAACGGCGCGCCGATAGCCTCGCGGGATTTTCAGGGCCGTCCAGGCTGCAGCGCGCCCCACAAGGTCGTGGAATTCGCACTGCCGGCCTCTACACCGCTCACGATCCAGTTCAGCGGCGCAGTCGTCTCGCTCATGAGGGTTACGCTGACCCGGGCGCCCGCGCGGGCGCCAAAGGCGACGCACCGACCGTAGGCAGCAGCGCGCGGCTCAAGACTCGACCGAAGACGGCGATCGCCAAGCCGCTGACCGCGGCGATGACGGCGTGCAGCGTCCAAAAAGCGGCCGGTCCGATGCGTTCGTACAGCCCACCGATCCAGCCGATCAGGTAGTTCGACACGAACAGGCTCATGTACGTGACGCCCATCAGCGTGGCGTTCACGCTCGGGGGCGCGGAGCGCGAGACCAGCGCGAGGAGCGTCGGCCAGTAATAAAGAAAGGAGATCCCCAGCAAGCCCGTGTACAGCAGCGGCCACCACGGAGCGACGCGCCCGCCGCCCGCGAGGAGGCTGGCGAGCGCCGGGATGAGGTTGCTGGCTGCGGCGATCCACGCGCCGGTCGCGAGCTTGCCGAAATCGTCCGGTTCGCGGCCGCGACGAGCCTGCCACCGCCAGACCCAGAAGAGCAGTGGCACCCCGAGGACGCTGCACAGCGGGTTGACGGACTGGTACCAGGGGATCGGGATGCGGAATCCGCCGAGCGTGGGCGTCACGTGCTGCTGGATCCAGACCGGCAGGACATTGAAGTACTGGTAGTTCGCGATCGAGGTGAAGACCGAGATGAAGAGCACCGCGGCGAGCGCCGCGATCACGCGGCGGTCCGCTGCGTTGAGTCGCGCGCCCTGGGCCCGCGGCCGCTCGACACGCGCGGGCAGGTAATGATAGCCGGACAGATAGGTGACCAGACCCGCGAGCATCAGGATCCCCGCCGCCCCGAAGCCCCAGTGCCAGCCGTACCACTGCGCGAGCAGTCCACAGATCACGGGACCTGCGATCGCGCCGAAGTTGATCCCGGTACTGAAGATGAGGAACCCACGGGTGCGGCGCGCCTCATCCTCCTCCGGGTACAGACCGCCGACCTGCGCGGCGATGTTGCCTTTGAGGAATCCCGAGCCGACGACCAGGAGAACGAGCGCCCCGAGGAAGGTGCGCTCGGAGGCCATCGCCAGCTGGCCGGCGCTCATGCACAGGGCGCCGATCACGACCGCGTTGCGCTGTCCGATCCAGCGGTCGGCGATCACGCCCCCGAGCAGCGGCGTGAAGTACACGAGGCTGCTGTAGAGGCCGAAAATCTGCGACGCCAGCGCCTGCGTCGACAGCGGACCGGCCAGCGACTCGAGCGCCGCGCGCACCGCGGCGAATCCGGCGATGTGCCCGACATGCCCGGGCAGCAGCAGCTGGTCCACCATGTAGAGGACCACCAGCGCCGTCATCCCGTAATAGGAGAATCGCTCCCACGCCTCGGTGAAGGCGAGGTAGAAAAGCCCACGGGGATGACCGAGGAAGGTGCGTTGGGCCAGGGCCGGCTTGGGCAGTGCGCTCAAGGTGACCCTACGCCCGCGGCTTGCGAGTTCGCGGGTATGTCCGCAGCGAGCGCCGCCAGGTGCGCCTCGAACTGATCGTCCCTGAAGCAGAAATTCGCGAGATGCATGTCGTGGGCTTGCGCTCCGGAGTAGCTGCGACAGGTATACATCATCTCGCTCGCCTTGGATGTGCCCACCCGGTGAGGCAGGCGCAGGCTCAGGCCCCAGATGGGTGTCAGCCCGCAGCGCGCGTAGGCGTCGCAGAACCGCGCCGACTCGGCGGCGACGATGAGGTCGGCCGCGAGTGCGAGCTCGATGGCCCCCGTGGAACAGTGTCCCTGCACCGCACAAATCACCGGCTGCGGGAGACTCGCCACCGTCACCAGCGCCATCATGCTGACGGTGCCGAGTTGATACTGCTGCCGCGCCAGCTCGAGCGACGCGCGCGCGGCCCGCTCGGCCGCGGCGCTCGCCTTGAGGGCGTCGGCATCCGCCTGCAGCGCACCCAAAGTCGACAGATATATACCATACCCCCCACCCTATATGACTGGCAAAATCGCCTGCGGCGATTTTGCGGACATCGGCTTCGTTGCCGGGCGCCAAAGGCGTGGCTTTGGCGCCCTGCGCATGTCGCTAATAGGGAGCCGGCTCAGGCCGGGTTGCCGCCGATGTAGCGCACTTCGCGTTGCGGAAAGGGTATGGTGACGCCGCGGGCACGAAACGCTTCGAGCAGCGCCGCGTATACCTCGCCGGTCGCGCTGCCCTGGTCCTGCACCGCCACCCACGGACGCACCGCGATCGCGATCGACGAATCGGCGAACTTCATCGGCTGCACATAGGCTTCCGGGTCGCGCAGCACGCGCGGGTTGGCCTGCAGCACCTGGTGGATGAGCTCGAGCGCGCTCCTCAGGTCGCAGTCGTATGCCACCCCGACGCTGACCTCGAGCTGACGGATGCGGCCATAGTTATGCAGGATCTCGCCGACGATCTTGCGGTTGGGAATCACCACGCGCGAGCGGTCGGGGTGCGTGAGCGTCGTGTTGAAGAGCGTGACCGCGTCCACCGTGCCCTCGACGCCGGCGATCGCGATGTACTCCCCGACCCGGAATGGCTTGGAAAACATGATTGACAGGCCCGCGACCGCGTTGGAGAGCACTCCCTGGGTAGCGAGCGCGAGACCTGCGCCCACCACGCTCAAGCCCGCGATGAGCGGCAGCAGCTCGACCCCCAGGTTCTGCAGCGCCATGATGGCGAACAGCGTCACGCACAGCACCCACACCACGCGGGTGAACAGCTGCCGCAGCGGCGGCTCGAGCTCGCGCCGCTGCAGCATCGCGCCAAACCAGTTACTCACCCACTTGCCGACGATGAAGCCTGCGATCAGGAACAGGATCGCGGTGAACAGCCGCGGTCCGAAGCGGATCGCGAGATCCAGGACGGTGTCCTTGACGTGGTTGATCGTCGCGACTTGTTCGTTCATGGCAGGCCCCCCGATGCCTGCCAGTTTACGGCCCTCAGGGCAGGCGCGCACCGCGCGCGGCGACCAGGATCCGATACCACTCCTGGCGCGTCAGCTGCACCTCGTAGGCACGGCGGGCCTCACGCATGTGCGCCGGGTTCTGGCTGCCGATGAGCGCGATCGGCCGGGACGGATGCGCCATGACCCAGGCGTAAGCCACCGCGACACGCGGGGTGCCGGTGCGTGCCGCCACTGCATCGAGCGCCACGATCACGCGATCGGTCCGCGCACTGTCGGAGAGTTCTCCGGCCCGCGCCGTCAGCCTGCCCTGCCCGAGGGGTGACCAGGCGATCATCGCCGTGCCGGTGCGCATCGCGGCATCCAGCGTACCGTCGGACAAGGGCTCGACCGACAGCGGCGAGAACTCGTTCTGGACCGCAGCGAGTCCGAACGGCAGGTGCGCGCTCAGCGCGTCAAACTGCGCGGCACTGTAGTTGGACACGCCCGCGGCGCGGATCTTGCCGGCCTGACGCAACCGTTCCAGGGCCGCCGCCACCTCGGCAGGGTGCGCCAACAGGTCCGGTCGATGAATCTGGAACAGATCGATGTGCTCGACTCCGAGGCGCTCGAGCGATGCGTCGCAGGCATCCAGCAGGTAGCTGGCCGATGAGTCGTAGGGTGCCGGAGGAGCGATGCCGGCCTTGGTGGCGAGCACCATGCGATCGCGCAGCTGCGGCGCCTCGCGCAGCACCTCACCGAGGAGGGCCTCCGCGGCCCCGAAGCCGCTGCCGCGCCGATAGCCGTAGACATCGGCGGTGTCGAACAGCGTGCAACCCACCTCGAGCGCTGTCTCCACACGCTCACGCGCGCTCACGCCCTCGGTGGTCGGAAAGCGCCACATGCCCCAGCCCATGGGCGCAACGGCGAGGCCGCTCCCCCCGAGCGCAATGCGTGTGTCCGCAGAAACCCCGAGGCTCATGCGCCCGCACTGTAGCGCAACGTGAGCGCGCTGCAATCTACGAGGCGACGCGCGACTGCGCGAGTGTGCGCGCCAGCAATTGCGTGAGAGCGTAGACCGCATCGATGTGCGGAGTATCGGTGCGCGTGAGGCGGCCCAGCTCCGCGACCGAGCCGAGCAGCGCCTCGAGCTCCGGGGCCGGCCCGCCTCGACGTCCTGCAGCATCGAGGTCTTGTGTGCTCCGATGCGCTCGGCGCCGGAGATGCGCCGCTCGAGACCCACGCGGAAGCGAATCCCGAGCTTGGTCGCGACCGCCTGGGCCTCGGTCATCATCCGCGTCGCCAGCGCGCGGGTGGGCGGGAACTGGCAGATTTCGACCAAGGTCGAGCGGGTGAGCGCGCTCATCGGATTGAACGTGAGGTTGCCCCAGAGCTTCAGCCAGATCTCCGCGCGGATGTCATCGAGCACTGGTGCCTTGAAACCTGCGTGCGTCAGGCACTGCGAGAGGCGCAGCGCGCGCGCACTGCTCGTGCCATCGAGCTCCCCGACCGGGAAGCGATCGCCCTCGATGTGCTGCACGACCCCCGGGGCGACGAGCTCCGCCGCGGGGTACACGACGCAGCCGATGACCCGTTCCGCCGGGATCATGCGGCCGATGAGTCCGTGCGGGTCGACGCTGCGCACGATGCTGCCGGCGAGCTCCCCGCCGTGGCGGTGGAAATACCAGTAGGGAATGCCGTTCTGCATCGTAACGACGAGTGTGTCGGGACCGAACAGCCGGGGGACGTCCCTGGCGATCGCTTCGAGCTGATGGGCCTTCACGGCGAGGATCACCAGCTCCTGCGGGCCCGCCGCGACGTAGTCCTGGGTGGCCCGCGGGCAGGCAATCCGTTCCTCGCGCCCTTCCGCCAGCACGAGCCGCAGGCCCGGGCCGCGCAGCGCCTCGAGGTTGGCGCCGCGGACGATGAAGGTGACTTCCTCGCCCGCCAGAGCGAGTTTCGCGCCCACCAGACCGCCGATTGCACCGCAGCCGACGATGGCGATCTTCATGTGCGGGTCCCCTGTGGACTGCGGCGGCGGTGATTATCGTTCGGCTGCCTGCGGCAGTGCCATCGCAGATTTCTGCTGTGAGCCCGATCCGCACCCTCAGGCGGTGCGGGCCAATATCCATTATGAGGTGTGCGATTCCTCGCGGTGACGGGCCTTGGCCGATAGCACCAGGTCCCGGAGGAAGGCTTTTTCGTAGACCCGCAGCAGGTGCGCCTGGTTGCGCTCCACGTAGGTGCCGACCAGGTCGTGATCGGGAGCGACGCTCAGCAGATGACGGAAGGTCTTGGCGTCCCAGCGCCAGGGGAGCTCCAGCTCGCAGAACGCGCAGTTGTACGCCTCGAGCTCCGCGGCCAGGGGGTCGCACGCCGCCGCGGCGGACGCCTTGGCGCTGACGGCATTTGACATCGCGGTCCCCTTCCGGCGCCTGGCGCCGCATCAAGGCCCAAGGACAGTGGGCTCAGGGTACGACCGGACCAAACTAAAAGAAAAGTCAAAGATTTCTATTGCGGGTATATATTTTTATATATACCTATGGACGGCCGAGCGCGTATGCTTCCGTCCACCATGAAACACGTGACTTTGCGGCAGCTGCGGGTGTTTGCGGCCGCGGCGCGCCACATGAACTTCTCGCGCGCCGCCGAGGAGCTGCACCTGTCGCAGCCGGCCGTCTCCACCCAGATAAAGGAGTTCGCCTCCTACGTCGGGCTGCCGCTGTTCGAGCGTATCGGCCGCCGTACCTATCTGACGCCCGCCGGGGAGGAGATGCTGCAATGCGCGAAGGCCATCACCCAGCGCATGAAGGAGGCCGAGGACGCGCTGGCACGGCTCAAGGGCATCACCGGCGGACGCCTCAACGTCGCGGTCATCAGCGCCGGAGACTACTTCTTCCCCAGGGTGCTCGCCGCGTTCGGCGCCGACCACCCCGGGGTCACCTTCAACCTCACCGTACACAACCGCGAGGGCCTGCTGCGCTATCTCGCCGACAATCTCACCGACCTCGCCGTCGTGGTCCGTCCGCCGCGCGACATGGACATCGTAGCCGTTCCGTTCGCGCCGCACCCGTACGTCATCGTGGCAGCGCCGGACCATCCCCTGGCCGGCATGCGGCAGATCCCGCGCGCAGCTCTCAACCGCGAGCGCTTCGTGCAGCGCGAGCAGGGATCGGACACCTGGAATTCGATGCGCGAGGTGTTCGGTCGGCAGTTCCCGCGCCTCAACATCGCGATGGAAATCCGCAGCACCGAGACCATCAAGCAGGCGGTGGTGGCCGGCATGGGTATCGCGTTCCTTTCGGCGCACACCATCGGCCTCGACCTGCGGGTGGGGAACCTGGTGGTGCTCGACGTGCAGGACTTCCCCGCGATGCTCAACTGGTACCTGGTGCACAACCGCACCAAGCGGCTGCCGCCGGTCGCGGCGGCGTTCAAGGATTTTCTGCTGCGCGAGGGTGCGGCGCTGATCGAGCAGCTGGTACGTTTTGAGTTCGCGGGGCCCGCGGCGCGCGGCGCGCCGGGCATGCCCCGGCTCGCCCGCCGCAAGCCACGCGCGCGCCGCGGGCTGGCCCGAACGGACTGACCTGTCCACGATACCGCTGTGCTGGGTTGGGCTGCCGAGAAGGCCCGCGGCCCGCAGGCCACTCAGTCGAGAAAATCGCAGTGGCGCTCGACGTGCGCCGCGAGATCGAGCGTGTGCTGGCGCGTGAGCCGCTCCGCGAGCTCGGTGTCGCGCCGCTCGAGAGCCTCGATGATCTTCAGGTGATCGATGATCGAGCGCGCGGCGCGCTCGTTCTGCGAAATGGTCGCCTTGCGGATCGCGCGCACGTGAATGAAGAGATTCTCGGTCGCGTCCTGGATCAGCTGCGAGCCGCCCAGGCGGATGATCATCTGGTGGAAGGCGATGTTGGCGTCCGAGTACTCGTCGATGTGCTCGGCGGGCGGGGAGTTCTGGAACGAATCGAACAGGTGCCGCAGTTTGGCGACCTCGGTGTCGGGCGCGTGCAGCGTGGCGAGGCGCGCCGACATGCTCTCCAGCGCCGCCCACATCTGGATCATCTCGATGATCTCGCGCTTGGACTTGCGGATGATGAAGATGCCGCGGCGCGGAACGGTGCGCACAAAGCCTTCCTGCTCGAGGATCGAGAGCGCCTCGCGTACCGGAGTGCGGCTCACCCCGAACGCCTGCATCAGTTCGCGCTCATCGAGCCGCAGCGTCTGGCGCTGGCTGTAGATGTCAGTGCGCGCGATGGCGTCCTTGAGCAGCGTGTACGCCTGATCTCTCAGGCTCATGGAATTCAGGGGCGCGAGCGAGAGTTGCCCCGCGGGGTTGCCGGTTTCGGCTTCTGCGAGCGTCACAGTTTCCGCCATTGAACCCCCCAAGGGCCTGATTACCCGCGCCGGCGTCGACCTAAGGAGTGCGCGCTGGCGGTGCCGGTTCTGGACTGACTTTAGAACGCGCCGATTTGCTCTGTCAATGAATACGGAATATCACATATCAAAAGAATTGATCGTATATATCCCCTGCCTGGAGGCACGTTTTGCATCGCCGCAACGACGTGAGATAGCCCTGCCGCACCGTCCATGCCCGCGTCCGCACCATGATGTGTCAGGTCTGCACCACAGGTAGGAATTTGAGTTGACAAGCCTCAGATATATCACATATGGTCGGCCCACTCAGAACAAAGCCGATGCGCGCGAAGCACTTCGAAACCATCCGTGCCGGTCGGCCGGTGGCCCGCTTGCTGGCGGAGTCACGGCAGCGACGCAGCGTCCCCGCACGCGCGCTTCGCAGCCAGTAAGGAGACGGAGCGACCCCATATGAACGCCGCAACCCAGGTTCCCGCAGCCGTTTCCGCTTCAACGACGGCGGATAACACCCTGCAGCGCAAGAGCCGCGACGCCGCGGTCGTTTCCGGCGGCCATCTGGTCGCCAAGGCGCTCAAGAACGAGGGTGTCGACACCATCTTCACCCTGTGCGGCGGGCACATCATCGATATCTACGACGGCTGCATCGATGAGGGAATCCGCATCATCGACGTGCGTCACGAGCAGGTCGCGGCGCACGCCGCCGACGGCTATGCGCGCCAGACCGGCAAGCTCGGCTGCGTGGTGACGACCGCGGGTCCCGGCTGCACCAACGCGGTGACCGGTATCGCCACGGCGTTCCGCTCCGAGAGCCCGGTGCTGCATATCGGCGGCCAGGGCGCCCTCACGCAGCACAAGATGGGTTCCCTCCAGGATCTGCCGCACGTCGACATGATGACGCCGATCACCAAGTTTGCCGCCACCGTACCGAGCACGGAGCGCGTCGCGGACATGATCTCGATGGCGGCACGCGAGGCGTTCAACGGCGCACCGGGACCGGCCTATCTGGAGATTCCGCGCGACGTGCTCGATCGCGAAGTCGACATCACCAAGGCGATCGTGCCCAAGCCCGGCCACTACCGCGCCTCGACCCGCTCGCTGGGCGATCCGGCCGACATCGAGAAACTCGCCGACATCCTGGTCGACTCCGAACGTCCGGCCATTCTCTACGGACAGCAGGTGTGGGCCTCGCGCGGCCACGAGGAAGCGATCGCGCTGCTGCGTGGGCTGGACATTCCGGGTTACTTCAACGGTGGCAGCCGTGGACTGCTGCCACCGGGCGATCCGCACCACTTCGACAGAACCCGCAGCAACGCCTTCTCCGACGCCGACGTGATCGTCATCGTCGGTACCCCGTTCGACTTCCGCATGGGCTACGGGCGCCGCATCAGCAACAAGCTGAAGCTCGTGCAGATCGACATGGACTACCGCACGGTTGGCAAGAACCGCGACATCGATCTGGGTCTGGTCGGGCATCCCGGCGCGATTCTCGGCGCCGTGCTGCAGGCGGCCTCTGGGCGCCTCAAGCAGGAGAAGCGCCAGGCGCGCCGCCAGTGGATGAAGAAGCTGAGCGAGATGGAGGCGACGGCCACCGAGAAGCTGATGCCGCTCTTCAAGTCCAACAACAAGCCGATCCATCCCTATCGGGTTGCATACGAGCTGAATGAATTCCTCGCCGACAACACCATCTACATCGGCGACGGGGGCGACGTGGTGACGATCTCGGCGCAGGCGGTGCGGCCGCGGCGCCCGGGCCAGTGGATGGATCCCGGCGCGCTCGGTTCGCTCGGCGTCGGCACCGGCTTCGCGATCGCCGCAGGCCTCGCCCAGCCCAGCAAGGAAGTGCTGTGCTACTACGGCGACGGCTCCTTCGGCATGACGGCCTTCGACATGGAGACCGCCAACCGCTTCGGCGTGCCGTACATCGCCGTGATCGGCAACAACTCCGCGATGAACCAGATCCGCTACGGCCAGCTCGCCAAGTACGGCGAGGAGCGCGGCAGCGTCGGTAACCTGCTCGGCGACGTGCCGTTCGGCAAGTTCGCCGAGATGCTCGGCGGCTACGGCGAGGAGGTGCGTGAGCCGGCGCAGATCGCCCCCGCCCTGCAGCGCGCGCGCGAGTCAGTCCACCGCCTGAAACGTTCGGCGGTGATCAACATCTGGGTCGACCCGCGCGAGTATGCGCCGGGGACCAAGAACCAGACGATGTACAAATAGGCACGCCGGGAGACTCCCATGGGGAAGGCATTGGAGGGCGTCCGCATCCTCGACTTCACTCACGTGCAGTCAGGTCCTACCTGCACGCAGCTGCTGGCGTGGTTCGGCGCCGACGTGATCAAAGTGGAGCGGGCGGGCGCCGGGGATGTCACACGCGGACAGTTGCGCGACGTACCGGACGTGGACAGCCTGTACTTCACCATGCTGAACCACAACAAGCGCTCGATCACGCTCGACACCAAGAACCCGCGCGGCAAGGAGGTGCTCGAGCGGCTGGTCAAGCGTTGCGACGTGCTGGTCGAGAACTTCGCGCCCGGCGCGCTCGATCGCATGGGCTTCACCTGGGAGCGCATCCAGGAACTCAATCCACAGATGATCGTCGCCTCGATCAAGGGCTTCGGTCCGGGGCCTTACGAGGACTGCAAGGTCTACGAGAACGTCGCCCAGTGCGCCGGCGGGGCCGCGTCCACTACCGGCTTCGACGACGGCCCGCCGCTCGTGACCGGCGCGCAGATCGGCGACAGCGGCACGGGGCTGCATCTCGCGCTCGGCATCCTCTGTGCGCTCTATCAGCGCAAAAGCACGGGACGCGGCCAGAAGGTTCTCGCCGCGATGCAGGACGGGGTGCTGAACCTGTGCCGCGTGAAGCTGCGCGACCAGCAGCGGCTCGCCCGCACCGGGGTCATGAAAGAGTATCCGCAGTACCCGCACGGTCAGTTCGGAAACGCGGTGCCGCGCGCCGGCAACGCCTCCGGCGGCGGGCAGCCCGGCTGGATCCTCAAGTGCAAGGGCTGGGAGACCGACCCGAACGCCTACCTGTACTTCATCGCCCAGGCGCCGGTGTGGAAGGACATCTGCGAGGTGATCGGCAAGAAGGAGTGGATCACCGACCCGAACTACGCCACGCCCGACGCGCGTCTGCCGCGGCTGATGGAAGTGTTTGCCACGGTCGAGAAATGGACGATCACCAAGACCAAGTTCGAGGCGATGGCCGAGCTCAACAAGCACGACATTCCCTGCGGCCCGATCCTCTCGATGGAAGAACTGGCCGCGGAGCCCTCGCTGCGCAGCACCGGCACCATCGTCGAGGTCGATCACCCGAGGCGCGGCAAATACCTGACGGTGGGCAATCCGATCAAGCTGTCGGACAGCCCGACCGAGGTGAGGCGCTCCCCGCTGCTCGGCGAGCATACGCGCGAGGTTCTGGCGGAGCTCGGACTCGGCGAATCCGAAATCAAGGCGTTGCAGGCGGAAAAGGTCATCTGACGCAGGACGCGCACGGAGAAGTCATGGAACCCGACAAGACGGCGGTACGCAAGATCCTGGACGCGGCCAAGGCCGCGGCTCGCAGCGCGCTGACCGCACCGGAGGCCAAGGGCATCTGCGAGGCTTACGGCATCACGGTGCCGAAGGAAGGCGTCGCGGCGAGCGCCGGCGATGCCGCGAAGCTCGCCGCCTCGATCGGCTTTCCGGTGGTGATGAAGATCGTCTCGCCGCAGATCCTGCACAAGACCGAGGCGGGCGGGGTGGTGGTCGGCGTGAAAAGCACGGCGGAGGCCGAGCAGGCCTTCGCGAGCATCCTCGCCAACGCGCGTCGCTACGATGCCAAGGCGAGCATCGACGGCGTGCAGGTGCAGCAGATGCTCGCCGGCGGCCAGGAAGTGATCATCGGCGCGGTGACCGACCCGGCATTCGGCAAGCTCGTAGCCTTCGGGCTCGGCGGCATCCTGGTCGAAGTGCTCAAGGACATCACCTTCCGCCTCGCGCCGGCCACCCACGAGGATGCGCTGTCGATGCTCGATGGCATCGCCGCCGCGGAGATCCTGCGCGGGGTTCGCGGCACGCCGGGTGTCGACCGCGAGGCCCTCGCCGCGATGATCGTGAACGTCTCGCGGCTGGTCGCCGATTTTCCTGAAATCTCCGAGCTCGATCTCAACCCGGTATTCGCCAGCGAGCGCGGCGCGACCGCGGTCGACGTGCGCGTGGTGCTGGACTTCAAGCCCCCGGTGGCGCGCTTCCGGCCGAGCGAGGAAGAGATCGTCCGGCAGATGAACCGCATCATGAAGCCGGACGCCGTCGCCGTCATCGGCGCCTCCGCCGAGAACGGCAAGATCGGCAACTCGATCATGAAGAATCTCATCAACGGCGGCTACCAGGGCGCGATCTACCCGATCCACCCGAGCGCCACCGAGATCCTCGGCAAGAAGGCCTACAAGAGCGTCAAGGACGTCCCGGGCGTCATCGACGTCGCGGTGTTCGCCATTCCCGCCAAGTTTGTCGCCCAGGCGCTCGTCGAGGTGGGCGAGAAGAAGATCCCGGGCGCGGTGCTGATCCCGTCGGGCTTCGCCGAAACCGGCAACGTCGCCGGCCAGGAAGAGGTGGTGGCGATCGGACGCAAGTACGGCGTGCGCCTGATGGGCCCCAACATCTACGGCTTCTACTACACGCCCAAGAACCTGTGCGCGACCTTCTGCACCGCGTACGACGTCAAGGGGAGCGTGGCGCTGTCTTCGCAGTCCGGCGGCATCGGCATGGCGATCGTCGGCTTCTCGCGCTCCGCCAAGATGGGCGTGTCGGCCATCGTCGGGGTAGGCAACAAGTGCGATCTCGACGAAGATGACCTGCTGACCTTCTTCGAGCAGGACGAGAACACGCAGATCATCTGCCAGCACCTCGAGGACCTCAAGGACGGCCGCGCGTTCGCCGAAGTCGCCAAGCGCGTGTCGAAGAAGAAGCCGGTGGTGGTGCTCAAGGCCGGCCGCACCAACATGGGTGCGCGCGCCGCCAGCTCCCATACCGGCGCCCTCGCCGGCAACGACAAGATCTACGACGACGTGTTCCGCCAGTCCGGCGTCATCCGCGCGCGCTCGCTGCGCGACCTGCTGGACTTCGGCCGCGCCATACCGCTGCTGCCGACGCCTGCGGGCAACAACGTGGTCATCATCACCGGCGCGGGCGGCTCGGGCGTGCTGCTGTCGGATGCCTGCGTCGACAACGGCCTGACGCTGATGGCGATGCCCGCTGACCTGGACGCCGCTTTCCGCAAGTTCATCCCGCCGTTCGGCGCGGCCGGCAACCCGGTCGACATCACGGGCGGGGAGCCGCCCGCCACCTACCAGAAGACGGTGCGCCTGGGCCTCGAGGAACCGCGCATTCATGCGCTCATCCTCGGCTACTGGCACACCATCATCACCCCGCCCATGGTGTTCGCGAGACTCATGGTCGAGGTCGTCGCAGAAATGCGCGCCAAGGGGTTCGTCAAGCCGGTGGTCGCCTCGCTGGCGGGCGACATCGAGGTCGAGGAAGCAGCGGAGTATCTCTACCAGCACGGCATCCCGGCATACGCGTACTCGACCGAGATCCCGGTGGCGGTGCTGGGGGCGAAGTATCAGTGGGCGCGCGGCGCCGGGCTCATACCCAGGGTGTGAGCAGGGCCGCGCTTTAGATTTGGAGTGTTGAGGTTGCGGGTCTCAGTTTCGTCACACCTCGGAAGGGGGAACTCTATGTTCATCACCAGAATGCTCAAGCCGCTGGTTTCATTACTCGTGGCCGGGGTAGTCGTGTTCAGCTATTCGGGAGGAACCTTCGCGCAAACGGACACCGATCAGGCGCGCATGCGGATAATCCAGCAGCGGATCGACGATCTCGCCAGGCAGCTCAAGGATCTGAAGGAGGAGCAAAGCAAGACTTCGAAGACGGTGAGTGCGTCGGAGAAGCGCTTCAATTCGTTCATGAAGGGGTTCTTCGGGACCCTGGACATATCGGTCGACTACACGACCAAGGGCGAGAACGGCATGGTGGCCTATCCGTACAGCCTGGCCCCTGGCGTCACGAGCCCCACCGGACCGTTCGTCATTACCGGCGGGCCGAAGGCGGCACCCTTCGGGCGGGTGGGCTGGATGGCGTCCATGTCGAGCAACGGCTCGAACGTCGGCTACCGGGGCACCCATCCGATCGGCACGACGGGTGTGGACTTCATCTACCAGGTGGCGACCGCACTTGACATGGCGGCCGCACCGGGTCTGCAGGACGCGTGGACCAAGTCCTCGAATGTCGTCCAGGGAGCCATCGGTCTCGGCGATACCTACCTGGGCTTTCAGACCTCGACCATGGGCAAGTTGAAATTCGGCGAAATGTACATGCCGTACAAGACCGCCACGGACCGGCTGAATTTCTTCTCCGGAACCCTGGGCGGCTACAACGTGGTTGTCAGCAACACCGGCGGCGATAACCGCGTGGAGTTCGGCACGCGCATGGATCACGTGATTCAGTTCAACTCGACCAACTGGTCGGGCTTCAGCTTCGATGCCGCGTACGCGCTCGGGCAGAACCCGGACCCCAACAGCAACATCATGCCGCTGGGATCTCCGGACTGCGCCGGATCGAACAACCCGGGAAGCGGTAACCTGTTCCTGAACTGCGATGACGGCGGCTTCAACAACGCCTACAGCGCGGACCTTAAGTTCGAGACGGGTGGCTTCTACGGCACGGTCGCCTATGAGCTGCACCAGGGCGTGAATCGCAGCAGCGACGGCGTCGGCGCCAACAACCCGTACTATGATTACCTGTTCAACCTGGGGCCCTCCAACCCGCTCAGCGCCCAGATGCTCGACTGGGCGGACTATCAGGCCTTCGCGGCGGAAAATCCGGGCGAGGCGCTTGCCGGTACGCCCGAATACAACACGGCGGTCGATGTAGCCGATGAGTGGGCGTTGAAGGTCGGGCTGCTGTACCACTTCGACTTCGGCCTGTCGATCGCCTACCTGTGGGAGGAGATGCATCGCAATCTGCCGGCGAGCATGGAGTTCCAGAACGAGCGCCAGCGCAACAGCGACTGGCTGGCCGCGCAGTATGTCTTCAATGGCGGCGCCGACCGGGTCGCGATCGGCTGGGCGCACGCCACCCCGACGGTGGGCGACCCGGGCGGACAGCACAATTTCAACCCGAACGGGATCGGCGACAACGAAGCCAACATGTACACGCTCGGCTGGTGGCACAAGCTCGACAAGCAGCTCACCTGGTATGCCGACTTTGCCGACACCGCGAACGACGGCAATGCGCATTTTGACATCGGCGCCGGTGGCCATGGCATAAAGACGGACTGCCACGACGCCACGCACCCGCTGTTCATCGACTACAGCAGCGCCGGTCCCACGACCTGGGGCGGCTGCCATGAGCTCGGGTTCTCGACCGGAGTAGACTTCAAGTTCTGAGGATTAAGAACCACCGTCACGGCGAGCACGCCTGCGCGGCGAGGGATCGACGGATCCCTCGCCGCCGTTCGGCTGTGGTATACATCACCGCGCCGACGGCGATGAGGAGGGGATGAACTTGTCTCGAGTTATAAAGCGAGTGGCGCATGCCGGAATTGCGGTGGCGGTCCTCTGCAGCGTGGTCGCATGCGCAATGGGTCCCCCCAGGACCGACGCGCAGAAGCAGGCCGACAAGGAAACCACCGAGCGTGTGCAGGCCGCTCTCGATGCGGATCAGCAGCTGTACGCCAAGCATATTACGGTGCGGGCCAACAGCGGCGTGGTGCGTCTGAGCGGCTATGTGTGGGATCCGCCGGACATTATCGAGGCCCAGCGCGTTGCCGAGCTGGTCGATGGTGTCTCCAGAGTCGTGAACGATCTGGAGCTGCAGCTCAACGGAATCGATAATTCGGGCGTGTCGCGCTGAGGCGAGCGCTGGTTTTCGGTGGCCGCATGCTGGCTTCGTCCAGCATGTGACAGATCCCTTCACAATGTGACAGATCACCGGCCTCGCTGTTGAACCGCGGGGGCTCGCTCGGGTCATACCAGGCGGGCGGAATTGTTCAAATGACGCGCAGATCGGCAAACCAGTGGATGCCGGCCACGCTGGGCGCGGTGGCCCTGCTCGCGGCGTCCTGCGCCAGCACTCCTCCCATGTCACCCGCCGCGACCGGCCCCGGGGAGGTGGCGGTCGCAAACAGCGTCTATTCGGCACTCAATGCGGATCCGAGCTACTTCTATCGTCACGTGAACGTGCACGTCGAGGGTGGCGTTGCCGCCCTCAGCGGTTACGTCTGGAGCACGGAAGCGATCTATCACGCCCGCAAGATCGCGCGCAGCGTTCCCGGCGTGACCCAGGTCGTGACCAGCGGTCTGGAACTGGAGCGCGAGGGGCGCGCGAACGGGGTCTCCCGGTAGCGAGACTGGCGCGCGGCCTCAGGAGTGCCAGCGCGGCGCGCGCTTCTCGAGGAACGCCTGTACGCCCTCCAGCGCCGCTTCCTCCATCATGTTGCATGCCATGGTCTGCCCGGCGAGCTCGTAGGCGGCCGCCATGCCGAGCTCGCCCTGCCGATAGAACAGTTCCTTGCCCATGGCCACGGCGACCCGCGGCTTGGCGAGGATGCTCGCAACGAGTCGCTCGACCTCCGTATCGAGCTCGCCGGGCTCGACGACCCGGTTGACGAGGCCGCGCGCCTTCGCCTCCGCGGCGTCGATGAAATCCCCGGTCACCAGCATCTCGAACGCCTGCTTGCGGGCGACGTTGCGCGACAGCGCCACGCCGGGCGTCGAGCAGAATAGTCCCAGGTTCACCCCGCTCACGGCGAAGCGCGCGGAGCTTGCGGCCACCGCGAGATCACACTGCGCGACCAGCTGGCATCCCGCCGCGGTCGCGATACCGTGCACGCGCGCGATGACCGGCACCGGCACCCGGCGCAGACTCAGCATCAACTGCGTGCACTGCGCGAACAGTCCCTGGTAATACCCGAGCGAGGGTTGCGCGCGCATCTCCCTGAGGTCGTGGCCGGCGCAGAACGCCTTGCCTTCCCCCGCCAGCACCACGGCGCGCGCCTGCGGGTCCGCGGCGATCGCATCCAGCTCGGCCTGCAACGCGCCGAGCATCGCCTCCGACAGCGCGTTGAAAGCGGCCGGCCGGTTGAGGATAAGCCTCACGACGCCACGCGCGTCGCGCTCGGCCCTCACCAGAGGTGGCGCCGCGGCTGCAGTCCCGGCCGGTATGCTCATGTCGTTACCTCCTCGCTCGCCGCCGCCGGCTTGCGTCCCCGCGTGAGCAGCCAGTTGAGCGCCGCAAGCACCATGGTCGCCAGCAGAATGACCGTCTTGCTGAAGTCGACCCGGGTGAGGAGCGCCGCGCAGATCGCGACGCCCAGCACCGGCAGCAGCGGACCCCCGGGCAGCCGCCAGGCGCTGACCTGCGGCTGCTTCCTGCGCAGCATCGGCACCGCCGCGCACACCGCGCCGTAGTACAGCAGGCGCGCGACCGCCGACAGCGTGACGTTCCAGGCGAAGCTGCCGAACAGCGCGAACGCCCACAGCAGCAAGGTGAACGCGACGATCGAGGTATGGGGCGTACGGAAACGCGGATGGACCGCGCCAAACCACGCCGGAAAGTCACCGCGCTCGGCGAGCGCGTACATGGCGCGCGGATTGGTCAGCAGGTTGGCACTCAGGTAGCCGTAAACCGAGACGAGTGCGCCGACGGAGACGAGCACCGCCCCGGCGGGTCCCATTATCACCCGCGCCACATCGGCGAGGGGCCGCGAGCTGTGCGCCGCATCCGGCAGCGCGCCCACCACCACGAACTGCAGCGCGGTGTAGAACACGATGACGACGCCGAGCGCCACGAACAGGGCGAAGGCCGCATCGCGCCGTGGATTCTTCGCCTCGCCCATCGGGTTGAGCGCGGCCTCGTAGCCGCCGTAGGAAAAGAACAGGATCAGGGTGGCCTTGAGCCAGCCGTCGAGGCCGCCAGCCGCAGCCGCTGCGGCGGGTGCCGGATGAGCGGCGAGGTAGAAGAGACCCGCGGCGCACACCAGCGCGAGCGGCACGAGCTTCGCGATCACCGAAACGTTGCTGGCCAGGGTACCGGCGGCAACGCCGCGGTAGTTCACCGCCGCGAGCGTGCCAATGAACAGCGAGACGATCACCAGGCGCGGCAGCGCAGCGCCGGCCTGCGGCCAGAATTCACCGAGCGAGATCACGAGCAGGTTCACCGCGGCGGCGCAGGCGGTCAGGCGGCTGAGCAGATTCAGCCAGCCTACCTGCAAACCGGCGAACCGCCCGAAGGCGCGCCGGATGTATATATAGTGTCCGCCAGTCTCGCTGAACTGCGACGCCACCTCCCCGTAGCAGGCGATGATCACGCCCATGGCGATGCCGGCCAGCAACACCGCGAGCGGGCTCGAGCTGCCGACGTACCCGGCCACCACCGAGGGCAGCCCGAAGATGCCGCTGCCGACGATGCTGTTCACCGCCAGTGCTACCATGCTCCAGCGGCCGATTGCCCGGACCAGGTCCGGCTGTGAGGTGAGCAGCGGCGCTTGCGTCACCGCGCCCTTGTATCACAAAGCCGGCCGCCATCGGCATGTTACGGAGGACAGCGTGCGCTACTCGTATGCGACCCATCTGGAGTGCAGCGCCACCGGCGAGCATTACGAGATCGGGCGAGTGCAGGGATTGTCGGCCGCGAAGAAGCCACTGCTGGCCCGTTACGATCTCGCGGCTCTGAAGCGCGAGTTCACGCGGGAGGAGATCGATGCGCGTCCACCGGGGCTATGGCGCTGGCGCGAACTGCTCCCGGTCACGGACGCCGCGCACATCGTGAGCCTCGGGGAGGTGGAAACGCCCCTCATCGAGCTGCACCACAGCGAGCGCCCCGCGGGATTCGTCCGCCCGGTGGTCAAGGACGAAGGCCGGCTGCCGACCGGCTCGTTCAAGGCGCGCGGCCTGTGCCTCGCGGTATCCATGGCGAAATCCTTTGGCATACGCCGCGCCGCCATCCCCACCAACGGCAATGCGGGTGCAGCCATGGCCGCTTATGCGCGCCGCGCAGGCATCGAAGCGTTCTGCTTCTGCCCCGACGACACTCCGGAAATCAACCTGAGCGAGATCGCGCTGCAGGGTGCGACCGTGTGGCGGGTCAACGGACTCATCAACGACTGCGGCAAGCTGGTCGAGCTCGGCAAGGCGCGCTACGACTGGTTCGACATGTCGACCCTCAAGGAGCCGTACCGAATCGAGGGCAAGAAGACCATGGGGCTCGAGCTCGCCGTGCAGATGGCCTGGCGGCTGCCGGACGTGGTGTTCTACCCGACCGGCGGCGGCACCGGGCTGATCGGCATGTGGAAAGGCTGGCAGGAGCTGCTCGAGCTCGGCTGGATCACGGGCCCGCTGCCACGGCTGGTCGCCGTGCAGTCGAGCGGTTGCGCGCCCATCGTGCGCGCCTTCGATGCCGGGGCGGACAGCGCCACGCCGTGGGAGAACGCCCATACCATCGCCTCGGGCATCCGCGTGCCCGCGGCGATCGGGGACTTCCTGATCCTCAGGGCGCTGCGCGAGACGCGCGGGTTTGCCGTCGCGGTGGAGGACTCGCGGATCGAGTGGGCGCGGCGCGAAGTGGGCGCGAAGGACGGACTGCTCTTGAGTCCCGAGGGAGCCGCGACCTACGCCGCCTACCTCATGGCCGCGGCGCTCGGCCAGGTGCGCGCGAGCGACCGTGTGGTGTTGTTCAACTGCGCGAGCGGGCTCAAGTACCCGCTGCCGCCCGTGACCACGCACATGGACAAAGCGCGGCCCTTCGAAGGGACGGCCCTGCCAGCGACGTAGTCCTGCCAGAGCGGCGCCAGCAAGTACGCTGCGTGCCTACAAATCAACGATATACGAGTCGGTCTCCCAGTTGCGACAGGGGCTTAGTCGACACCGGCACTGTCAACGCGCCCTGACTTTCCACTTCCCGCAGGGCGCGGTGGCCAGGTCTCCAAATACAAATCGACCACGCGGTGAAGTTCCTTTCGCGAGCTACCCGCCTTCGCTTGCAGCGCCAATCCTTGGATCATCACGGCGCACAAACGCGCAAGATCGACCGCCGATCCTCGCGGCAACTCCTCGGTTTCAATGGCGCGATTGAATCGCTCCCTAAGAAGCCGCTCCAACGCCATATGCGTGTCTCCGATATGCTCTTTAACCCGGCGCGACATGTTGAAGCAGGTCATTGCTCCTTGCACCCCAAAGCACCCGCCGCCAGGATTCTTTGGGTCTGTGACTTTCTCAACTGTATCTCGCAATAACAATTCCACGCTTTCGCGCGCGGTCCGAGCAGCGGAAAACTCCTTCAAGCGCTCCCTTCTGGAGTTGGAATAGCGATCTAAGGTCTTGCAGTACAGCTGTTCCTTGTTGCCAAACGCCGCATACATGCTGGGACGATTAATGCCCATTGCCTTAGTGAGGTCGCTTAAGGACGCGCCGTCATAACCTTTGAGCCAGAAAACGCGCAAAGCGCCGTCCAGCGCTTTATCCATGTCGAACTCGCGCGGACGGCCCGCGGACGCTCTCTTCGCCATATTTTTCATACCGATCAGTACCGTATCCAAAGGCCAGTCTCAATTATATACCACTCGGTACACGGATGCTGCTCCGTACAAGATTAAGCAGTAAGTACCCGAAGAACTCGTCGATGCCGCTATGTACTGATCGATACAGATTTGACAGTGCTCCAAGTGGCGCCTATATTGAACCAATCGATACAGAAGTATCCGGCTAGCTAACGAGCTCGCCGGTCCTTGCGAGCAACGAAGGAGTGCAAAATCATGGGTAAGTTGAACGGAAAAGTTGCTGTCATCACCGGCGGGACCTCGGGCATGGCGTTGGCAACGGCCAAGCGGTTCGTTGAAGAAGGCGCCTACGTTTTCATCACGGGCCGGAGGCAGGAGACGCTCGACGAGGCCGTTAAGCTGATTGGCCGGAACGTGACCGGCGTGCGCGGCGACGCAGCAAATCTCGACGACCTCGACCGCCTGTTCGATACGGTCAAGCGGGAAAAGGGCAAGATCGATGTTCTGTTCGCGAGCGCCGGCATGGGCGAAGCCGTCAAATTGGGCGAGATTACCGAGGAGCACTTCGATGCGGCCTTCGGCCTGAATACGCGCGGCACGCTGTTTGCGGTTCAGAAGGCGTTGCCGCTGTTCAACGATGGCGGATCGATCTTCATGACCGGGTCAGTTGCTTCGGTGAAAGGTTTTCCTGGATTTGGCGTGTATTCGGCGAGCAAGGCGGCGTTGCGCTCATTCGCACGCACTTGGCTCAACGAACTGAAGGGCAGGAATATCCGGGTGAACGTGCTGAGCCCGGGGCCGATCGCCACACCGATGCAGGACCAAGTTCTCGACGAGGAGGCGAAGCGGCAATTCGAATCCCTGATCCCGCGGGGAAAGATGGGTCGTCCTGAGGAAATTGCGACGGTCGCGCTGTTTCTTGCTTCAGACGATTCGAGCTTCGTGAATGGGGTGGAGTTGTCCGTCGACGGCGGCATGTCGGCCACCTGAAATCGCGCCGAAAAGCCCCGCCCGTGCGAGCCGGACGGAGCATTGGCGACCGCCTCAGTCGTTGGTCTTGCGCGGCCGGGACCAGATCAGAGTTTTCCACGGACCTGGCTGCTTTGGAGATCCCGATGAACCCTTCGACGCATTCTGAGTTGATTCGATTCGCACGAGCTGATGCGGGCTCTACTGTGATCGATGTTTGGCCAGGCAGTGGAGACTGGACACGCCTCTTTTCTGACATCGTCGGTCCCGAGGGACGGGTCTACAGTTTCGTGCCGGCGGAGATCGCTCATTTCAAGAGCGATCCGGTCGGCCGCATGCGGGCGCTGGCGAAGGAGCCGGGGCGAGAGAACGTGCAAGTCATCTCGGCGGACCTTGTGGCGCTGCCGGAGAGCTCGCATCCACCGGATATCGTGTGGCTACACCTGTTCTACCACGATCTCCATACCGCCCTTCTCCAGACCAGAGGCGCAACTCCAGCCGCCTTCAATCGAGCCGTCTATGAGCGGCTCAAGCCTGGTGGGTTTTACGTCATCGTTGACCACGTTGCCGCCGCTGGGACGGGCACAAGTCATGCCGAGTCGCTGCATCGGATCGAGCCTGCAGCTGTTCGCGAGGAGGTGGAAACGGCAGGCTTTGTGCTGGACGCGGAAAGCACAGTGCTCGCTAACAAGGACGATCCGCATTCCATCAAGGTATTCGATCCTTCGATCAAGGGCGAGACCGATCGTTTCGCCTATCGGTTTGTGAGGCTCTGACAGTGAGTCATCCGCCCTACAGTGAGATCAGCTCTCGCAAACGTGATGTCCACTTTAGCGAAGCCCCGTTGAACCTGGTGTTGTCTGGAATTGAGCCGGAATGCGCCATCGCATGGCAGAACGCCAGGCGGGGCACGCCCCGCCAATTTGTGCCAGCGCGCTCGGCGAAATACACTCATTCGGTACCGCGCTCGCTCGCGCTCAATTGCCGAACGCACATTTGCACGGCGGTACGACAGGCGCGTAAGTGACAGCGGTACCGGAGAAAACCTCGCGTGAAGTTCAGAATGAAGGTGGGGTGCTTGGCAATGGTGTGCGCCTCGGTGACGGCCTGCGACACGAAGGATTCCGCGCAATTCAAGGCCGCTCTGACGCTTCAAAGAAGGGTTGCGGAGATCGCCGGCCAGGCTAACGGCGCCGCCCCCGCTGCAGTCGATCCGGATACCAGATTGGATGGCGCGAGGGCCGGGCCAGGACTGAGACTGACCGTCATGTACACGCTCGTGAACGCCGAATCGAATGGCGTCGACAGTACGACATTCGAGGCGAAATTGACTCCGACGATAAAGCAAGGCACCTGCGCAAACCCTGACTTGCGGCCGCTGATCGACCAGGGCGTCGTTGTAGTTCTGGAGTACAGCGGGAAGCAAGGTAACCCAATAGGAACGGTCAACATCAATCGCGGAACGTGCGGCACACTAAGTGACCCACGCACACCTTAACCGCGAATGGCTGCTCCTGGCCCGGCCTGCGCCGAACGGCTGCGAGCCGAAGGTAAACAGCCAAGCTGGACGGACTTTCCGCTGCATCGGCCGCTGCGCTTACCGACGTTGGTGAGGTGTTCTTCCAGCTGGCATCCGAAGTCGCGAAAAAGCAGGCAGTCATCGGGGCAGCAGCCGACGATCTGAACCGACGCGGGCGCGAGGCTTACCAGCGGGCTATCGGCCTCGACCCGGAGTACCTGCGAGCCTGGGCTGGGCTTGCGTATTTCTATGGTTCACAGCGCGATGCCACGGCCGCTAAGGAACTTGCCGAGAGAGCACAGCCGGTTATGGAAGCGCATGTCAACAGCGGCGCGCTGGCCCGCGCGCTTGCCACAATGTGTGGCAGGACAGGGCAAACGCGTGCGGCGTTTCTGTTCGGGGAATACTGGAAGGACGACGCCATCACGCAGAGTGATCTCGACGCTGCGATGGCATTTATGGCGCAATTACGCGCACCGTAGTGCCAAGGTCATTCTGCAACGCGCCGGAAGATCGGTGGCCCGACGGTGGTGTAAGCCGTTTGCAGCGGCGTTCGTGCCCCAACCGGCCGCTTTTGGGTCGATCGCTGCCGTCTGCGAGCGGCTCGAACCAGTGACCTCTGCCGTGTGAAACCAGCGGTCCGCGAAGCTAGGGCGTCCAGCTCCAGTCGGCCGCGCTCTTGCGACAACCGCCGCCCGCAGCGCCCGTCCAGCCGCGCCCGCGAATCGCCCGCCCGCTCGCCGCGCCCGTCGCAACGCCATCGCGCAGCGCCTGCACGCCGTTGACCCAGACATCCTCGACGCCGGTGGCGAGCTGCTGCGGCCGCTCGTAGGTCGAGTGATCCTGGACGGTGGCGGGGTCGAACATCACTACGTCGGCGAAGTCGCCCACCTTGAGCATGCCGCGGTCGCTCAGGGAGAGCGTCGCGGCCGGAAACCCCGTGAGCTTGCGGATGGCTTCCTGCAGAGTCAGATCCTTCTCCTCGCGCACGAAGTGGGCGAGCACGCGGGCGAAGTTGCCGTAGGTGCGGGGGTGGCGGCTCGACTTGAGGAACACCCCCTCGGGCGCCGGCGCGTCCGCGTCCGAATCGAAGCTCACCCAGGGAAGCTCCACTTCGCGCCGCACGTTGTCTTGCGACATGAGGAAGTAGGCGACCTCGACGCGTGAGCCGTCCTCGATGACCAGGTCGATCGCAGCGTCCTGGGCACTCACGCCGCGCTCGCGTGCGACCTCGGCCAGCGTCTTGCCGGTCAGCGGCTTGAGCGCCGGATTCTTGAAGCCGAGCAGCAGTGTGCCCGTGGGTCCGGCCGCGCCCATGAGGTTCTCCCACTAGGTCTTGGGATCGCGCATATCGGCGAGCACGCGCGCTCGGGTCGCCGGCTCCTTGAGGCGCGCGATCCATGCTTCGAGGCCGCCGCTCTGCACCCAGGGCGGCATGGCCGCATCCAGCCCGGTCGCGCCCGCAGTGTAGACGTACATGTCCGCAGTGATGCGCACGCCGGAGGCGCGCGCCGCGTCCACCGCGTGGATCAGCGCATCCAGCTTGCCCCAGTTGGACTTGCCAGCCGCCTTCAGATGATAGATCTCGGCCGGTCCGCCCGAGGCGCGGGCGATGTCGACCGTCTCCTGCACGGCCTCGAGCAGCCGGTCCCCCTCGCTGCGCATGTGCACGCTGTACATGCCCGCCGCAGCGCGCCGACTCCTGCGCGAGTGCGATCAGTTCCGGCGTCTCGGCGTAATCGTTCGGCGCGTAGATCAGGGCCGTGGTGACCCCCATCGCGCCCTCCTCCATGGCCTGATGCACCAGCTGGCGCATCAGCGCGAGCTGCGCCGCATCCGGCTGCACATCGCCCTCGCCCAGCACGTTGTCGCGCACCGTGCCCGCGCCGACGTAGGAAGCGACATTGGGCGAAATGCCCCGCTTCTGCAGCTTCTCGAGGTACTCTCCGAGCGTCGTCCAGTCGATGTCATAGCTGATGTCGCCCTGCCGCTGAGCACCGAGCTGCTTCATGCGCGGGGACAGCGGTCCCATCGAGTCCTCGCCGATCACCTCCAGCGTCACCCCCTGGCGCAGATCGCTCAGCGCACGGCCGTCGACCAGCAAGGACTCCTCCGGGTGGGCCAGCATGTTGATGAAGCCGGGCGAGACCGCCTTGCCGTGTGCGTCGATCTCCCGGCGCGCCGGCTGCGGGGCGTGGGGCCCGACGTAGGCGATGCGGTCGCCGCGGATCGCGACCTCGCCGACGAAGGGCGTGCTTCCCGAGCCGTCGTAGACCGTACCACCGCGGATCAGCACGTCGTAGCCCGGATCCGCGGCGAGCGCACGCCCCGGCGGCCAGCGCCATCAGCAGAGCTCCGGTCAGGATACGGGTGGGACTCATCAGTGTTGCTCAGGGTTGGGACGCGTTGAGGTGCGCGCGGCGCTCTGCGCCGTGCAGGGAAAACGGCGACGGATCGATGGCCGGCGGCGCGCCCGTCATCAGCTGCGCCAGGAGGTTCGCCGAGCCCGGCCCCTGCGTCCAGCCGAGGTGGCCGTGCCCGGTGTTGACGTAGAGACCCCCGATGGGCGTCGGCGCCGATATAGGGCTTACCGTCGGCCGCCATCGGTCGCAGGCCGCACCAGGGTTGGGCGCTCGCGCGATCGACGCTGTGCGACAAGCGCGGACTGAGGGCCGCGAGCAGCTTCCAGAGCGCCGCAACCCGCCCCGGGCGCAGCGTGCGGTCCCAGCCACTGAACTCGGCGGTCCCGGCAAGTCGCAGCGTGGTGCCGAGCGGGGTCATCACGGCGTGCAGCTGATCGTCGGCGAGCCCGAGTCGCGGCATGAGGCGCGGATCCAGGCCCGGAATCGACAGCGAGTATCCCTTGACCGGCCGCACGTGCACGCGCACCCCGTGACGTGCGAGCAGCGCCGCCGACCACGGCCCCGCAGCCAGCACTACGATGGGCGCGAGCACCGGCCCGTTCACGGTCTCCACCCCGACGACGCCCCCGGAGGACACCGTGAGCGCGCGCACCGTCGTGTTGCACGTGACTCTCACGCCGCGCGCCACGAGCCGATCGCGCAGCGCGCGGCAGAAAAGGAACGCATCGCCGGTCTCGTCGGCCGGATAGTAGAGGGCGCCGCTCGATGCGCGCGCGCGTCTCCTCGAGCAGCGGCTCGAGCCGCACCGCGCCCGCGGCGTCCACCGGCTCGCCCACGAGCCCGAGCGGCGCGAGCATCGCGCAATTCACGCACCGCCTGCTCGAAGCTCGCGCGCTCCCGGTAGACCTCGAGCGTGCCGCGAGAGTCCCGCCGCGTATTCGAGATTGAGCTGGGTGCGCCACTCGCGCAGGCAGGCGAGGCTGTAGGCACACAGCCGGTAATTGGCCTGCGTGGCGGCGCGATACGAGGCCGGCGCGGAGGCCGCGAGGAACCGCAACCCCCAGGTGAGGTAGCCCCCGAGCGCCGCCGGCCGCAGCAGCATCGGCGCATCCTCCTGACCCAGCCAGCGCAGGATCCGCCAGTGAACGCCGGGAGCATTCCAGGGATCGGGCATCGACGGTGTCAGGATGCCGCCGTTGGCGAAGCTGGTCTCGAGTGCCACGTCCTCGCGCCGCTCGAGCACCTGCACCGCGTACCCGGCGGCGGACAGCGCGTAGGCACTGCACAGTCCCTCGAGGCCGCCGCCCACCACGAGGGCTTCACCGCGCGTCATCGGCGACTCCGCTATACATCAGACACGCGATAGTACTGGAAGCCGGCGCGTCCCGTGCGCCCCGGCCACTCAGCGGGGCGCGGGTTCAGCCGGACGATGGCGCGCGACTGTCAGCCCGAGTCCCGGAACTTGATCGCCGCATGCGAGCCGTCGCAGAACGGCTTGTTCTTGGAGGCCCCGCAGCGACACAACGTCACGCGGTTGCGTACTTCGTAGGCAAAGCCGTCCGCCGCCACGACGGGGATCCCCCCGCGCAGCCATAAGGGGCCGCTCACCTTCTCGGCGGGATCCTCGACGACCCCGATCGAGAGCGGCAGTTGGTGCTCGATGGGCTCGCCACTGCCGCTGTCCCAGGCGACCAGCCGGCCGGACGGACAGTTGTTCACCTGCCGCACGAACATCGCGCTCACGGCGGCGTCGTCGGTGCGCTCGACCTGGCCCCACACCTGCCCGTTCGGGTCGCAGAAACGCGCGAATGCGCACAGCACCTGGGCGTCGGTGAGCGCCATGCCCGGACCCTCCATGAGCTGCGCCTGCGCGCGGTAAGGCTCGCGGCTCGCGCTCTCGGTCGCCGTCGAAACCGACGCGCTTGTGCGTGCCGTCGCAGAACGGTTTGTTCTTCGAGTGCCCGCAGCGGCACAACGCATAGCTCTCCTGGGCCGGATACGCGTGCCCTTCCTTCCACTCTTCGGAGCCGCCCTCGGCGTCCGTCACGATGGTCTGCCGGGCCAGCGGTACCGAACCGCTCACCAGGTAGGGACCGTTCTTCGTGACGAGCACCTGCGCTTGAGACTTGGGCTTGTTCATGGAGCGCAAGACTGAACCAGTCTCGGGTGCGCCACAAGGGCGCCCATTGGTTACAATGCGACCTCCCATGCCGGTGAAACGTCTGCATCATGTTCAGCTCGCCGTGCCCACCGGTGGTGGGGGACGGCCGCGCGGATTGAACGCCAGCGCATGAGCGTTCCACGCTCAGCCACCCCGCCGTTCGGGGTACAGGCGCTGATGTTCGTCGGCGTGGCGCTCGTCATGCTCGGCAACTACTACGTCTACGACTCGATCGCACCGGTCGCCGAGCAGCTCTCGCGCACGAACTGCACTTCAGCGACACCCAGATCGGCACGCTGAATGCGATCTACAGCCTGCCGAACATCTTCCTCGTCGTGGTGGGCGGGGTGCTCGTGGATCGCTTCACCGCGCGGCGCATGGTGGTGGCCACCACCTTCATCTGCCTCGTGGGTGCGGTCGTCACCGCATTGCGGCGCGCACTTTTCCGTGATGGCGGTCGGCCGCCTGCTGTTCGGGATCGGCTCGGAGACGCTGGCGGTGGCTACCACCGTGGCGCTCGCCCAGTGGTTCGCCGGCCGCTCCTTCGCACTGCTGTTCGCGCTCAACCTGAGCCTCGCGCGACTCGGGTCGTACCTCGCGGACCGCTCTCCTTCCTTTGCCAGCGATCTGTACGCGCGCGGCTGGCAGCCGCCGCATGTGGCTCGCGGCAGCCTTCGCGGCGCTCTCCTTTGCCGGGGCGCTGCTCTACTACTGGCTCGACCGGCGCGAGGCCCCGCGTGGCACCCTCGCCCTCGCGCCTGCGCCCGAGCGCTTCGACTGGCGGCACATGCTCACTTTCCGCACTGAGTACTGGCTGCTGGTCGCGATCTGCGTGACCTTCTATTCGGTCATCTTCCCGTTCCGCAGTACGTTCGCCATCAAGTACCTGCAGGAAGCCCAGGGACTCACCCTGGACAAGGCCAGCACGCTCAACAGCTACGTGTTTCTCGCCGCCGTGTTACGCGACTCCCGTCTTCGGTCTGCTGCTGGATCGGCTGGGTCGCAATACCGTGCTGCTGGCGCTGGGCTCGGTGCTCCTGCCGCTGAGCTTTCTCGTGCTCGGCGCCATGAGCGCCGGGGCCGCCGGGATGTCGACCGCGCTGCTCGGGGCTGAGTTTCTCGCTCCTGCCGGCGGTGCTATGGCCCACCTGGTGCCGCAATACACCACCCCGAGCATCTCGGCACCGCCTACGGGCTCATGACGACGCTGCAGAACGCGGGGCTCTTCGGCGCGAACATCGCCGCCGGATACATCAACGACAGTCAGCGGCGCGAGCGCCGCGAACCCGGGCGGCTACACGCCCATGCTGTGGTTCTTCGGCCTGCTGAGCCTAAGCGCCTTCGTGTGCACCGTGCTGCTGTGGCTGCGCGATCACACGCGGGCCGCCGCGCCGCTGCCGGCCACCGTCGGCGGGGGGCGAGCTTGCGGGCCGCCGGCACGGCGCAACTGCGCCCCGCGGTAGACTTGAGGCGATGCAATGGCTGACCCCGATCTTCATCGTCGCGGTAGTGCTCGGTACCGCGATCGAGCTGTGGCTGTCGCAGCGGCAAGCCAGCGCCGTGGCCGGGCATCGCGGCCGCGTGCCGCCGCCGTTCGCCGACAGCATCTCGGCCGCCGAGCACGCCAAGGCGGCCGACTACACCCTGGCCAAGGTGCGCTTCGGGCGCATCGCGACTCTCATCGACGCCGCGCTGCTTCTCGCGCTGACGGTCGGTGGCGGCGTAGCTGCGCTCGACGGTCTGTGGCGCCACACGCCCCTCGCCGAGCCCTGGCTCGGACTCGCCGTGATCGCCAGCGTCGCGGTCGTCATGCAGCTGCTGACCTGCCGCTTTCGCTGTGGCGCACCTTCGTCCTCGAGGCGCGCTTCGGGTTCAACCGCACCACTCCGGCACTGTTCGTCACCGATCTCGCCAAGGGACTGGCGCTTGCCGTGGCTCTGGGCGGCCCGCTGGTGATCGCGCTGCTGCTTCTCATGGAACGCGCCGGGCGCTGGTGGTGGGCTGTGGGCCTGGGGGCTGTGGCTCGCGGTGATGTTCCTCATGGCCTGGGCCTGGCCGGCTTTCATCGCTCCGCTCTTCAACAGCTTCTCGCCGCTGCAAGACCAGGCGCTCCAGGAGCGCATCGAGGCGCTGCTCACGCGGTGCGGCTTCACCTCCAGCGGCGTCTTCGTGGTCGACAGCTCGCGCCGCTCGAGCCACGGCAACGCCTACTTCACCGGCATCGGACGGCACAAGCGCATCGTGTTCTTCGACACCCTGCTCGAGCGCCTCGCTCATCCGGAGGTCGAGGCGGTGCTGGCCCACGAGCTCGGACACTTCCGCCTGAAGCACGTGCGCAAGCGGCTGCTGGTCTTCGATCGTAACGAGCTTCGCGGGCCTGGCGGTGCTCGGCTGGCTGACGCGCCAGCCCGGCTTCTACGCCGCCCTCGGCGTGCCGACTCCCTCGACCCACGCGGCGCTGCTGCTGTTCGCGCTGGCGGTGCCCGCCTTCACCTTCTTCATCACCCCCCTGAGTCGCTCTGGTCACGGCGCCACGAGTTCGAGGCCGATGACTTCGCCACGCGCTACGCGAGTGCCGCCGAGCTCGCCACCGCGCTGGTGAAACTGCACCGCGACAACGCCAGCACGCTGACACCCGACCCGGTGTACGCGGCGTTCTACTACTCGCACCCGCCGCCGCTGGCGCGCATCACGCGGCTGCGCGCGCACTACGGGATGTAGTAGAGGTCGATCGATTTACCCACGCGCTCGATGGGCCGGTATGCGTCGAGCCACGCGTAGTCGGTGGGATCGCGGGTGCGTGCCAGCTGCGACACGGCCACCCATCCGGTGGTCGGGGTGTGCGGCGGCAGGACGACGAACGGCGGCAGAGGCTCGCGCGACAGTACGGCGGTGCCGCGGTACGCAAGGCTGAGGCGCGCGATTCCGAGCTGCGCCGCGCGCTGCTCGAGGCGCTTGAGGTCCTGCCCCCAGTCGAGATCCGAATCGACCAGGACACGCTCGGGGTGGGCCACTGCCTCGTTGAAGTACGGCAGGTAATCCGGATACGCGGTCCACAGCGTGCTCAGCTGCCAGGTGATGAGCCCCGCGAGCACCACCGTTGCTGCCACCGCCCCCCGCCGCCCGTGCGCGCGCCGCAGCGCGCTCCACGCCCAGCTCACGACCCATGCGGCGCCGAGCGCAAACAACGGATAGAGGATCAGCACGTGACGGATGCCGATGTTGATGCGGCTGAAGCTGCTGGCGAAGGCGAGGACGGTGAGCGCGAGAACCGCGGGAGCGATCAGCCACGTGTCGTGCCTGCGCCACCCCTCGCGCGCCAGGGCGGCGAGACCGAGCGGCGCGGCCGCCAGCAGCGGGATCGGGGTCTTCACCGCGAGCGCTACGAGGTAGAAATACCACCACCCGGTGGTGCGTACCTCGCCGAGCAGATACGAGAGGTGACCGGTGTCGTTGTGCGCCTTCACCGCGATCATGCCGTTGACCAGATCCTTGAGCTCGCGCGGCAGCCACAGGTGCGAGAGCAGCACGCCGAAGGCGTGATCGAGGCCGCGCTCCTGTAACAGATAGGACACCGCCCAGTTGAAACGCAGCGCCACCCGTTCGGCGTTGGGTGCGCGGATGCCGTAGGCGAGCCACAAGGGCACGAGTGCGGCGAGCGCCACGAGGGCAAGTCCGAGGAGCCTTCCTGAGAGGCCCGACCAGGCCGCCCCGGGCGCAGGGGCCGCTGGCCGCACGGACGTGAGCCATTGGATTAGTGCGAGGCTCACGAGTGACAGCCCGATGAAGGGCACCGCCGAAAACTTGGTGCCGATCGCCAGCCCGCTCGCGAGGCCGAAGTACACGGCCGTGCGCCAGCCCGGCTCGCTGAGCCAGCCCTGCAGCGCATAGAGCGCGAGCAGGATGGTGGCCGCCGCCGCGATATCCAGAGCCGCGAGCCCGGCGTGGCCCAGGATGGGTGGAACCGACACCAGCAGCAGCACGGCGAGCAGCGGCGCGAGCTCGCCGGTCAGCACGCGCCGCGCCCACAGCCAGGTAGCGAGGAGCAGCAGCACGAGAAAGGGCAGCGTTCCGAGCCGCGCCAGGTCGAGATACAGGTCGTAGTGTCCGCCGCTATAGAGGATGTCACGGCCTTCCTGGGTGCCGTCCGGCGGCGGTGTTTTATAGGAGCGCGCCCCGGCGAAGTAGGGCCCGAGCGCGAGCAGCACGCGCGCGATCGGCGGATGCTCCGTGTCGTATTCATACAGGCCGCGGTCGAGCAGCTCCACCCCCGCCGCGAGGTGCTCGGGCTCATCCCAGGTGTTGGTGAAGAAGTGCCAGGTGCTGGCGGTCAACAGGCACGCCGCCACCATGATCAGCGCCAGCGCCGCACGCGCGGCCGGCGCTGATCGCGCCCCCCCCGTGGTGCCCAGGTCAGGCTCCGAACGGGTGTCGCAGCACGATGGTCTGATCGCGCTCCGGTCCGGTCGAGATCATATCCAGCGGCACGTCCACCAGGGACTGCAGCCGCTCGAGGTAACGCCGCGCGTTCCCCGGCAGCGCAGCGTAGGTCGGTGATGCCGACGGTCGACTCGCTCCAGCCGGGCAGCTCCTCGTAGACCGGTTCGACGCTCGGCATAGCCCTCGACGCGACATCGGCGGCTCGGGACTGACCACGCCGTTGATGCGATAGCCCACGCAGATGCGGATGGTGTCCAGGCCGTCGAGCACGTCGAGCTTGGTGATGCACAGGCCCGAGACGCTGGAGTGGACGATCGAGCGCCGCAGCGCCACCGCATCGAACCAGCCGCAGCGCCGCCGCCGGCCGGTGACCGAGCCGAACTCGTGGCCGACGCGCGACAGGTGCTCGCCGTACTCGTCGAACAGCTCGGTCGGGAAGGGCCCCGCGCCCACGCGCGTGGTGTAGGCCTTGACGATGCCCAGCACGCCGTCGAAGGCACGCGGGCCCGAGACCGGTGCCGGTGGCGGCGAAGCCGGCGGTGGTGTTGGACGAAGTCACGTAGGGATAGGTGCCGTGGTCGACGTCCAGCATCGCCCCCTGCGCGCCCTCGAACAGCACGTTGGCATCCGTCGCGCGCAGCTCGTCAGCGCGAGCGTCACGTCCGTCACCAGCGGCTCGAGCTGCTCGGCCAGGCCAGCTGCGCATCCAGGGTCTTCTGGAAATCCACCGGCGGCAGCGCGGAAGTAGTGCTGCAGCACGAAGTTGTGGAAGTCCAGCACCTCGCCGAGCTTGGCGGCGAAGCGCTCGCGCTGGAACAGGTCCGCGACGCGCACCGCGCGCCGCGCGACCTTGTCCTCGTAGGCCGGGCCCGATGCCGCGGCCGGTGGTGCCGATGGCGTTGGCGCCGCGCGCCCGCTCGCGCGCCTGGTCCAGCGTCACGTGCGAGGGCAGGATCAGCGGGCAGTACGGCGAGATCCGCAGCCGCTCGAACACCGGCACGCCCTGCTCGATCAGCATGCCGGCTCTCGGCGAACAGCGCCTCCAGCGACAGCACCACGCCGTTGCCGATGAAGCAGCGCACTCCGTCGCGCAGGATGCCGGAGGGGATCAGCGACAGGACGGTCTTCTGCCGCCGATGACCAGCGTGTGGCCGGCGTTGTGCCCGCCCTGGAAGCGCGCCACCGCGGCGGCGCGCTCGGTCAGCAGGTCCACGACCTTGCCCTTGCCTTCGTCGCCCCACTGGGTGCCGATGATGACGACGAACTTGCCCACCTGGCGCATCGCCCCTATCGCGACCAGGAACAGTATGATCGACGCCGACCAGCATGCTGCCGAGGCCCGCGATGCGCAACTCGCGGTCGCGCACCTCCAGCAGCCGCGCGAAGGCGCGCTTGACGCCGCGCGGATTGAGGAACGGCGCGATGCCCTCCAGCACCAGGAACAGGCCGAGGGCGGCGAGCAGGTCGGAGAAATTGCACGCCGCGGACTTCTAAGGTGCAGCGGCGCGGTCGACTCGCCCGGGTCCTTCAGGTACTTGAAGAACTCGCCGTCGGGGCTCACCACCAGCAGGTCGCCGTCCCTGCCAAGGGAGTCCTCGTAAGCCTGCAGGCTGCGGTAGAACGCATAGAACTCCGGATCCTTGCCATAGGCGCGCGCGTAGATCTGCGGTCGCCTGCGCGTCGCCCTCGCCGCGGATGCGCAGCGCGTCGCGCTCGGCGTTGGCGAGGATCTCGGTGCGCTGGCGGTCGGCAGCGGCGCGAATGCCGGTGCTGGCGCTGCTGCCCTTCGGCGCGCAGCCGACCGGCCGTCTTGGCGAAATCCTGCTTCATGCTCTCGTAGACCCGCGCCGCCACCTCGTCGGGCAGGTCGATGCGCTGCACGCGCACGTCGATCAGCTCGACCCCCAGTGCGTCGGCGCTGCGGCTCGCCGCCCCGAACATCTCGCCCGGTGACCGCGGCGCGCTCGGCCGACACGATCTGCTGCAGCGTGCGCTGCGCGACCACGCTCTTGATGCCGTCCTTGACCATGTCGGCCAGGCGCTCCGGCCGGCGAGCGTCCTCGGCGGCCGCCGGTGGCGGTGTAGAAGCAGCACCGGGTCCTTCACGCGCCACTTGACGTAGAAGTCGACGATCAGGCCGCGGTTGTCGTTGGTGAGGAAGGTCTCGCCGGTGTACGACTGCGAGAGTATGCGCCGGTCGAACTTCGTGACCAGTCCCAGGGCGGCTTGACGTGCAGGCCGGGCGCGTAGCTCGAGCCCACGATCCCGCCGAATTCGCCGAGCGATGGCAAGCTCGGTCGCGCTCACCTGGAACAAGCACTGGCCGGCGAGCCCGAGCACCACGGCCACCGCGACCAGCACCGTGAGCAGCCGCGAGGTTCATCAGCGCTCTCCCCGCCCGCGGGCCTCGATGGTCACCGACTCCGGGCTGCTCCTTCGGGCGCGCCGCTCGCCGCCGGCTCCGTGCTCGACTGCGCCTCGGACGCGCTGGGACGTGCTCTTCTCCAGCAGCTTGTCGATCGGCAGATAGATCATGTTGCCGCCGGCGCTTGCGAGTCGACCAGCACCTTGTGTGCGCGCTGCAGCACCTTCTCGATCGTCTCCATGTACATGCGCTCGCCGGGTTACCTCCGGGGCCTGGGCGTAGGCGCCCTCGAGCTGGTTGAAGCGCGCGGCCTGCCCCTGGGCCATCGCCACGACCTGCGCCTTGTAGGCCTGCGCATCCTGCTGCATGCGGCCGGCCGTGCCCTGCGCCACCGGCATGATGCTGTTGGCGTACGCCTCGGCCTCGAGGATCGAGCCGCTCCCTGTCCGCCTGCGCCTTGTTCGCGTCGCGCTGCGAGGGGATGACCGCGTCGGGCACCTGCACGTCCTTCGAGGTTGACGGTGGTGACGGTGATGCCGGTGTTATAGGCATCGAGGGTCTGCTGGATCAGCTCCTTGGTCGCGCCGCGTGATCTCCGGGCGCGTGGTGCCGACCAGCACATCATCGAGCGTGCTGCGGCCGACGATCTCGCGGATCGCGCTCTCGCTCACCTCGCTCAGCGTCGCTCCGGCTCGCGCACGCTGGAAGAGCTTCTTGACCGGATCGGTGTACTGGTACTGCACCGCGAACATGCAGATCGACCAGGTTCACGTCCGAGGTCAGTACGCGCGACTTGAAGTCCGCGCGAGTTGATGCTCGCGACGTTCACCTTGGTGACGGTCTCGATCGGCCAGGGCAGCGTGCCAGCCGCAGCCCCGGCTCCGCACGGCCGAGAGCTTGCCCGAAGCGCTGGATGACGCCGCGCTCGGCCTGGTCGATCTGGTAGAAACCGCTCAGCAGCCAGAATGCCAGACGGCGAGCAGCGCGAGCGGCAGCGAGCCGAGGGACGCCCGGGCCCTCGCCGCGCCGCCGCCCGGACGCAGCAGCGACGCGAGCTTGCGCTGCCAGCTCTTCAGGCGCTCGTCGAGGTCCTGAGCCGCCCTGTCCCGGGCGGCGGCCCCACGGATTGTTTCTACCGCCTTGGTTGGTTCCAGGCCATATTGCAACGGGATGAGGGTCAGCGCTTGCCGGCGCTCGACGGCGGCGCCGCGATTGTAGGTAGAGCGGCCCCGGGGGCACAAGGCGCGTCCGCTGACCGCTGCACCTCGAGGATCTGCACGCCCGCGGTGCGCGCCAACGTGCAGCAGTTCCAGGTCCGGCAGCTCCACCGCGAGCTCGATCGAGCCGTCCTCGCCCGGCGCCTCGGCACGCACCGCATGTGCCGCGTACAGTCGCGAGCGCAGCGCACCGGCACTCGCCGGGACCTGCGAGGCGCGCGCGGCGCGCGTGACGCGCGAGCCGCTCCGCCACGGCGCGCATCAGCAGACTCGAGTCCCAGGCGCTGCTCGGCCGAGATCCACACCGCGCTCGCGCGCCCGTCGCCGTCGCGATCGAGGCGCGGCGGGGCTCCAACAGCGATCGATCTTGTTGTACACCAGAGCTGCGGAATCGCGCCGGCGCCGATCTCCGCCAGCACCGCGTCCACCTGCGCGAGCTGCTCATCGCGACGCGGGTTGCTCGCATCCACCACGTGCAGCAGCAGCGTCGCGGCGCGCGCCTCGGTGAGGGTCGAGTGGAAGGCCGCAACCAGCTCGTGCGGCAGCTCGCGGATGAAGCCCACGGTGTCGGCGACCACGACCGCAGTGCCGCCGGGCAGCATCGATGCGCCGCACCGTCGGATCGAGGGTGGCGAACAACTGGTCGGCGACGTAGGCGTCGGCACCGGTGAGTGCGCGGAACAGGGTCGACTTGCCGGCGTTGGTATAGCCGACGAGCGCGAGCGAGGGAACCGGGATCTCGGCGCGCGTCTGCCGGCCGGTCTCGCGCTGCTGCTGATCTTCTCCAGGCGCTTGCCGAGCACGCGCACGCGCTGGCCGATGATGCGCCGGTCGCGTCTCGAGCTGCGTCTCGCCCGGTCCGCGCAGGCCGATGCCGCCCTTCTGCCGCTCGAGGTGGGTCCAGCCGCGCACCAGGCGGCTGGCGATGTGCTTGAGCTGCGCCAGCTCCACTTCGAGCTTGCCTTCGAAGCTGCGGGCGCGCTGCGCGAAGATGTCGAGGATCAGCCCGTTGCGATCCAGCACGCGCCGCTCGATCAGCTTCTCGAGGTTGCGCTCCTGGCTGGGCGAGAGCGCATGGTCGACCAGGACCACGTCGGCGTCGTTCGCCCGTGCCGCTTCCCCGAGCTCCGCGGCCTTGCCGCTGCCGATGAAGTAGCGCGGATCGGGCCGGTCGCGGCGGCCGGTGACGGTCGCCACGGGACAGCGCGCCGGCCGAGACGCGCCAGCTGCGTGAACTCCTGCAGGTCCTCCGGATCGACCGGGTGCGCCGATCCCTAGGCGCACCAGGACGGCGCGCTCACCACTCCGGGGCGTTCGAACACTCAGGCTTCCCAGACGCGCGGGCATTTATTCTGCGGGCGTGCCGCTCCGTGGTCGCATCCCCGCCCTCCTCGCCCGCCAGGCGCACGTTGCGCGCCGGCACGACCGTGGAGATCGCGTGCTTGTAGACCATCTGGCTGACGCTGTTCTTCAGCAGCACCACGAACTGATCGAACGAATCGATCTGCCCCTGCAGCTTGATGCCATTGACCAGGTAGATCGACACCGGCACCCGCTCCTTGCGCAGGGCGTTCAGAAACGGGTCCTGCAGAGACTGGCCTTTGGCCATCGGGTTCTCCTTATTTTTCGCAAGTTCGAGTTTTTCGGCAAACCCGAAGGGATCGCAGCGGAACCTCCCTGTTCCCGCAATCCGGATCGAGCAAATTCGTACCTCACCCAAAGGGGCCCGAGGCAGCGACGACGCATCTTAACATGCCCGCCGCGCTCCGCCTCAAATCCCAAGCGCGGCCAACTGTGACATATGTCTTCGATCCACGACGCCCGGTCCGCCCTCCGGATCCGAGCCATTGGCCCGGCCGGTTCGGCGCGCATCCAGGTGAGCTGGCGCTTGGCCAGCTGGCGCGTCGCGGCCATCGCCCGGCGCCCGGCCTGCGCCAGGACACCTCGCCCGGCCAGGTGAGACCACAGCTGGCGATAGCCTACCGCGCGCATCGACGGGCAGATCCGGCGTCAGGTCGCCGCGCGGTCGCGCAGCGCCTCACCTCATCGAGAAACCCATCGCCATCATGGCGGCGTAGCGCCGTCCAGTCGCTGGTGCAGCACCGGCTCCGCCGGGCGCGAGCATCCAATAGCGCAGGCGCCAGCCGGCCAGCGGGCTCGCGCTCGCACGCTGCAGCTGCGAGATCGGCGTGCCGGCGGTGTAAGCACACCTCCAGGGCGCGCTGGATGCGCTGGCGGTCGTCGGGGCGGATGCGGGCGGCTGCCGCCGGGTCCAGTCGCGCGAGCTCAGCGTGCAGTGCCGGCCAGCCGAGCGCGCGGCGCGCGCATCGAGCTCGTGCCGCAGCTCGGCGTACCGCCTGTGGCAGTGCCGCGAGACCATGCAGCAGCGCCCGCAGATACAGCATGGTACCGCCGACCAGCAGCGGCACCCGTCCGCGGGCGTGAATGTCGCGGATCGATGCGAGTGCATCGCTGACGAACCGTCCCGCGGAGTAGCGCTCGGTCGGCGTCACAGATGTCGATCAGATGATGGGGAACGCGCGCGCGCAGCCGCGCGCGAGGGCTTGGCCGTGCCGATATCCAGCCCCCGATATACCAGTGCCGAGTCCACGCTCACGATCTCGACCGGGGCGCCCTCGGCGAGGCCGATCGCCCAGTCGGTCTTGCCGGCACCGGTCGGGCCGGTGAGCAGATACACCGGCAGGCCCGCGGCGGGCGCCCCAACGGCACTCAGCGCCCCCGCAGAAACAGCTGGTCGAGCTGCTGCAAGGACAGGCGCGTCCAGGTAGGGCGGCCGTGATTGCACTGGCTGGCGCGCTCGGTGGCCTCCATCTGCCGCAGCAGCGCGTCCATTTCCGGCAGGCTGAGACGGCGGTGGGCGTGGATGGCGGTGCGGCAGGCGAGCGTACCGAGGAAGCGGTCGGCGGCACCCTCGAGGTGGTGGGTGTCCGCCTCCAGCGCCAGATCGCTGCACCACCGCGGCGACCACCGCCGTGATCTCGGCAGCGCCGAGCATGGCCGGTACACGGCGCATGGCGAGCTGCGCGGGGCCGAGCGCATCGAGCTCGAACCCGGCCTGCTCCCACTCAGCGCGGCGCTCGAGGAGTCGCTGCGAGCTCGTGCGCCTTGAGCGCGATCACCAGCGGCTCGAGCAGGTGCTGGGATGCGGGAGCCGAGCGCTGCGCGCTCGGCCTTGAGCTTCTCATACAGCACGCGCTCGTGCGCGGCGTGCATGTCCACCAGCACCAGCCCGTCGGCGATTCTGCGCGAGGATGTAGACGCCGTGCAGCTGCGCGAGTGCCATACCGAGCGGCTGCTCGTCGTTCTGCGCGCCGCTGCCTGTCGGCATCTGCTCGGCGGCAGCCTCCCGTCACGGCGTGCCGCGAGTGCCCAGGGATCGCGCGAGGGGAGTACAGCGGCAGGGTGCCGGCAGTGCGCATGGGGCATGGAACCGCGCCGCCGGACGCGCTCGAGCGGCTCGCGCGGCGGGCGCGGCCGCCGGGCGCGACCCCGGCAGGGTAGCCGCCGAGCGCCCGCTCCACCGCGCGAAACACGAAGTCGTGAATCTGGCGGCTGTCGCGGAAGCGCACCTCGAGCTTGGCGGGATGCGCATTCACGTCCACCAGCTTCGGATCGAGCGTCAGGTACAGGACGTAGGCCGCGTGTCGTCCGTGGTAGAGCACGTCGCGGTAGGCGAGCCGCACGGCGTTCATCAGCAGCCGGTCGCGCACGCTGCGGCCGTTCACGAACCAGAACTGCTGATCCGGCTGGGCGCGCGAGCGGGTGGGCAGCCCCGCCCAGCCCGAGAGCATCACCGGCCCCGCGCTGTGCCTGACCGGCACGGCCGCCGCGGGGAAATCCTCTCCCAGCACCTGGGCGAGGCGCGCGGCCTCGGCGCCCTCCGCCGCTCACCGCGGGCGCATCCAGCAGCAGCCGCGCACCGTGGCGCAGGCGGAAGGTCACGTCGAAGCGCGACAGCGCCAGGCGCTCCATGAGCCGCACGATGTGGGCGAGCTCGGTCGCATCGCTGCGCACGAACTTGCGCCGCGCCGGCACGTTGAAGAAGAGATCGCGCACCTCGACCGTGGTGCCGTGCGGGTGCGCCGCCGGGCGCACGGGGCTCACGTGGCCGCCGTCGACGCTGATCTCGGCGCCGGCTTGCGCATCCTGCGCACGCGTTGCGATCCGCAGGCGCGACACCGAGCCGATCGAGGGCAGCGCCTCCCCGCGAAACCCCAGCGTGGTGACGGTCTCGAGATCCTCCAGCGAGCCGATCTTGCTGGTGGCGTGTCGCGCGAGCGCCAGCGGCAGTTCGGCGGCCGCCACCCCCCGGCCATCGTCGCGCACGCGCACGAGTCCGACCCCACCGCGCTCGACCTCTACCTCGATGCGCTGCGCGACGCGCATCGAGCGCGTTCTCCACCAGCTCCTTGACCACGGAGGCGGGGCGCTCGATGACCTCGCCGGCGGCGATCTGATCGACGAGCTCGTCGGGGAGGACACGAATGGGCATGCGGATCGCGAGAGTGTACAGACGATCCGGCCGGCGCGCGGCACGCGCGCGGTGAGCTTCAGGGCGGATCGCGCGCTGCGGCCACCGCGGCGGCACCGGGGGGGCCTGCGGGCTCGGCGCCCGAAGCCTCCGGCGCGGCACTCGCCAGGCGGCGCTCCTGCTTGAAATGCGTCCCATCCGGCGGATTGAGCATGAAGAAGCTGCGAATCCCGCCGCAGATCGCATCCGCCAGGCGCGCCTGCTGCGCGGGATTGCGCAGGCGGCGCTCGTCCGCGGGATTGGAGATGTAGGCGGTCTCGATCAGCATGGAAGGGATATCGGGGGACTTCAACACCACGAACCCGGCCTGCTGCACCTGCGCCTTGCGCAGCTCGCCGACGCTCGCGAGCGCTGCCACCACGCGCTCGGCGGCCGTGGCGCTGACGCCGATGATCTCGTTCTGCGCCAGGTCGAGCAGCACCGGCTTGAGCGCGCCTTCGTCCTTGAGCACCCCGCCCATCAGGTCGGCGGCGTTCTCGCGCTCGGCCAGCCACCGCGCCGCCTCGTTGGTCGCGCCGTGCGCCGAGAGCACGTATACCGAGGCCCCGTCGATGCTGCGGTCGGCGATCGAGTCGGCGTGCACCGAGACGAACATGTCCGCACGCGCCACCTCGGCGCGGCGGATGCGTTCGCGCAGGTCGAGAAACTCGTCCCGGTCGCGCGTCAGCACCGCGCGCATGCCGGGCTCGGCGTCGATGCGCGCCGCCAGCACCCGCGCGATCGCCAGCGTCACGTCCTTCTCGTGCGTGCCGCCGTGGCCGATGGCGCCCGGATCAACGCCGCCATGACCGGCATCCACCGCGATGGTCACGTCGCGATCGCCCTCACCCGGCGCATGCGCGGCCAGCACGGTCCGGGGCGCCGTGTCGGCCACCACCACGGGTGCATCGCCCACGGAGACGACCAGCGGCCCGGGAGTCCCGGGGCCCCAGGCACTGTGCACGGGACGCGCGCTCTTCGTCTGCACGACCACGCGCAGCGTGCCACCGGGCTGGCGCCCGAAGCGGATACCCGTGACGATCCCGGACGCGTCCGGCGCATGCACGCCCTCGGCCAGATACGTGTGGGCCAGGTCGATGACCACGCGAACGGGGTTGTCGAGCGTGAAGAGCTTGTGCGCAGTGCCCTCGCTCAACCCGAGAGTAAGTTGCGCACCGTCCGCGGTCGCCGACAGGTGCAACGACCGCAGCTCCGCGGCGGCGGCCGTCGAGAGCGCCGCCAGCCCGAACAGAGCGGCGATAACCCCTTCGCGAAAGGCCTTTCTAATCATTAAGTTCGCGGCGCAATCTACCGTGTAATCTACGGCGTTCGACCCTGACTTTCAACCGCAGTTACCGCGGCACCGGTGCCAGTTGGACCAGCCACGGGCGGCCGAGTGCGGAACCCGGGGTGACTTCGATGTCGTGCCCGGCCCGCCCCGGCGGTAAACGCCACGGTGAGATCGGGGGCCGGTAGGCGCTGCGGCGCGCGTTCCGGCCACTCGATGAGCCAGACGTGCCCGTCGCTCGCCCAGTCGGCAGACCCAGGGAATCGAGCTCGGAGGGCTATTGCAGCCGATAGAGATCCAGGTGCACCACCGTGAGCCCGCCGCCGGCCTGGTACAGCTCGAGCAGCGTGTAGGTCGGGCTGCGCACCGGCCCGGCAACACCCAGCGCGCGCGCGAAGCCACGCGCGAACGTCGTCTTGCCGGCGCCGAGCTCGCCCGTCAGATGTACGACGGCGAGCGCCCGCTCGCCCTCGGGGCCGCGCGCAGGCGAGCTGCCAGCCGAAGTCCTCGGTGTCCTGCGCGCTGTGGGTGTGGGTACGCATCTACAGGTTGACGCTGTGCGTGCAGCTCGCGCACCACGTCGCTCGCCAGGAGGCCGCGCTCGCCAGCGCGCGCGGCGGCATCCCCGGCCATCGCGTGCACCAGCACCCCGACACGCGCCGCGGCCCACGGGTCGTGGCACTGCGCGAGAATCCCGGCGATCGCCCCGGTCAGCGCATCCCCCATGCCGGCGCTCGCCATGCCGGGATTGCCGCGCTCGCACACCCCCGGCGTGCGGCCGCGCGCTCCGACCAGGGTGCCGGCGCCCTTGAGAACCACCGTGCCGTGAAAGCGCTCGAGCAGCCGGTCGAGCGCCGCGAGCCGGTCGCGCTGCACTCTCCGCGCTGCCCACCGCGAGGAGGCGTGCGGCCTCGCCCGGGTGCGGTGTCAGGATCCAGTCGTCGCGCTGTTGCGCACCCCTCTCGGCGAGGAGATTCAGCGCATCGGCATCGACGACCAGCGGCTTGCCGGCCGCCAGCACCGCGTCCAATGCCGCGCGCGCCCAGGGCGTAACGCCGAGCCCAGGACCGATCGCCACCACATCGGCACGCGGCAGGGCCTCGCGAGCACTCGCTCCTCACTGAGCGCCAGGCAGATGAGCTCCGGGCGTCCGGCCGCGATGGCCGCCACGTTCTCGGGGGCCACCGCTACGGTGGTGAGCCCGGCACCGACCCGCAGGCACGCCTCGCCCGCCAGGCGCGTCGCGCCGGGCATGCCGCTGCCGCTGCCGATGATCAGCACCCGGCCGAAGTCGCCTTTGTGCGCCGCACGGCGCCGGCGCGGCAGCGCCTCGTGGATCTCCGCCTCGATGATGCGCGTGAGGCGCGGCTGGAACGGCTCCCCGGACACGGGGGCAAGACTCCAGGTCATCGAAGAACACCGTGCCGGCATACTCCGGACCATCGCCCACGAGCAGCCCGGTCTTCATGCCGACGAAGGTCACCGTACTGTCGGCGCGCACCGCGTCCCCGAGAGCAACGCCGGCATCACTGTCCAGGCCCGAGGGCACGTCGAGCGCAAACACCGGCCGCCGGCTGCGGTTGATCTCGCGGATCACCTCGGCCGTCGCGGCGCGCAGCGCGCCGGCGAGCCCGGTGCCGAGCAACGCGTCCACGATGACCTCGCCCGCCCCCAGCACCGCCGCGGAGAACGGCTGCACCTGCCCGCCGCTGGCGCGGTAGTCATCGCATGCATGGCGCGCATCTCCCCGCAGCTCGTGCGCGGGAGTCGCCGCGACGGCGCTGACCGTGAGGCCCGCGGCTTGCGCAAACCGTGCCAGCACGTAACCATCGCCGCCGTTGTTGCCCCCGCCGCAGACGATGACGATGCGATGCGACACGGGCAAGCGGCTGCGCAGGTGGCGCAGCGCCGCTTCGCCGGCGCGCTTCATCAGGGTGTAGCCCGGGATGCCCAGCACGTCGATCGCGTGCGCATCGAGGGCGCGCACCTGCGAGCTGGAGTACAAGGCGATCGGCAGCGCCATCAGCTGATTATACTGGCACGGGTGTAGCACCATGACGGGCCCGGACTCGATCGACCTCACCGCGGCCAAGCGCGAACTTGTCGCGCAGGCGCGCGCGCTCGGCTTCGGCGCGCTCGGCGTCGCCCGCATCGATATCCCCGAGGACGAGCGTCACCTTGTCAGCTGGCTCGAGGCGGGCTTCCACGGCGAGATGCACTACCTGCGACGGCCCACGCCGCGACGCAGCCGGCCGCAGGAGCTGTTCCCCGGCACCGTGCGGGTCATCAGCGCGCGCATGGATTACTGGCCCGGCGGCGCGCGCGCCGCCCTGGAGGTCCTGGCCGACACGCGGCTCGGCTACGTGTCGCGCTACGCCCTGGGCCGCGACTATCACAAGGTGCTGCGCCGGGCGCTCGCAGACCTCGCCGCGGACCTGCAGCGCAGGATCGGACCGTTCGGCTATCGCGTCTGCGTCGACAGTGCGCCGGTGCTCGAGAAGGCGCACGCACGCGACGCCGGGCTCGGCTGGATCGGCAAGCACACCAACCTGATCGCGCGCGAGGCCGGCTCGTGGTTCTTCCTCGGCGAGATCCTCACCGACCTGCCATTGCCGCCGGACGAGCCCGCCAGCGCCCACTGCGGCACCTGCCAGGCCTGCATCCCGGCGTGCCCGACCGGAGCGATCGTCGCGCCCTGGCGCCTCGACGCGCGGCGCTGCATCTCCTACCTCACCATCGAGCACCATGGCGCCATCCCGACGCCGCTGCGCACCGCGCTCGGCAACCGCATCTACGGCTGCGACGACTGCCAGCTGGTGTGCCCGTGGAACAAGTTCGCGCGCGCGGCCGCGCATCCGGACTTCAAGGTGCGCCACGCGCTCGATGCCAGCACGCTGCCGGAGCTGTTCGGCTGGACCGAGGCGCAGTTCGCTGAGCGCATGCGTGGCTCGGCGATCTACCGCTTAGGCTATGAGCGCTGGTCGCGCAACATCGCGGTGGCGCTCGGCAACGCGCCGCACCTCGGCAGCCGTGATCCGCGCGCTCGAGGCGCGCCGCAGCGACCCATCGGCGCTGGTACGCGAGCACGTCGAGTGGGCGCTGCAGCGCCACCGCGGCAGGGTTTAGGACCCGGGCCGCAGGGCGCCAGTCAACGACTGACCTGGATGTTGTCGATGAGCCGCGCCCGGCCGAGCCGTGCCGCGGTGAGCACGACGAGCTCACGCGCCTCGGGCCCTGGGGGGGCGAGGTCCAGCCACGGCGCACCGAGAAGTAGTCGGGCCGCAGCCCCGCTGCCTCGAGCGCCTGTACTCCCGCACGCTCGATACTGGCGAGCTCCGCTGTCCCCGGCACGCACGCGGTTCGCCGCCGCCTGCAGCGTCTGGTAGATCACGGGCGCGATGCGGCGCTCGTCCACCGTGAGGTACTGGTTGCGCGAGCTCATCGCGACTCCGTCCGCATCGCGCACCGTCGGTGCGGCGATGATTTGCACCGGCATGCACAGGTCCGCGACCATGCGCCGTATGACGGCGAGCTGCTGGAAGTCCTTCTCGCCGAACACCGCGACGTCCGGCTCGACGATGTGAAACAGCTTCGCCACCACGGTGCTCACGCCTTCCATGTGACCGGGGCGGAACTCGCCCTCCAGTGTGCGCGAGGCTGCCGGCACCTCGACGCGCGTGGCGCGCTCCGAGCCGTGCGGATAGATCTCGGCGACGTCCGGGGTGAACATCAGGTCACAGCCCGCCGCGGCGAGCATGCGCTCGTCCTCGCGCGGCGTGCGCGGGTAGTGGGCAAAGTCCTCGTTGGGACCGAACTGCATCGGGTTCACGAAGATGCTGGCGACGAAGCGATCCCCGTGCGCGCGCGCGGCCTCGATGAGGCTCACGTGGCCGGCGTGCAGATTGCCCATTGTGGGGACGAATGCGACGCGCGCGCCCAGGCGCGCCAGGCACGCACCCGCTCGCGAACCGCGCTGATGGTGGTCACCGCCTCCATGATCTACGAGGGCGGCGCGGGCGCCCGGCGCGGCGCCGACATCAGAAGCAGTGCTCGGGCGCCGGGTACTCGCGCTGCTTCACGGCGCGCACGAAGCGGCGCAGCGCATCGAGATTGTCGCCCGCCCCTTCCATGAAGTTGCGCACGAAGCGCGGCTTGCGCCCGGTGGTGATGTCCAGCATGTCGTACAGCACCAGGATCTGTCCGTCGGTGTCGGGGCCGGCGCCGATGCCGATCACCGGCACGTGCAGCTCCGCGGTGATGGTCTTGCCGAGCGGTGCCGGTATGCACTCGAGCAGCACCATGTCGGCGCCGGCGGCTTCCAGCCGCTTGGCCTCGTCGAGCAGCCGCGCCGCCGTCTCGCGCTCGCGTCCCTGCACGCGAAAGCCCCCGGTCTTGTGCACCGACTGGGGCTTCAGCCCGAGGTGTGCGCACACGGCGATGTCGTGTCCTGCGAGGAACTCGACGATGTCGGTCTGCTTGCCGCCGCTCTCGAGCTTCACCATCTGCGCGCCACCCTCCTGCATCAGGCGTACCGAATTCTCGAGCGCCAGCTCGCGTGAGGGATAGCTCATGAACGGCAGGTCAGCGATCATGAACGGGCGGTGAGTGCCGCGCGCCACCGCGGCGCAGTGGTATGCGATGTGGTCCATGGTGACCGGTACGGTCGTGCTGTGCCCCTGCACCACCATGCCGAGCGAGTCGCCCACCAGCACCACGTCCACATCGGCCGCGTCCAGCAACACGGCGAAGCTCGCGTCGTAACAGGTGAGGCTGGCGATCTTCTCGCCGTCGGCCTTCATGCGCGCGAGCGTCGAGAGAGTGACCGGCGGGCGGCTGGCGTCACGTTGCAGGTGCGTATACATGCGGCGTTCGAGTGTACTTAGATCGCGCGGCTGCGCAACGGATTGTAGTAGAGCCGTCCGCGGCTCATGCGTTTGATGGCCGCCAGCAGCTCGTCGTAGTCGTGCTGGTTGGCGATCGGGTCGATGGAAGCGGCGTTGACGATCAGGAGCGGTGCCGCGTCGAACTCGTGGAAGAAGCGCGCGTAGGCCTCGTTCAGGCGCTCCATATAGCCGCGGTCGATGTACTGCTCGTACTCGACTCCGCGCCGCGCGATGCGCTCGAGGAGCACGTCGACCGGTGCCTGCAGGTACACCACCAGGTCGGGCTTGGGAACCTGGATGTCGAGCCGCGAGTACACCTGCTCGTAGAGGCCGTACTCGGCCTCATCGAGCGTGACCCGCGCGAACAGCCGGTCCTTCTCCAGCAGGTAATCCGCGACCCGGACCGGGGCGAAGAGATCGGCCTGCTTCAGCGCCCCGAGCTGCTGGGCGCGCTGCAGCAGGAAGTACAGCTGCGCGGGCAGCGCGCCGGCGCGCGGGTTCCTGTAGAAGCGCTCGAGGAACGGGTTCTGCGCCGCCTGCTCGAGCACCGGCTGCGCAGACAGGCTCGCGCACAGCCGGCGCGCCAGGCTGGTCTTGCCGACTCCGATCGGACCTTCCACCGCGATGAAGCGATGGGTGGGTGTTTCCTTCGCCATGTGCCTGACGACCGCCAGCGTGCCTACAACCGCGCGAGTCCCGCGGACGTGACGCGAGCGGCGAGCTCGGCGACGCGTCCGAGCCCGGGCAGCTCGAGGTCCGGGGCAATGTCCGCGAGAGGATACAGAACGAAGTTGCGCTCCACTATCCCGGGGTGCGGCAGGGTCAGCTCCGGCTCCGCGCGCCGCTCGCAGTCGTAGCAGAGGAGGTCCAGGTCGATGACGCGCGGCCCCCAGCGCTACGCGCTCGGCCGGGCGGCCGAAGGCCGCCTCGATCGCGAGCAGACTCCGCGAGCAGTTCCGGCGACTCGAGCCGGGTGAGAAGTCCCGCCACCGCATTGACGAAGTCCGGCTGGGCGATCGGGCCCGAACGGGGCCGGAGCCGTACAGCGGTGAGGTCAGCACCACGCGAGTCAGCGGCAGCTGCGCCAGGCGCGCGCAGGCCGCCAGCACCTGGGTGCGCGGCTCCTGAAGGTTGCTGCCCACCCCGACATAGGCGGGCCGCCACACCGCCATGACGCCCGCGGCCCCCTTAGGAAGGCGCGGCGGCGCGCGGCGGCCGGCGCCGGCGGCGCCCGCCGCGCGCGCGCGGCGCCGGCCCGCGTGCGCTCCCCGGCGAGCGCGTCCGCCATGCGGCCCGCGCTCCTCCGCCGACACTTCCTGCAGCCGCGTCCACCACTGCGCCATCTCGGCGGGCGCCAGCCCGAACTCGGCGCGCAGCAACAACAGGTCGTAGGCCGGCGCGGAAGCGCGGATGCTCCAGCATACGCAGTGCCCGCCGGCCGCGCGGATGCTCCAGGCGCGGCTGCAGGGCGAACATCTCGCGCACGCCGAGCGCGAAACGCTTGGGGATCGCGATACGCGTCTGCGCCTCGCGCGTCGCGCGATCGCATGCCTCGAGGATGGTGGCGAGCTCGTGCCAGCGCTCCGGTGGCGTCGCCTCGATGATGCCGGCGATCGGCCCGTATAAGCAGCAGCGCGAACAGGAAGCTGGGTGCGACCGGCTTGTCGGCGAGCACGCGCTCATCGGTGTCCTTCAGCCCCTGCAGCAGCAGCTTCTCGACCAGGCTCCCCGGGTGGCTGACGAAGTAGGAGTCCACGCTCGGCAGCAACGCCGCGAGCAGTCCCCGGCTGCGCAGCACCTCGAAGCTGCGCGCGCCGTGCCCGCTGAGGAACAGCTTCAGGGTCTCATCGAACAGCCGCGCCGGAGGCACGCCCGACAGCAGCTCGCGCAGCGGCCCGATGGGCCGCGCCGTGGCCGGGTCGAGCTCGAAGCCGAGCTTGGCCTCGAAGCGCGCGGCGCGCAGCATGCGCACCGGGTCCTCGCGAAAGCGCGTCTCGGGATCGCCGATGAGCTTCAGACGGCGTGCGGCGATGTCCTTCGCCCCGTCGACGTAGTCCCACAGCGAGAAGTCCGCGATGTTGTAGTAGAGCGCGTTGGCGGTGAAATCGCGCCGCCAGACATCCTCTTCGATCGTGCCGTAGACGTTGTCGCGCAGGATGCGCCCGCTGGCGTCGAACATCAGCCCGTGACCGGCACCGCCGTCGGAATCCGGGTCCGCTTCGCGCTGAGGTTCGCGCCGCGCGCTCGCAGGCGCAGCCAGCTCTTCGTCGAGCGATGTCCCCTCGGCCTCACCATCGTCGAGCTCGGGGACCTCGTCCTCAGGATCCGTATCGGGCAGCGGCTCATCTCCCTGCGACGGAGCGCTGGTCGCGCGGAACGTCGCCACCTCGATGGTCTCGCGGCCGAAGAACACGTGCGCGAGGCGGAACCGCCGCCCTACCAGCCGGCAGTTACGGAACAGCCGCTTGACCTCTTCCGGCAGCGCATCGGTCGCAACGTCGAAGTCCTTAGGCTGAGCCCGAGCAGCAGGTCGCGCACGCACCCGCCTACGAGGAACGCCGCGAACCCCGCCTCGCGCAACCGGTACAGCACGCGCAGCGCGTTCGGCGAGATATGCGCGCGGGAGATCGAGTGCTCGGTTCGCGGAATGATCCGGGGGGCGGCTCGGGGCGTCGCGACGGACGCGTGGGGGGAGTTCAATTCGTTCCTTAGGCTTTCGGCTTGAGCAAACGCTGCAGCTCTCTATAATACCGCGCTCCCGCGTACGGCCCGGAAAGCCCGCTCCCTTCGTCTAGAGGCCCAGGACATAGCCCTCTCAAGGCTGTAACACGAGTTCGAATCTCGTAGGGAGCGCCAATAAATCAGCGACTTACGAAGAATTCGCTGGCCTGGCCACCGTGCTTCGTAAACTCTTCCTAAGGTTTGCAGCCCCGTCCTTCCGCCTCTCGTAGGACATTCCCCGCGTTCAGGACAGACTCGGTGAGAATGGCCGCTGGGGGAGCTGAATGAAGATCTGGGTCGGCGTGACCGACGAGGACTGGTTTGTTCGCCTCAGGCGCCTCGAGCCCGACGAGGTTAACTTCTGGCAGCCGAGCGGTGGTCGCGCCTTCCGTGCGCTGGCCCCGGGTGAGCCGTTCCTGTTCAAGCTCCATAGTCCAAAGAATTTCATAGTCGGCGGCGGCTTCTTTGTGAGCCACACGCCGCTCCCGACATCGCTCGCCTGGGACACGTTCGGGATTAAAAACGGCGTCGGGTCCCTCGAGGAGCTGCACACGAGGATCCGCCGCTATCGGCGCGAATCCGAGGCGATCGATCCCATGATTGGTTGCACAGTACTCGCCGAGCCCTTCTTCCTCGATGAGTCCGAGTGGCTTCCCGTGCCTTCCGGCTGGGCGCCCAACATCGTTCAGGGAAAGACGTACGAGTCTGAATCGGCCGAGGGGCATGCGATCTGGGAGTCGGTGCGCATGAGGATGGCCGGACGCGGCGCCGCGGAACCGGGCTTAGCGGCAGGTGCGGAAGACAAGGCGCGCTTCGGGGCGGAGTACCTCACGCGCGGTCGCCTCGGGCAAGGAGCGTTCCGGGTGCTCGTCACAGACGCGTACGAGCGGCGCTGCGCCGTGACCGGCGAGAAGACCCTGCCGGTCCTTGAGGCCGCACACATTAAGCCGTACGCCCTGAACGGCCCGCACCAGGTGAGTAACGGGATTCTGCTGCGCTCGGATCTGCACCGGCTCTTCGACCTGGGCTACGTCACGATCACACCCGAACTGCGCCTCGAGGTGAGCTCGCGTCTCAAGGCCGAATGGCAAAACGGCCGCGAGTATTATGCGCACCACGGCCAGCCGCTACGCTTTTATCCACAAGAGCCATCGAGGAGACCGAGTCGGGAGTTTCTCGAGTGGCACAACGAATCCAGGTTCAGGACATGAATAGCACTCCATCACCCCGCGACCCCAATGCGCTGGATAACCTGCGACTGGCATTACGCCGCTTCGCGGCCGAGCGCGATTGGGATCAGTTTCATTCGCCGAAAAACCTCGCCATGGCGCTAAGCGTCGAGGCTGCGGAGCTCCTCGAGCATTTCCAATGGCTTTCGGACACCGAATCCGCCGCGCTCAGCCCGGAGACGCGCAGCAAGAGTCGCGGAGGAGCTCGCCGACGTGCTGCTCTATCTGATCCGGCTGGCGGACAAGCTCGACGTCGACCTCGCCCTCGCCGCTTCCGAAAAGCTCAAAATCAACGCCGCGAGATATCCCGCCGATAAGGTGCGCGGCAGCAGCAAGAAGTACTCCGAGCTCTGAAGCACGATCGTGATCATCTATCAGAGAGACAAGGCGCGCTTCCTGAATGACGTCTTCACCCGCAACATTGAAGACGTGATTCTGGCCGAGTTTATGCAGCGCACCGGAAGGTCGGTGTCACGCTCCGAGGTGCGCTCATGGAAAGAGTCTCTGGTTGCCGTGGCACGGGTAGTGAATGACGACGATATCCCGGGCGACTGCGGCGTTGCCATCGAATACGGCATTCCGCAGACCTCAAAGCGCATCGACTTCATGCTGTCCGGAACGGATGCGGACGACGTCGAGCAGCTGGTGATCATCGAGCTCAAGCAGTGGGAGAAGGCGGATAAGACCGACCGCGATGGCTTGGTCCGCACCCGCTTCGGCGGCGGAGAAGCGGAGACTGCGCACCCCTCCTACCAGGCTTGGTCGTACGCCTCGCTCCTGACGAACTTCAACGAGACGATCTACGAGGGGAGCGTCGGCCTTCGACCCTGTGCCTACCTGCACAATTGCGCGGACGCGGTGGCGCTCAAGCACGAGTTCTATCTCCACTACATCCAGCTGGCGCCGATTTTTCTGAAGGGTGAGGAGGAGAAGCAGAGTCTTCGCGCCTTCATCAAACAGCATGTCCGGCACGGGGACCGCCGCTCCCTTCTCTACCGCGTCGAGAACGGCCGGATCCGCCCGTCCAAAGGTCTGATCGAGAGTCTGAGCGGCATGCTCGCGGGAAGACAGGAATTCATTCTCATCGACGACCAGAAAGTCGCCTTCGAGGAAGCGCTTGCGCATGCGTCACAAGCCTCCACCGGCGAGAAGCAGGTCGTGATCATCGAGGGTGGCCCCGGCACCGGGAAGTCGGTAATCGCGATTAATCTCCTGGTCGAGCTGACACGCCGGCGCCTGTTGACGAAGTACGTCACCAAGAACGCGGCTCCGCGGGCCGTCTTCGAGAGCGTGTTAGCGGGCACTCACCGCAAGTCGCAGATATCGAATCTCTTCACGGGCTCGGGCTCATTCACCGACACCGAGCCCAACGTGTTCGACGCGCTGGTAGTCGATGAGGCGCATCGCCTCAACGAGAAGTCCGGCCTTTATGCCAACCTCGGCGAAAACCAGATCGAGGAACTCATTCGGGCCGCCCGCTGCTCGATCTTCTTTCTCGATGAGGACCAGCGGGTCACATGGAAGGACATCGGCGAGCGAGAGCACATCACTCAGAAAGCCGCCAAGGCCGGAGCGCAAGTCACGACACTCCCACCGCTCGCGTCGCAGTTCCGTTGCAACGGATCGGACGGCTACCTCGCCTGGCTCGACAATACCCTCGGCATCCGCCCGGCCGAGGCAAACGCCCTCCTCGACACCCGTCAGTTCGACTTCCGAGTATTCGACTCGCCCGAGGTGCTGCGCCGCGAGATCGTGCGACTCAACAAGACGCACAATAAGGCCCGCATGGTCGCCGGCTACTGCTGGGATTGGATGAGCCGAAAGGACTCCAGTGTCGCCGACGTGGTGATTCCCGAACACAAGTTCGCCATGCAATGGAACCTCGCCGGGGAGAGTAACCTCTTCATGATCGCGCCCCATTCCGTCGAGCAGATCGGCTGTATCCATACCTGCCAGGGCCTCGAGGTCGACTATATCGGCGTCATCGTCGGCCCCGACTTCGTCGTGCGCGACGGAGCCGTCGTCACGCAACCCACAAAGCGCTCAAAGCACGACAAATCGCTCAGCGGTTACAAAGCACTAGTGAAGACCGACGCAACCGCTGCGAATCGGAAGGCCGATCTGATCATCAAGAATACCTACCGCACCCTCATGACGAGAGGCCTTAAAGGATGCTACGTGTACTTCACTGACCAGGCCAGCTCGTGCTTCGTGCGCGACCGGATCGTGTCGGATCATTCCGGGGAATTGCTGGCCGAGGTAGCCGAGCCGCCATCTACCTACGGATCGCCTCCACCGTGATTCCGAAGCGGAATGACTCGCGAGACGTCTCCGAGCGGTTCCGGTGACCAACGAAGACCGGGGCATGACGGCGGGGCTCTTATCGCGTCGATACGAAAGATCGCCGCAGGAGCACCGCCGCACGGGCCGGTCGCGCGAGCCATTCAGAAGTGGTGCTCGACATGGGGGGTTCCCGCCCTTTCCGGCTCGGTGTCGATCCGCACGAACGCCCGGCTGCGCAGCTCAATCGCGCGCCTTGTGGTCTCCAATCGCCGCGTTGAGCTCGGTCCACTGTTCTTCTCAGCGTTCGTCAATCACCGAGAGGTCCTGTGCCACGAGCTGGCACACTTCGCCGCGCACGTAAAAACGATCCGTGGACTCGCGGCTCCTATTCCTTCCCTGCGCGGGGCGAGGTCACTCGGGTCGGTCCGCTCATGCATCAGAGCTTCGAGGACCGGCTGCACTTCGCTGGCGAGCACACCTGCTATGCCTTCACCGGCTATATGGAAGGAGCGCTGCAGTCGGGGTTGCGCGTGGCCGAGCAAATCGCACGGCGCGACAACGTCATCTGAGCACCGAGCGATGAACGGGCCACAGTGCTTCGCCTATTTCCGAGGATGGTCCTCGTAAGCAGCGCCCACGCGCTTGAATGCGTCGTCGTGCGCGGAGAACCTTCGCCTTCATGCACCCGGCCAAATCAAGGAGATGGCGGCTCATCGGCGCGCAATGCGCATGGTCAACTGCCAAGATAGTCAGCCTCGTCGAGCGCGCCGCCCTCGCCGCAACCGCCGCTTCCGTCGGACTTTGGGTTTGAGCTCGGCGACCGCTTGGCCAATGAGGTGCCAGACGAACTCGACAAAGGGCCCCGCATCGTCATCCACTTGCGCGCTCTCAATGGCCTTGAAGAACGGAGCGCGCTCGTCACTCCGGATCGTAACCCAGGGCAACCCGGCGCTGAGCAGTGCGTAGTTCATGAGGAGCCGGCCGAGTCGCCCATTGCCATCCATGAAGGGATGAATGGTTACGAACTCCAGATGCACGAGGAACGCTCGAGTCACGGGCGCAAGATTCTCGCGCGCCGCAAAGCGCTCGAGACCGCCGATGAGATCCGGAATCTTCTTCGGGTTCGGTGGCACGTAGCGCCACCCGCGCAGTCCCACGCTAGCCACGCGCCAGCCGCGCAGTGCCGCCGCGTCCGTGGTCCGGGCGTCGACCGCCGGTCTGAACAGCGCCTCGTAGAGATCGAGAATCAGTGCCGTGTCGATCAAGTCTTTCCTGCGCGCGCGCTCCAGTACTTGCGCATAAGCGCCGGTGTAACCCTGCACGGCCATCGCCGCCTCGAGGGTTTGCCGGTCTTGCGGACCGCCGGGCAATGGTTCCCCGCGCACGATGGCATCCGAGATCTCCCGCGAGATCCGGTAACCCTCCATCGTCGTGCTGTGGTAGGCGTCGTAAGCCTTGTTCTGCTCGGCATTCGCGCGCAGCGTCGACCAATTCAAGGTCGGAAGCTCCGCAGCCGCCTTGCCCACGAGGCGTTGAATGTCGGCCTCTTGACGCGCGAGGCGCATGGCCTGGGCATCGAGCCAGGGCGAACCGGTGCCGCGCGGCATCTCTTTGAGCGTCGGCGGAACCGTGATTCGGGTGCCAATGCCCGTTCGGGAGGGAGTGGTCTCGCGATGCGAAATCCGGCGCACGAGCTGCTCGAGCTGGCGGGCGAGCGACTCGTTGTGAAGCTCCGCGGCGAGGTCCGCGATGCGCTTCAGGATCACCGGGCGCGGATTCCGTTCCACCGCAGCTTCGAGGTCTGGCGTGCGAACGACGAGGTGGCGGAGCCAGGCGGACACGGACTCAATGCCGGCCGTGACTTCTGATTCTCCCAGAGTCGTCAGCAGATCCGCGGGAGCCTGAACCGGAATGGTCACCTTGCCGGGGGCAGTGAGCGTGAGGATGCCGCCTGCCGCGAGTGCACGCGGGCGCAGCCGGAGGCGGAATCCCGGATAAAGTGCAAGCGCATATTCGCTCTGGTTGGCGCCCTGATACGCTGGGAGCTCCTCGGGGGTAGAGAAGTCCTCGAGGTGCAGACGAATCGCGGCGACGCCGGCAATGGCGACCGGTTCGTAGCGCTTAAGTACCAGGGTGACCACCGGCCAGTAGTTCGAAAAAAAGACTGCCCGCCCGTCCGGTGGCCTGCCGGGCGTGAGGATCCAGGCCCTCTTGCCGGCTACATCGAGGACCAGCCCCTCCTGACGGAGCACACGGGCGACTTGCGCGGACGGGGCTTCGGCGGGCGCGACGACGTAGCGCTCCCGATCGGTGCGCTCTTTCCACCAGCTTCTTGCCTGCTCGAAAGGGGAGCTCGCCATGCGCGTTTGTCCGTAATATTAACCAGCCTTATCTCCGTAGAATACTATAGCCATGTATCCGTAACAATACACAACTCGATGTCCGTAACTTGGGGCTTCATGATGTTGCTACGAGCCTTCGTGTTAAGCATACTTAACACCGAGGGAGCCATGAATTATCCTCTTCCAGAGATAGGCCAGGAAATCCGCCGCGCTCGGCTCGCGCACGGCGGGACGCAAGCGCAGCTCGCCGCCAGCGCTCAGATTTCCCGCACCACTCTCAATCAGCTCGAAAATGGGGTTGTCACCGACTTAGGAATCCGCAAAGTCCAGGCGGTGCTCGAGCAGCTGAGGCTCGCGCTCGTTGTCGATCGCAAGCCTGCTGTCAAGGCACCAGATTTTCTGAAGATTGCAAGCACCACCGCCAGCGTGAGCTTCAAAGCTCCCCTTACGGAGCATGAGCTGCTGCACGCGCTCCTCACGGGCAAGGTGCCAGCCAATCGTCGGCCGCACCTGCGCCTGCTGCTTGAGGAATCTTCACGACCCGTCATCAAGGGCCTCCTCGGCCAAGTGACCCGATGGTCCACGCCCGGCAAGGTGGAGCGGAATCTGAGGCGATTAGCAGCGGCGCTCGGCGTGCCGCAAAGCGCTGAGAGGTGGTTGACCAGCTGACGGTCTGAGTAACCCGCCCCGGGGTTTGCGTTCGAGTCCCTCCGCAACTGGATCGCCTGCTGGGTCGTAACGACTGCGACGGGCGTGACACGGCGAATCACGCGCAGCGCTTACGTCTGCCGAGCGCTCTTCGCCGACCTGTTCAACGCAAGGGCACGAGCCGCCGGCGAGAGCGTTTGGCCGCCAGAGGTTCGAGCTGCAGCGGCATCTGGACCACACGGTGCTTGCCCGTGGCGCGACGCTCGGCAGGCGCGACGTGCATGGTGCTGGTTCCAATGAAGGCGGTGATGGCGGCGGCCGGGATGAAGCGCCGGCGACCAATCACAACGCTCGTGAGCTCGCCGTCGTTTTAAGAGAGCGTAGATCCGTCTTACGCGCGATGCCGCCCAACACAAACCGGGCGTCCTCGATGCTATAGAGTTCACGGCTGTCCATTCCCGTAGTGAGCACCAATAAATCCAGTATTTACAAACAGCCGGTTCTTACGGCGGCGCCCACGTCGAATCGCTCAGATGCTCGTCCATGGCCTTACCCGGAGCACATTCGGCAGAATAATATTCCCGCTGCATGATCCCTCCTTTTCCGCGTTCCTGGTAAAGGACGTTGTAGTAGTCCAGGGCGTTTCTCTTCGCGACGGCATCCGGAACACCGAGTAGCTTCGCCGCACGGTAGTTTCGTTGGACCGCCTCGCATTCCGTTCGGGCTTCATTGAGCTCCCCACGCACGTGCATGCTCTCGTGCGTGAACATCGCGAGGCTGAACAGCTCGTCGCCGTCCGCGCGCGCCGGGTGATTGAGATACGATCTCAAGGTCTGGCACCAGGGGTATTGAAGACCGATTTCTCCGGTTTCCAGGCTGGCATGCCCGGAAGCGAGCATCTCGGAGTCGAGCATCGTGTCCCAGACGGTGTTGCAGTGAACTTTGGCGCGATGGTTGTCGGCGAGCTCGGTCGCTTTCGCCGACAAGAAGCGTTCAAAATGCCAGGTATGAATTGGCGGCCAGGCAAACAGCACGGCTAGCGCCAACACGATCGCGAGGTAGGGTTTCGATAGTGGGATCGGTCGAGCAAAACCGGCCGCAGCGATGATGCTTGTCCGGATTTCGCGAAACGCGCACCAAACGAAAAAGAGCGAGATCAGAAGCCAGAGCATGATGCGAACGCCGTGGACGCACGTTTAACCCGCGAGGCCTTTGATACCTTCTCACCGCCCACGGTCGAAATCTGTGAATTAGGTAGCGGCTTGTGCTGGGCGCGGCGTTCGCCCGCCGCGAAGGGAGTCCATTTGCGCTACGTTGACTTCCGCAACACCGTAACGCCGGGTGAGTGAGTGCCAGGTCATGTGCGCACGCGGCCCGGTTCTTTAGGCCAGCATCCTTACCCGCCTGCCCAAAGTTCTCGGCAATTTGCGAGTCCTCATCGCTAGAAAGCAATCCTTTACCAGCGCCGGCGCTTGGTAAGGAACAGGCAAGGCCGCTCAACTCCTCGAGGGTCTTCATGTGCTCACCGAGACCAGCGGGAAGCAGCGTGACCGAACTGACGCGTGCGCGGCGTACCTCGAGAAGCTCCGTGCGGGAGCCGACATCGAGAGCGGGGGAACGGCGCGTCAGCGCTCGTTGCCATCCGGCCGCGGCCAAGAAGGATTCCCCCTCCGGGGGGAATGCGCGGAAACAGCGGGAAATGAGTCGTGACTGCGCCGATCCGCAGGCGGCGGCGGCGCCGGTTTCAGGCTATTCGGCTCGAAGGGCCTCGAATGGCGGCAGGCGTCCCGCGCGCAGCGCCGGAAGGAGACCCCCGAGCAGCGAGGTGATGAGGGCCCACACGAACCCTAGCACCCACAGGGGCGGTGACACGCGCAGGCTGAACGCTCCCCACACCCACACCTCGCGGCCGTCGAATATCAGCCAGGCGATCGCGGAACCGAGGAGCCCACCGATCGCACCGAGCAGCGCCGCCTCGAGGAGGACCGACAGCGCAACCGGGGTCGCGCCGAAGCCGATCGCACGCAGTGTGCCGATCTCGCGGGTGCGCGCGCGGACCGCCGCGTACATGATCTTCACGACCCCGAACAGCGCTCCGAGCGCCATGATGGCGCCAATCACATACGCCATGCGGGTGAAGAAGGCGGTATTCATCCCGAGCTCACGCCGATCGTAGTCCGTCTTGCGTTCGACGCGAGACCGAGAGCGCGGGATTCTCCGTGAGCCACCTCTGAAATGCCGGGTAGGCCCTGGCATCGACGAGCTGCGCGATCACCTGGGCGAAGCCCGCGCGTCGCCGCGCCGCCATCACAGTGGATCGCGTCGCCGACGAGATAGCTTTCAATGATATCGGCTGCCGCAGCTGAAGACCCCGACGATCGGCCACTCACCGTCCCGCAGCCGTACTTCGCTCCCGACGGCGAGGCCGAACTTCCGTGCTGCGCCCACGCCCACCACCAGCTCGCGCGTGCCGGTGCGAAACATGTGGCCGGCGACGATCCTGAACGCAGGCCGCAACGCGAGGCCGGCGCGGCCCACGCCGCTCAGCTGCAGCGAGCCGGCGGCATATCCCTCGATCGGCAGCATGTCCATCAGGAACTCCGCGTCCGCAAGCGGCGCGCCATCCGGCCCCCTGGCTATCCCGGGAGCATCGAGAATCGTGCCGATGGCGTCGGGCTTGAGGCTGCGGCTCTGCTCGAAGGTGGCGCCTGCGCGCCACACCATGGCACGCGTCGCGTCCTCGGGCCTTAAGTACGCGCGCGCCAAGCCCGCGGTCAGCGACAGCATCGAGGTCAGCACCCCGACGACGCACGCCATGCCGACGACGATGACGAGCGCCGTAGCATACCGCTGCGGCAGGCTGCCGATGCCCACGAGACAGACTGCCGCGATTTGACGCAGCTCGCTCATCGTCCGCCAATAACCGCGGCAACGTCCGCGCGCCGGGTCCGCTGGAGCGGCGCCACGGCGCTGAAGAGCGCAATAAGCAGAGCTGCTGCGAGCGCCCAGCCGAACGCCGCAGGCGATGCGCGCATTTCGGGCATGTCGACCACCCCCTTGACCGCGAGCTGCGCGACGAACGCCCCCGCCCCTAGTGCGAGCGCGCTGCCGAGCAGAGCGGCCAGAACCGTCGGGACGGCGGCTTCCAGGACTACCAGCATGGCGATGCGGCCATTCTCCAAAGCCCACGGCCTTCAGGACTGCGAACTCCGGGAGCCGCTCGCGAACGGACTCGGCAATCCCATTCGCGCATAGAAACAAGATCATGAAAAGTCCGGCAGCCCCAATGCCGAGACTGATCTGACGCATATTGATGTTCGCCTCGGCCGTCTCTTCTGGCATCCTCTCTCGCCGGAACGCAGTAGAGCGCGGGAGTCGCGTTGGTAAACCGCGCCTCGATCTCCCGACAGACCGCGCGCGCGTGCTCCGGGCGATCAACGGCGACGCGCATGATGTTGACGATGTTCTGCTCGTCAGGTCGACCCCAATTTTGCTGGTAACGCAGGTTCCCGACGATGGTCTCCAGGTCCCCCCGCGGCCCGACGGAACCCGCTCCCGAGCCTGCCGGATCGGGGATGAATCCGAGGACCGTGAAGTAGCAGATGCCCCTGCCGTCCGCCGTGGCGCCGGGACCGCTGTTGACGGTCACGGTGTCGCCGACCCGCACATTGCGACGCGCTGCCGCCGTGCGCGTGAGAAAGATGCCCGACGGGTTCGCGTCGAGGGCCCGCCAGTCCGTTGCGCTCATCGGCAGCTCCGGCCACGCCGAGCGCATCCCTTCATCCACGAGCATGACCGTTATCCGGTGGCGCGGTCCTGCTCGTGCGGGGCGATCCACATCGCGCCGCCGACCGCCGTGACGTGCGGGATGCGCGCCAGCTGCTCGCGATAGCCGAGCGGGATTACTCCGCAGTCGAAGGCACAGGCGACGATCAGCCGGTCCATTCGGGTGTCGTCGATGGCCCGCTCGTAGGCTGCATTGAGCGCGATCATCGTGCCGAACAGCGCAAACGCGACCGACAGCGCCAGCAGCGTCAGCACCGACTCCGTACCGTTGCGCCACAGGGCGGCCCAGGCCAGGGGTATGAACTTCACAGTCGCACTAGCAATCCATGGTCTGCGCAAATCGCTGGACCTGGGCGCGGACGCCATGCCTTTGGCGGCATACGCGCAATATATGACTTTATAAATCTTTATGCCGCGCAAATCAGCCTGAAGCCGACCACCGGGCGCCGCGCCGGCGCTCGCGCAGCGATGCGCAAGACGGCACCCCGGCCCTGTCGCAGAGTCATCGCCTCGCGCTAGCGATTGTAGGGATCGATCGGCCGCGGGGGCGAAGCGATGCGAGTCGCCTCCCGGCCAAGGGCATGGCGCAGGTAGATACCGATCGAGGTCGGGTGATAGTAGTCGGTGCGATCGATGTCGATGAGGAACCCTACCACCAGCGCCTCGGTGAGCTGCCGCTCGGCGGCCGCGTACGCCGAGAAGCCGAAGCCATTGCTGTGGTAGCCCGCGTAATAAGGTGTGGTGTAGCCCTCGGGTAACGGCTCGCGCGCGGCCTGCGCCTGCAAAGCCGCATCATCCGGATAGAACGCGATGCCGCTCACCTGGCTCACCGTGTACGAGACCGCGCCGCGCAGCTTGTAGGTCCATCCGGCGCGCTCGCCGTCGAGCTCGACCGGAGTCGCGAGGCTCAGGTACGACTGCGGGCTGTAGTAGCCCCCGCTGCCGAAGGTATAGTTCGACAAATTGCGCTCATAGTTCCAATAGGTGAGGGTCACGCCGGCATCGGCGCGCATGTCCGGCTGTGAGAGGAATTTCCAGCTGCCGCTCAGGTGCGCATCGGCGAGCTGATTGTCCTCCACCCGCGTCCCGGTGATCTCGACGACGCGCACGCCGCCGGAGACGTCGTAGTTCTCGCGATAGATGCCAAAGCCTGCGTAAGGGCCGGTTTGCACCACCCCACCCCATTCCGTCCCGGCGACCGGATCCCGCAGGCCCGCGTACGACAGCTCGCTGCTCGTGACCGCTCGGCGCGCCACACCGAGCGTCAGATTCACCGAGTGCCAGCTGGGTGTCCACTCGAGGCCGCCGACCACGTTCGGCAAGAGGAACCCGAGGGGCGTCGCGCCGAGGTCGGCCGCGAGGGTATCGTTCTGGTAGCCGACCGCGGGGCTTAAGCCCGTCTGGGTGTCGGCGGTATAGCGCAGCGCCGCGCCGGGACCTGCCGCCTGAATCGTGCCAAGGAGCGGCAGCGATTGCGGGCTCGTGCTCCAGCGTCCCGCATCGAGCCAGACGGCATCCGCGCGCGCGGTGATGCGCGCGCCGTCATTCTGTGCGAGCAGCCACGAGCTTGGAACCGTCACCGCATCGATCTGTGACATGCCGGGCGAGCCCGGCTGATGCCATACGAGGAGCCCGGCGGTCACGCTCGATTGCAGCCGATCCTCGACCTGCTGGCGGGCCCGCACTGCGGCCAGGGCGTCCGCACCCACGCTGCCCGCGGCCGCCCGGCCGAAGTAATCGCGCGCCCGCGCAAGATGGTGCAGCGCGAGCTCGGCGCGCCCGGCCAGCATCAGCACGTCCGTGCGCGACACGGGCGCTGCGAGCAGCGGCTTGAGCGTGGTAAGCGCCTGCGCCGCCGCGCCGAGTGCCAGCTGCCGCCGCGCGAGACTGATCTCTAACTCCTCGTCGTGCGCGGGCATACGCGCTTCGATCGCTTGCAACTGCGCGCGTGCGAGTGCCGCATCGCCGGAATCGGTGAGTGCGCGCACGTACGACAGCCGCACGTCGAGGTCGTCCGGGTCCTCGGCGGCGAGTGATGCGAGCCGGTCGCGTGCGGCGCGCGGCTTGCCGGCCGCGAGATCAAGCTCAGCGCGCGCCACCCGCAACTGCCGATCCTGCGGTTGGGCAGCGAGCAGCGCGTCCAGCCGCCGCGCGGCCTCGGCGTATTTCCCTTGCCTCTCGAGCGCGCGAATCTCCCGAAAGTCGAGTGCGCGCTGCAGGCGCTCGAGGTCGGTGTGGCTTGCGGCATCAAGCTGCGGCAGCGCGCGCAGCTGTGCCAGAGCGGTCCTCAGCCGCAGATCATCCTCCGCGCTGTTCAGTACCTGGGCCCAGCCAAGCAGTAATTGCGGATTGCTCGCCCCCGCGCCGGAGACGTAGGGCTGTACTAGACCTAAGCCGTGCGCGGTGTCGCCGAGGTCGATCCAGGAATAGGCGAGCTCGGCCGCGCGATCGAAGCTGTGCGCGGCAACCGGATCGGCCCCGAGGAGCGCCGCGCGGGCGCCTTGCCAGTCGCCGGCCGCTTTCAGGCGTCGCGCCTCGGCGCGCGCCAGGGCGACACGCATGCGATCGTGCAGCTCATTCATGCTGTCGGTGCGCTGCGCCGGACCGACAGCATCTACCGCCGCATAGGCCGCCGCGTAGTCCTCGACATGTGAGAGATATAGCGCCTGCGCGTAACGCATCTCGGACTCCCCGGGAGCGCTGCCTACACCCTCGCTCATGAGATCCCGGCCGCCCTGCGCATCGCCGCGCTTGCGGCAATCTTCTGCAAGGGCGTAGCGCAGCCAGGGATCGCGCGGTGCCAGCCGCACCGCAGCCGTAAGGTCCGCGGTGGCCGCATCGCGCTGCCCGGCACGCGCCTCCCCAGCGGCCCGCTGCTCAAGCGCTTTCGCTAGCAGCTCATCCCGCGACTGCGCACCCCACTTGGGCGTAAGTGCCCGACCGCGAAGAAGCTCGATCGCCTTGGCGCTGTCGCCGTGCGCGATCAGCCAGCGCACTCGCGATTCGAAGAGCCAGGTGGACTGTGGCTCGAGGTTCGAGGCGTCCGCGAGCAGCTCGCCCGCCTCGGCCGTGGCGCCGACGCTGGCGAGCTCCGTTACGAGCGCGATCTGCGATTCGAAAGCGCCGCGATGGAAAGCGAGCGCCGCGCGCAGCTCGAGCGCGGCGCGCGGCTCCTGGCGCTCATCGAAGGATGCCCGGCTGCGCTCCAGCCAGCGGCGCGCCGCGGCGCGCGCCTCGCTGGGGCCCGCTGCCGAGGCGAGATCGGCCGCCAGGCGTCGTTGCAGCTGGGGCAAGGCGCGTGCCCGCGTCGCGGGTGAGAGGAGCTCGCGTTCTTCGTCCAAGCGCTGTTGCTCGGCGCGCAGCGCGGCGATCTCGGTGTCCCCGGGATGGCGCGCGAGGTAGGCATTCAACACCGATGCCGGCGCCCGCCCGGCCCCGAGACGCGCGAGTCCCGAGGCGAGCGCCCGGTCGGCATCATCGCGCCGCACGTCGTCGCGCTGCACGAGCTGTTGCAGGAGCGTCACTCCCCCGGCGGCGGAATCGCCCTCCCGCACCAGGAGCTGTGCGAGTGCCAGCTCGTAGCGTGGATCATCCCGGTGGACCTGCGCGAGATGCTGGAGACCCTCGCGCGCGGGCGCGAAGCCTCCCGGTGTGCGTGCCAGCAGCAGGTAGTACTCGATGCCGAGCGGGCCGCCCGGCGGTGCTTTAGGAAACAGCCGCTCGAGCTGCGCCCTCGCCTCGGACGTGCGGCCGATCTCGACCAGGCGCCGCACGGAGGCAAACTTGAGACGGTCGCGGGTAGCGAGGCGAATCTCGGTGGCGAAGTCGCCGGCGGCCGAGAGCTTAGGGAAGCGCCGCACGAGCTCGCTCTCCACCTGTTTCGCGGCCGTGAAGTCATTGAGCCGCAGGTCGAGCTCACCCAGCTCGAGCAGCGCCTCGGGCAGGTCGGGACGCGCCGCCACCAGCTTTTTCAGTGCCAGCTGCGCGAGATCCCCGCGGTCGCGCGCCTCCCAGAAGCGCGCGTCGTGCAGCAGCTGTTCGTTGGCCGGTGGCCACATGACGGCGGCGGCCGCGGGTAGTGCCCAGCAGCACAGACCGAGCGCTGCGATCAGTTGGCGTGGCACGAGCCGCTCCATCGGACGTTGAGGTCACCGTGCCGATCGAAGCGGAAGCGGCCCTCGAGCCAACCGAGACCGAACAGCGTCAGCGCGTCGCTGTAGTAATGCTGATCGTCCTTGAGCGACTCGGCTTCGATGCGCTTGCGGTAAGCGGGCAGCGCGTCGGTGAGTTTCAGATGCACCAGGAGCGGCGCGATCGCCGCGAGAAACCCGACCGGGGCCTGCCCGTGCGGCTCGAGGTTGAGGGTATCGATCGACTCGGGCGGTGGCTGCCGGGCGCTGGCCGCGGCCATGGGCTCAAGTACGCGCGCCAGGGGACCTGCCTGCGGGTCACCCTCGGCAAGCATGCCCGCCCAGAGATACACGCGGATCGCGTTGTAGCTGCCGATCCCGTGCGTGGCCGCATCCGCTGAGAATCCCTCGCCTTGGGCGTACAGGATCCAGTCGGCGGCGTAGCCGCGCGGCGCGGACGCTGCGATCACGCGGTACGAAGACTCGAGCAGCTCGCTCCACAGCGCCGCATCGCCCTCGCCTTGCAGCGCACGCAGCACCTGCAGCGGTACGTAGCTGGCGGAGAGCCGCCAGGTCTCGCCGGTGACGAAGCCTCGCGGGCCCGGCAGCACCGTCGCGCCCAGCCCGGGAACGAGAGCGACCTCGTCGCGCAGGATGAGCGATGCCATCGCGCGTGCCAGCTGCGCGTAGGTGGCGTTGTGCCAAAGCGTGCCGGCTTGCGCGAGCGCGTAGGTGATCCACAGGTCCGCGTCCGCGGCGGAGTTACCATCGAGCACGACCCATCGACCGTCCTCGCCGCGTCCCCACTTCCAGGCCGGAAGACGGCGCGTGAGGTCTCCGCCCGCGAGGTTGTCGCGGGTCCACGCGAGTACTCTTGCGAAACTCTGCGCGTCATCGGCGATGAGCGCAAAGGTAAGGGCGTACCCCTGACCTTCGGAAGTACTGAGCGACTGCGGTGTGCTGGCATCGATCACCCGTCCGTCGGCGCTCACGTACAGGCGCTCGAACGCCCGCCACTCGGGCCAGGCTGCGCACGCGCCCTCATCGGCGCGCGCCGCACCCGCCAGCAGCGCGGCGGCGGCGAGCACGCCACAGAACCCGCGCCAGCGCATGCGTCACTTCCCCGCGCGGCCTTCCAGACGCCGGCTCACGAGGCGCTGCAGTCCGCCGTAGAGCAAGAGGCCCACTGCCACTGCCGCGGCCAGCGACAGGACGATCAGCAGCAGTGCGTGCCGCGAGAAGTGGAACCACAGCCATTGCCAGAAGGAGAGCGACCCGACGTAGTAGACCTCATCGGGCTCGAAGCTCTGTACCGAGCCCTCGCGAATCACCGCGAGCTGGCCGCGGATCAACGAGACCTTGCTGCTGTCATCCAGCGCCTCGACCACCGAGCGCTGCGCCGCCGCGTCGGTGCCGATGAGCGCGACCACGGTACGGCCGCTCGTGAGCGGCGACTCGAAGGAGAGGAGCGCGGCGAGTGGCCCGTCGGCGTGCAGCTGCACGTGGCCAGCGGCCTCCGCAGGCGTGCGGGACGCACCTTCCGCGTATGAGCGCGTGGCCGGAGAGAGCGAGCGGTAGGTGCGGCCCACCTTGTCGAGAGTCAGCGGCAGATCCGCATCCCAGTGCTGCAGCAGCTCACTCGAGTCACCGCCGCTCAACACCAGGAGGTCGACGTCCTTCGCCGCGAGCGCCTCCCGGGTGTCCAGCAGCTTGTAGCCGAGCGCCACGGCGCCGGTCTGCCGGCCCATGCGTCCCAGGACGAAGAACAGCTCTTCGAGCGCCGTCGCGTCCCCGGCATCCGGCAGCACCACCGCGGTCTCGGCGAGATCCGCGTCGCGTGTGAAGGGGAATCCGGCGTTGGCGAAGAGCTCGAGATTGGGGAGCGCGGTGTAGTGCGCGAACCCGGAGATGTCGACGGTGGAGTCCGGATCGATCGCCTCGCGCGTGTCGTCGATGAAGATTTCCTTGCAGTTCGCTTCGCGATGAAAGTCCATCGAGAACTGAAACAGCATCTGGTTGTCGCTCGCCAGCTGGAAGGCCGGGATCAAAAGGCCCCGGGTCTCCCGCGAGCCGTCGTTCTGCAGCAGCGGCACGAGGAAACGCCCGCCGCCGCTCGCCTCGGATTCGGGCGCGAGGCGGTAGGAGCGCAGCAGCTGGTTGTTGATCGATACCGTGAGGACGGAGTTGTCCTTCTCGGCGGGCGCCGTGTACCGGTAGTGCACATCCACCGGCACGCCGGCCCTGTTCCAGGTGAAAAGATCCGGCGGCAGGCGCAGATTGACCGTCATCGGCGGCGGCGTCACCCCGTGGCCCTGCAGCGCTCCGGGGTCATCGACCAGCTCGCCGAGCTTCACCGGCCGATCGCTCCGCACCCAGCGCGGCGCATCATACGGAGCGCGGCGCGCGTAGCTGACCTCACTCACCGTGGCCGAGTTGCCGCTCAGCACCGTGTTGCCGAGCACCAGGCCCTCGACCGCCTGGCGCAGCTGCGCCTCATCCTTGCCCTGGAAGACCAGGAGCTTCACGGAGGGGTCGGCGGGGTGGTCGACGATGCTCACGGTCGGCGCTGCGACCTGAGGCAGCGCGAGCCCGCTCGGGCGCGAATCGTTGGTCGCGAACACCAGCGCATGCCGCGCGGGCAGCTGATCGAAGCTCACCGGAAAGCGCGCGCCGCGATAGTCGGCCAGCATGCCGAACCAGGAGGCGGCCAGGCCCGCCGAGCGTACGAGTCCCCGCGTAGCATGCGCCGGCAGCACGATCGGCAATACCAGGTGGCGGTTTTCGTGCGAGTCGAAGAACGGCGCCGGTAGCAGCGCCAGATCATCGCGCAGCTCGAGGGGCCGAAGATTCAGCGACACGTCGCTGTCACCGCCAACCTTGAGCCACAGCGATGAGTTCTGCGGATCCTCGCACTCGCTCGTGTAGTGGGCGATGAGATCGAGCTCAATGTGGTTGTAGTCGCTGAAGTAGCGCGGGTCGAGCGTGATCGCGCGCTCCACCTCGCGTCCGGCATCGGCCCGGGTGAGCGGCACGGCGGCAACCGTCTGGCCGTTGAGGCTCACGCGCAGGTGTGATAGCTCCTGGATGAGCGACGGCGAGTAGGTCATGCGCAGGTGCAGCACACCGCCCACGACCAGCTGGTCCCGCCGTATGCCGAAATCGATACCGGCGGTCGAGCTCACCCCCTGCAGGGACATCGAACCGGCGCCGAGCTCGGAAAACGTGCTGCGCGTCTCACTCGCGGCCGACTCCTTCGCGGGCAGCGGCGCGGAACCTGGGGCCGCGGCGGCTGCGCCCGCCACGAGCACCGCGAGGAGTGCGGCGGCGGCGAGCCCCCGTTTCCGTGTGACGTAATCCATGCCTGCCATGCGCGGCTGCAAATCCACATTTACCTGATGGGGCGAGGATTTAGCACACTACGAACGTGTATACGTTGCGGTGCTCCTGACTTATTCCCAAAACTGTTATCCGCCGCACGTTTGCCGCCGCGCAAGCGCACGTCAGGCACCGCAAAATGCCGTCGCGATGCTCAATGTCAACGAGACACTGCGGCTGCGGCGACCGCCGTTCCTGATCCCACCCGGGCGACCGCTGCAGGTCGGCTGGGCTCAGGAGGTCGGCCACTGGCTGTGGCACCTGTTCGTGCTGCCGGCGGATGCTGCGCGGCCCTGGCCGCGCTGGCTGATCCGGCCGCTGCGGCCAGTGCTCCTGCGGTTGGCGAAGACACTGGGGATCCCCAACCCGCGCAGCATCCGCGCCTGGCTGCTGCATCTCTTATTTCTCGACCCGCCGCGCGGCGAGTGGTCGAGCCCCGAGAAGCACCTGAAGTCGAGCCTGCGACCGGTGGCCTCCTTCGGCGCTCTCCTGCACCACGCGATCGCGCCGCGCATCGCGCCGCTCCTGTACGGCATGGCGGCGCACCTCGAAAGCTCATCGGAAGCCCTGGCGCGCCGGTACTCCGCGGCCGGCCCGCTCACCCGGCTCACCGCAGGCGTCATCGCGCTCGCGCTGTTCGCGCTCGCCGCCTCGACGCCGCTCGCCACCGGAGCGCAGCTCTCGCTGCTCGCCTCGATGTGGTTGCTGACGCTCCTGGTGCGCCAGCTCCCGGGCTATGGCCCCGGAATCCTCATGATCGTGTTCTCGATGGTGGCCTCGTCGCGTTACATCTGGTGGCGCTGTACGCAGACCATGGATCTCAGTCCCGGGTTCGAGGCGTTCTTCGGCACCGGGTTGCTCGCCGCCGAGTGCTACACCTGGCTCATCATGGTGCTCGGCTACGTACAGAACGCGCGGCCGCTGCGCCGCAAGCCCGTGCCGCTGCCCGATGACCGCGTACTCTGGCCCACGGTCGATGTCTTCGTGCCGACCTACAACGAATCGCTCGAGGTCGTGCGGCCCACGGTGCTCGCCGCGCTCAGCCTCGACTGGCCGGCCGAGAAGCTGAACGTCTACATCCTGGACGACGGCCGGCGCGCGAGTTTCCGTGAGTTCGCAGCGCTCTGCGGCGCGCAATACCTGATCCGCAGCAACAATGCGCACGCCAAGGCCGGCAATCTCAACCATGCGCTCACCGTGACCGGCGGCGAGTTCGTCGCGATCTTCGACTGCGACCACATTCCGGTGCGCACCTTCCTCACCACCACCCTGGGCTGGCTCCTGAAGGACCCGAGCTGCGCGATGCTGCAGACCCCGCATCACTTCTTCTCACCGGATCCCTTCGAGCGAAACCTCGGCACGTTCCGTCGCGTGCCCAACGAGGGCAACCTCTTCTACGGCCTGATCCAGGACGGCAACGATCTGTGGAACGCAGCCTTCTTCTGCGGCTCATGCGCCGTGCTCAGGCGCGGGCCGCTGGAGGAGATCGGCGGCATCGCCGTCGAGACCGTGACCGAGGATGCGCACACGGCGTTGAAGCTCCATCGGCGCGGCTATACGACCGCGTACCTGCGCCAGGTGCTCGCCGGGGGACTCGCGACCGAGAGCCTCTCGGGACACATCGGGCAGCGCATCCGCTGGGCCCGCGGCATGGCGCAGATATTCCGGCTCGATAACCCCCTCACGGGACCGGGACTCACCCCTTTGCAGCGCCTGTGCTACAGCAATGCCATGTTGCACTTCTTCTCGGGCGTCCCGCGCCTGGTGTTCCTCACCGCCCCGCTCGCGTACCTGTACTTCCAGTTCCACATCATCAGCGCGGCGGCATCCTCGATTGCGCTCTATGCCGTGCCGCACCTGGTGCAGTCGAGTCTCGCCAATTCCCACATCCAGGGGCGCTTCCGTCACTCGTTCTGGAACGAGGCCTACGAGGCGGTGCTGTCCTGGTACATCGCGCTCCCCACCACGGTGGCCCTCATCGCGCCGCGCCACGGCAAGTTCAACGTGACGGCCAAGGGGGGACTCGTGGAGCGCGAGTTCTTCGACTGGCGCATCTCGACACCTTACCTGGTGCTGGTGGTGCTCAACGTGGGCGGCGCGCTGATCGCGATCCCGCGGCTCCTGTTCTGGAATTCGTTCGAAGCCGATACGGTGGTGCTGAATCTCATCTGGACTCTTTTCAACATCATCCTGCTCGGGGCCGTGCTCGGGGTTGCGGCCGAGACGCGCCAGGTGCGCTCGACGCCGCGGGTGCCGAAGCGCATGCCGGCCACGCTCCAGCTGGCCCATGGCGGCTGGGTCGTCTGTGAGACGACCGACTTTGCGATGGGAGGCTTAGGTCTGAAGCCCCAGGTGCCCGTCACGTCCGTCAGTGTCGGTGATCGCGTGAGCGTGATCATCGAGGCCGACGATGGTCGACACGAGTTCCCGGTCGAGGTCGCCACCGTAAGCGAGGGTCACATCGGCCTGCTCCTGGGCGCGCTCAGCATTGAGCAGCAGCGCGCCTTCGTGCGCTGCACCTTCGGGTCGCCCGACGCGTGGGATGACTGGGACAGCGGCATCACCGAGGACAAGCCGCTGGCGAGCTTCGCGGAAGTGTTCTCCTTCGGGGCCACGGGCTACGCGCGCCTGTTGCTGAGCGCCTATAACCAGGTGCGCGAGCTCCTTCGAGCGGGCCGGCGGTTGACGCCGGCACGCCGGGCGACTTGAGCCATGGGTCTGTGGAGCGCCTACTTTCTCGCCAAGCTCGCCCTGTATGCCTGCGGCTACCTGGGCTTCAATCCGTGGCTGAATCTCGCCCTGGCGATCTTCACCGCGCTCCCGCCGCGCAACGCGCGCCAGCACTTCGCCAAGAACCTGATCGCCGTGCCGCTCGGGATTCTGCTGCTGTATCACGACGCAGGGCTTCCGCCGATCGCGCAGGCGGTGACGCAGGTTCAGAACCTCTCCGCCTTCACCGCAGCGTACCTGTGGGAGCTCTTAGGAAGGCTGATCAGCGGGCGCTTGCTCCTGGGGCTCGCGGTCGGGATCGCGCTCTACGCGCTGGCGCGCAGGAAGCTGCGCCTCAGCACCTTCGTGTTCCTCGGGATCCTCGCGGTCATCGTGGCTCCCGGGGCGCACTGGCTGGCGGTGGCGTCTCCACGTCAGGCGGCGGCCGGCGGCGAGGCGGGCGCGCCGACCGAGGACGTCGATCTCGAGCCTCGGGCGCTGGATGAGCGCCTGGCCCGCTTCTACGCGGAGCAGAAGCAGGTCCAGGTCCGGTTCGCGCCGCCGAGCGCGGATGATCCGCCATTCGACATCCTGATCCTGCACGTCTGCTCGCTGTCGTGGGATGACCTGCGCACACTGCACCTGGCTCCGGACAGCCTCTTCGGCCGCTTCGACGTCGTGCTCTCCAACTTCAATTCAGGCGCGAGCTACAGCGGCCCGGCGGCCATCCGCCTGCTGCGCGGCACCTGCGGTGAGACACCCGAAGCCAGGCTGTACGATCCGGCGCCCGAGGGGTGTCTCGTCATGGACGGGCTGCAGAGTGTGGGATTCGCGCCCTCCTGGGCCATGAACCACGACGGACACTTCGGTAATTTCTTCGGCGACGTGCGCGACCGCGGCGGTGTCACCGCGCCGCTCGAAGATAACAGCGGCGCGACCCCGGCACAGCTCGCCTTCGACGGCGCGCCGGTGTACAGCGACTACTCTGTGCTGTCGCGCTGGTGGGCGAAACGCCAGGCGAACCATGCCGCGCGGGTCGCGCTCTACTACAACACCATCAGTCTCCACGATGGCAACCGCGTGCTGGGCGGCGGCCACCCCGACTCCTCCTACGGTGCGCGCCTGGCGACCTTCGGCAGCGACATCGCCCGGTTCCTGGACCTGGTGCGGGCCTCGGGTCGCAAGGTGGTCGTGGTGCTCATCGCCGAGCACGGCGCCGCACTCGCCGGCGATCGCCGCCAGATCCAGGGCCTGCGCGAGATCCCGACCTCCGCCATCGCGCACGTTCCGGTCGCGATTGCACTCATCAACGCGGAGCGCCCTTCGCCGGCGACGCAGTACAAGATCGACGCACCCACGAGCTACCCGGCCCTCAACGAGCTGCTATCACGGTTCATCACCGACAATCCGTTCGCCAAGCCGGCCGCGAGCCTCGACGAGTACCTCGCCACGCTCCCGCAAAGCGAATTCGTCGCCGAGAACAACGGCACCGCCGTCATGCAGGTGGGCAGCCACTACATGATGCGTTCGCCCGATGGGGCCTGGTCGAGCCTCGACGGAATCGACACGCGCAGTCGCTGAAGTCCCCTGCGCGCGGCTCTCAGGCCGCGATCCGCCTCAGGGCGCGCACCAGCGCGTCGAGCTCGGCGTGCGAGGTGTAAACCTGGGGGGTGACACGCACGCCGTGCACCCCGGCTGCGTCGATGGCCACCGTGAAGATCCGGTCCTCATCGAACAGCCGCCGCGCCAGGTCCGCGGGCGCGATGCCCCGCACGCCGACGTTGGCGATCGCGCAGGAGCGGCGCGGATCCCGCGGCGTGTTCATTACGATATTGGCCTGCCCGCGCACCTGCTCGCTCCAGTAGCGCTGCAGATGGCGCAGCCGGGCCTCCTTGCGGGCGCTGCCGAGGGACTGGTGGAAGCTGAGCGCGCTCTCGATGGTGAGGTCGGTATGCACCGGATGGGTGCCGGTGTGGTTGAGCTTGCGAATGTCCTGCCCGGCAACGCTGTCGTCGCCGTAGATGGGCCACAGCGACGGGATGCGGTCGCGGCGCACGTACAGGATGCCCGCGCCGAGCGGCGTCGCGAGCCACTTGTGGAGTGAGGCGCCGTAGTAGTCGCAGCCCAGCTCCGGAATGCGGAAGTCGAGCTGCGCGAAGCTATGCGCGCCGTCGACCATCACCGGCACGCCGCGCGCATGCGCCGCTGCGCAGATGGCGCGCACCGGAAGTATCTGACCGGTGATGTTCACCATATGCGGCACCATCAGGAGGCGTGTGCGGGGCGTGAGCGCGCGGCCGTAGACGGCAACTACTTCGGCATCGCTCCCCGGATCCGGCGGGATGTCGATCAGGCGGTTCACCATCCCGTGGCGCCGCGCCTGCAGTCTGAACATGTCGAGCATGGACCCGTAGTCCTGGTTCGCCATGACGGCCTCGTCACCCGGCTTCCAGTCGAAGCCGTTGATGACCGTATCGAGCGACTCGGTCGTGTTGCGCGTGATCACCAGTTCCTCGGGAAGGCAGCCGGCGAATTCGGCCAGCTTGCCTGAGATGCGCCGCTTGTCCTCCGCCGCGCGCGTGCGCATGTAGTGCGAGGCCTCGAGGTTGACCGCGCGCACGTTGCCGATGAACGCCTCGAGAACCGGCTGTGGCTGAAAGCAGTAGTAGCCGTTCTCGAGGTTGATGTAGTCGCCGGTCAGCCGGAACTGGCCCCGCACCCCCGTCCAGAACGCCTCATCGCCCGCGGCGGCCTCGTCCGCGGCAACACGCCCGGCGAACAGCTCCCCGCCGAATGCCAGCCCGAGCGACGCCCCGCCCACCGCACCGAGAAAACCGCGCTTATTCATCAACCTCATCTCCTCTGTCTGCACAGCGGTCCGTGCTGACCCCACACGCCGGGAACATAAGGAACGCACAGCGACTCGTAGTACCCGAGACTGTGCTCGGGCGCATCGTAGCCGGCAGGAAGCGGCCGCTGCGCGAGTGTCTGAAAGTATGCGACGCTCGCGTCGCGCCACCATCTGGCTTCCCGTTCCTGGATCGCGAGAAAAGTGCTCACCTGATCGAAGCGCTCGGGATCGATGCGACCCGCGAGACTTGCCCAGGTGCGGCGCATGTTCGCAACCTCGCGCACCCCGCGCGAATAGCGGATGACGAGCTCCTCCCACACGCTGCGGCCCGAGCGCAGGCGGTAGTCCCAGGGAACGTGATGGAACCACAGCAGCAGCTCGTCCGGGACCTGCCCCAGGTCGGCGAACCGGGCGCTCACCTGCGGCGCATATTGAGCCACCGCATCGCTCCCCGAGGCAGTGCGCTCGAAGCCCAGCCCCTCCGCGTCGGCGCGGTTGTAGTAGCGCGATGCCTCGATCCACGGCGCCGGCCCGTAGTGGGACGCGGCCATCTGGTGATGCAGGCCGAGCGGCGTCATGTAGTCCACCACCGCCTCGCGCGACCGCATCATCATGTCGACGACCGGCGTCACGAACCGCGGGTCGTTCGAGAAGGTCATGCGCACCCACTCCTTGGCGATCTGCCGCGCCGGCACGGTCGGATCCCAGGCCAGGCGGCCGAAGGCGTACCAGTTTGCCTGATCAAAGTGCGAGCCAGTCCAGTTGCGATCGGTGCCGATGTTGGCAACGCCGGCCATGCCGCTCTCGCGGCTGGCGAACAGCGCGCCGTCGATCACCCGTGCGACGGTCGAGCCCGGGCCCCGGGCCCAGGTGTCCGACCTGAGCGTTTCCTCGAACAGCGGCCCGAGATACGCGAGGTGCGTCGCGAAGCCGAGATACTCCTTGGTGATCTGCACCTCCAGCATCACCGGCGTGGCCGGCATGGCGCCGAACAGCGGATGGAAGGGCTCGCGCGGCTGAAAGTCGATGGGACCGTTCTTGACCTGCAGCAGCACGTTAGTCGCTGAATTTGCCGTCCAGCGGCTTGAACTCGTCGAACGCCTGGCGTGCCCGGTCCTGGCGCCTCGGCGGAGTAGACGAACGCTCGCCACATCACGACGCCGCCGTGCGGCGCGAGCGCTTCGGCCAGCATGTTGGCGCCATCGGCGTGCGTGCGCCCGTAGTCCTGCGGGCCCGGCTGCCCTTCCGAATTCGCCTTCACCAGAAAGCCGCCGAAGTCGGGAATGAGCCGGTAGATCTCGTGCGCCTTGGAGCCCCACCAGCCGCGCACTCCGGCGTCCAGCGGGTCGGCGGTGCTCAAGGCCCCGAGTGCCGATTGGCGCGTCGAAGGGCGCCGTCAGATACACGTGCACGCCGTAGGGACGCAGCACGCCGGGCGAGCGCTGCATACTTCAACAGGTAGCGCGTCGTCAGGCTGACCGCGTCGGAATTGACGTTGGTGAGCACCGCGCCGTTGATGCCCAGCGACGCGCAGGCACGAGCGTAGTCGGTGTAGCGCGGATCGAGGTAGTCCGGCAGCTTCTGCCAGTCCCAGATTGATTCGCCCGCATAGCCCCGCTCGACCGTGCGGTCGAGGTTGTCCCAGTGATCGAGGATGCGGCGGCGGATCCGCGGCAGCGAGCGGATGTCCAGAGCGTCGAGCGATTGCTGCGTCTGCAGCAGGCGCAGGAAATGGAAGGCGCCGTAGAGAACCCCGGTATCGCCGTTGGCCGCGATGACGGTGACGCGGTGCCCGGCAAGCTTGAGGCTGCGGATGACGTAGCCTTCCTCACCGACACCATCCAGGCCCAGCCGCAGGGTGGCGATAAGGGGCGAAGATGCCGGAGTGCCGAGAATGACGCTTCCGTCGCGGCCCGGCACCCGCGCGAGCGGCGCCGACGCGCCGAGGAGCCCGCGTACGCCCCGCACGAGCTCCGAGCGCGCGACATCGAGGGTGGCGGAGTGCCCGCCGACAACGAGCTCACTGACCGCGCGGCGGTCGACGGCACGCCACTCGGCCGGCAGGGGACGGTAGCGCATCCACAGGTCGTAGCCGTCCTCGGCCGTTGCCGGCAGACTCGCGGCGCACGCTGAGATCAGCGCCAGGGAGTGCAGGCAACCCCGCAGAGTGCGCCGGAGCGTCGGCATCGTGGGGGCGAGGTTAGCTCAAGTGGGCCCGGCTGCTAAGCTCCCTCACCGTGCCCCGGCCCGATTTCATCTTCATCGAGACATTCGCAGCCGGCAGCGCTGGGGTGCGCGTCGGAGTGAAGGACTCGATCGACGTCGCCGGCTCGCCGACCCGCATGGCGAGTGCCTGCCTCGCCGGCGCGCCAGCCGCTGCGCGTCACGCCGAGGTGGTCGCGGCGCTCCTCACGGCAGGCTCCCGGATCGTCGGCAAGACCAACATGCACGAGCTGGCCTACGGCCTCACCGGCATCAATCACTGGAGCGGGACGCCGTTGAATGTGCGCGCCCCCGGGCGCGTGCCCGGCGGATCCTCGAGCGGATCCGCCGCCGCGGTCGCCGCCGGGCTCGTGGACTTTGCGCTGGGCAACGATACCGGCGGCTCGATCCGCGTACCCGCCGCCTGCTGCGGTGTTTACGGCCTGAAGCCCTCGTTCGGGCGCGTGAGCCGCGCGGGAGTCCTGCCGCTGCATTCGACACTCGACTGCGTCGGCCCGCTGGCACCCGATCTGTCCATGCTCGAGCGGGCCATGACGATGATCGACGCCTCGTTTCGCACGCGCGCCGCCCCGGCGCGCGTCACACTCGGCTGGGTGGAGGTCGAAGCGGATCGGGAGGTGAATGCCGCCGCGCGCGCCGCGCTCGACGTGACCGGGATCGCTCTGCGGGCGGTTTCCCTGCCCGGTTTCACGGCCGCATTTGCGGCCGCTCTTGCCATCATCGCCCGCGAGACCTGGACGGCGTTCGGCCATCTGACCGAGTGCGAGCTCATGGGTGCCGACGTACGCGAGCGGCTGCTTGCCGCTCGCGCGGTCTCTGCCGCGGACGTCGCGGCCGCGGAACAGGTGCGGTGCATTTTTCGCACCGAGGTGGATCAGGCCCTGGCGCATTGCGATGCCCTCGCGCTACCCACGCTGCCGGTCGTCCCTCCCACCCTGGCGGCGGGCGCGGATTCGCGCGTGGCGCTGAGTTTGAGCGCCCTGGTGCGCCCCTTCAACCTGTCGGGCCACCCGGCGCTGTCGCTGCCGGCGCGCCTGCACGACCTGCCCCTCGGCGTGCAGCTCGTCGGCCGGATCGGCGGGGATGAGTCGCTGTGTGCGCTCGCCCGAGCGCTCGTGCGCTCGGGTGCGAGGCTCAGGCCGCCGGCGGCGTCTGCGGTCCGGTCAGCGACCAGCGCACAAGCCCCACCGCGTAAGTCACGTAGTACCCCGCCAGCGTGCCGATCAGGAGCAGCGTCAGCGGGCCGAGCGTCGCCGCGGGAGGCGGCGGCCCGGCACCCGCAGCCGGCAGGCCGTTCACCATGAAGCGCCAGGCGATGCGGCACACGAGCAGTGCCGACAGCGCGATCCCCAGGTGCGCGCTCGGGGTGTAATACAGCCCCTCGGCGGTCCTCTCGAAGCGAGTCAGGCGCAGGCCGAGAAGACCCAGGCCGATGCCGAGCGCGACCCCGCCCGCGAGCGCAGCCCCCGCCAGCGGCTGGGTGCGTGAAGCCCAGGCGAGCAGCACGACCACGAGTGGAAACAACACGACCGTCACCCAGGGACGCACGGGCGAGAGCCGCTGCCGCCCGATCGTGCGGCGGATGCGCGCGTAGAGGCGCCAGGCGATCAGCGCGAAGATCGCGATCGTGACGAGCGCCTGGGGTGCCGTGGAAAGTGGCATGAGTCGCGCACCTTAAACCAAAGCACCCGCGGTGCGCGAGTCCGCACGCAGGCGAGCGCACCCCAAACGACCGCGGGTCGCGTCGACTTGCGCGCGTTAGGCTACGAAGCTTACTGCGCCGCCGCCTTCACGACTGCCTTGACGAACTTCGCGCCGTTGGGCGTGCCGACCCCGGTCACGTTGTCCCAGCCCGGGCCGGTCGAGAGCGAGGAGTCGGTCCCGAAGGTGAAAGCGTCCCAGCGGGTCGAGGACGGGCTGTTGTACAGCGCGCTGATGTAGCGCGTCGTGCCGTCGAGCGGCGCCGCCAGGTCGTCCGCACTCAGGAACTGCGGCGGGGCCGGCGGGGACAGGGTGACACCGGTCACGTTCAAGAGCATCTCGCCCCGCGTCACGTTGACGTCGACGATCGCACTGCCCGGCAGCTCATACAGCAGCGCCGCCGCCTGGCCCAGCGGTCCGCCGCCGGCCTGTGCGTTCGCCTGGTTGGCGATCGCCCACACCGCGGAGAACATCGGGGTTGACAGGCTCGTGCCGCCGAACACCGCCACTTCCTGCGGATCGCCCGGCACGCTGTCCGGGGTGACGATGATCTCGCACCCGGTCTGCGGGTCGGCGTTCATGGCGACGTCCGGCGTCTGACGGAACTTGCCCGGCAGATGCTTCTGGAACTTGGGCTTCGCGTACACGACGCTGGCTCCTCCGCCCGCGCCGCTCTGGAAGCCGAACGCCAGCGGCGGAATGATCGGCGGGTTGGGGCTGACATCCGCGATGCGCATGAAGTTCAGGCCCCATCCGGTCTGCAGCTTGATGTCCTGCTTGGAGTCCAGGAACGTGCTGGTGCCTCCGACAGCCGTGGCAAACGGTGAGTCGGCGTTGGCGCCGGCGGACACCGAGTTGATGCCGAAGTCGGCATTGTCGAGCGCCAGGTTGTCCCCGGAGTCGCCCGTCGAGATGTCGTGCGAGATACCCAGCGCGGCGGCGATCTCCGAGATGCCGTTCTCGACCACCAGCTCCGTGGGCGCGAGGTCGACCAGCGCGATCTCGGGAATGCCGAAGCTGTTCGACAGCACGTTGCCGAAGCCATTCTCGATGGCAAACAGGTTGGCGATATCGAGGTTGGTGAACGAGTTGTCGGCCGAGAGCACCAGCACGATGTTGGCGCCCGGCGCGAGCGCGTGCGCCCATTCGACGTCCAGCGTCGTCTCGAACTGCCAGTTGCCGCTGATGCAGCCGTTGGCCGCGGTGCAGGTCGCCGAGCCGTTGGGGGTGAAGATCTGGAAGTTCGCGGACGTCAGCTGCGGCAGCCCGTTCAGCGAGGAGAACAGGTTGGCGTCCGCAGTGATCGTGTTGGAGCCGAAGGCATCCACGATCATGATGGTCTGACCGGTGCCATCCAGGCCCTGGGCGTACAGCGGGTTCAGGCCGTAGGCGGTCTGCAGCTCCGCCGGATCGTAGCCGCACGGCGGCAGGTTCGGCTGGGGACTGCTGATGGGCGCCCCGTAGATATTGCCGAAGTAGATCGCCGCGGGCGTGCTGCCCTTGGTCGTGAAGGTCACCAACTGGGCGGGACGCAGGCAATTGGCGCTGAAGAACAGGCCGTCGGAGCCTACCGCCGAGGGCGGCAGTCCGGCATAGGGTGTGCCGCTCTCCAGATCCATCGCCGGGCCGGCGTTCGAGCGGTACGCCAGGTCACTCAACCCCTGCACCGTGCCCACGACCGCACTCGCCGGACCTGAGACCGAAGGCGTGGCGGCGGTGACGCGATGCACCGCGCCGTTGACCATCGCGCGGTTGATCTGCGTGTTGAAGGCCGCCTGCGCATCGCCGACCCGTCCCTGCGCAACCACGAAGTGATTGAGCTTGTCGGTGGACGTGACATGCAGGTTATGCGCGGCGAGGAAGTTCTTTACCGTCGTCGCATCCGCCTCGCTGGGCGCGAACTGCTGGCGGTACTGCGCGAGCGTCAGGAAATGGTGGTAGTTGGGAGATGTCTTGTCGTACATGTCCCGCACCATCGTATCGAGCGCGGCCTTGTTGTGCAGATTCAGCCACACGGTCACGGCGATCTGCTTGTTCTGATCTTCGGGCCCGAGATTGGCGGCCGGGCTGGCGGCGGCGGCGTACGCCGATCCCAGCGTGAGCGCTACCGCGCCCAGCCACGTAAATACGGACGAGGCAACTTTAAATTGAGTCGACGGCTTCATGGCTCCCTCGCGATTGTTGGCTCTTGTTCTGGCGTCCCTGCTAAGAGGCGCACGCATCATCCCTACGCGCGCGCAACTCTGTCGATGCGAGCGGCAACCTACGCCGCCGGCGGATTGCAAGTCAACAACAACCGAATCGTGACGCCGTTCCCGCTCGCGGCATTATGTAATGCGCGCGCAGGCGTTGTGGCGCACGCCACGAGCGCCGCAGCGGCCGCGGCCGCGCCGCCCGTCAGCCGGTCTTCAGAATCGTCGCAGTGACGCGGTTGCGTCCGTCATGCTTGCTGCGATAGAGCGCCGCGTCCGCGATCTTCAGTACCCGCTCGGGGAGGCGCCGCTCGCCGACCGGCACGCGATCGATGCCGCACAGGCCGAAACTGGCGCTCACCGCCAGGTTCTTCTTGTCGCACTTGAAGGGGGTCTGTGCGACCCCGGCGCGCAGCTTGCGCGCCACCATGAGGGCGGCCTCGTAGGCGGTCTCGGGCATGACGATGGCGAACTCCTCCCCGCCGATGCGTGCGACCCAGTCCACTCCGGCGCGCAGCTCACGCTGCAGGCGTGGACCGAACTGCCGCAGGATGTCATCGCCCGCCGCATGTCCCAGCGTGTCGTTGATCTTCTTGAAGTTATCGATGTCGCACAGGATCAGGGACAGCGGGCGCCCGTAGCGCGCCGCGCGCTCCACCTCACGCGGGAAATGCTTACCGAAGAAGCGGCGGCTGGCGACCCGGGTGAGGTCGTCGGTCGCCGATAGCTTGCGGTTCTCGGCCAAAGTGATGCGCAGCGCCGCCTCGAGCTCCGCGATACGCTTGGCGGCGCCGACGCGCGCCTCGAACTCGGGGTCCGAGGCGCGCCGCCCGATGCAGTCGTCCGCACCGGCGAGCAGTCCCGCCTCGCGCTCCGGCGATTCGTCGAGCTCCGCGACGTAGAGGATGAACGGCGTGCGTGCCGACTGCCGCGAGCGCAGCTTGCGCACCAGCTCCGGGCTGTCGGTCAGCACCACCGGACGGAACTCCGCGGCCAGCCGCCGGAGTGCATCCGCCTCGTCGGCCGCCGATTCGCAATCGAGCATATCGGGGCGGAGGCGCCCCTCGATGTACTGGCGCAGCGGCGGCTCCTGAAAGAAGAGCAGTGCCTTCGGCGGCGGCAGCACGCGCACCATGACGGCGACGGTGGCCGTGGTTCCCTCCTCGCTCGTGGGGAGCTTCTGCGCGCGCTGTTCGAGGACTCGCTGGATTACCGTGGTGTGTCCACCGCCAGGTGGCATTCAACCGCTCCCGTCTCATTAAGGCCGTAGGCCGGCAGAAGAGTACCAGTCCCGTCCTTAACACCGAAGCGAACTAGGGTGCCGCGCGCCCGGAATGCTCTGCCCGATCCTTCAGTCCCGAGAGCGCCGCGGGCAGGTCGCGGCGCAGGGAGCGCACCACCAGGAACCGTGGGATCCAGAACCCGGGATCCACGTAGGCGTCGTATTCCAGCAGAGTCGTCGACCCGTCGGGTGAGGGCGTGAGCTGCCAGCTGCCCTGCTCGTCGCGCAGGTCCCCGCTGATCCTGCGGAAGTCGATCCGACGCGGGCGCTGGTACTCGACCCGCAGGACGTAGCGGATGGTCGGCAGGAGCCAGGAGTAGCGGACTTCGTGCTCAATATCCTCCCAGCTCCCGTCCGCAGCGCCGTCGATCCGCCGGCAACTTCTGAGTCCAGGCACGAACAGCGGCGTCTGGCGGCAATCGGTCATGATGGCCCAGATCGTATCGGGGGACGCCCTGATTCGCACCGCGGCGAGCACCCGGCCGCGCGGCTGCCCGGGATCGGTCGACTCGACGGTCTTGACCACGACCTCGCCCGCGGCGAGCCGGCGCTGCACGCCCGGCTCGTCCAGCCATCCGCCGGCAGCCGCCGCGCCGGAGAGCCTCAGCAGGGTGAGCGCCAGGCAAAGGAGCCGTGACCTCGACGCAGTCACGATTGATTACAGTGGTTCCGTGAGTGGGTCCATCGCTCGTGAGTGGACCGGAGTGCAGCTCGCGTTCACCGCGCGCGCTGCGCCGGCCTCAGGCGGCCAGCACTTGTGCGAGCTCCGCCCCCGTCTGCTCGATATGCGCCCGCACCAGGCGCCGTGCCTCGTTCGCGCGCCCGGCAACCCAGGCACGGCACAGCGCCGTGTGTTCCCGGTTGGCCCGTCGCACGCGCCCGCAGGCCAGCAGGTGCACACGCACATAGCGCTGCGCGAGGGTGTGCAGGCGGTACAGGACCTCGCCGGCGACCGGCTGCACTCGCGGCACGATGAGTGCGAGGTGAAACGCGCAGTGCAGATCATCCGCGCCGCCGAGGTTGCCGTTGGCGAGCGCCGCGGTGAGAGCCGCCAGCGCGTCGGCAGCGGCGCCGCGATCCGCAGCGCCGGCGCTGCGCGCCCCGTGTGCGACGGCCTGGGGCTCGATCGCCAGCCGCAGACGAAAGACCTCGTGCGCCTCGGCTGCCGAGAGTGGCCGCACCTGGAAACCGCGGTGCACGTAGATATCGACCAGCCCCTCGGACCTCAGCTGCAGCAGCGCCTCGCGCACCGGGATCTTGCTGGTGCCATATTCGGCGGCGATCGTGTCCTGCCGCAGGGCCGAGCCCGGCGCATAGGCACCGCTGAGAATCTTCTCCCGCACACGCGCTCTGATCTGCGCGCTCATGGTGCGCGACAGCGGCTCAGGCGGCATGCGCGCCGATGCCGAAGCGGAACGGGTCGCGCTCATCGAGCAGCAGCTCGCCCTCCCCGCTCACGAACGCGCTGCCGCGGATGGTCGGGATGACCGCCTCGCCGCTGCGGCGGTAGCTGGTACGGAACGTGCTGCCGATGATGCTTTCCTGAACCCATTCGGTTCCCTCGGCCAGCTTACCGTCCGCGGCGAGGCAGGCGAGCTTGGCGCTCGTGCCGGTGCCGCACGGGGAGCGATCGTAGGCACCGCCCGGACAGAGCACGAAATTGCGCGACTGGGCGCCGGGCACAGTCGCCGGCCCGAACAGCTCCACGTGGTCGACCTCGGGGTGGCCCTGTTCCCCGAGAGCCCGGCGCACGCGCGTGCAGTAGTCGGTCAGCGCGCCGACGTTGGCGAGGGTGAGGTCCTGTCCATGCCCCTCCACGAGATAGAACCAGTTGCCGCCCCAGGCGACATCACCCGTCACCGCGCCGATGCCGGCAACCTCGATGCGCACCGCCTTCGCCTTGCGACGGCTCGCAACGTTGGTGACCGACACCGACCCGTCGGCGTGCAGCACCGCGCCCACCACGCCGACCGGGGTCTCGATGCGATGCTCGCCCGGCGCGATGCGCCCGAGGTGCGCGAGCGTCACGGTGAGGCCGATCGTGCCGTGGCCGCACATGCCGATGTAGCTCGCGTTGTTGAAGAAGATGACCCCCGCGGCGCACCCCGGGTCCTCCGGCGGGACGAGCCACGCGCCCACCAGGGCATCCGAGCCGCGCGGTTCGTTGACCACCGCGGCACGATAGTAGTCGTAGCGGTCGCGCAGCACGGTGAGCCGTGCGACGAGCGGGCCGCGTCCAAGGTCCGGTCCGCCGTCCAGCACCACCCGTGTCGGCTCACCCGCGGTGTGTGAGTCGACGATGCGGATGCGCATCATGTGGGCCGCGTGGCGCGCGCTTTCTCAACCAGCCTGGTGACCTCGGCGCGACGCTCGCCCACGAGCGGCAGCCGCGGCGGGCGCACGCGCTCGGAGCCGCGCCCGAGCAACTGCTCGGCGAGCTTGATCGACTGCACCAGGTCGTGGCCGGCGTCCAGGTGCAAGAGCGGCATGAACCAGCGGTAGATACGGCGCGCGCGCTCGAGGTCCCCGCCGAGCAGCGCCTCGTAGAGCATGAGCGACTCGGCCGGGAAGGCGTTGGTGAGGCCGGAGACCCAACCGCGCGCCCCGAGCACCAGAGCCTCGAGGGCGACGTCGTCGAGCCCGGCGAACAGCACGAAGCGCTCGCCGAATGCGTTGGCGAGATCGGTGAAGCGGCGCGGGTCGGGCGAGGATTCCTTGATGGCGACGATATTGGGAACCTGCGCCAGGCGCTCGAGCGTCGGGATCTCGATGTTGACGCGGTACGAGGGCGGGTTGTTGTACAACATGATCGGCAGGTGGGTCGCGTCCGCCACCGCGCGGAAGTGATATTCGAGCTCCGCCGCGGTCGGTACGTACACCATGCCCGGCAGCACCATGAAGCCGCTGACGCCGAGCCGCTCCGCATCGCGCACGAAACCCACCGCCGTGGCGGTGGTGAATTCCGATACGCCGGCGATGACCGGGACCCGGCCGGCCGCGACCTCGACCGCGGCGCCGAGCACCGCGCGCTTCTCCTCGGCGTTCAGCGAGTTGCCCTCGCCGACCGTGCCCATCAGTATCAGTCCATGCACCCCGTCGGCGAGCAGCGCGCGCTGTACCGCGGCGGTGGCGCGCAGGTCAAGTGCCAGCGCAGGGTCGAACTGGGTGGTCGCGGCGGGGAACACGCCCGCCCAGGTGCAGGGAAGCTGGCTCGGCATGCGCCAGATCGTATACGATCTACGAATGCAGCGACAAGGCGCACCCGCGGCGCTGACCCCGTTTCACGTCGCGGTGCAGGTTCGGGACATCGATGAGGCGCGGCACTTCTACACGCAGGTGCTCGGTTGCAGCGAGGGCCGTAGCGCCGCGGACTGGGTCGACTTCGACCTGTTTGGTCACCAGTTCGTCTGCCACCTGAATCGAGAGCTCGGGCGGCACGGTCGCATCAGCTCCCATTTCAATCCGGTGGACGGTCACGGCGTTCCGGTCCCGCATTGCGGAGTGGTCCTCGGACGCAAGGACTGGACCGAGCTCGCCGCGCGTCTGAAGGGCCACGAGGTGGAGTGGGTCATCGAGCCGTGCATTCGCTTCCAGGGCGCCCCGGGCGAGCAGGCGACGCTCTTCATCCTCGACCCCTCCGGAAACGCGCTCGAGTTCAAGTCCTTCAGCGATATCCGACAGCTCTTTGCCCGGTAAGCGCCTATAGCGGTGCGCCGCATCGCCTATAGCGGTACGCCACGGGGCGCGCTAGCGTGTGGGGTCAGTTGCGCGGGCAATGTGAGGAAGGATTCTCATGAACGCGAGTGCGCGCACTCAGGACTCGGCCGCGACGCCCGACATGCATCAGCGCGACGCGGTCGCCGCCTGGCGGCACATCAACGAGACGCTCGAGGGCGAGCTCAGGCGCATAGCGCACACGCTGCACGACGAAGCCGGACAACTGCTGGTGTCGGTGCATCTGCAGCTCGCGCAACTGGCGCGCGTGCAACCGTCGAGCAGCGAGCGGGTGCTCGCCTGCCAGGAGTTGCTCGGGCAGGTCGAGCGCCAGCTGCGTACCCTGTCCCACGAGCTGCGGCCGATGCTGCTCGACGACCTCGGCTGGCTGCCGGCCCTGGAGTTCCTCGCCGCCGCGGTGGCCGCGCGCAGCCAGGTCCCGGTCGAGGTGCGCTCCGCCCTGTCGCAGCGCCTGCCTCCGGCCTACGAGATCTCGCTCTACCGTGTCGTGCAGGAGGCGCTGGCCAATGCGGCGCGTCACGCGCACGCGCACCGCATCTGCATCGAGATCGGTCGCAACCGCGATTCGGTCGTGGGGCTGATCGGTGACGACGGCGTGGGCTTCGATGTCGATGCCCGTCTGCGCGAGGGCGGCCTCGGACTGAAGGGGATGCGCGCGCGACTGGCCGCAGTGGGCGGCTCGCTGCAGCTCGTGTCGGAGCCGGGTCACGGCTCGGAAATCAGATTCCGGGTGCCGATGAGATGGTAGCCCCGGTGCGCCTGGTGCTCGCCGACGATCATGTGCTGGTTCGCCAGGGCTTACGGACGCTGCTCGAGAGCGAGGGCTTCGTGGTCGCAGGCGAGGCGGCCGAGGGCCGTGAGGCGGTGCGCCTGGTGCGACACGAGAATCCCGACATTGCGGTGCTCGACATCAGCATGCCGCACTTCAACGGGCTGAACGCGGCGCTCGAGCTGGCGCGCGACTGCCCGCGCGTGCGGGTGATCGTGCTCACCCAGCACGACGAGCAGCAATACGTGGCCGAGGCACTGCGCTGCGGTGTGAAGGGATACGTGCTCAAGCACCAGGCGGCGAGCGACCTGGTGTATGCGATCCGCAGCGTGGTCACGGGTGAGGTGTACCTGAGCCCCGGTGTCTCGAGTGCGGTCGCCCAGGCGTACGCGGCTCCGCGGCTCGTCGAACCGGCGCTCTCGGTGCGCGAGCGCCAGGTGCTGCAGCTGATCGCCGAAGGCGACTCGACCAAGAAGATCGCCGCGCGCCTCGGCATCAGCGCCAAGACCGTCGAATCACACCGTTCCAAGCTGATGCAGAAGCTCGATATACACGACACCGCCGGCCTGGTGCGCTATGCAATCCGCACCGGCGTCACGCGCGTGTAAGCAGCGTCACCGGCACATCCCCTACAACCTAAGCCGTCCTCGACCGACACGCAATTGGGGCCTCAGCCTTCTTGGCCGCAACCCGCGCGCCGCTATGCTTGCGCCGTCGGTAGTTTTCGACGCAGCGCGGGAGGATCTCCTTCATGAACGCAGTGAACGCAGTCACAGTGCGCCAGGCGGTGTGGAGCGACGAAGGCGCGGTGCGTGCCCGCACCGGCGAGCTCGCCAACCAGCTGCGTTCCGCGGCGCTCGAGGGTGACGACGCACGCGTCAAGCGCCTGCTGTCGGAGCTGCTGCGCTTCAAGGGGATTCCACGCGGGCGGCGCATCGGGCTGCAGCTGCCGGCGCTGCTGAACCTGGTCCACTCGCTGCGCTCGGTCGCGATGAGCGACGACCTGACGGGCCTGTACAACCGGCGCGGCTTCATGCAGATCGGCACGCGCTTCCTCGACGTCGCGTGCCGCGACCAGCGCGCGGCGCACCTGGTCTACTTCGACCTCGACAACCTGAAGCAGGTCAACGACACCGCCGGTCACTCCTCCGGGGACATCCTGATCCGGCAGACGGGCAATCTGCTGCGCGACCTGTTTCCGAACTATGGCGTCTACGAAGTACTGGGCCGCCTCGGCGGCGATGAGTTCGCCGCCCTCACGACCAGCTCGGACTACGCCCTGCGCAGCGCCGTGGTGCTGCGTACCCGCAAACCCGCGGCCGGTCGGGTTGGCTTCCCCGCTCTGTCCCTCAGCGTGGGCGTCGCACACTTCGATCCGCGCCGCCCGGTGAGCATCGATGAGCTGTTGGAGATCGCCGAACAGGCGATGTACGAGCACAAGCGTGTGAATCGGATCGCGTCGTCATCCGGGTTAACCCCCCACCCGGTGTGACGCGTTGCTGGGCCTCGTGGGCTTAACCGCCCTCGAGGCCGTTTCTTCTTCGCCTATGGCCGGCGCAGGGACGCGCCGGCCAGCGCAGGGATGCGCAGGTGCAGGGAAGCGCCGCCGCCGGTGCGTGCACGCACCGGCGGGGCAGGGATGCTTGCCGTCGACGGCGAAGCCTCAATGCGAATAATCACCGGTGGCTTCTGGCACCGAGCAGCCGGCAAAAACCACGCTTTTTGCCGGCGACAACGCAGCCGCAATCCGAAAAATCACCGCAGGTGATTTTTCCCATCAATGAGCGCGGTGGCCTGATCGATCCCGTCGCAGTACTTGCCGAGCACCGCGGCGGTGACCGGGATGTACTCGGCCGCCTGCTCCCAGCGCGCCGCATCGATCGCCTCGCGCACCGCCGGCAGGGTCTTCACGCCGTAGCCGGTCAGCATGCCGGGCGCGTACACGAAGTGCCGGTACCACTCACGCCCCGGCAGCCCGCGCTCCAGCGTCAGGCGCTGCTCCATGCCCTGCAGCAGCGCATTCAGCTGGCGGCGCTGCGCCTTGTCGAGCTTGCGAGTGCCTGCGGTGAGCTGCGCGTAGGCTGCATCGTAGGCGTGCGCGCTCGCCTTCAGCCGCTGCACCACGCCGTCGAGGGGTGTGAAGTCGAGCTGCGGAACCTTCGCCGGGCGCTCCGGTGCCAGCACCGGGCGGGTCGGATCGGTCGCGAGCGCGAAGTCGTTCTGGTCAATGAGGTGCGCGAGCTCCGTGGCCTTCTTGCTCTTGTCCTCGTTCAGCTTACGCAGCTCCTCGACGTAGCCGCCGATGGTGTCGGCGAACCCGGCGAACTGCAGCGGCAGTACGTCCGCATCCGCCATGCGCAGCACGAGGTGCCCCACGGTCTCGGCCTCCGCCACGCCGTACGCGAAGGTCGGATCGCCGAAGCGCACGTAGTGATCGAACGAGTCGTATTTGGAGTGGTAGACGCCGGCCTGGTCCGCCTCACCGTGATACTCGATGCTGAGCGCGGTCAGGCCCAGGTGCTGAAGGAACGGCGTGTAGTCCGAGCCCGAGCCGAGCGCGCGTATCGGCAGATCGCCTCCGGCGGCTGCCATGTGCGCCTCCCGGCGCGCCTCATCGGCGTTTCCCTCCCCGGAAGGCGGCCGCTCGTAGGCCTCGACCAGCATGCGGGCGCGCAGCCGTGCCTGGGTGCTGCCGCCGGTCTCAGGGTCCTTCACCGTAGCGGCGACGTCGTTGACGAGGTGCTGCAGGGCGTGGCTGCCTTCGGCCGCGAGAAAACCGCGGGCGTTGGTGTCGGAGTTCAGGTACAGCACGGCCTTGTGCTGCAGCTCCTGCGCGTGCGTCTCGGCCCACTCGGTCGAGCCCAGAAGTCCCGGCTCCTCGCCGTCCCAGCTGGCATATACGAGCGTGCGCTTGGGCCGCCAGCCGCTCTTCAGCAGCACGCCGATCGCCTTGGCCTCCGCCAGCATCGCCACCTGCCCGGACAGCGGGTCCCAGGCGCCGAACACCCAGCCGTCGCGGTGATTGCCGCGCACCACCCACTCGTCCGGGTCCTCGCGGCCCGCAATCCGCGCGATCACGTCGTAGAGCGGCTTCAGGGTCCAGTCCGAACTGATCCACAGGTGCACCCTCGCCGGTCCCGGCCCGATGTGGTAGGTGATCGGCAGCGCGCCGCGCCACTTCGGCGGCGCCACGGGACCTGCGAGCGCGGCGAGCAGCGGCTGCGCGTCGGCGTAGGAGATCGGCATCACCGGGATCTTCAGTAGGGTCTTGGCCTCGGAGATCGGCAGCCGCTTGGCGTCCTTGGTGGCGCCCACGCCCGGCGTGAGCGGATCGCCGCTGTATTGCGTGATGTCGAGCACCGAGCCGCGCTGCACGCCCGCCGGCGGCCGCCAGCCACCCTGCGGATAGATGTCGCCCTGCGAATAGCCGTCGTCGCGCGGATCGGAATAGATGAGGCAGCCGATCGCGCCGTGCTCGTACGCGAGCTTCGGCTTCAGTCCGCGCCAGCCCCCGCCGTAGCGGGTGATGACGATCTTGCCCTTGACGTCGACGCCGCGGCGCGCCAGCTCCTTGTAATCGTCCGGCATGCCGTAGTTGGCATAGACCAAGTCGCCGGTGACGTCACCATCGGCGCCATACACGTTGTAAGGCGGCAGCCCGTCGGTAAGCGTGGAGGTCGCGTCGCCTTCGATCGGCGGCTCGTGCAGACTCGCGGTGAAGTGGCTGGGCGCCACCATCTCCAGACCATGCTCCCTGGGCGTCGGATAGAGAACCTGGAATTCCTCGATCTCGGCCTGCCAGCCCCACTTTCTGAACAGGTCACGCACGGTCTCCGCGTTCTTCTTGTCGTGGGGCGAGCCCACGTGGTTGGCGTCCGAGGACAGGTCCTTCAGCCACGCGCGCAGGTCGGCGGGATTCAGGTCACCGTCGAAGCGCTGCTCGAGCGACTGCTCGCGGGGCGCCTCCCCGGCGCTGAAGCCGAACAGCGCCCCTGCGCTGCCCGCCTCGTCGGCGGGTGCGGCCGCGAGCGGCACGAGCGCCGCCACGGCGAGAACGAGCAGTGTGCGCACGCCGCGCGGCGTGCGGGAATGGGACGTGGATGCGGGCGTCGCGTGCATGTGCCGGGCCTTTCCGAAGAAGTGCTGTGGCGAGGCGGGGCGCCAATACTAAAGCGAAACGGCCCGCGTTGCAGGTCCGGGAGCAGCTGGCGCCCAACCGCCTCAGGGGCGCTGGCGATGCGCATCCTCCGCCACCGCCAGCGCGCCGAGGGGACCGGCGAGCGTCCCCAGGCCGGGCGGTACGACGAACTGCTCGAGCGGTGCAGGCGTGTCCAGCTGCACGTAGCCGTTCAGGCTCTCGCGCAGCCGTGCGCGCACGCGCGCGAACAGCTGCGGCCCCGCGCTCGCCACGCCGCCGCCGATCAGGATCCGCTGCGGCGCGAGCGTCAGCACTAGGTTGTGCAGCAGCTGCGCGAGCCCGTGCGCCACCGCCTCCCACACCGGACTGTCGGCAGGCAGCTGCGCGGCTGCGACACCGCTGCGCGCGGCGATCGCAGGTCCGGAGATGAGTCCCTCGACACAGTCGCCGTGGAAGCGGCAGGCCCCGGGCCAGGTGTCGGCGCCGAGACGCGCGACGCGCAGGTGACCGGCCTCCGGATGCCGCGTGCCGATGAGCGGCCGGCCGCCGGCGATCACGCCGACCCCAACGCCGGTGCCGACGGTGATGTAGAGGTAGTCGGTGAGCCCGCGCGCCGCGCCCCAGCGCCCCTCGGCGAGCGCCGCGGCGATCACGTCGGTGGTGAATCCCACGGGCATCGCGAAGCGCGCGCCGAAAAACCCACGGACGTCGACCCCGCTCCAGCCCGGCTTGGGCGTCGCGAGGATGCGCCCGTAGTGCGCTGCGTCGCGCCGCAGCTCGAGCGGCCCGAAGGAAGCGAGCCCGAGTGCATCGAAGGCGCCGTGCCGCAGGCGCCAGTCCTCGAGGATCTGTGCGATGCGGGTGAGGCTCGCGCCGGGATCCTCCCCGGTCGGCAGCGCGATGCGCTCGCGGATGTCCTCGGGTGAGCGTCCGAGCACGCACACGCACTTGGTGCCGCCGAGCTCGACCCCGCATAGCAACGGTTCCCCACCGGTCATCGCCCGAATATATAGAAGGAACCACGGCGGGTGAAACGGGCCGGCCGCGGGCGCCGAGCGTCGCGGTCACGCTACCGGCGCCCACTCGCCCCGATTGAGACCTGGCGCACATCGCGCCACACAAGTACGAGCCGTTCTCACATTGCGCAAGTGGGCAGCGCTGCGCACGGCAGAAATGCGACCCAGGTTCGCAAAATTCCCGATCTGACACCGCATGATTTGTCCTAACAAGCGGCAGGAAGCCGCGCGTCCGTTCCTTTATCCACCTTACGTTCGGGAGACATATGCGTAATGTCATTGCCTCTATTGTTGGCGGCGTTTTGCTGACCGCGGCCGGCGCCGCCTCGGCCGCCAACCCTGCCACCAGCACCTTCGCCGTCTCGGCGACGGTACTGAAGAACTGCACCGTATCCGCCACCGCGCTCGCCTTCGGCAACTACACGCCGACCAGCGGCCCCGTGGCCGGTAGCAGCACGGTGTCGGTGAACTGCACCAAGAGCACCGGCTTCACGGTGGCGCTGAACAAGGGCACCACCGCCAGCGGCACGATCGCCCAGCGCCTGATGAGTGACGGCGCGGGCGACACGCTGCAGTACAACCTGTACACCACCGCCAGCTACGCCACCGTGTGGGGCGACGGCACCGGCAGCTCCGTGACCCAGGCAGGAAACGGCGCCGGCATGGCGACCCCGCAGACGCTGACGGTCTATGGGCAACTGCCCGACGTCGTCGCCAACCAGGCAGTCCCGCCCAACCCCTACAGTGACACGATCACCGTCAGCGTTGCCTACTAGATGAGGGCAATCGCGCTGGCGCTCACCGCGGTGCTTGCGGCGGCCGGAACGGTCGCCGCGAGCACGCTCGGTGTTGCTCCGGTCCGCGTCGAGTTGAGCCCGACGGCACGCACGGCGGTCCTCACGGTGCGCAACCACGAGGACTCGGCGGTGGTCGTGCAGGCGCAACCGGCGGCCTGGTCGCAGCGCGATGAGCACGATCAGCTGGACGACACGCGCGAGCTCCTGGTGACGCCGCCGCTGTTCACCATCCCGCCCAAGGGTCAGCAGGTGCTGCGCATCGCACTGCGCCGCGAGCCCGACCCGGCGCGCGAGCTGGACTACCGGCTGGTGTTGTCGGAGGTGCCACCGGCGCTGCCGCCGGAGGTCACCGGCCTGCGCATCGCGCTGCGCATCACGCTGCCGATATTCGTGGCCGCGCAGGCCCACGCCGCGCCCGATCTCACCTGGCAGCACAGCTGGCTGCCCGACGGCACGCTCGACGTCGAGACGCGCAACCGCGGCGCCGCTCACATCCAGATTCTCGACTTCGACGCCCAGAGCACCGCGCAGACCGGGCCGAAGCTGCACAGCGACGCCGCGCGCTACCTGCTCCCCGGCTCAAGCACGCACTGGCAGCTTCGCGCCGGTGCCGCCATGTCACGGACGGCTGGCATCCTCATCCACGGCCACTCGGATGCGGGCGACTTCAGCGTCACCAGCGATCCGGGTGCTCGTTGAGTTGAAGAGAAGCCGGCGCCATGGGCCGCATGCGGGCCGCAGCCGGAGTCTGCGCAACGGTGCTCTTGTTATGTTGTGCCGCTGCTGCGCGGGCTGACGGCGCCGGCGGCGTGGATCCCGGCTGGCGCGAGTCGGTGCTGGCGCTGCGCCTCAACGGCGTGCCGCTGGGCGTGGACGTCGTCGCGCTGCGCGATGCGGGCGGCGGATTGTGGCTCACGGCCGGCGACTTCGCGCGGCTGCGACTGCGCCTGCCACCGGTCGCCCCGCACCTCGCCGACGGCAGGCACTACTTTCCGCTCGCGGCCATTCCCGGGGCGAAGGTCGCGTTCGACGAGGCGCTGAGCGCCGCCAGCATCGTCGCGCCCGCGGCCGCCTTCCAGGGCTCGAGTCTGACCCTCACCGCAACGAGCCGGCCGCCGATGTCGAGCGCCGGTTTCGGAGCATTTCTCAACTACGAGCTCTTCGGCCAGACCGGACAGTACACCGGTGCCAACGTCGCCAGCGCCTTCGGCGAGCTCGGCATCTTCAGTCCGCTGGGCGTACTCACCGGCACCGCGACCGAGACCGCAACCCAGGGCAGCCGTGCCTTCGTGCGACTCGAGAGCACCTTCAGCCACGACTTTCCCGAGGCGTTGCAGACGCTGCGCCTCGGGGATGCGATCAGCGTGCCAGGCTCCTGGGCCGAGGCGGTGCGTTTCGGCGGGTTGCAGTTCGGCACCAACTATGCGATCCGGCCGGATCTGGTGACCACCCCGCTGCTGGCTGCGACCGGCACGGCGGTCGTGCCCTCGACGGTGGACGTGTTCGTGAACGGCAAGGCCGTCGGATCGAGCGAAGTGCCCGCCGGGCCCTTCGTGGTGAATCAGGTGCCGGCGCTCAACGGCAGCGGCGACGTGAGTATCGTGGTGAAGAACGCGCTCGGCCAGGAGCAGATCGTCACGCTGCCGTTCTACTCCGCGCCGGTGATGCTGCAGCCGGGCCTGTCGCTGTACGACTTCGACCTGGGCGCGGTGCGCGAGAACTACGGGCTCACGAGCGAGGACTATGGCCCGCTGCTCACATCCGCGACCTGGCGCCATGGCTTCAGCTCATCGTTCACCGGGGAGCTGCACGCGGAAAGCCTCCACGGGGGGCCTGCGGCTGCCGGGATTGATCTCGCTCAGGCGCTCGATCACTGGGCGGTCCTGACGGCCGATCTGGCCGTGGGCGGTGCGCCGGCAACCGCGGGCCTGCTGCAGAGTCCGGCCCAGCGGTCGAGCTCCGGGACCTATGAGGCGCTCGGCATCCAGCGGGTCGATGCGCGCCTGAGCCTCGTGCTGCAGGTGCAGCACGCCACCGAGGGCTTTCGCGAAGTCGGTAACGTGAGCGGCGTGCCCACCCCGCTCGAGCGCGGCATCGCACAGCTCGGGTGGAGCATGGGACGTGCGGGCAGCCTGCAGGCGGCCTTCGTCTCGCAGGTGAATGCCGACGACACGCGCCAGCAGGCGATCGGCCTTACCTACCAGGTGAACTTAGGTCCCGGCAGCCTCAGCGCCAACCTCAGCCGCACCACCGGCGACACGCGCGACACGAGCGCGTCGGTGTTCTACGTACTGCCGCTCGACAGCCGGCGCAACACCCAGAGCGCGGTGCGCTACGACAGCCAGCTGCCCGCGCCAAACGCCGCGCTGGTCGAGACGCTGCAGAAGAGCCTGCCGCTCGGAGCGGGCGACGGCTATGTGCTGTCCGCGGGTACGGACGGCAGCTACGACGGGGAGTATCTGCGCCAGACCAACACGTTGCTGATCGACGCCGCCGCAGCGCGGCTGCTGGATGCCAGCGCCCAGCGCCTCACGCTCGGCGGCGGCGCCACCTGGATGGACGGGGAGCTGCGCGCCACCCGCACGGTCAACGACAGCTTCGCCACCGTCGACGTCGGCGGCATACCCGGGGTGACGGTCTACTTCGACAACCAGCCGGTGGCGCGCACCGATGACAACGGGCTCGCCATCGTGCGCGACCTGCGCTCCTACGACGTCAACCGCCTGAGCATCGATCCGCTGCAGCTGCCGCTCGACGCGGCGGTATCCGACCCCCAGGTGCAGATCGTGCCCCCGTACCGCAGCGGCACGCTGGTACGCTTCCCGGTGAAGCGCGTGCGCTCGGGAGTGTTCCGCCTGCAGCGCACCGACGGCGGCGCGGTGCCCGCCGGTGCGGTGGTCGAGTTCCAGGGAGCAGAGTTCCCGGTGGGGCTGGATGGCCTCACGTACGTCACCGACTACGACCACGGCACGAGCGGCGAAGCGCGCTGGAACGGCGGGCACTGCAGCTTCCGCCTGCCGGCGCCGCCCGCCGACCCGGCACAGCAGCCGGATCTCGGCGTCATCGCCTGCCGGAGTGCACGATGAGGCGCCGCGCACGGCCGTGCGCGGCGCTGCTGGCGCTCGCGGCCGCGCCACTGGCGCACGCCGCGGTCACTTCCTGCACCGTGACCGCGAGTGGTGTGGCCTTCGGCACCTACACGCCGCTCATGCCGAGCGCGCTGCCGGGGACGGGCACGATCGGCATCACCTGCACGGTAAGCAGTCATTCGAACGCCATCACCGTCGAGCTGAGCACCGGCGTGGGTAACAACTTCGCGAGCCGCCATCTGACGAGCGGCGGCTACACCCTGAGCTACAATCTGTACCTCGACCCGGCCTACACACGAGTCTGGGGCAATGGCACGGGCGGGAGCTTCGCCGACACTGTCACGCTCACCCGCACTCACCGCGCCATCTCGGTAAGCACCACGCTGACCGTGTACGGCGCGGTCGGGGCCCTGCAGGACCCGGCTCCCGGCACCTACGGCGACAACATAATCGTGACGGTCAACTACTAGCTGCTTTCCGGCGCAAAAATGCCCGCGAGCGCTCAAGGTTTCAGCGCGCATTGCCGATAGGGTACGCATGCGCCGAATCCTTGCAGCCCCTGATGACCTCGGCCGTGTTGCTCGCCGGCGCGAACCTGGCGCCCGCCACCACGGTCAGCGCCACTTTCGGCGTCTCGGTCACGGTCGATCCGGCCTGCTACGTGTCGGCCAACGCACTCGACTTCGGCACCTACCACCAGGGAAGCGGCGCGCTGCAGGCCACCACGACGCTCGCGGTGCGCTGCACGCGCGGACTGCCCTTCACCATCGCCCTCAACCCGGGTGCGACGGCCGGAGGATCGCTCGCGCAGCGCCTGATGGTGAATGGCGCCAACACGCTGCAGTACAACCTTTATACGTCCGCGGCGCGCACCACGGTGTGGGGCGATGGCACGGGCAACAGCGCGGTGGTCGCCGGCATCGGCAGCGGCACGAGCGCCGCTCATGCGATCAGCGAGACCGTCTACGGACAGTTGCCCGACAACGCGGCCAACCAGAACCTGCCGCCCGGCGGGTCCTACACCGATACCATCACGGTGACCCTGAGCTACTAGTCGACGACCGAGGACTGGATGCGGATGCCGGCGCGCAGCACGCCGGTCACCGGGGTGCTCTCGGCGACTTCCAGCAGCCGCGTCTTCTGCGCGGCGCTGAGCGGCTTGGTGAAGGACAGCCGCCGCTCGATGTGCTCGGCGCCCGGCCGCATCGCGCGACCAGCGCACGCCGACCGTGATCTTGCCCAGCGTCCAGTCGTTGTGCGCCGCGTGCTTGCGCAAGCGCCACCGCGGTGCAGGTGCCGAGGCTCGCGAGCAGCAGCTCGCGCGGCGCGAATCCGGCATCGCTGCCGCCGGCGGCACCGCCTCGTCCGCCGTCAGGTGGTGATGCCCGGAGACCACCTGCTGCACGTGCTGGTGCTCATTGATTACGGTGACGTAAGCCATGGAGCTCCGCCCTCCGCCCGATGCCGAGAGCGCCGCGCCGCGGCGAACATGCTCCTGGCGATGCTGCTGACGCTCAGGCCGGTGACGTCCTCGAGGCGATAGGGTGCGCCGGTAAGGATCGCTCGGCGGCACGCAGGCCGCTGCGGATCGCGGGCCCGATGCCCTCGCCCATGTCGCGGGTCGCAAGGCCCGCGGCATCCCCGGTGATGAAGGCATTACCGCGTGCGCACCACGTCCACGCTGCCGCGCAGGTAGTAGCTGTAGCCGACCGGATCGTAGTGCGCGCCGCGCGCGAGCTTGCGATCCGAGTTTGGCGGTGAGGTGCGTCCCAGTGCTGGCGGATGTCCTGCGCCGCTGCTCTTGATGCGCTCGGCCATGCCGCCGATGCCGACGTTGAGCTAGCCGTTCGCCTTGGGCACGTACCAGGAATATCCCGGCATGCCCTTGTCGAAGAACCACAGGTGGCAGTCCGGATCGCGCCAGTCGTACGCGAATCTCGTGCTCCAGCGTCACGGTCTGCAGCTCGTGGCGCGCGGATTCGCTCGCGGAACAAGCGTGCGGTACACCGGGCAGCGCGTGCCGCCCGCGCCGATCAGGTAGCGGCAGTGGTACTCGCCGTCGACGCGTGTAGCCGCCGGCCGGATCGGCCTCGATGTGGCGCACGGTGTGCTGCACGACTGCGCGCGCCGGAGCGCTCCAGCAGCCAGGCGTCGAACTCGAAGCGGCGGATGGAATGCTGCACGCACGGCAGCGGCAGGTGCAGCCCGCCGCAGGTACACGTGCATGCGGCCGAAAGGTCAGCAAACGATGCGGGTAGGCGGCGAGTGTCCATCTCCAGCTCGCGCACCACCTCCGGCGTGATCCAGCCGGCGCACAGCTTCAGGCGCGGGAAACTCTCCTTGTCCAGCATGCAGCACGTCGGCGCCCGCGCGCTTGAGCCGCCGCGCGGCCGAGGAGCCCGCCGGCCCGCCGCCGACGATCAGTACGTCACTATGAACCACGCGCGCCTCAGGCCAGCGGTTGGTACAGGTGATCGCGCGTCAGCGGGACGTCGTTGTTCTCGCGCGGTCGCGAACACCACCTGGAACAGCTGCAGCGTGCCGGTGGTGAAGGCCGCCGACCGAGCCGGCCAGATACAGCCGCCACATGCGCACGAACTTCTCGTCGAACATGCCGCGCACCCGGTCGCACGTTGGCCTCGAACAGCGCCAGCCAGTGCCGCAGCGTGCTGCGCGTAGTGCAGCCGCAGGTTCTCGACGTCCAGCACCGACAGGTCCCAGGGCTCGAAGATCTGCGTCATCTCGCTCAAGCGACGGCGGGCAGGCGCCCGGGAAGATGCGCTGCTCGATCCACGGATGCAGCTGCGCCGGGTAGTTGCGCCCGATGGAGTGGATCAGGCCGCGGCCGTTGCCGCCCAGGCACGCCGTGCGCGACGCTTGCCCGAGCGTCGCGGTAGTTCTCGACGCCGACGTGCTCGAGCATGCCGACCGAGACGAAGGCGTCGTAGGCGCCCGGAGATGTTGCGGTAGTCGTCCTCGACGTACTCGATCTGCGACTCCGAGCCCCTCGCGCGCTTGCGCGCGTCGCGGGCGTAGGCCACCTGCTCGCGCGAGATGTTGAAGGCGCGCACCTGCACGCCGTAGTGGCGCGCCATGTGCAGCGCCAGCGCGCCCCAGCCGCAGCCGGCCTCGACCACGCGCTCGCCCGGGCGCAGCCGCAGCTTGCGGCAGACGTGGTCCATCTTGGCGTCCTGCGCCTCATCGAGCGTCGTCGCTGCGGCGTCGGGTAGTAGGCGCAGGTGTACGCCATGGTGCTGCCCGAGCCACAGCGAGTAGAACTCGTTGCCGATGTCGTAGTGGTGGTGGATGTTGTCGCGCGAGCCGGCGCAGCGTGTTGCGGTGCGGGCGACGCACGCGTGCCACCGGCGCGCCGCAGCAGCGTCGCGGGCTTGCCGCCCATGGCGCTGGCGCGGTAGACCGTCTCGAGAAGGCTCACCAGGTCGCCGTCCACGGTCGACGCTGCCCTCGCTGTAGGCGTCGCCGAAGCGCACCCAGGGATCGGCCAGGATGGACATCAGGTTGGCTCGGTTCGCGAACGTCACACGCGCCACAGGGGCAGTGCCATCGGGACCTACCCGTGCGCCGCCACACAGCGCCAGCTCCAGCGGCGGATCCCCGAGTAAGGTACGCAACCGCCGCAGCAGCCACCCATCCATGGTGCGGCCCTCTGGCTCGTGCGGCGGCGGGAGCTCTGTCGCGGCGGGCGCCACGGGCGCGCGGGTCCGGGTTGGCTCCGGCGCGGTGGTCAGGCTCTCGTCGCAGGCATTTGCGTTCACGGCTCAAGATCCTCCTTCCCCCGCGGACTAATCTAGCATGCGAACCCGGTTGCAGCAGCGGGCCTCCACGTGTCCCGCTCCCCCTTAAGCCAAGACTTCAATTGGAGTGTGCAAGTGTTTGATTAAGGAGGCCCGCCAGCCGAGCCCCCGCAAGCAGCAGCCGTTCGCGCACGATCGGCTCGGCTTCGCGCTGGTACGCGCGGTCGAGCACGAGGATGCCACCCGGTACCCGGTCACAGGCGAACCCCGGGTAGCGGTACGCAACGCTTCTCGCCAGGTTGTTGGATTCAGATGCCCACCCATCGGGCGTACCCTGGCCCGCTTCGGCCACCAGCCGTCGGGCACGCTGCACGAGCTCATCGATGTCCCGGGGCGGCTGCTGGCGGGTGCGCGTGTGCAGGGCGAGGCGCACCAGCTCCGTGTCCCAGGCGCGGTGCAGACTCTCCCGGCCGCGGGTTCTCACACCCTCCAATGCCACCGCGACCAGGTTACCGCCGCGATCCCGGTTGTCCGCGGCGTGCAGTGGCTGGTGAATATCCCCGACCAGATGGACGATCCACTTGAGGGCCTCGTTGCGCTCGCGAACTGCAGCGTGAGGGTCGCCGAGCACGGCGCTGAGGCGCTTCACCTGCTCGGTGTTGCATTGCCCGTCGGGGCAGTATTGCGCCTTGGGCGCGCTACCGCACACGGGAAGGTCATCGTAGTGCCAGCGGTCGCGCGCCGCCGGCGTGCCCTTGATCTCATCGGCCCAGACGGAGACCGCCTCCAGCGTGGTGCGCCCCGAGGGGTTGCCGAACCTGTCGAGATCGGCAGCGAGCAGCCGCTCGACCTGCGCACGCGCCTGCGGGGTGAGCAGGCGATCGGCGATGGCGCCGACGGTGCGATGCCCCTGCGGTCCCCACGCCTCGACGGGGGCAGACCCGCCGGCGACGAGTATCGCCACGGCGGCGAGCAGTATCTTCCGACGCATCGGCACTCCTTACTTATAGCGGATATTCGTTGGTGTAGACTTCGCGGCCTTTGCACCGCGAGGAAGCTGCCCCATGACCTGCCCTGCCCGGTCCCTGGCGTTGCGCACCTGTGTGATTCTCGGCGTCGTGGCCGTGTTCGGCGCGGCTCAAGCCGCCCCGCCCGCCGCCGATGCGCACGGCATCGACGCTGCCGGCATCGATCGCTCGGTCGCGCCGGGCGACGATTTCTTCGCCTACGCCAACGGCGCCTGGATCAAGGCGACGCAGATTCCCGCCGACCGCAGCTCCTGGGGCACGGGCGCCATCCTGGCCGAGCTCACCGCCAAGCGCACCGCCGACCTGATCCGGGAGCTGCGGCCAGCGGCGCCGGCCGGCTCGGACGCGCGCAAGATCGGCGACTACTACGCGAGCTTCATGGACGAGGCGCGCATCGAGCAGCAGGGCCTGGAGCCGCTCGAGCCGGAGCTCGCGCGCATCGCCGCCATCACCGACCGCGGCCAGCTCGCGCGCGCGCTCGGCGCCACGCTGCGCGCCGACGTCGACGTGCTCAACAACACGAACCTCCACACCGACAACCTGTTCGGCCTGTGGGTCGCGCAGGACCTCGACGACCCGAGCCGCTACTCGCCGTTCCTGCTGCAGGGCGGCCTCGGCATGCCCGACCGCGACTACTACCTGAACCCCTCGGCGCGCATGGCGGAGATCCGCGACAAGTACCAGGCGCACATCGCCGCGCTCCTCGAGCTCGCGCAGCACGCCGGACGCACACGCGCGGCCGGGCGCATCTTCGAGCTCGAGCGGCGCATCGCCGCAGGCGCACTGGACCCGCGCCGAGTCCGAGGACGTGCAGAAGGGCAACAACCACTGGACGCGCCAGGACTTCGACACGCGCGCGCCGGGCCTCGACTGGCGCGCGTTCTTCGCCGCCGCAGGCCTCGAGCGCGAGCAGCGCGTTCGTCGTCTGGCAGCCGAGCGCTGTCACCGGCATCTCCGCGCTGGTCGCGAGCGAGCCGCTCGCAGACCTGGAAGGACTACCTGCGCTTCCACGCGCTCGAGCACGACGCGCCGCTACCTGCCCAAGGCCTTCGTCGACGAGAGCTTCGCGTTCTACGGCCACGTCCTCTCCGGCACGCCGCAGCTGCGCGAGCGCTGGAAGCGCGCGCGTCGACGCCACCAACGCCGCGCTCGGCGAGGCGGTCGGCAAGCTCTACGTCGGAGCGCTACTTCCCGCCGTCCGAGAAGGCGCGCGCGGAGGAGATGGTGCACAACCTCCTCGCCGCGTTCGCCGCGCGCATCGACCGGCTCGAGCTGGATGGCGCCGCAGACGCAAGCGAGCAGGCCAAGGCCAAGCTCGCCACGCTCAAGGTCGGCGTCGGCTATCCCGACAAGTGGCGCGACTACTCGGCGCTCGAGGTGGTGCGCGGCGATGCCTTCGGCAACGCCGAGCGCGCCGAGCCTCTTCGAGTATCGGCGCAATCTCGCCAAGCTCGGCCAGCCGGTCGATCGCGGCGAGTGGGTGATGAACCCGCAACTGGTCAACGCGGTGAACCTGCCGGCGATGAACGCGCTGAACTTCCCGGCGGCGATCCTGCAGCCGCCGTTCTTCGACCCGCGGCGCGCTGCGGTGCTGGACTACGGCGCGATCGGCGCGATGATCGGCCACGAGATCAGCCACAGCTTCGACGACCAGGGCGCGCTGTTCGACGCCAGCGGGCGGCTCAGGAACTGGTGGACCCAGGAGGACTTCGCGCACTTCGAGGCCGCCGGCAAAGCGGCTGGTCGCAGCAGTTCGACGCCTACCAGCCGTTCCCCGACGTGCACGTGAACGGCAAGCAGACGCTGAGCGAGAACATCGCCGACGTCGCGGGGCTGTCCGCGTCCTACGACGCCTAGCGCCTGACGCTCAAGGGCAAGCCGCCGGCGGGCGCCGCGGGCTTCAGCGGCGATCAGCTGTTCTTCCTCAGCTTTGCGCAGAGCTGGCGTGACAAGATCCGCGAGCCGGCGCTGCGCCAGCGCCTGGTCACCGACGGCCACGCGCCGGCCGAATACCGCGCCGACACGGTGCGCAACCTCGACGCCTGGTACGCGGCGTTCGGCGTCAAGCCCGGGCAGAAGCTGTATCTCGCACCCGCCGAGCGCGTGCGCGTTTACTGACTAACGCGCCGGCGGCTTCAGCTGTGCGAAATACACCAGGGTGGAGTAGGGAAGCTCGACCTGTCCGCGCTGCTGGTGGCGCGCGAACAGCGCCTCGAGGCTCGCCATCATCGGCTCATGCTGCGGATGCCCCTGCTGCGGTGCGTAGGACGAGGACAGCAGCCGCCCCTTCAGTCCCGCGAAATCGAGAATCTGCCGGTTGGGAAAGCTCTCAAGCTCCATCGTCGCGCCGAGAAATGCGCGCATTGCGGCCACGTCCGCACGGCTCGCCGTGATGCGCGCGTAGTCCGCCGCATGGGCGTTCAACAGCGCATCGTACTCGACGAAGAACGCGCTCGGCTGCCGCGGGCGCTCATTCCACAGCAGCGCTGCCCACCCGCCGCTGCGTAGCACGCGCAGCGCCTCCGGGCGCGCGCGCGGCACGTCGAACCAGTGAAACGCCTGACCGGCGACCAGCAGATCGACGCTCTCGGTGGCGAGGGTGGTCGATTCCGCGCTGGCGCTGAGGCTCGTGAAGCGCGGGTAGCCGGCAAGCGCGGCTTGCGCGGCGGCGCGCATGGCGTCGTTCGGCTCGACTGCAAACACCTGCGCGCCGCACTTGAGCAGCAGCTCCGTGAGGATGCCGGTGCCCGAGCCCAGGTCGGCCACCGAGGTCGCGGCGCCGAGGCCGCACCGGCTGCGCAGGAGCTCGATCGCCCCGGGGGGATAGCCCGGCCGGTAGCGCGCGTAGTTGTCCGCCAGGTTGGTAAAGCGCTCGGTTGGTCGCATGCTGCGTGCCTGCCCGTTGGGCGCGCCGCCGTACTGGTCCCGCGCCCGCACAGTGTGCGTTACCGCGGCGGGGTGTGCCTCTCCATAAAGACATAAGGACACGGTAACGTGGCGGCAGGACAATACAGGCGGAGCCCACCATGTCAGGCCCCTACAAGCGCATCGAGACCAAGCTGGTGCATGCCGGCGATCCGCGGCCGCGGTACGCGGGCGCCGTGGAAATGCCGATCTTCCAGTCGGCGACCTTTGAGTACGCCGGCGAAGGCAGCTATCACGACGTGCGCTACCTGCGCACCAACAACACGCCCAATCAGCTGGCGCTGCACGCCAAGATCGCGGCCCTCGAGGGCTCCGAGGCGGCGCTGGTCACCGCCAGCGGCATGGCCGCGATCTCGACCACGCTGCTCACCGTGCTCTCGGCCGGTGAGCACCTGCTGGCACAGAGCAGCCTCTACGGGGGCACCCACGATCTGCTGACGCGCGACTTCCCCCACTTCGGCCTGAGCGCGGACTTCATCGACGCCGACCGCCCCGACGGCTGGGCGGAGCACCTGCGGCCCGGTACGCGCGCCATCTACGTCGAGGCGATGACCAACCCGCTGCTGCAGGTGGCGGACCTGCGCGCGGTGGTGCAGTTCGCCCGGGCGCATGGGCTGGTGTCGATCATCGACAACACCTTCGCCAGCCCGGTGAATTTCCGGCCCATCGAGGCGGGCTTCGACCTGGTCCTGCACAGTGCCACCAAGTACCTCAACGGCCACTCGGACATCGTCGCGGGTGCGGTCGCGGGCCCCGCCGGGCTGATCGAGCGCATCCGGCACAAAGCCAACCACCTGGGCGGCTCGCTCGACCCGCACGCTGCATTCCTGCTCAACCGCGGGCTGAAGACGCTCGCGCTGCGCGTGCGCTACCAGAACGACAGCACGCTGCGGATCGCGCAGTTCCTCGAGGCGCACGCCGCGGTCGTGCGCGTCAACTACCCGGGCCTCGAGAGTCATGCGCGTCACCGGCGCGCCCGCGAGCTGTTCGCCGGCTGCGGCGGAGTGCTGAGCTTCGAGCTCGCGGGCGGTGCGCCGCAGGCCGAGGAGTTCGGTCGCCGGGTGCGCATCCCGGCGGTGGCGCCCAGTCTCGGCGGCGTGCATACGCTCCTCACCCGCCCCGCGACCACCTCGCACGCCGGACTCACGCCCGAGGAGCGCGAGGCCTTGGGCATCAGCGACGCGCTGCTGCGCCTCTCGGTGGGAATCGAGGCCACCGAGGATCTCCTGGAAGACTTCGCACAGGCGCTGCGCTGAGATGTCCGCGTCCGGGGGCGACAGCGCGAGTTCCGCCGTAACGGCCCCGGTAACCCCGGTCGCAGCTCGCGCGCCGTCGCCGGCTGCGGCTGCGGGCAGCGCCTTCACCTGGCGCACGGCGGCGGAGCTCACCGTGCTCGGAGCGATCTGGGGCGGCTCGTTTCTCTTCATGCGCATCGCGGCTTCCGACTTCGGGCCGTTTCCCCTGGTCGAGGTACGGCTCGCGCTCGGCGGACTCATCCTGACTCCGTTTCTGTGGCAGGCGCGCGCACAGTTCACTCCCCTTCTGTGGCTGCGCATCGTGGCGATCGCCGCGGTGAACTCGGTCATCCCGTTTGCGCTCTTCGCCTGGGGCGCCGAGCGCGCCCCCGCGGGCATCGGCGCGATCACCAACGCCATGACGGTGATGTTCACCGCACTGGTCGCGTTCCTGCTCTACGGCGAGCGCATCGATGCGCGCCGCCTGGCGGGTCTCGTGGCGGGATTCGTCGGCGTCGCGATCCTCGCCAGCGGCCGCACCGCCGGCGCGGGCATCTGGCAGGCCTCGCTTGCCGGCTCGGCGGCGGCTCTCATGTACGGATTCGGCATCAACTTCGTGCGCCGCTACCTGGCGGGCTACCCCTCCGCGGCGGTCGCCGCCGCCAATCTGCTCGCCGGCGCGCTGCTGCTCGCGCCGCTCGCCGCCATCAACTGGCCGCACCATGCGATCGGCTCGTCCTCCTGGACGAGCGCGGTGCTGCTCGGCGTGGTGTGTACGGGTGCGGCCTTCGTGTTCTACTTCCGGCTCATCGCCCGCATCGGGGCCGCGCGCACCTCCACGGTCACCTACCTGATACCACTGTTCGGCGTGGTGTGGGCGTGGCTGCTCCTCGGCGAGCCGATCACGGCGACCATGGCCCTCGCCGCCGCGCTGATCCTCGCCGGAGTCGCGATCAGCCAGCAACGCGCGCCCCGCCCCTGACACAGCCGGTGCGCGCGCGGCTGAATTTTCCACACCTGCTGAATGCGCGCGATCTCGGCGGCCACCCGACGGTGGACGGGGCGAGCACCCGCTGGCGGGCGCTGGTGCGGTCGGATGATCTGACGCAACTGAGCCCGCAAGGGCTGCAGGCGCTCGCCGACTACGGCATCGAGACTGTCGTGGACCTGCGCTGGGCGGAAGAGGCCGAGCGGCACCCGAGCCCGGTGCCCGCCGCCCTGCCGCAGCTGCTTTACCGGCGGGTTTCCCTTCTCACCCCGAGCGAGGACGAGTGGCGCCTGCGCGCGGCGGACCCGACGAAAGAGCTGTGGACCTGCGCCGTGCTCGAGCAGGCGCGCAACGATCTGCGCCGGGTACTGGAAGCGATCGCCGCTGCCCCGTCCGGAGCGCTCCTTTTTCACTGCGTGGCCGGCAAGGACCGCACCGGCCTGGTTGCCGCGCTGTTGCTGGCACTCGCCGACGTCGAGCCGGACGCGATCGCCGCGGACTACGCCGCCAGCAGCGAGTACCTCAGGGCCGGCTATCTCGAGCGTTACGCCGGCGTCGCCCCGGAACGCATTCTGGACGCGCTGCGCTGCCCGCAGGAAGGCGCGTACAACATGCTGCGGTTTCTGGCGCGCGCCGGCGGCATACGCGCGTACCTGGGTCAGATCGGTCTGACACGCGAGCAGGTCGAGCGCCTGCGCGCGCGGCTGCGCGACTGACTGCCGCCATTCACTCGAGGTTCAGGGCCGCTTCGCGATACTGAGCATGCACCGGTGGCGCGTGCTCCCGAGCGGCCCTCATTCGAAGCGCGGGCACCATTTTTCAGCACGCACGGATTTGAGTTCGCGTCACACCGGTGCACTTCTTAATTGGGAAAATAGGCTGCGGCGCTTTTTCGGACATCAGCTTCGCTGCCGCCGGCAAAAAGCGTGGTTTTTGCCGGCTGCTCACTGCCACAGGCCTGCGGCGATTTCCACCTCAGTTACCTCCGTTCCGCTATCCTCCGGCTCTTGCACCTTCCCGTCCCGCCAAGGAGCCGCGCGTGGAAATCACCGGTGGATGTCTGTGCCGCGCGGTGCGCTACTCGATCAGCGCCGCGCCCATCGTCACCCGCACCTGCTGGTGCCGGGTGTGCCAGTACATCGGCGCGGGCAGCGCCACCGTGAACAGCTGCTTCCCGAGCGATGCGCTCACCGTGACCGGTGAGCTGCGCGATTACCGCATGACCGCCGACAGCGGCAACGTCTCGCACCGGCACTTCTGCCCGGCGTGCGGCACCCACCTGTTCAGCGCATCGGTTGCCCGGCCGCAGCTGGTATTCGTGCGCGCCGGAACATTCGATGATCCGGAGATCGCCCGCCCCGCGGTCACCATCTGGACGGCGAGCGCGCCGAGCTGGGCGTGCATCGACGAGCGCCTGCCGCGCGTAGATCGCCAGCCTCCCCCGGCCGCGTAGCGATCACTTCAGTCCGAGCGCCTGGCGCAACTGCGGCGCGGTCATGAGGCGCGTATACACCGGCGTACCGACGTCGAACTCGCGCGCGCGCGACAGGGGACCCACCACGACGGGCTCAAACCCGGCGTCTCTCACCAGCTGCTGCGCCACGGCCAGAGCCTCCCGGTCGTCCCCGGCCAGCGGGATCGCGATCGGCTGTCCGGGGCGGTGCGCCTCGCTCGCCAGATCGTCGGAATTGATCGCGTTGAAGGCGCGCACCAGCCGCACGCCAGGCAGGTAGCGCTGCGAGGCCACGCCGGTACCGACGCGGCGTGCCTCGAGCGCCATGTCACCGTCGCGCTGCGGATAGGGATTGCCGGTATCGAGCACGATCTTGCCGGCGAGCTGCGCCTTGAGGTCCCGGCCGACCTGCGGCAGCGCACCGTACGGCACCGACACCAACACCACCTCCCCAAACAGCGCCGCCTCGCGCGGCGTGCCGACCCGGGCCCTCGGCCCGAGCGATTGCGCGAGCGGCCGCAACTCCTCGGGGTGGCGCGAGGAGATCAGCACCTCGTGTCCCGCCGCGACCCAGAGTCGTGCGAGCGTGCCGCCGATGTGACCTGCGCCGATGATGCCGATCTTCAGTGGCGCTCCTCCCGCCGGCGCAGCCGCGGCCGTCCCTGCGTGTATCGCCAGCGCCATGGCCGCCACGGCGGCGAGGCCCCTCAGTAGGAATTCCCGTGGTTTCATTTCGGTGAAAACTCCACCGCCGTCTGCCAGTGCGGCATGCCGGGGTTATCGGTATCGATGACCAGAGTGCCGTGCGAGCGTTGCTCCCTGGAGGTGAGGCGCAACCCGACCGGCTCGCCGCAGGGCGCCTGCAGCGGCAGCGGGGTCGCCACGGAGATCGCCCGGGCGGCGGCCACGTCCGCCGGCGCAGCGCCCGCGGGCTCGATGTGCGCCGCCGTGATGTCCGTGACCGGCACCGTGGCGAAGCGATAGTTCACCGTGCCGGCCCACTCGCTCGAGGCTGCCGCCTTGCCCTTGCGCGCCTTGCCACGTCGGGCGCTGTCCGCGGCACCGGCGGGCGGAGGCTTGGCGGTATCGAAACCCGCCTCACGGGTGAGCGGCGGCTCAGTCAGTTTGATCTGACGCGGGTGCGGAGGAATGAGCTTTTCCCGGGTGGTGAGGCCCTGCATGCGCCACACCGCCAGGATCTGCAGGGGGAAGCTGCTGGCGCAGCGCACCGAGTACAGTCCGCGCCAGTCGTTGCCGTCGGAGCCGACGCTGAGCGGCACCTTCTGGTTACCACCGATGGCGAACATCAGGAGCGAGCCGGGGGTCACGAGCGCGCCGGGTTGGGCGGTCGCGCTGACTTCGTACATGCCTATGTCGTTGTTGGCCTGGTATTGCGCCGGGGTCGTGTCCCGTACCTGCACGTCGCAGCCACCGAGGCACAGCGCCACGGGGATGCAGACAAGGCGGATGAGCTTGTGCATGCAGGGCGACCCGGGCACGCCGCCGAAAGCGCGCGCCGCCCGGACCCCATCAAACAGTCCCGCTCGGGCGTTACTTCTTGCGCCGCGCTCCGGACCGCTTCGCCGCCCGGAAAGAAATTCCGGCGCGCATCGCCTTCTGTTGGACCGCGGCCGCGGTGCGTCCGAGTTTCTTCGCAACTTGCCCGGTCGGGGTTCCCGCCTTCGCGAGCGCCTTGAGGGTCTTCAGCTCACGCGCGCTCCATGAGGCGCCATCGTTCGGTGGACGTCTTGCCATCACTCATTACTCCGCACAAGGGTGGGATTTCGGATCATACACCGATGAGCGGCACTTGCGCAGGTCCAACAACGATCTGTAACAGTGTTGGAAGGCCTCGTACCCCGACGCCGATGTTTGCCGGCACCGCTGGACCAACTTGTAACTGCGCGCGAAGCGCGCTCGGCGCGTCGATTCGAACTAAGTGCGCGCGGTACGAGCCGGCGGCGTCGGCGTTAGACGACACTCGGAACCAAGTCAACGCGGTCGCGGCCGCGGCCGCCGCTACTCGACCACCACGGTCCCAACCATGCGCGGGTGAATCGAGCAGGCATAGTGGTAGGTGCCCGGCCTGTCGAAGAGGAAGGAAAAGCTCTCGCCGGTGTCGAGCGCGCCGGAGCGGAACTGCCCGGTGTCGCTCACCACGGTATGCGGCTCGTCGTCGCGGTTGGTCCAGGTGACGGTCGAGCCGGCCTTGATGGTGAGTGAGGCCGGCGCGAACATGAAATCCTTCGCCAGCACCACCGTAGCCGCCTCGGCTGCCGGTGCCGGCGGCGCAGCGCGCCAGGAGGCGGCCAACAGTAATGCGGCGGCCAGCAGCACTCGCAGCCGCGCGCGTCCCGGATGGACGTCATTCATCGGTGCGTCCTTTCAGGCGAGCGTGCGATCGGTGATCGCGAGGGCGCGCGGATGCTTCACGACCGAGACCCTGGTCAGACCGAGCATCCCGGGCAACTGCTCGGGGGGAACCTGGAGCGGCCCGGGTCCGGCGCCCACGCCCGCGGCCGGCTGCGGATACGCGGTCGAGCGCGCGGTGTGAAACGTCACATTGCCCTCCACCTGCTGCACGATCTGGTGGATGTGCCCGTTGAGCACCGTCACCGACCCAAATCGCTTCAGCTCATTCATCAGTTGATCCGCATCGCCCGTGCCCCACCCCCACGGCTCGTAGATGGTCCACAGCGGCATGTGCGCAAACACCACGATGGGCGTGCTGGACGGACGACCCTTGAGGTCCAAGCTCACCCAGGCGAGCTGCTCCGCGCCGAGCGTGCCGAGGCCGCCCGGCTTGAACTGCAGCACGTTGACCAGCGCCACGAAGTGAACGCCCGCGTGGTCGAAGCTGTAGTAGCCGCGGTTGCCGGAGGCCCTCCCGAAGTGGTTGAAGTACTCGGTCTGGGCAGCATCGGTGGTGTCGTGTTCCCCCGGCACGGTGTGCAGTTCGCCGCTGCGCAACCCGCAAAGCAGCTGCCGTGCGAGATCGAATTCGGCGGGCCTGGACAGGTGGGTGATGTCGCCGGTGTGAATGACGAGCGCCGGTTGCTCGGGAAGGGCGTTCACCAGGGCGACCGCCCGGCTGAGCGTTCCGCTGACGTCGGGATTTGCCTCCTTGTTGAAGCCGATGTGGCTGTCGCTGATCTGCACGAACAGCGGCTTGCCGAGGCGTGCGCTGCGCTCGCTGTCGGCCGCGGCCACCGCCAGATCGATCGGCGTGAAGACCCCGCCGGCGAGGGCAAACAGTGTGCCGGCCCCGCCGAAGCCCAAGCATTTCAGTGCGCTGCGGCGTGAGTGACGCTGCGGATCGTCCAACATCTGTGCTCTCCTTGGAGTGCGCTGACTCGAAGGAGAGGACTGCGCAGGCGGCGGATCTATTCCCGCGCCGCCGTTCCTGGCGCGGCCTCGCGGGTGCCCAGCTCCTGCAGCAGGCGCACGAGGCCGAGGAGCTCTTCGCGGCCGGTGTCGGAGACCGCGCAATACTGCAGGTTGCCGCTATTCCAGCAGGCGATGTGAAAACCGTTGCGGCTGGCGAACGCGGGCGCGGCGCGCGTCTCGCCCGCCCAGGCGAACACGTTGATGACGTGCGCGCCGTGCTGGTAAACGACCGCCGCCACCCGCTGGTGCCGGAAGTAGTCGGCGCGGCCGCCGACCAGCCGATAGCCCTGCGGCCCGAAATCCGCGACCACGGGCGAGACGTCGGCGTGGCCGGCGAACCAGGGCTTCACGGTGTGCCGGTCGGTCGAGACAACATCGGTCAGATGCGCCGGCATCAGCGAGCGCACGTGAGCCGCGACGAGCTCATCGAGCAGCGGGTTGCCGAGCGCCGGCTGGAACGCCACCCAGGCGAGCGCCGCCGCGAAAGCCGCCGCCGCGCCGCCAAGCGCGCCCAGCCAGTAGGGTCGCGAGCGAGGCTGCGGCCGCGCCGTTCCGCCCGATGCGGGCGAGCCGGCTGCTGCCTCCCGATCGAGCATGCGCGCGATACGCTCGCGCAGCGCCGGCGGGGCGCGCTCGTACTGCAGCTCGCGCCGTAGGCGCAGGCGCGTGCGCTCGAGGTCCTGAAGCAGCGCGCGACACTCGGCGCAATGCTCCATGTGCCGCTCGATCTCCGCGGCGGTCACCGCGTCGACTTCGGCGTCAAAGTAGGCCTGCACGCGCAGCGATTCAGCGCACTTCACGCGACTCTCCCGCAGCCCCCTGCTGCCACTGGGCCTTGAGCGCGGCACGCGCCCGCGCCAGGCGCGACATCACCGTGCCGATGGGAACCCCGGTGAGCGCGGCGATCTCGCGGTAGCTCAGCTCCTGCATCTCCCGCAGCAGCAGCACTTCGCGATGCTCCTCCGGGAGCGCCGTGATCAGCCGCTCGAGGGTGCGCTGCTCGTCCGCGAGGATCGCCGCGTCCTCGGGCCCCGGCTCGACGCCGGCGATGCTGACGCAGGCCGACTCGCCCGCCTCCTCCTCGGCCAGCGGTACCTGGGCACGGCGCTGCTGTTGCCCCCAGGCGCTCGCATGGCAGTTGCGCACGATCGTCAGCAGCCAGCCCTTGACGTCGGTGCCGCGCAGCGCATCAAAGCCGCGAAACGCGCGCAGCACCGCCTCCTGGACGACATCGTCCGCATCGCCCGGCGAGCGGGTCAGCCAGCGGGCAAAACGGTACGCCGCGTCCAGGTGCGGCAGCACCTGCGCCTCGAAACGAGCGCGTTTGTCGTCCATGGACTCCTGAAGCCTGCCGCCTGTGCAGAGAAGACCCGGCGCGGCGGCGGTTTATTCCCGGATTCCCGCCCGCAGGCAAGCCGCATCCACCGTGCTGGAGAGCAACATCGCGATAGTCATGGGGCCGAGGCCCCCCGGCACCGGGGTGATCCACCCGGCCCGCTCCGCGGCGCGCTCGAAGCCGACGTCCCCGACCAGCCCCCCGCCGGGTGTGCGGTTGATACCGACGTCGAACACCGCGGCTCCGGGACGGATCCACTCACCGGGAATGAAGCCGGCCTTGCCAACCGCTGCGACCAGAACTTCGGCCCGCTCGACCTCGGCGCGCAGCTCGCGCGTTCCGGTGTGACACACCGTCACGGTGGCGCGCGCCAGCAGCAGTTCGAGCGCCATCGGCCGGCCGACGATGTTCGAGGCTCCCACCACCGTGGCGCGCAGGCCGGTGAGGTCGATGCCGTACTCACGTGCAAGTCGGATCACACCGTACGGCGTGCACGGGCGCAGCCGCGGGCGCTTCTGTGCCAGCAGCCCCGTGTTGACGGGATGAAAGCCGTCGACGTCCTTGGCCGGATCGACGGCGTCCATGATGCGGTTGGTGTCCACACCCTTCGGCAACGGCAGCTGCACCAGGATGCCGTCGACCCGCGCGTCGCGGTTGAGCGTCTGCACCAGCGCGAGGATCTCGGCCTCGGGAGTCGAGGCCGGCAGGTCGTGGGCGAAGGAGACGATTCCCGCCTCCTGCGACGAGCGGCGTTTGTTGCGTACGTAGACGCTGGAGGCCGGGTCCTCGCCCACCTGCACGACCGCAAGCCCGGGCGCGCGGCCGCACTGCCGGCCGAAAGCCGCGGCGCGCGAGCCCACTTCGGCGCGCACGCGGGCTGCGACTGCCTTGCCGTCGAGCAGGATCGCCCCGCCGGCGGTGCGCGCCAGGCCGGCGTGTGCGGTGGCGGCCCCCGCCTGTTGGGACGTAGCGTTCATGATCAGTACCGGTAGTGGTCGGGCTTGTAGGGACCGGCGCGATCGACGCCGATGTAGCGCGCTTGGCTCTCGGTGAGCTGCGAGAGCTCGACGTTGAGCTTCTTCAGCTGCAGCCGCGCAACCTTCTCGTCCAGGTGCTTGGGCAGCACGTAGACCCCGACCGGGTACTTCGCTGTCTGCGTGAAGAGCTCGATCTGCGCGATGACCTGGTTGGCGAAGCTCGAGCTCATCACGTAGCTCGGGTGCCCCGTACCGCAACCGAGGTTCACGAGGCGCCCTTCGGCAAGCAGCAGCAGCCGCCGGCCGTCCGGCAGGATCACGTGGTCGACCTGCGGCTTGATGTTCTCCCAGCGGTAGCGCTTGAGGCTCGCGACGTCGATCTCGCTGTCGAAGTGCCCGATGTTGCACACGATGGCGTTGTGCTTCATGCGCACCATGTGATCGTGCGTGATCACGTGGAAGTTGCCGGTCGCCGTGACGAAGATGTCCGCCTGGTCGGCGGCGTACTCCATGGTCACGACGCGGTAGCCCTCCATTGCCGCCTGCAGTGCACAGATCGGGTCGACCTCGGTCACCCAGACCTGCGCCGAAAGCGCGCGCAATGCCTGTGCACAGCCTTTACCTACATCGCCGTAACCGCACACCACGGCGATCTTGCCGGCCACCATGACGTCGGTGGCCCGCTTGATGGCATCCACCAGCGATTCGCGACAGCCGTACAGGTTGTCGAACTTGCTCTTGGTGACCGAGTCGTTCACGTTGATCGCCGGGAAAGCAAGGCTACCTTCCTTGGCCATCTGATACAGGCGCTTCACCCCCGTGGTGGTCTCCTCGGTGACACCCAACACCTGCGCGAGGCGCGTGGAGTACCACTTCGGATCGGACTTGAGGCGTGCGCGGATCGCACCGTAGAGCGCGGTCTCCTCCTCGTTGGTGGGCGCGGAGGTAGCGCCCGGATCGCTCTCAGCGCGCGCTCCCAGGTGCAGGAGCAGCGTCGCATCGCCGCCGTCGTCGAGGATCATGTTGCCGTACTCACCGCCCGGCCAGTCGAAGATGCGGTGGGTGTATTCCCAGTAGTCCTCCAGCGACTCGCCCTTCCAGGCGAACACCGCCGTACCGCGCGCAGCAATGGCGGCCGCGGCGTGGTCCTGGGTCGAGAAGATGTTGCAGGAGGCCCAGCGCACCTGGGCGCCGAGCGCCTGCAGAGTCTCGATCAGCACCGCGGTCTGGATGGTCATGTGCAAGGAGCCCGCGATGCGCGCACCGCGCAGCGGCTGGCTCGGCGTGAACTCCTCGCGGATCGCCATGAGACCGGGCATCTCGGTCTCGGCGATGGCGATTTCCTTGCGGCCCCAGTCGGCGAGCGTAAGGCTGGCGACCCGGTGGTCGGCGGCGGGCATGGCGGGTTTCAGTGTGGCGTTCATACTCATCGCTCCGTAGTTACAGAGTGAGCGCCGTGTGGGTGACCGCCTGCTGAGCCTGGCAAGGCGCTTAGGTCCCTTAGGATCCGCGCCTGTCGCAACGCTCCTCAGCGGGCGGCTTGCCGCTGCTGCGGCTGTGAATCTTTCCTTCAGGCCGCGCGCGCGTCCTTGGCCTCCGCGGCAAGCTGCTCGGCCATGTCGGTCCGCTCCCAGGTGAACTCCGGCTCAGTGCGGCCGAAGTGTCCGTAGGCGGCGGTCTTCTGGTAGATCGGGCGCACCAGGTCGAGCATCTCGCGCAGTCCGTAGGGCGTCAGGTCGAAGTGCTTGCGGATCAGCTGCGTCAGCCGCTCGCGCGACAGCCGCCCGGTACCGAACGTCTCCACCATGATCGAGGTCGGCTCCGCGACCCCGATGGCGTACGACACCTGCACCTCGCAGCGCTCGGCAAGTCCCGCCGCCACGATGTTCTTGGCCACGTAGCGCGCCGCGTAGGCCGCCGACCGATCCACCTTGGACGGGTCCTTGCCGGAGAACGCACCGCCGCCGTGACGCGCAAAGCCGCCATAGGTATCGACGATGATCTTGCGGCCGGTGAGCCCGCAGTCCCCGACCGGTCCGCCGGTCACGAACCGCCCGGTCGGGTTGATGTGATAGCGGGTGCGCTTGTCGAGCCACTTGGCCGGCAGCACCGGCTTCAAAATCTCTTCCATGACCGCTTCGCGCAACGCCTTGGTGGACACCTCCGGGCTATGCTGCGTCGAGAGCACCACCGCCTCGAGCCCCACCGGCCGGTGGTCGGAGTAGCGCAGCGTCACCTGGCTCTTGGCATCGGGACGCAGCCACGGGAGCTTGCCCGACTTGCGCACCTGCGCCTGCCGCTTCACCAGGCGGTGCGCGATCGTGATTGCGGCGGGCATCAGCACGTCGGTCTCGTTGGTGGCGTAGCCGAACATCAGTCCCTGGTCACCGGCACCCTGCTTGCGTTCGTCCTTGCGATCCACGCCCTGGGCGATATCCGGCGACTGCTTGCCGATGATGTTAAGCACGCCGCAGCTCGCCCCGTCGAAGCCCATGTCGGAGGAGTTGTAGCCGATGTCGAGCACGGTCTTGCGCACCAGCGCCTCGACGTCGACCCACGCGGTCGTGGTGATCTCCCCCGCGACGATCGCGACGCCGGTCTTGACCAGCGTCTCGCAGGCCACGCGTCCGCGGGGGTCTTCCTTCAGGATGGCGTCCAGCACGGCATCCGAGATCTGGTCCGCGACCTTGTCCGGGTGGCCCTCGGAAACGGACTCTGAAGTAAAGAGATATTCGTTCGTCATGCGGGCATTTTAACCGAAGGCCGCCGCCAGGCGCTGTGCGAATTGGGCGCCCGTGAAGCGGTGATTCTGGGTGCCGCGGGACTCTATTTTTAGCGCCCCCATGAGCGAGGCAATATGTCCCGTGGCCGGCCAGTCGAGCCCGTGCATCAGGCCGTGTATCAGGCCGGCCCGGTAGGCGTCTCCACAGCCGGTCGGATCCACCACCTCGCGCGCCGGCGCGCATGGAATCCCGATCTCCCCGTCGCGCGTGTGGATGGTGGAGCCCGCCGCGCCCCGGGTCACGATCAGTGCGGCGACGCGCTGGGCGAGCTTAGCTGCGGTCCAGCCGGTCTTCTGCTGCACCAGCTGCCACTCGTAGTCGTTCAGCGTGACCCAGGTAGCCAGCGCGACGAAGCGCTCCAGGTCCTCGCCATCGAACATCGGCAGGCCCTGCCCCGGGTCGAAGATGAAGGGAATGCCGGCGGCGGCAAACTGCTGCGCGTGCTCGATCATTCCCTGCCGCCCGTCGGGGGCCACGATGCCGATGGCGACCTCGCGCGCATCGGCCACCCGGTTCAGGTGCGAGTGCTGCATCGCCCCCGGGTGAAACGCCGTGATCTGGTTGTCGTCCAGGTCGGTGGTAATGAAGGCCTGGGCGGTGAGTTCTGCGTCGATCTGGCGAACGTGGTCGGCCGGCACCCCACTCGCGGCCAGCCACTCGCGGTAGGGGCCGAAGTCGCGCCCCACGGTGGCCATCGGGTAGCCCATGTCTCCCAGCAGCGCGAGGTTGTAAGCAATGTTGCCGGCACAGCCGCCGTACTCCCGGCGCATCTGCGGCACCAGGAACGACACGTTCAGCATGTGAATCTTGTCCGGCAGGATGTGCTGCGCGAAGCGACCGTCGAACACCATGATGGTGTCGAAGGCCATCGAGCCGCAGATCAGCGCCCGTCCGCCGCGGGCCTCACCGTGCCCTTCACGCAACTCAGGCATGGGATGGACCCTCCTTCACTTGAGGCGGTGCGGATGCGCATACACGACGTGCCGGTCGCGCCGCGCGAAGGCGACCAGTGTGATCCCGGAGCGCTGCGCCAGACGGATCGCGAACGCCGTGGGGGCGGAGAACGCGGCCAGAAAGGGAATGCCGACGGTGGCGCACTTCTGCACCAGCTCGTAGCTGGCGCGGCTGGTCATGAGCATGTAGCCGGATGCCAGGTCGGTGTGTGCGCGCACCAGTGCGCCGATCGCCTTGTCGAGCGCGTTGTGACGGCCGACGTCCTCGCGCACCAGCTGGATTCCCTGGCCGGGTACCACCCACGCCGCCGCGTGCACGCTGCCGGTGCGGGCGTTGATCGGCTGCAGCGCCGAGAGCTGCTCGATGGCGAGGTGCAGATCGGCGCTCGCCACCGGTACCCCGGGGGGTGCCACGCTGCAGTCGCGGATGGCATCCTCGGCGGTCTCGGCGCCGCATAGTCCGCAGCCCGTGCGCCCGGCGAGATTGCGGCGGCGCTGCAGCAGCTGGGTGAAGCGCTCCCAGGCGACCGTAATATGTACGTCGGCGGAGGCCGCCCCGTAAGTCACCTCCACCCCGCGAATCTCGTCCGCGCGGGCGACCAGAGCTTCGCTCAGGGTGAACCCGACGGCGTAGTCCTCGAGATCGGCAGGCGTCGCCAGCATCACGACGTGGGGCACGTCGTGATATACGAGCGCGACCGGCAACTCCTGCGCCACCTGGTCGGTAGCGCCGACGCTGACGCCGTGGGACCAGCGCTCGACGTGCACTTCCTCGCTGACCGCATCCGCGCCGGTGCCGGCCTGCGGGCTCATCTCGGCGGGCATACCACCATCGGGCGGATGCCAGCCACGGTCGGCCTCTGCATAATGGCGAGTATACGTCCGGAGGCCCGTACTTGATCGCTTGGTACCTCGACAGGTGGGCGCCCGGATGGCTCTGCGGCTGTGTGCTCGCGCTGTGTCCGGCGCGCGCGCTGTGCCAGGCTGCGGCAGATGCGCCCTTCGGTGGGACGCTCGCCGTCACCAGCAACTACATCTACCGCGGCGTCTCGGAGAGCGACGGCCAGGGCGCGCTGCAGGCGGACCTGCACGGCAGCACCGCCGGCGGGACGTTCGCGGGTATCTGGGCCACGACGCGCGACCGCGACCTCGAGCCCGGCACCTGGGGAGAAACCCAGCTCTACCTCGGCCAGCGCCTGAACCTCTCGACCAGCTGGACCGCGACCCTCGGCGCCCGGGCGGACTACTTCGTGGGCGGAACGCCGCGGCGCTCGGACGACTACCAGGAGCTGTCTTTCACGCTCACCTGGCTCGATCAGCTCAGTTTTTCGCTGACCGCGATCCCCGCCGCGGTGCGCTATTCGACATATGAACAGCGTTATCACCCCTATCGCAGCCCCGCCTTCGTCGCCGACGCCTCCGGTCAGTGGCTGCTCCTCGGTGGGTGGCTCGGCGGGGGCCTGTACGCCACGGCCGGAGCCGGCTATTACTACTCGAGCCGGCCCGATGACCACCCGGCGCCCGCCGTCGACTACCTGTACGGCAACGCCGGGCTGGCGTTCGAGTGGCGGCGCTGGCGGATCGACGCCGGCTACTTTGTGGCGCAGAGCAGCGCAGCGCTCGTGTTCCCGTATCCGGTGGCCAACCGCCGCTTCGCGGGCACGCTGAGCTGGCAGTTCTGAAGCTGAACCGCGGCGCTGGCTGCGGACACTTACCGCTAAAGGGGCGCGGTATAGATGGCGATTAATCTCAACGACGTCGGTGTGGCCGAGGCGAACCCGCGCAGCGGCGCGGGAGCGCGCGAGGCGGAGCTCATCAGCCGCGTGGCGCACCAGGACCGCCGCGCCTTCGAGGAGCTCTACAACCTGTATCACCGCCGGCTGGCGCGCTTCCTGACACGTCTCACCCGGCGCTACGACGTGGCCGAAGAGATCATCAACGACACCTTCTGGGTGGTGTGGCGCAAGGCGGGCGAGTTCCGCGGCGACTCGCAGCCCTCCACCTGGATTTTCGGGATTGCATACCGCAAGGCGCGGAACGCGTTCCGCAGTGCCTCGCGCACGCTCGCGCGGCAGAACCTGCTCGCGCCGGCCGGCCCACTCACGACCGAGGAGCCGGCGCGTGCTGCGGAACTGCGTGACTGGCTGGGGCACGCGCTGGAGGCGCTGCCACTGGAGCAGCGGCTCGCCGTGCAGTTGTGCTACGAGCTCGGGTACTCGTGCGAGGAGATCGCGACCATCATGAATTGTCCGGCGAACACCGTGAAGACGCGCCTGTTTCATGCGCGCGCCAAGCTGCAGAAGCTGTTGCCGAAGCTGTCGGGCCGGCCGGACCCGCCAGCCTCCGGGGAGGCCGCGCAGCCATGAGCGCCAGCGCAGCCGGCACGCACCGGGAAGTCTGGCTGCTGCTGCCGTGGCTCGCCAACGGGCGCCTCGAGCCCGCCGAGCGGCTGCGCGTGGAGCAGCACGTGCGCGGCTGCCCCGAATGCGCGCGCGAGGCGCAGCTGCAGCGTCTCATGTGCGGCGCCCTGACCGAACCTGAGCGCGTCACCTACGCGCCGGGCCCCTCACTGCGCAAGCTCATGGAAAAAATCGATGCGCGCCCGGGCGCTGCCGCCGCAGCGGGCGAGCCGGCCCGGCCGGCCTTGGCACGCGCCGCACGGCTGCGTGCCGCGTGGCGTCCGCCCGGGCTCGCCTGGGCGGCAAGCTTCGTGCTCGCGGTGGGACTCACGGCGTTCGCCGCGACGGCGTACCGCTGGTCCGAGCCGCTGTATACGACCCGCACCGAAACACCGCCCGCCACCGCCGCCGTGCTGCACGTCGCGTTCGAGCGCACGCTCACGGTCGCTGCGGTGCAGGAGGCGCTGCAGCGCGCCGGTGCGCGCGTGGTCGAGGGGCCGGACGCCACCGGAATCGTCGCCGTGGCGCCGCTCGCGCGGCCGGGCAGCGGCGCGGATAGCGGCACGGCATTGGGCGCGCTTGCTCGGCGGCTGCGGGCCGATGCGCGCGTGCGCTGGGTGCAGCCGCTGCCGGACAGCGCTGCGGTGAAGCGCGCGCAGCGTCCGCCTTCGCGAGGACCGTAATGCGCGCGCTGGCACGCGCTTGCCTGCTGTGGCTCGCGCTGTGCGTGACCGGCGCGGGACAGGTGCCGGCGTCGGCCGAGTCCGCCACCAGGGCAGCCGCGTTGCCGCGCATCGTGGTCGGCTTTGCCAACGAGCCGCACGACGCCCCGGGTCCGGCCGGCTCCACCGCCCGGCGCTACGGCGGCGGCGGTTACCGTGTTTCGCAGAATGCCGCGGCGCTGGCCCGCCACGTGGCCGCGGACTACTCGCTGCGCGAGGTGGCGAGCTGGCCGATCAGATCCCTCGCCATGCACTGCGTGATCTATGAGATCACCAACGGGCGGCCCATGAGCGAGGTGCTCGCGGCGCTGTCGCGCGATTCGCGGGTGCTGCTGGCGCAGCCGTTGCACGAGTTCCACACGCTCACGGGCCCCGCCGCCTACAACGATCCGCTCTACGATCTACAGACCAACCTGATCTCCCTCGGCATCCCCGCGGCGCACCGCCGCGCGCAGGGCGCAGGCGTTCGCGTCGCGCTCATCGACACCGCCGTCGACGTGCGGCATCCGGACCTGCAGGGCCGGATCCTGCGCACCCGCTCATTCGTCGGGGAGCGGCACGGCGCAGCGGACTCGCTGCGGCACGGCACGGCGATGGCCGGGATCATCGCCGCCGATGCCAACAATCACATTGGCATCGTCGGCATCGCGCCGCTGGCACAGCTCGAGGTGTTCGAGGCCTGCTGGCAACTCAGGCCGGACGGCGATGCCGCCGCCTGCAACACCTTCACGCTGGCGCGTGCGCTGGCCGCGGCGATCGAGTCGGGCGCGCCGCTCGTCAACCTGAGCGTGGCGGGGCCGTCGGACCCGCTGCTATCGGCGCTCATCGACACGGGACTCCGGCACGGCATCGTGTTCGTCGGCGCCTTCGCGGGAGGCGCAGGTTTTCCCAGCGCCATCCCCGGGGTGATCGCGGCCGCCGCCAGCGAGGAGCCGGTCCCCGCCGGCGCACTCGCCGCGCCCGCCCGCCACGTGCTGACGCTGCGGCCCGACGGGCAATACGACTTCGAGTCGGGGACCTCGGTCGCGGCCGCCGAGCTCACCGGCGTCATCGCACTCCTGATGTCGGCATCACCGATACCCCTGACGCGCGAGGCCATCAACACCCTGCTCAAGCCCGTGCCGCCCCCCGCGGCGGCCCCGGCGGCGGCAGCCGATCCGCCCTCGGTCAATGCCGCGGTGGCGCTCGCGCGGCTGGACCTCGATCGCAGCCACTGCGCGGCGACGAGCCCCGGTGCACCGCACGCGCCTGCCTGCACGGTGCTCGCCGGCGGCCACGCGCTTGACGGCCTGTAGCCGCGTGGCATGCTCCCCCGGGCATGCACGGCGATCCTTCCGGACTCACCTGGGAGCTCATTGAGCAGGCGCGCGCGCGCATCGCGCCGCTGATCAACGCCACCCCGGTGCTCACCAGCACCACGCTCGACGCGGAGTCGGGCGCGCGGCTCTACTTCAAGTGCGAGAACCTGCAGAAGGGCGGCGCGTTCAAGGCGCGCGGCGCGAGCAACGCGGTCTTCAGCCTGCCGCAGGCACGGCTCGGCAAAGGCGTCGCCACGCATTCATCGGGCAATCACGCCGCGGCGCTGGCGCGCGCGGCGCGCCTGCGCGGCATCCCTGCCTACATCGTCATGCCGGATAACAGCGCCGCTGCCAAGCGCGCCGCGGTCGAGCGCTGGGGCGGGACCATCACGACCTGCGAGCCGACCCAGGCGGCACGCGAGCGCGCCGCCTCCGAGCTGATCGCTGCGACGGGGGCGACCCTGGTGCACCCCTACGACGACATCGCGGTGATGGCGGGCGCCGCCACCGCCGGGGTGGAGCTCATGGAGAGCGTCCCGGACCTCGACTACCTCTTGTGCCCGGTGGGCGGGGGCGGCCTCTTGAGCGGTATCGCGGTGGCGGCGCGCACGCTGCGTCCGGGGCTGCGCGTGATGGGCGTGGAGCCGGCCGGCGCCGACGACGCGGCACGCTCGCTCGAGGCCGGCAGGATCGTGCCGTGCCCGCACCCCCAGACCATCGCCGACGGCCTGCGCGCCACGGTCGGCGAGCGGCCGTTCGCGGAAATCCGCCGCAGCGTCGCCGGCATCCTCACCGTGAGCGAGGAGGCGATCGTGAGCGCGATGCGGCACATCTGGGAGGTCATGAAGATCGTCGTCGAGCCTTCGGCCGCGGTGCCCTATGCGGCGATCGCCGACGGCCGGCTCGCCGTGCGCGGCAAGCGTGTCGGCGTGGTGCTGAGCGGCGGCAACCTCGATCTCGGCCAGCTCCCCTGGGTCACACCCGCTCGAGGATGAGCGCGATCCCCTGGCCGACCCCGATGCACATGGTGCACAGCGCGTAGCGGGCGCGCGTCGCGACGAGCTGACTGGTCGCGGTGGTCGCGAGGCGCGCACCGGACATCCCCAGCGGGTGGCCGAGCGCGATGGCGCCGCCGTTGGGATTCACGTGCGCGGCATCATCGGGCAGGCCCAGCTCGCGCAGCACCGCGAGCGCCTGCGACGCGAACGCCTCGTTGAGCTCGATCACGTCCATCTGCGCCAGCGTAAGTCGCGCGACTTCGAGCACGCGGCGGCTGGCAGGCGCCGGGCCCATGCCCATGATGCGCGGTGCGACCCCGGCGGTGCTCGCCGCTACGATGCGCGCTCGCGGGGTGAGCCCCGCGCGCCGCGCCGCCGCCTCCGAGGCGATGAGCAGCGCACAGGCGCCGTCGTTGACTCCTGAGGCGTTGCCGGCGGTGACCGTGCCGTTGGCGCGGAACGGCGTCGGCAGGGCAGCGAGCTGCGCGAGCGTCGTCTGCGGACGCGGATGCTCATCGCGCTCAACCGAGAGCGCGTTGCCCTTGCGCTGCACGATCTCGACCGCGATGAGCTCGGCGGCGAAGAAGCCGCGCTCATAGGCCGCCGCGGTGCGCTGCTGGCTGCGCAGCGCGAAGCGGTCCTGATCGGCGCGGGTCACGCCGAACTCCGCCGCGACGTTCTCGCCGGTCTCCGGCATGGAGTCGATCCCGTAACGCTCGCGGATGCGCGGGTTGACGAAACGCCAGCCGATCGTGGTGTCGTAAACCTCCGCCTGGCGGCTGAAGGCACTGTCGGCCTTCGGCATGACGAACGGGGCGCGCGACATGGATTCGGCGCCGCCCGCCACGAGGAGCCCTGCCTCACCCACCCGGATGGCGCGCGCCGCCATCGCCACCGCGTCCAGCCCCGAGCCGCACAGCCGGTTGACCGTGGCACCGGGTACCGACACCGGGAGCCCCGCGAGCAGCGCCGCCATGCGCGCCACGTTGCGGTTGTCCTCGCCCGCCTGGTTCGCGCAGCCGAGCAGCACCTCGTCGATGTGCGCGGGGTCCAGTCCGGGGTTGCGCCTGAGGAGCGCGGCGATCGGCAGTGCCGCGAGGTCATCGGCGCGGACCGCGGCCAGCGCTCCGCCATAGCGCCCGATCGGGGTGCGCACCGCGTCGCAGATGAAGGCGTCGCTCATGGCCGCAATGATATCGCGCCGCGGCGCAGCACGGGCCGCCGCAGCACCGCAAGCCGTATCGGAGCGTACGCCGGTACAGTGCGCCCGGGCGGCCGGGACGCGTATCTACCGTGGCAGCGGCGCTGGCGTGCACGCTCACGGCCATGGTGGATGTGCTGCCGTTCGTGACCTATACCTTCGTGATGTCGATCACGCCCGGACCCAACAACCTGATGCTGACGACGTCGGGCGCCCGCTTTGGCCTGCGGCGCACCGTGCCGCACATCCTCGGGATCTGCTGCGGCTGCGGCGTGCAGCTGCTCGCGGTGTGCTCGGGTCTCGGTCTGATATTCGCGCGCTGGCCGGGGCTGCAGACTGCTCTCGGCTGGGCCGGGGCCGCCTATCTGCTCTACCTCGGCTGGCACCTGCTGCGCGCGCGCGAGACGCGCTCGCGCGCGGCCGCCCGCCCGGTCAGCTTCCTGGGCGCGACCGCGTTCCAGTTCCTGAACCCCAAGGCGTGGATCATGACGATCACCGCCGCATCCCTGTTCCTGCCGCGCGAGCTGGGTCCGGTGGTGCGCGGCAGCTATATGGTGGGAGTGATGGAGGGCATCGGCCTGCCCTGCATGGCCGTGTGGGCGCTGTTCGGCAGCTCGCTGCGACGCTTCCTCGAGGGGCCGCGCGGGCGGCTGGCGTTCAACACGACCATGGCCCTTGCGTTGGCCAGCACGGCGGTCATGATGCTCGTCTAGCGACGAGCCGTCTTTGCAGGTGCCATGTTCGAGCTGTCGCGCGAATCACAGGTCCCTCTGGTCGACCAGATCTGCGAGCGCATCGCACAGCTGGTGCGTCACGGACAGTTGCCGCTCGGCGCACGGCTGCCTTCCATCAGAAAGCTCGCGCGCCTTGTTGGCGCGAGCCCCTTCACGGTGGTGGACGCCTACGACCGGCTGGTGGCGCGCGGGGTAATCGAGTCGCGCGCCGGCCGCGGCTTCTTCGTGACGCAACGACGCGCGGCCCCGCTGGCGGCCATCGAGGCGCTGCCCGACCCGGGAGCCGATGCGCTCGCACTGGCGCGTTTCTCGATGTTGCAGTCCTCGGATGTCATCCTCGCCGGCTCGGGTTTCCTGCCTGACAACTGGCTGCTGGAGAGCTCACCCGGAGGCGTACTCACCCGGCTGGTGCGCGGCCGCCGCCCGCAGCCCTGGCTCCCCTGCCATCCGCAGGGGCTGCCGGCGCTGCGCGAGCAGCTCGCCGCACGGCTGGTGCAGAACGGAATCGCGGCGGCAGCCGCCAACATCGTGATCACCTACGGGGCGAGCCATGCCTTCGAGCTGCTGGCGCGCCTGCTGCTGTCCCCCGGGGACGCGGTGCTGGTGGAAGACCCCGGCTACTTCGTGCTGTTCGAGCAGCTGCGCGCGCACCACGTGCGCCTCATCCCGGTGCCGCGCCGGCCCGAGGGTCCGGATCTCGCGGTTCTCGAAGCCGCCTGCCGCACGCATCACCCGCGCGTGTTCTTCACCCAGACGCTGCTGCACAACCCCACCGGCTGGTCGACCGAAGGCGCGCATTGCCATCGAGTGCTGTCGCTCGCGGAGCAGTTCGGGTTTGCGGTGGTCGAAGACGACGTGTATGGCGACCTGTACGAGGGCGCGGCCGTGCGCCTGGCGCAGATCGACGGGTTGCGGCACGTCATCTACGTCGGCAGCTATTCGAAGCTGATCGGCCCGGCACTGCGCGTTGGCTTCGTGGCGGCCGACGCCGCGCTGATCCCGCAGCTGGTGGAGCGCAAGCTCCTGTCGGTGCTGTCGGGCTCGGCGCTGCTCGAGAGCTTCGTCTCCGAGGTACTCGACGGCGGCCGCTACAAGCGCCACGTCGAGCGTACGCGTGCACGCCTCGCACGCATGCGGCGCGATGCGCGTGCGGCGCTCGAGGCCGCCGGCGTCGAGTTCGAGGCGGCACCGGGGGAAGGCATCTTCCTCTGGGGCCGTGTCCCGGACAGCGCGCCGGTCGAGCAGCTGGTGCGCCGCGCGCGCGACCATTCGATCCTGCTCGCCAGGGGGGCGCTGTTCTCCCCCACCCGGGGCTGTTCCCAGTGGCTGCGCTTCAACGCGGCCCACAGCACGAGTCCCCCGCTGCTGCAGTTCCTGCGCGACTCGCTCACCGCCGCCGCCTGAGCACGAGCGCCCTCAGGGCCGCGTTTACCCCGGTAGAATCGGCCGATGTCCAAGCTCCTGCCGCCCGCCATTCGGGCGCTGATACTCATCAACGTCGGCGCATTCCTGCTCGAGCCGCTGCGCGGCGGAATCCTGCTCAAGTGGTTTGCCTTGTGGCCGCTCGGTACCGCGCTCTTCCGGCCGTGGCAGGTGATCACCTACGCGTTCCTGCACGACCCATTCCACTGGTCGCACATTCTTTTCAACATGTTCGCGCTGTTCATGTTCGGGCGCGCGCTGGAGTCGTACTGGGGCGCCCGGCGCTTCCTGTTCTACTACCTGGTGTGCGTGCTGACGGCAGCACTCACTCAGCTCGCCGTGCAGGGAACCCACGGGGGCGAGGAGGTGATCGGTGCCTCGGGCGGGGTGTTCGGCGTCCTGCTCGCCTTCGCCTGGTACTTTCCCAAGGCCTGGGTCGTCTCGCTCCCCGTGCCAATCCCGCTGCCGGCCTGGCTGTTCGTGCCCCTGTATGGCCTCGCGGAACTGTTCTACGGAGTGACCGGCCGCGAGCAGGGCGTGGCGCACTTCGCCCATCTCGGGGGTCTCGCGGGCGGGGCGCTGTGCATCCTCTACTGGCACATGCGCCACCGCTTTGCGTCACGCTGAACGCAGGCGCGGGGTGAGGCGTACCGGTCCGCGGCGCGTGCCGCAGGCATCGCACAGCAGCGCGTTGCCGAAGCGGCTGCGGCCGAACACGCGTCCGTCGGGCACACGTACCCAGTTACCGCCGCCCTCGACCTGCGAGTCGATGAGCCGCACGTGTAGTGCGCACTCGGGATTGGCGCAAAACGGCGCGCCGCGTTCCAGCTCGCTGTCCGCGCTCAGCACGTCCTCCACGGCGCGCGCCAGGCTGCCGAACCGTCCGCCGGCGAGTCTCAACAGCATCCGAGCACCCGCTTTCAGGGTATGGGCCCGGGATAACAGTCTGGCGCCCGCTTTTGACACGGGTGTGACGCGGCCATGGCGGATCGATGACGGGGCGAGCAGCGCATCCCGTCGGAACCATCTCAGGTATCGACGTTAACAGCGCGATATTGCAAGATAATTTCACAATGACCCACGTCGGGCGCGCAAACATTGAATTCTGGCAGTCCCTCTTGTCACAATCGCGCGCCCGAAACGCGGGCGGAACTTTTCCGCACACCCTTTCTCTAGAGTGCACACCGGCATGATCAGGACCGAACACCTCACCAAGCGCTACGGATCGCTCACCGCCGTCGAGGACGTGACATTTCAGGTGAGCCCGGGTGAGGTTCTGGGCTTTCTCGGGCCGAACGGCGCCGGCAAGACCACCACCATGCGCATGCTCGCCGGGTTCGTCACCCCGACCTCCGGCACTGCCAGCATCTGCGGTCACGACGTCGAGACCGACCCGCTCGGCGCCAAGTCCTCGCTCGGCTACCTGCCCGAGGGCGCCCCGCTCTACGGCGAGATGAGCGTGCGACGCTTCCTCGACTTCATCGCCGACCTGCGCTCGCTCGAGGGCGAACGGCGCGCGGCACGGCTCGCCCACGTGATCGAGCATCTGCACCTCGGCGGCGTCCTCGAGCAGACGATCGACACGCTGTCGAAGGGGTTCCGGCGCCGGGTCGGGCTCGCCCAGGCGATCATGCACGACCCCCCGGTGCTGATACTCGATGAGCCCACCGACGGGCTCGACCCCAACCAGAAACACGAGGTGCGCGCGCTCATCAACCAGATGGCGCGCGACAAGATCATCGTCATCTCGACCCACATCCTCGAGGAGGTGGACGCGGTCTGCACGCGCGCGATCATCATTGCTCGCGGCCGCATCGTCGCCGACGACACCCCGGCCGGACTCGCCGCGCGCTCGCGCTATCACAACGCGGTGTCCATGCAGCTCGGCGACCTGAGCCAGCTGTCCGCGGTGCGTTCGGCGGTGGCGGCGCTGCCCGCCGTGGCGGACGTCGAGGTGAGCGAGCGCGACGCGCGCCTCACCGCGCTGCCGCGCGCCGGGGCCACCATTTTACCGGCGCTGGCCGAACTCGCCGCGCGACAGGGACTGCGGCTCAAGGAGCTGCACCTCGAGTCCGGGCGCCTCGACGAAGTATTCCGCAGCATCACCGCCTGAGGCCGTACCGTACATGCGCAACGTGGGCATCATCATGCGCCGCGAGCTGGCGAGTTACTTCGCGACGCCGCTGGCATACGTCTTCATCCTGATCTTCCTGGTGCTGGCCAACGCCTTCACCTTCTATCTCGGCGGCTTCTACGAGCGCGGCCAGGCCGACCTCGAGCCGTTCTTCGCCTATCACCCGTGGCTGTACCTGTTCCTGATCCCGGCGGTCTCGATGAAGCTGTGGGCCGAGGAGCGCAAGTCCGGCAGCATCGAGCTGCTGATGACGCAGCCGGTGACAGCTGCGCGAGGCGGTGCTCGGCAAGTTCCTGGCGGCGTGGATCTTCACCGCCCTGGCCCTGGCCCTCACCTTCCCGCTGTGGATCACCGTCAACTACCTCGGCAAGCCCGACAACGGCGCGATCCTCGCCGCCTACCTCGGCAGCCTGCTGCTCGCCGGCGGCTTCCTCGCGGTGGGCTCGTGCATGTCGGCGCTGACGCGCAACCAGGTGGTGGCTTTCATTCTCGGGGTGGTGGCGTGCTTCGTGTTCCTGCTGGCCGGCTACCCCCTGGTGCTGGATGTTTTCCGCAGCTGGGCGCCGCAGCCGCTCACCGACGCGATCGCCTCGCTGTCGTTCCTGACACACTTCCAGTCGATCGAGAAGGGAGTGATCGACGTGCGCGACCTGCTGTATTTCGCGATGCTGATCGGATTCTTCCTGTTGGCGACCGTGGTCGCCCTCGACCTGCGCAAGGCGAAATAGCGGGAGCGCCATGACCAAACGCTCGACTCTAGGCGGCGGGGTGCTGCTGGCGCTGGCGCTGCTGTTCATCGGACTCACGGTGCTGTTCAACTACACGCTGCGCGGCTGGCGGCTGGATCTCACCGCCAACCGCCTGTACACCATCGCCCCGGGCACCGACCGGATCCTGAAGAGCATCAAGGAGCCGATCAATCTCTACTTCTTCTTCTCCGAGAAGACCGCGGCCCAGCTGCCGCAGCTGCAGCTGAAGACCTACGGCGTGCGGGTGCGCGAGTTCCTGGAGGAGCTCGCCGCGCGCTCGGGCGGCAAGGTGCACCTGCACGTCATCGATCCGCAGCCGTTCTCCGAGGAAGAGGACCGGGCCGCAGCGCTCGGTGTGCGCGGCGTGCCGGTGGGGGCCTCGGGCTCGCAGCTGTACTTCGGCCTCGCCGGCACCAACTCCACCGACGGGCACGCCGCGATCGAGTTCTTCGATCCCAACAAGGAACAGTTCCTGGAGTACGACGTCGTACGGCTCATCTATCAGCTCTCCAGCCCCAAAAAGCCGGTGCTCGCCTGGCTCTCCGGGCTGCCGATGGGACCGGGCTTCGATCAGCAGACCGGTCAGATGCGTGAGCCGTGGGTGATCTACAGCCAGGCCGAGCAGCTGTTCGACCTGCGGCCCGCTGGAGCCGACTGCGACCAAGATCGATCCGGACGTGAACGTTCTGGTGCTGGTGCACCCGAAGAATCTCGCGCCCGCCACGCAGTTCGCGATCGACCAGTACGCGCTGCGCGGGGGTCACGTGCTGGTGTTCGTCGACCCGCTATCCGAATCCGATCAGGCGGGCGCGGACCCGCAGAATCCGCTGGCCTCCATGGGCGCGGACAAGTCCTCCCACCTCGACGCGCTGCTCAGCGCCTGGGGCGTGAAGTTCGACCCGGGCGAAGTCGTGGCCGACCGCGGTCACGCGCTCTCGGTATCCATGCGGCAGGGCGAGGCGCCGGTCGAACACCTGGGGGTGCTGGGCCTGGAGAAGGACAGCTTCGCTACCGACGATGTGATCACCGCCGGACTCTCCAACGTCAACCTCGCAACCGTCGGGCATCTCGAGCCGGTGAAGGGCGCGACGGTGAAGTTCGAGCCGTTGCTGTGGTCGAGCTCCGACGCGGCGCTGCTGCCGGTTGCGCGCTTCCGCATGCTGTTCGATCCCGCAACGCTGCGCGAGGGCTTCAAGCCCACGGGCGTGCGCTACACGATCGCCGCGCGCGTCACCGGCAACGTACACACGGCGTTCCCGGCGGGTCCGCCGGCAGGCATTACGCTGCCGCCCGGGCAAGCCGACCTCAAGGCCTCCACGCGGCCGCTGAACCTCGTGGTGTTCGCCGACACCGACCTGCTGTCCGACTATCTGTGGGTGCGCTCGCAGGATTTCTTCGGTCAGCGCCTGACGCAGGCGATGGCCAGCAACGGCGACCTGGTGCTCAACGCGCTGGACAACCTCGCCGGCAGCGCCGACCTGATCAGCGTGCGCGGGCGCGCCTCCTACACGCGCCCGTTCGAGCGTGTCGAGCGGCTGCGGCGTGCAGCCGAGGACCGCTTCCGCGACAAGGAGCAGGAGCTCGAGCAGCAGCTGCAGGTCACCGAGCAGAAGCTGACTGCGCTGCAGTCGCAATCCAAGGGCGGCGAGCAGTCCGAGCTGATCATGACGCCTGCCCAGGAGAAGGAGGTCGAGCACTTCGAGCAGGAGAAGCTGCGCATTCGCAAGGAGCTGCGCGCCGTGCGCGCCGGGCTCGATGCCGACATCGAGAGCCTCGGCACGACGGTGAAGGTCATCAACATCGTGGTGATCCCGGCGGCCTTCGCACTGCTGGCACTCGGTTTCACCGCCTGGCGCCGCCGCCGGCGCACGGCACCCGGCAGCCGGGAGAGACTCCCATGACCCCGCGCAGCGTGGTAGCGCTCCTGATCGCCGGCATCGCCGTGATCAGTTTCGCCATCTGGCTCGCATCGCAGCGGCACCTGGACCGAGCCACCATGGCCGGCGACCTGGTTCTTCCGGGGCTCGAGTCGACGGTCAACACCGTAACCGAGGTGAATCTGCACAAGGGGGACGGCAGCCGCACCACCCTGAAGAGGGTCGCGACCGGCTGGCAGGTCGGCGAGCGCGCCTGGCCGGCGGACTTCAGCAAAGTGCGTAAGCTGCTGCTCGATCTCGGCGCGTTGAATGTGGTCGAGGAAAAGACGCGGCTGGCGGCCAACTACCCTCGTCTCGGCGTGGAGGACGTCAGCTCGCCGAAGGCCACCGGCACGCAGATCGACGTGCTGACGCCCGGGCGCAGATTCGCGCTCATCGTCGGCAAGTCCTCGAGCGGCAAGTCCGGCTACGTCCGCGTCGTCGGCAGCGAGGCGAGCCTGCTCGCCGCGCCGCAGCTGGCGCCCGACGCGCAACCCAAGGCGTGGCTCGATCATGCGCTGCTCGATTTACCGCAGACACGGGTACGCGAAGTCGAGGAGAAGCCCGCCGACGGGCCCGGCTACACCGCGGCACGCGAGAAGAAAGAGCAAACTGACTTCACCGTCACTCCCATCCCCAGGCACCGCGAGCTCACAGGACCTGCAGCCGCGGACGAGATCGCCGCTGCGCTCAACACCCTGAGGCTGGATGACGTGCAGAAAGGTTCGGCGCCTGCCGACGCCAAGCTCTCGCACGCGATCTTCCGTACTTTCGACGGGCTGCAGATCGAGGCCGCCGGGCACAAGGACGGTACCCGCTCTCTGGTCGCGTTCACCGCGCGCTCGACGGCCAAGGCGACCGAATCCGAAGCTCAGCAGCTGAACGCACGCCTGGCAGGCTGGGAGTTCGAGATTCCGGACTACAAGTACGGGGCGATCTTCCGCGCGCTGGACGATCTGCTGAAGCCCCCGCCGGCGCCGGCGCCCAAGGGCAAGACCCCGGTCCGCAGCCCGGCCGCCTCCTCGGGGCACTAACTCCCTCGCACCTGCGACATGATGGCGAGCGGGCGCCCGTCGGGGTCGCGGAAGATGGCCATCCACTCCTCGGTCCCGTCGGCGTGACGATGGATGAGGTGCGGCGCGGCGCTGAACTCCACGCCGCGCGCGCACAGCTCCTGGTACGCGGCCGCGATGTCGGCGACCCGCAGGTACAGGATGGACTCCGGCCCGACCGGCCCCTCCGCGGTGAGAAACAGCCGCGTACCGCCGCAGTCGAAGAACGCGAGCTTGCCGAAGGTATAGAGGTGCGGCAGACCGAGTACCTTGCCGTACCAGTGCTCCGCCGCCGCGATGTCGCTCACCGTGCGTGAAATCTGGCCGATCGCTCCGAGCTCAATCCGGGTTTGCGTCCGCATCTGGGTCTCCAGGACACTGCGCCGCGGGGCGCGAAACCAGCGCCGCAGCGCCTGCCGGTCGGGGAGACCGAGCTTGCCCATGGCGCTGGCGACATGCTGCTTGACCGCATCGACACTCGTACCACGGCGCGCCGCGATCTCGCGGTTACTCATGCCGTGCTGGAGTGCGTGCAGGACGCGCCACTCCGTCGCCGTCAGCACGTCGTCGTAACGGGGCCGTCCTCTGCTCTTCCTGGCCATGCGGACCCGATGCTACGGTTCCGCGGCCCGAATTACCCTCCCCTCCACGGGCGCCACCGTGACCGTATCTTGCGGCGCAGCAATTACGCCCCTGCCGCCGGCGGGGCGTAGAATTTTGCCAGGCGAATCGGTCCATTCCCCGCGCTGCGCGTGGGGTGAGGAGCAGTCCATGAGCGCCGTAATACTCGCCGTGTTCAAGGAGTTCGGGGCCGCCGACGGGGTCCGCACCCGGCTGGTGAGCGACGGCTTTCCCACCGATCGTGTCGAGCTCACCGCCTCGTGCGAGCCGGGACGCGCGGGGCTGCTGCCCGCCCCGACTGCACGCGCCCGCTTTACGCAGTACTTCCGCACACTCCTGGGCAAAGACGACGAGCGCGCGTTCGTGGACGTGCTGGCAGAGCGCGTCGAGGGGGGAGCCGCCACCGTCACCGTGCACCCACGCGGCGCGATCGAGACGGCGCGCGCTGCCGAGATCCTCGAAGGCGCGGGCGCCGTGGAGGTGGTGGGTCACGACCTCGAGAAGCAGTCGGTGTTCGAGCACGCTTCATCGAGCAGCGATGGCTACTGGGTGCGCCATTTCATGCTGGACAACCCGACGGGGGCCGACTGCATCTACTGCCGGCTCTTTCCGGGGCACAGGCACTAAAGCTGCTGAAAGCAACGCGCCGGAAACCTGCAGAAAGTGCGCAGGCTCCGGCGCGTGCGTCACCCCTATTGCGCGCCCCTAGTAGGCGCCTGGCCGCGGCTCGGCGCAAGCTGGTGTCCGCAAAAATCGCCGGTCGCCTGTGGCACTGAGGAGCCGCAAAAACCACGCCTTTTGCGGCGGCAACGCAGCCCCAGTCCGCAAAATCGCCGCAGGCGATTTTGCCAGTGAACCGGTGAACTAGCGGCGCGGCTTCAGGACCTCCGAGAGCAGGTCCGCTCGTCCCTCGATGCGTATCAGGTGCGGGAAACGCGGGCCGTCGAAGTAGGCGACGTGCAGCGTGCGGTAGAAATCGCTGCTCTTCACCAGGAGCTCGATCGGCGTGTGCGACAACTGTGCCGCCGCAATGGCGGCGTCGAGCAGCTCGCCGGTGTACTGGCGGCCGTTGACCGCGATGACCTGCATCCCGGGACCGACGCCGGCGCGCGCGGCGGCACGATCCTCGATCGTATCGACGATCATGCCCTTCTCGTTGAGAGCAAGGCCGATCGACCAGCGCCGGTCGAAGCTCTTGCGGCGCTTCTCGCGCCCATCGATGTAGGTGTTCTTCTCGGCGGTGTACACGAGCTTCCAGCCCGAGCTCTCGAGTCCCGAAATCAGCACCTGCGGACCGAGGCTGTCCAGGTGACTGCGGATCAGTGCGCGCCAGTCGCCCGGCTGGACCGCCTCGAGCGCCGCGTAGACGTCCGATTCCACATAGGGCTGGGTCTGCGGCTCGCCACCGGGGCCGGCGCAGAAGCGCTTCACGAAATCATCGAGGGAAACTTTCCCTGAGCTGTGCGAGCGCAGTTGAGAATCGACGTTGAGCCACAGCAGCTCGGAAGCCTGGTAGAAGTCGACGCCGCGGCGGCTCGCGCTCCAGGCGCCCGGAGCCCCGTACAGCACCTGCGCGTCGACCGCCGTGTCAGCCAGCGCTCGCCAGCGGTCGCCGGGTTCGTTGTCGTAAAAGCCGACCACGCTCGCCAGCATTTCGCGGAAAGCTGCCGGCGTCTCCAGCCCCGCGCGCACCGGCAACACCTCGCCCCAGTACTGCGTCATGCCCTCATAGACCCACAGCAGTGAGCCGTCCATCGGTTTTTGGTAGTCGGGACTGATGAGTCCCGCCGGGCGGCGGTACTTGCCGTTCCAGCTGTGCACGTACTCATGGGCCAGCAGCTCCGCCAGTCCCTCGCGCCCGGACTGATCGGAGAACACGTTCTCCTCGGTGCGATTGTCGCTCGACTCGTGGTGCTCGAGACCGAAATGAGCCACGTGATCGGAGAGTGACAGGAGCCAGGTGTAGTGCCGGTACATGCGCGTGCCGAACAGCGCGCCCGCCTGCGCCACGAGCCGGCCGTAAGCGGCGCTGAAGTCGACGGGAGTGACCAGCGCCGCCGCGCTGTCCGCGGCGATCGAGATGGTGTGCTGCAGCTTGGGCAAAGGCGCCGAGCCGGGCAGCTCCACTCGCTTCAGATACTCGCCCATCTGCACCGGGGAATCGATCAGGCGGCTGAGCGCTGCGGGTTCGAGCGCCACGCTGCCGTCGCTCTGCTGATGCATTGCCAGCGCGCAGCTCACCTGCCAGCCCGGTGGCGGGACCACGCTGGCCTCGGTGCTGATCTCACCGGCGTCGCGCCCCTTGGGGTAGAGGACGAACTGATTCCAGGCGATCACCGCGAGCTGCTCGCTGCTGGTGGGACCTTCGCCGAACACCCCACCTTCGGTAGCGAGTCCCGAATCGAGGGAGATCTCGAGGCGGGTGGCACCCGCCGGTACCGTCACGCTGACGGCGTACACGTCGAGCGGATCCCGATGCCACTCGAGCGGCTTGCCGTTGGCGCTGATCACCATGCCGATGATGCTCTCGATGGGTCCGGTCGGACCGTGCTCGCCGGGAATCCACTTGGCAAACACCAGCGTCAGGGGTCCCCCCTGTACCGCGAGCGTCATGTCGGTGTGCACATGCTTGCGCTGCACCTCGCGCGCATCGAGCCGTACGGTGAGGTCCGCGGCCTGCACCGCCCCCAGGCAGGAAAGCAACGCCGCCAACACCATTGCCTTCATTGACGCCGTTTTCATTGTTGCAATCCTTCGTGCATGGCTTGCCACCGCGAGGGTGCGCGATGTTCACTTAAATCGCGACGCGAGGCAATTTTCACGCCCGGCGGGGACGGTGACTAGCGCGTCCGCGCCAGGAGCAGCATCGTCACGCTGGCCAGCAGCGCCGTGGGCAACCAGGCGAGCACCACCGGGTTCAGGTTGAACACCGGCGTGCCGCTCTCGATCAGGCGCTGCAGGAGGAAGAAGGCGATGCCCAGGATCAGGCCCATCAGCATGCGGGCACCGGCCCCGGCGGAGCGCAGCGGGCCGAGCGCGAACGGGATCGCCAGCAGCGCACAGAACGCGATCGCCACGGTGCGCGCGATGCGTGACCAGAACGCGAACACGTACTCGCTGGTATCGAGGGAGTTGCTGCGGAAGTAGCGGATCAGGCGCACCAGCGCGCGGGTGGTGAGCTGATCCGGATCCTGGACGGCGAGCCCGAGAAAACCCGCGGTGACGTTCGACTTCAGGATACGCTGCCCCGGCGGGGAGACGGTCACGGTGTCATCGGCGAAGCGCGACTCGGTGTAGTCGGTGAGCAACCACTTGCGGCTGGTCCCGGCGGTGGCGCGCCGCGCGTGACCGAGCGCGAGCAGGCGGTGCTGAGGCGAGAGCTCGAAGACCAGCATGCTGCCGAACTGCCGCTCGCCCGACTGTCCCGCCACGTTGAGGATCAGGTCACCGTCACGCACCCACGCACCACTGCCGGTGCCAAAGCTGACGTTGTTCAGCTTGCTGAACGCCTTCTGCTCGCGCGCCGCCTGCTGCAGCGGCGGTCCCAGGAACTCCCCGAGCGCTACCTCGGCGCCGATCAGCAGCAGCGCCGCGATCAGCGTGGTACCGGCGATGCGCGCGATCGAGACCCCGGTCGCCCGGATCACGGTGAGCTCGCTTGCGCGGGCGAGCGAGCCCAGGCCCAGGAGCGCGCCGATCAGCACGGTGATCGGTAACAGCTCGTAGGCCTGCTGCGGCAGGTTGAGCAGCGTGTACCACAGGGCACTGAGGGCGGTGTAGTGACCGATGCCGATGTCGTCCTGCTGGTCGATGAACACGAACAGCCCGCCCAGCACCAGCAGCACCGCCATCACCAGCAGCACCGAGCCGAGGATCGCGCGCACCATGTAGCGGTCGAGTACGCTCACAGGCGCCTCATCCGGTAGCGCAACCGATTGCCGAGCCGCGGGCTCGCGATCACGACGAGCGCCAGGAGTACCACGGCCGCGTGCGTCCACCAAAGTCCCAGTGCGGCAGGCAGCTGGCCGCGTGCGATCCACACCTTGCCGGCGGAGATGAGATTCAGATAGAGGAAGTAGATCACCACCGCGACCCATACGCGGGCGTAGCGGCCCTGACGGGGCCGCAACCGCGCCAGCGGCACCGCGAGCAGCGCCAGCACCACACAGGTAAGCGGCATGGCGATGCGCCACTGCAGCTCGGCCTGCTCGGCTCGATCGTGCGCGCCCAGGAGCTGCACGGTCGGGCGCGCCTCGAGGGCACGCACGACGTCGGTGACCAGCGGCACCTTCACCGGCACGATGTGCTCGGCGAAGCGCAGGATGCGGAACTCCGCGCTGCCCGGCACCCCCTCGAACCGCTCCCCGTCGTAGAGGGTGAGGATGTGGGTCAGCCCGTCGGCCGACACAGCATGGCGCGCGCGCCCGGCGAGCGCGACCTCCACCAGGGGTCCGCGGCTGCGCTCCACGAACACGTTCGCCAGGGTGCCGTCGCGATTGACGGTTTGCGCGTACACCACGGCGTTGCCGCCGCCGAAACTGCGGAATTTGCCGGGGGCGATCGGGGCGAACTGACCGGCGCGCAGCGCCTCGTTGCGCAGGTTGAGTGCCCGCTGCGTGGCCTCCGGTGCGAGCACCAGGGTGAGCCAGGCGAGCCCCGCGGTCAGCAACACCGAAAGCAGCGCCACCGGCAGATACAGGTGCGCCGGGCCCGCCCCGCAGGCGAGCGCCGCAGCCATCTCGCTGTCGTGATACAGCCGCCCGAACGCCAGCACGATCCCGAGCAGCAGGCCGATCGGCAGCAGGATCCACAGGTACTGCAGCGCGCCCAGGCCGATCAGCTCCAGGACGAGGCTCTGCGGATACTGGTTCGCGGCGGCGCGCTCCAGCACCCCTACCACCTGGTTCGCCAGAAGGATGACGAACAGCACGCCCGTGACGGTGAGCCACGCCGCCACTACTTCGCGCAGAACGTAACGCCCGAGAATGCTACCCAAAGAGGCTCCTGTCTGTCGGCGGGCTAAGAAACCCGGCATGCTCTTGAGTTACACTTGCGAGGGCGCTCCAGAGCAGCGAATAAGGTAAATCAGACGCTCGCGCGCCTCAACGGCAAGGGGAATAAACCGATGGAATTCGGAGTCTGGACCAAGGGGCTGGCAACGCTCGCCGTCGACTGCCTGGTGGTCGGCGTCTTCGAGGAAGGCGAACTCGGCGGAGAAGCGCGCAGTGTCGACACCGCCTGCGGCGGACGGCTCAGGCGGCTGCTCGAACGCGGTGATTTCGGCGGCCGGGCCGGGGACACGCTGCTGGTCGGCGAGCTGCCCGGTCTTGCCGCCTCGCGCGTGCTGCTCACCGGACTTGGCAGCCGCAAGCACCTGTCGCGCAAGAGCTGGCGCAGGGCATGGAGCAACGCGGCAGCGGCGCTGGCGCGCACCCGCATCGGGAGCTGCGCGGTGGCGCTCGACCGGCCCGAGGCCCGTCAGCTCGACGACTACTACTTCGGGCGTGGCGTCGCGGAGATCGCCCGTGCCGCGCTCTATCGCATCAACGATCTGAAGAGCGGCAAGAAGCCGGCGGCGCCGGCGCTGCAGCGGGTGCTGGCAGGTCCGGTGCGCAAGGCGGATGCGGCCGCGCGTGGCTTCAGGCACGGCGCCGCGATCGCCTCCGCCGCCGCCGTGCAGCGCGACCTGGCGAATCTTCCGGCCAACCTGTGCACACCGGCCTTCCTTGCCGGCGAGGCGCGCGCGCTCGCCAGGCGCCATGCCGCGCTCAAGGTGCGTGTGCTGGATGAGGCCGCCATCCGCCGCGAGAAGATGGGATGCCTGCTCGCGGTCTCGCAGGGCAGCCACCAGCCGCCGCGCTTCATCGTCCTGGAGTATCGCGGCGCCAAGGCGCAGCAGCAGCCCGTCGTGCTGGTGGGCAAGGGCGTGACGTTCGACTCCGGCGGCATCTCGCTCAAGGACCCGCCGGGCATGGACGAGATGAAGTTCGACATGAGCGGTGCCGCCGCGGTCATCGCCTCACTCGCCCTGGCGGCGGAGCTGCGCCTGCCGCTGCACGTCGTGGGGCTGGTCGCGGCGGTGGAGAACATGCCGGGCGGCAAGGCGGTCAAGCCCGGCGACATCGCCACCAGCGCCTCGGGCCAGACGGTTGAGATCCTCAACACCGACGCCGAGGGGCGCCTGATCCTGTGCGATGCGCTGCACTACGCGCGCCGCTTCCGCCCGGCGGCGGTGATCGACATCGCGACGCTCACGGGCGCGTGCGTGGTGGCGCTCGGGCACCATCACTCCGGCATCCTCGGTAACGACGACGCGCTGGTGCAGGAGCTTCTCGAGGCGGGGGTGCGTGCCGACGATCGCTGCTGGCAGCTGCCGCTCACCGAGGAATACGCCGAACAGCTCAAGAGCAACTTCGCCGACTTCGCCAATGTCGGCGGGCGCGATGGCGGCGCGATCACCGCGGCGACATTCCTCGGCAAGTTCACCCAGGGGCTCTCCTGGGCGCACCTTGACGTCGCCGGCACCGCCTACCAGGGCGGCGTAACCAAGGGCAGTACCGGGCGACCAACGCCGCTGCTCGCGGACTTTCTCATCCGCCGCGCCACGCGCTAAAGACGCCGCGAGGCGCACCCGCGGCAGCCTCATCCGCGGCTGCCCGGGCCGCTGCGGCTATACTCCTTTCAATGGACAAGGTGTACGCGCCGCAGGACATCGAGCGGCGCATCTACGAGCGGTGGGAGTCCCACGGCTGGTTCGCGCCGCGCGGCCAGGGCGCGCCCTACTGCATCATGATCCCGCCGCCGAATGTGACCGGCACGCTGCACATGGGGCACGCGTTCCAGCACACGCTCATGGACACGCTGACGCGCTACCAGCGCATGCGTGGACGCGCCGCGCTGTGGCAGCCGGGAACGGATCACGCCGGCATTGCCACTCAGATGGTGGTCGAGCGGCAGCTGAACGCGCAGGGCGCGAAGCGCACCGAGCTCGGACGCGAGGCGTTCGTGAAGCGGGTGTGGGAGTGGAAGGAGCAGTCCGGCGGGACGATCGCCGCGCAGATGCGCCGCCTCGGAGACTCGGTCGACTGGTCGCGCGATCGCTTCACCATGGACCCGGGGCTGTCGCGCGCCGTCATCGAGGTGTTCGTACGGCTGCACGATGAGGGCCTCATCTACCGGGGCAAGCGCCTGGTGAACTGGGACCCGGTGCTGCTGACGGCGCTCTCGGACCTCGAAGTGCAGTCGCACGAGGAGGACGGGCAGCTGTGGCACCTGCGTTACCCGCTGGAGGGGGGCGACGGCCATGTGGTGGTAGCAACCACACGCCCCGAAACCATGCTGGGCGATATTGCGGTCGCCGTGCATCCCGAGGACGAGCGCTACCGCCAGCTGGTGGGGCGCAGCGTGCGGCTGCCGCTCACCGAGCGCACCCTGCCGATCATCGCCGACTCCTACGTCGATCCGGCGTTCGGCTCCGGGTGCGTGAAGATCACGCCGGCGCACGACTTCAACGACTACGAGATCGGTCAGCGGCACAAGCTCGCCCTGATCAACATTTTCACCCCACGCGCCGCGCTCAACGCAGCTGTGCCCGAGCGTTTCCGCGGTCTCGACCGCTTCGAGGCGCGCAGGCGGGTGATCGGCGAGCTCGAGGCCGCCGGGCTCATCGAGCGGATCGAGAAGCACCGCCACACGGTCCCGCGCGGGGACCGCAGCGGGGCGCTGCTCGAGCCCTATCTCACCGACCAGTGGTACGTGCGAATCGCGCCGCTGGCGGAGCCGGCCATCGCCGCCGTGGAGCAGGGCCGTACACGCTTCGTGCCGGAGACCTGGGCGCGCACCTACTTCGAGTGGATGCGCAATATCAAGGACTGGTGCGTGAGCCGCCAGCTGTGGTGGGGCCATCGCATCCCGGCGTGGTACGACGCCGACGGGCGGGTGTACGTCGGGCGCGACGAGGCCGAGGTGCGCGCCAAACATCGGCTCGCCCCCGAGCTTGCCCTACGTCAGGACGAGGACGTGCTCGACACCTGGTTCTCCTCGGCACTGTGGCCGTTCTCGACCCTCGACTGGCCGCAGTCCGGCGCCTTTCTCGAGCGCTTCTACCCGGGGAGCGTGCTGGTGACCGGCTTCGACATCATTTTCTTCTGGGTCGCGCGCATGATGATGATGGGGATCAAGTTCATGGGTGAGGTGCCGTTCCGCGACGTCTACATCACCGGGCTCATCCTCGATGAGCACGGCGACAAGATGTCCAAGTCCAAGGGCAACGTCATCGACCCCCTCGACATCGTCGACGGCATCGCCCTCGAGGCACTCCTCGTCAAGCGCACCAGCGGGCTCATGCAACCGCAGCTCGCGCCGGCCATCGACAAGGCCACCCGCCGCCAATACCCGCAGGGGATCCCCGCGCACGGCACCGACGCGCTGCGCTTCACCTTCGCCGCGCTCGCCTCCCCGAGCCGCGAGATCCGTTTCGACCTGGCGCGTGTGGGCGGCTATCGCAACTTCTGCAACAAGCTGTGGAATGCGGCACGTTTCGTCACGCTGGCGCTCGGCGAGGCGGCGCCGGCCGCCGAGGGCGAGCCGCTCGAGCCGTCGGTGGCCGACCGCTGGATCCGCTCGCGCTTCGGCCGGATGCTCGCCACGGTCGAGAGCGCCCTCACCGAGTACCGCTTCGACTTTGCCGCCACCGCGCTCTACGAATTCACCTGGTACGATTTCTGCGACTGGTACCTGGAGCTCACCAAGCCGGTACTGCAATCGCGCGAGTCCACGGCCGCCGCGCGGCGCGGCACGCAGCACACGCTGGCGCAGATTCTCGAGGCGCTGCAGCGCGCGCTGCATCCGTTCATGCCGTTCATCACCGAGGAGATCTGGCAACGCGCCGCACCGTTGGCCGGCCGCAGCGGGGAGACCGTGATGCTGCAGCCCTACCCCGGCGCGGCCGAGTTCCCGGCCGACGAGGAAGCCGAGCGTGAAGCGGCGTGGATCCAGGCCGTTATCCTCGGCGTGCGCCAGATCCGCGGCGAGATGAACATCAGTCCCGCCAAGCGCATCCCGCTGCTGCTGCGGGACGCGAGCGCTCAGGACCACGCGCGCGCCGAGCGCCATCGGCCCTGGCTCGAGCGCCTCGCGGGGCTCGACGGTTTGACGATCCTGCCGCCCGACGCCGCCGCCCCGCAGTCGGCGATCGCGCTGGTCGGCACGCTCGCGCTGCTCGTGCCGATGGCCGGGCTGATCGATGCACCCGCGGAAGGCGAGCGCCTCGCGAGGCTCATCGGCAAGGCCGAGAAGGATCTTGCCGCGGTCCGCGGCCGCCTCGCGAGTGACAGCTTCGTGCAGCAACGCACCGGCGGCGGTGGTGGCCAGCGAGCGCGAGCGGCTTATCGAGCTCGAACGCAACGTGAGCGGGCTTACGGCGCAGCTCGAGCGGGTGCGCGGGTTGCTGGCACCGTGAGCGCCGCGGCGCTCGAGCGCAGCGAGCCCGCGGCCCTTAACCGGGTGCTCGCTACCCTCCAGACCATCATCCTGGGAAAGCCCGGTCAGATCCGCCTGTGCGTGGCGTGCCTCCTGGCACGTGGCCACCTGTTGATCGAGGACGTGCCGGGAGTCGGCAAGACCACGCTCGCGCACGCCCTCGCCCACGTGCTCGGGCTCGTCTGGCAGCGTGTGCAGTTCACGAGCGACCTCTTGCCCGCTGACATCATCGGCGTCTCGATCTTCGATCGCGCCGCTCAGCGGTTCGAGTTCCACCGCGGGCCGATCTTCACCCAGCTGCTGCTGGCGGACGAGGTCAACCGCGCGAGCCCCCGCACCCAGAGCGCGCTGCTCGAGGCCATGGAGGAGCGGCAGGTGAGCGCCGACGGCACGACCTACCACCTGCCGGAGGTGTTCTTCGTCGTGGCTACCCAGAACCCGCACGAGCAGCTCGGCACTTACTCCCTGCCGGAGTCGCAGCTGGACCGTTTCCTGATGCGCGTCACGCTCGGCTACCCGGACGCGGCACACGAGCGCCAGCTGCTGCGCGGCGGAGAGCGGCGCGAGCTGCTGTCGGGGATCGCGCCGCTGCTGGATTCCGCCGCGGTGCGGGCAGCGCAGCACGCGGTGCGTGCGGTACACGTCGCCGAGCCGCTGCTCGACTACACGCAGGCCCTGATCGGCCGTACGCGCGAGCGCGCGGATCTGAAGCTCGGACTCTCGCCGCGCGCCGGCCAGGGGCTGATCCGCGCTGCCCAGGCGTGGGCCTACCTCGACGGCCGCGTCGCGGTGCTTCCGGAGGACGTTCAGGCGGTGCTGCCGGCGGTGGTCGCTCACCGCCTCGAACGGCGCGAGCCGGAGGATGGCGGCAGCGGCTCCGGGGAGCGGCTGGCGGGCGAGATCATCCAGACGGTGCCGGTGCCGCTGTAGGCGCCTTGTGATCGGGGCGATCCGCAACCGCCTGCGCTCCCGCGTGGCCGCCTGGGTCCGCCGCCGCCAGGGCGCGGACCACTTGCCCGTAGTGCTTCAGCGCCGTCGCCTGTACATCCTGCCCACGCGGGCAGGAGTGGCGTTCGGCACGCTGCTGGGTCCTCATGCTGCTGGCCGGGCTCAACTACGGCAACAGCCTCGCGCTCTTCTTCACTTTCCTGTTCGCCGGATTCGCGCTGGTCGCGATGCATGCGTGCCATCGCAACCTCCTCGGCATGCGGCTCCTGTCGGCCAAGGCGCCGGCGGTCTTTGCGCGTAGCCCGGGGAGCCTCAACCTGACACTCGAGAACGCAGCGCCCGAGGCCCGGCCCGGGCTCAGCGCGGCACTGGAAGACACCGCCCTCGCGAGCGCGGACCTCCCCGCTCACGGGCGCGCGCAACTTACGCTGCCGCTCGCGGCACCGCGCCGCGGCCTGGTGCGCCTCGAGCGGCTGCGCCTCACGACGTCCCATCCATTCGGGTTGTTTCGCGCCTGGACCTGGGTACATACGCCGATCGAGATGCTGGTGTATCCGCACCCGCACGGCTCGCTCCCCCTGCCGACCGCGGGCGGCCGGCGCCCGGGCGGGCGCTCGCGCGGCACCGCAGGTGTCGACGAGTGGCTCGGCCTGCGGCCGTTTCGCGAGGGGGATTCGCCCCGTCAGGTCGACTGGAAGGCGTACGCGCGCGAGGCGCCACTGCTGGTCAAGGAATACAGCGCCTCGGGGTCGGACCTGCGCCTGTTTGAGTTCGCGGACCTCAAGGACCCGGACCTCGAAGCGCGGCTGTCGCAGCTGGCGCGCTGGGTGGTCGATGCGGAGGCACGTGGCGAGCGCTACGGGCTCATGCTGCCGGGCACGGTCATCGCGCCCGACCGCGGCCAGGAGCATCGCCACCGCTGTCTCGCGGCGCTGGCACTCTTCGGGCACGCGCGTGGCTGAGGACGCACAAACCCGTCCGCTGCGGTGGGTGGCCGCGGCGCTCGCGGCAGGTGTGCTGTTGCATGCCGACCGGGTGCCGCTGTGGATCGTGGCCCTCGCCGCACTCCTCATTGCGTGGCGGCTCGCAGCCGCGCGCGCCCGGTTCCCCCTCCCCGGAACCTGGTTACGCCTGCTGCTCGCGGCCCTCGTCGTCGTGGCCGTGCTGGCCCGCTTCCACACGCTCAACGGCCTCGCCGCCGGCACCGCGCTGCTCATCCTCATGGCGGCGCTGAAGCTGCTCGAGACCCATCGCCCGCGTGATCATTTCGTGCTGGTGGGTGCGGGGCTGTTCCTGCTGCTGGCGGCGTGTCTGGACCGGCAGAACCTCGCGCGCACCCCGCTGTATTTCGCGCACGGCTGGCTGTGCTGCGCCGCGCTCGCCGTGGTCGCGGCACCGCGGCTCGCGGCAGCAAGCGCATTGCGGCTCGCCGCCCGAAGCCTGCTGCTGGCCGCGCCGCTCGCGGTGCTGCTGTTCGTGTTCTTCCCGCGGCTGTCCGGATCGTTCTGGGCACTGCCGCGGGGTGAGGAGGCCGTCACCGGTCTCTCCGACACCATGAGCCCCGGGAGCATCGGCGAGCTCAGCGCCTCCTACGCGGTCGCCTTCCGCGTGCGCTTCGCCGGTTCGCTGCCGCCGCCGGAGCAACGCTATTGGCGCGGCCCGGTGCTGCACGATTTCGACGGTGCCACCTGGCAACGCGGCCGCGGCTCCTGGCGTCCGCGGCAAGCACTCGTGTTCGAGGGCCCCGAATACCGTTACCGGATCACGCTCGAGCCGAGCCGCCATCGCTGGTGGTTCGCGCTCGATACGCCGCTCGCGACCCCGGAGCCGAACGTGAGCCTCGCCTACGACTACGAGCTGGTGGCCGCTCAGCCGGTGGCCGAGGTGACGAGCTTCGAGGCGGTATCGCGGCCGCTGACGCGCGCCGTAGTGCCGCTGCCGCTCAACGAGCGGCGCGAGGACACGGCATTGCCGCGCGGGCTGAATCCGCGCGCGGGGGAACTGGCGCACGAGCTACGCAGCAAAGCAGGCTCGGACCCGCGGTTCGTCGGCGCGGTGCTGGAGTATCTGCGCACCGGGGGGTTCGTGTACTCGCTCGAGCCCGAGCGCCTGGGCGTCAACCAGGTGGATGACTTCCTGTTCGGCACGCGCACCGGCTTCTGTGGCCACTATGCCTCGGCGTTCGCCTGGCTCATGCGCGCCGCCGGAGTACCGGCGCGGATCGTGACCGGCTACCTGGGCGGCGAATGGAATCCGATCGGCGGCTACCTCGTCGTGCGCCAGTCAGATGCGCATGCCTGGACGGAGGTCTGGCTCGACGGACGCGGCTGGACGCGCGTCGACCCCACCGCGGTCGTCGAGCCCGGCCGGCTGCGGTACGGGATCCTGGATCTGCTGCCGCGCGCGGAGTCGGTCCCGGAGCGGTTGTTGCGCGGCTCGGCCTGGCTCATGCGTCAGATGCAGCGCTGGGATGCACTCGACGCCTGGTGGAACAATCGCGTCGTGAAGTTCGACTACTCGACACAGCTCGATGTGCTCGGCTGGCTGGGAATTCACGGCGGTGGCACGCGCGAGCTCGGCTGGGGCTTCGTGATCGGGCTCCTCGGCTGGCTCGCGCTCATCGCCTGGCGCCTTGGGCGCGGTCCGCGCGCCGTAAAGCCCGACGCGCTGGCGCGCGCCTACGCGCGCCTGTGCCGCAAGCTCGCGCACGGCGGACTCGCGCGCGCCGCGCACCAGGGTCCGCTCGCCTACGCCGAAGCGCTCGCCGCCGGGCGGCCGGCACTCGCCGGCCCCGCGCATGCGCTCCTGATGCGCTACGCGCAGCTGCGCTATGGGGAACCGGTCCCGGCGAGCGCGCGCGCGCGAGGTCACAGAGTTCGGTCGCGCCGTCGCTACGCTTCACAGGAAAAATCGCCTGCGGCGATTTTTGGGACATTAGCTGCGTTGTCGGGCGCCAAAAGCGTGGCTTTGGCGCCCTGCGCCTCAGCTAAATCTCTCCAACTAGCCCGTGCGGAAGCCGATCTTGGTGTGCGTGCCGTCGCAGAAGGGCTTGTTGGAGCTGCCGCCGCAGCGGCACAGATAGGTCGAGGTCACCCGCGCCACCACGCGGCCGGTGCCGCTCACGATCTCGAGGTTGCCGCGCACTCTGAGCGGTCCGTTGGTCTGTGGATCGATCGCCAGCGGACCATCGCGCACCGGCAGCATGTCGGTGGCACCGCTCGCGGGCTCGCCGCTCGCGTTGAAGCCGATCTCGCGGTGCGAATTGTCGCAGAAGGGCTTCATCTTCGAGGCGCCGCAGCGGCACAACGTGGCGCGAAAGCCGGCCGGCGCGCCGTCGATCTGCAGTTGTCCGCGCAACGCGTAGGGACCGGCCTCCCGCACGGCGGCGAGATTTACCGGCGGTGCGCTCTCCTGCCCGGCGCCATCCAGGCGCCGGTAGCGGATCGCACCGGAGGGACAGGCGTGCGCAATCTCGACCACGCGCGCGGCCGGCATCGCGTCCGGATGGATCCAGGGACCCTGGACGTTGGCGAGGAACACCGCGGGCGCGCCGCTCACGCAAAAGCGCGAGTGGATGCAGCGCCGGGCCTCGAAGATGAGCTCGAGCTTCTCCCCGCGTGCGAGTTTCGACTCCGTCCGCAATCATCGACGGGGCGGGTGCCGCGGCGGCCGGGGCGGCGACCGGGGCAGCCGTGGCCTGGCCAGCGGCGGCAGTCGGCGGTCTGCGACAGGTCAAAGCCGCGGCCCGCCTGGACCGCGAGCGCTGCCAGCTGATCGGCCGCGGCGATCGCCCGGGCGTCGCCGCTGGCGCGCAGCGCGGCGCCGCCCTGCGCCAGTTGCTCGAAACGCTCGACGAACAGCCGTCGTGCGGCGGGCCCCGGCGGCAGAGCCGCCGCATCGCGCAGCGTGATGAACGACATGCCCCGCGTTGCAGTGCGGGTTGGAGGGCCCCGCCGGCAAGCGCGCCGCCTGCTCCGCAAGCGGCGCGATCGCGCGCATGAGCCCGATCGCGAGATCCACCGCCAGCGACTTCTCGCGCTGACGGTCCGCGGCAGCGCGTACGCGTAGCGCCAGGAGCCGCAGCATGAGACCGTAGGACGCATTCGCCAGGTCCACCGCGGCGACCGCGTCCGGGTTCTCGATCCAGACGCGTCCTTCGGGGCGCGGCGGCGCGCCGCAGCACCGGGTTGGTGGCGGCCGGGAATGCGGGCGCGAACCCGGGGTTCTTCGCGCTGCAGTGCGCGCGAGCTCGTCGCGGATGCCGAGGAAGCGCTGGTAGTGCGAGTCCTGCCGAGTCGCGCGGCGCGCCCTCGCCCTGCGCGACGATCGCATCGAACGCGGCGAGCGCGGTCTTCAGACAGATGACGCGCTTCGCGCCGCGGCAGGTTCGACCTCGTCGGGCGAGAGCTGCAGCGCCGGATCCCCGCCGAACGCATTCGCCTCGCCGTCACGCTCCACGAGCGCCGCGCAGGCTGTCGCCGAGAGTGGCATAGAAGGCGCCGACGGTGTCGTAGTCCACGCCCATGGGCGTGAGGCGCGCGCCGGCCGCCGCCGCGCACGTAGCTGCGTTCGTAGGCGAACCCGGCGCCCTCGGGCTCGGTCGAGCCGTGCGGACGCTCGAGAAAGATGAAGTGCTGCAGCGTCTGGCGCTGAACGGCGCGAGCTTGACCACCACCGAGGCCGGCAGGTAGCCCGGGTCGAGCGGAAAATTGGCGCGCCCGAAGCGCGGGCTGCCGCCCGAGCGCGGCGGTGATGTTCCACACCGCCACGAGATGTCCCATTTCCTCGATCGCCACCGCAGGAGGTCCTGCCGCCAGCGCTGCACCGCCTCCGCCTCGTCCGTCGTCAACCCTCCGCCTCGCCGCCCTTGAGGCTGAACGCGGCGTACAGGTAGGTGCACATGAGGTTGTGCTCCAGCTCCGCCGCCTCGTAGAGCGCGCCGATGACGTGCTCGCGCTGGGTGCCAAGGGCAACCGGGGTGCTGTCGTTCATGTGATCTCCTAAGCGCCTATGTTGCACAAAACTCCCGCGCACACCACCTTCGAAAGGGCGAGCGGAACGCTTCAGGCCGCGTGCTCGCGCGTCTCGCGGAAGCTGATGTCGGGCCAGCGCTCGAGCGTGAGCTGGAGGTTGACCCGCGAGGGCGCCAGGAACACCAGGGCGCCGCCGTGATCGAGCGCGAGGCTCTCGTGTGCGCGGCCGCGGAACTCCATGAGCTTGCGCTCGTCCGGGCTCTCGACCCAGCGCGCGGTATGCACCGCAACCGGGTCGAACACGGCCTGCACGCCATACTCGTCCTGCAGGCGGAAGGCCACCACTTCGAACTGCAGCGGGCCGACCGCGCCGAGGATCAGATCGTTGTTGCGCAGCGGCCGGAACAGCTGCGTCGCGCCCTCCTCGCACAGCTGCGACAGCCCCTTCTGCAGCGCCTTCATCTTCAGCGGATCCTTGAGCACCGCGCGACGGAAGATCTCGGGGGAAAAATTCGGTACCCCGGTGAAGGTGAGCCGCTCACCCTGCGTGAAGGTATCGCCGATGTTGATCGTGCCGTGGTTGTGCAGCCCGATGATGTCCCCGGCATAGGCTTCCTCGGCCTGGGTACGGTCGGCGGCCATGAAGGTGAGCGCATCCGCGACCCGCACCTCCTTGTCGAGCCGCACGTGAAACAACCGCATGCCACGCACATAGCGGCCGGAGCACAGGCGCAGGAACGCGACGCGGTCGCGGTGCGCCGGATCCATGTTCGCCTGGATCTTGAACACAAAGCCGGCAAGCGCGGCTTCCGCAGGCTCGACCGTGCGCTCGCGCGTACTGCGCGGCAGCGGCCCGGGAGCGTGGGTGGTAAACGCGGCGAGCAGCTCCTCGACGCCGAAGTTGTTGATCGCCGAGCCGAAGAACACCGGAGTCTGGCGGCCGGCGAGGTAGGCCTCGGGGTCGAACGCCTGGGCGGCGCCCCGCACCAGCTCGACCTCCTCGCAGAAGGCTTGCCATCGATCACCAAGCAGATCGCGCGCCGCCGGGTTCGTGAGCCCGTCGATGACCCGGTTCTCCCCCACCCGGCCGCGCTCACCCGCGGTGTAGGCGTAGATGCGGTCCTCGACGAGGTGGTAGATGCCGCGCAATTCGCGTCCCATGCCGATCGGCCAGGTGACCGGCGCCGTGTGGATGCGCAGCACGGTCTCGATCTCATCGAGCAGCTCGATGGCGCGCGGCCCTCGCGGTCGAGCTTGTTGATGAAGGTCATGATCGGCGTGTCGCGCAGCCGGCAGACCTCCATCAGCTTGATGGTGCGCTCCTCGACCCCTTTGGCGCAGTCGATCACCATGAGCGCGGAGTCGACTGCGGTGAGCGTGCGGTAGGTATCCTCGGAGAAATCCTCGTGCCCGGGCGTGTCGAGCAGGTTCACGATGCAGTCGCGGTACGGGAACTGCATGACCGAGGAAGTCACCGAGATGCCGCGCTCCTGCTCGAGGCGCATCCAGTCGGAGGTGGCATGGCGGGCCGCCTTGCGCCCCTTGACGGCGCCTGCCATCTGGATGGCGCCGCCGAACAAGAGCAGCTTCTCGGTGAGCGTCGTCTTGCCCGCGTCCGGGTGCGAGATGATCGCAAACGTTCTTCGACGATTGATTTCCTTAGATATTTCTGACTCAGATCCCGCCACAATTCCTCGCCACGTACTAAAGGGATGTACACAGTAGCTTAAGACACTATAACCTAGATACCGTTAAACACGATACCCTAGAAATCATTCGTCCGAATACCCTAAAATCGATCCAGCCGATAAGCCCAGAACGCCCCATGGCCCAACCCTCCGAAAAGCTGGCTGACTCACTGTCCGTCCTCAAGAAGCTGCAGGACGAGGGCGCCGTTGCCATCCGGACCCGCCGGCTCTCCCGCACGCACCGACAGCGTCTCCTCAAGACCGGGTTTATCCGCGAGGTCATGAAGGGCTGGTACACCGCGACCCGCCCCGATGAGCCGCCCGGTGAAAGCACCGGCTGGTATGCGTCCTTCTGGTCGTTCTGCGCCCAATACCTCAACGGTCGTTTCGGCGAACACTGGTGCTTGAGCCCGGAGCAGTCGCTCAGCCTTCATATGGGCGATTGGACGGTTCCCAAGCAGCTGTTGGTCCGATCGACCAAGGGTGGCAACAAGCCCACCGAGCTTCTCTTCGGCACGTCCGTGTTCGATGTCCGCCTGGACCTTCCGCCCGCCGGTGATCGCGAGGTCAGGAATGACCTGCGCATCTTCAATCTGCCGGCAGCGCTGATTGCCTGTGCTCCCGGTCAGTTCACTGCCCATCCTGACGACCTGCGGACAGCATTGGCGATGGTTGCGGAACCCTCCCACCTCCTGCGTCGACTCCTTGGCGGCGGTCGTACCGTGGTGGCCGGGCGGCTGGCGGGCGGATTGCGCAACATTGACCGAAACGAGATAGCGGACCAGATCCTACGAGCCATGAGAGCCGCCGGCCACACGGTTCACGAGTCCGACCCGTTCAACGACAGGCCGACCGTAACGTTTGCTGCACGCGAAACGTCTCCTTACCTCAATCGATTGAAACTGCTTTGGGCGTCGATGCGCCACGCCGTTCTCGGCGCCTTTCCGGCCCCTGCCAGCACGAGGCCGGACTCTGCCACCTATCTCAAACAAGTGGACGAACTCTACGCGGCAGACGCCTACAACTCACTGTCCATAGAGGGATACCGGGTCAGCGCAGCTCTGATCGAGCATGTCCGCTGCGGCAACTGGAATCCCGAGCACGACGAGAATGATCGCCACAACCGGAATGCGCTCGCGGCGCGAGGCTACTGGCAGGCGTTCCAGCGTCTTAAGAGCAGTCTTGAGTCCGTCCTCGCAGGAGAAAATCCGGGTGCCGTTGCAAGACGCGACTACGACGCATGGTATGCGGAGCTGTTTGGACCCAGCGTCACCGCCGGCATCATCGACGCCGCCGACCTCGCGGGCATCCGCAACGGGCCCATCTACATTCGTCGTTCGATGTACGTCCCGCCCAGCCACGCGGCGGTGAGGGAATTGATGCCGCAGTACTTCGAGCTCCTGCAGTCAGAAGCTGAACCGGCCGTACGTGTCGTGCTGGGACACTTTGTGTTTGTCTATATTCATCCCTACATGGTCGGGAACGGGCGCATGGGGCGCTTTCTCATGAACGCGATGATGGCCGCCGGCGGGTATCCCTGGACCATCATTCCCCTCGAGCGTCGCGCCGAATATATGAGCTCCCTCGAATCAGCAAGCGTTCACCATGACATCAAGCCGTTTGCAGACTTCCTCGCCAGTCTCATAAAGCCGACGACGGGCCAGCCACGCATCCGGCCGTGACTTGCGCACCGCGCATCATTTCTCAGTTGCAGGCAAAGGCAGTGATGCTTGACCGTGCACGTATCGCCAACCGGATGGAGTGCGGACGTAGGTGTCGCTGAACCAGACATGCCAGTCAAAAGGCTTACCCTTGTCCAGTGCCTTTACCCCACAGTTTCGCGGTCACCACGGCGGTGTCACCCCAAACCCGAACCGTCTGTTCCGACTCGTCCTGGTGCTCATAATCGACTTGGTTCGTACGCGCCATGTTGAGCAAGTCGGCCTTGCTGTAGGTCCTTCCGGCTACCGCGTCACGACCACAAAATCGTCAGCCAATATCCGATCCATTGTCGTCGCGTCGTTATTCTTGACCGCCGCCTGGTATTTGGTGTCCAGTGCCGAGACGGCCTTTTGGTCCGACTGCGGCGTCTGCGTTCGCCGCGACAGCTGCCAGCGCCGCGAGCGCGCCAAGCAGAACCTTCCTGAATCCGCCTGCCTTTAGCTTCATCTCGGCATCCTCCATCATGTGTCCGCTCGTGTTCGTGCAAATGCATAACCTATATATCAAACATAATTGCAGTATGTCAACGACAGAATTCGAGCCGCTGACCCACGTCATCAGCCTATGAAGTCACGCAGAGAGGAGAACGCCGAGGCAACGCGCGCTGCGATCATCGCAACGGCCAGGAAGCATTTTGCCCGCAACGGCTACTCAGGGACGGAAATAGGCAGAATTGCCGCCGATGCACGCGTCACTACGGGCGCGGTTTACCACCATTTTTCCGGCAAGCGCGCCATCTTCCAGGCGGTGGCAGAGCAACTCGAGGCGGATATTCTCAAAACCGCTTCCGCGGTTGAGGGAAGCGATCCGTGGCTGCGAATTCAGGCGGTGTTCGAAAAGCTCATTGACCTGTGCGCTTCGCCCGAGGTGCAGCGGATCACTTTCATCGAGGCGCCGCAGGTCATCGGTCCGGACGCGTGGCGCGCAATCGAGCTTCGCTATGCCTACGGTGCTTTGCACCAGACGTTGACAGCGCTGGTGGCGGCGAAGGTTGTTAAGCCGTATCCGGTCGATCTGGTGGCGCGAACGCTTCTCGCGTTGCTGCATGAATCGTCGGCCGAAGTAGCCCGATCCAAACACGACACGACCGTCCGCAACCAGGTATCGGAATTGGTAAAGGGTGTTTTTGGGTCGCTCACCCGATGATCTGCGCTCAGGCCGGAGCGGCGTGCAGCCCGCGCAGCAACAACTTCAGCACCGCGGCGTCCTCGCGCCCGCCGGGCGCCTGGTAGTAGCCGCGGCGCATGCCCACCTGCTCGAAGCCGACGGCCTGGTAGAGGCGGATGGCGCCAGTGTTGGACGGCCGCACTTCCAGGAACGCCTCTTTCATGCCGGCGATGCCCGCCCGCTCGATGAGCAGCTCGAGCAGATGGCGGCCGACCCCGCGGCAGCGGAACGGCTCGCTGACGCACAGGTTCAGAATGTGCGCCTCACCCGCCCCGACGCTCATCACGCCGTAGGCGATCACCTGGCGCGCGTGAGTGACCACCCGGCAGGTGTAGCCGACCCGCAGGCAGTCGCGGAAGATTCCCTCGCTCCACGGAAACTGGTATGCCGAGCGCTCGATGGCGACCACCTCGGGGACGTCGCCGTCGCGCATCGGACGCAGCACCGTCTGCGGTGCGACTGCCAGCAGCTCAGGAGCGGTTGCCATCGGTCACGGTGCCCTCTTGCTGAAACACCCTGCGTGCGAATTTCAGATCCTCCCACGCCTTGCGCTTGTCGCCCGGTGTGCGCAGCAGGTAGGCGGGATGATAAGTCACGACGAGGGGCGTTTTCAGCTCACCAAAATGGTGCACCTGCCCCCGCAGCCTCCCCAGGGGTGAGGTCGTGGCGAGCAGGTTCTGGGCCGCTATGCGTCCGACCGCCAGGATCAGTTTCGGTTGCAGCAGCCCGATCTGGCGCACGAGGTACGGCAGGCAGGCCGCGACCTCCTCGGGTTTCGGGTCGCGGTTGCCGGGCGGCCGGCTCTTGAGCACGTTGGCGATGTACACGTTGGTCCTGCGATCGAGCCCGATCGCGCGCAACATCGCATCGAGGAGCTGTCCCGCCGCACCCACGAACGGCTCGCCGCGGCGGTCTTCTTCGGCGCCGGGTGCCTCGCCGATGACCAGCCAGTCGCAGCGTTGCGGCCCGACGCCGAACACACCCTGAGTACGGGTCGCGTGCAGCGGGCAGCGCGTGCAGCTCAGCACCTCCGTGCGCAGCGCTTCCCAGCGCGCGGCTGTCTCGCCGTCCGCTCCGGCCGCGCGCGCAGTCTCTCGCGCGGGAGACTCGGGGAGCTCATGGCGCGCAGCCGCGGCGCGGCGCGGCACCCAGGCATCGACCCCGATCGCCTGCAGGTATTCGCGCCGGCGCTGCGAGTACATGAGCTAAGCGCCGCTCGCCGGGACACCGCGCACGGCGCGCCGGATGCGCCGGCCGACCCACAGAAGCGGCGCCGAGAGCGCGTAGGTGCCGAACATCGACAGCAGCATGGTCGGCGGGTCGATCGCGATCAGTACGAAGAACAGCGGCACGAGCAGCAGGTAGACGAACTTGATGCGCCGGTCGAGATCGAACTGCTTGAAGCTCGGGTAGCCGAAGCGGCTCACCATCAAGGCGCCGGCGCTGGCCGTCACCGCGAACGCTGCGATCAGCCCGGTGAGTCCCGGCTCGTGCCACTCGCTGAAGAACCACACGAATGCCGCGACGATCGCCGCCGCGGACGGGCTCGGCAGGCCCTCGAAATAGCGCTTGTCGGCCACTGCCGCCCGGGCGTTGAAGCGCGCCAGCCGCAGCGCCGCGGCCACCGCGTAGAAGAAGCACGCCAGCCAGCCGAAGCGCCCCCAGGTCTGGCCGAATTCCGCGATGCGCACCACGCCCCACTGGTAGGCCACGATCGCCGGCGCGAGACCGAAGGCCACCATGTCGGCGAGACTGTCGTACTCCTTGCCGAAGGAGCTCTCGGTGCGCGTGAGGCGCGCGATGCGCCCGTCGAGCGTGTCGAAGATCATGGCTGCGAACACCGCCATGCCGGCCGGCGCGAAATGCTTGTCGATCGCGGCTACCACCGCGTAGAACCCCGAGAACAGGCACGCCGTGGTCAGCAGATTCGGCAACAGATAGATGCCGCGGCTGCGCGGCCTCACCGTTTCCGGGGTTTGCGTCGCTTGCTCCGGGGCCATCGGTGGGCATCTTATCAGGGCCCTCCTGCTAAGATGCCAAGTCATTCATCCACCGGCACAAGGCGCGCGGTGCACGATGCGGCTCTCGCAATACCCGATCAACACCATGAAGGAGACCCCCGCGGAGGCGGAGGTCCTCAGCCACCAGCTCATGCTGCGCGCGGGCCTTATCCGGCGCCTGGCGGCGGGGTTGTACAGCTGGCTGCCGCTGGGCCTGCGCGTGCTGCAGAAGGTCGAGCGCATCGTCCGTGAGGAGATGAACCGCGCTGGGGCGCTGGAGATGGTGATGCCGGTGGTGCAGCCGGCGGAGCTGTGGCAGGAGTCGGGCCGCTGGAGCGAGTACGGGCCGGAGCTGCTGCGGCTCAAGGACCGCCACGAGCGCGACTTCGTCTTAGGTCCCACCCACGAGGAGGTGATCACCGACATCGTACGGCGCGAGCTCAAGAGCTACCGGCAGCTGCCCGTCAACTTCTACCAGATCCAGACCAAGTTCCGCGACGAGGTGCGGCCGCGGTTCGGGGTGATGCGCGCCCGCGAATTCATCATGAAGGATGCCTACTCTTTCCACCTCGATGAGGAGTCGCTGCGCCGCGGCTACCGCGCCATGTACGACGCCTACACGCGCATTTTCACCCGCACCGGGCTCACCTTCCGTGCCGTGCGTGCCGACTCGGGCGCGATCGGCGGGGACGTGTCGCAGGAGTTCCACGTGCTCGCCGCCTCGGGCGAGGATGCGATCGTGTTTTCCGACGCGGATGACTACGCCGCGAACCTGGAAGCCGCCGCGGCGCTGCCGCCGTCCGCTCCCCGTCCGGCGCCGGCCGAAGCGCTGCGTCGGGTCGAGACACCGGGAGCACGGACCATCGAGCAGCTGGCGCGGATGCTCAAGATCGAGCCGGCACGCTGCGTAAAGACCCTGATCGTCGAGGGGGGCGACGGGGAAGTGGTAGCGCTCGCGGTGCGCGGCGACCACGAGCTCAATGCCCTCAAGGCGCAGAAGCTCGCCGGCATCGCCAGCCCCCTTAAGCTGGCGAGTCCGGAGCGGGTGCTCGCCGCGACCGGCACCCAGCCCGGTTACGTCGGGCTCGTGGGCCTCCCGTGCCGCCTGTACGCGGACCACGCGGCGCTCGCGCTCGCGGACTTCGTGTGCGGAGCCAACGAGCGCGACCTGCACCTGACCGGTGTGAACTGGGAGCGCGACGTGCAGGGAGCCATCGCCGCCGACCTGCGCAAGGTGATCGAGGGCGATCCCAGCCCGAGCGGCACCGGAAGCCTGCACATCGCACGCGGCATCGAGGTCGGCCACATCTTCCAGCTGGGCCGCAAGTACAGCGAGCCGATGAAGGCCGCAGTGCTCGATGAGGCGGGGCGCGAGGTGACCCTCTACATGGGCTGCTACGGTATAGGTGTGACGCGCATCGTGGCCGCGGCAATCGAGCAGAATCACGATGAGCGCGGCATCATCTGGCCCGACCCGATCGCGCCCTTCCAGGTAGTACTGGTCCCGCTCAACCTGCAAAAGTCCGACCGTGTGCGCGAAGTCACCGACCGCCTGTACGCCGAGCTCCTCGCCGCCGGGATCGAAGTGCTATGCGACGATCGCGACGCACGACCCGGGGTCAAGTTCGCCGATGCGGAGCTGCTCGGCATCCCGCACCGCCTGGTGGTGGCGGAGCGCGGCCTCGAGGCCGGCAAGCTCGAGTACCGGCATCGGCGCGACAGCGCGAGCACCGAGTTTCCGGAGCACGAGGCGCTCGCCTTCATTCGCGCACGCCTGGGTTGAGGCGGTGAGCCGGGCGCGCACGGCGCTCGCGCGGCTGCTGGCCGGCGCGCTCCTCGCCGCCGCTGTTGCGGCGCATGCGCAGCAACAGCGCGATCCGGGGCTGCGCGCGGTGGTCGCGCGGGCCATCGCCCAGGCGCAGTGCTTCAGCGATCAGTACGACTCGGCGGTGTGGTACACGCTGATGGAGCCGCGCCTGCGGCCGATCGTGAAGGATCAGGCCGAGCGGCTCGATATCCTCAAGCAGGTCTACTGTGAGACGCACCGCCCGGGGGAGTCGCGCCTGCCGCCGGGACTCGTGATGGCGGTCATCGCGGTCGAGAGCCGCTTCGATCGCTGGGCCGTGTCACGCTCCGGCGCGGTGGGCCTCATGCAGGTGATGCCCTTCTGGCCCGAGCGGCTCGGGATGCGCCGCTACGAGCTGGTGCATGTCGAGCCCAACATCCGCATGGGCTGCGCGATCCTGCGCTTCTATCTCGACTACGAGCACAACGACGTGCGCAAGGCGCTGGCGCGCTACAACGGCAGCCCAGGCAAGCGCGACTACCCGGACCTCGTATTGACGGCGTGGAGGCGCTGGAGCGGCGCAGACGATCTGGGCTTCGCCCAGGTGGCCCCGCACCGCTAGTGGCATGACACGTTTTACAACCGCAGCCCCAGTTCAGATGGGATCGGGTGGTGGATGGGTATATCGAGGAGTACCGGGTGCGTAATATGCGCTCTTTGATAGTTCGATCCGTCCTTGTGATTTTTTTCTCTTGCGGATTGCAGGGCATGGAGGCATCTCCGCCAACTCCAACAACCTCCATGGAAGCTGACAAACACCATGAGCGCTCCGTACTGAAGTATCTTTGGCCAGTGCTTCGGACGGCGAACAAAGCGGGACGGATCTATTACCAAGCCATATGCCCGCCAGATGAGCACTATCCTCTGGCATTTCGGCGAGTAGAGGTACGCCCGCCATCAATGAGCACGGCGGACCTTGCAGCCGTGCGAAGCATATTTCGCGAAGCAAAAGACGTCGTGGTTGCCGAAGACTCTCCGGGGATTATCCGCGTCAGCATCGGGAGAGTTCCGGATGCCATCCTGCGGACGCGGATATCCACCCTCAACCTGACCCCGACAGAACAGTACAATTCCTTTGCTGCGATTTGGGCTATTGAGCAGGCGCCGGAAGTGCGTTCGGCTGCGGAAAAGCTGCACATTGTTGTACCGGGAAGGCCCGTCAACATGCCCACCGTCCGACCGGCGGAAGGACTACCTCACCTGCCTCCTCAACTATCGAACCTAACCATGGATCAAGCGCTTGACCTAGTTGCGAGAACTTGGTCGGGTATTGTTCTATACGGAGTTTGTGCGCCGCCAACCACATACGAAGTGTCCTTCGCCGAAGGTATTTACACCCGTGGTTCTGGGCTGGTGCCCCAAACGAACTAAAAGTGCCGCGGCGACTAGCAGCGACATGCGTGCCCCAGTCAGCTTGTCCGTGGTCCCCATTAGTAGGCAGTCCGCGATTGGGATTTCGCTGCTTCCGAAGTCGCGTGGAGCTTTACGCGCCGCGACGCTGATCGGAAGCTGAGCCATCACTATGTTTCGTAATTAACGTCTCACGCTACTGGCGTGTCACTTCGCCGCCGCGTTGCGCGACGCGTTAGACTTCTCGGCCAGCATGCGGGCCACCCCTTCGCGGCGCGAATCCGCGGCACCTTCGTACGTGCCGTCCGGCAGGCGCTCCACGCCGTGGAGCCCGGAGTTCTCGGCGCGGCCCGCCTTGAGCACCATGCCGCGCTCGCGCAGGCCCGCGAGCACCTCGGGGGAGAACTTGGAGAGCTCCCCGCTGAAGGTGTCGCCACGGGCGATGAGGTTCGGCAGCTCGATCGCCTGCTTGAGGGGCAGCTTCCAGGCGAGCAGCGCCACCAGCACCTTGGCGTTGTACTCGAGAATCGCCGAGCCACCTGGGGAACCGAGTGCCGCGAAGAACTTGCCGTCGTGATCGAGCACGATGACCGGTGCCATCGAGGAGCGCGGCCGCTTGCCACCGTGGACCGCATTCGCCGCCGGCCGCCCCTGCTCGCTCGGCGCGAACGAGAAGTCGGTGAGCTGATTATTGAGCACGAATCCGCCCACGGTGCGGCCCGAACCGAACACCGACTCGACCGTGGTGGTCATCGACACGACGTTGCCGTCGGTGTCGACCACCACGAAGTGGCTGGTGCCGGCAGACTCGGTGGTCGCATCGCGTGCGCGCGGCATGGCAATGTCGCCCGGTGTCGGCGTGGGCCCGGCGTGCGTGCCGATCAGCTGGGCGCGCAGCTTGAGGTAGGCGGGGTCCAGCAGCCGCTCGACCGGCACTGCGACGAAATGCGGATCGCCGACGTAGCGGTCACGGTCGGCGTACATCAGGCGACTCGCCTGGCCGAGCAGGAACCAGGCCTGCGGGTCACCCGGTCCGCGCGCGGCGATGTCGGTGTGCTCGAGTATCCCAAGGAGCTGCAGCAGCGACACGCCGCCTGCCGGCGGCGGCGGCACGCACACCGAGTATCTGCGGTACGGCCGGCACAGCGCCTCGTCCCACTCCGGCCGGTAGGAGGAGAGGTCCTTGAGCGTCATGGTTCCGGGAAGAGGATCCTGGTGCGTCGCGCGCACGATCTCGGCGGCGATCGGTCCCTCGTAGAGGGTGCGCGGCCCGTCGTGCGCGATGCGCTGCAGGGTCTGGGCGTACTCGGGATTCTTGAACAGGTCATCCGCCTGGATGGTCTCGCCGTCGGCACGCGAGAACAGCGTGCGGATCTCGGTGGTGGGAGGAAACGGCGATCCCTCGCCGAGAAACATCGCCAGCCGCGCCGGCACCCGGAAGCCGCCGCTGGCGGCACGGATTGCGGGCTCGAACAGCTCCTTCCAGCGCAGGCTCCCGAAGCGGTTGTGGGCCGAGTACAGCATGGCGATGGTGCCCGGCACTCCGGTGGAGCGCCCACTGCGCACCGCCTCGACGAACGGCAGCGGCTTGCCGTGCTCGTCGAGGAACATGTCGGGGCTTGCCGCCGCGGGTGCCTTCTCGCGCCCGTCGAGGGAGCTCACCTCGCCCGTGCGTGCGTCGTAATACATGAGGAACGAGCCGCCGCCGACCCCTGAGCTCTGCGGCTCCACGAGTCCCAGCATCGCCTGCACGGCGACGGCGGCGTCGATGGCGTTGCCCCCCTTGGCGAGAATCGCCAGGCCGGCGTCCACAGCCATCGGGTTGGCGGCCGCCACCCACGCCTGACCTTTAACGCGCAGGTGGCGACGGAAGAAACCCAGGTGCGGCGCCGGTGTCGGGGCGGCGGCGGGCGCTGCCTCCGGGGCTCGCGGCGCGGGGCTCGCGCGCTCGGTCGTATCGGGAGGGGGCTGGGTGGTGGCATCCGCCGGCGCGATCGCGGCGGCTCCCAGCGCCAGCGCCGCGAGCATGGTCAGCAGCAGCACACGAAGTTCGCGCCCCAGCATCCCCAACCCTCAGCCGTTCAACTGGTATGGAACCCGGCCGGCGGCGGCGCGCCCAGCGGCGCCTCGCTCGCCTCGACCGAGGTGACCTTGCTGCCCGATGAGCCGATCCACAGCCACTGCAGGAAGGCGCTCACGGCGGCGTCCTCTCCGTACGCGAGCACCTCGACGCGCCCGTCGGGGAGGTTGCGGGCGTGGCCGCGGACTCCCAGTTCCTGCGCGCGCCGGGCGGCGGTGGCCCGGTAGAACACGCCCTGCACGCGTCCACCGACCAGACATTTCTTGCAGACGAGCATGCCCCGAGCACAATACTACCAACATGCCGGAAATCCTCGTGCTCTATTACTCGAGCGGCGGCGCGACCGCCGAGCTTGCCCGCCAGGTGTGCCGCGGCATCGAGGCGGTGCAAGGCGCGAGCGCGCGGCTGCGCACCGTGCCGCCGGTGACCGCGGCGAGTGAGCCGCGCTCAGGCCCGGTGCCCGCCGGCGGTCCGCCGTACGCCACGCTCGATGATCTGCGCGCGACCGAGGGGCTGGTGCTGGGCAGTCCGACCCGCTTCGGCAACATGGCGGCGGCACTGAAGTACTTCCTCGACGGCACGTCCAGCCTGTGGCTCACCGGAGTACTGGCCGGCAAGCCGGCCGGCGTATTCACCTCCACCCACACGATGCACGGCGGCCAGGAGACGACCCTGGTCTCGATGATGCTGCCACTGCTGCATCATGGAATGTACCTGGTCGGGCTGCCCTACACCGAGCGGGCGCTGAACGAGACGACGAGCGGCGGCACGCCCTACGGCGCCTCGCACGTGGGGCGCGGCAGCCAGTCCCCGGCGCTCACCGAGGACGAAAAGACGCTCGCCCAGGCCCTGGGACGCCGGGTGGCGGCGCTCGCCGTGCGGCTCAGCGCCGCGGACGCGCCGCCGAACGCAGCACCTCGCGGATGAACGGCACGGTGAGCCGGCGCTGTGCGGCGAGCGCCGCCTCGTCCAGGGTGTCGAGCAGCTCGTAGAGTGCGCGCATGTCACGCGGGTAGCGCCGCCGTAACCACTGCCAGGTCTCCTCGGGAAGGGTGAGACCGCGCAGGCGCGCGTGCAGCTGCAAGGCTTCCTGCTGCTCACCCTCATCGAGGGCGCGCAACTGGAAGACCGCGGCGGCGGCGAGCCGGGACCCGAGATCGGGCAGTGCCCAGCTCGTGAGTGCCGGCGGGGACTGCGCGGCGGCTACCAACGTGCCGCCCGCTTCCTCGATCTCGCGCAGCAGCCCGAGGATGCCGCGCTCCCACTCGCCCTGGCCCGCGACCCGGTCGAGATCATCGAGACACAGGCACTCGAGCTGCGACAATCCGTCGAGCACCCCGTGGCCGAGTGGCGCGACCTGCGCCAGCGGCACGAAGCCCGCCCGCAGCCGCTCGCTCGCCGCGGCGCAGATCGCCTGCAGCAGATGCGTCTTGCCCACTCCACCGGGCCCGCACAGCCACACCACTCCGCGCGCCTGACCGAGCGCCACCGCGCGCGCGTGTGCCAGCACCTCGGCGTTGCGCCCGGGGAGGAAGCTGTCGAATACAGCGCGGTCGGGCAGCCTCACGCCCAGTGGAATCTGGCGCATGGTGGCTAGGTGGAGCCCGCGGGCAGCGTCCACACGCGCCGCATGAAGGTCATGACGTAGTGCAGTCCGGAGAGTACCGTGGTGGTGAGGGTGATGAGCGCGCAGGCGTCGAGCACCTCGCGCGGCGGCAGGCCGGTCGCGGCGTTGAGCATGACGAGCATCACGTAGACAAGCTGTGTTGCGGTGTTGATCTTGCTGATGCTGGTCGGGCGGCCATGCAACGGGCCGAACCACAGGCGAAAGATCAGGGCGCCAAGTCCGATCATCACATCGCGCGCAACCACCGCCGCGGCGAGCCACCACGGCACCAGGGCGAGCCACGCCGCGCTGACGAACACCGTCACCAGCAGCAGCTTGTCGGCCAGCGGGTCGAGGAACTTGCCGAGCTCGGAGCTCCAGTTGAAACGCTTGGCGAGAAAGCCGTCGAGGCCGTCGGAGACCGCCGCGGCGATGAACAGCGCCAGCGCCGCGCGGTGCTCACCCGCCTGCAGCGCCGCTGCGATGGGCCAGATGAGCGCGAGGCGCAGCAGGCAGATGAGATTGGGCAGGTGGCGCACGGTGCGGTGAGCCTGAGGCGTGGCCCTCAAGGCTGATAGCGCAACACGAGCCGGGTGGTGCTCGCGCCGGTGCGCGCCAGGTGGGCGGAGGAGCCAAGCTCGCGCTCCAGCGCGGCCGCGCCGCCGCGCAACTCGACCTCGAAGGTGACGCTGCCGGCGTCGACCTCGGCGACATCGGCGCGGCGCACGCCGGGCACGGCCTGCAGCAGCCGTTCGACATTCGCGTAGTCGGTGAGTCCGCTCACCCCCTCGACGCGCACCCGGGTCGGAAGGTTCGCCTGCGCCGGCACGGCGCCGGCAGGAGGCGCCAGGAGGTCGACGGTGTTGTCGATGCCGGCAGTCAGCGGGCCGGTCCAGCTGCGGGATGCGACGCGTGTATACAGCGTCCATTGCAGCTGCCCGGGAGCGCCACCGGCATCCGCGCGCCCGACCAGCACCTCATCACCGCCGTAGCGTTGCGCCGCCTGCAGCACGGCATCGCTGCCGAGTGCGGTGCCGTTGTCATCGACTACGGTCAGCGGGATCACGCTGATAGGCAGGCCGCGCTCGGTAGCCGCGCGCTCGAGCTCCCCGCGCGCCGCCTCGGCATCGGCGCGCCCGGGCGGCGGATACAGCACCACCAGCGTAAACGGACGCTCGCGGTCCCACACGCCACGGCCGGCCGCCGTGATCGCCCGTCCGACCGCGGCCCCGTCGAACACGACCTGCGGCTCACCGCGCGGACCGGAGGCGTAGGACTGCACGTATTTGGCGGCATCGCCGATCAGGCTGGCGAAGGCCGGGTCATCGGCCGCCTCGCGCCGTCCGGTGGCGCGCACCAGTGCCGCGCGCATCGCATCCTGCACGGCGCTCGGAGATTGTCCGTCGAGGTCGACTTCGAAGACGCGCACGGGACGCGCCGCCCAGGCGGCGAGCGGCAGCGCGCAGCACAGCGCCGCGAGGCCGGCGAGCAGCCGGGGCCCGCGCCGGTCGCGGGGAGTTGATCTCAAGTACGGTCGCGACATGATCCGGCTCGCACACGCGCTCGCCCCAGCGGTATGTACAATACCATACGCGCCGCCGCCGGACGGCGAGCGGAAGCGCAGCGAAAATGTTATGACTGAGCGTGCCGGCATTACCTATCGTGATGCGGGCGTCGACATCGACGCCGGCGATGAGCTGGTCGAGCGCATCAAACCGCTGGTGCGGCGCGCGCAACGCCGCGAGGTACTCGCCGGCATCGGCGGCTTCGGCGCGCTGGTGCAGCTGCCGGAGGGTTACCGGCAGCCGGTGCTGGTCTCCGGCACCGACGGCGTCGGCACCAAGCTGCGGCTGGCGATCGACACCGCCCGCCACGACACCATCGGCATCGACCTGGTCGCGATGTGCGCCAACGATATCGTGGTGCAGGGCGCGGAGCCGCTGTTCTTCCTTGACTATTACGCGACCGGCCGGCTGCGTGTCGAAGTAGCGGAGGCGGTGGTACGCGGCATCGTCGAGGGTTGCGTGCAGGCGGGCGCGGCACTGGTCGGTGGCGAGACCGCCGAGATGCCCGGCATGTATCACGGCGAGGACTACGATCTGGCCGGCTTCTGCGTCGGCGTGGTCGAGAAAGACGCGATCATCGACGGCACGCGCACCGTCGCCGGCGATGCGCTCATCGGCCTCGCCTCCTCCGGCGCGCATTCCAACGGCTACTCGCTGATCCGCAAGCTCCTCGCGGGAGTGCCGCCCGAGACGCTGCTGGAAGGCCGTCCGCTCATCGAGCGGCTGCTGGCGCCGACGCGCATCTACGTGAAGCCGCTGCTGGCGCTGCTGCGCGCCATGCCGGTGCACGGCCTCGCGCACATCACCGGCGGCGGCCTCAGCGACAACCTTCCGCGGGTGCTGCCCGCGGGTCTGGAGGCGGTGCTCGAGCGCGGCCGCTGGCATCGTGACCCGGTGTTCGAGTGGCTGCAGCGCACCGGGAGCATCGACAGCCGCGAGATGTACCGCACCTTCAACTGCGGGATCGGCATGGTGGTGGTGCTGCCCGCGGAGCACGCCGCGGCCGCGGTCGCGTTCCTCGAGGCGCGCGGCGAGAGCGCCCGGGTAATCGGTGAAGTGCGCGCCGGCGGGCGCGGCGTGCACATCGTGGAATGAGCGCCGCGGCACCGCTGCGCCTCGTAGTCCTGATCTCCGGGCGCGGCTCCAACATGCTGGCGCTGGCGCGCGCGTGCCGCGCCGGGCAGATCCCCGCGCAGCTGGTGGCGGTGATCGCCGATCGCGCCGGTGCCGCGGGGCTCGCGGCGGCGCACGGGCTCGGGATCGCGACCGCGACCGTCGAGCGCCGCAGCGGCGACGGCGCGGCGTTCGAGCACGAGCTGCGCGCGCTGCTCGATGCACTGCGTCCGGACGCCGTGGCCCTCGCCGGGTTCATGCGCGTACTGTCGGGGGACTTCGTCGCGGCCTACGTCGGGCGCATGCTGAATATCCATCCCTCGCTCCTGCCGAAGTACCGGGGTCTGCACACGCACCGGCGCGTGCTCGAGGCAGGCGATGCGGTGCACGGCGCGAGCGTGCATTTCGTGACCCCGGAACTCGATGCCGGCCCCGTGGTCCTGCAATCACGTGTAGCGGTGCGCCCCGGGGATACGGAGGCGACGCTCGCGGCGCGCGTGCTGGCCAGCGAGCACGTCATCTATCCGCGGGTGCTCGGCTGGCTGGCGCAAGGGCGGCTCGCCTGGCGCGACGAGGTCCCGTGGCTCGACGGCCGGCCGCTCGGCGCGCCCCTGGTGGAGGACTTCCCATGAAGCGGATGCTGCCGATGGTGATTTTAGCGGTGCTGGCGGCGGACGCCGCGGCCCGCGCCGAGGAGCTCCGGCCCTACCAGGCCACTTACAACGGCATCTGGCACGGGATGGTCGTCGCGGTCTCGGATCTGAAGCTCGAGCGCACCGGTGACGCCTGGACCTACAGCTCCAGCAGCGCGCCCCGCGGCATCGGGCGACTGGCTTCCGGAATCTTTCCACCGCGTCAGGTCAGCGTCGTACGGATCACCAACTCGGGCGTGCAACCACTGAGTTACAGATCCATCGGGGGTGAGAGCTCCAAGTCCACCGACCTCGCGTACGACTGGCATGCCGCCCGCGTCACCGGCACTTATGAGGGCGTGCAGGTCGATCAGCCGCTGACCCCCGGAGTACAGGACGACGCCTCGGTGCAACTGGCCCTGACGGTGGAGCTGCTGGCGGGCCGCACCCCGAACAGTTTCCGCATCATCGACGGGAACGGCACGCGGCAGTACCAGTTCGCGCGCGATGGCGAGGCCACACTGCAGACGCCCCTGGGCGCGGTGGCAACCGTGGTCTACCGCTCGCACAAAGCCAATTCGTCGCGCATCACACGCTTCTGGTGCGCACCCGACCGCGGCTACATCCCGATCAAGGTCGAGCAGACCAAGGGTGACGACGTGCAGTGGACCTTGCAGATCCAGAGTCTCACCCGCTGAGTGAGCTTACCCGCCCCGGCACGCGCGCCGCTTCAGGTCTTTGGCAGCGTGACGCCGCGCTGCCCCTGGTACTTGCCGCCGCGATCCTTGTACGACGTCGAGCACACCTCGTCCGATTCGAAGAACAACATCTGCGCGACGCCCTCGTTGGCGTAGATCTTGGCGGGGAGCGGTGTGGTGTTGGAGAACTCGAGCGTGACGTGACCTTCCCACTCGGGCTCCAAAGGCGTTACGTTCACTATGATGCCGCAATTGCGGACAAAGCATCCCGCCTCGAGTGCGAAGTTACCCGCCTCCGGAACCGTTAGGCAGAACACGTCGTGCTCCCCCGGGAGCTCACGCACAGCCGCGACCTTGTGGTTACGGTAGCGGGCCAGCCCGCGAAACTCCGCGAGCTCATCCGGAAATCGCCGGAATACTGATCGATCGCATTCGAGCAGGTCGGCAGCTCCCCGGATGGAGCCGGTCACGTGCAGCGCCCTCCGCACTAAATCTGAGCTGATTTCGCGCCGCAAGTTGATCTGCCGCGCAACGTCCGCCTGATGGGCGCGCCTCGTGCCATCGTCAGCTGCCCAGGCGCGCATCATCGCCGTCGCATGACGCTCGCGCTCTGCCGGAGCGGAGAAGCGCCGGTACATGGCGCGCCGGTGGGCCCGGGCGTAGTCCTCGCGCCACTTCGGATCCTGTGCGCGCCGCTGCAGCGACGCCTGAATGGCCTCGCCGTGGGCCTTCGGGTCGAAGTCCTCCCCGTAGCTTTCGGCGTTGTGAAGGCGAATGTGTTCGGTCGCGTCCATGCGCTCGATGTTGGTCGGGCGATTGTTTCGTCTGTCGAAGTCTCGGTGATGGCGGTGTGTGCCCGGCGTGTCCGTATAGACTTCGTGGCGCAAATTCCACTCGTCGGCCAACCGATGAGTCGGGTAGAGGTACCCGTCCGCCGGCTGGTAAACCACTTCGTACCCGCGCGCCAGATCGCGATATAGCGGCATCAGCGAGTCCCCGGGCCGCAGAGTGTGTGCCTCGACCAGACGTCCATCGCGCCGCATGAACAGGTGATCGGGAGTGGCGCAAACGCGCGCGCCGTTATCGAGCGTGACCTCTACCAGCGCGTCTCGCCCGACGAAGCGCGGCGCATCGAGCAGCGTGACGATCAGCCTGCCACCCAATCCTATGCTGTAGCCCCAGAAGAGCTCACCGGCGTCGTGAGCGCGTGCCATTTCCTCGAGGGTCGCAGACGTGCCGTCGACCCGGGCAACGCGTGTGTCGCCGCGGAAGCAGCGCGCGTAGGTCGACTTGCCAAGACACGCCACGAGCACGTTGCGCGGAATGCGCAGGTACTCCACCGTCCGTGCCAGCGCGAATGAGTTCGGCGGGATGATGCACACCTCGCCCGCGAAATCGACGAAGCTCTTCTCGTCGAAATTCTTCGGGTCGACGATGGTGGAATTGATGTTGGTGAAGATCTTGAACTCGCTGGCGCAGCGCACGTCGTAGCCGTAGCTCGAGGTGCCGTAGGACACGATCCTTTTTCCGTTCACCTCGCGCACCTGGCCCGGCTCGAAGGGCTCGATCATCCCGTGCTCGCGCGCCATGCGCCGGATCCAGTTGTCGGACTTGATGCTCATCGAGCCACTCCTGCCGAACGGTGTGCGCAAGCGCGCGCTGCGCAAATGGACTAATTCTATCGCAGCGTGCGGCCCGTGTGCGGGCGCTGGAGGACAATCCCGGTCAGGTTTCCTCGATGACGATCTTCGGAAATACGCTGCTGCGGTCGCGTGCCCGCACCGCGAGGGCTCCGGCCGTGCGGCGCGCCATCTCGAGGTAATAGCGGGCGCGCTGCGAGTCGGGTGCCGCCACGACGGTCGGCCGGCCGCCGTCGGTCTCTTCGCGGATAGCGGCATCGAGCGGCAGCTCCCCGAGCAACCGCACCCCGTACTGCTGCGCCATGCGGGCCCCGCCGCCGGCTCCGAAGATGTGCTCGGCGTGCCCGCAGTTCGAACAGATGTGGACGCTCATGTTCTCGACGATGCCGAGTACGGGTACCGCGACCTTCTCGAACATCTTCAGGCCCTTGCGGGCATCCGCCAACGCGATGTCCTGGGGCGTGGTGACGATCACCGCACCCGCGACCGGGACGCGCTGCGCGAGCGTGAGCTGGATATCCCCGGTCCCGGGGGGCATGTCGACGACCAGGTAGTCGAGCTCACCCCACTGCGTCTCCGTGAGCAGCTGGGTGAGCGCCTGGGTCACCATCGGACCGCGCCACACCATCGGCTGCTCCGCATCGACCAGGAATCCGATCGACATGGCGCTCACGCCATGGCTTGCCAGCGGGCGCAGGTGCTTGCCATCGGGGGACCCGGGGCGCTCGCTGGCGAGCCCCAGCATCAGGGGCTGGCTCGGTCCGTAGATGTCCGCGTCCAGGATACCGACGCTTGCGCCCTGCGCCGCCCAGGCGAGCGCCAGATTGACCGCCACGGTCGACTTGCCGACGCCCCCCTTGCCGGAGGCCACAGCCACGACGTTCTTGATCCCCGCGAGCGGCTTGAGCGAGCGTTGTACCGAGTGGGCACGGATGTCCGCTTCCAGCTCCACGCCGAGCGAGCCACGGACGCCGGCGGCGGCGAGCACCCCCGTCAGGGCGGCGGCGAGCTCGTCCCGGTACCCGCCCACCGGGTAGCCGAGCGCGATCCGGGCGACCCAGCCCGTAGCGCAGGGCCTCACTTCGCGCACCGCCTGCACCGAACCGAGCGTGTCGCCCAGATACGGATCAAAATAGGCGTCGAGCGCGGCGCGCACGGCGTTGTCGGGGGATTCGGGGGTCATGTTGAAGCCGGCGGAATCGGGTTGCGGATTGTAGTGGTTGCGGGGGGTGCGTGCAGCCGGGCATCACCGGGCCGCCTGCACGGGTATGGCATAATCATGATGTCTCCCGCGCGCCCACGATGGGCCGACCCGCGTCTGCCTTGCCAACCAAGCCCTTGCAGCGGGGACGCGCCGGCCACGCGCCGGGGCTGCCGGCGAAAGGCTTAATGAGTTTTTTCACCAACCTGCGCGCTGACCGGCTGGTTACCGAGATCCGGTCCTCGACCGACCCGGCGAGCCCGGCGACGCAAAAGGCGATCGCGCGGCTCAAGGAAGTCGGTCCGGGCGCCATCGAGTCCGTGTTCGGCGCTCTGCCGGATGCCGACAAGGGCGCCACCATGGCCTTCGTCGACGTGCTGGCGAGCATGGTGAACCAGAAGACCTTCCCGCAATTCGTGCGGGGACTGGTCGAGGGCAGCCCCAGAGTTATCGCCGGGATCGCCTGGGCGCTCACCAGCAGCCGCGACTATCCGCCGCACCTGCTGCTCGACGCGCTCGCGGTCCCGGGCATCTCCAAGTCGGCGCTCCTGGAGGTGATCGCGTCCAACAAGACCCGCTTCGGGGTGCGCGAGTTGCTCAATGCGGCCTACACACAGGAGCCGAACGAGAAGGCGGCCCTGTTCCGCATGATCGGCGATATCGCCGACAAGAGCTCGCTCCCCGAGCTCCTCGGCCGCGTGCACGGCAAGGATCCCATCGCGCGCGTACACATCATCAACACCCTGGGACGTTTCAACACCCCGGAGGTGCAGACCGCTCTGCAGGGCCTGCTGAAAGACCCCAACAAGCTGATCCGCGGCGCCACGCTCGCGGCACTGCAGCGCATGGACGGACCGATCGATATCGAACGCGTGTGCGCGCTGCTGCGCGACCCGGAGATCGACGTACTCAACCGCGCCATCGACGTGGTCATCAAGGCCAACCACCCGGAGACCATCCGCTACCTGATCGACGTGCTCAAGGATGAGAACGAGAACGCGCGCCGCGCGGCGGTCGAGGTGCTCAACGAGGTGGGCGACGCCAAGTCGGTCAAGCACCTGCTGGCGGCGCTCAAGGACAGCGACTGGTGGGTGCGCAGCCGTGCTGCGGATGCGCTCGGCAAGATCGGCGGTCCGAAGGTGATCGACGCGGTGCTGCAGCTGGTGCGCGACAAGGACGAGGATATCCGCCGCGCCGCGATCGAGATCCTCAACCAGACCAAGGACGAGCGCGCAGTCGACTCGCTCATACAGGCGACCCGCGACGCGGACTGGTGGGTGAGCGAGCGCGCCGTGGATGCGCTGGCCGAGATCGGCAGCAAGCGCGCGGTGCCGCGGCTCATGGAGATGCTGCACACCGGCAGCCACGACAAGGCGATGCCGATCGTGGTACGCGCCCTGGGCAAGCTCGGCGACAGCAAGCTGGTCGACACACTGCTGCCGCTGGTGGCGCGACCGGAGCGCGAGATCTGCATCGAGGCGATCCAGGCGCTTTCCAAGGTCGCCGACGAGGGGCGCGCCGAGCAGGTGCGGGCCGAATTGCAGGCGCAGATCGGCTCCGCCGATCAGACCATCTCGCGCATGGCGCAGGCGGCGGTCAGCGAGCTCAACAACCGCATCGCGGGCATTGCCACGCTGACTCCGGGAACGCTGCCGCCGACCCTGCCGCCCACGGCGGCGCAGGCCGGCGTGCGCCCGCCGCAGCCGGCGCCGCCACCGGAGGCCGCCGCCCGGACCCAGGTGATCTCCGAGCAGGCGGCCAAGCAGGCCGAGGCCGCCGGGCGCCTCGACATCCAGACCCTCAAGCCGGGCGATATCATCGAGGGCCGCTACAAGTACATCGACCGCATCGGGCGCGGGGCCTTCGGCACGGTACTGCTCATGGAGGACACGGTGGTCGATGAGCGGCTGATCCTGAAGTTCCTCAACCCAAACGTCTCGCAGGACGAGGAAGTGATGAAGCGCTTCGTCCACGAGCTGCGCTACTCGCGCAAGATCACCCACAAGAACGTCATCCGCATCTATGACTTCCTGTTCATCCAGGGTCACTACGCGATCTCGATGGAGTACTTCCCCTCGCACACCCTCGGCGGCGAAGTGGTCAACGATAAGCCGGTGGAGCTCAAGCGCGCACTGCAGTTCGGCATGGACATCTGCACCGGCATGACCGTGGCGCATCAACAGGGCATCGTGCACCGCGACCTGAAGCCCGCCAACGTGCTGATCAACCAGGAAGGACTGCTGAAGATCGTGGACTTCGGGGTAGCGGCGGCGCAGCGCGAGGGCGACACCCAGCTCACCAAGACCGGTTACGTGATCGGCTCCCCGAAGTACATGGCGCCCGAGCAGATCCTCGGCAAGAAGGTCGACGAGCGCGCCGACATCTACGCCCTCGGAGTCATGCTTTACGAGATGCTGACCGGGGTACCCCCGTACTCGCGCGGTGACCACATGTCGGTGATGTACCAGCACGTGCAGGGCAAGGCGCGCGTGCCCCAGGACCTGAACCCGAACCTGCCCCCGGGGCTGTCGGATCTGGTGATGAAGGCCATGTCGGTGGACAAGACCAAGCGCTTCCAGACCATGGACGAGCTGCGCGCAGCGCTCGAGCGCTTCCGCAACTAGTGCGCCGCAGGCGGGCCGGGGCAGCCTCACGGGGGGCAGCCTTGCCAAAGTTCGTGCGTTACGTCAAATTTCCGCGCTCAAGCTGTTGATCCTGCAGCCTCTTGCGGGCTAAACAGCTTGGTTTGAGCCCCTCTCCTTCAGGAGCGACCCCTTGGCGCGCATCGACGCGTTTCTGAAACTAGGCACCCAGCAGGGCTGCTCGGACGTGCACCTGGCGGTCGGGGTACCCCCGATGCTGCGCATGCACGGTGACCTGCTGCCGATCAAGTTCCGCGACCTGCGCACCGGGGAGCTCGAGGGCTACATCGCCGAGATCCTCACGCGCGCCCAGAACGAACACTTCGCCAAGGGCAACGATCTCGACTTCTCCTACGTATCGACCGAGGGCGGGCGCTTCCGCGTGAACGTCTACCGCAAGGACACCGGCGTCGGCGCCACCTTCCGTTCCATTCCCTCCGACGTACCCTCGCTCGAGAAGCTCGCCCTGCCGCCGATCGTCACCAAGCTGTGCGACTTCCACCAGGGCATGGTGCTGGTCACCGGCTCCACCGGTACCGGCAAGTCGACCACGCTCGCGGCGATGATCAATCACCTGAACCAGACGCGCCGGCTCAACATCATCAGCCTCGAGGACCCGATCGAGTTCGTGCACCCGAGCAAGAACAGCCAGGTCATTCAGCGCGAGCTCGGCACGCACATCCCGAGCTTCGCCGAAGGAGTGCGGGCGGCGATGCGCGAGGACCCGGACGTGATCCTGGTAGGCGAGCTGCGCGACTCCGAGACCATCTCCATGGCGATGACCGCGGCCGAGACCGGCCACCTGGTGCTCGGCACACTGCACACCACCGGCGCGGTCAAGACCATCGACCGCATCATCGACGCGCTGCCCGTGGAGGAGCGCGAGCAGACCAAGAGCTTTCTTGCGCAGAGCCTGCTCGCGGTCGTCACCCAGGTGCTGGTCAAGACCGCCGACGGCCACGGGCGCAAGGCCATCTGCGAGATCCTGATGATGACCAAGGCCATCGCCAAGCTCATCCAGACCGAGCAGACCCACCAGATTCCGAGCCAGCTGCAGATGGGGCGCGATCTGGGCATGCAGCTGCTCGACCAGGCCCTGCTCGCGGCGATCAACGCGCGCACCATCGACCCGGACGACGCCTACGGCTACGCGAGCGAGAAGCGCGCCTTCCAGAAGTTCGTGACCGACACCAACATGCTGCCGAAGGTCGACATCACCGGCTCCTCACCCGCGCCGGCGTCCGGAACCGCGGGCTGAGCGGGCAATTCCCACATGGCGCAGATCGACCCCTATCTGATCGAAGTGCTCGAGAAGCGCGGCTCGGACCTGCACCTGATCGCGGGCGACCCGCCCCGCATCCGGGTATTCGGCGACCTCACGCCGCTGCGGGCCGAGAAGCTCACGGCGGACTTCGTCCGCCAGGCGCTCTACGAGATCATGCCCAAGACCGCCGTCGAGCGCTTCGAGAGCAAGGAGGGCGCCGATTTCGCCTACACGCTCGAGGGTCGCGGCCGCTTCCGCGTCAACATCATGCGTCAGTTGCACGGCATGGGCGGGGTGTTCCGTGCCATACCTTCCAAGGCGCTGACGCTCGACGAGTTGAAGCTCCCCGAGGCCGTGCGGGCCATGTGCCGCGCCAACAGCGGTCTGATACTCGTGACCGGCAAGACCGGCTCGGGCAAGTCGACCACGCTCGCGGCGATGATCGATGACATCAACCGGCGCGTGAAGGGGCACATCCTGACGGTCGAGGATCCGATCGAGTTCGTTCACGAGAGAAAGAGCTGCCTCATCAGCCAGCGCGAGATCGGCGTGCACAGCCCGAGCTTCGCGGCCGCGGTACATTCGGCTTTGCGCGAGGATCCGGACGTGGTCCTGGTCGGCGAGTTGCGCGACCTCGAGACCATGAGCATCGCGGTCACCGCTGCCGAAATGGGCATTCTGGTCATGGGCACGCTGCACACCAACGGCGCGGCGCCGACGGTGGACCGCATGGTGAACGTGTTCCCCTCCGACAAGCAGTCGCACGTGCGTACCATGCTGTCCACGTCGCTGCGCGGCGTGGTCTCGCAGCAGCTGCTGCAGCGCGCCGACAAGCAGGGCCGGGTGGCGGCGCTCGAGATCCTGGTGAATACGCCGGCCGCCTCCAACCTGATCCGCCAGGGCAAGCTCGATCAGCTCGAGAACACCATGCAGGCGGGCGGCCAGTTCGGCATGCGCACCATGGATTCCGCGATCGAACAGCTCCTCAGGGAGCGGCAGATCACCGGCAAGGAGGCCTACAAGAAGGCCATCAACAAGGGGAGGTTCGAGGAGTTGAAGGACGCCGGCTGAGGCCGCCTGTGTAAACTAGCGCCGATGACCCGCAGGATCTTCGTTACCACGGCGCTGCCCTACGCCAACGGCCCGTTCCACATCGGGCATATCATGGAGTACATCCAGGCCGATATCTGGGTGCGCTTCCAGCGTATGCAGGGGCACGAGCTGCACTTCGTCGGCGCCGACGACGCGCACGGCGCACCGATCATGCTCAAGGCCGAGGCCGAGGGCGTGACGCCGCAGCAGCTCATCGCCCGGGTAGCCGCCGACCGGCCGAAGTACCTCGAAGGCTTCCACATCAGCTTCGATCACTGGCACTCGACCGACTCGCCGGAGAATACCGCGCTGTCTCAGGACATCTACCTGCGCCTGAAGCGCGCCGAGCTCATCTACTTAAAGGCGGTCGAGCAGTTCTACGACCCGGTCAAGGGCATGTTCCTGCCCGACCGTTACATCAAGGGCGAGTGCCCCAACTGCCACTCCCCGGATCAGTTCGGCGATGCCTGCGAGGTGTGCGGCACGGTGTACGCACCGACCGATCTCATCAACCCCTACTCGGCGCTGTCGGGCGCGAAGCCGCTGCTGAAGAGCTCCGAGCACTTCTTCTTCCGCCTGTCCGACTCCAGGTGCGTGGCGTTCCTCGAGTCCTGGCTTGGCTCGCCCGGCCGCCTGCAGCCGCAGGTCGTCAACAAGGCGCGCGAATGGCTGTCGGGCCGCGGCGCGCAGGCACTCGCTGACTGGGACATCTCGCGCGACGCCCCCTACTTCGGCATCCCGATTCCGGATGCGCCCGGCAAGTATTTCTACGTGTGGCTGGACGCCCCGATCGGCTACCTCGCCTCCCTGAAAAGCTACTTCGCCAGCGGCAAGGCACGGGCGAACGGCGAGTTGCGCAGCTTCGAGGAGTTCCTGGCCGCCCCCGACAGCGAACAGATCCACTTCATCGGCAAGGACATCATCTACTTCCACACGCTGTTCTGGCCGGCGATGCTCAGGTTCGCCGGCCCCCCGTACAAGGTTCCCGATCACGTGTACGTGCACGGCTTCATTACCGTGTCGGGCGAGAAGATGTCCAAGTCGCGCGGCACCGGCATCAGCCCGCTGCGTTACCTGGAGGTCGGTCTGAACCCCGAGTGGCTGCGCTACTACATCGCGGCCAAGCTCAACGCCAGCGTCGAGGACATTGACTTCAACCCGGATGACTTCCTGGCGCGCGTCAACAGCGACCTCATCGGCAAGTACGTCAACATCGCGAGCCGGGCCGCGAGCTTCATCACGCGCTACTTCGACGGCGCGCTGCGCTACGGCGGGGATGTCGGGCAGCTCGGCGCGCTCGCCCAGGCGCAGGCGCTGCTGGTGCAGCACAGCTACGAGACCCGCGAGTTCGGCAAGGGCATGCGCGAGATCATGGCGATCGCCGACCGCCTCAACCAGGAGTTCGATGCGCGCCAGCCATGGATCCTTGCCCGCGACACGGGCAGGGCGCAGGAGCTGCAGGACGTGTGCTCGCGGGCACTGGCCGGCTTCAAACTGCTGTCGGTCATGCTCACCCCCGTGCTGCCGGCGCTCGCCGAGCGCGTCGCGCGCGAGCTCTTCGGGCTTGGTCGGCCGTTCGCGTGGAGCGATGCGGCGGTGCTGCCCGAGCGCATCGGCCCCTACCGGCATCTGATGACGCGCGTCGAGGCGAAGCAGCTCGAGGCACTGTTTGCGAGCGAGACGCCCGCCACGCCGGCAGCTGCTGCACCGGTGACCGAAGCCGCCGCGCCGAGCATCTCCATTGACGAGTTCCGGCGCATCGACCTGCGCGTCGCGCGTATCGTGAATGCGGAAGCGGTCAGCGGCGCGGACAAGCTGCTGAAGCTGACTCTCGACCTCGGATCGGAAACGCGCACCGTGTTCGCGGGTATCAAGTCGGCCTACGATCCGGCCGCTCTCCAGGGACGCCTCACCGTCGTCGTCGCCAATCTCGCCGCGCGCAAGATGAAGTTCGGCGTATCGGAGGGCATGGTGTTGGCGGCGAGCGGTGCGGCTCCTGGGCTCTATCTGCTGGCGCCCGACAGCGGCGCGCACCCCGGCATGAGGATCACCTGAGGCGCCGGGCGCCCCCCCTCACCTGCATGGTCGCCGTGCACGACATCGATGCTCTGCTGCCGCAGACGCAGTGCACGCGCTGCGGGTACGCCGGCTGCCGGCCCTATGCCGAGGCGCTCGCGCAGGGCGCGGCCGAGATCAACCAGTGTCCGCCCGGCGGCTCGGCCACGATCGCATCGCTCGCGGGGCTGCTCGCGCGCGCGCCGCTGCCGCTGAACCCCGCAAACGGCGCCGAAGGGCCGCAGCTCGTCGCGCAGATCGACGAAGAGACCTGTATCGGCTGCGCACGCTGCCTGCCGCCCTGCCCGGTGGATGCAATCGTCGGGGCGCGGCGGCAGATGCACACGGTCGTACTGGCACTGTGCACCGGGTGCGAGTTGTGCGTGGCTCCCTGCCCGGTCGACTGCATCGCCATGGTGCCGCGCTCGAGCCTCGTGGGTGCAGGTCCCGCTCCGCGCCCGCGCGAGAACCGCGCGCGTTTCGCGGCCCACGAGGCGCGCCAGGAATCCCGCCTCCGGCGCCAGGCCGCGCTGGTAGCGGCGGCCAGGCAGGTGCGGGGCTAAAGGCGCATGCATCCCGCCACGCGCCGGGCGCTCTATGCAAGGCTGCGGGCCGCAAACCCGGCGCCCACGACGGAGCTCGAGTTCGCGACGCCGTTCGAGCTTCTGGTCGCGGTCATGCTCTCGGCGCACACCACCGACAGGAGTGTCAACGCCGCCACCCGCGCCCTCTACCCGGTGGCCAACACGCCCGCGGCGATCGCGGCGCTCGGCGTGGAGGGTGTGAAGCCCTACATCCGCGCGGTCGGGCTGTACAACACCAAGTCCGCCAATCTGGTGGCGCTCGCCCGGCAACTGCTCGAGCTGCACGGCGGCAACGTCCCCGCGGACCGGGCCGCGCTCGAAGCGCTGCCGGGCGTGGGCCGCAAGACCGCCAGCATCATCCTCAACATGGTGTTCGGCCAGCTCGAGATCGCGGTCGACACGCACATCTTCCGGGTCGCCAACCGCACCGGTCTGGCGCGCGGCAAGACACCGCTCGAGGTGGAAGCGGGCCTTCTCGCCAACACGCCGCCCGAGTTCCGCAAGGACGCGCATCACTGGCTGCTGTTGCATGGCCGTTATGTGTGCACGGCGCGCGCCCCGCAGTGCCCGACCTGCATCATCCGCGACCTATGCGAGTATCCGGACAAGACCCGGCCGGCCGCGCGGCGCGCGCCAGCCGGACCCGCGAAGCGCCCGGCCCCGCGCAGCTCGCCGCGTGTCAACTCCGGGCGCGGCCGCCGCCGCGCCCTGGGCTGACCCGATGTCGCTGTTCTCGGGTGAGAGCCGCGAGGAGCTGCGCCGCCGCTATCTCGAGGCGTGGCGCAGGTTCAGCGCCCGCGAGCCCCTCGATCCGCTGCAGCGCCAGCTCGCCGCGCTCATCGCCGACCATCCCGAGTACATCCCCTGGCTCGAAGCGGGTGAGGCAGCCCTCGAGGCCGAGTTCACGCCCGAGGGCGGGCGCGAGAACCCCTTCCTGCACATGAGCCTGCATCTGGCAATCCGGGAACAGGTGAGCACCGACCGCCCGGCCGGCATCGCGGCCGTGCAGCGCGAGCTCGCGCGACGCCTGGGAAGCGAGCACGCAGCCGAGCACGCCATGATCGAGCCGCTGGCGCAGGTGCTGTGGGAAGCGCAGCGCAGTGCACGCATGCCCGACGAGCAGTCGTACCTCGAGCGCCTGCGTCGCCTGTGAGGCGCGCGCCGATCACTTCTTCGTCGGCAGGAAGAGGTCGGTGAGGGTCCCCTCGAAGGCTTCGGCCGCGCCCGCCACGGTCTCCGTCAGCGTCGGATGCGGATGGATCGTGAGGCCGATGTCGGCCGCGTCGCACCCGGTCTCGATCGCCAGCGCGATCTCGCTGATCAGCTCCCCGGCATGGGTGCCGACGATCCCGCCGCCCAGGAGGCGGTGGCTCTCGGGATCGAACAGGAGCTTGGTCATCCCGTCCTCGCGGCCGAGCGACAGCGAGCGCCCGTTGGCGACCCAGGGGAAGCTGCCTTTGCGGTAGGCGGTGCCGCGCGCGGCCGCCTCGGTCTCGGTCAGTCCCGCCCAGGCGATCTCCGGGTCGGTATACGCGACCGAGGGGATGACGCGTGCATCGAAGGCGCGCTTGTGTCCGGCGGCCACTTCGGCGGCGACCTTGCCCTCGTGCATCGCCTTGTGGGCCAGCATCGGCGCGCGGGCGACGTCCCCGATCGCGAAGATGTGCGCCACGTTGGTGCGCATCTGCCGGTCGACGGCAATGAAGCCGCGCCCCGACACCTCCACCCCCGCGAGCTCCGCGCCGATGGTGCCGCCGTTGGGAGCCCGCCCCACCGCGACCAGTACCCGCTCGTACAGCTGCGGCGGCGGAGCCTTGTCGCCCGCGAACGAGACCGAGAGCCCCGCGGGCTGCGGCTCGATCGCCGCCACTTTCGTACCGAGGAGGATCTGCTCGTAGCGCGAGCGGATACGCCGCTCGAGCGGGCGCACCAGATCCGGATCGCAGCCGGGCATGAGCTGCGCGGTGAGCTCCACGACGCTCACGCGGCTGCCGAGCGCCTCGAACACACAGGCCATCTCCAGCCCGATGATGCCCCCGCCGACGACCAGGAGCCCCCCGGAGAACTCCGGGAGCTCCAGCGCGTCGGTCGAATCGATGATGCGCGGGTCCGTGGGCAGGCCGGGCAGACGGATCGCCTCGGAGCCCGCGGCGATGATGCATTGATCGAAGCGGATGCGCTGCGAGCCCGAGGCGCCCATCACTTCCAGCACGTTGGCGCTCACGAAGCGGCCCGTGCCCTGCACGACCTCCACCTTGCGCTGCTTGGCGAGCACCTTCAGCCCACCGGTGAGCTTGCGCACCACCGAGGTCTTCCACGCGCGCAGCCGGGCGAGGTCGATCTCGGGGGCCGCAAACACCAGCCCGCGCTCGCTCATCTCCTCGGCGTCCTCGATGACCTTGGCGGCGTGCAGCAGCGCCTTGGAGGGGATGCAGCCGACGTTGAGGCACACCCCGCCGAGCTCCGCCCAGCGTTCCACGAGCGTCACCTTCAGTCCCAGGTCCGCGGCGCGGAACGCCGCGGTGTAGCCGCCGGGGCCGGAGCCGAGCACCACGAGCTCGGTGGCGCGGTTGTAGTCCTGTACGACACGCGTGCTCGCGCCACCCCGCTGCGCGGGCATGCGGACGGTGTCGCCCGCGCCTTCAGTGCGTGCGGCGGACGGTGCGGGTTGCGTCGCGGGCTCGCGCGCCGCGGGCTGCGCGGGGACAGCGGCAGCAGCGCCGGCCGCCGGTGCCGCAGCTGCGACCCCCGTCTCGATCCGCGCGATGAGCGAGCCCTTGGACACCTTGTCGCCACGTTTCAGCAGCACCTCGGTGATCGTGCCGGCGGTGGTCGAGGGCACGTCCATGGAGGCCTTATCGGTCTCCAGGGTGATGAGCGGGGTCTCGATCTCGACGGCGTCGCCGACCTTCACCAGTACGTCGACGACCTCTATGTCGCTGAAATTGCCGAGGTCGGGAATCGTCAGCTCGGCGCGGCTCACAGCACCGCCTCGAGCAGGCCGCGCGGGTCGGCGAGCGTGTGCGCCAGCCAGGTCGTGAAGCGTGCCGCCATGGCGCCGTCGATCACGCGGTGATCGTACGACAGCGACAGGGGCAACATCAGACGCGGCACGAACGTTCCATCCCGGTACAGCGGCCGCAGGCTCGAGCGCGACACCCCGAGGATGGCCACCTCCGGGGCGTTGATGATGGGCGTGAAGGCGGTACCGCCGATCCCGCCGAGGCTCGAGATCGTGAAGCAGCCGCCCTGCATGTCGAGCGGCGGGAGTTTGCCGGCGCGGGCCTTCTGCGACAGCGCACCGAGCTGGCGCGCCAGTTCGTACACGTCCTTGCGGTGCGCATCGCGCACCACCGGCACGACGAGCCCCCCGGGCGTGTCGGCCGCGAAGCCCATATGGATGAACTTGCGGACGATGAGGTTGGTGCCTTCAGCATCCAGCGCGGAGTTGAAGCGCGGGAATTCCTGCAGCGCCTTGACACAGGCGCGCATGATGAACGCCAGCGGCGTGAGCTTGACGCCGGCGGCCTGCGCCTTGTCCTTGAGACTCGCGCGCAGCTCCTCCAGCTCGGTAATGTCGGCCTCGTCGAACTGCGTGACGTGCGGGATGTTGACCCAGCTCGCCTGCAGGCGCGAACCGGAGATGCGCTGGATGCGGGTCAGGGGTTGCGTCTCGACCGGGCCGAACTGGCTGTAATCCACGACCGGGATAGCGGGCAGCGCCGACCGCGCGCTCGCTGCGCCCGCAGCGGCGGCCGCGCCCGGGGCGAGCGCGCGCTTGACGAATGCCTTGACGTCATCGTGCGTGATGCGGCCCTTGAAACCGTGCCCGCTCACCTGTGCCAGATCGACGCCCAGCTCGCGCGCGAACTTGCGTACCGACGGCCCGGCGTGCGCGCGCGAGAATCCGGGCTCGTCGATCGAGGCGAGATCACTGCGCAGCGAGCCGACGGCGCCCGCCGCTGCCGGGGGCGCGCCGTCCTCAGGGGCAGGTTCGGCGGCCGCTGGCGGCGCAGCCGGCTTCACCGCAGCCGGCGGCGGCGCGGGGGATGCGGGAGGCGATGGCGCCTCGCGCTTCGAGGCAGCGGGCGTCGCGGCGGTCGGGGCGGTGCTGTCGGCACTCCCGGAGCCCGACTGCGCCGACTGCGCCCGCACCGTCGCGATCAGATCGCCCTGCGAGACGGTGGTGCCCTTGGCGACATGCACTTTCTCGATCACGCCCCCCGCGGTCGAGGGCACGTCCATGGTGGCCTTCTCCGTTTCGAGCGTGACCAGCGGCGTCTCGACCTCGACGCTCTCGCCGGGCTTCACCAGCACGTCGATGATGGCGACGTCCTTGAAGTTGCCCATATCGGGCACGCGCACTTCGATGAGGCCGGCTGCCGCGCTCATTTGGAACTCTCAGATTTTCCAGGGGACGGGCTTGTCGGGATCGATGCCGAGCGCCTTGATGGCCCCGCTCACCGTCGCCTCATCGACGCGCCCTTCTTCGGCGAGCGCCTTCAGGGCGGCGATCGCGATGTAGTTGCGATCGACTTCGAAGTGCCGGCGCAGGGCCGCACGTGTGTCGGAGCGGCCGTAGCCGTCGGTACCGAGGGTGACGTAGCGTCCCTTGACCCACTGGCGGATCTGGTCGGCAACCGAACGCATGTAGTCGGTAGCGGCGATGACTGGTCCCTCGCGATCCTTCAGCAGCTGCCGCACGTACGGCACGCGCGCGGTCGTGCCGGGATGCAGCAGGTTCCAGCGCTCGCACTCCAGCGCCTCGCGCCGCAGTTCGCTGAAGCTCGTCACCGAGAGCACGTCGGCGGGGATGCCGTAGTCGTCCTCGAGGAGCTTCGCGGCCGCGAGGCACTCGCGCAGGATGGTGCCCGAGCCGAGCAGCGTCGCCCGAACCTTGCCGCGACCACCGATCTGCAGCAGGTAAGCGCCGCTCAGAATGCCGCTGTCCACGCCCGGGGGCATGGCCGGCTGCGCGTAGTTCTCGTTCATCACCGTGATGTAGTAGAAAATGCTCTCCTGCTCCGCGTACATGCGCCGCATCCCGTCGTGGATGATGACGGCGAGCTCGTAGGCGTACGCCGGGTCGTAGGCTACGCAGTTGGGCACGGTGGTCGCGACCAGCTGACTGTGTCCGTCCTGGTGCTGCAGCCCCTCGCCCGCGAGCGTGGTGCGTCCGGAGGTCGCGCCCATCAGGAAGCCGCGGGTCTGCGGCATCCCCGGCCGCCCAGATGAAATCCCCGGTGCGCTGAAAACCGAACATCGAGTAGAAGATGAAGAACGGCACCATGTTGATGCCGTGAAGGCTGTAGGCGGTGCCGGCGGCGGTCCAGGAGCACACCGAGCCCGCCTCGTTGATCCCCTCCTCGATCATCTGCCCCTTCTTGTCCTCGCGGTAGGACATCAGTGGTCTCGGCGTCCTGCGGCGTATACAGCTGTCCGACCGACGAATAGATACCGATCTGCCGGAACAATCCCTCCATGCCGAAGGTGCGCGCCTCATCGGGCACGATAGGCACGACGTTGCGGCCGATGTTCTTGTCCTTCAGCAGCACCGTGAGGATGCGCACGAACGCCATGGTCGTGGAGATCTCGCGCTCGCCGGTGCCGTCGAGCAGCGACTGAAAAGCTTCCAGCGGCGGAATCACCAGCGGCGGCGCGGTCGGCGCCGCTGCGGCAGGTAGCCGCCGAGCGCCGCGCGCCGCTCATGCAGGTAACGAGCTTCGTCGGCGGCCGCGTCGGGCCTGGCGAACGGCAACTTGCGCGATCTCCTCCTCGGGAACCGGAATGTTGAAGCGGTCGCGGAACGCGCGCAGATCCTCTTCCGAGAGCTTCTTCTGCTGGTGGGCCACCATCTGTCCCTCGCCGCCCTTGCCCAGGCCGAAGCCCTTGACGGTCTTGGCGAGAATGACGGTCGGCTGACCCTTGTTGCTCACGGCTGCCGCATAGGCTGCGTACACCTTGAGCGCATCGTGTCCGCCGCGATTCAGCCGCCAGATCTCCTCGTCCGACATGTTGGCGACCAGTCGCCTTCAGGTCGGGGAACTTGCCGAAGAAATGCTCGCGGGTGAAAGCGCCGCCCTTGGCCTTGAAGTTCTGGTACTCGCCGTCGACGCACTCTTCCATCACGCGCCGCAGCAATCCCTTGTGGTCGCGCGCCAGCAGCGGATCCCAGCGCGAGCCCCACAGCACCTTGATCACGTTCCAGCCCGCGCCGAGGAAGGCGGCTTCCAGCTCCTGGATGATCTTGCCGTTGCCGCGCACCGGGCCGTCGAGCCGCTGCAGGTTGCAGTTGATGACGAAGATGAGGTTGTCGAGTCCTCTCGCGCACCGGCATGGTGAGCGCGCCCATCGACTCCGGCTCGTCCATCTCGCCGTCGCCGAGGAACGCCCACACCTTGCGGTCCGAGGGCTTCACGAGTCCGCGGTGCTCGAGGTAGCGCGTGAAGCGCGCCTGGAAATCGCCGTCATGCGCCCCGAAGCCCATCGACACCGTGGGGAACTGCCAGAAGTCCGGCATCAGCCAGGGGTGCGGGTAGGAGGACAGGCCCTGGCCGCGCGCACCCGCCTCCTGGCGGAAGTGCAGCAGCTGCTCCTCGGTGAGCCGCCCTTCGAGAAAGGCGCGCGCATAGATGCCGGGCGAAGAGTGTCCCTGGAAGAACACCATGTCCCCGGGGTGTTGGTCGGACGGCGCCCGCCAGAAGTGGTTGAATCCGACCTCGTAGAGCGTGGCGGAGGAGGCGTAGCTCGCCAGATGCCCGCCCAGCTCGGAGGAGATGTGGTTGGCGCGCAGTACCATCACCAGCGCGTTCCAGCGGATGTAGGCCTCGATGCGCCGCTCGAGAGCGCGGTTGCCGGGGTACTCCGGCTCGCGCCCGGTGGGAATCGAGTTGACGTAGGCGGTGTTAGGCTTGAACGGCAGGTAGGCGCCGCTGCGGCGCGTGTAGTCGATCAGCCGCTCGAGCAGGAAATGCGCGCGCTCCGGCCCGTGGCTCTTCAGCACCGAATCGATGGATTCGAGCCACTCGCGGGTTTCGAGGGATCGAGGTCTTCGAGTCTTGGCGGTTCGGTCATGCGGTCTCACTCGGTGCGCGATGGCACGCGAAGGCCGCAGGGTCGATGGAGCGGTCGCGAGCCTCGTCGCGGGCGTGTGTGCATAGGTCGCGATAGAATGAGTAATGATGGCGAGCAGCGGCAGGTAAAGCAAGTGAGCTTAAGGGCTTACAGCCGCGGCAGCGCCGTACTGCCTGCCACGCGAGCGCCCGCGATCTGCGCCGGTCGCGGCGTGGCTTGCGCGGCTGTCGCGGAGGCGCGCGCGTGAGCACGCTGGTCATCCGCCGGCCCGACGACTGGCATCTGCACGTGCGCGACGAGGCCGCTCTGCGTGCGGTGCTGCCCTTCACCGCGGCGCGCTTCGCGCGCGCCATCATCATGCCGAACCTGAAGCCGCCCGTGACCACCACCGCACAGGCACTCGCGCTACCGGCGAGCGCATTCTGGGCGCGTTGCCGCCGGGGCGCGCATTCGAGCCGCTCATGACGCTCTATCTGACCGAGCAGACCCCGGCCGCGGAGATCGACCGCGCCAGCGAGAGCGGCAGTCGTGCACGGCTTCAAGCTCTACCCCGCGGGCGCCACCACTCATTCCGAGGCCGGCGTGAGCGATCGTCAGGCGCATCGAGCCGGTGCTCGCGCGCATGGCGGAGCTCGGCATGGTGCTGCAGGTCCACGGCGAGGTGACCGACCCGGCGGTCGATCCCGTTCGAGCGCGAGGCGCGCTTCATCGAGCGCGTGCTCGCGCCGCTCGTCGAGCGGCTGCCGGCGCTGCGCATCGTCTTCGAGCACATCACCACGCGCGCCGCGGTCGACTTCGTCCGCGGTGCGCGCGCCGGGGTGGCGGCGACCGTCACGCCGCAGCATCTGCTGCATGAACCGCAATGCGCTGTTCAACGGCGGGCTGCGCCCGCACCACTACTGCGCTGCCGCTGCTCAAGAGCGAGAGCGAGCGCGCGGCGCTGCTCACGGCCGTCACCCGCGGCAGCCAGCAGTTCTTTCTCGGCACCGACAGCGCCCCACACGCGCGTCACCTGAAGGAGGCAGCGTGCGGCTGCGCCGGAGTTTTCTCCGCGCACGCCGGCATCGAGCTGTATGCCGAGGCCTTCGAGAGCGCCGGCGCGCTCGACAAGCTCGAGGGGTTCGCTTCAGCTGTACGGCGCGGATTTCTACGGGCTGCCGCGCAACACCGCGAGCCTCACCCTGGTGCGCGAGTCCTGGGAGGTGCCGGCGCGCTATCCGTTCGGCGCGGATGAGCTGGTACCGCTGCGCGCCGGCGAGCGCGTGGCGTGGCGGCTCGCGCCGGCCGGGGCGACACACCATGAACGAGACCCACCCGGGTGCGGTGCAGCCGGCGCCGACGGCCGCCCTGATGTCGCGACGCTTCCGCGGCTATCCTGCCCGTGGTCATCGATGTGGAGATGCGGCGGATTCAACGCCGCCACCGATGCGCTGCTGGAGATCGCCGCGGTCCTCATCGACATGGACAGCGACGGCGCCTCAGGCGCGGCGCCACCCACGGCTATCACGTGCAGCCCTTCGAAGGTGCGCGCCTCGATCCGGCGTCGTTGTCGATCACCGGCATCGACCCACATCATCCGCTGCGCCCCGCGCTTCCCGAACGCGACGCGCTGCAGCGGATGTTCCGCGAGGTGCGCCACGCGGTGCGCGCGCTACGGCTGCAGGCGCGCGATCCTGGTGGGCCACAATGCCGCCTTCGACCTGGGATTCCTCAACGCCGCGGTGGCGCGCGCCGACGTCAAGCGCAACCCCTTTCACCCCTTCTCCTGCTTCGATACCGCGACGCTCGCCGGGGCCGGCCTCGGGCAGACGGTGCTCGCCAAGGCGCTCACGGTGGCGGGGCTCGCGTGGGACCCGAGCGAGGCGCATTCAGCGCGCGCTATGACGCCGAGCGCACGGCGGAGCTGTTCTGTCTGGTCTGCAACCAGCTGCAGGGCAGCTACCGCGAAGCCCGCGAGCGCCGCCGCGGCGCTCGGCTGGCTCGAACGCGCCTGCTGGAGCCGAGTCGGGCGGCGACGACCCCCCCGCCGCGGACGCTCAGCTGACGGCGCCGGCTTCGGCGAGCAGCTTCTTCAGCTCGCCGCGACCTGTACATCTCGAGCACGATGTCGCACCCGCCGACCAGCTCACCCTTCACGTACAGCTGCGGATAGGTCGGCCAGTTCGAAAAGCGCTTGAGCGCTTCGCGCAGCTCCGGCTCCTCGAAGATGTTGATGTAGCGGAACTCGGCCCCGAGGGCGCGCAGCGCGCCCACCGTCTGCGCCGAAAAGCCGCATTGCGGAAAATCCGGCGTGCCCTTCATGAACAGCACCACCGGGCCTGCGGCCAGCTCCGTCTTGATTCTCTCGACCACGTCCATCGCTAGTACCTCTGCAGTTTCCTGCGCTCGAGCTCGGCGAGCAGGCCCATTGCTGCGCGGCGCTCATCGGCATCCACCGCCGATCTCCTCGCCCGTCCGCAGACACCCGAGCAGTACCCGCGGCTGTCCAGGGAGCAGACGTTGATACAGGGTGAAGGCGGGCGCTCCGTGAGCGCCGCGTGCAAGGAAGCGTCAGTCACACAACGGTTTCCGTAATGCGTTGAATTATGGGGGTGCGCTCGCCTATTCTTCAAACGCTGGAACGTTCGCCCCGGTCAGACTGAAACAATGAACTTGGAGACCGAAGCATCGAATCCCCTGAATAACCACCGCCAGTCCCTCATCCTCGGGATCGTCCTCGCCGTGATCCTGGCGGTGTTGATTGGCGGCACGAACTTCAACCAGCTCGGGCTCGCGCGCTGGTTCCACATCGTCGCCGGCGTGTTCTGGATCGGGCTCCTTTACTACTTCAATGTCGCGCAGACACCGGCGATGGCCGATGCCGCCGCCGACAAGGGCGGCCCGGGCGGCGCCGGCATCAGCAAGTACGTCGCGCCGCGCGCGCTGTTCTGGTTCCGCTGGGCGCGCAGTCGCCACCTGGCTGGGCGGTGCCTGGCTCCTGGGGCCGCGCTTTATCGGCGCCTTCACCCTCGGCATCGGCATGGACGATCCGACTACTACCGCGTCATCGGCATCGGCGCCTGGCTCGGCACCATCATGCTGTTCAACGTCTGGGTACTGATCTGGCCGAACCAGAAGAAGATCCTCGGCATCGTCGCCGGCCACCGACGAGCGAGAAGGCCAAGGCGCGCAAGGCCGCGCGGCCTCGCCTCGCGCACCAAATTTCGTGCTGTCGATCCCGATGATGATGTGCATGGCGGGGGCGACCCACGGCCTGCCGCTCATGGGGCACTGACGCCGTCGGGTGCGCATGCCGGAACCTCCGCGCGATCTCGCCCAGCAGGTCGAAGCGGCGCTGCGCGAGGATATCGGCGGCGGCGATGTCACCGCGGCGCTGGTCCCCGCGTCACAACGGGTGCGCGGCAGCGTGATCACGCGCGAGAGCGCGGTGCTCGCCGGCCGGCCATGGGTGGACGCCACCTTCCGTCGGCTCGATCCGCACGTACAGCTCACCTGGCACGCGAACGACGGCGAGCCGGTCGCGGCCAACCAGGTGGTGTTCGAGATCGCCGGCAGCGCCCGCCCGGTGCTGACCGGCGAGCGCACCGCGCTCAATTTCCTGCAGCTGCTCTCGGCTACCGCGACCGCGGCGCACCGCTTCGTGCAGGCGGTGGCCGGTACCGGCTGCACGATCCTCGACACGCGCAAGACCGTGCCGGGGCTGCGCACCGCGCAAAAGTACGCGGTGCTGTGCGGCGGTGCGCACAACCACCGGCTCGGCCTGTACGATCGGGTGCTGGTGAAGGAGAACCACATCGCGGCGGCGGGCTCGCTCGGCGGCGCGATCCGCGCCGCCCGCAGCCACTCGCCCGGAATCACGGTCGAGGTCGAAGTCGAGACGCTGGCCGAATTCGACGCGGCACTCGCGGCGGCGCCCGATATCGTGATGCTCGATGAATTCACCCACGCCGATCTGCGCGCCGCCGTGGCGCGCAATCGCGCGCGCGGCTGCCCGCTGAAGCTCGAGGCTTCCGGCAGCGTCTCGCTCGAGACGGTGCGCGCGATAGCCGAGACCGGAGTGGACTATGTGTCGGTCGGCGCGCTCACCAAGAACGTGCGCGCCGTTGATCTGTCGATGCGGCTGGAGTTCACGGCCGCGCCGCCTTAGGAGCTAGCGCCCGAACCTGACCAACTGCTCGAGCAACTCGTGCAGCAGCGCGTAGCGAGGCAGGGCAAGCAGCGGAATCAGAAAGGCGCAGCCGGCCAGTGCCAGGAGAATCCTCGACGGCATGGGACGCGGCGGCGGACCCAGGAGCCCGCGCACGCGCCCCGGGACGTCGTCCGCCGCCACCGGCATGCCGAGCGCAGGGCGCGTGGCGTCGCCGCTCTTCAGCAGCCGCGCCACCTTGATGAGTGCGGAGGCGAGCGCGAGGCGCCGCTCGCGGTCGCCGCCGGTCGCGCGCTGATCCGCCTCGCATTCCGCGGCGGCGCGCCAGCGCTCGGTGAGGGCAGCCGCAAGCGGCGTCCAGGCGAGCACATCCGGGGCGGCGATGAGCAGCAGCAGCTTCAGATTGTCCCAGGCCGCAAGGTGCGCGGCTTCGTGCGCCAGCACCTCTTTGAATTCGGCCGCATCGCACGCGGCACGTACCGACTCGGCCGCGACGACGCGCGGCCGCCAGGCACCGATCACCGCGATGAGAGGCTCGGGCACGTCCACGACATGCACCACGGCAGCCTGCCCGAGGCCGCGTTGCGCAGGGAGCCCGCAGCGCCGTAGGAGCGCGCGCGCCGCGCGGCACGCACGCCATCCGCGCCAGATCCCGTGCGCCAGGCAGACCCCCGCGAACGCCGCGAGCCCGATCAGCACAGGGCCCGCCGTTTCGTGCTCCCGATGCGGCTCATAGGCGAGGAATGCCGGCAAGACGACCGCGAGTGCGACGAGGAGCGCGCCCGCTGCCGGTAACAGGCGCAGACCGAGCAGATCGAGGGAACCGGCGCCCACGCGCTTGAGTCCCGCGCGCCAGGCGAGGGTAAGCAGGCCCGCCAGCACGAGGCTCACGAGTGCGAAGCTCGAGAGCAACACCAGGCCGAGCAGTACCGCGGAGCTCATTTCGGCTCGCTCTTCAGCCGCAGCCGCTCGGCCTGCACCAGCGCATCGAGCTGATCGAGGAGCGCGGCGTCGGTCTCGCGCACCGCACGCACCAGGGTCGAGAGGGCCGCGCCGCTGCGCTGCGAAGCTCCGAGCAGGTCCACGACGTGCCCCGAGACCAGCTCCGACAGCAGCTCATCGCGCGTACAGCGCGGCTCGTAGGCGAAGGCGCGACCGTCCCGGCGGCGCAGCAGCAGCCCCTTGCGATGCAGCCGGTCGAGGGTGGTCATGATGGTCGTGTAGGCAAGCGCGGGGCAGGCATGCCGCAGATCGCGCACGGTGGCGCTGCACGCCCGTGCCCACAGCAGCTCGAGCAAGCGCGTCTCGAGCGGCCCGAGGCCCGCGCGGCGGCGCAGGGCTTCGGGGGCCTGGGTGTGACGTCGGGGTGACATGCGGAGGCGATTGTTGCGCACCTGGCCGGCGCTGCGCCAGCTCGTGCCGCGCACGCCGCAGTTCCTATCGCTGGTAGTAGTCAGCCGCGCCGTGTAAATCGTCCGCTGGCGAAAGAGGTAGACCCCACGATGCGCTCCGCCGTCCTGGCAGGGATTCTTCTCGTTCTGACAGGCGGCTTCGCCGCGCCGCCGGTGGCGGCCGCGGATCCTGCGCCGCCCGTGGATGACGATGCCTCGCACGCCAAGCCCCCGCCGCCGGCGCAGACCCCGCCGCCCGACACCGGTGGCGCGCAGAAGACCCGCGAGCAGGTGCTGATCGAGGCCGACCGGCCGTGGAATTTCAACAAGGCCACGCGCTACGCGCATTCACTCCCGGAGGTGGATGGCCCGACGATCACCGTGACCAAGAAGACCAGCGTCGTCAGCTGGATGCCGAGCCGACCATCATCGACAACAACCAGCGCGAGCTCTTCGACCGGCTGCCCGGCATCGTGCTCGCCGAGCAGCAGAACCCCACCCAGCTCAATCTCTCCTATCGGGGCCTCGGCAATCCGCAGGAGAGCGAGTACGTGCTGCTGATGCAGGACGGCATCCCGCTGGAGCTCGACTGGATCGGCTATCCGACGCTTTACTACCTCCCGGTTCCGCAGACCCTCTCCTCGGTGCAGATGATCCGTGGCGGATCAGGCCTGCTGTACGGTCCGGAACCGCAACCGGTCATCAACTTCATATCGCGCAGGCCCGACCCGGACCACCTGGCATCGGGCACCACTGAGCAGGTAGGCGGGCAGTACGGGCTGTTCTCCAGCTTCAACCGCGTCTCGGGCACCTCCGGCGACTGGAACTATCTTGCGGACTTTTCGCACCGTCAGTCCGACGGGCCAGCGGGACAACGGCGACTACGACCTCGAATGCCGGTGACCTGCATCTCGGCTACCGCTTCGATGCGCACCAGAGCCTGGCGTTCGACCTGCATGCCTATTCGCTCGACAGCGGCCTCGCCGGGCCTCATGTCGTACGCGCAGTTCCAGGCCGACAGCCAGCAGTCGACCACGCCCGCCGACCATCTGTGGACCGATCGCTACACCAGCGTACTGACCTACCAGAATGCCTTCAGCGACCGCAGCTCCTTCACGCAGCGCCTCTGGACCGGCTACAGGATCTCATCACCCGCTCGGACAGCTACGCCGGTACGGATCCGCCCGCCCTCAGCGCGACCGGGTCCAACCTGAGCGGCCAGCGCTTCCATTACACCGGGCTCGACGGCCGCTGGCTGCAGCGCTGGGGCACGGGCAACGCGCTGACCGTCGGCTACACCGCCTACACGTCGACCAGTCCGTACGATGAGTACCTGAGCGCCAATCCCTACCTCGGCCGCGACGATGAATCCGGCGCCCCCTTCTACCGCAGCGATCGCAGCAGCCGCTACGGCGCGCTGTTCGCCGAGAACGTGTTCCGCTTCCGCATCGGATCCACCTCGTCACCTCGGCGCGCTACGAGGACGAGCAGCTCGACACCCACGAGACCGCTGGCACCGCATCCGCTGCTGGTCGACGACACCTACCGCAAGAGCGATCCCGCTGTTCGGTCATCGGGATCGGCAACGACTTCGGCCACGGCAACGAGACGTATCTGAACGTGTCGCAGGGCTTCCGCCCGTTGCGCTACCTCGATATCGCGAGCCCGTTCAGCAATTTCTCACCCACCAACAATCCCGACCCCACGCACTACCTGACCTACGAGGCCGGGCGTGCATGGCTGGCCCAGTGACCGGCTTCTACTACGATGCGAGCCTGTTCCAGGTCAACGTGAAGCGACCGCATCGAGTCGCAGAACTCTCAGCCAGACCGAAACCATCGACGTCAACACCGGCAACACGCGCAGCCGCGGCGTGGAGCTGGAGTCATCCTATGACCTGCTGCGCCTCGCGCCGGATGCGGAGCCGGACGCGGCATCTTGACGTGTTCGCCAATGCCAGCCTCCTCGATGCCCGTTCACCGGCAGCATCATTCCCGGCCAGACCGGCAAGACGCCGGCCTATGCGCCGCGACTACGTGCTCAAGGCGGGCATCACGCTGCGCCGGGATCATTCTACAAGGTGAGCCTGGTGGTGGATGCGGTCGGCGCACAGTACTTCCAGGACAGCGACAACCCACGTGGCCAGCACTCCGGCCCAGATCCCCTCCTACACCGTGGTCGATCTCTCCGCGGACTACGAGATCGCGGCCACCTGCGCGTGCTCGGCGGCATCTCCAATCTCTTCGATCGGCGCTACTATTCGCGCGTGTTCCTGTTCGGTGGAAATCTCGAGCCGGCCGAGCAGCGGGCCTTCTATCGCGGGCGCGGCCTACGACTTCTGAGGGCGTAAAAGGAGATGCCGATGCTCACCCGATCGCTTCTGGGCGCCTGCCCGCTCGTTACCCTGCTCGCGCTGTCGGGGTCCGCGCTCGGGCAGGATGCGGCAGGCGGCGAGATCCCGGCGGCTCTCAGGCCACCCGCCCGCGAGCACCTGGTTCTGAAGACGCACGCCGTAGGATCGCAGATTTACGTCTGCAGCCGGGGCACGGACGGCAAGCCGCAATGGACCCTCAAGGCGCCGGACGCCGAGCTGCGGGACGCGAAGGGCGCGATCATCCGTCACTACGCCGGTCCCTCCTGGAAACACCAGGACGGCAGTGAGGTCACGGGCAAGGCGGTCGCCAAGGTCCCCTCCCCCGACCCCGAGTCCATCCCCTGGCTGCTCCTGAGCGTCGTCGGACACGAGGGCAAGGGCGTGCTCGAGCACGTGAGCAGCATTCAGCGCATCCACACCCAAGGCGGGCAGCCGCCGCCGGCCGATCATTGCGCTGCGGCGCAGCAGAATGCCGAGGCGACGAGCCGCTACAGCGCTGACTATTATTTCTACGCGCCGGGCGGGTGACGGGCCCAGGGCAACGAAGCTGATGTCCGAAAAATCGCCGGCAGGCGATTTTTCCAGTGGACTAGGCGACCGCTGACTTCAGCACGCGCTGGGGCTGCGCGACGCCGTAGCCCTGGGCGTAGTCGACGCCGAGACTGGTGAGCATCTGGATGATCTCGGCGTTCTCGGCGAACTCGGCGATGGTCTGTTTGCCGGTGAGATGCCCGATCTCGTTGATCGAACGCACCATCTCCCGATCGATCGGGTCGCGCAGGATCTCGCGCACGAAGCTGCCGTCGATCTTGAGGTAGTCCACCGGGAAGTGCTTCAGGTAACCGAACGAGGACAGCCCCGTACCGAAGTCATCCAGCGCGAATTTGCAGCCCTGCTGCTTGAGCGCCTGGATGAAGCGGTTAGCCTGCGAGAAGCTCGCCACGGCGGCCGTCTCGGTGATCTCGAAGCAGATCTTCGAGGCATCGAGGCCGCTGTGCCGCAGCTGCTCGATGACGAACGGCAGGAACTTGTCATCCCCGAGGCTCTGGCCGGAGAGGTTGATCGAGCATTGCAGCAGGTTCTGCCGCTCGTCGGCCTCGGAGACGAGCCAGCGGAACGCGTTCTCGATCACCCAGCGGTCGATCGCAGGGGTAATGCCGTAGCGCTCGGCCGCCGCGATGAAGTCATTCGGCGCCACGATACGCCCGGTCTCGTCCTTCAGGCGCAGCAGCAGCTCGTAGTGCGCGCCGGGCTCGGGGCGCTGCAGCGGCTGGATCGCCATGCGGTACAGCTCGAAACGCCCCTCCTCGAGCGCCGCGTTGATGCGCGCCGCCCACTGCATCTCGCGCCGGCGGCGCATCAGCTCGATGTCGTTCTCGGCGAAGCTGTGAACGCGGTTGCGGCCGCCCTCCTTGGCCGCGGTGCAGGCGCTGCCGGCCGCCGACAGGACCGAGGCCACGTCCTCGTTCTCGGCGGTGATCGGCACGACGCCGATGCTGGCGCCGAGGCGGAACACGCGGTCTTCCCAGGTGAAGCGGAAGTTTCGTACCGCCTCGCGCAGTGTCTCGGCGGTACGCATCGCCTCATCGAGCGAACAGCTCTCGAGAAGGATGCCGAACTCATCGCCCCCCAGGCGCGAGAGCGTATCGCGCCAGCGCACCTTGGATTTCAGCAGCGCGCCGACCTGGCCGAGGAGCGCATCTCCGGCACTGTGGCCGCAGGTGTCGTTGACGATCTTGAACTGGTCGATGTCGAGGTGGCATAGCGCGTAGGAGGCTTCGCGCGCCTTGGCGCTCTTCAGCGCCCGTTCCAGCCGGCTCTCGAATTCGCGGCGGTTCACCAGTCCCGTGAGCAGGTCGTGGCTGGCGTGGTAGGAAAGGCGCCGGTTGAGCTCGCGCGATTCGCTGACGTCGTGGAACACCAGCACCCCGCCCGCCACGTGCCCGGAGCCGTCGCGGATCGGCGCCGCGGTGCTCTCCACGTACAGCTCGTTGCCGTCGCGGCGGATCAGCAGCATCGGGCGCACCGACTTGATCGGGCGGATGCGCCGGATCGAGACCGTGAGCGGATTCTCCAGCGGCTCGCAGGTCTCCTCGTGGAAGGCGCGGAAGATCTCCTCGACCGGCCTGCCCATGGCGTCCTCGAGACGCCAGCCGGTCAGCTCCTCGGCGACCGGGTTGATGTAGTCGATGGTGGAGTTGGCATCCGTGGTGATGACGCCGTCGCCGATCGACTGCAGCGTGATCTGCGCGCTCTCCTTCTCGCGGAACAGCGCCTCCTCGTACAGCTTGCGCTCGGTGATGTCGAGCTCGACGCCCACCAGGCGCAGCAGTCGCCCGTGCTTGTCGACGCGCGCCGTGGCGCGGCTGATGACCCAGCGCCACTCGCCATTGCGATGGCGCATGCGGTGCGTGCTCTCGAAGATCGGGGTCTTGCCGGCGACGTGGTCGCGGATGGCGGCCTGCACGCGCGCCAGGTCGTCCGGGTGCACGAGACTGCGCCAGTCGGGTGAGCCGCGCATGTCCTCGTCGGCGTAGCCGAGCATCGCCTTCCAGCGTGGCGAGAAGATACACCTCGTTGCTCTCGACGTCGAAGTCCCACAGACCGTCGTTGGCGGCGGCCTGTGACAGGTTGGTGCGCTCCTCGAGCTTGGCGAGGCGCGCCTCGGTGCGAATGCGCTCGAGCCCGGTAGCGAGGCTGGTGCCCACCAGTTTCATCAGCAACTGCAGGTTCACGTCCCATGCGCCGCGTGGCAGCGTGTGCGCGAGCCCGAGGAAGCCGGTGAGCTTGCCCTGCACCCGCAGCGCGACCAGCAGCGCCGAGCCGATCTGCAGGTCGGCGAACTTCTGGGCGTCGGCGATCTGCTCCTTGCGGGGCGAGCTGGCATCGCGCAGCTCCGAGAGGCGTAGGTGCTCCAGTCGTCCCTTCAGCCACGGAAATGCCTCGAGGCTGATCCCGGCGAGCCCTTCCGGCCGGCACTGGGCAAAGGCGCTACGCGCGAGCTGCACATCCTGGAAGACCGCCTCGTCCTGCTGGAGCGTGACGAGGAAGGCGCAGTCGCTGCCCGTGGCGCCGCGCAGCAGCTCCAGATTGCGGCGCACGCACTCGTCCACCGAGTCGCGGCGCATGTTCTGAAAGTCCACGGCGATCTTGGTGCAGGCGACGTCCAGCCCGAGAATGGGCTTGGGCAGGCGTCCCGTCGTGCCCGTCCACGCGTCGGCGGAGAGGATGTCCGACGCCGTGAAATCCGCTGGCTTATCCGTGGTCGGAGTCGCCATTGAGCCGTGATCTCCCATGACCGAATCGGAGGCAGCCTAATTCAAGTTCACACTCCTGACGTGTCAGCCCGTCACGGAGTTAGGTATTCGCGGCCGCTATATTCCAATCGGTTACGTAACATTTTCGCACACCAGTGAAGGAATACAAGCTAACGCGCTGTTCAAGCACGGGTTAGCGGACTTTACTTAACCTCAAGAGTGCGCGCGGTCACGGCCGCTGCACCAACGCCCGCCAGGCGGCAACGACCTGCCCCGGTTCGATGCCGAGGATGTTCGGCTGCCCCTGCACCATGCCCGTGAGCGTGACTGCGGGCGTGGTGGCGCCTCCCGGCCGATAGAGCCAGGGATCGATGTGCCCGAAGAGTGCGACCGTGGGACAGCCGAGCGCGGCAGCCGCGTGTGCGGGACCGGTGTCGACCGCGATGAGGCTCCGGCCCGCTCGAGGAGCGGCAGTAGCCTCGCGACCGGCAGGTCCCCCGCGGCATCCTGTGCATCCGCTACACCGGCCAGCCGCAAAACTTGCGCATTCAGGGACTTCTCCGCGGCGGTGCCGGAGAACACGATCGCGAGGTCCGGACGCTCGGCGCGCACCGCACGCACCACCTCGGCCCAGCGCGCCTTCCGGCCAGTACTTAGCTGCCCCCGAGCGTGCGCGCAGCCGGCGCCGCGCGAGGTGGCGGCTTCCCGGGTGGATCACCATGAACGAGCGCCCGGCGAGTCCGCGCGCCTTAAGCCAGCGCGTCGAGCTCGCGCCGCGCGCGCCTCCGGCGACCTCGAGGCGTGCGGCGCGGGGCACGCCCGGAACGGCCTGCGGCAGAAGGCCGGTGAAAGCCGCCGGCGTCGCAGCGCCCAGGCGCAGGTACCGATCAGCGAAATTCTCGCCCGCGACGAAGGGGTACGCGGTCGAGTCGCAGATGTAGTCCTCGGGAATCCCGGCACGAGCGAGGAGCTCGCGCCCCTCGCCGCGGTCGCAGAACCAGGTCGGTCCCGCGCCACGCTCGCGCAGCTGCGCCACGAGCACGCGCTGGCCGCGCGACAGCCAGTACGGGGTGCGGCGGCTGCGCAGCAGGTACAGCCGCCCGACGGCGCGTTGGCCGGCGAGCAGCGGCTCGCGTCCAGGGCCCCGAGGCGATCACATCGACCGGCCGGCGAAGCCGCGCATGCAGCTGCTCGAGCAGTACCGTGAGCAGCACCATGTCGCCGAAGGCGCCGCAGCGCATGACCAGCGGCGGCAGCTCCGCGGCGCGCACCGTGCGCGGCCCGCGGGCCGGGCGCGGCGCGTGCGCACCGGTCATGCGCGCACCGCGAGTGCCGCGCGCGCGACGCCGTACAGTCGCTTGAGCTCCTGCTCCATCTCGCCCTGCAGGCGCGCGAGACGCCGCGGCACCCGTCACGCGAGGGACGTAGCGCGGCGGTCCGATGGCGATCGCGACGCGCGCGAAGAACGGCACCGGGATGACGAACTTGTCCCACTTGATGAGCCAGGCGCGCGAGGCCGCGTAGGCCATCGGCAGGATCGGGCGCTGCGACATCTGCGCCAGCAGGATGCGCCCCGGGCTTGAACTTGAAACGCGGTCCGCGCGGACCATCCGGAGTGATCACCGGGGAGACGCCCTCCTTGACCAGCGCCTGGTAGTAGTCACGCAGCGCGCGCGCGCCGGTGTGCGTCGAGGAGCCGCGGATCACTGCACGCGCCGAAGCGGCGCACCAGCATCGCGCCGAGCTCGCCGTCGACCGAGGGGCTGATCAGCCAGCCCGCCTTGAGGGCGCCGGCTCGGGAACTGATGAGAAATTTACCGCAGTAGAGCTGATGCTGGTGCCAGTAGCACGGCACCAGCGACGGCGCGCGCGCCAGTGCCGCCGCCAGGTGCTCCTCGCCCTCGACGCGCACCACGCTTGCAGGTGAGCCACCACAGGCGGATGAGCGCCACGCCGAGCGGCACCGCCAGCGCGTAGAGTGCGCGGCGCGCGGCGGTCATGCGCCGCCCCGAACGGGTCACCGTGCGGTACAGCGTGTTACGCAGGCGGCCGTCGCCCTCGCTCATGATGGGAACAGGTCCGCAAGCGGCACGGCGCGCGCCTCGATCCGGCCCACGACGCGGCTGGTCATGACGCAGGCGGCGGCCCCGGGAAACAACCCGAGCGCGCGTGCGTTCAACACGGTCCCGCGGCAGGTCGCGCCGCTTGCGTGCAGCGACACCGCGCGCACCTCGGTGAGACCTGCACCGCAGGCCTTGAGCGCGGCCTCGCGCGCCGCCCACTCGGTGAGCCGCTGGTCGCTCCCCACCTCGAGGTCGAAGCCGACGAGTCCGTGTGCCACCGCCGCGCAGCCGACCCAGGGACCGGAGTGGGAGATGCTGAAGTCGGGTCCATCGCGGTCCGTGCCGCTGTCCGGGCAGACTCCTGCGCCCAGCAGGCGCGGCTTGCCATCCTGGGGAAAGGCGAGCTGCGCCGCGCGGATCTCGCACCCGGCAAGCTCGCCGAGCGCGCGCAGCGCGAGCGCGATGCCGGCAAGGGTGGCCGGCGCGCGCGCCGCGTGAGAGGCTACCTCGAGACGCTTCGCGTACGGCAGCGACGCTGCGAGCGCGGCAGCCGCACCGTTCGGCCACTGACCACGCAGATCCGAGTGATATAAGATTAAGGTTTGGCTTTCAACAGCTTGCATGACCACCGCCGCACCCGTCACCCAACCTCCGCCCGAGTCGGAGCTGCAGTTCGATGTCGGCTCCACGGACGATTCCCTGGAACGCATGAGTCGAATTGTTTGCCCGCCACGGGGACACTTATCGGGTGTTCGTGCCGGCACGCAGATCCTATACCTATGTCGTCCACCACCCGGATGACGTGAAGCGGGTGCTGCTCTCCAATCATCGCAACTACACCAAGGGCGTCGGCCTCGACCGCGTCCGCATCCTCCTCGGCAAGGGCATCATGACGAGCGAGGGCGAGTTGTGGAAGCGCCAGCGCTACATGATGCAGCCGTTCTTTCACCGCCGCGTCGTCACCGGATTCGCGCGCCTGATCGCGCACGCCAACGAGCGCCTGATCGAGCGCTGGCAGGGGCTCGCCGCACGCGGGGAGCCGGTGAATCTCACCGACGAGATGAGCGAGCTGACGCTCGCCATCGTGCTGCGCTCGATCTTCGGCCGCGATCTGGACCGGCTCACCGAGCAGCCCGGTGGCAACCCCTTCGAGGTAGTCAGCACGGAGCAGTCGCGCGATCTGCAGTTCGCCTACCGTTTCCGCTCGCTCACCAAGCTCGTGGCGCAGCTGCTCGCGCGCCGCCGCGCCGAGCCCGAGGAGCATTTCGACTACGTCGCCATGCTGATGAGTGCGCGCGACAAGGACACCGGCGCCCCGATGGGCGAGCGCGAGCTCATCGACGAAGTGCTGACACTCATCGTCGCGGGCCACGAGACCACCGCGAGCGGGCTCAACTGGACCTGGTACCTGCTGTCGCAGCACCGCGAGGCCGAAGCGCGCCTGCACGCCGAGCTCGACGCCGCACCCGAGCTCGAGGCGCCGGAACTGGCGCAGATGGAGACGCTCGCCTACACCGCGCAGGTGATCAACGAGACGCTGCGCCTCTACCCGCCGGGGTGGCTCCTGTCGCGCCGCACGATCGAGGCGGACGTGCTCGGCGGCTTCACGGTACCCGCGGGCAGCAACGTGCTGCTGCCGCTTTACCTGCTGCACCGGCATCCGCGCTACTGGCGCGACCCCGAGCGCTTCTGGCCCGAGCGCTTCGCTGCGGAACACGAGGCCGAGCGACCGCGCTTCGCCTACATGCCCTTCGCCGCAGGTCCGCGCCACTGCATCGGCGAGACCTTCGCGCTCTACGAGATGCTGGTGCACCTCTACAAGGTGGCGCGCCGCTATCGCCTGGTTCACGTGCCCGACAAGCCCCTCGAGCTCGAGGCGCAGATCAACCTGCGCACCCGCTATCCGCTGCACATGAGGCTGGAACGCCGCTGATGCTCAAGGCCACCACCCTGACGGAACTGATCGAGGAAAACCGCGCCTTCGCGCGCAGCATCACCTACCTGGAGGGCGAGAACGAGTCGCGCGCCGTATCCTTCGCCGAGCTCCATGAGCGCGCGCTCGGCATCCTCTACCACCTGCAGCGCATCGGCGCGCGCCGCGGCGACAAGCTGATCCTGTTCCTCGCCGACAACGAGCAGTTCATCGACGTGTTCTGGGCGGCGGTGCTCGGCGGCATCGTGCCGGTGCCAGTGGCGCTCGGCATCAGCGACGAGCATCGACACAAGCTGCTGCGTATCGCACGGCGCCTCGGCCAGCCGTTCCTGTACACCGAGCGGCGCTCGCTCGAGCGCATCGGTGCATTCGCGGCCCAGGCGGGCGAGAGCGAGCTGTTCGAGGCACTGCGCGCACGTGCCTTCCTGGTCGATGACCTGGACGACATATCGCGCGCCGGCAGCGTGCAGCGCGCGCGCCCGATGACATCGCCTTCATCCAGTTCTCTTCCGGCTCCACCAGCGAGCCGAAAGGGGTGGTGCTGACCCACGGCAACATCATCGCCAACTGGCGCGGCTCGACCGCGGCCGCCGGCTTCACGCAGGACGACGTGAGTCTCTCGTGGATGCCGCTCACCCATGACATGGGACTCATCGGCTTTCACCTGGTCATGTTCGCGAACCGGGTGCACAGTCACCTGATGCCCACCGAGCTCTTCATCCGCCGCCCGCTGCTGTGGCTGACGCTGGCATCCCGAGTGCGCGCCAGCATCCTGTGCTCGCCGAACTTCGGCTACAGGCACTATCTCAAGGTGCTGGGCGAGCGGGCGGTCGAGGGTCTGGACCTGTCGGCCGTACGGCTCATCTTCAACGGCGCCGAGCCGATCTCGGCGCCGCTGTGCGATGAGTTCCTCACCCGTCTCGCGCCCGCGAAGCTCGCGCGCAACGCCATGTACCCGGTGTACGGGCTGGCCGAAGCATCCCTCGCCGTGAGCTTTCCGCAGGTGGGCGCACCCATGCGCAGCATCACGCTCGACCGCCATCAGATGAAAGCCGGCGACCCGGTGCGCCTGGTACCGGCCGACGACCGCAACGCGGTGCGCCTCATCAGCGAGGGCAGGCCCATCCCCTACTGCCGGGTGCGCATCGCGGACGATGAGGACCGCGAGCTGCCCGAGGGGCGCATCGGCAATGTGCACATGACGGGCGAGAACGTCACGCGCGGCTACTACGAGGACCCGCAGGCGAACGCCGCCACGTTCACCGCCGACGGCTGGCTGCGCACCGGAGACCTGGGGCTGATGCACGCGGGTGAGCTGTATATCTCCGGGCGGGCCAAGGAGATCATCTTCGTGAACGGCCAGAACTACTATCCGCACGACCTGGAGGCGATCGCCCAGCGCGCACCCGGACTCGAGCTCGGCAAGGTAGTCGCGGCCGGCGTGCGCGCACGCGAGGCGGACATCGAGCAGCTGGCGGTGTTCGTACTGCATCGCGGCTCGATGGCGGAGTTCGTACCGCTCGCCAACCAGGTGGCGCGGCTCATCAACGAGCAGACCGGGCTCGAGGTCGCGCAGGTGGTGCCGGTGAAGCGCGTCCCCAAGACCACCAGCGGCAAGATCCAGCGGCACCTGCTCGAGGAGGGCTACGTCGGAAGGCGAGTTCGACGCCGCGCTCACCGAGCTCGCCGCGCTGCGCGCCGCGCAACAGGGGCCCGCCTCCGGTTCGCGCAGTGCGATCGAAGAACAGCTCAAGACCATCTGCGACGCGGCGCTCGCCGGCAAGCGCGTCGACATACACGACAACCTCTTCGAGGTGGGCGCGAGCTCGCTCAAGCTCATCGAGATCCATGAGCAGATCGACCGCGTCTCTACCCGGGCAAGGTGGATCTCACCGAGCTGTTCGATTTCCCGACGATCGCCGAGCTCGCCCGGCACCTGCAGAGCAAGCTCGCCTAGTCCATCGGGAAAATCGCCTGCGGCGATTTTCCGGACATCAGACTGCGTTGCCGCCGGCAAAAAGCGTCGTTTTTGCCGGCTGCTCAGTGCCACAGGCGAGCGGCGATTTTTTGTGACTTGAGCTGCGCTGTCGGGTCCTCTCTTGACACTGATTGCCTCGGCAAATATCATTTCGGGCAAATATCGCCGGAGCAAGCATGCGCAAGCCTTACTACACCGTGGATACTCTCGACGCCAACAACAGCGTCGGCTACCTGCTCAAGCGCTGCGGGGTGCTCATGAGCCAGGTGGCCGAGCAGCGCTTCGAGGCGCTGTCGATCTCCTTCACCCAGTGGCTGGTTCTCGTCCACCTCGCCCAGGAGGTGCACATCTCGGCCACGCGGCTGAGCGCGCAGCTCGGGCACGACATGGGCGCCCTTACCCGCGTCGTCGATGCGCTCGAGACCCGCGGGCTGGTGCGCCGTGCGCGCAGCAGCCGCGATCGCCGCGCCGTCGAGATCGCGATTACGCCTGCCGGCCGCCGCCAGGCGCAGGAGGCGAAGCGGCTGATCGTCGAGCTGCTCAACCGCCTGGTCGAACCATTCACCGAATCCGAGATCGACACACTCATCGGCCTGCTGCAGCGTCTGCTGCTGAACGTACAGAGCATCGCGGGCGTCAGGCCGCTCGCCGCCCCGTCGCTGGCCGCGCTCGAGACTGCGCGTCGCGCGCGACGCAAACCGGCACATGGAGGTGCCGCATGAAGCGCAACACTTTGCCCGTGCTCGCGGGAGTGCTCCTCGCCGGTTGCACGCTGGGACCTGCCTTCACCCGCCCGCAGGCGCCGGCGGGCGGCTATGTGCATGCCGCCTCAGCCCCCGTCCCGCAGCGCAGCATCGCGGCCGGCGGGGAGGTCGCCGCGGACTGGTACCGCCTGTTTCGCTCGGCCGAGCTCGACCGCCTGGTGCACGCGGCGCTGGCCGGCAACCCGAGCCTCGAGGCCGCCCGGCACGGCCTCGCGGCGGCGCAGTACGAGCTCAAGGCGGTGGCGCGGCACGCGGCTGCCGCAGATCGACGCCGGCGGGCAGATCGGCCGGGCGCACCTCAACGGCAGCCTCTTCTACGGCCCGGTGAACGCGATCGATGCGACCGGCAATCGCTGGGAACTCGGGCCTACGCTCGCCTACGACCTCGACGTTTCGGCGGCACGCGCCGCGCGATCGAGTCGCAGTCGGCGGCAACCGCAGCAGTCCGCGACCAGGTGCTCGACACCTATGTCACGCTGGTCGACCAGACCGTCATCACCGCCTTCGACTACGCGCGCCACGGGCGAGCAGATCGCGGTCACCCGGGCGCTGGTCGGTGAGCTGCAGTCGCAGTTCGAGCTGACGCGGACGCTGGAGAACGCCGGCAAGATCACGCGCAGCGATACGCTCCTGGCGCAAACGCAGCTCGAGAACCTGCGCGCCACGCTGCCGGCACTCGAGCAGCAGCGCGATGCCTACCGCAACGCGCTGGCGCAGCTGCGCGGGCAGACCCCGGACCAATTCGTGGCCCCGCAGCTGTCGCCGCGCGACTTCACCCTGCCGCAGCAGCTGCCGGTGTCACTGCCCTCGACACTGGTCCGGCAGCGGCCGGACGTGCTGGCGGCCGAGGACACGCTGCACGAGGCGAGCGCTGCGATCGGCGTCGCGGAGGCGGCGCGCTTTCCGTCCCTGAGCCTTTCGGCGCAGTACGCGCAGCAGACCACGCTCGCTCAACGAGTTCCTCACCCGCCCGGGCGGCAGTCTGGTCGGTGGGCCTGAACGCGACCGCGCCGCTCTTCCACGGCGGCACGCTCGCGGCGCGCCAGCACGAGGCCGAGGAGCGCTACCGCCAGGCGCTCGCCACCTACCATGGCACCGTCATCTCGCGCATTCGTCGAGGTCGCGAACGCGCTGCAGGCGCTGCAGCACGACGGCGAGGGCTACGCCGCCGCACAACACGGCGCTCGCCGCCGCCCGCGCCGACCGCGACCTCGCCCTCGACCAGTATCACGCGGGCAAGTACACCGAGCTGCAGGTGCTGACCGCCGAGCAGCAGTACCAACAGGCCGCACTGACCGAGGTTCAGGCGGACGTTCAGCGTTTCACCGACACCGCGGCGCTGTTCCGCGCCCTGGGCGGCGGCTGGTGGAACGCTCCGGCCGATCCGGCAGCCCTCGCCGCTGCCGCGGGAGAGACCCCATGAGTGAAGCACGAACGAGACACCCCGCAGAACCCCGCGCCCGCCGCCCCGGCGGCCCCGCCCGCGGCCGCATCCAACCGCCGCCCGCTGATCGTCATCGGGGTGGTTGCACTCCTCGCCGCCATCGGCTGGACGGGCTACTACCTCTTGTTCGAGCGCGGTCATGTCACGACCGACGACGCCTATGTGAATGGCAACCTGGTACGGCTGACGCCCCAGGTTGCCGGCACGGTGGTCGCCATCGACACCGACGAGACGCAGTTCGTGCAGCCGCGGCCAGACGCTGGTGCAGCTCGATCCGCGCGACACCCAGGTGGCGCTCGCCCAGGCCAAGGCCAATCTCGCGCAGACCGTGCGTGACGTCGCGCAGCTGTTCGCCGAAGAGGCGCGCGATGCGGCGGCCGTGGAGACGCAGCGCGTGCAGCTCGCCCAGGCGAACCAGGACGTGGCGCGCGACCACCCGCTGATCGCGGTGCACGGGGTGTCCCAAGAGACGGTGCAGCACGAGCAGAACTCCGTCGACACGGCCCGCGCGGGACTGCGGCAGGCCGAAGCAACGCGCGCCAGCACCCGCGCAGCCATCTCCGGGACGACCCCCGAGACCCACCCGCGCGTGCTGCAGGCGGAAGCCGCCTGCGCACCGCCTGGCTCGCGGCGGCGCGCACCCGGGTGCTCGCACCCGTGTCCGGCTACGTCGTACGGCGCGCGGTGCAGCTCGGTCAGCAGGTCTCGCCCTCGAGCGAGATGCTGGCGATCCTGCCCGTGGACTCGATGTGGATCGACGCCAACTTCAAGGAAAATCAGCTCGCCGGCCTGCGTATCGGTCAGCCGGTAGCGTCTCGGCCGACATGTACGGCTCGCGGGTGCACTACCACGGCCGGGTATTGGGCCTCACCGCGGGCACCGGCAGCGCCCTCGCGGTCCTGCCGGCCCAGAACGCCACCGGCAACTGGATCAAGATCGTACAGCGCCTGTCGGTGCGTATCGGCCTCGACCCGAAGGAGCTCGAGGCTCATCCGCTCTTCCTCGGCCTCTCGACCGACGTCGACGTGGACGTACATGATCAGAGCGGCGCTGCTCTCTCGCGCCAGCCCGCCTGGCCCGCAATCCTCAACACCGACGTCTATGCCGACCAGGACTCGGGTGCCGATGCCGCGATCGACGCCATTCTCGCGGCCAACCTGGGCCACGCGCCGGGGACACCGCCGGTGGCGCGCCAGGCAACGCGGTCAACACGGTCGCGACCGCCCGGCCGGCGCGGCGGCATCCACTGGCTGATCGCGCCGGTGGTCGCACTGGCGGCGTTCATGGAGATCATGGATATCTCCATCGCCAACGTCGCCCTGCCGCACATCGCCGGCGCGCTGTCCTCGAGCCAGAACGAGTCGACCTGGGTGCTCACGAGCTACCTCGTGACCAACGCCATCATCATGCCGATCTCCGGCTGGCTCGCGAACACCTTCGGCCGCAAACGCCTGTTTCTGGTGTGCATCGCCGGCTTCACGGCGGCCTCGCTGCTGTGCGGACTGGCGCCGAATCTCGCGACGCTGATCGTGGTGCGGGCGCTGCAGGGCGCGACCGGCGGCGGGCTGCAGCCGGTCGGCCAGGCGATCCTCGCCGACAGCTTTCCGCAGGAGAAGCGCGGCATGGCAACCGCGATCTACGGCATCGCCGCGGTCGTCGCCCCGGTCGATCGGCCCGACCCTCGGCGGCTGGATCACCGACAACTACGACTGGCGCTGGATCTTCCTCATCAATGTCCCGGTCGGGCATCGCGCTGGTGCTGCTGGTTCAGTCGGTGATCAAGGAGCGCGACGCAGCCGTGCGCCCGCGCGGCCCGCTGTCGGTCGACTGGTGGGGCTTTGGTTTCGTGGGTTTGAGTCTCGGCTGCCTGCAGGTGGTGCTCGACCGCGGCCAGGACGCCGACTGGTTCGGCTCGACGCTGATCACGACGCTGGTGCGTGATCTCGGCCGTGGCGTTCGTGCTGCTCGTCTGGCGCGAGCTGCACCACGACGAGCCGATGGTGGACCTGCGCCTGATGAAGAATCCGAGCTTCTCGGTGACCTTCCTCCTGATGCTGATGCTGGGGTTCATGCTGTTCGGCAGCACCTTCCTCATCCCTGCCTACAGCCAGCAGCTGCATGGGTATCGGGCGGTGGATGCCGGCATGGTGCTCTCGCCCGGCGGGATCATCACCATCCTGCTGCTGCCGCTAGTGGGACGCACGATCAACAAGGTGGACCTGCGGGTGCTGGCGGGGATCGGCCTCCTGGTCGGCGCCGTGAGCCTGCTGCTGATGACCAACCTCTACCTCGGCGTCTCGTTCAGGACCCTCATGCTGCTGCGCATGCTGCAGTCGGCATCGCTGCCGTTCCTCTTCCTGCCGATCAACCAGATGGCCTTCCGCGATATACCGCCGGACAAGACCAACAATGCTTCGGCACTCATCAACCTGGCGCGCAACTTCGGCGGCAGCCTCGGCATCGCCGTTCGCATCGACGCTGCTGACGCGGCGCGAGCAGTTTCACCAGAGCCGGATCGTCGAGCACCTGCAGTCGCTCAACCCCGCCTACGCGGACTTCACGCACCAGGTTGCGAGTGCGCTCGGTACGCACGCCCGACTCCGCGACGACACTCGCCAGCATCTACCAGGGCGCGGTCCAGCAGGCGACGCTGCTGTCTTACCTCGACGACTTCAAGGTCCTCGGATTGATCTTCCTTGCACTGATCCCGCTGCTGCTGCTGGTCCGAGCGGGCAAGGGCGGCGAGGGCCCGGTGGCCGCTCACTGAAGCGCCACGTACTCGCTCCGACCGCTGCGGTTCCTGCGGGATCTGAGCTACACTCCGGCGCCTGCCAGGGCGCGCCCGCGTACGCGGCGCCCACAACGCCAATCACGATCGGGGGAAACGATGACGGTCGGGGATGCACCGGAACCGGCGGAGCACGCGTCGGCCGGTGCCACCGTGCCCTCCGCTCACGCGGCAGGGACCACCCCTGCCGCCGCGTCCGGCGCGCCGGCACCGCCGGCCGTGAGGTCCGGCGGCCATCATCCCCTCGGCCTCAACATCCACGTCCTCGACAAGCTGCGCCAACACAACGTAGGGCGAGTCGCGGTGCTCTACCTCGGCGTGTGCTGGGTAGTCCTCGAACCGGTGCACGTGGTGTTCCACATGCTGGGCGTACCGGAGTGGGTGAACCGCCTGGTGGTCATCGCCATGGCGCTGGGGTTCCCCATCGCAGTGATCATCGCGTGGATCTACGCCGTCACGCCGCCCGGACTGAAGCCCGGAGCGCTCGACGCGCGCCACTCGGTGCTGCGCCGCATGAGCCAGCGGCTGAACCGGGCGATCGCGGCGGTCGGTGCGCTGATGGTGGTGTACTTCCTCCTCTACTACTTCTGGATCGGCAAGCACATCACGGACCCCGTCAGCGAGGGAGCCCAGGAGAGTCTCGACGCCCAGGGCGTCGCGGGTGTCGCCGTGCCGCAAGCGCTCGATCGCGGTGCTGCCGTTCGTCGACATGAGCCAGGCCCGCGACCAGCAGTACCTCGCCGACGGCCTGGCCGAGGAGCTGCTCAACCTCCTCGCGCAGGTTCCGGAGCTGCGGGTCGCGGCCCGCACCTCCGCGTTCGCGTTCAAGAACAAGCCGGAAGACGTCGCGGCGATCGCGAAGAACCTGCACGTGGCGCACGTGCTCGAGGGCAGCGTGCGCAAGGCGGGCGATCACGTGCGCATCACCGCGCAGCTGATCCGCGCCGACAGCGGCTACGATTTGTGGTCGGAGACCTATGACGGCACGCTGGACGATATCTTCACGCTGCAGGACCGGATCTCGGGCTCCGTGGTGCAGGCCCTGAAGGTGAAGCTCCTCGGCGGCTCCCCGCCCGCGCGGCGCCGGCGAACCCGGAGGCCTACAACCTCTACCTGCAGGGCCGGTTCATCGCGGACCAGCACACCAGGGATGGCTTCACCGGCGCGATCGACTATCTCGAGCGCGCCGTCGAGCTCGACCGCTCCTACGAGCCTTCGTGGACCGAGCTGTCGATCGTCTACACGGACATGGCCGAGCGCGGCTTCATGCCCGCCGAGCAGGCGCTGCCCAAGGCTCGCGACTCGGCGCACATGGCGCTCACCCTGAACCCCAAGAGCGCGCGCGCCCACGTCGCACTCGGCTACCTGCACATGAACGACGACTGGGACTGGCAGGCAGCCGAGGCCGAGATCCAGCAGGCGCTCGCGCTCGACCCTGGCAGCGCCGACGTGCTGCACGCGGCCGGCAGCCTCTACCTGGTGCTGGGACGCAAGGAGGAGAGCGTGAAGCTGCTGCTGGCGGCACTCGCGCGCGACCCGATGCGCGCGTCCTCCTTTAGCAATCTCGGCGTCGCCTACTTTGCCGACGGCCGCCTGGCCGAGGCCGAGCGCGCCTTCCGCAAGTCAGTCGAGCTGCGTCCCAGCGCCAACTACACGCACAATGGGCTCGGTCTCGTGCTGTTGTGGCAGGGCAGGCAGAAAGCGGCACTCGAGGAGATGCAGCGCGAGACCGACGAGATGTGGCGGCTCGAGGGGCTGGCGATCGTATACTCGGCGATGCATCGCCAAGCCGATGCCGACGCGGCACTCGCCGAGCTCACCAGGAAGTTCCAGAAGGATTCACCGTACGTGGTAGCGACGGTGTACGGTTATCGCGGTCAGGTGGATGAGGCTTTCGCGTGGCTCGATCGGGCGCTCGCGATGCGCGATGCGACCATCACCAGCATCAAGAGCGACCCGCTGTTCGCAAAAGTACAGTCCGATCCGCGCTACGCGGCGCTGCTCAAGAAGGCCGGCTTGCCCCCGTAGGCTCTCTTTAGCCGCGCAGCGTGCGCAAGCGGCGGCGGCGGCTCACGAGCAGCAGCCCGAGCGCTGCCATTGCGGCGAACACCAGTGCCAGTGCGCCCGGCTCCGGCACCGCCACGAGACCCGTCGAGGAACCGGGCCCGGTCTTGAGATTCAGCGCGTTGATGTTCACGCCCGCGTCACAGCTCGTGGGATACGGCGGGTCGAGCTTGATCACCGGGTCGAGCACGGCGGATGCCGTGTCCGACGTGCCCCGCTGCCCCTGGGCGGCGCTCGTCGCCGCGGTGATCGTGACTTCGTAGTTGTCACCGTTCACCACGCAGATCAGGTCGCTGCGCTCCTGCCCCGGGGTGCCCCAGGCGCTCAGGCAGCTGCCGTCGAGGCAATAGCCGGTGAGACTCAGGAGCGGCTGGCGCGGATCCGGGTCCGGTACCCCCTTGGGGATGTTGGCGTCCGTTCCGGAATCGGTGATCACGAGTGACAGCAGCGCGCCGGAATCTCCGAAGGATGATTCCAGACCGGTGCTGATCACATCGATCGGAATGAAGTCGACGCTCGCCGGACCCGTCGCCTCAAAGGAATAAGTCATGGTCGCGACCGACAGCACGCGCCCGCCGGAGGTCCAGGTGCTGCTCGCATCCACCGCCGTGCCCGTGCCGAGCACGGTGCCCCCAGGAGTCACCGGCAAATAGCTCGCGGTACCGATGCCGCCGGAGGTGGCCGCGTAACCGGGCCCGCTCGTCTCCGATCCGCAGCTCCCGCCGGCGCCCCCGCCCGGGAAGGGCGTGCAGCCCGGCGCACTCGTGCCGCCCTGCGTGACGTCAAAGAGGAACTGGCTCGAGGGAATCGGCACTGCGAGCGCGGATCCCGCTACGAGGGCGGTGCAGGACAGGAGGAACTGACGCAGCACGCGCAGTCGGCGAGGAGTTTGCATTTTCCCGTGTACTTCTTCTTGTAATACGGCTTGCTCATTGTGCCAGATCCGCACTCCGGGCACCAGCCGCACCGGCCCGAAACTGGCTGGAGCGGGGGCATTTCGCGTCTATAATCACGGGATTATGGACTGCGAGCCTTCCTCGGCTGCCACGGGACCTGCCCGCTGCGAACGTCGTCTGGCCGGGTGCGGTATTCGGCCCACCGCACAGCGCGTGCGTATCGCGAGCCTGCTCTTGTCGGCCCCGCAGCACCTCTCGGCGGAGCAGATCCTCGCCAGCCTGCGCTCCACGGGGGCGCGGGTGTCGAAAGCGACGGTCTACAACACGCTGAACCTGTTCGCCTCGCACGGACTCATCCGCCAGCTATCGGTCGACGATTCGCGGGCCTGGTTCGACTCGAACATCGATCCGCACTACCACTTCCACGACCTCGAGAGCGGTGCGCTGATCGACGTTCCGGTACCGGAAGTGGAATTCAGTCGCCTCCCCCGCCCCCTCCGGGGACCGAGGTCGCGGGGATCGATTTGGTGATCCGGCTGCGGAAAAAGCAGTAGAATTAGCGGCTTCGCGCCGGGATAGCTCAGCTGGTAGAGCAGCGCATTCGTAATGCGCGGGTCGTAGGTTCGAGTCCTATTCCCGGCACCATTTTCCCATCGGCGCGGCATCTCTGCCGTGGCGTGTTGACGGTTCAGGATCGGCCCGTCGCCCGTCGGCGTCTCCTTGCCGCTTCTGCAAAGAGAATAGTGGGCAGGCCGTTTAAACTCCTGCCCGCGACGGAGGTTCTAAGGCGTGGTGGCTCGTCCGCCAGCTTTGCCGGACCGCCTGTTTGAGGGAGTTTCAGTGGGCACGAACCCAGGACAGATCATGGCAACCCCAGACGCGCAGGACGAGCAGGTGACCTGGATCGGACGCGATCGCGTCGGATTCGACCTGGTCGTACCGGAAGCGCCGGCGTCGGTCCCCACCACACCCGCGGGCACCCCGGAAGAGCCCGGTGGCTTGCGCAAGTGGCTCCTGCCCGCCGGGGTGGTACTCGTGGCGCTGCTCGCCGCTTCCGCGTCCTTCATGCTGATGGGCCGCAAGCCCCATGTGATCCCCCTCATGCACCAGGAGGAGGTTCCCCTCGTCACGGTCATGACGCCGCCGGTCAAGGAAGTCACCGCCAGCGTGAGCTTTACCGGGGCAATTGCTGCCCGCTATGACGTGCCGATCGGCGAACGAAGGCGACACCGGGCGAATCGTCGCGATCTATGTCGAGGCGGGCGACCACGTGAAGAAAGGACAGCTCCTGGCCAAGCTCGACCACTCCGTACTGATCCCGCAGGTGAACCGCCTGGCGGCCTCGCTCGAGCAGGCGCGCGCGCAGGCCGCCCTCTCGGAGGCCGAATACGGGCGCGCCAAGGGCGTCGAAGCCGCCGGCGCGCTGTCCGCCGAAGAAATCGAGAAGCGGCGCGCTGCCGCGGTCACGGATGCCGCGAACGTGAACGTTGCCGCCGCACAGCTCGCGGAAACGCAGGCGCGCCTCGATCGCACACCCGAGATCCGGCGCCCAGCGGACGGCATCGTGCTCACGCGTCACGCCGAGCTCGGCCAGACCGCCGCTCCGGGCGGGGATGCCGCTGTTTCGCCTGGCGAGCGGCGGAGAGATCGAGATGCGCGGCCAGCTCGCGGAGCAGGATTTCGCGCAGGTGCAGGTCGGCCAGCCGGCGACGGTCTACCTGACCGGACATGACACGCCCTTCCAGCGGCAAGGTGCGCCTGCTGGGTGCGGTCATCGATCCGAAGACCCGCCTCGGCGAGGTGCGCATCGCGCTCGAGCCAGATCCGGCGCTGCGCCCGGGCGCATTCGCGCGCGGCCGAGGTCGACGATCGGCAAGGCGACGCGCCCGGTGCTGCCGCAAGACCGCGGTGCTCTCCGATCTGCAAGGGCAGTTACGTCTACGTCGTCAACGGCGAGCAGGACACGTCGAGCGCCGCGCGGTGCAGGTTGCCGACACGACGATGACGGCGTCGTCATCGGCTGAGGGTCTGAAGGGCAACGAGCAGGTGGTCGCGATCGCGGGCGGCTTCCTGCGCGAAGGCGAGTCGGTCGAATGGCGCCACAGGCGGCAGAGCCGCAGGCGCCGCCAATGATGAAGAACATCTCTGCATGGGCGATCAAGCACCCGGTGCCGCCGGTGGTGCTGTTCGTGGTGCTGTTCTTCATGGGCATCGTCGCCTTCATCCGGCTGCCCATCAACCTGAGCCCGGACATCTCCTTTCCGCTGGTGAGGTCACGGTCATCAGCCGGGCGCCGCGCCGACCGAGATCGAGACGCAGATCATCAGAAGATCGAGGGCTCGGTCGCGAGCGTCGGCAACGTCAAGAACATCACCTCCTGGGCCGCGCTCGAGGGGCAGGCCATTCGTCTATATCGAGTTCCAGATCGGCACGCCGGTCGACCGCGCAGTGACCGACGTGCGCGACGCAGTCGCCAAGGTGCGCAGCAATCTGCCGCGAGGGCATCGAAGAGCCGCTGGTGCAGCGCATCGACGTCGAGGGCGGCGCCTTCGTCTACTACGCCGTCAGCACTCACCGACATGACCGAAGAGGAGCTCAGCTGGTTCGTCGACAACGCCGTCACCAAGCGGCTGCTGGCGGTGCAATGGCGTCGCCCAGGTGCAGCGCGGCGGCGGCGTCAACCGCGAGATCCGCGTCGAGCTCGATCCCGCACGCATGCAGGCGCTCGGGCTCACCGCCGTCGACGTCAATCAGCAGCTGCGCCAGCTCAACCTCGACTCGCCCGGCGGGCGGGCCGCAGGTCGGCGGCGGCGAACAGTCGATCCGCGTGCTCGGCGGGGCGCGCACCGCGGCGGCGCTCGGCCAGACGCGCAATCATGCTGCCCGGCGGCCGCGTCGCGCGCCTCTGGACATCGCCGACGTGCGCGACGGCGTCGGCGGAGATCCGCACCATCTCGCGCCTCAATGGCCGCCCGGCGACCACGTTCGGCGTCTTCAAGTCCAAGGGCTCCTCCGACGTCACGGTGATACGAGGCGTGCAGGCACGAGCTCGCCAAGATCGCGCAAGGAAAACCCCGAGGTGAAGATGAAGTCAGTCTTCACCACCGTCGACTACACCAAGCGCATGTTCCAGTCGGCGCATCGAAGCGCCTGCATCGAGGGCTCGCATCCTGGCGGTGGTGGTGGTGTGGTTCTTCCTGCGCGACTGGCGCGCGACCGCGATCTCGGCGCTCGCCATTCCGCTGTCGGCCATCCCGACCTTCGCGTTCATGCAGTGGATGGGCTTCACGCTGAACCAGATCAGCCTGCTGGCGCTGTCGCTGGTCGCGGGCGTGCTGGTCGACGATGCGATCGTGGAGATCGAGAACATCGTGCGCCACATGCGCACTGGGCAAGACCGGCTACCAGGCGGCGCTCGATGCGGCCGACGAGATCGGCCTCGCGGTGGTCGCGACCTCCTCGACCATCATCGCGGTGTTCCTGCCGGTGAGCTTCATGCCCGGCATCACCGGCCAGTACTTCATCCAGTTCGGCCTGACGGTCGCCGCGGCGGTGTTCTTCTCGCTGCTGGTCGCGCGCCTCATCACGCCGGTGATCGCGGCCTATACGCTCAAGGTCCGACAACGTCACGCATCCACGGCGACGGCCCGATCATGACCTGGTACCTGCGCGACGCTGCGCTGGTGCGTCACGCATCGCTGGATGACGCTCGCCGGCGGCGCCGTGTTCTTCATCCTGTCGATCGTGCGTGCTGGCGATGGTGCCCACGTCGTTCGTGCCGGAGGCCGATCTCGCGCAGCTCGCAGCTCACATCGAGCTGCCCCCGGGCGTGCAGCTCGAGGAGACCGCGGCGGCTGTCCGCCGCCGCTTACGACATCCTCGAAGCGGCAGCCCGAAGTGGCCGATGTCGTCGAAAGCATCGGCGCGGACGAGACCGGCGAGGTGCGCATCGCCGACCTCGTACATCTCCCTGGTGCCGCGCGAGCAGCGCAACGTCACGCAGCAGCAGTGGGAGGAGCGCGTGCATCAAGGAGCTGCGGCAGATTCCCGACGCGCGCATCAACTTCCAGAACCAGTCCGGCGCCGGCTACGGCCGCGACATCACCATCTACCTGACGGGCGATGATCCCGCGCTGGTCGACCGCACCGCCGCGCAAGGTGGTCGACGAGATGCGCACGCCTGCACGGAGCTGCGCGATGCCGCGCATCAACGGCGACCTGCCGCGGCCGGAGATCATCATCCGGCCGCGCCTCGACCTCGCAGCCGAGCTCGGCGTCACGTGTCGCGAGCATCAGCCAGACGATCCGCATCGCGACGCTGGGCGACCTGCCGCAGAACAGCGCCAAGTTCTCCCTCTCCGACCGCCAGATCCCGATCCGCGTCAGCCTGATCGAGAGCGCGCGCCGCGACCTCACGACGCTCGAGAACCTGCCGGTGCCGACCGCGTCGCGGCAGCACCGTGCCGCTCAAAGCGGTCGCCGACATCAGCTTCGGCGAAGGACCGACGCGCGTGCGCCGCTACAACCAGAGCCGGCGCATCGCGCTCGAGGCCGACCTCAACGGCGTGGAGCTCGGCGACGGCGATGAAGAAGATCTACGCGCTGCCGACGCTGAAGCACCTGCCCGCAGGGCGTGCGGCTGGTGGAAGTCGGCGACGCCGAAGTGCATGAACGAGCTGTTCACCAACTTCGCGCATCGCCATGATCACCGGCGTGCTGATGGTATTCGCCGTGCTGGTGCTGCTGTTCGCGCGCGTGTTCCAGCCGATCACGATCCTCTCCGCGCTGCCGCTGTCGATCGGCGGCGCGGTCGCTGGCGCTGACTGCTCATCGGGATTCCCGCTGTCGCTCCCGGTGGTCATCGGCTTCCTGATGCTGATGGGCATCGTCGCCAAGAACTCGATCCTGCTGGTGGACTTCGCGATCGAGGAGATGCGCGCCGGCAAGGACCGGCTGACGGCGCTGCTCGAAGCGGGCCACAAGCGCGCGCGCCCGATCGTGATGACGACGGTCGCGATGGTCGCGGGCATGCTGCCGGTCGCGATCGGCATGGGCGGCGACGCCGCGTTCCGCGCGCCGATGGCGGTCGCCGTGATCGGCGGCCTCATCACCTCCACCGCGCTGACGCTGGTGATCGTGCCGGCGGCCTTCACGCTGATCGACGACGTCGAGCGCTGGCTCGCGCCGAAGTTTCGGGCGCGTGCTCATCGCGCAGCCGACTCCGCCCGTACCCAGCGGCGCCACGACCGGCTGCCTGAGGCGAATGCAGAGCGCGGCGGCTTCCGCCAAGCGTACCGGCCTCCTCCGCCCCGCCGCCGCAGGCGGCCGCGCGCTCCGCCTGGTGGGTGCGGCTGCTGTCGCACATTCCGCTCGGCATCCTCTACGGACTCGCGAGCCTGCTCGGCTGGCTGGCGTTCCGCGTCGTGCCGTACCGCGCGCAGATGGTGCACGGGAGCCTTGCGCAGGCCTTTCCGGAGTTCGCCGAGCGCGAGCTGCGCGCGGTCATGCGTCGCTACTACCTCGGCTTCGCGCAGATGCTGGTCGAGATCATCAAGTCCGCGACGCTCGCGCCCGTGGACATCCGCACTCGCGTGCGCATCGTGAACCTCGATGCACCGCAGGCGCTGCTCGCCCAGTGGCCAGTCGGTGCTGCTCGTGGCCGCGCACCAGTGCAACTGGGAGTGGATGCTGCTTGCCTTGTCGCTCGAGCTCGGCTACCCGCTCGATGCCGCCTACAAGCCGCTGGTGAACGCGTGGGCCGAGCGCGAGATGAAGAAGCTGCGCACGCGCTTCGGCAGCCGACTGGTACCGGCGCAGGATCTGCTGCCGGACATCCTCAAGCGCCACGGCGTGGTGCGCGCGTCGCCATGGTCGCCGACCAGGAGCCGACCAGGAGCGAGCGCAAGCACTGGACGCGCTTCCTCAACCGCGACACGGCGTTCTACATGGGTCCCGAGGAGATCGCACGGGTGACGCGCTTCCCGGTGTTCTTCATCGCCATGCGCCGCCGCGCACGCGGCTACTACGAGATGGAGTTCCTGCCGCTCGCGCGCCGCGGGACAGGCGTTGCCGCCGGGCGAGCTCACCGAGCGCTACGCACGGCTGGTGCGAGGAGCAGATCCACTGCGCGCCGCCCGACTGGCCGTGGTCGCACAAGCGCTGGAAGCTGAAGAAGTCCGTGTACCAGAACCGCAATCGCGGCGAGCTCTAGAGCGAAGCCCCGGTGCGACGCCGCGCGGTGCGACGCTGCAGGTCAGGGACCGCAGCTCATCGCTCGGGAGGCTCCCCGCCCTCGGCTCAGCGCGCCGCAGCTCGCGCGGCAGCGTGAAAAACACGCGCTCCTCGCGGCCGATGAGCTCGTGCGCGGCGCTTCCCACCCCAGGCCGCGAGCCGCTCGACCACCTGCTGCACGAGCAGCTCGGGCGCGGAGGCGCCGGCGGTCACCCCGACGGCGCGCTTGCCGGCGAACCACTCGCGCGCGCAGATCGTCAGGCCCGTCGACGAGATATCCGGGCACGCCGGCGCGGTCGGCGAGCTCGCGCAGGCGGTTCGAGTTGGAGCTGGCGCGCGAGCCCACGACCAGCAGCACGTCGCACTGCTCGAGGAGCTTCTTGACCGCGTCCTGGCGATTCTGCGTGGCGTAACAGATGTCCTCGTGGCGCGGGGTGGCGAGCGCGGGGAAGCGCGCGCGCAGCGCGGCGACGATCTCCGCGGTGTCGTCCACCGAGAGCGTCGTCTGGGTGACGAGCGCGAGGGTTGCGGGATTGCGCACGGCGAGCGCCGCGACGCCGGCAAGATGCTCCACCAGGTGAATGCGGCCGCCGAAGGAACCATCGAAGCGTCCCATCGTGCCCTCGACCTCGGGGTGGCCCGCGTGTCCGATGAGGACCACGTCGCGTCCCTCGCGCGCGTAGCGCTGTACCTCCATGTGCACCTTGGTCACCAGCGGGCAGGTGGCGTTGAACACCGTGAGCTGCCGCGCGTAGGCCTCTTCTTCCACGGCGCTCGAGACGCCGTGCGCGGAAAAGATCACGGTGCCCCCGGCGGGCCACCTCGGCGAGCTCGTCGACGAACACCGCACCGAGCGCGCGCAGCCGCTCCACCACATAGCGGTTGTGGACGACCTCGTGGCGCACGTAGATCGGCGGACCGAACAGCTCGATCGCCCGCTCGACGATATCGATGGCGCGATCGACACCCGCGCAGAAGCCCCGGGGATTGGCCAGCAGCACCTGCATCAGGCGCCCACAGATCTGGCCGCGCGTGCTTCGCGCCAGGCATCCAGCAGCAGCAGCGCGGCGCCGACCGTAATGGCGGAATCGGCGACGTTGAAGGCCGGAAAGTAGTGCCGTCCCCAGTGCGCGTACACGAAGTCGACCACCTCGCCGAGCCGCAGGCGGTCGATCATATTGCCGAGCGCGCCGCCGACGATGCACGCGAGCCCGCAGGCGAGCAGCGCGTGCCGCGCGGCGCTGAGGCGCCGCAGCCAGACAATCAGCACCGCGCTCACCGCGAGCGCCAGCCCCACGAACAGCCAGCGCTGCCAGCCCGAAGCGTCCGAGAGGAAACTGAAAGCCGCTCCCGGGTTGTAGGTGAGGATCAGCTCGAGCACGGGCAGTACCTGGGTACGCTGGAACAACACGAAATGGTGCACCACCCAGGCCTTCACCGCCTGATCGGCCACGATCACCGCGAGTGACAGCGGCAGGAAGCGCCAGCCGCTCGCTCCGACCGGAAACCGGAGTGCCGTGTCCATCGCTCATACGTAGTCCCTCTGCTCCCCGGGAAGCCCCGAGGTTGGATACGCAGCGCCGGCACAACTGCGGGTGGCGTGCATCGCTGCCCACGTCCGGCCGGCGGTGCCAGCAGCGCACGCACTTGGCATCGGTGCTCGGCCGCACCGCAAGCCATACGCCGGCACTGCCGCTGTTGGTCGCCGGCACGGCATCCTGCGACGGCTCGCCTCCCTCGTGCACCTGCGCCTCCGAGGTGATGAGCAGAAAGCGCAGCTCGGCTCCGAGGGAGGCAAAGCGCGGGTACGCCTGCGCGCTGCAGTACACGTCGACCCGCGCATCGAGCGGCGCGCCGATGGCGCCGGTATCGCGCAGCCTCTCGAGCTCGCGCGTCACGTCGCTCCTCAGGCGCATCAGGCCGTCCCAGTCGATCCCCGTCGCGGGCGCCTCCGGTGCGGCATACCAGGTCTCATGAAACACCGATTCGCGCCGCTCGCCCGGCAGGTAGCCCCAGGCTTCTTCCGCGGTGAAGGACAGGATCGGCGCGAGCCAGCGCACCATGCTCTCGAGGATGTGGTACATCGCGGTCTGCGCCGAACGGCGCGGGCGCCCACGCGCGGGCGTGGTGTACAGGCGATCCTTGAGCACATCCAGGTAGAAGCCACCCATATCGACGCTGCAGAAGTTGTGTACCTTCTGATAGATGAGATGGAAGCCGTAGTTGCGGTAGGACTCGAGCACTTCCGCCTGCAGGGCGCGCGCGCGTCCGAGCGCCCACTGATCGAGCGCCAGCAGTTCCGCCACCGGCAGCAGATCGCGCTGCGGCTTGAAGTCATGCAGATTGCCGAGCAGGAACCGTAGCGTGTTGCGCATGCGTCGGTAGGAATCGGCCATGCGCCTCAGGATCTCGTCCGAGACGCTCATCTCGTTGGCGTAATCGGTCGCCGATACCCACAGGCGCAGCACGTCCGCGCCCAGGCTGTTCATCACTTTCTGCGGCGCGATCACGTTGCCCAGGGACTTTGACTGTTTGCGGCCCTTCTCATCGACGGTAAAGCCATGGGTGAGGACGGCGCGGTACGGCGCCCGCTCGTACAGCGCCTCGGACATCAAGAGCGAGCTGTGAAACCAGCCGCGGTGCTGGTCCGAGCCTTCCAGATACAGGTCGACGGGCGCTGCCACCTCCGGGCGCGCACTGCCCACGCACTCGAACGACAGGCCCGAATCGGCCCACACGTCCATGACGTCGGTTGCCTTGTCGTACTCGCCGGCCTGCGCGCCCAGAAGCTCCTGCGGCGCGAGCGCAAACCACGCATCGATGCCGGCACGCTCGACGCGCGCTGCCACCTCCTCGATCAATTCCAGGGTGCGCGGGTGTAGCTCCCCGCTGTGCTTGTGCACGAACAGCGGGATCGGCACCCCCCAGGTGCGCTGGCGCGAAATGCACCAGTCGGGCCGGCTCTCGATCATGCCGGTGATGCGCGATTCGCCCCACGCCGGCGTCCACTCGACGCCCTTGATGTCGCGCAGCGTGTGCGCGCGCAGCCCCGCCTGCTCCATGCTGATGAACCACTGCGGCGTGGCGCGGAAGATGACCGGTGTCTTGTGGCGCCAGCAGTGCGGATAGCTGTGGCGTACCTGCTCCTGGTGCACCAGGCGGCCGGCGGCCGCAAGCGCTGCGATCAGCACCGTGTTGGCCTCGTCCACCCTGAGTCCGGCCACGAGCTCCGTGCCCGGCAGAAAGCGCCCGTCGTTGTCCACCGGGTTGACGACCGCGAGGCCGTAACGCTGCCCGACCACAAAGTCTTCCTGTCCGTGTCCGGGAGCGGTATGCACCGCGCCGGTGCCAGCCTCGAGCGTCACGTGCTCGCCGAGCACCACCGGCACAACGCGTTCCTGCAGCGGATGGCGCACCTTGAGCCCCTCGAGATCGCGCCCCTCGGCGCTCGCGATGACGGTGCCCGTCATGCCGTAGCGCTTCAGGCAGGTGTCCAGGAGCTCCGCGGCGAGAATCAGCCGCCAGCGCTCTTCGCCCCGCTGCACCGCGGCCAGCACGTAGCGGAACTCGGCGCGCAGCGCGACTGCCTGGTTGGCGGGCAACGTCCAGGGCGTCGTTGTCCAGATCACGAGGTCCACTGGCGCAGCGCCGAGCTCGCTCGGCCCGAGCTTCAGACGCGCGGCCAGGTCGGTGAGGTCGGCGACGCGGAAGGCGACGTCGATCGCAGGGGAGGTCTTCTCCTCGTACTCGACCTCGGCCTCGGCCAGGGCCGAGCGGCAGTCGATGCACCAGTGCACCGGCTTCACACCCTTGTAGAGGTGCCCGTTCTCGATGATGCGGCCGAAGGCGCGTAGCTGTTGCGCCTCGTAGCGCGGATCCATGGTGACGTACGGGTGGTCCCAGTCTCCGAGCACGCCGAGACGCTTGAAATCGACGCGCTGCAGGTCGAGCTGCTGCTGTGCGTAGACCCGGCAGGCCGCGCGGAAGGCCTGCGCGTCGAGCTTCTGCCCCGGTCGCCCGTGCTTCTTCTCCACCTGATGCTCGATGGGCAGGCCGTGACAGTCCCAGCCGGGGATGTAGGGGGAGTCGTAGCCGTCGAGCGTGCGCGACTTGACCACGATGTCCTTCAGGATCTTGTTCACGGCGTGGCCGATGTGGATCGCGCCGTTCGCGTATGGCGGTCCGTCGTGCAGCACGAACCGCGGCCGTCCGCGCGCCACCTCGCGCAGCTTCGCGTATACGCCACGCTCCTCCCAGCCGCGCACCATGTCGGGCTCGCGCTGCGCGAGGTTCGCCTTCATGGGGAACTCGGTCTGCGGCAGGTTGATCGTGTGCTTGTAGTCGGTCATGTCCATCCGTTCAGGCTTGGAGAATGCGGCGCGCATCTGCGGCATCGCGCTGCATCTGCGCGATGAGCGCAGCGACGCTCGCGAAACGCTGCTCCTCGCGCAGCTTGGCCGCGAACTCCACCTCGATCTCGCGCCCGTAGAGGTCGCCTTGATAATCGAACACGTGCGCCTCGAGTAGTGCCTCGACCCCCCCGACCATCGGGCGCGTGCCGAGACTGGCGACACCCGGCAGCGTCTGTGCGGCCGCACCGCGTACGCGGACGGCAAAGATTCCCGCCACCGGGGCGCGGCGCCGCCCGAGCGCCAGGTTCGCCGTCGGGAAGCCCAGCTCCCTCCCCAGGCGCTGCCCACCGATCACGCGGCCGCGCATCGAGTACGGGCGCCCGAGCCAGCGTTCCGCGCGGGCGAACTCTCCTGCGGCAAGGGCACTGCGCACTGCGCTGCTGCTGATGCGCTCGCCCTCGAGCATCACCGGCACCATGACGTCGACCGCGAACCCGAGCCGCCGCCCGGCCTCTGCCAGCGCTTGCGCGCTGCCCTCCCCGCGCCGCCCGAAACGAAAGTCATGGCCCACCACGACCACCGCCGGGCGCAGCTCGCGCGCCAGGAGCTGCGCGAACTCCTGCCCGGAGAGGTTACGCAAAGCCTCACCGAAGCGCAGCAGCCGCAGGCGAGCAAGCGGCAGCCGCTCGAGCACCCGCCAGCGCTCGCGCAGCGTCGTGAGCCGGGCCGGAGGATCCTGCGGGCTCAGGAATTCGCGCGGCATGGGCTCGAACGTCAGGAGCACCGAAGGCTTCGACAGGCGTCGGGCATGCTCGTCCAGACGCGCGAGCAGTGCCTGGTGTCCCAGGTGCAGCCCGTCGTACGTGCCGATGGTCACGGCGCAGCCGCCCTGTCCGGCCGGCAGACCCAGAGGTCCGCGAATGAGCTCCATGTACCTTCAAGTCACTGATTATGGGGACTAAGTTAAGTCACGCCACCGTTACAAAGTGCGGCGGCCCTAGTTTATGTGAACCGCCCCCGCCGCGCCGCGCCCCCTCGAGCGCACGCGTTGACAAGCCCCGCCGTGGTCCGCTTAACTACCCGCCCCCGCGACCGGGGACGCACTTCGCGCACTTCGCAACGGAGATTTCGTGGCCAATACCAAGTCCGCCGAGAAAGCTGCCCGCCAGGCCGAAAAGCACCGCGCCCGTAACGTCGCACTGCGCTCCAGAATGCGCACCGCCGTGCGCAAGGTGACCGCTGCCATCGTCGACGGGAACAAAGAGGCGGCTCAGAACACCTATAAGGAAGCCGTCCCGGTCATCGACACGCTCGTGGGGAAGCAGATCATCCACCGCAACAAGGCCGCGCGGCACAAGAGCCGCCTGGCGGCCCGCGTCCGTGCCATGCAGTGAGGCAGTGATGAACCCGAACGAAAAGACCCGGATTCCGGCTCCCGTCGTTCCGACGCCGCTCAAGTTGCGCCCGGCGGCGCGGCGGCAGTTCCTTCTGGAGATGATGCGCGCTCGCGTGCCGCGCGATCGTGCTCCTCCAAGAGCGCCATAACCGCCGCGCACAGCTCGCGGGTCCCCTGACCGGTCGCCCCTGAGATCAGGAAGTGCGGCCCGCGGTGCCGCAGGCGCCGCAGGATGCTGCGCGAGCGCTCGAGAGCCTCCTTCTCGGGCAGCAGGTCGCGCTTGTTGAGCACCAGCCAGCGAGGTTTGGTCGCCAGCTCCCGGCTGAATTTCTTCAGCTCCGCCACGATGGCGCGCGCATCGCGTACCGGGTCGGCCTCGGGATCCAGCGGCGCGATGTCCACCAGATGCAGCAGCAGGCGCGTGCGCTGCAGGTGCTTCAGGAAACGGTGCCCCAGCCCCACCCCCTCCGCCGCCCCCTCGATGAGCCCGGGAATGTCGGCCATGACAAAGCTGCGGTGCTCGCCCACATCCACCACGCCAAGATTCGGGTACAGCGTCGTGAAGGGGTAGTCGGCGACCCGGGGACGGGCCGCGGAGACGGCACGGATGAGCGTCGACTTGCCGGCGTTCGGCAGACCCAGAAGCCCGACGTCCGCTATCACCTTGAGCTCCAGTTCCAGCGCTCGCTTCTCCCCGGCAAGCCCCGGCCCGAACTGGCGCGGTGAGCGATTGGTGCTCGACTTGAAGCGCTGGTTGCCCCAGCCGCCTTTGCCGCCGCGCGCCACCATCAGCTCCTCGCCGTCACGGGTGAGATCGCCGAGCTGCTCGCGCGTATCGGCGTCGCGCACCACGGTACCGATCGGCACCGGCACGTAGAGGTCCGGACCGCCGCGCCCGGTGCAGTCGTTCGAGCCCCCGTGCTCCCCGTGTGCCGCCTTGAACGTGCGCTCGATGCGAAAGTCGGCGAGCGTGTTGATGCCGGACGCCGCCCGCAGGTAGACGCTCCCTCCGTGGCCGCCGTCGCCCCCGTCCGGGCCGCCGAACGGCACGAACTTCTCGCGCCGGAAGCTGGTGCTGCCGCGGCCGCCGTTGCCGGCCTGCACCCGGGCGCGCGCTTCATCCACGAATTTCATGGCAGAACTCTAACCTGTCGCTCAAACGAAAACCCCGGCGCGTGGCCGGGGTTTACCGCAAACCGCACCCGCAAACGGGCGCGCGTCAGGCCTTCTCCGGAAGCACACTCACGTACAGGCGCTGCTCGGCGCCCTTCTTCTGGAACTGTACCCGGCCCGACACTTTCGCGAACAGCGTGTGGTCGGTGCCGACCCCGACGTTCGAGCCCGGCCGCACCGGCGTGCCGCGCTGGCGCACGATGATGTTGCCGGCCAGGACCTGCTCGCCGCCGAAGCGCTTCACGCCCAGCCGTTTGGAGTGCGAGTCACGCCCGTTCCTGGTACTGCCGCCTGCCTTCTTGTGTGCCATGACCTGAGTCCTTGGGGCTGCGCCTCAGCCCGCGCTGATGTCCGTGACCTTCACCTCGGTGAACAGCTGCCGGTGGTTCTTCTGGCGCAGGTAGTGCGCGCGGCGCTTGAACTTGACCACCGACACCTTCGAGCCCTTGCCGTGGCGCACGACCGTGGCGAGCACCTTGCCGCCCTTGATCGTGGGCTTGCCGAGCGTCACGTCGGCGCCCTCGCCGATCAGCAGCACCTCGCCGAACTCGACCGTGGCACCCGGCTCCGCATCCAGCTTCTCGACGCGCAGCACGCCGTCCTTCGTCACCCGATATTGCTTGCCGCCCGTGGCGATGACCGCGTACATAGGGATTCCAGGAAGAAGTAGGCTGCGGGGAAAGGCCGCGCATTCTACTGGCGGACCCCCCCGGGGTCAAACGGCGATTTCCCCAGCTGCCACCGGGACTTACCCTCGGATTGCGCCGCGGGTCCAGGACCCGGTTGGAGCCCATTTATTTTCTCTTCGCCCTCCCCGGTCGGCTAGGATGCGCCGGCACATGACCCTGGAAGAGATTCGCGCGCTGGTGCCGTCGGACCTCTGCTCGGTGGACGCCGTGATCCGCGCGCGTCTGAAGAGCGTCGTGCCGCTGGTCGATCAGGTCGCCGAGCACATCATCGCCGGCGGGGGTAAGCGGCTGCGGCCGCTGCTCGTGGTGCTAAGCGCGCGCGCCTGCGGCTCTCAGGGAGAGGCACACGTCGAGGCGGCGGCGTTCATCGAGTTCATCCACACCGCGACGCTGCTGCACGACGATGTGGTCGACGGTTCCTCGCTGCGTCGCGGACGGCATACCGCCAACGAAGTGTTCGGCAACCAGGCGAGCGTGCTGGTCGGGGATTTCGTCTACTCGCGCGCCTTCCAGATGATGGCCGCGCTGGCCTCGCAGCCCGTCATGGAGATCATGGCGAACGCAACCAACGTCATCGCCGAAGGCGAAGTGCTGCAGCTGATGAACGCCCACGATCCGGACACCACCGAGCAGCGCTACCTTGAAGTGATCTATCGCAAGACCGCGCGACTGTTCGAGGCCGGTACCGAAGTGGCGGCGGTGCTCGCCGGTGCGAGCACTGTCGTGCGCACCGCGCTCGCGTCCTACGGCCGCCACCTGGGCACCGCCTACCAGCTGGTCGATGACGTGCTCGACTATCGCTCGAACCCCGATGAGCGCGGCAAGAATCTCGGCGACGATCTCGCCGAGGGCAAGCCGACGCTGCCACTGATTCACGCCCTGAAGAACGGCAGTGAGTCACAGCGCACCGCGATCCGCGCCGCGATCACGAAAGGCGGGCGCGGCCAGCTCGAGCCGGTGATCGCAGCCATCGAGGCCACCGGCGGCCTCGACTACGCTGCGCAGCGGGCGCGCGCCGAGGCGGATGCGGCGCTCACTGCGCTGCGAATCCTGCCGGATACTACCTATAAGAAGGGGCTCGCCGCACTCGCGCGCTTCGCGGTCGAGCATACGACCTGAGCGCCGCCCTGCGGCGCGATTGCCCCGCGCGCCGACTAGCCCCTAGACTGCGCCACCCTCAATCTCCGCAACCGGTGCCGACATGAACCGCAACTCTCCGAAAGCAACACGGATCGCAGCGGCCGCCGCCGTGCTCGTCGGTGCCGGGTTGCTGCCGGCGCAGGCGGCCGATACGACCGCTGCACCACAGACCATCGTGCTGAAGGCGGCACACCTGTTCGACTCGACCGGCACGCAGCTGCGCGACGGCAGCGTGGTGGTCGTGCGCGCAGGTCGCATCGTGTCGGTGGGCTCGGCAGCGGACGTGCCCGCGGGCGCGCGCGTCATCGATCTCGGAGATGCGACGTTGCTGCCGGGGTTCATCGATGCACACACGCATCTCACCATGCAGCTCGAGAAGGATTACTACCACGGGCGCTACGACGACATCATGCGCTTCCCGGCGGAGCAGGCGCTGTATGCCGCCCTGTATGCGAAGCGTACGCTCGAGGCGGGATTCACCACCGTACGCAACGTCGGCGCGGCCGACTTCGTCGACATCAGCCTGCGCAATGCCATCAACGCCGGGGTCACCGAGGGGCCGCGCATGCTGACCGTGGGCCACGGCATCGGCTCGCCCGGCGGGCATTTCGACGGCGTCGCCTACCCGCCTGACCGCGTGCAGGTGAAGGGGCCCATCGAGGGTATCTGCAGTGGTCCGGAGTCGTGCCGCGAAGCGGTGCGCTACCAGATGAAATGGGGCGCAGACGCCATCAAGATCGCCGCCAGCGGTGGAGTGCTCTCGGAAACCGACCCGGTGGACGTACCGCAGCTCACGCTCGATGAGATGCGGGCCATCGTCTCCGAAGCGCATGCCTGGAAGCGCAAGGTCGCGGCGCACTGTCACGGCGATGCCGCAGCACGCCTCGCCATCGAGGCCGGCGTCGACTCGATCGAGCACGGTAGCTTCCTCAAGGAGGACACGCTGAAGCTGATGAAAGCGAAGGGCGTGTACCTGGTACCGACCCGCATCACCGTGCTTTGGGTTAAGAAGGAAGCGGACACCTTTCCGCCGAAGATCAGGGCCAAGGCACTTGCGGCCGCCGCGGCGCACGGAGACATGTTCAAGGCCGCACTGCGCATCGGCGTGCCGATCGCCCTCGGCACCGACGCCGGCGTCTATCCCCATGGCCTGAACGCCGGTGAGTTCGGTGATTACACCGACCTCGGCATGAGCCCGGCCGCGGCGCTGCTGGCAGGGACGCGCGAAGCCGCGAAACTCCTCGGCGTGGAGGCGGACGTCGGTACCCTCGAGGCGGGCAAGGTAGCGGATATCGTCGCGGTGCCCGGCAATGCACTCACCGATATTCGCGCGACCGAGCATCCGCTCCTGGTCATGCACCTCGGCAAGATCGTCGTGCACAAGGGGGCCAATGGAGACGACATCCCCGAACCCCGGGATCGGGCTTCGGCCGGAGCCCTCGGTGAGAACCACCCGGCGGACGTTCCGGCCGCATCGTTTGGCGAGTTCTTTTGAGGGGTCCGCGGGCGGCGTTTGATGCAGCCGCGCTGCTTTGGGTACACTGCGCGGCCCGCCGACCCGGCCGGTACCTGAGGGCCTGGGGCCGGGCGGGTCGCGGCGGACTTTCGGGGTGTAGCTCAGCCTGGTAGAGCACTACGTTCGGGACGTAGGAGTCGCAGGTTCAAATCCTGTCACCCCGACCATTGATCCCATTAAAGTTTTTATCCGCGTGAGTGCGCCGGGTGTCAGGCTGCACGAGCGCGGGGTGTTAACCGGGGTGTCAGTCTCGACGCCAGAGCTGCCGCCTGACGGCGGGAGAGCGGCACTGCGAAAACCTGTCCACCCGGGACGGGGCAACTCCAGGCCAATAAGTGCTCCCGGTGTAAGCGTCTGGTCTGAACCGCATTGACAATCAGTTCTTGAGCTTGGCGAGTGCCGTGTTGACGGCGGCCAGATCGAATCGAGCGGGATCGAAGCCGCCGCCGGCCCAAGTGAGGTAGCTGTCGTGCTCCTCGTGACTGGGGTCCGCGATGGCCTCCAGGAACTCCGCGTAGCCGTGGGGCCCACCCACATCCTCGGGCGGGCAGGTATTTGCTCCAGCAACGCAGCTGATCGAGCTTGGTGCTTGCGTGCCCTGCGGGTGCCGATCCTCGAGCAGCACAACGTGATGCCAGTCGTCTCCGAAGTCGTAGACGTAGTCGAAGCACCGTGCGTCCGCCCCGAGTGCCTTCTCAAGCACTATGCCTCGCTCATCCACATGCCGCAGCTCGTCAGCCCAGTCCGGATCGGGATCGCTGTAACGCACGCCGCGGATCACGAACTCATGTAGATGGCTGTTCGTCCAGCCGAGCGCAATTTGCAGGACTCGATGCAGCTTCGGCAGCGTAATGCTCTCAGGCACGAGCAGGCGACGCCAGACCGTCGGCGCCACCTCGAGCAGCTCGACGCGCAGCTGCCAGAACCACTCGAGCTTTTGCCGTGGTGTGCGGCGCGTAGCCATCACGCCGCGAGTCGTTGCTGGGGGGCGAGCTTGGGCGCGACGTCCCACGGCAGGAGCTCCTCGATCCGGTTGATCGGATGGTCGGCGATACGCTCGAGAACATGCCGCAGGTAGGCTTGCGGATCCAGGCCGTTCAGCTTCGCCGTACCGATCAGCGAGTAGATCACCTCGGCACGCTCACCGCCGGTATCGGCGCCGAGGAACAGGAAGTTCTTGCGCCCCAAGGCCACAGCGCGCAAAGCGCGTTCGGCAGCGTTGTTATCGAGCTCCAGGCGTCCATCGTCGCGATAGCGAGTGAGTGCCATCCAGCGCGTCAGCGCATACCGGATGGCGACAGCGAGCGCTGACTTGCGCGAGAGCTTGCTCAAGGTGCTGTGGAACCAACGGTGCAGCTCCTCGAGTACCGGTCCCGCACGCGCCTGGCGCACGGCGCGACGCTCATCGGCCGATCGGCCGCGGATCTCGGCCTCGATCGTGAACAGCGCCTGGATCCGTTCGAGCGCCTCGCGTGCGATCGGCGAGTCAGCAGCGACCGAGAGTTCATAAAAAGGTCGCCGCACGTGAGCCCAGCAGCCGACTTCAACGACGCGGCCCGTCTCGTACAAACGCTTGAACCCCGCGTACCCATCGGCTTGCAGGATGCCGTGGTAGTCCTTCAGATGCTCTAACGGCCGTTCGCCCTTACGATCGGGCGAGTACTTAAACCACACCGCCGGCGGGGCCGCATCGGCCCAAGGCCGATCATCGCGAACGTAGGGCCACAACCGCCCCGTCTTGGTCTTGCCGTTCCCCGGTGAGAGCACCGGGATCGGTATATCGTCGGCGTGGATCTTGGCCGCACCCTTCACGTACTGACCGATCGCCTCGGCCAGCGGCGTCAGCAGCGCCGCGCAGCGGCCCACCATTCCAGCGAGTGTCGACCGATCGAGGTCGACCCCGTCCCGGGCATAGATCTGACTCTGCCGGTACAGCGGCTGATGATCGCAGTACTTGGCGGTCAGGATATGCGCAAGCAACCCCGAGCCTGCGATGCTGCGCTCGATCGGCCGGCAAGGAGCCGGGGCCTGCACGATCTGCGAGCAGGTCGTGCACGAGAGCTTCGGCCGAACGTGCCGGATGACCTTGAACTGCTCGGGGATGCGCTCCAGGATCTCGGTGACATCCTCGCCCAGGTACCGAAGCTTACCGCCGCAGCCTGGGCATGCGCTCTCGGCAGGCACGGGTGGATGAGAAACCGTCTCGCGCGGCAAACTCGCAGGTAAGGGCTTGCGGACCGGCTTGTTCTTGAGCAGCTCGCCGGGCTCGGGTGAGGGAAGATCCTGTGCCTGGCTGGCTTCGAGCTCCTCGATCGAGAGCTCGAGCTGGTTGATCCGTTCATCCAGGGCTTCCGAGGAGCGTCCGTACTGCGCCCGGCGCAGCTTGGCGAGCAGGAGCTTGAGGTGCTCGATCTGGATGTCGCGGCTGGCGAGCGCTTGCCGCATCGTCGTGACGAGCTGCTTTAAGCTCGCGACGTCGTCGGGCAGATCGGTGTGCTCCACCACGCGCACATTATACTGTTAGTCTCGGCGTGGTGCACGCGGAAAGGTCTATAAAACAAGCTATTTTTACACTACCAGCTCCGGTCGCTGCGTGCGTTCCACTCGCCTCCAATCGATCCCTTCGATCAACATCGACAGCTGCGCTGGAGACAATGACACGACTCCACTCGTCGCTCTCGGCCACACGAAGCGACCTCGCTCGAGCCGCTTCGCGAACAGACACAAGCCATCCCCATCCCACCACAGCACCTTGATCCGATCCCCGCGGCGACCGCGAAAGACAAACAAATGTCCTGCATACGGATCCTCGGCCAGCGTGCTCTTAACGACCGCGGCCAGGCCATCGAATCCCTTGCGCATGTCGGTGACACCGGCCGCCAACCACACCCGAGCGCCCAGTGGCGGTGCGATCATCGACGCAGCAGTCGTAGCACGCGCTCAAGTTGCTCGCCTGGCACCTTGCCAAACGCGCGCACACAGGTGCCGTCCGGCAGCATGATTTGCAGATGTTCCTGGATGACGCTCGGTGTAGCACTCGCCGGCGCCTCGGCAGTGACCGATACGGCCAGAAGCTTTGGCCGCGAGCGTCGCGTGCGCGTCGCCAGCATCCCTTGCTCCTGCAACCGCATCCAGGCGAACACCAGGTTGGCGTTGACGCCGTGCTTGCGCGCCACCGCCGCGACCGATGCGCCAGGCGCCATCGCCTCCGCAATGATCCTCACTTTCTCCTCGAGGCTCCGAAAGCGCCTCGGGACTACTCGTCGACCCAGCGTGTCCGCTCTCGCCACAACGGCGGATGTGTCCATCTGCGCTCCAAGCGGACACGTACACCCTTGTCCGCCATGAGTCGCCTATCATCCCGGTGTGCCGATCGCTTGCCCATGCGGCCCTCACCAGACGCTTACCTCCCGGTGCGCGCTCGGAGATTATCTGCGTTAGGGCCTCTGCACCGCCGACGACGTAACTGGTATTGATGTAAAAGGCGCCGCCTTGCCCGAGGTAATAGCGCCATAGGAGTCTGCGCAAGAGCTGTTAGGTCCGCATCGGAGATCGGGGTCTCGGCAGAACTCTCTTTCGCCATGTCCAATGACTCTGGATTCCCTACCATATTGCACCGCTCATGCAGTTCAGCAGGCCACATTACCAAGGCGCACCTGCGAGTTCGACGCTGTTGGTCCGCCTTGGTCACGATCCGGAAGAAGCGCGCCCACTCGTTGGCGCGACCGAGCGGAACGGGCGCTCTCCTGTGTGCATATTTACAAACACTCGTTCCGTAAACGGGTGCAGCAACAGAGCGAAGTAAAAACGAATCAATGCGTACGGGCTCATAAGATAGCCGACCGCTCTTCGTGCTAGCCCGCACCTGCCGCGGCGATATGTATCGCAAATGAATAGGAGGGCTGCCTGGTGCCCACGTCTATGGGCACTCCACAGTATGTCAATTCCCCGCGCGACGCTGGGATGCCTGAGCCCAACACCACCCAAGGTAAAACGTCCGAGGTCCGCCCAGGCGGGGAGAAAATTACCGACAGCCGCTGCGCGGTTCATCCATTGAAAAGCTTCTTCCGGTCGTCGCAACTCCAGCAGGATCCACGCTAACACGTATTGCGCGTAGGAATCGCCCGCGCGAGCCGCCGGTAGACATCGTTGCTCTGCACGGTCCAAACGGGCTTGCCCGCTGAGTCCGCCCTTGAGCTCCAGAAATCCCAGGATCGCTGCCGCCCAAGTGGTTCCGAGGTCGGCTCGGGTACCAAGCTCCATGATAAATCGCTCCGCACCTTGTTCCCCCAACACAGTCAGTAAGTCGAAGCCCTCGGGCGGGACGTAGATCGAGTAATTGAGGCGGTCCCACGCCGCCTGCTCAATGGGCCCTTTAGCAAGCAATCCCATGTGTCATTGATAAACGGCGATCGGTCAACCACTGCACGCCTTCTGCCCCCCCTCGTCGCAAACAGAACCATAAACGTCGATCCAAGGATGACACTCCGAGCCCGCAACCACTGTTCGATCGGGCCGCTCAAGCGTGTGCAGTAGAGACTTTTGTGGGTCTGTGCCATTGATCCGGGCGCACAGCAGGAACTTAGACGATGGGATATCGACGATTGGCTTCGCAAGTACAAGCTTCGCAACATCGGGTGGCACCCCCCCCCTGTAACGGCTCCGGGGACGGCGATGAGCAACGGCAGAAGCGCAAACATGAGGTGGCCTAGGGGTGAAGTTGAAGGGCCGCGCAGAAGCGCCCGATGGCGCCGAGGGCGCCGAGGGCGCACAATTTCTCAGCGCCCCAGGCCCCAAACAAGAAGCGCATCACGGACCCCTCCAACGATTGTTAGGCGTCACAAGCTACAGACAGTCTTGACCAATGGTGCAGCCAATAAAGATTGTCCAGGCGAACCACAAGGGAATCGCGACCAGCGTCAGGATGAACGAAGCAACGATGATGGAGCGCGGAGCCGCCGCTCTTCGCACCATCGTACCCAGCGGGAAGAGATACGCGGCCCCCAACGGCAGGTTTGAGGCAATGGAGGCAAGCAGGCCGCGCGCGTCGGTGCCGTAGTGCGGGCGCGAGACGTCGGTCGCGACGATGCCAAGGATGGTGAGTGCCGACACGTAGATGAGGTAACCCTTGTACCAGCGAAACTTGGAACAGAGAGCGGCAACGCCGCCGATCGCCAGAACGAAGCAAACTAGGACAAGTGCGAAGGCGGCGGCGGCCACTGGGGCGTCTCGCTTGTGATGCCCTAACGGTGAAGTTGAGGGGCCGCACAGAAGCGCCCGATCAGAGCCGCGGGTGCACGCTGTCTTCCCGCACCCGCGGCGACACTGCCGACTCTCACGGACCCCTCCAACGATTGTTAGGTGACGGATCCACCGTACGAGTCAGCCAGTTCCCCGTTTGATGAGTGCGATGCGGAATTCTGACCATGAGCCTTTGCGAAGGCCCCACCATGTGCCAAGAAACCATAGTACGTAAGTAAGGGCGTACCAAATTCTAGTTTCGACGGGGTCGGTACGCCGATTCATGATCAGCTTCCAACACAGGCCAAGGAGAACAATGAGAACGAATGAACGCCAAAGTATGGACCAAAATACCATGGCTGCTCGACGTGCCGTCACCTGAAGTTCTTGCATTTAGCACTCGCTACGTTGATTCAGACGCTTCGCCACGATCGGAGCAGGAGCCGGACATAAGCGGATGACGTCAAGCCGCATCCCTCACCTAACGATTAAGCTCAGCGACGGCCGTCCGGCCGCTCGCTGCAGCGAGAGTTAGTTTGACGGCCTCCGCCACCGATCCGCAGTGCAATCGTTCAGCCTCGGGCGAAGGTTTCCCCGGGCTTGGGGCGCCAGCGATGAATTGCTGACTCAACCGAAGCCGCATACGCGTCCGATCCAAGTGAACTTGATCGGCGCGTTGCGGCTTCGTTGTAGCAGATTTTTCGCGATCTGACAGCCGTGCATTTGACACCACTGTCGCCAGATTGAACGGCTGACTTCGGGTTCGCATGGCGCTCTTGCCGGCCAAACTAACGGTATATAGACGCCCTAAACGTCGCTTTATGTCGCGACACTTGGGTCGCATAAACTGCTCGAATTACCACAACCACTTGAGCTGAATAGACCATCTGTCGACTACCGCGTCAACGACAACTGGTCATATCGTTGACCTGCTGGTATTCCGGACCGCCTTGCGGGCACGAAATTCCCGCAACCTTTCCGCGATTTGTTCATTCTCCGTCCGCGGCGGCGGCATTCGAGCAACGAATCGCCGCACCGCTAAAGCGAGCTCCACCTGGCCTTGCATGACGAGATTGTCGGCAACCTCGCTCCATCCTCGCACAACCTCGCGCCGAGTCTGAAGCAAGCGATTCTTGCCCGGCTCGGTCTTGACTTGACCGGCGGCGAGCTCCCGTGCGACCGCCTCCGCCCTTTCCCGTTGGTGCGTCGAGGCGCCTCGCAACGCTGCCCGATAGATTCCGTCAGTCTTCGCTGGCTTGATCTGGCCGCGGACCTGACGAGGCGTCGCATTCGCCGCCACGCCCTCTGCGCGCAGGTGTCGAGCGAACTGTCGCTCTCCACTCCCGGAGCGTCGCCTTGCGGATGTTCAGCCGCTTACCGTCAGCGCCCATAGCCTTGACGACCAGGTGCACGTGCGGGTGCGGCTCGTCGGTGTGGAGCACCATCGCGTAGCGGTGCTTGAGCGCAAATTCCTCCCGGGCGAAAGTCTTGACCGCGGCTAGCACCTTCTGTGGCGGCGTTCCCGCCGGCATCGAGAACATGAGCTTCTGGACCAGCTTCGGCGGGTTACGCGTTCCACGGGCCTTCAGATCCGCGGTACGGCGCTCCTCGTCCAGATCCAGATCCCAGTCGTCCAGCAGCTCCGCTTCGGCCCCGTTGCCCTTAAGGCGCTCACCCTCATCGGTCTCGATCTCAAGCTCGCCTTTCCGGGTCAGGTAGTCGAGATGGCGGGCGACGGCTCCGAGGTTCTGCCCTCCCCGGTTCAGGACCTTGACCATGACCTCCGGGGTTCGGTGGACGGTGCGGGCGATGACTTCGATCTGGGCCGGAGAAAGGCGATCACGCCGTCCGGGTCCCTGCCGAGCATAGCTTCCGATGTCGAGCCACCGCACGCCGCCCCCGGCGTCAAAGAGATCCCTCATGTCCCCTCCAGCTCAGCTCGTTGGCTTTGAGCAGTCCCTTGAAATGGTCCCGCAGGCCTTCTGCGATCTTGAGCATCGCGCCGACTTCGGCCCGTCCCGGTAAGCCCGGCCTGCCGCCCTGGTTCATCGCCCGGGCGATCTGATTCAGATTCCGACCCATGGCCGTCAGCTCCAGCACGGACTGCTTGAGCGCCAGATACTCGGCCTTGGGTAGTGGCGCGGCAGCCCGCAGGTGGGAGCGCACCAGGAGCGAGACGTAGGTTGCCGACGGCAGCCCCCGAGCGCTCGAGCGCTCCCTGAGCAGCCTCCAATCCTCGGCCGCCAGGCGTACGTAGAGGCGCGCACCGCGGTTCACCTTGTCCGGCTCCGCCGGCGCCGGGAGGTCCGCCAGGGCCTGGGTCCGAAGGAGGACCTCGAGGAGCTGCTTGACGAGTGTTGACTCGTTGATCCCGTCGCGCTCGGCGAGCCTGCGCACGAGCGCCTTCACCTCTGAAGTTACCCGACAGTGAATGAACGCGTCCGCGGCCATGGCACTGATCGTGATACGGCAGCGGCCAGCTGCCAATCCTGCATCGAGCCCAAAACCACCCCAGAACGCACGAAAGTTTTCGCGCTGTCCGCCTCGATGAGTGGACCGAGATCTAATACTGGCGCAGAGTCCGTCGCAACCGGCCAACTGCCGCATTCCTCGTCTCCACCGGAAACCCTACCCGCACCGACAGCTCCAGCGCCCAAGGGCGGGAAAAGGGAGCGCCGAAGCGCCTCCCGTGAAGGTCCGAGAACTGCCGCCAGCGCCAGCTTGCGATCCGTTGTCACGCTGGACAGGCCGAACGCCGATTGCGGCAAAGTCAGGCAGTGCGACGAGCCGAACCCGGCCCGTTCCAGGTCGTGCTGCAGCGTGCTGTAGGCACTGACTCGCAGCACCGCGCGGAAGATCGTGACGGATAAAGTCCCCGAACAGCGTATCGACGTTGCCAGTCTTCTCGCCCGCCTCCACCAACGCGCGAATGCTCTGCCCGCCGTGAGAACGGCTGGTAGCGGCTGACAAACAACACGTATGAACAGCTGTGGACGGCGCGCAGCCTGAGAACCTTCTGAAGTTTGTAGGGTGTTTCGCGGCGAACCGCGGGCAACCGCGCGAATTCCTTGGGGTTATCGGAGGCTGGTGTTAACTGGAGGTGAGAGTTAGAGGCAAAACTACCCCATTACTTCGGATGACTTTTTGTCGCGTGTGCCAATGATCTGTTAGGCGTGAGAACTCGATTCGCGGAAGAAGGGCGAGAGCCATCTGGAGATATCGCAGACATGTCGACGTGCAAAGCTAAGACTGACATTCGCCGGACGCCCTCCGACCCAGCACCAGCTCAGGTTCGGTTTGAACCAACCTCACGGAGCGCACCGATTCGGATTCTGCGTCTTGCACAGGTCATCGATATGACCGGACTCGGCAAGACAAAGATCTACGAGCTACAAGCGCAGGGTCGCTTCCCGATGAGTGTTCGCATCACCGCTCACTCGGTGGGATGGGTTGAGCAGGAAGTACAAGGGTGGCTCACGGGGCGGCTTGCAGAGCGGAAGCCTTTCCCAGCCGCCGCTCTCCGCGTCACCCGGTCGCCTGAATAAATTGCGCTCAGTGTCTCGATGCCTTTAACTGCTCCCGTTGCAATCGCGGCCGCTCATCGCACGGCCTACTGATCTCATCCTTCGAATGGATCGTTCTCGACATTTCAAGAGATGTGCAGACGGTGCCTTCGCCGTATAACTTGGCCGCACATAGTCAAGGAGCAGAAATGCTGAACCGCTGCTTTCCGGTCGCCGCGTTCGCCTTTTGGGTCGCCATCTCAAGCGTTGCTCCGGAGGCACAAGAGGCTGGCCAAAACAAACAGGCCTTGGCGATACGGGCACACCGTCTGATTGACGGCACGAATGACAAGGTCGTTAAAGATGCCGTCGTACTGGTCGTAGGCGTAAAGATTGCTGCAGTCGGTTCCCGGCTTGCCATTCCCGCGAATGCAAGAGTCATTGATCTGGGGGACGTGACTTCCTTCCCGGTCTGATCGATGCTCATACGCATCTGCTCGAAGAATTGGACGGATCGGACCCGTCGTTAAGAGACGGGGAGATGTTGCGGCTCGTCGCAACACAGACTACCGCAGACCAAGCTTACTCGGGGCGAAATTGGCGAGAGAAGACTTGGAGGCAGGGATAACGACGGTGCGCGATGTCGGAAACTCTGGGGTGAATGGCGATGTGGCGTTGCGCCGCGCCATTGAGAATGGATGGGTACAGGGACCACGGATGGTGACCTCTACCCGGGCGCTCGCGGCGCAGGGCGGCCAGTTCGGACGGCTCACTCCAGCGGCGCAGAATCTGATCGAAGAGGAGTACGTGACTATTCGCGGCCCAGAGAGCGCGCGCCAGGCAGTTCGGCAGGCTCTCTATGACGGAGCGACTTGTATCAAGGTCATTGTGAATGGTTCGCCAGCGCACGTGACCCTGGACGAAATGAAAGCTATCGTGGATGAGGCCCATGTTTCCGGGGTGAAAGTGGCGGCGCATGCGATCGGTAATAAGGTCACTCGCATTGCGGCGGAGGCCGGGGTCGATTCAATCGAACACGGCCTTTTCATAGCCGACGACGTGCTCCAAATGATGGTCGAGAAGCACATATTTCTTGTGCCGACGGATGCCACGGTGAAGACCTTAGTTGACATGAGTTTCGGCACGCGCCAGCCAACGGCGACGGAACGAGCAGAGCGCGAAAAGGAATATGCGGCGTTCGTCAAGCAAGAACAAGAGCGCTTAATGCGGGCGGTAAAGCTCGGTGTACCCATTGCGGCCGGGTCCGACATGTACGTGTCCATGCCAGGGAAGACACGCGGGCAAGCGAGCTTGCTAGTCTACGAAGACTATGCGGAAGCCGGCATGACGCCCATGGAGATCATTCATGCGGCGACGCGCAATGCTGCGGAGCTTCTGGGTATGCAGGATCGCGTTGGGACCTTGGAGCTGGCAAACTGGCTGACATCATCTCCGTGCCGGGCGACCCTTTGAAAGACATTCGGGCACTGGAACATGCGAATTTTGTGATGAAGGGCGGCGCGGTTGTGGTGAATACAACTAAATCCATTCAATGACCATTCTGCCAATCTGCATAGCCACTCGGCGGCTCACGTAAATCTCTACAGCACTCAAGACCGGTCTGCCGACGACGATCCCCGTGGCGACGGCGGAGACGATTAAAAGCAATCTTTTTGATTTCTCGTCAATGCGGCAAGCGACCCCTCCCCGAGAATGATCACGTTGGTACAATTCGGGTCTTCGTTCCAGCTCAGCAGGCAACGTCAGGATATGTCTCTCGAAACTCGAACCGTCAGGCTGTTTCGGTCCCATCACGAGGCCGACGACGGCGGCTTCATGCCGGGCAGTCCAGCTGAACGGCTTGCGCAGGTGTGGGAGCTGACCCATGACGCCTGGCTATTCTTCGACCCTACCTTCGATGCTGAACAAAGACTACAGAGAGATGTCGCAGTACTTGTCCGATGAGGGCGTTAGGTTCCCCCTCGGGGGCGCGTACGCGCTCGCCGCGCACGGCTTCCCATTGACTCCCACGCCGCCTGTCACTTTGGCTTCACGTGAGGGAACAC